>NZ_JAPYKH010000024.1 GCF_029623345.1 Sphingomonas phyllosphaerae
GGCCGGCCGCGCGACGGGCGTTGTCGTCTCGTCCTGCCAGGGGGGAGCGCGCCATGCCGATGTCATGGGACAGCGCGCGACATGGTCGCTACTCGCGAGGTGAGGGCAGCTCGCGTACGCTCCTCCGCCCCGCGGCCGCTACCAACGAAAAGGGCGGCCCCGCAGGGCCGCCCTCCCTAGCTATACGCAGACGCCCAGATTACCGCGGCGACGCCTCGCGCTTGCCGTCGAGCCGGCGCGCCACGCCCCAGGGATTGGCGTCCGCCAGCGCCTCGGGCAGCAGCGATGCGGGCAGGTTCTGCAGGCTCACCGGGCGCAGGAAGCGGTAGATCGCCGCCGTGCCGACCGAGGTGGTGCGGCCGTCGCTCGTCGCGGGGAAGGGACCGCCGTGTACCATCGCGTGGCTCACTTCGACGCCCGTGGGCCAGCCGTTGACCAGGATGCGGCCGACACGATCGGCGAGCACCGGGATCAGCGTCTTGGCCTCGGCCTCGTCCTCGGCGTCGAGATGGAGCGTCGCGGTGAGCTGGCCTTCGAGGCTCGCGATCACCTGGCGCACCTCGTCCATGTCGCGGCAGGCCACCACGATCGAGGACGAGCCGAACACCTCGTGGCCGAGCGCGCGATCGGCGAGGAAGCTCGCCGCCTCGGCGCGGAACAGCGCGCCCACCGCCTGGTTCACGCCCTCGCCGACCTTGCCGCGCGCCACCGTCGTCACCGCGCTGTGGCGTGCCAGCGCCTCCACGCCCTGCTCGAAGCTGGCATGGATGCCCGGCGACAGCATCGTCGCGGGCGCGCTCTCGGTCAGCGCGCGTCCCGCCGCGGCGACGAAGGCGTCGAGCGCCTCGCCCGCGATCGCGAGCACGAGGCCCGGATTGGTGCAGAACTGCCCCGCGCCCATCGTCAGCGACTGGACATAGGCGGGCGCCAGCGCCTCGCCGCGCGTCTCGAGCGCGTGCGGCATGATGACGACCGGGTTGATGCTCGACATCTCGGCATAGACCGGGATCGGCTCGGAACGCGACGCCGCGATCTTCACCAGCGCGAGCCCGCCGCCGCGCGAGCCGGTAAAGCCCACCGCCTTGATGCGGCGATCGGCGACCAGTGCCTCGCCAAGGCGGTTGGTCTCGCCCGGCAGATAGGAGAAGACGCCGGCGGGCAGGCCGGCCTTGTCGACCGCGGCGCGGATCGCGCGCGCCACCAGCTCGCCCGTGCCGGGGTGCGCCGGATGGCCCTTGACCACTACCGGGCAGCCGGCGGCGAGCGCCGAGGCGGTGTCGCCGCCTGCGACCGAGAAAGCGAGCGGGAAGTTGGAGGCGCCGAACACCGCCACCGGACCGACCGCGACGTTCATCCGACGCAGGTCGGGGCGCGGCAGTGGCTGGCGGTCAGGCAAAGCGGGGTCGATCGTGGCGTCGAGCCAGTCGCCCTGACGCACCATCTGCGCGAACAGCTTGAGCTGGCCGACGGTGCGGCCGCGCTCGCCCTCGAGCCGCGCGCGCGGGAGACCGCTCTCCTGCTGCGCGCGCTCGATCAGTTGATCGCCGAGCGCTACGATCTCGTCGGCGATCGCTTCGAGGAAGGCGGCGCGATCCTCGGGCGCGGTCGCGGCATAGGCCGGAAAGGCCGCGGCGGCGAGTTCGCTGGCGTCAGCGACCGCGTCCGGGCCGGCCGAGGAGAAGGTCGGGGTGAGGGGCGCGCCCTTCGCCGGGTCGACCGCGGTGAACCGCGCCTCGGCCTGGCGCAGCTCGGCACCGATCAGCATCGCTCCGTCGATCATGGAAATCCTCGGCTTTGGGGAATTAGTCCGACATATTTAGGCGTCGAGGGGAGGGGGCGCAAGCCTGGGTGGAGTTGCGGCCTACCTACTCCCTCGCTGTTCCCCGGCGAATGCCGGGGCCCAGGTTGGGGAGGTTTGTTGGTCTCACCCCGGCCTTTCCGACTGGACCCCGGCTTTCGCCGGGGAACAGGCCGGATGTTAGACTGTCACGTCACTGTGTGGAGAGGCGGGGCGACTCACACCGTCCCACCGTCACCCTCAGATGAAGCGGTTGAGCAGGTTCTCAATCCGCTCCTGCTGGCCCGAGCGCGGGCGCGGGTCGACGTTCTCGCGCTCGGCGAGATCGGCGATCCCGGCGAGGTCGAGGCTCGACACCTGCTGGCCGAACGCGGCGTCCCAGCCGGCGTAGCGGTCGCGCTTGATCGAATCGAGCCGGCCGTCCTCGATCAGCTTCGCCGCGTTGAGCAGCCCGCGCGCCACTGTGTCGATGCCGCCGACATGGCCGTAGAACAGGTCGGTCGCGTCGATCGACTGGCGCCGCACCTTGGCGTCGAAGTTGAACCCGCCGGTGGTGAAGCCGCCCGCACGGATGATCTCGAGCATCGCCAGCGTCAGTTCCTCGACCGAGTTGGGGAATTGGTCGGTGTCCCAGCCGTTCTGCGGATCGCCGCGGTTGGCGTCAATCGAGCCGAAGATGCCGAGCGCGTTGGCGGTGGCGATCTCATGCTCGAAGGTGTGGCCCGCGAGCGTGGCGTGGTTCGCCTCGATGTTGACCTTGACCTCATTCTCGAGACCGTAGCGCTTGAGAAAGCCGTACACCGTGGCGGTGTCGAAGTCGTACTGGTGCTTGGTCGGCTCGTGCGGCTTCGGCTCGATCAGGATGGTGCCGTCGAAGCCGATCTTGTGCTTGTGCTCGACGACGAGGCTGAGGAAGCGGCCGAGATTGTCGAGCTCGCGCTTGAGATCGGTGTTGTGGAGCGACTCATAGCCCTCGCGACCGCCCCACAGCACGTAGTTCTGGCCGCCGAGCCGATGCGTCGCCTCGAGCGCGTCGCGCACCTGCACCGCGCCGAAGGCGAAGACCTCGGGGTCGGGATTGGTCGCGCCGCCGGCGGCGAAGCGCGGGTGGCTGAACAGGTTGGCGGTGCCCCACAGCAGCTTGCGGCCCGACGAGGCCTGCAGCTTCTCGAGATGATCGACCGCCTCGGCGAAGAAACGGCGATGCTCGGCGACGCCGTGCGCGTCGGCCATCACGTCGACGTCGTGGAAGCAGTAATAAGGCACGTCGAGCTTGGCGAAGAAGTCGAACGCCACCTCGCGCTTCTGCGCCGCGGCGGCGCTGTCGTTGGCGCCGGCGTGCCACGGGCGGTTGAAGGTGCCGCCGCCGAACACGTCCGAACCGGGCCAGCAGAAGGTGTGCCAGAAGCAGGCGGCGAAGCGGAGATGGTCCTCCATCCGCTTGCCGAGCACCACGCGGTCCTTGTCGTAGAAGCGGTAAGCGAGCTCGTTGTCGCTGTCGGGGCCCTCATATTTGATCTGAGGGATGTCGGCGAAGAAGTCGGTGGCCATCGATAGCTCCTCTAGGCGGATACGAAGATCAGGGTTTGATGCGGGGGTAGGCGTCGCGAAAGGCGGCGCGCTTGGGGGCGAGCCGGTCGAGCAGCGCGGCGTCGGGCGTAACGATATGGCTGACCGACGGCGCGACGCAGACCTCGGCGGGCGTGCCGCCGTCGACGGCGAGCTGCGCCAGCCGCGCGGCGCCCATCGCCGGGCCGACCTCGCCGCCCTTGAGATAGGCGAGCTCGACCTCGAGCGCGGCGGCGAGCGTCTCGCCCCAGTAGCGCGAGCGCGCGCCGCCGCCGATCACCGACAGCCGCTCGACCGCGGTGCCCGACTCGCGGAGCACGCGCACGCCGTCGGCCAGCGCGAAGGCGACGCCCTCGAGCACCGCCTGGGCGAGCCGCTCGGGCGTGGTGTCATGGTCGAGCCGCAGGAAGCCGCCGCGCACTTGCGCATCGTTGTGCGGCGTGCGCTCGCCCGAGAGATAGGGGAGGAACAGCTCGGGGCCGTTGCCGACGCCCGCCGACTCCGCGCGCGCGAACAGCTCGGCCGCACCCGCCGCGCCGATCAGCCGTGCCGCCCAGTCGACGCAGACCGCAGCGGAGAGATGCACCGCCATCTGATGCCACAGGTTCGGCAGGCAGTGGCAGAAGGCATGGACCGCGGCCGCCGGGTTGGCGCGCAGCTCGGCGGTGGCGACGAAGATCACGCCCGAGGTGCCGAGCGACAGCAGCGCGTCGCCGTCCTTGACCACGCCGACGCCCGCCGCGCCCGCGGCATTGTCGCCGCCGCCGCCCGCGACCGGTACCTGGTCCATGCCCCAGCGCTCGGCGATCTCGGCGCGCAGCCTGCCGGCGACGTCGCTGCCCTCCACCGCGCGCGGCATCTGCTCGCGGCTGAGCCCGGTTGCGGCGAGCAGGTCGTCGCTCCAGTCGCGCTTCGCCACGTCGAGCCACAACGTGCCGGCGGCGTCGGACACGTCGCTCGCTTTCTCGCCGGTCATGCGCAGCCGGACATGGTCCTTGGGCAGCAGCACGGTGCGGATCGCGGCGAAGACCTCGGGCTCGTGGTGCGCGATCCAGAGAAGCTTGGGCGCGGTGAAGCCGGGCATGGCGAGGTTGGCGGCGACCTGGTGCAGCTCGGGCGCCTTGGCCTCCAGCTCGGCGCACTCGGCGAAGGAGCGCCCGTCGTTCCACAGGATCGCGGGGCGCAGCGGGCGGTCGTCGGCGCCGAGCAGCGTCGCACCGTGCATCTGGCCGGCGAGCCCGATGCCGCGCACCGAGCGGCGCACGTCCGTCGGAAGCGCGCGCACCGCTGCCTCGGTCGCCTGCCACCATGCCTCGGGGTCCTGCTCGGACCAGAGCGGGTGCGGGCGCTGCACGGTAAGCGCGGCGGTGCCCTGCGCGACGATCGCGCCCGCGGGGTCGATGACGACCGCCTTCACGCCCGAGGTGCCGATGTCGATGCCGAGGAACATGTTTCGCTTTCTGCCAGGTCAGAGCGCTGAAGAGGGTAGGCTTTGGCCGCTCCTCCTACCACCTCGGCCAACGCCGGGGTCCAGGTGGGGGCCGGGTGCGAGATGCGGCGACGTTTCCCAATTGGACCCGGGGTGATGCCCCGCGGGGAGCACCGAGCCGGACGCCGCCGCCCGCCTTACTTCACGAACGGGTCGATCGTCGGGATCGTGCCGTCCGGGTTGAACGTGAGCTCGGTCATCTTGACGTTGCGGAGGTGGTTCTTCCCCGACAACTGGGTGTCGGCATAGAACAGCCACCATTTGCCCTTCCACTCGACGATCGAGTGGTGCGTCGTCCAGCCCTGCACCGGCTTGAGGATGTGCCCCTTGTAGGTGAACGGGCCGTACGGCGTCTTGCCGATCGCGTAGTTGAGGAAGTGCGTGTCGCCGGTCGAGTAGGTGTAATAATATTGCCCGCCGCGCTTGAAGACCCAGGAGGCCTCGAAGAAACGCTTCTCATGGTCGCCGCCGAGCACAGGCTTGCCCTTCTCGTCGAGGATCACCGCATCGCGCGGGGTCTCGGCGAAGCTCTTCATGTCGGCGTTGAGCTTGGCGACCTTGCCGGTGAGCGCGGGCTGGTCGTCCTGCTTGAGGTCGGTGTCGCTGCCGTTGGGATCGTACTTGCCGTCCTTCCAGCGCTGGAGCTGGCCGCCCCAGATGCCGCCGAAGTACATGTACGACGTGCCGTCGGCGTCGGTGAACACCGCCGGGTCCATCGAATAGCTGCCCTTGATCGCCTCGGGCTCGGCCTTGAACGGGCCCATCGGGTTGTTCGAGGTGGCGACGCCGATGCGGAACGCGCCCAGTCCGTTGCGGTCCTTGGTGCGGTCGCGCGCGGGGAAATAGAGGTAATAGGTGCCGTTCTTGAAGGCGGCGTCGGGTGCCCACATCTGCTGCGACGCCCAGGGCACATCCTTCACGTCGAGCGCGACCGGGCCGACCGTGACCTTGCCGCCGGGCGCGTCGAGCCGCAGCACGCGATAGTCGCGCATCGCATATTGGTTGCCGAGATCGTCGTCCTTGGTCTCGGTCGGGATATCGTGGCTGGGATAGACGTACAGCTTGCCGTCGCCCCAGACGTGCGCCGAGGGATCGGCGGTGTAGATGTCGCGCACCAGCGGTTGTGACAGGTACGAGCGACCGTCGGGCGCGCGCTCCTGGTTCCAGCCGGCGGTCTCGGCGGTCGCGTTGTTGCCCGCGGCGGCGGAGGTGCTGTCCTGCGACGAGCAGGCGATCAGCGGCAGCGATGCGATCGCGGCGAGCAGCAGAGGGCGGGCGGTGGATCGGGATGGGCGCATTCGGGCGTTCTCCTCTCGGTTCGCAGCGGATCTACGCCCGCGTCGGCGATAGAGTTAGCGCTACCATGCGACGTGCGCAACAGCTTTGATCGTGTGATCGCGTGACGTTAGGTCAGGCGCGGGACGTCGCACTCGCCGTACGCAGCGCGGCGCCGAGCAGCAGCACGATCCAGCCCAGCGCCAGCAGGTATGACATTCCGGCGAACAGCAGCAGCGGCAGGTAGCCGAGCCCCGCCGCCAACACGACGCCCGCCACCTTGGAGATCACCACGCCACCGACATTGCCGCTGAACGAGCCGAAGGCGGTGACCCGCCCGACCTTCTGCTGCGGCACGATGTCGGCGATCAGCGCAAACAGGTTGGTGGAGAAGGCCTGATGCCCCGCCAGTGCGAGCGCCATCAGCGCCACCGCGGCGGGATAACTCGAGGTCGCCAGCGCGAGCGGCACGGGCAGTACGCACAGCGCCGCCGCCAGCATCACGCCGCGCCGCACCGCCCAGGCGCGATGCCCGAGCGCAAGCAGCCGGGTCGCAATCCCGCCGCCGATCAGCGAGCCGAGCGCGGCGCCGCCATACGCCAGCGCCAGCGGGACGCCGAGCTCGACCCCGCTCAGCCCGAAGCGGCGGTGGAAGAAGTCGGGCAGCCAGAACAGCAGCAGCCACCAGGTTGCGTCTGACAGCAGCTTGGCGCCGGCGACCGCCCAGGTGCGCCGCTCGCGCAGGATCGGGCCATAATCGACCGGCGCAGATGCGCCCGGCGCCGCGACGGGCGAGTCCAGCCGCAGCCCGCGCGTGGCGACCAGCCAGGCCAGCGCCCAGCCGAGCCCGATCACCCCGGCCGCGGCGAAGGTGCCGCGCCAGCCGAGCAGCAGCGCCGCGGCGGGGATGGCGAGCGGCGCGAGGATCGCGCCGAGGCTGCTCGCCGCGTTGCTGACGCCGAAGCCGGCCGAGCGCCACGCCGGCGGCAGCACCGCGGCGACGGTCTTGGTCGCGGTAGGCGTGCCCATCGCCTCGGTCGCGCCGAGCGTGACGCGGACCAGCACGAACTCGACCGTGGTGCGCGCCCAGCCGTGGAGCAGCGCGGCGACGCTCCACGCCGCGACGCCGACCGGGTTGGCCCATTTCACCCCGAGCCGGTCGGCGATCCAGCCGGTGACGAGGAAGCCACCCGCCGCGCCGGCCTGGAACCAGGCGGCGAGCGTGCCGTAATCGTCGTCGCTCCAGTTGAGGTCCGCGGCGATCTGCGGCTTGAGCACCGCGATGATCTGGCGGTCGACCAGGTTGAGCACGCCCGCGGTGATGACCAGCGCGAAGAGCAGCGCGCGACGAGCGGAGCCGAGATCGGCGAGGCTGCGGTTCACCCGGCTGGGACCCGCTGACCCGCTACCCGCTCCGCCACCCCCGCCCTGCGCCGGGGTCCACTCATCCGCGCACGCCGCGATCGCAGGATGCGCGGCTCAGAGGATCCCGGAACAAGTCCGGGATGAGAGGGGAGAGGAAGAGGATCGAGAAGTGACACACGCCTCGGCTCGGTCATCTCGCGAACGCCCCGCCGCACCGCGCTCACCGCGCCAGCGGCGCGTGGTCGAGCCGCGGCAACACGTGGCGCGCGAACAGGTCGGCCTCGGCGGCGTGCGGATAGCCCGAGAGGATGAAGGCGTCGATGCCCTCGGCGCGATAGGCCTCCAGCTTGGCGAGCACCTGGTCGGGGTCGCCGACGATCGCGGCGCCACAGCCCGAGCGCGCGCGGCCGATGCCGGTCCACAGATTGGCCTCGGCATAGCCGTCGTCGCTGCCCTCGCGCAGCTCGGCCTGCCGCCGCACGCCGGCCGACTGCGAGTCGAGCGAGCGCGCGCGGATCGCGGCGCCGGTGGCGTCGTCGAGCCGTGACAGCAGCCGGTCCGCGGCGTCGCGCGCCTCGGCTTCGCTCTCGCGCACCACGACATGGACGCGATAGCCGAAGCGCAGCGTCCGCCCCTTCGCCGCGGCGCGCGCGCGCAGATCGGCGATGATGCCGCGCACGCCCTCGATCGTATCGGGCCACATCAGATAGACGTCGGCCTGCTCGGCCGCGGCGTCGCGCGCCGCCTCGGACAGGCCGCCGAAATAGAGCAAAGGGCAGCGCCCCAGCGTGGTGGTGACGCCGGGCGGATCGAGCTGGAGCTGCCAGAACTCACCCTGGTGATCGAGCGACTTGCCGTCGAGCAGCGTGCGCAGGATGTGCATCGCCTCGACGGTGCGGCGGTAGCGCGGCGCGCTCGCCAGCGTCTCTCCCGGAAGGTCGCTCGAGATGATGTTGACGGTCAGCCGGCCGCCCAGCATCCGATCGATCGTCGCGATCTGGCGTGCGAGCTGCGGCGGCCAGCTCTCGCCGACGCGCACCGCCATCAGCAGCCACAGCCGGCGCAGCAGCGGCGCGATGCCGGCGGCGAAGGCGGTGGTGTCGATCCCCAGCGTGTAGCCCGACGGCAGCAGGATATTGTCGAACCCGCCGCTCTCGGCCTGGAGCACGATGTCGCGGCAATGCTCCCACGACGAGCGCAGCCGTTCGTCGGGGACGCCGAGGAACTCATAATCGTCGTCACACAACGCCGAGAACCAGCTTACCTCGCAGGGCGCGCGCGTCATGGCAGTTTCTCCCCGATGCCGGCCTCGAGCACGGCGTACCAGCGCGGACGCGTCCACTCGACCTTGTAGGCGGCGGCGGCGGCGCGCAGCCGCGCCGGGTTCTGCGAGCCGATGATCGGGATCACCCGCGCCGGATGCGCCATCACCCAGGACAGCGCCGCGGTGGCCGCGTCGACGCCGAATGCGGCGCCATGCTCCGCCAGCAGCCGCGTCGCCGGATGCGACGGGTCGGCCAGCCGCCCGCCGCCGAGCGGCGACCAGGCGAGCACCGCGAGATCGAGCCGCATCGCTTGGTCGAGCACGCCGTCGAACAGCGGCGCGGCGCGCAGCGGCGAGAACTCGGGCTGGGTGCTCGCCAGCGGCTGCGTCAGGAAGGACTGGAGCGCCTCCAGCTCGTGCACCGAATGGTTGGAAACTCCCAGCGCGCGCACCTTGCCGCTCTCCACCATCCGGGTCAGCGCGGCGGCGACCTCCTGCGGGTGGGTGAGGAAGTCGCGGCGATGGACCTGGTAGAGGTCGATCACCTCGACGTCGAGGCGGCGCAGCGAATCGTCGAGCGCGCCGGCGAGATAGTCGGCGCTCGAATCGTACGGGATGCCGGGCCGGATGCCGCCTTTGGTGGCGATCACCATGCGATCACGCAGCGCGCGATCCTCGGCGAGCGCGCGGCCAAACAGTTGCTCGGCGGAGCCGAAGCCGGCGGGCCCGTCGGCACCGTAGATGTCGGCGGTGTCGAACAAAGTGATGCCGGAATCGAGCGCGGCGTCGATCAGCGCGCGTACCGGCGCGGTGTCGTCGCCGGCGAGGCGCCACATGCCCCAGGCGAGCGGTGAGACGGTCAGCCCGCTCTTGCCGAGCGGGCGCGGTTGGTTCGATAGGCGCAGCGTCGTCATCCGCGGCGGCATGGCACAGGGTTGGACGTGATGGTAGCCGAGATCAGGTATGGATTGGTCGGCACGGGCATGATGGGGGTCGAGCACCTCCGCAACATCGCTTTGGTGCCCGGCGCTCGCGTCGTCGCCTTGGCCGATCCGGTGCCGACCTCGCTCGACTGGGCGCGTGACGCGCTCGGCAACGCCGCCGCGGGCGCAACGGTCTATGACTCAGCCGAGACGCTGACGCGCGACGCCGAGGTCGATGCGATCGTCATCGCCTCGCCCAACCACACCCACCGCGCCGTGCTGGACTCGCTGTTCGCCACCGACGCCGCGATCCTGTGCGAGAAGCCGCTCGCCACCACGCTCGACGACGCGCGCTGGATCGTCGAGCGGGCCGCGGCGCGCGCCGCCCCGTTCTGGACCGGCATGGAATATCGCTTCATGCCGCCCGCCGCGGCGTTCATCGCGCAGGTCCACGCCGGGCGCGTCGGTGCGCTGCGCATGCTGTCGATCCGCGAGCACCGCTTTCCCTTCCTCGGGAAGGTCGGCGACTGGAACCGCTTCGCGCGCAACACCGGCGGCACGATGGTGGAGAAATGCTGCCACTTCTTCGACCTGATGCGCGTGGTCACCGGCGCCGAGCCGGTGCGCGTCCATTGCTCGGGCGCGATGGACGTCAACCATCTCGACGAGCGCTACGGCGGCGAGCGGCCCGACATCATCGACAACAGCTTCACCACGGTCGACTTCAGCAACGGCGTCCGCGCCATGCTCGACCTCTGCATGTTCGCCGACGGCGCCGAGCACCAGGAGGAGATGAGCGCCACCGGCGACGCCGCGCGGCTCGACGTGCTGATCCCGCCGGGCGAGCTGGTGTTCTCGCCGCGCACCGGCTTCGGCAATCCCAAGCACGTGGAGCGCGCGACCGTGCCGATCGATCCGGTCGCGCACGCCGCCGGCAGCCACGAGGGCGCGACCTATTACCAGCATCTCGCCTTCGCCGCCGCGGTGCGCGGCGAGGCGCCGGTGCAGGTGAGCGCCGAGGACGGGCTGCGCGCGGTCGCGATCGGGGTCGCTGCCGAGATCAGCGCGCGCGAGCATCGCGTAGTCGAGATGAGCGAGCTGGGGCTGTGACGCTGGTGCAGCCGGGCGACCATGTCGCGATCGTCGGCGGCGGCTTCTCGGGCACGCTGCTGGCGATCAACCTCGTCCGCCATGACGGCCCGCGCGCCACGCTGATCGAGCGCCGTCCCTCGCAAGTCGGGCGCGGCGTCGCCTATAGCGCGGCGCACGACGAGCATCTGCTCAACGTCCGCGCCGGCAACATGAGCGCGCTGCCCGACGATCCCGACCATTTCGTCCGCTGGCTCGAGCGCGAGGGGCTGGGCGAGCGCACCACCTTCGTGCCGCGCAAGATCTACGGCCGCTATCTCCGCGCAATGCTCGAGGAGGCCGCCGCGGCCCATCCCGAGCGGCTGACGCTGGTGACGGGCGAGGTCTGCGCGCTCGACTGCGGCTCGCGCGGCTTCGCGCTGACGCTGGCCGAGGGCGGGCGCGTCGAGGCCGACGTCGCCGTGCTCGCGCTTGGCAACCTGCCGCCGCACAGCCCGCCCGGGCTCGATCCGGCGACGCTGCCGGACGGCTGCTATCGCGCCGACCCCTGGGCCGGCGACATCGCCGAGGGATTGACCGATGGCGACGAGGTAGTGCTGGTCGGCACGGGGTTGACCGCGGTCGACGCCGCGCTCCTGCTCGACTCCGCGGGGTTTCGCGGACGAATCCTCGCGCTGTCGCGGCGCGGGCTGGTGCCGCGCCGTCACGCCGATGGCGCGCCGCGGCCGGGGCTGAGCGAGCGGCCTGCGGCGACGCTCTCGGCGCTGGTGCGCGCAGTGCGCGACCGTGCCGAGGTGATTGGCTGGCGCGCCGCGGTCGACGAGCTGCGCCCGGTGACCCAGATGATGTGGGGCAGCGCCGATGCGGTGACGCGCGCGCGTTTCCTCCGCCACCTGCGGCCCTATTGGGACGTGCACCGCCACCGGCTCGCCCCCGCGGTGGCGGGACGGATCGACGCGCTGGTCGAGGCGGGGCGCCTGCGCTTCGTCGCGGGCAAGCTGGCGGGGGCGGAGGCGGACGGCACCCACGCGTCGCTGCGCTGGCGCGCGCGCGGCGGCGAGGCAGTGACGACGACGCGTGCGGCGCGGATCGTCAACTGCACCGGGCCGCAGGGCGATCTGCTGCGCTCGCGCGAGCCGCTGATCCGCCAGCTGCTCGCCGCCGGGATGATCCGGCCCGACGAGCTGCGGATCGGCCTCGACGTCGATCGCCAGTCGCGCGTCGTCGCCGCCGACGGCGGCATCAGCGACCGACTCTACTGCATCGGTCCGATGACCCGCGGCGAGCTGTGGGAGGTGGTAGCGGTGCCCGACATTCGGCAGCAGAACTGGACGCTCGCCCGCCGCCTCGCCAACGCGCAATGGATCGGCGGCGAGGGGCTGTAGTAGAGGTCGCCGTGCTCCTGGGGGGCAGGCGCCTAGAACACCACGGCGGGACCGGCACCCGGTTCGCGCCTTGTTGGGAGCACGGCAGCAGTCGGATAGGCGCGCCATTACAGTGCAGCGCGGGTCGGCGAGCGCATTGTGCGGCGCGGTGCGATCCCGTACATTCGGCGCTCGCCACCGGAAGACCGATTCAATGACCGCGCACGCGCACGCATATCCCGTCCATGTCGCGGACGAGGACATCGACTTCATGGGCCACGTCAACAACGCGGTTTATCTCAAGTGGGTGCAGGCCGCGGTGATGGACTATTGGGAGCGCGTCGCGCCGCCCGAGGCGGTGGCGCAGCACCTCTGGGTCGCGCTCAAGCATGAGATCACCTATCGCCGCCCGACCTTTCTGGAGGACGGCATCGTCGCCGAGGTCATCGCGGAGAAGGCGCAGGGCGCGCGGACCTTCTTCAGCACCCTGTTCAAGCGCGGCGAGGAGATCGTCGCCGAGGTGAGCAGCGTGTGGTGCTGCCTCGACGCCGCGACGCAGCGCCCGGCGCGGCTCGCCAAGGACGTGATCGCACGCTTCGTCGCCGAGCCCGGTACCGCACGCGGTTGACGCCGCTCTCCCCAGCCCCGACACACGGCGGCGCAACGGGTTAGGGGAGAGCGATGGGCAGGCTGCTGGCGTTCGGCGAGGTCATGCTGCGGCTGTCGCCGCCGGGGCGCGAGCTGCTGCTCCAGTCGCCGCGGCTCGATGTCTGGGTCGCGGGTGCCGAGGCCAATGTCGTCACCCAGCTCGCCTGCCTCGGTCATGACGTCGCCTTCGCCAGCCGGGTGCCGGACAATGATCTCGGCCGCGCCGCGCTGCGCACGCTGCGCGCACACGGCGTCGATGTCTCGCATGTCGCGCTCGGCGGCGAGCGGATCGGGCTCTATTTCGCCACCACCGGCGCGGGACTGCGCGCGACCGAAGTGGTGTACGACCGCGCTCACTCGGCCTTCGCCGAGGCGCCGGCCGAGTCGTGGGACTGGGAGCGGCTGCTCGACGGCGTCGACCGGCTGCATTTGTCGGGCATCACCCCCGCGCTCGGTCCCGTGCCGGCCCGCAGCGCGGTCGCCGCGGCAGAAGCGGCGGCATCGCGCGGCATCGCGGTGTCGTTCGACGGCAACTGGCGCGGCAAGCTATGGGCGCGCTGGGACGGTGACCCGCGCGCGATCCTCGGCGAGATGGTCCGCCACGCCGACCTGATGTTCGGCAACCACCGCGACGTCGCGCTGCTGCTCGGCCGCGACGATCTCGCCGGCGATCCGCGCCGTGCCGCCGAGGCGGCCTTCGCCGCCTTTCCGACGCTGCGGACGATCGCCTCGACCGCGCGCCACGTCGAGCATGTCGACCTCAACCGGCTTTCGGCGCGGATCGACACGCGCGAGGGGGCGGTCGAGAGCGAGGAAGTGGTGCTCGCCGGCATCGTCGACCGCATCGGCGGCGGAGACGCCTTCGCCGCCGGCGTGCTCCACGCGCTGCGGCGGGGCGAGGGCGCGGAGGCGGCGGCGCGGAGTGGGCTGGCGCTCGCGGCGCTCAAACATTCGCTGCCGGGCGACGCCGGGCTATTCCGCCAAGCCGACCTCGATGCCTTCCTAGGCGGTGAGCTCGACGTGCGGCGCTGAGTCGGCGCCCGCGGCTCTGGGCTCCTGCGTGTGCAGGAGCACGGCTCAAGCGGCCCGGCGAGCGTCCGCTACCGCCGCCCGATCAGCGCCTCGGCGCGCGCGATCTCGTGCGCCGCGACCTGGTGGGTCACGCGCAGGAACAGCCGCTGCGCCTGCTGCCACGCGCCACGCTCGTCCGCGACGCTGCGCACGCGCCGCCCGGCGATGAGCTGGCTGCCCCAGGCGTCGAGCGTCGAGCGGATCGCCGCCTCGTCGTGCTGCGGCTGGATCACCACCGAGGGAAAGGGCAGCGGCGTACCCGGCGAGGCGAACAGGCCCGGATCGCCGTCGGCGCCGGTCTCCTCGCTGCGCGGGGCGAACAGCAACGCGCCCGCGATCCGCGACACATAGTCGGCCGGCGAGAGCCGCCCCCACCACGCGCTCGCGGCACAGCCCAGCCCGTCCGCAATCAGCAGCACCGGCCGCTGCGTCGTGCACACGGCCTGGTCGAACTTGGCCGCCCAGATCTTGCGGTCGGCGCGCGAGCGAACCGATAGCGGCAGCGCACGCGGATCATCGGCGGGCCAGCCGAACATCGTCTTCCAGGTCGGCACCGGGCGCGCCGAGTCGTTGATCGCGAGCACCGCGAACGGGCCCGAGTCGGCGATGGCGAACATGATCGTCTCCCACGGATCGGCGTCGGCAGGCTAGGCTATCCTATCGCCGAGGCGAGTCCAGATGCGCTTGGCATCGCAGCAGTTCTTCTATCGCCGCCGCGTCGCGCCACGATCCGCTTGAGCCCGCATTGACGTTGACGTAAGCGGCATCCAACGAACTCGGACTCGAGAGGAATGAGATGAGCAACGTCGTGATCGCCGGCTACGCCCGGTCGCCCTTCCAGCTCGCGGGCAAGGGCGAGCTGGCGCGGGTACGCCCCGACGATCTCGCCGCGCAGGTGATCCGCGGGCTGCTCGACAAGACCGGGGTCGATCCCGCCGCGATCGAGGACATCATCCTGGGCTGCGCCTTTCCCGAGGGCGAGCAGGGGCTCAACGTCGCGCGGCTCGTCGGGCTGCTCGCCGATTTGCCGCTCTCGGTCGGTGGCATGACGGTGAACCGCTTCTGCGGCTCGTCGATGAGCGCGATCCACATCGCGATGGGGCAGATCCAGATCGGCGCGGGCGAGGCGTTCATCTGCGCCGGGCTCGAGTCGATGAGCCGCATCCCGATGGGCGGCTACAACCCGCTGCCCAGTCCCGAGCTCGCGGCCAAAAGCCCGGGCGCGTATATGGGGATGGGTCAGACCGCCGAGAACGTCGCGCAGCAGTATCAGATCACCCGCGCCGAGCAGGAGGCGTTCGCGGTGAACAGCCAGCAGAAGGCTGCCACGGCGCGCGCCGAGGGCCGGCTCGCCGAGGAGATCGTGCCGATCCGCACGAAGAAGGGCGAGGTGACGCAGGACGGCATCATCCGCCCCGAGACCACCGCCGAGGTGCTCGCCGGGCTCAAGCCCGCGTTCAGCGCGGACGGGTCGGTGACCGCGGGGACCTCCTCGCCGCTCACCGACGGCGCCAGCGCGGTGCTGGTTACCTCCGAGGAGTTCGCGGCGAAGCACGGCCTCAAGGTGCTGGCGCGGATCGTCGCGGTCGGCGTGGCGGGCTGCGCGCCCGAGACGATGGGGCTGGGACCGATCGGCGCGTCGAGGAAGGCGCTGGAGCGCGCCGGCATCGCCGCGGGCGACCTCGACGTGGTCGAGATCAACGAGGCCTTCGCCAGCCAGGCGATCGCCTGCATCCGCGACTTGGGTCTCAAGGAGGAGACGATCAACCTCGACGGCGGCGCGATCGCGATCGGTCACCCGCTCGGCGCCACCGGCGCGCGCATCGTCGGCAAGGCGGCGGCGTTGCTCGAGCGCGAGGGTGGCCGCTATGCGCTGGCGACGCAATGTATCGGCGGCGGGCAGGGTATCGCCACGGTGCTGGAGCGCGCGTGACATGAGCGAGGCTGTGAAGAAGGTCTGCGTCATCGGCGCGGGCGTGATGGGTGCGGGCATCGCCGCGCAGGTCGCCAACGCGGGCGTGCCGGTGCTGCTGCTCGACATCGTGCCCAAGGACGCGACCGATCGTGACGCGGTCGCGAAGGGCGCGGTCGCGAAGATGCTCAAGACCGAGCCCGCACCGTTCATGTCGACCGCGGCGGCGCGGCTGGTCGAGACCGGCAACATCGACGACCATCTCGATCGCGTCGCCGAGTGCGACTGGATCGTCGAGGCGATCGTCGAGCGGCTCGACATCAAGCAGGCGCTCTACGCGCGGCTGGAGCAGTTCAAGCGCCCGGGCACCGCTTTGTCGTCGAATACCTCGACGATCCCGCTCGGCCACCTCGTCGCGGGCCGCTCGGAGCAGTTCACGCGCGACTTCCTCATCACGCACTTCTTCAACCCGCCGCGCTACATGCGGCTGGTCGAGATCGTCCGCGGCGAGCACACCGACGCGGCCGTGGCGGAGAAGGTCGAGGCCTTCGTCGACCGCCTTATGGGCAAGCGCGTCGTCCGCGCCAAGGACACGCCGGGCTTCATCGCCAATCGCATCGGCACCTATTGGCTCGCGGTCGCGGTCAACGCCGCGCTCGACCAGGGACTGACGGTCGAGGAGGCCGACCAGATCGGCGGGCGTCCGATGGGCGTACCCAAGACCGGCATCTTCGGGCTGATCGATCTGGTCGGCATCGATCTGATGCCGCTGCTGGCGAAGAGCCTCTCCGCGACGCTTCCGGAGGGCGACCCCTATTTCGGTACGGTGCGCGAGCTGCCGCTGGTCGATCGCATGATCGCCGAGGGCTATACCGGGCGGAAGGGGAAGGGCGGCTTCTACCGGCTCGACAAGAAACCCGACGGCAGCCGCGCCAAGCTGGCGATCGATCTCGCCAGCGGCGACTATCGCCCCGAGCATAAGCCCGCGGCGTTGCCGCGCGCAGCCGAGAAGGATCTCGCCGCGCTGGTCGCCGTACCGGGCAAGGTCGGCGACTATGCCTGGACGATCCTCGGCAACGTGCTGAGCTATGCGGCGATGCTGGTCGGCGAGGCGGCCGACGACGTGGTCGCGATCGATGACGCGATGAAGCTCGGCTACAATTGGAAGTTCGGCCCGTTCGAGCTGATCGACCGGCTCGGACCGGGCAAGCTCGCCGAGCGGCTCCGCGCGAAGGGTCGCGCCGTGCCCGCCATCCTCGATGCCGCGGGCGAGCGTCCGTTCTATCGCGTCGAGGGCGGGACGCGGCAGTATCTCGGCCGCGACGGCGCCTATCACGACGTGCCGCGCGCCGAGGGCGTGCTGCTGCTCGAGGACGTCAAGCGCCGCTCGGCGCCGATCGCGACTAGCGCCTCCGCGGCGCTGTGGGATGTCGGCGACGGCGTGCTGTGCCTCGAGTTCACCGCCAAGATGAACGCGCTCGACGGCGAGGTCGCCGCGCTGATCGAGCAGGCGGTGGCGCTGGTGCCCGGGCGGTTCAAGGCGCTGGTGATCTACAACGAGGGCAGCAACTTCTCGGCGGGCGCCAATCTCGGCCTCGCGCTTTTCGCGGTAAAGGCGGGTGCCTGGGGTGAGGTGGAGAAGCTGGTCGCGGCCGGGCAGCGCGCGTTCAAGGCGCTGAAATATGCGCCCTTCCCGGTGGTGAGCGCACCCTCGGGGCTGGCGCTGGGCGGCGGCTGCGAGGTGCTGCTCCACTCGGATGCGGTGCAAGCGCATGCGGAGAGCTATGTCGGGCTGGTCGAGTGCGGCGTCGGGCTGGTGCCCGGCTGGGGCGGCCACGGCGAGCTGCTCGACCGGCTGGCCAAGCTGCCGACGATGCCCAAGGGGCCGATGCCCGCGGTGATGAAGGCGTTCGAGCTGATCTCGACCGCGCAGGTCTCCAAGTCCGCGGCGCAAGCCAAGGAGATGGGCTTCCTGCGCGCGAGCGACGGCGTGACGATGAACCGCGATCGGCTGCTCGCTGACGCCAAGACGCGCGCGCTGGCGCTGGTCGACGGCTATACGCCGCCCGAGCCGCCGGTCTATCGCCTTCCGGGCGAGAGCGGGCGCGTCGGCATCGCGGGCGCGGTCGCCGACTTCCATCGCAAGGGCGTCGCCACCGACTATGACGTGGTGGTGGCGGGCCGGCTCGCCGAGGTACTGACCGGCGGCGAAGCGGATCTGGTCGACATCGTCACCGAGGAGCAGCTGCTGACGCTGGAGCGAGAGGCGTTCCTCGCCAGCGCGCGTGACGAGCGCACCCACGCGCGGGTGG
This sequence comes from Sphingomonas phyllosphaerae, assembly GCF_029623345.1. Lineage (GTDB taxonomy): Bacteria > Pseudomonadota > Alphaproteobacteria > Sphingomonadales > Sphingomonadaceae > Sphingomonas > Sphingomonas phyllosphaerae_C. Next base: position 18,080 of record NZ_JAPYKH010000024.1, read on the forward strand.
AGGCGATGCTGATGACCGGCAAGCCGCTGCGGAACTGAGGAGAGTAAGCGGGACGTCCTCCCCTTGTGCTCTCGCGCACCACGCGGGAGCGCAGGGCGGCGGGCGACGCGCTGCTTGGCGCTGGGTTCCTGCCTGCACAGGAACACGGCGGCCGACGTGAAGAGCCCGACCGACCGACCATACACTTTCCTTCATCACGCGTTCAGCCCGGCTGGCCGCAGGCAGATCACATAAACGTCACAAATGAGAGGTTCGCACATGTCCCCGTCGAAGAAGCTTGCGGTGTCGCTCACCGCCGCCGGCGCGGCGCTGGCAAGCGCCGGCATCGCGCACGCCCAGGCCTTTTACCTCCAGGAACAGGCCGCGCGCGCCGCGGGCCGCGCTTTTTCGGGCGAGGCGGCGGATACCGGCGCGGCGTCCTTGTGGTGGAACCCGGCGGCGATCGGCGGGCAGGAGCGCGCCGAAGCCACCGTCAGCGCCTCGGTAATCCTGCCCAAGGGCAGGGTGAACAACAACAACACGCTGATCCGCCGCCCCGGCGGCACCTTCGCGCCGGTGGGCGGCGACGCCACCTCGGAGGACCCGATCAACAACGGCGTGCTGCCCTCGGGCGCGATCGCGGTGCCGCTGACCGATCGGCTCGCGGTCGGCCTTGCGGTCACCTCGCCCTACAGCTTCACCACCGATTATAGCGGCGACAGCTGGGCGCGCTACAGCGCCGATCGCACCTATCTGCGCACCTTCGACATCCAACCCTCGGTCGGCGTGGCGGTGACCGACTGGCTGCGCGTCGGCGGCGCGGCCAATGTCGAGCATGCCGAGGCCAGCCTGACCAACGCGCTGCCCAACCTCGCCGCGGCGCTGCCCGACGGCAGTCAGAAGCTCGCCGGCGGCGGCTGGGACGTGGGCTGGAGCGCCGGCTTCCAGATGCACAATGACTGGGCGACCGTGGGCGTCAGCTACAAGTCGTCGATCCAGCATAATCTCAAGGGCGATCTCACCGTCAGCGGCTTGCTCGGCCCGCTCGCGGCTAACAATCGCGAGATCAACGGTGTCGATGCCAGCTTCTCCACACCCGCGCAGGTGATCGTCGGAGGCCGCTTCCGCGTCACCCCGGCGCTGACGCTCAACGCGCAGACGATCCGCTACACCTGGGAGAAGTTCGACGCGATCCGCCTCGGCGCGCCGGTCAACGCCGCGCTGCCCGAGAATTACCGTAACACGTGGAGCTACGCGGGCGGTATCGATTATGCGGTGTCACCGCGGCTGACGTTGCGCGGCGGCGTGCAGCGCGCGCTCACCCCGACCCGCGACGGCGAGCGCGACGCGCGCGTACCCGACGCGAACCGCTGGAATTACGCGCTGGGCGCGTCCTTCGACGTGACGCCGAGCTTCTCGCTCGACCTCGCGGGCAATTACGTCGACTTCGCCGACACGACGATCGACCGCACCACCGCGGCTTATGCCGGCACCGCGGCGCAGACGCCGGTGCTGGTCAACGGCACGCTCACCGACGCGCGCGCGCTGGTGTTCTCGGCGGGCGGGCGCGTGCGGTTCTGAGGGAGAGAGGACCGCCGTTCCCCTTACCCGTCCGCCTCGAGTAGCGATCGAGCCTGTCGAGATCGCGTATCGAGAAGGCGCCGCGCGGGTGCCTCTCGATACGCCGTCTCGACAGGCTCGACGACTATTCGAGCCGAACGGAAGTGGATGCCAGGGGCGAGCCGAGCGGGTGAGTTGAGCCTGGTCTGAGCCGTCCGCCGCGAGGCCATACGCTGGACGCTCAGCTCAGCGCGGCGCCCTCAGTCGCCCGCTCACCCCCCCGCCAGCTCGCGCAACAGCGCTCCCGCGCGTTCCAGCCGGTCGCGCGGCGCGTCGATCCGCTCGCGCAGCAGCAGCCGACGCTCCTTCGCCTCCAGCCCATGCGCAGCGGGGTCGATCTCCGCGCCCGGCCGCGGCGTCAGCGCGATCGCCGCCGGACCGGCAGCTACCGCCGCGATCCCCGCCGCACGCGCGTCGACGCGCAGCCGCGCCACCGACAGCAGCGTGCGCGCCTCGTCGGGCAGCGCACCGAAGCGATCCTCCAGCTCCTCCTCCAGCGCGTCGAGCGCCTCCGCCTCGTCGATCCGCGCCAGCCGCGTGTAGATCGTCACGCGGATCTCCTCGTCGCGGATCCACGTCTCGGGAAGCCGACCGCCTACCTCGAGCTGGAGCTCGGGCGTCCAGCGCTCCACTTCTTCGCCGCGGGCACGGCGCAACGCGCCCTCGAGCAGCTGCTGGTAGAGGTCGATCCCGATCAGCTTCATATGCCCCGCCTGGGTGTCGCCGAGCAGGTCACCCGCGCCGCGCATGTCGAGGTCGCGCGCGCTGATCGCGAAGCCGGCGCCGAGCCGGTCAAACGCCTCCAGCGTGCGCAGCCGCTTCAAGGTGCGCGGCGCGATCTCATGCTCGGGATCGGTGACGAGCAGAACATGCCCGCGCCGAGTCCCGCGTCCGACCCGCCCGCGCAGCTGGTGGAGCTGCGACAGGCCGAAGCGGTCGGCGCGCCAGATCACCATCGTGTTGGCGCGCGGGACGTCGAGTCCCGCCTCGATGATGTTGGTGGCGAGCAGCACGTCGCCATCGCCGCCGGCGAAGCGCACCATCGCCTCGTCGATCTCGGCGGCCGGCATCTTGCCGTGCGCCTGGACCAGCGACAGCTCGGGGACGAGCCGGGCGAGCCTGTCGGCGATCCCGGCCATGTCCTCGATCCGCGGCACCACCACGAAGCTTTGCCCGCCACGCGCGCGCTCGCGCAGCAGCGCTGCGCGCAGCGTCTCGGGGTCGAACACGCCCACCGCGGTGCGGATCGGCTGACGCCGCGCCGGCGGCGTCGCGATGATCGAGAGCTGCTGGAGCCCAACTAATGCACTCTGGAGCGTGCGCGGGATCGGCGTGGCGCTCAGCGTCAGCACATGGCCGGCGGAGAGCGCGCGCAGCTTCTCCTTGTCGGCGGTGCCGAAGCGCTGCTCCTCATCGATCACCACCAGCGCGAGGTCGTGATAGTCGACGCCCTTGCCCGCGACCGCGCCGGTCCCGATCACGACGCGGATCGAGCCGTCGGCGAGCCCGGCCTTGACGCGCTTCTTCTCCGCCGCACTGCTCAGCCGCGACAGGCCGGCCACCTCGATCCCGAGCGGCTCGAAGCGGCGCGCGAAGCTCTCCAGATGCTGACGCGCCAGCACCGTCGTTGGCGCCGCGATCGCGACCTGCTTGCCGGCGAGCGCCGCGATCGCGGCGGCACGGAGCGCGACCTCGGTCTTGCCGTAGCCCACGTCGCCGACGATCAGCCGATCCATCGGCCTGCCAGAGGCGAGATCATGGCGCACCGCCTCGATCGCGCGCGCCTGGTCGGCGGTCTCGGTGAAGGCGAAGCCGGCGGCGAACCGCTCGTAGGCCGCGGCCTCGGGCTCGAGCACCGGCGCCTCGCGCGCCTCGCGCTCGCGCGCCACCTCGGTGAGCTGGCGCGCGCTCTCCGCGATCGTCGCGTCGATCTCGCCGCGACGCTTCTGCCAGCTCGACCCGTCGAGCCGGTCGAGCGTCACCGCGTCCGCGTCCGCGCCGTAGCGCCAGATGCGGTCCGCCTCCGCGACCGGCACGAGCCGCACGCCATCGTCGGCATAGCCCAGCTTGATTGCGTCGCCGTCCTCCTCGCCCGGCAGGCGCTCGAGCCCGAGCACCACGCCGATGCCATGTTCCTCATGGACGACGACGTCGCCGACGCGGATCTCGCCGGTCTCGAACACCGCCAGGTCGGCGGGGGCGGTGGCGAGGCTCTCGCGCTCGGCGCGGCTGCCGAGCAGGTCGGCGGCGGCGACCGCGATCACACCCTCGCGCCGGAAGCCGCGATCCGCGGGCAGCGCGAGCCCGACGAGCGCGCCCTTCTTCGCCTTCGCGACCTCGGCCCAGGAGTCGACCGTAGCGATCTCGTCCTTGAGCGCCTTGGCGACGCGGCGGCGCAGGAAGCGCAGGTCGCGCTCGCTGCCGAGCAGCGCCACGCGGCCGCCTTCCTCACGCGCGGCGCGGGCGAGCTTGGCGAAGGCGCGTAGCGGCGCCTTGCGCTCAACGAAGCGCGGCGGTGGGTCACCGGCACGATCGACGCCGGCCTGGTCGCACCCGGCGAGCGCCTTCGCCCAAACCGCCTCCTCGACCACGTCGACAAGCGTACGATGCGGCGAGCGCTTGGCGGTGTCGGCGGCCAGCGCGAGGAATCGGCGCCGCCGCTCCTCGGCCGCGGGACCGATCACGACCAGCGCGCCGGGGAGATGGTCGAGCAGGGTCGTTGTCGCGCCGGGCTTCTCCGCGGGAGACGCGATTAGATCCGGTTCCGACACGCGTCCCAGCTCGCGCTCCTCCAGCTCCTCGGTCGTGCGCTGGTCTGCCGGGTCATAGCTGCGCAGGCCGACGACCTTGCCCGCGGCCACCTCAATTCGCAGCGGCTGCGGCGTGTCGGCAGGGAAAATGTCGAGAACCTGACCGCGCAGCGCCACCTCGCCGGGCTCGTCGACCCGTTCGTCGGCGACATAACCGATTGCGATCAGCTCCTCGTAGAGCTGCGCGAGATCGAGCGCGGCGCCGCGGCGGATCGTCGGCGGCTCGGCCTCGAACGCCGCGGGGAGCGGATAGGCGCGCGCCAGCGCCTCGCCGGTAGTGACACAGGCGATACGCGGCCGCTGGCCCTTCTTCTTGGTCAGAAGCCGCAGCCGGCGCAGTGCCGAGACCCGCTGGCCGACGTTCGCGGGGGAGGCGGCGGCTTTCTCGCCCGGCAGCGCGTCGCTGCCCGGGCAGAAGATGACGCAGGCCGCGGGCATCGCCGCGGCTAGGGCGTGCGCCAGGGAGAGGCCGCGCGCCTCGTCGACGGCGGCGACGAACAGGTCACGGTCGCTGAGCAGCTCGGCCAAGGCGGCGGCACTTTCGGCAACACCCAGCTGCGGCGTCGGCAACGGGTCGGTCAGCGCCGGGAGCGCTGCCGCCTCTATCTCGGTCATTCGGCTAAACCCCTGAAGTTAGGGGGAGGAACGAGCCTGATCGGGCGGCGTTCCCTTGCCTTTGAGACGGTAAGAGGCGCGAGGTGGTACGATGCTGAGGGCGAGCGTAGCGATGGCGATGGTGGCGCTGCTCGCGGCCGCACCAGCGGCGGCGAAGCGCAAGACGCCGGACGCGGAGCTGGCGGAGCTGCTCAAGGGCCGCACCGCCGAGCCGGCGGTGCGCTGCATCACGCCGACAACGAACGATTCGCAGCGGATCATCTCGGGCAAGGCAATCGTCTACGGCAATGGACGGCGGATCTGGGTCAACGTGCCGATCGGCCGGCTCGACACGATGCGCTGGGACGATGTGCTGGTGACCGAGCGTTTCGGCGGGCAATTGTGCCGTAACGATCAGATCCGGATCGTCGATCGTTTCTCGCACGTGCCGCGGCCGATCCTGCGGCTGGGCGACTTCGTGCCCTATGTGAAGGGGCCAGCGCAGCGGTGAGAGGGGCACGTGTCGAGCCCACGAACGGCGTTATCCTGAACTCGTTTCAGGATACACCAAGGCTCGTATTCGTCGGCCGCTGTGCCGAAGCGCGTGTGACCCGTGAAACAAGGTCTCGATGACGCCGACCAGCTTGAGGATGACGCCAGTCCGCAGACGCGTCGTCCACACCTTCAATCACCCCGCCTCGATCACCTGCACGCCATGCTCGTGGCAGGCGCGCAGCAGCGCCTCGGGCAGCGGCTGGTCGGTGACGAGATAGTCCGCCATGTCGAGCCGCCCGACCCGCACCGGCGCCGCGCGCCCGACCTTTGAGGAGTCGACCACCAGGATCACTTGGCGCGCGTTGCGCGCGATCGTCTGGGTGACCTGCACCTCGTCTGCGGCAAAGTCGAGCAGGCTGCCGTCGACGTCGATCGCGGAGGCGCCGATCAGCGCGACGTCGACCTTGAAGCTCTCGATGAAGCGCATCGCCAGCGCCCCTACCACCGCGCGATCGCCGCGCCGGACCTGCCCGCCGACCACTACCAGCTCGATTCCGTCATGCCCGTCGAGCAGGTCGATGACGTTCAGGTTGTTCGAGATCACCAGCAGGTCGCGGTGCGCCACCAGCTGCCCCGCGACCGCCTCGGTGGTGGTGCCGATGTTGATGAACAATGATGCGCCGTTCGGGATCAGCGCGGCCGCCGCGGCGCCGATCGCTGCCTTGGCGCCGGTGGCGATGTCGCGGCGCCTGGCATAAGCGAGATTGTCGATTCCCGACGTGACGATCGCGCCGCCGTGGACGCGCGAGAGCAGCGCGCGGCGCGCGAGCACGTTGAGGTCGCGACGGATCGTCTGCGGAGTGACCTCGAACCGCGCGGCGAGGTCGTCGACCGTGACGCGCCCGGCACCGCGCGCCAGCGCGAGGATGCGGCGGTGGCGCTCAACCGCGGGATCGCCGCCCTCCGACGCGTCCGCGCTCACGTCGGCGCGCGAGCGAAATAGGCGTCGACCCGCTCGGCGGTGCCCGGTGGAACGTGAAGGCCGAGCTTGCTGCGGCGAAAGAGCACGTCCTCGGCGGTGCGGGCCCATTCGGTCGCGGCGAGATAGTCGAGCTCGCGCGCGGTCAGCCCGGCGCCGAATTCCTCGCCCAGATCTGCGGTGGAGCCGGCGGTGCCGAGTAGCGTCCGTGCCTCGGTGCCGTAGGCGCGCGCCAGCCGGCGCAGCAGCGCGCGGTCGAGCGCCGCATAGTCGCGCGCCAATGAGTCGACGAGCGGCTCGAAGGCCTCGGCGGCAAAGTCGCCGCCCGGCAGGGTCGCGCCCGCGGTCCAGGCGCCGCCCGCGTCGGGGAAGGTCTCGGCCAGCTCCGCCATCGCGTGCTCGGCGAGTTTGCGATAGGTCGTGATCTTGCCGCCGAAGATGCTCAGCATCGGCGCGTTCTCACTGGCGCCGGCGGGGCCGCGATCGAGATCGAGCACATAGTCGCGCGTCACCGCCGAGGCGCTGGCGGCTTTGTCGTCGTACAGCGGGCGGATGCCGGCGTAGCTCCACACGATCTGCTCGCTCGTCACGGGCACGGCGAAGTAGCGCGCGATCGTCTCGAGCAGATAGTCGGTCTCGTGCGGCGCGATGGCGGCGCGGCCGGGCGCGCCCTCCCACGGCTCGTCGGTGGTGCCGATCAGGGTGAACTCGCCCTCGTACGGGATGGCGAAGACGACGCGGCGGTCCGGATTCTGCAGCATGAAAGCGTGGTCGCCCGGGTAGAGACGCGGCACGACGATATGGCTGCCCTTGACGAGCCGTACCCCGCGATCGTCGCGCGCGTGCGGCACCCTCGACAGGATGTCGGCGACCCAGGGCCCCGCGGCATTGACCAGCGCGCGCGCGGCGAGAGTGCGCTCGCCGCGCTCGTCCGCGATCGTCGCGCGCCAGCCGCCGCCCGTGCGCTCGGCGTCGACCAGGCGGGTGCGCGTGAGCACGGTCGCGCCGCGATCGGCGGCGTCGCGCGCGTTGAGCACGACGAGGCGGCTGTCCTCGACCCAGCAGTCGGAATAGACGAAGGCGCGGCCGCGATGGCGCAGGCCGTCGCCGCGCGGATCGCTCGCCAGCCGGATCGTCTCGGTGGCGGGCAGGCGCTCGCGCCCGCCGAGATGATCGTAGAGGAACAGCCCGGCGCGCACCATCCAGGCCGGGCGCGGCGAGTTCGTCTGCGGCAGCACGAAGCGCAGCGGCCAGATGATGTGCGGCGCCATCGCCCACAGCCGCTCGCGCTCGATCAGCGCCTCGCGCACCAGCCGCACCTCGCCATATTCGAGATAGCGTAGCCCGCCGTGGATCAGCTTGGTCGAGGCCGAGGAAGTGTGCGCGGCGAGATCGTCCTGCTCCACCAGCGTGACGCGCAGGCCGCGCCCGGCGGCGTCGCGCGCGATCCCGGCGCCGTTGATCCCGCCGCCGACCACCAGCAGGTCGGCGTCGAAGCCGTCGCGTGTCTCGTTCCCGCTCGTCATCGTGCAGATATGAGCCGCCGCAGCGACGACTTCAAACGAAGATGTTGACGTTCGTTTGAACCGGGCGGACACAGGCGGGAAGGGCCGCGACGGCTCAGGGGAGGAGTTATGGCGGAGGAGGCGGCGCCCGTCGTCGGCACGCTGCGCGGCGAGCTGATCTCGGAGTTGCTCGCGGTGGCGATCATCATCACGCTGGGCAACTCGGCCGCGGCGATGATCACGCTGTACGATCCAAGCCCCTACGCCACCGCTTACTGGGGCGTGTGCATCGCCTGGGGTCTGGCGGTGACGATCGCAATCTATGTCACCGGGGCGGTGTCGGGCACGCACGCCAACCCGGCGGTGACGCTGGCGCTGGCCCTGTTCCGCGACTTTCCGCGGCGTAAGGTGCTGCCCTATGTCGTCGCGCAGGTAGCGGGGGCGATGATCGGCGCGGCCTTGGTGTACCAGATGTTCGGTCCCGTGATCGACGCCTATAATGCCAGCCACGCGCTCACCCGTGCGCAGGGCGGGGCGGCGGGCGTGTTCTTCACCGCGCCGGGGCTCCACATTACCGCGGTCCACGCCTTCTGGGACGAGGTGGTGCTCACCGCGATCCTGCTGCTCGGCATCTTCGCGATCACCGACGAATTCAACACCTCCGCGCCGATGGCCAATGCCAGCGCGCTGATCATCGGTCTGCTGGTAGCCTGCATCGGCGCCTCGGCGGGTTTCCTGGAGGGCTGGCCGATCAACCCTGCGCGCGATTTCGGCCCGCGGCTGTTCTGCTGGCTGCTCGGCTGGGGCGGGTCGGCGTTCCCCGGCCCGGACCATTATTGGTGGGTGCCGGTCGCCGGGCCGCTGGTGGGTGGCGTCGTCGGCGCGGCGCTCTATCAATTCCTGGTCAAGCCGTATCTACCGCGGCGGCGCTGAGGAGAGGATTCATGGCCGAGACCAAGTCCCATGTGCTGGCGATCGACCAGGGCACCACTTCCACCCGCGCGATCGTCTTCGACCGCGACGCGCGCCCGGTGGCGACCGCGCAGACCGAGTTCGCGCAGCATTATCCCGAGGGCGGCTGGGTCGAGCACGATCCCGAGGACATCTGGCGCGACACGCTCCAGGTCGCGCACGACGCGGTCGCGCAGAGCGGCGTCGGCGCGGGGGGCGTCGCCGCGATCGGCATCACCAACCAGCGCGAGACGGTGGTGGTGTGGGACCGTGCCACGGGAGAGACGATCCACCGCGCGATCGTCTGGCAGGACCGCCGCACCGCCAAGCTCTGCGCCGAGCTCAAGGCGGCCGGGCACGAACCCGCGGTGCGCGCCAAGACCGGGCTGCTGATCGACCCCTATTTCTCCGCCACCAAGCTCGCCTGGATCCTCGATCACGTCGCGGGCGCGCGGGAGCGGGCCGAGCGCGGCGAGCTGGCGTTCGGCACGATCGACAGCTTCCTGCTGTGGCGGCTGACCGGCGGGCAGGTCCATGCGACCGACGTCACCAACGCCGGCCGCACCTTGCTCTATGACATTCGCGCGCAGCGCTGGGATGAGGAGCTGTGCCGTCTGTTCGACGTCCCCATGGCGCTGCTGCCCGAGGTGCACGACAACAGCCGCGTCTTCGGCCACACTGCCGAGGGCCTGTTCGACGTCGCGATCCCGATCGCGGGCATCGCCGGCGACCAGCAGGCCGCGCTGATCGGCCAGGCCTGTTTCGACACGGGCATGGCGAAGTCGACGTACGGCACCGGCTGCTTCCTGCTGCTCAACACGGGCGCCGAAGCGATCGAGTCGGAGCACCGGCTGCTGACCACGCCGGCCTATCGGCTCGACGGCACGATGACCTATGCGCTGGAGGGCTCGATCTTCGTCGCCGGGGCGGCGGTCAAATGGCTGCGGGATGGCATCGGCGTGATCACGCATGCGCGCGAAACCAACGACATGGCGACGCAGGTGCCCGACAGCCACGGGGTCTACATGGTCCCGGCGTTCGTCGGCCTCGGCGCGCCGCACTGGGACCCGGACGCGCGTGGCGCGATCTTCGGGCTGACGCTCGGCGCTACCCAGGCGCATCTCGCGCGCGCCGCGCTGGAGGCGGTGGGCTATCAAACCATGGACCTCACCGCCGCGATGATCGCCGACGGCGGCGCCGCACCGGCGACGATCCGCGTCGACGGCGGCATGGCGGCGAACGACTGGCTGTGCCAGTTCCTCGCCGATCTGCTTCAGGTAGCGGTCGAGCGGCCGGTGCATCTCGAGACCACCGCGCTCGGCGCCGCCTTCCTCGCCGGACTGGCGACAGGGGTCTGGGCCGATCTCGACGCGGTGCGTGCCACCTGGGCGCGGCGCGACTGTTTCGAGCCGCGCATGGCGGCGGCGGACCGGGAGCGCTTGGTGGCCGGCTGGAAGGTCGCGGTGGCGAAGACGCTGACGACGGGGTGAGGGGGGTGCGTCCGCGCTTCCTCCGGGCGTCATCCTGAACTTGTTTCAGGATCCACCGTCCCGCAGGCGCCTCCGATGCGGGGTACGCGGCGCCCTGGATCCTGAAACGAGTTCAGGATGACGCTAATCGCTGGGGCAGCGCGGCGCGTGCTCCCTTACGTCCTCAGAACAACAATGTCAGCGAGTAGACCAGCGCGCCCACCGCGGCCGAGGCGGGAATGGTGATCACCCAGGCGACCACCACGTTCTTGGCCACGCCCCAGCGCACCGCTGTGGCGCGCCGCGCCACGCCGGCGCCGATGATCGATCCGGTGATCGTGTGCGTCGTCGACACCGGAATACCAAGCGTCGACGCGCCGAACAGCACGATCGACCCCGCCAGCGAGGCGCTGAACCCCTGGTGCTGCGATAGCCGCGTGATGCGCGAGCCCATCGTCTCGATGATGCGCCAGCCGCCCGTCATCGTGCCGAGTCCGATGGCGACATAGCAGCTGATGGCGACCCAGTGCGGTACCGCGAACGGCCCCGTCAGGTAGCCGGTCGAATAGAGCAGGACGGTGATGATCCCCATCGTCTTCTGCGCGTCGTTCAGGCCGTGGCTGAGCGAGTAGGCGGCCGACGACATCAGGTGCAGCACGCGGAACGAGCGCTCGGCCTGGTTCGCGGTGCGGCGGCGCAGTGCCCAGCTCGACAGCAGCATCACCAGCATCGCCAGGAACATCCCGATCGTCGGCGAGAGCACGATCGCGATCAGGGTCTTGTTCAGCCCGGCCCACTTCACGCCAGAGAGCCCGGCATGTGCCACGCCCGCCCCGATCAGACCGCCCACCAAGGCATGGCTGCTCGACGAGGGGATGCCCTTCAGCCAGGTAATGACGTTCCACGTCATCGCCCCGCCAAGCGCGCCGAAGATCACCGCGGGGGTCACCACCTCCTGCGCGATCAGCCCCTTGCCGATCGTCTCGGCGACGGCGTGCAGGCTCGGCACCGCCAGCGTCAAGAAATAGGCGGCGAAGTTGAAGAAGGCGGCGAACACCACCGCTTGCACCGGCGACAGCAGCCGGGTGGCGACCACGGTGGCGATCGAGTTGGCGGCGTCGTGCAACCCGTTCAGATAATCGAACGCCAGCGCGACCAGGATGAGGCCGACCAGCAGCGGAAAGGCGAGCTCGTGCATGGCCGCGGCTCAGGCGTGATCGATGACGATGCCATCGATCTCGTCGGCGACGTCCTCGAAGGCGTCGAGCACGCGCTCGAGATGCTTGTACAGCTCGCGCTCCACTACGAAGCGGAGCGTGTCGGTGCGGCCGAACTCGCCGAGCGAGCGCTTCAGCCCGGCGGCGTGCATCTCGTCGGCGCGGCCCTCGATGCGGATCAACTGCTCGGTGAAATCGTGCAGCTTCTGCCCGTTGCGGCTGACGTCGCGCAGCAGCGGCATCGCCGCGACGGCAAGCTCGGCCGCCTCCACCGCGGCGGCGGCCATCTCGCGCATCTCGGGGGCGAATTCGCGCACCTGGTAGAGGTCGATCGCGGCGGCGGCGGCCTGCATCTCGTCGACCGTGTCGTCGAGCGCGCCGATCAGCGTGGCGATGGCGCCGCGGTCGAACGGCGTGAGGAAGGTCGAACGCACTGTCTTGAGCACGTCGCGGGTGACATCGTCGGCATCATGCTCGCGCGCGATAACCTCCGCGATCATCGCGGCGGGATCGCCCTCGCCGCCGACCAGCCGAGCGAGCGCGCGGGCGCCGGCCAGATCGATCGCGGCATGGGCCTCGAACAGCTCGAAGAAATTGCCCGTCCTCGGCAGAAGACGCTGAAACCAAGCGAACATCGTACTCCCATCCCCACCCGAGGGTGTTTCCCGTCCCGATAGCCCGAAGCACGAGTTGCGCGCGGCGCCAAGCAAAACCGAGCGGCGCCATGGCCGAGACATGTGACACTTGGGTTGCAACGCCATCGGCCCATCCGTGCCGGAGACCGATAACCTGCATCAAAGGCATTGTTTTTAAAGGAACATCCAGCGCGGCACCAGCTTGATCCGGAGAGCAAGGAGAGACGCATGGCAAGCTATTCGAACGATGTGGTCCAGTCGGTGTTCGTGACCGGGCTCAAGAACGCGCACGGAGTCGAGCATCAGGCGCTGGCACTGATCGACCGCCAGCTCGACCACCTTGCCAACTATCCGGAGGTTGCCGCGCAGCTGCGCATGCACCGCGCTGAGACCGAGGAGCAGATCCAGCGGCTGGAAGAAATCCTGGCCGGCTTCGGCGAGACGCATTCGGTGCTGAAGGATGCGGCGCTGTCCTTCACCGGCAACATGGCGGCGCTGGCGCACGTGTTCGCGCCCGACGAGATCCTGAAGAACAGCTTCGCCAACTACGCTTTCGAGCATTTCGAAGCGGCGAGCTACAAGTCGCTGCTGGCGCTGGCGGACGCCGGCGGGTTCCAGCAGCCGGTGTCGCTGCTGACCGCGTCGCTCAACGAGGAGTTGGCGATGGCGGCCTGGATCGACGAGCATAATGCCGAGCTGACGCTGAAGTATATCGAACGCCGCGCCGCGGGGGAGACGGCGAGCCACTGAGGCGGGTGGGACTCAACATTCGCGCGGTGGCGGCGCGTTCGGCCAAGTAGCGGCGGAGCTAGGGTTTCGCCCCTCGGCTCGGAGCGCTGGCGGGCGCGAATGTTGCGAATGTTGAGTCGCTGGCGCGGTTGGCGCGAACGTTGAGTTAGGCGCGGGTGTTGGGGCAGTCGTGGTTGATGGGCGTCGCCGGGCATGATCGCGGACGGCGACGATGAGACAGAGCCGCGCCTGTGTGACAGACCGCCGCGGTGTAGGACAGCGTGACGGTGCCTCGAAAATCCTTCCCGCGAGCGGGGAGGATCCAGGTCTCGCAGTCCTCCGCCCATTCCGCTCACACCACCGCTATCGTTACCGGTCCCGCGGCGAACAGCGCGCGCGCCGCGATCTCCTCGCCCGAGGCGAAGCGCACGCGCGTGTCGCCCCAGTCCGTCACGCCGTGCAGCGCCACCGCGCAGCGCAGCGTGCGCCCGTCGCCGCGCCGCTCGAACGCGAGCAAGTGCGCGGCGCCCGCGCCGCTCGCTTCGGCCGTGGCATAGTCGCCGTCGCGGAACAGCGCCGGATGCGCGCGCCGCAATGCCAGCAGCTCGGCAATCAGCCGCAGCTTCGGCGGTGCCCCGCCCTCCAGCAGACGCGCGCGCCGATCGTAATCGACCGGACGGCGGTTGTCGGGATCGACCAGCGACAGGTCGGCCAGCTCGGTCCCCTGGTAGAGGTCAGGTACGCCCGGCAGCGCATAGCGCAGCAGCACCTGCGCCAGCGTGTTCGCCTCGGCGATCGGGCGCAGCGCGGCGAGCAGCGCCTCCACCGCCGACACGAACGCCGCGTCGGCGAGCCAGCGGTCGAGCAGCGCGTCCGCGGCGGCCTCGTAGGCCTCGTCGGGCGCCTCCCACGACGAGCGCAGCTTGGCCTCGCGCAGCGCCTTCTGCTGCCAGCCCTTCACTCGTTCGGCGAAGTCGCCGCCGGGACCGTCGTCGGGCCAGGCGCCGACTACCGTCTGCAGCAGCATGTAGGCGTCGGCAGGATCGACCGCCTCGTCTTCCGCGACCCAACGTAGTGCGAACGTCCGCCACGCCTCTGGCCGCGCGCTCACCGCCGCCAGCCGCGCGCGCACGTCCTCGCCGCGCTTGTGGTCGTGCGTCGCGGTGGTGAGCATCGCCTGCGGCACCGCGCGCGCGCGCTCCTCCATCGCCGCGTGGAAGGCGCCGGGGGGCAGCGCGAAGGTCTCGGCGTCGAAGCCGACGTCGTTGCGCGAGAGCAGCCGGCCGTAGCGGTAGAAAGCGGTGTCTTCGACCGCCTTGGCCGCGATCGGCGCGGAGAGCTGCTGGAAGCGCCGCACTGCCTCGGCGGCGAGCGTCGCGTCACCGGGGCCATCGCCGGCGAGCCAGGCGAGAACGCGGTCGGTGATCGGCGCCTCGCCCGGCGGGATCAGCTCGGCGACGCGGGCGCGGACTTGCGCGCGCACCGCTTCGTCGCCGGCGGGGGCGGCGTCGCCGGTGCCGTAGGTGCGATAGACCGGGAAGACCCAGAGCAGCCGTTCGATCGCGCGGCGCAGTGCGGCGGGGGTGACGCCGTCGCCGCCGGTGGCGCTCGCGGCGAGCGCGGCGAAGGCGGCGACGCAGCCGTCGAGCTGCCCCGCGAATTGCCACGACAGCAGGTCCTGCCGTGCCTGGAACTCTTCGGGCTCGAAGGTCACGCTGCGCCCGCTGATCTCCTCCCACAGGGCGCCGAGCGGCTCCGCGCCCGCGGGATCGTGGAGCAGTGCGGTGACCTGTTCCATGAAGTCGTAGCCGCTGGTTCCGTCAATCGCCCAGCCGTGCGGCTGCGGCTCGCCCGCGCCGAGGATCTTCTCGACGATGATCCAGGCGTCGGCGCCGAGCCGCTCGCGCAGCCGGTGGCAATAGCCGATCGGGTCGGTCAGCCCGTCGACATGGTCGATCCGGACGCCGTCGATCAGCCCCTCGTCGTGGAGGCGGAAATAGAGCGCATGGGTCGCCTCGAACACCGCGGGATCCTCGGCGCGGACGCCGGCGAGTTCGTTGATGGTGAAGAAGCGGCGCCAGTTGAGCTGGTCGTTGGCGGTGCGCCAGTAAGCGAGCCGATAGTGCTGGCGCTCGAGCAACGGGGCGAGCGGGCTGGTCTCGGCGCCGTCCTGATCCTCGTCGCGGATCGGGAAGCGGTGCTCGCCATAGGCCATCACTTCCCAGCGGTCGCCGGCGCGCTCGACCGCGATGTCGCCCTTGGCGAGCGCCTCGGAGAGTGGCGCGCCGAGCACCGGCAGGACGATCCGTTCGCGCCAGTCGATGTCGAACACGCGCGCGTGGGCACTGGCGGGGCCGCGCTGGAGGACGTCGGTCCACCAGGCGTTGTGGCCGCCGGCGACGCCCATGTGATTGGGGACGATGTCGATGATCACGCCCATGTCGCGCGCGCGAAGCGCGGTCACGAGCGAGCGGAACGCGTCCTCGCCGCCGAGCTCGGGATTGATCCCGGTCGGATCGGTGACGTCGTAACCGTGGGTCGAGCCCCGCGTCGCCACCGTGATCGGCGAGGCATAGACGTGGCTGATCCCGAGCCGCTCGAGGTACGGCACCAGCGCCTCGGCGTCGGCGAAGGTGAAATCCTTGTGGAACTGGAAGCGATAGGTGGCGCGCGGGGTCATCCGTGTCTCTCGGCGGTGAGCAGGTCGGTGCGGCGCGCGACGTCGCGCTGCGCGAGCAACTGCTCGGTGGGGGCGGGCAGGCGACGGCGCCAATTGGGGTGCTCGTCGACCGTGCCGGGAAGGTTGGGCTGCTCCTCCTCGCCGAGCAGGTCCTCGACCGGCACGATCGCGAGCGGCGCGGGCGCGGCGGCGACGTGCGCGAGCACGCGGTCGAGCGGTGGGTGCGTCGGCGCGGCGCCGGTCTCGCCCATCGCCTGCCACAATGCGGCGCGTTCGTCGCCGCGGTGGGCCTGGTCGGCGGCGGCGTCGGCGTGGCGCGAGCGGCGGCCGAGCCGCCATGCCCAGTCGATGTCGCGGCCCTTCCACCAGCCCGCGACCGTGGGCGTGTCGTGCGTGCCGGTCATCGCCACCGCCATCGCGTCCCAGTCGGCGGGATCGGTGAAGCCGCCGTCGGCGTCGCGCTCGAACGGCAGCACGCGCATGCCGAGCATGCAGCGCCGCGCGAGGTCGTCGCGGAAGCCGGGCGGGACGGTGCCGAGGTCCTCCGCGATCACCAGCGCGCCGGCGCGCTGCGCCTCGATCGCGACGATGCGGCGGAGGTGGTCGCCGGGCATCGTGAGATAGGCGCCGCGGTCGGCGCTCTCGCCGGCCGGGATGACCCAGAGCCGCTGTAGACCGAGCGCATGGTCGATGCGGATCCCGCCGGCGTGCGCCAGCGTCGCGCGCAGCGTCTCGATGAAGGGGCGGAAGCCGGTGCGCTCGAGCGCGAACGGGTCGAGTGCGGTGATCCCCCAATTCTGGCCGTCGGGGCCGAGCGGGTCGGGCGGAGCGCCGACGGTGAGGCCGGTGAGCAGCTCGTCGCGCGCCCCCCAGGCATGGCTGCCGTCGCCGTCCATGCCGACCGCGAGGTCCGCGATCAGCCCGACGCGCATCCGCTCGCGTGCGGTGCGCTGCGCGGTGGCGAGGCCGAGGTCGGCGAGCCATTGGAGGAAGGCGTAGAAGGCGATGTCGTCGGCGTGCTCGGCGGCGAAGCGGTTCACCGCTTCGGAGCGCGGGTCCTGATAGTCGCTCGGCCAGTCCTGCCAGCCGTGGCCGCCGAGATGCGCGTGGAGCGCGTCGAAGCGCGCATGCGCCTCGAGCGCGGCGCCGCGCTGGCGGCGGAAGGCGAGCGCGGCCGAGCGCGCCGCCTCGCTGGCGAGCTCATAGGCGCCGCGCAGCTGCTGCAACCGCTCGCGCGCCGCGCTCTCCCACGCGATCAGCGCGGGCGCCGGGGCGGGGGGCAGCGGTACGCCGATGAGGCCGGGGTCGGCGAGCAGCACGTTGTGGAACAGCCGCGTCGAGGGCGCATAGGGGCTGAAGCGCGTTGGGTCGGCGGGGAACAGCGCGTGCGTCGGGCTGATCGCGAGCGCCTGCGCGCCGGCGCGGCCGAACGCCTCGGCCGCCTCGACCAATGCGCCGGCGTCGCCGAACGCGCGCGGTGCGCGCGACTGGAGCGCCGGGATCTGCACCGCGGCGCCCCAGCTGCGCGGCGGCGGCTCGGGGCAGCGCCGCGGCGCGAGCGCGAGCGTGTACGCGCGCTCGCCCACCAGCAAGCGGTGGTAGCCGGGACGGTCGATGGGCGGGAGCCTGCCGTCGGCGTCGCGCTTCGGGGTGGCACGGCCGCCATCCTCGAAGTGGAGCTCGACCGCACCGGTGGGGTTGGCGGGGAGCTCGATCGGGGTACCCGCGTCGGCGGAGAGGAAGGGGGTGTCTGGCGGCGTCGGGTCGAGCCGGTCGAGGATCGCGGCGAGCACGTCGTCGGGTACGCGCTGGGCGTTGCCGTCGGCGTCCTCCCAGTCACGGACGAGGCCGGCGGCGGCGGCGCGGGCGGCGACGTCGGTCACGCCTCCACCCAGGCGACGAAGCGCTCGCCCTCGCGCCACAGCACTCGCTCGGGTGTCGGCAGCGGCGCGGGCGCGTCGCCGAGGTCGAGCGCGAGCGCCAGCGTGGTGCCGTCGCCGAGCCGCCAGCGTGCCTCAACCGCCGCCGCGCCGGTGGCACGCGCGCCGAGCGACATCGCGCCCTCCAGCCCGGGCACGATCCGCTCGGCGCGCAGCGCGAGCAGGTCGGCGTAGAGCGCGCGCCACGCCGCCGCCTGCGGACCCGGCTCGGGGCGCGAGCGCTTGAACGTGGCCGCGGCATTGGGATCGGGGATGCGTGCGCGCGCCGCCTCGTCGGCGAAGGCGTCGAACTTGGCGAACTCCTTGCGGCGGCCCTCGCGCACCGCGTCGGCGAGCTCGTCGTGAAAATCGGTGAAGAACAGGAACGGCGTCTCGCTGCCGTCCGCGTCGCCCATGAAGAGCAGCGGCACCTGCGGGCACAGCAGCAGCAGCGCGGTGGCGGCGCGCAGCTTGTCGGGCGAGGTCAGCCGCGTCAGCCGCTCGCCCAGCGCGCGGTTGCCGATCTGGTCGTGGTTCTGGAGGAAGGCGACGAAGCGCGTCGGCGGCAGGTCGCTGCTCGGCGTGCCGCGCGGCTTGCCGTCGTGGTTCTGCGACGGCTCGCCCTGGTAGATGAAGCCCTCCGCCAGGCAGCGCGCCAGCCGCTCGGCGGGTTGGTCGGCGAAGTCGGCGTAGTAGGCGCTCGTCTCGCCGGTGAGCAGCACGTGGAGGACGTTGTGGAAATCGTCGTTCCACTGCGCGTCATAGCCACCGTCGTGCAGCCGCGCGGCGTCGTTGCGCTCGTTCTCCAGCACGAGGTGAACGTGGCGCCCCGGCAGCGTGGCGCGCAGCTCGGCCGCCATGGCGTCGAGGAAGTCGTCGTCGGCGATGGCGTGGACGGCATCGAAGCGCAGTCCGTCGACGCGATAGTCGCGCAACCACATCAGCGCATTGTCGACGAAATACTGGGCCACCGGCGGCGCCGACACGTTCACCGCGCCGCCCCAGGGGGTGTGCACGGCCTCATCGAAGAAGCTCCTGGCGTAGAGCCCGAGATAATTACCGTCGGGGCCGAAGTGATTGTAGACCACGTCGACGAAGACGCTCAGGCCGAGCCCATGCGCGGCGTCGACCAGGGTGCGCAGTTCGTCGGGCGTGCCATAGGTTTCGTGCAGCGCATAGGGCAGCACGCCGTCATAGCCCCAGCCGCGCTCGCCGCCATAAGCGCCGAGCGGCATCAACTCGATCGCGGTGGCGCCGCTCGCGGCAATATCGGCGAGCCGCTCGGTCACGCCCGCGAAGCCGCCGAGCGCGCCGGCGTGGAGCTCGACGATCACCATCTCGTGCCACGGCCGCCCGCGCCACTGCGGGTGCTGCCAGTCGAAGCGCGTGTCGGTGACGACGCTCCAGCCGTGCACCCCGCCGTCCTGCCGCCGCGACGCCGGGTCGGGCACCACTTGGTCGCCGACGCGGAAGCGATAGCGTGCGCCCGCGCCGACCGTCGCCTCGGCGGCGTACCAGCCGTCGTCGCCCGCAGTCATCGCGATCGGCGCGCCCTCGGCGAGCTCGAGCGTCACCGCGGCGGCGTCGGGCGCCCACAGGCGGAAGCGCGTGCCGCCGTCCTGGATCGGCTCGGGACCCCAGGCCATCATGACGGGAACGCGCTGCGCCACGTCAGCAGCACGGCGCCCTGCGGCGCGACCTCGTAGCTGTCGTCGACCTCGATCTCGCCTTGCTCGGGTTTGGCGCTGTCGAGCAGCACCACGCGCTGCACCTGCGGCGCGGGCAGCTGGAAGGTGATCGGGTCGGCGCTGGCGTTGAGCAGCAGCGAGACCGCCTCGACCTCGCCATCCTCGGTGCGCGTCGCGCGGCGCATCATCAGCGCGCGGCCCTCGGGATTGTCCCAGTCTTCGGGAGTCATGCGCTCGCCGCGCTCGTTCCACCATTCGACATCGTTGACGCCCTCGCCGGGCGAATCCTCGCCGTAGAGGAAGGCCGCGGCGCGCAAGACGGGATAGCGCCGGCGCAGCTCGGTAAGCCGCGCGGTGAAGTCGATCTGGCGCTGACCGTCCTCGCTCGCCGCTGCCTTCCAGTCGAGCCAGCTGATCTCGTTGTCCTGGCAATAAGCGTTGTTGTTGCCGTTCTGCGTGCGCCCGAACTCGTCGCCCGCGACCAGCATCGGCGTGCCGAGCGAGGCGAGCAGCGTGGTCAGCATCGAGCGCATCACGCGGCCGCGCGCGTCGTTAATCGAGGGATCGTCGGTCGGCCCCTCGGCGCCCCAGTTGCGCGAGTAGTTCTCGGAATGGCCGTCGCGATTGTCCTCGCCATTGGCCTCATTGTGGCGGCCCTCGTACATCACCGTGTCGGCGAGCGTGTAGCCGTCGTGCGCGGCGAGCAGGTTGACGGTCGCCCAAGGCCGCCGCGCGCGGCGGTCGAACAGGTCGCCCGAGCCCGCCAGCCGTGCCGCGAGATCGCCGCGCTGCGCCGGGTCGCCGCGCCAGTATTTCCGTACGGTGTCGCGGTACTTGTCGTTCCACTCGGCGAAGCCGGGCGGGAAGTTGCCGAGCTGATAGCCGCCGGGGCCGATGTCCCACGGCTCGGCGATCAGCTTGAGCCGCCCGAGCACCGGGTCCTGCCGCAGCACGTCGAAGAAGGCCGCGCCGGGATCGAAGCCATAATCCTCGCGCCCGAGCGTGAGCCCGAGGTCGAAGCGGAAGCCGTCGATGCCGAAGCTGGTCGCCCAGTAGCGCAGCGAGTCGGCGACCATCTGGATCACGCGCGCCTTGCTCATGTTGAGCGTGTTGCCGGTCCCGGTGTCGTTGATCGTGTAGCGCGGATTGTCCTGGACCAGACGATAGTAACTGGCGTTGTCGAGCCCGCGCCACGACAGGGTCGGGCCGCGCTCCGAGCCCTCGCAGGTGTGATTGTAGACGACGTCGAGGATCACCTCGATCCCGGCCTTGTGGAGCCGGTGGACCGCGCGGCGCAGCTCGTCCTGATGGTCCGACGCCATGTAGGACTGTTCGGGCGCGAAGAAGCCGAGCGAGTTATAGCCCCAATAATTGCGCAGCCCCTTCTCCTGCAGGAAGCGATCCTGCGTGAAGCTGTGGATCGGCAGCAGCTCGATTGCGGTGACACCGATGCGCTGGAGATGCTTGATCACCGCGGGATGGCCGAGCGCGGCATAGGTGCCGCGCTCGCGTGCGGGGACCAGCTCCATCAGCTTGGTCAGGCCCTTCACGTGGGCCTCGTAGATCACGGTCTCGGACCAGGGCGTGTTGGGCCGGCGGTCGCGCGACCAGTCCCAGTGGTCGTCGACCACCATCGCCTTGGGCATGGCGGGCGCGCTGTCGCGCTTGTCGAACGACAGGTCCTCGCGGCGGTGGCCGATGCGATAGCCGTGGAGCGCGTCGGTCCACTTGATCTGGCCTTGAATGCGACGCGCATAGGGGTCGAGCAGCAGCTTGTTGGGGTTGAAGCGATGGCCCTCCTCGGGGGCATAGCGACCGTGCGCGCGATAGCCGTAGACCAGCCCCGGCCCGGCGTCGGGAAGATAGCCGTGCCACACCTCGTCGGTGCATTCGGGCAGCATCAGCTTGCGGAGCTCGCGCTTGCCCGCGGGATCGAAGACGCAAAGCTCGATCGCGTCGGCATTGGCGGAGAAGACCGCGAAATTGACGCCCTCCCCGTCGAACGTGGCGCCGAGCGGGTAGGGCGATCCCGGCAACAGCCGGTCCGGCAGTTCGTGCAACATCATGCTCCCGACAGGAGAGAGGCCGCGCTACCGCGGCCGAAGAGGTAAGGTGTCTCGCGCCGGGAGGGGCGCCGCGGCGCGCCTCAGGCGCGCTTGGTGCGGGGCCCCGGGCGCTTCGGCGCGGCGGTGGCGCCGGGTGCCTTGGAGTCGGCGGCCTTGGCGCCACGCGGCCGCAGCGCCTTGCCGGCGGCGCTGCCCACGTCGCCTGTCTCGGGGCTGCCCGAGGGGATGGTGGTGGCGGGCGAGTCCGCCGGTTCGTTGGCGAGCGGCTTGGTCAGCTCGGCGCCGGTGGTCTCGTCACCCGAGGTGACAGCGGGGGTGTCGCTGCCGTCCTGCGGCTCGGGCGTGTCGGACGGCTGCTCGCCGGGAAATTCCTGCTGCGCGCGGCGCCAATGCTCGTCATGCTTGCCGTGCGGCTCGCCCTCGTCCTGCCAGAGGCGATAAGCGCGCTCGCGGATCTGTCCCTCGCGATCGTCCGACATGCCCGTTCCCTTTTTCCCGGTTGTCCGCGGCTGTAACTCCCGAACCGCTGGTTTGTCTCAGGAGCGCGCAGAAAATCGTTGGGCGGACGAGGTAATCCTCCCCGCATGGCGGGGAGGAACTACGCGTCACCCCTCCTTGAGCGTCGCGTTGTCGATCACGAAGCGGTACTTCACGTCGCTGCGCTGCATGCGGTCATAGGCCTCGTCGATCTGCTGGATGCGGATCATCTCGATGTCGGCGGTGACGCCCTTCTCGGCGCAGAAGTCGAGCATCTCCTGCGTCTCGGCGATGCCGCCGATCAGCGAGCCTGCGATCGCGCGGCGGCCGAAAATCAACGTGCCGACGCTCGGCGACGGGTGCGGGTGCTCGGGCACGCCGACCAGCACCAGAGTACCGTCGCGCTTGAGCAGGCCGGTGAAGGCGTCGAGGTCGTGGCTTGCGGCGACCGTGTTGAGGATCATGTCGAAGCTGCCGGCGTGCGCCGCCATCTCCTCGCTGTTGCGCGAGTTGATCACCTCATCGGCGCCGAGCGCCTTGGCATCCGCGCGCTTCGACTCGGAGGTGGTGAAGGCGATCACGTGCGCACCCATCGCGTGCGCGATCTTGACGCCCATGTGGCCGAGCCCGCCGATCCCGACGATGCCGACCTTCTTGCCCGGCCCGACGCCCCAGTGGCGCAGCGGCGAGTAGGTCGTGATGCCCGCGCACAGCAGCGGCGCGACGGCGGCGAGCTGCTCCTCCGGGTGCGAGATCTTGAGCACGAACTTGTCCGAGACGGTGATCCGCTCCGAATAGCCGCCGAGCGTGTGGCCGGGCGCGTCCGCGGTCGGCCCGTTGTAGGTGCCGACGAAGCCGCCGCCCGTGCAATATTGCTCCAGCCCCTCGTCGCACGAGGCGCAATGCTGGCAGCTGTCGACCATGCAGCCGACCCCGACGGTGTCGCCGACCTTGAATCTGCTCACCTCGCCGCCGACCGCGGTGACATGGCCGACGATCTCGTGGCCGGGGACGCAGGGGTAGAGCGTACCGCCCCATTCGCCGCGCACCTGGTGGAGGTCGGAGTGGCAGACGCCGCAATAAGCTATGTCGATCTGGACGTCATGCGCGCCAGGCTCGCGCCGGACTATGTCCATCGGCTCGAGCGGCTTGTCGCCGGCGTTCGCGCCATAGGCTTTGGTGGCCATGAATTCTTTTCCTCGGCAGGATGTGGGCGCGTCGGGTGACGCGCGGGCTGTAGATAGGGGAGCGGCGACGCGGGCGCAGGAAGGTGACGGCTCACCGCAGTGATGAGGGGATCTCAGCTATGCCTCTCCGTGTGCTCCTGCGCACGCAGGAGCCCAGAGCCGGAAGCGCAGCGATCGTGTGCCCTTGGCTCCTCACCCCAGCGGCCGCTTCTCCCGGATGTGGTCGGCGAGCAGGCGCAGCGCGGTGGGGACCTGGCGGCGGCTCGAATAATAGAGGTGGTAGCCGCCGCCCACCGTCGCCCAGTCCTCGAGCACCAGCCGCAGCGTGCCTTCCGCCAGCGCGCCCGCGAAGACCGGCTCAGGTCCGTACATCAGCCCCGCGCCGCCGCGCGCCAGCTTCAGCCCGAGGTCGGTGTCATCGATCGTCAGTGCGCCGGGCACGTCGATCGCCAGCTCCTCGTCACCTTGCTCGAACTCCCAATGGTAGATCCGTCCGGCGCCCTGGCGCAGCCGCACGCAGCGATGCTGCGCCAGCTCGCGCGGGTGCGCCGGCGTGCCGAAGCGGTCGAGATAGGCCGGGGCGGCGGCCACCACCCAGCGGATGTCGCGCGAGAGCCGCAGCGCGATCATGTCCTCGGGCACGGTGCCGCCGTAGCGGATCCCGGCGTCGAACCCCTCGCCGACGACGTCGACCAGCCGGTTGCTCGCGACCACGTCGACCTCGATGTCGGGGTAGCGCTCGACGAAGCCGGGCAGCACCGGCGCGAGCAGCAGCCGCGCCGCGTCGACCACGACGTTGAGCCGGATACGCCCCGCCGGCGCGTCGCGGAAGCGGTTGAGCGCCTCGATCGCGCCGTCGATCGCGCGCAGCGGGTCGCTGATCGAGTCGCGCAATTGCTCGCCCGCGGCGGTGAGCGTGACGCTGCGGTTGGTGCGGTGGAGCAGCCGCACGCCCAGCCGCGCCTCCAGCGCCTTCATCGAGTGACTCAGGGCGGAGGCGGTGACGCGCAGCTCCACCGCCGCGCGCGCGAAGCTCAGGTGGCGCGCGATGACGAGGAAATAGCTGAGATCGGGCAGGTCGGCGCGGCCGCTGGACATGACGCTGATGTGCGACGTCGCCGCCGCGCTGGCAACCGCGTCGGCGCGGCAGAAGGCGAGCCGTGCTCCTGCGCACGCAGGAGCCCAGGGCCGCGCAGATCAACGCTTGTTACCCTGGGCTCCTGCCTGCGCAGGAGAACGGTCAGCGCCGCGCACGCACCAGCGTCACCGCACCGGTGCCGAGCGCGGTGAGCACCGCCAGCACCGTCAGCAGCAGCGCGAAGTCGCGCGGTGTCGCCAGCGTCCAGGTCAGCAGCGGGCCTAGCAGCGATGGCAGCGTGTTGGTCAGGTTGAGCAGTCCGAGGTCGCGCCCACGTCGCCGCGGGTCGGGCAGCAGCTGCAGCGCGAAGGCCGAGTGGAGCGCGAGGAACACCGCCGAGCCGACCGAATAGATCGCGAAGCCCAGCGCGGCGGCGGTGGTGCCGCTCGCCAGCGCCATCGTGCCCAGCCCCGCCACCGCGACCAGCCCCGCGCCGACCAGGAAGGGCTGGCGCCGCCCGTCGCGATCGGACCAGCGCCCGACCAGCAGCGCGAGCGGCAGCGGGATGACGTAGCAGATCGTCAGCAGCGTGCCGACCTGGCGCGCGAGCACGAGCTGGCGCTCGCCCGGCGCGATGCTCTCGAACACGTACAGCAGGTAGAGCGACAGCGCCGCGGTGGCGAGCTGCATCAGCAGCCGCGCCGCGGCGGCGATCAGCAGGTCGCGGCGCGGCAGGAGCGGCGTGGACGTGGGCGCGGTCTCGGCCGCGCCGCCTCCGCCGCGCAGCAGCAGCAGCGGCAGCAGCGCCAGCGCGGCGAGCAGCGGCACCACCGCGAGGCGGGTGGCGTCGGCGAGTCCCTCGTCCGCGACCAGCAGCGCCGAGAGCAGCGCCGCGACCGGGTTACCCAGCGCGATCAGCCCGGCGGCGAGGCCTTTGCGCGCGTCGGGCACCTCGTCGGCCATGATCGGCAGCAGCGGCGCGAGCACCGCGTTGACCGCGATCTGGAACAGCACCACCGCCGCCACGATCGTCGCCGCGCTCGCGGCCGCGGCGATCAGCGCGTAGCTCGCCGCGGTGGCGACCAGCCCGCCCGCGGCCCAGCGCCGCCGCCCGCCGCCGCGCGCTACCGACCGGTCGCTCAGCCAGCCGAACAGCACGTTGGCCGCGCTCGCCGCGACCGCGCCGAGGATCGCGGTGAGACTCAGCAGCGGGATGCGCGCGTCCCCCGCGACGGCGTGGATCTTGAGCGGCAGCAGCAGCGTGAGTAGCGGCAGATAGGCGATCACCCCGCCGATGTTCGCGAGCGCGAAGGCGAGCAGGAACCACGCCGGGCGCGCGGGGCGGGGGAGAGCGGGAACGGGCATGGACGCGCGCATGATAGGGCCGCGCCACCGCCGCGCCACCCTCGACCGCGCGGTGGGTTGGCGGCGCGGCACGGGCTTGGCTATGGCGGTGCGCGAACCGGGGCGACCGGCGGTCCGGGGGAGCAGAGATGGCACGGCGGCGGCAGACGGTCACGATCAAGCATGTCGCGGCGGACGCGGGCGTCTCGCTGCAGACCGTCAGCCGCGTTATCAACAACGAGCCCAACGTGCGCCCGGCGATGGCCGAGCGCGTGCGCGAGGCGATCACGCGGCTGGGCTATGTCCCGTCGCTGGCGGCGCAGCGCATGGGCGGCTCGCGCAGCTACCTGATCCTGGCGCTCAACGACCGCGACCGCACGATCAGCGACTGGCGCGCGCGCCAGGGGACTGACTGGGTCGACCAGATGCTGCTCGGCGGCATGCTGACCTGCGCACGCCACGGCTATCGCCTGCTGCTCGAGCTCGTCGACACGCACAGCGATCGGATCGAGCGCGAGCTCGCCGCGACGATCGCCGCGCTCCAGCCCGACGGCGTGATCCTCACCCCGCCGCACTCGGACAACCCGCTGATCGCCGAGTTGCTCGACCGCCATGACATCGCCTTCGCGAGGATCGGCGCGCAGGGCGGCGGCACCGGGATCGCGCTGTCGATGGCGGACGAGGCGGGGGCGCGGCGCGCGACCGAGCATCTGCTCGCGCTCGGCCATCGCCGCATCGGCTTCGTCGCCGGGCCGGAGGATTATACCACCAGCGCGCAGCGCGCCGACGGCTGGCGCGGCGCGATGCGCGAGGCCGGGGCGAGCTGCGACGGGCTGCTCGCGGTCGGCAACTTCGATTTTCCCAGCGGCGAGGCGGCGGCGCATGCGCTGCTCGGCGCCGCGACGCCCCCCAGCGCGATCCTGGCGAGCAGCGACCAGATGGCGCTCGGCGTGCTCGCCGCCGCGCGCGAGCGCGGGCTGAGCGTGCCCGAGGACCTGTCGGTGGTGAGCTTCGACGACACCCCGATCGCGCGCTTCGCGCACCCGCCGCTCACCGCGATGGAGCAGCCGATCGCGGCGACGACGGCGCGCGCGGTGGAGCTGATCATCGCGCAGCTCGGCGGCCGCGCGCGCCCCGCCGCGCCGGTGGTGATCGCGGGCGAGCTCAAGGTACGCGCCTCGACCGCGCCGCCGCGGTGACGGGGACCACCTTTGACTTGGATTGTCCGCGTGCGGCCGGGACAGACTCGTCGAAGGCGTCATTATGACCCCGCTTCAGGATTCACGGCTCCGCGAAGCTAAAGCGTGAGACGCCTGCTGCACGGTCGATCCTGAAAGGAGTTCAGGACGACGGCGAAGCGAAAGAGTGCCGAGCCGCTCCCGCGAGGCCGCGACCTCCCTTACGCCGCCTCGCGCCGTCGATCCCATCCGCGCACCAGCACCGCCGCCGCCTCGGCCTCGACCGGCGGCGAGAAGAAATAGCCCTGTGCCGCGCCGCAGCCGATCCGCAGCAGCGCGTCGCGCTGCGCCTCGGTCTCCACGCCCTCCGCGACGCATTCCAGCGCGAGCGAGCGGCACAGCGCGACCACCGCCGCCACCACCGCCCAGCCGCGCGCGGCCTCGTCGTCGGCGAGGAAGCTGCGGTCGATCTTGACCTTGTCGAGCGGCAGCTGATGGAGGTTGCTGAGGCTGGAATGGCCGGTGCCGAAATCGTCGAGCGCCACCTTGATGCCGCGCGCGCGGAGCTGCGCCAGTGCACGCGCGGCAGCGGGCGGGTCGCGCATCACCGCGGTCTCGGTCACTTCAATCCAGATCCGCTCGGCCGCCACGCCGGAGGCGTCGATCTCGCGCTCGATCGCCGCCATCGTCGCGGGCGAGTGCAGGTCGCAGGCCGAGAGGTTGAACGACAGCGCCAGATCGGCCGGCAGCGCGCGCGCCGCCGCGAGCCCTTTGCGGAACACCGCCAGCGTGATGTCGTGGATCAGCGAGGAGCGCTCGGCGATGACGATGAACTCGGCCGGGGGCACCTCGCCCACGAGCGGGCTACGCCAGCGCGCGAGCCACTCCACCGCCACGACCCTGCCGCTGGCGGCGGCGACGATCGGCTGGGCGACGACGCGCAATTCCTCGTCGAGCGCGCTGGCCTGGAGCGCCGCCTCGATCGCGCGGTCGGTGCGGATCGCACGCGCCATGTCGGGCGTGAACACGCAGGTGCCGCCGCCATTGACCCGCTTGGCGTGATAGAGCGCATAGTCGGCGCGATCGAACAATTCGCCCGCGAGCGTGCCGGGGGCCTCCACCTCGCCCGAGAGCGCCAGCCCGAGCGAGCCGCCGACCGCAACGCGCAGCTCGCCGACGCTGAACGGCGCGGCGATGCTCTGGCACAGCCACTCAGCCGCTGCGACCGCCTCGTCGCGCGCGCCAAGGGTGAGCAGGCCGAACTCGTCGCCGCCGAGCCGGTAGATGGTGGTGGCGCCGCCCGCGATCGCGCGCATCCGCCGCGCCAGCTCGACCAGCAGCAGGTCGCCGACCTGATGGCCGTAGGTGTCGTTGACCGGCTTGAACCGGTCGAGGTCGAGCAGCCCGACCGCGAAGGGGGCGCCGTCGCGCGCGGCGGCGAGCAGGTCGAGATCGTGGTGGAACTGGCGGCGGTTGGGCAGCGCAGTGAGGCTGTCGGTCAGCGCCAGCCGGCCGTTCTCGGCGTTGAGCCGCATCAGCTCGGCGTGCTGGTGCTCCAGCGCGGCGCGCGCGGCCACCTGGTCTTGGAAATAGTCGAAGCTGTTGAACAGCACGCGCAGCAGCACCGCCACGACAAGCGCCACGTTGGTGGCGATCACCGCGAACATGATCTGATAATGCGCTAGGCAGGCGGCAATGAAGGGTGGCACGACCATCACTGCCACCAACAGCGCGGCCTGCGGCAACGACATGAGGCAGAAGACGCAGCCCATCACCGTGGTCGAGAGATAGACCGCGGCATGCGTCTGCTGCGCCGCGTCGCCGTAGCGCATCAGCAGCAGCGACCAGACCATATAGGCGACCGCGATCGGCGCCGCTGCGGCGGTGATCGTGCGCAGCTGGCGACGCGCCGACGCGGGCGAGGGCGCGACTCCGCGGCGGCCGGCGTGTGCCCAGCGCAGCAGGCGGATCAACGTGACGGCGAAGAGCAGCGCGGGTACGGTCACGGTGAGCAGCGCCGGCGCGCTGTCGTGATGCGTCACCGCCACCGCGAGCGAGTTGATCAGCAGCAGCCCGTAGAGCAGCGGGATCTGACGATACAGGTTGGTGACCTGGGCGATCGCCAGCCGCGGATCGTCACCGATCCCGGCGTACCAACGATACAGCCGCCGCACCATCGCCATCCCCCTGCCGCGCGTGAACGCTCCTTCCCCCGCGGCGAGCCATAGAGCGGATGGACTGACGATACACTAATGTGGCGGCAACGATTCCTTCCAATTTTCAAGCGGCGTGCGCGGCACAGCTGAGGCTCCGCACGCGATGAGAGCTCGTGACGCCGGATCGAGCACCGTCTTTCGCGGACCGCGGCGCTCCACCCGCTTCTTCCGTCATCCCGGGCCAGGTCCGGGATGACGGAGAAGGAAGGATGCTCTATTTAGGAAGCCGTTACACCGAGGCGTGCTGCCCCTGCGCCGGCACGTCGGGGTGACCGAGAGTGCTCGCCGGATCGCGCGAGAGCAGCTCGAGGCGCTGCGGCACCGTGCCCAGCTCGATTCCTTCCTCACGGAACCGGCGCAGCAGCACCGTGAAGATCGCGCTGCGCGAACTGTACGCGGCACGCGGCGAGCCGACGTGGGCGAAGCAGTTGAAGAAGATGCGTCCGTCCGCGATCGAGTCGATGAAGATCGCGGGCGGCGGATCGTCGAGGATCGCGCCCTCGTCGGCGAAGGCCTGGGCGACGATCGTGCGCACCTTGTCGGCGTCGCTTTCCAGCGGCACCGAGAATTGCACCTGGATGCGCCCGAGCGGGCTCGCCAGCGTCTTGTTGAGCACCGACTTGGTGATCAGCTCGCTGTTTGGGACGATCAGCGTGGAATGGTCGGCCAGCGCGATCTCGGTCGAGCGCACGTTGATGCGTTTGACGTCGCCCTCGTCGGTGCCGACGCGGATCCAGTCGCCGATCTTGATCGGGCGCTCCGCCAGCAGGATCAGCCCCGACACGAAGTTGGACGTGATCGCCTGCAGGCCAAAGCCGATGCCGACCGACAGCGCGGAGAGCAGCAGCGCGATCCGCTCGACGCCGATGCCGAGCGAGGCCAGCGCCCAGATCACCGCCAGCGCCACCCCGACGTACCGCGCCACCAGGCTGACCGAGTTGCGCCCCGATCCGTCGAGGTCGGTGGCGGGCAGATAGCGCTGCTCGAGCCAGCGCATGAAGCCGCGCACCAGTGCCAGCCCGATGAACAGCACCACCACGCCGCGCAGGATCGTCCCTGGCGAGATCGCGATGCCGCCGACCTGCACGCCCTGCGCCAGCGCGCCCAGCCGCGACACCAAGGCGCCGACGCCGTTGCCGCCGTTGAACGGCGAGAACAGCAACCCCAGCGCGAACAGCGCCAACGTCAGCCGCAGCACGCCCGAGGCGAGCACGCCGAACTGCTCAATCAGCGCGCCGCGGACGCCGAGCGCACGCGACAGGGTCCGCCCGAGGCCGCCGTCGCGCACGAAGACGGTAGTGGCGACATCGTCGATCGCCGCCATCAGCAGGAACGTGGCGCAGCCGAGCACCGTCGCCCAGGCGACGATCCGGACAATGAACGAGGCCAGGCCGACATAGCCGAGCAGCAGCGCGAACGTCGCCACCACCACGACCGTCCAGGCCACCAGCGAGGCGGCGCCGAGCCCGGCGCGTGATGGCGCCTGGTCGTCCTCGGCCCGCGCCGCGCGCAGCCGTCCGAGCGCCACCAGCGCAGCCGCCAGGATCAGCAGGTGCAGCAACGCGACGAGCACCTGGGTCGCGCTCAGCGCCGCGGCACTGGCGCCGACCATCTGATTGAAGGCGTTCACGCTGATCGAGAAGAAGGCCACCGCCGCGAGCAGCCAGCTGAAGGGTCGCAGCCGGCGGGCGACGTCGTCGGCGATCGGCGCGACGCGCCAGCTCGGCTGGTTGCGCATCAGCACCGCGCCCGTCACCGCGACGGTGAAGCCAGCGAACGAGCTCGCCTGCACGAACGTGTCCGCCAGCCCGTTGACCGCCGCAGGCACCAGCCCCGCCCAGCGCAGCCCCTGCACCAGCGCGAAGCTCGCCAGCAGCGGCGTCACTGTGCCGATCAGCACGCGCCAGATCGCATTCCCCGAGCGCCGCACGCGATGCCCGGGCGCGTCGTCGATCAGGAAGCGCAGCCCCATCCGCACCGCCGCGGCGCGCCCGGGCAGCGCGACCGCCAGCGCGACGAGTAGCCCGAGCAGCGCCGGCCAGACCGGCGCGGCGCGCCACCCCGCGGCGAGCTGGCGCGTCGCCAGCGTGACCACCGCCTCGATCCGGCGCAGGTCGCGCGGCGCCGCCTGCAGCACCGCGCCCCAGAAGTTGGGTGAGAGCGGGGAAGGGACGTGCGCCGCGATCGTCTGGCTGAACTGCTCGGCCTCGGTATGGTCGATCTCCTCGACCAGCTGCTGCGCCTCGACTGCGATCAGCCGGCCGCGCTTGCTGTTCGAGTCGATCGTGGTGCGTTGCCGCGCCAGCCGCGCGCGCTGCGCGGCCAGATCGGGCGCCTCGCCCGCGGCGGCGGGGCCGAGCTGCGCGGCGCGCGAATCGACGAGCGCGAGCTGGTCGGTGAGGTCGTCGGCGGCGGCGGCGGCGTCCTCGCGCGCGGCGTTGACCCGCTCGCGCAGCGTGTCGCGCGCCTCGCGGTCGGTCGACTGGTCGAGCGCGCCGTCGACCGAGCGCACCTCGCGCTCGGCCTTGATCAGCCGCGCGGTGGCGGCGGTGACCGGATCGACCTGCGCGACGGCGAACGGCGCCAGCAGGAGCGCGAGCAGCGCCAGCAGCGACAGCGCGGTGGCGCGCACGCGGGCGGACAGCGGAGAGCACGTCATCGCCGCGGCGATAGCAGAGCGGGCGGGGGCGCGGCCAGTGTGCGGAGGCGGGTGGCGGATGTGGTGTCGCGGCCTCTTCTTCAGCCGTCATCCTGAGCTCGTCTCAGGATTCCGGCGCCGCTGACTCAGCGGTCGCGGCGCCGGCGGACCAGTGGATCCTGAGACGAGTTCAGGATGACGCCGAGGGAGATGGTGTGCTCTCTCGCGTCGGGCCCAACGCTTCCCCGCTCCCGCTCGGCCCCGTTCCGCCCTACACCGTCGTCGAGAGGAGACGGACGTGGCGGAGCGGGAACGGGTGAGGCGCGTGGTGATCCTCGGCGGCGGCACCGCCGGCTGGATGACCGCGATCGCGCTCGCGCGCCAGCTCGGGCGCTCGGTGGCGATCACCTTGCTCGAGTCGGAGGAGATCGGCACCGTCGGCGTGGGCGAGGCGACGATCCCGACGATCCACTGGTTCAACCAGCTGATCGGGCTCGACGAGGCGGCGTTCCTGCGGGCCACGGGCGCGACCTACAAACTCGGTATCGAGTTCGTCGACTGGGCGCGGCCGAGGCACTGCTATTTCCACCCGTTCGGCCTCTATGGCGCGGCGCTGCCTGGAGTCGCCTTCCACCACCGCTGGCTGCGCGCGCGGGCGGAGGGGCTCGATCTGCCGCTCGCGGCGCTGTCGCTGACCACGCAGGCGGCGCTCACCGGTCGTTTCGCCAAGCCCGCGGCGGAGCAGCGTTCGATTTTGTCAACGCTCGGCTATGCCTATCATTTCGACGCCGGGCGCTATGCCGCGCACCTGCGCGGACTGGCCGAGGCGGCCGGGGTGGTGCGGGTCGAGGGGCGGCTTGCCGCAGTCGAGCGCGACGCGGCGAGCGGCCGCGTCACCGCGCTCACCAGCCAGCGCGGCGAGCGGCTCGCGGGTGAGCTGTTCGTCGACTGCTCGGGCTTTCGCGCGCTGCTGATCGCGGGCGAGATGGGCGCATCCTACGACGATTGGTCGCGCTGGCTGATGTGCGACCGCGCGGTGGCGGTGCCCAGCGCGGCGACGCGGCCGACGCTGCCGTACACGCGCTCGACCGCGCGCGCGGCGGGGTGGCAGTGGCGCATCCCGCTCCAGCATCGCACCGGCAACGGCTATGTCTATGCCTCGCCTTTTCTCTCCGACGACGAAGCGGCGGCGACGTTGCTCGCCCATCTCGACGGCGAGGCGTTGGGCGAGCCGCGTTTCCTGCGCTTCACCGCGGGCGCCCGGCCCGAGCCGTGGCGCGGCAACGTCGTCGCGATCGGGCTGGCGGCGGGCTTCCTCGAGCCGCTCGAGTCGACCAGCATTCACCTGATCCAGAGCGGCATCGCCAAGCTGCTGACGCTCTTCCCCGCGCGCGGCGACGACGCAGCGCTGGCGGCACGCTATAACCGGCTGATGGCGGCGGAGATGGAGCGGATCCGCGACTTCCTGATCCTCCACTATCACGCGCAGAGCGATAAACCCGAGCCGCTGTGGCAGGCGTGTCGCGCGATGGCGCTGCCCGACGCGCTGGTCGAGCGCGAGGCGCTGTACCGCCGCGGTGGGCGGCTGATGCTGGAGACCGACGAGCTGTTCCGCGAGGCGAGCTGGCTGGCGGTGCTGGAAGGGCAGGGGATCGTCGCCGAGGGCTATCACCCGCTCGCCGACGCGCTGGACGGTGCGGCCAATATCGATCAGGTGCGCGCGCTCGCCGCGCTGATCGCGCGCGCCGCCCCGACGCTGCCGATGCACGACGCCGCGCTGGCGGCGGCGATGGCGTGAGGATGGGTCCTGCTGCCCCGTCCGTCATCCCGGACTTGGTCCGGGAAGACGGGGGAGGAAGATCACCGCGGCGGACGCACCGCCAGATAGACCGTGCTCCACAGCTGCGCCGCGTTGGACTCGTCGACGTCCTTCTTGCCCGCGCCGAACGGCACCACCTCGTAACGCCCGTCGCGATAGGTCCAGGACCACAGCTCCGAGCTCTGCATCGCGCGCGTCGCCGTGATCGCGCGCCACAGCCGGGATTGCGCGTCGGTCAGTACGGTGCGGGTCGCGGCGGGCAGATCTAGGCGCTTGAGCTGCCGTTCGAGCCCGGCGGCGAACAGCGCCTGCTGCCACGACCACACCACGGCGCCGTGATAGGCCGCGGGGGTGAAGCGCGCCTGCGTCGCCGCGTCCGCCAACGCCGGATTGGCCACGAGCAGGCCGACGTCGGTCATCAGCCCCGCGGGAAAGGGGCGTGCCAGCGCGGCGACGTCGCGCTCCAGCTCGGCCGCAGGCGGTTCGCCGAACAGCAAAGCGAAGCCCTCGTCCGAGTTGAGGATCGGCACTGCCCGGCCGCGCTCGTCGAGCGACAGCGCGTGATACACCAGCGGCGCCTGCCCCAGGCTCGCCAGCGCGGGCGCGGCGGAGACGCCGAGCGTGCGCGCATAGGCCGCGATCTTCGGCGCCGCCTCGCGCGCGGGCAGCTCGACGCGGAACAGCGCGGGCGCATGCTCGCGCCACGTCGCCGCCATTGCCGCGGCGCGCGCCAGCCCGGCTCGGTCGGACGCGCTCACATAAGGGTCGAGCAGCCCCGCCGCGCTTAGCCGGGCCGCGGCGTCGAGCGCGGCGGGGACCAGCACCGCGTTGACGTCATAGGGGTAGCGCCCGCGCCCAAGCCCCTCCTCGCTGTCGCGCCACTGGCCGGTCATGCGTCCGGGGCGGAGCGCGACGAGGCGATCGACCGCGGGCGCGTCGGCGAAGCCGCGCGCGCGCTCGATCACCAGCCGCAGGTTGCGCAGCAGCGCCGCGCCGGCGGGCTCGCTGGTGCCGGGGCGCGCCTCGCTGGCGATCGGCCGCGCCAGAAAGGCGCGCGCGCGGGTCGGGTCGGCGTGCTCGAGCAGATAGGCGGCGGTGACGGGCGCGAGCATGAAGTCGTCATCGATCATGGCATAGTCGAGCGTGGCGGCATCGCCGCTGCGTCCGGCCTTGCGGTTCTCGAGCAGCGCGAACTCGGAGAGTCCCTCCTCGTGCGCGACGTCACCGTCGGCCGCGAGCCGCGCCAGCACCGCGCCAAGCCCCGCCTCGATCGCAATGGGCTGGAGCACGGGCATGAGCAGTCGCACCGACATCAGCGTGTCGCGCCCGAAATAGGTGTCGAAGCGCCACGAGCCCGCCAAAAACTTCTCGCGATAGCTGAGGAAGCGCAGGGCATTGCGCGCCTGGCGATCGTCGGCGGCGTTAGCGTTGAGCAGCTCGGGCAGCGCGATGCCGGTGAGCGGCGTGTCGCCGGTCGCGGCGGTGATCTCGAGCTGGATGCGGCCGTCGCGGCCCGCCACCAACGCACCGCGCTCGATCCGGCCGGCGAGCACGCGCAGGGCGAGTCGATAGCCGGGCGCGCCGTCGGCACGGTCGCGCGCATAGGTGATCGTGTCGCCGCCGAGGCGGGGAGCGCCCGCTACCTCCGGCGGGAAGCGCCCGACGCTCTGATAGTCGCGCAGGAAGCGGACGTTCGACAGCACGGCCTGACGTAGCGCCAACCGCGGCGCGGCGACGCTGGCGGTGGCGCGGATGCCATGGAGCGGGCGGCCGCGCGCGTCGGCCAGGGTGATCGCGGCGGGTGCGCGGTCGAGCCGCCACGTGACCGGCACGGCGGCGCGCTCGAACCAGAGACCGACGCCGCTATTGCCCGCGGGAAAGGCGACGAGGATGCGCGGCTCGGCGCCGTCGCGCAGCAGCAGGTGGGCCGCGGTGGCGCCGTTGCGCAGGAAGGCGTTGAGATTGTCGCCCTCGTTGAGCTGATAGGCGAGCTCGGGCGGACGCTGGGCGAGCGCCACGTCGGCGCTGCCCGCGAGCAGCAGCGCGGCGAGGAGGCGGGCGGCGCGGGTCATGATCGGGCTCCGGATGTGGGGGGCAGAGGCATCAGCACGCTAGCCGTTGCCGTTCTCCTGCGCACCCAGGAGCCCGGCATGGCAGCCGTCGCGCTCTCGGCTCTGGGCTCCTGCGTGCGCAGGCGCGCGGTTTGCTCGTCCCGGACGTACACGCTCTGCGCCTCGAAGCTTGCCGCGTTCTGTTTGGGGAGCGGCACGGACGAATGATCCTTGCCGCTCGCCCTCTCGTCCTCAGAACCGCAGCGTCACCGACCCGCCATAGGTCGGTCCCACGATCCCGCGGGCATAGAAGAAACCCTGGGTGATCGCCTGGGTCTGCCCTTGCCGCGGGTTGCCCTCGGTCAGGCCGACGACGTTGAAGATGTTCTCCGCGTTGAAGCTCACCTGCAGCTGCGGCGTGACGTTGACGTTGATCCCCGCGCTGGTGACGCCGTAGCCCGGCAGCGCGACGCCGTTGCCCGCGTCGGCGAAGATCTTGCCGACATATTTGTAGCGCGCGAAGATGTCGCCGAGGCCATTGGGAAGCTGGATCGCCGGCGTCACCGTCCACAAGGTGGAGGGCGTGCGCTCGGGGCGGTTGCCCTCATAGCCCGCCTGGGTGGCGCCATCGAGCTGGAGGTTCTCCAGCTTCGGGTCCTGGAAGACCGCCTGGCCGTCGATCGAGAACCAGCGCACCGGGCGGAGCATCAGGTCCACCTCGATGCCCTTGGTGCGCAGGTCGGCGTTGATGTTCTGCTGCTGCGCCGGGTTTTCGGGATTGGCGAAATTGTAGTTCTGGTCGTCGAAGTTGGTGCGGAACGCCGTGACCGAGCCGCTGAAGAAGCGCTCATATTGGTAGCGGATGCCGGCTTCGTACAATTTGATCGTGGTGATCGGATCGGCGCTGTTGGTCTGGAAACCGTCGGCATAGCGCGCGTAGATCGAGAGGTTCGGCGTGATCAGATAGTTCGCGCCGACCGTCCAGGCGATCTTCTCCTGCGAACGGTTGAGCGTGGTATATTGGCCGGCGAAGGTAGGGCCGACCGTCGGCACGAGACCGGCAGTACCCTGGGGTACCAGCTGCTGGAATACACCCGGGCGAATCTCAACGATGCGGTTGGCGGCGTCGACCCCGGCGGCGTCGATGCCGTCGCGCGCGGTCGACTGGATGTTCTCGAAACGGATGCCGCCGTCGATGCGGAGTTTGCCGATCGCGAGCTCGTCGTTGGCGTAGAGCGACACGGCGTTATCGTCGCGCACGCGGATGCCGTTGCCCCAGTCGCCGTAGGAGACCAGGCCGTTGTCGCTCAGCGTGCCGATCACGTTGTTGCCGCCGTCGAGCGCGACGATGTCGTAGATGTCGCTGTTGTTGCGCACGTCGTTGACGACGCTGGCGACCGCCGACTGGTTCTGGCGGCGGTGGACGGCGTAATACATCATGCCCGCGGTGAGCGAATTGGTGAAGCTGCCGCCCTGATATTCCCAGCGTCCGCCCAGATTAAGCCCGAAGTCGTGCGCGTCGAGCCGGTCGTGGTTGAGCGTGGTGCGCTGGAGGAAGCCGTTGCCGTTGAGCGCGTCGAGCTGGCTCGTCTGGTTGGCGCCGATCACCGTGCCGGTGCGCAGGTTGCGGATGCCGAAGCTCGCGCGCGCAGGGAAGGCCACCGCGCCGGCGCTGAGCAGGTCGTTGATCGGCGAGCCGCTGCCGGGCGTGAGATAGCTCACCGCGCTCGCCAGGCCGGCATTGCCGGTGCCCGAGCCGGGGAAGAGGCCGTTGAAGTCGTAGCTGTAGTCGAGATAGCGGCTGCGCAGGAAGACGTCGAACGTGTCGGTCACCGGCTTCTCGAAGTCGACGCGGAACTGGTTCGAGATCGACTTGATGCCCTGATCGTAGCGGAAGTTGCGGATGCCGTCGCGCTCGACGAAGGTGGACACCGGTACGGCGATGTTGCGGAAGGCGTCGCCGCCGATATTGTCGCGCTGCGTGTCGAGGCCGGGGAAGCCGCTCGGCTCGCCATTGTCGTAGCGGTACGGCATGCTGGCGTAATAGGCCGTGTTCATGTCGCCGCGCTTGGCGGAGAGCCGCAGGAAGCCGCCGCCGTCGAAGCGATATTCCAGCATCGCCTTCACGCGATAGCCGTCATAGTCGAACGGGTTGCGCCGCACGCCCGGGCTGCTCTGATAATAGCCGCCGATGCTGAAGGCGAGATTTTCCGCCAGCGGCGCCGAGACGTAGAGGTCGGCGCGCTTAAGCCCGTAATTGTAATAGGTGCCGCGCGCGATCGCTTCGAACCGCTCCTGGTTCGGCCGCTTGGAGATGAAGTTGATCGTCGCGCCCGCGCCATTGACGGTGAGCACGCCGGACGAGCCGCCCTTGACCGCCTCGAGCCGGTCGATCGTGAGATCCTGCTGAAAGAAGAAGTCGGCGCCGCCGCCGCCGTAGAGGATCGGCATGCCGTCCTCCTCGAGCTGGACGAAGCGCTGCCCGCCGCCCTGGAGGCCGCGCACCGAATAATTGTTCGACGCCTCGCCCGCGGTCCCCTCGACGAAGATGCCGGGGACCAGTTCGAGCATGTCCGCGGTGGAGCGCGGCGCGCGGCGATCGATGTCGTCGCGGGTGGCGTAGGTGATGTCGGCGGAGGAGGTGATCAGCGGGCGGTCGCGCGAGGTCTGGCCGGTGACGACGATATCCTGCAGCCCGTCGCCATTGTCGGCCGCCGGGGCGGTGTCGGGGGCGGCGCTCGCCGCGTCCTGCGCGGGAGAGGCCGTGCCGGTCTGGTCGGCGGATTGGGTGGCCACGGGGCCGGCGGTGGATTGGGCCAGCGCGGGGGCGCTCGGCAGCAACGCGGCGCCGGCGAGCAGCGCGGCGCGGCGCGTGGTGAGTAGCGGCATCTTCCCCTCCTGAGGAACGTGGGTCGCGTCACCCTCTCGATGGGAGTGGCGTCGTCCGTGATCCTATGCCCGCTCTAATCGATTTCAAAGATGCGACCGGACCGCATCGGAACGATCCCGCTCCAGCTGTGGCCGGCGCGCAACGGTCGCGCCGGCCACGTCGCTCAGGCCGAGGTCGTGTCGGTCTGCTCGACCTGCGCCATGCCGTCGGGCCGTGCCGCGCCGGGCTCGGGTTCGCCGCCCGGGGGCTCGTTGCGGAACACCGTGAACTCGCCGCGCCGGTCGATGCTAGGCCCGCTGGTAAAGCGTCCCTCGGGGTAGCTGCCGGTTAGCGACGTGACGAAGAAGTCGTAATTATGCTCCTGGTCCTCCTTCTTCTGCGGGAAAGGAGTTGGGGATCGGCAGCTGCGTGGCGGCGCCGCCGAGCCTCCTGCTCGACCAGCCGCTGCGTCCCGCGCGCTTCCTCCTCCCGGCATCGACTGCTGTTGTTCGGGATTGGTCGGGGTGGGGCGGTCGCTCGCGGCGATCTCCATCTTGGGTCGGGCACTCAACCGATCGGCGCAGCGGCGGCGTCTCGAGCTTCGAAGTCAAATAGCCAGTCTTGTCGCGCGGTTGACCCATGCGGCGGACTGACACCATCGCGCCAAAAAACTGTCATCGAATCGCTTGACCCGTTCGAGGGTGGTCCATATATGCCGCTTCACCGGACGGGGCGTGTTGCTTCGGCAGCGTTGCTCGGTCGGTCGTCAGATAGGAAGGGCAGCGGTCTCCCCGATCGAAGGGTGGGGGAGGGTCGGTTGTCCGGTTTCTTTGTCG
>NZ_JAPYKH010000025.1 GCF_029623345.1 Sphingomonas phyllosphaerae
GTTCAAGGAGCCGCTGCCGCCCGGCCGCGCGCGCCTGCTCCCCTGGGCGAGCGTGCTCGCCGGCTCGCTGGCGACGACGCTGCCGTGGAACGCCTCGCTCGGGCTGCTACCGCCGCTGGGGCTGCTGATGATGCTGTCGTGGCGGCTGCTCGCACCACTGTCGCTACGCGTCTGGGCACCGGCGCTGCTCGGCCTGTTCGACGATCTCGTCTCGGGTCAGCCGCTCGGCAGCGCGATGCTGCTGTGGACGGCGGCCTTCTTCCTGGTCGAGGCGCTCGAGGCGCGCTCGGGCATGCGCGACTTCGCGCAGAGCTGGGCGATCGCAGCGGTGGCGATCGCGCTCGTGCTGGCGGGAGGACGGCTGTTCGCGAGCCCGCTCTCCGCCTATGTCGACGGCGTGCTCGTGATCCAGATCATCCTCTCCGTCCTGCTTTTCCCCGCCGCCGCCCGGCTGGTGGCGTGGATCGACCTCAAGCGGGCACGCTGATGGCGCGGCCGCCGCGCGTCATGACCGAGGCCGCGCAGGCCTACAGCTTCTCGCGCCGCGCCTGGCTGCTCGGCGCGGGCCAGATCGGGCTGGGCGGGCTGCTGATCGGGCGGATGGGCTATCTCGCGATCACGCAGAACGAGCATTACAACCTGCTGTCCGAGCGCAACCGCGTGAGCATGACGATGATCCCGCCGCGGCGCGGCTGGATCGTCGACCGCAACGGCCAGCCGATCGCGAGCAACCGCACCGACTTCCGCGTGGACGTCATCCCCGACCGGCTCGAGGACAAGGACCGGACCCTCGCCCGCCTGCGCACCCTGCTCGGGCTGGACGACGAGGAGGTGGCGCAGATCGAGGCCGAGCTGAAACACTCGCCCGGCTTCCGCCCGGTCGAGATCGCCGAGAACATCGACTGGGACCGCTTCGCCGCGGTGCAGGTGCGCCA
Source organism: Sphingomonas phyllosphaerae (assembly GCF_029623345.1). GTDB lineage: Bacteria > Pseudomonadota > Alphaproteobacteria > Sphingomonadales > Sphingomonadaceae > Sphingomonas > Sphingomonas phyllosphaerae_C. The sequence continues at coordinate 936 of NZ_JAPYKH010000025.1, forward strand.
GCCCGAGCTGCCCGGCGTGGCGCCGTCGCGCGGCTTCGCGCGGCACTATCCGCAGGGCGCCGCGGTGGCGCATCTGATCGGCTATGTCGGCGCCGCGACCGCCGAGCAGTATAAGAAGGTGCGCGACCCGCTCTATCTCACTCCCGGCTTCAAGCTCGGCAAGGACGGGCTGGAGAAGACAATGGAGCCGCTGCTGCGCGGCACCGCAGGCGCCAAGCGGGTCGAGGTCACCGCGCGCGGCAAGCTCGTCAAGGAGCTCGCCACCCGCCCCGACGTGCCCGGGCGCACGCTGCGGCTCACGATCGACGCCGGGCTGCAGGAATATGCGGCGCGGCGGCTCGGCACCAATTCGGGCTCGTGCGTGGTGTTCGACTGCACCAACGGCGAGATGCTCGCGATGGTGTCGATGCCCGCCTATGATCCCAACAGCTTCTCCGAGGGGATCAGCCAGCTCGAGTGGAAGATGCTCAGCGAGAACGATCACGTTCCGCTGATGAACAAGGTGACTCAGGGGCTCTACCCGCCGGGCTCGACGGTGAAGCCGATGAACGGGCTGGCGCTGCTCGCCGCGGGAGTCGACCCCAACGACCGCGTCTTCTGCTCAGGCGCGTTCCAGGTCGGTAACGGCGTGTGGCACTGCCACAAGCGCCACGGCCACGGCCCGCTCGACCTCAAGAACGCGATCATGCAGAGCTGCGACATCTACTTCTACGAGATGGCGCGGCGCGTCGGCTACGATAAGATCGCCCCGGTGGCGCGCGCGCTCGGCATGGGGCAGAAGTTCGACCTGCCCTTCTCCACGCAGCGCTATGGCACCGTGCCCGACAGCGAGTGGAAGCGGCGCAAGTACAAGACCGAGTGGAAGGTCGCCGACGCGATCAACGCCTCGATCGGCCAGGGTTATGTCCTCGCCAACCCGCTCCAGCTCGCGGTGATGGCGAGCCGGCTCGGCTCGGGGCTCGAGTTAAAGCCGACGCTGATCCGCGACCCGTTCAAGCCGCGCGCCCAGCCCATGGCGATCGACCCCGAGCATTTCCGGCTCATCCGCGAGGCGATGTACGGCGTGGTCAACGCCGGCGGCACCGGCGGCGCCGCGCGGATGCAGGTGCCCGGGGTCGCGATCGCGGGCAAGACCGGCACCGCGCAGGTGCGCCACATCAGTACGGCGGAGCGGCGCAGCGGCGTGCTCAAGAACGGGCAGCTGCCGTTCAAGCTGCGAGACCACGCCTTGTTCGTCTGCTTCGCGCCCTATGACAATCCGCGCTACGCGGCGGCGGTAGTGCTGGAGCATAACGGCCACACCGTGCGCAACCTCGACACGCCGATGATCGGGCGCGACATCATGACCTACCTGTTCGATCGCGAGCGCGCGCTGAAGAGCCTCGCCGAGGTCGAGCCGACCTGGGGCGGCGACATCCGCACGCGGATGGCGGCGGAGGCGGCGGCCTATCGCGCCGCGCACGCCCCGCCCCCGCCGCGTCCCAATCTCGACGACGTCGCGGCGACGGGCTCGGACGCGGTCGCCGCGGCGACGGACGCGTTAAACGCCACCGCCGAGGCGCAGGCGGCCGATACCGCGCGCGGCGACGGGCCGGCGCGCACCGGCTCGCCCGAGCCCGACAGCGAGAGCGGGCGCGGCGACGGCGGGACCGGGCGCGAGTGAGCGGCTTCGTCCCCGCCCCGCTCGCCGCGCTGCCGTGGCGCGTGCTCCTGCTGGTCGCCGGGATCGGCGGCTTCGGGCTGATCGTGCTCTACTCGGCCGCGGGCGGCAGCATGACACCCTGGGTGGTGCCGCAGGGTCTGCGCTTCGTCGTGTTCCTAGCAGGTGCGGTCGTGCTGTCGCGCGTGCCGCTCGACTGGTGGAAGCGCTCGGCCTTCTGGATCTACGCGGTGATGCTGGTGCTGCTCATCATGGTCGAGCTGCTCGGCGCGGTGCGCGGCGGCAGCCAGCGCTGGCTCGGCTTCGGCCCGATCCGAATCCAGCCGTCCGAGCTGATGAAGCTGGCCATCGTGCTGGCCTGCGCGCGCTTCTACGCTTTGCTGCCCGCGACCGAGACGCGGCGCTTCGCCGCGCTGTGGCCCGCGGCGGTGCTGATCGGCCTGCCGGCGATGATCGTGATGGCGCAGCCCGACCTCGGCACCGGGCTGATGATCTGCGCCGGCGGTGCCACCGTGATGTTCCTCGCCGGCATTCCGCTGCGGCTGTTCGTCGGCGGTGCGCTGGCGGTCGCGGTAGCGATCCCGCTCGCCTTCGAATACGTGCTCCACGACTATCAGCGCCACCGCGTGCTGATCTTCCTCGATCCCGAGAGCGATCCGCTGGGCACCGGCTATCACATCAGCCAGTCCAAGATCGCGATCGGCTCGGGCGGGATCTTCGGCAAGGGCTTCCTCAACGGCACGCAGAGCCATCTCGACTATCTGCCCGAGGGTCACACCGACTTCGTCTTCGCCACCATGGCGGAGGAATGGGGACTGGCGGGCGGCGCCTTCCTGATCATCGCCTTCCTGCTGGTGATCCGATGGGGCATCAACGTCGGCGTGCGCGCCGAGGACCGCTTCGCCAAGCTGGCCGCGGCGGGGCTCGCGACGACGATGTTCTTCTACATGGCGATCAACCTGATGATGGTGATGGGACTCGCCCCCGTGGTCGGCATCCCGCTGCCGCTGGTGAGCTTCGGCGGCTCGGCGCAGATGACGGTGCTGATCTCGCTAGGTATTCTGATGGGGATCGATCGCTCCTCCAAACTTCGCCAGCGCTGGTGAGCGGCTTTTCTCGCCGCACCGCGAAAAAAGGGGTTTGCAAAGCCGGAGCGCGTTGGTAGAGGCGCGCTTCCCGATCGCGGGGCGGCGACAACCGCTTCCTTCCCGCCGGTCACGGACGCATAGCTCAGTTGGTAGAGCAGCTGACTCTTAATCAGCGGGTCCTTGGTTCGAGCCCAAGTGCGTCCACCAGTTTTTTCAACGGCTCCGCAGCGATGCGGGGCCGTTGTGCTATGGGCCGGGACATCACCGGCCTCTTCGACGGAGACGACTCAGGTATGGCAGGCTTCAAGGCCCCCGATTTCAACGACCGCGCTCAGGCGGCACGCGACGCCAAACAGAAGGCGCTCGAGTTGCTCAAGAACCGGCCGGCTCCCGATCCCGAGCAGGTAGCGGCGCGCGCCGCCGCGCGCGCGGCCAAGGAAGCGGCCGAGGAGGAGAAGCGCGCCGCGCACCGCGCCGCGATCGAGGCGAAGAAGGCCGCCAAGGAAGAGGCGCGGGCCCAGGCGGAGGTCGAGGCCGCCGCGGCCGAGCAGGCTGCCGCGGAAGCCGCCGCGAAGCGCGCGGTGTCGCTGCCGACCGCGGCCGAGCTCAAGGCGGCGCGCGACGCGCGCTACGCCGCGCGCAAGGCCCGTCAGCGCAAGTGATCCAGCGCGAGCTGGTCGGGGTCGCCGAGGTCCCGGGCGGCGCGCCGTTGCGGCTGTTTCGGCGCGGCGCCGATCACATGATCGTGCTCGACCGCAACGAGCTGATGAGCACGCGCATGAGCGGCTCGGAAGAGGCGCTTGGCACGATGACGTGCGACCGGCTCGGCGATCGCCCTGCGCCTCGATTGCTGGTCGGCGGTTACGGCATGGGCTTCACGCTCCGCGCGCTGCTCGGCCGGCTTGGCGCGGACGCCGAGATCCTGGTCACCGAGCTGGTACCCGGCATCATCGACTGGGCGCGCGGGCCGATGGCCGCGCTCACCGCCGGCTGCCTCGACGATCCCCGCGTGTCGCTCGAGATCGGCGACGTCGGCGCGGTGATCCGGCGCGCGCGGCGTCGCTACGATGCGATCCTGCTCGACGTCGACAACGGCCCCGACGGACTGACGCGCGAGGCCAATGACTCGCTGTATCACGCGCGCGGCCTCGACGATGCGCGCACAGCACTGGCACCGGGCGGCGTGCTCGCGATCTGGTCGGCGGCGCCCGACCCCGCCTTCGCGCGTCGACTGGCCCGCGCCGGCTTTGCGGTGGACGAGGTGAAGGTCCGCGCGCGCTCCAACGGCAAGGGCGCCACGCACGTCATCTGGTTTGCCCGCTGACCCGATCATGCAGGTCGCGGGGAACACCTGCGCCAGCTGCGGCTTTACCGCTCTTCTGTAGCCGCCGCATCAAAGGGAGTCGTTATGGCCGCGAACGAGTTGGAGATCGACAATAATTCGCTGCTCGACAACATCGACGAGCGTCAGGTGGAGTTCACCGCCGAGGTCGATGGTGACGAGCAGGAATTCGCGGTGCAATATGACGTGCTTGAGGCGCTGAGCGGCGACGCCCCCGATGGCGACGCAATCGACATGTTCAACCGCTTCGTCGACGCGATCAGCGAGGCGGCGCTCTCGGCGCTATCGCGCGGGAATGGCACCGGTCTCGTGATCGTCAGCGAGAACGATCTGGAATAGTCCGGAAAGTTCACCAGGCGGGCGGCGCAACAACACCATTGCGCGGCTCGCCAACTCAAGTCACTCTCCTGCCACAACAATAGCCGCACGGCGGCAGGGAGAGGATTATGGACGTACCCAGCGCGCTGGTGGTGGCAGTTGGCGGGATCGGGGCTCTGGCGACGCTCGGCATGGTCGTGGTGTTCGCGCGGCGTGCGCCGGATACGCCGCGACGTTGAGGCGCGCGATGTCGGCACGAGCCGCCAATCCAGCAGGCTGAACCTCTACGATGATCCCATCGGCTTGGCGGGAGCCTGGTCGTGTCCGCACTCGATCAGGTGCTCCGACAGGTATCGTTTGAGGCGCACTTGATCAATCCGTCGCCGAGGTGCTCCTGCGCAGGCAGGAGGCCAGGGTCGCGCTCGCTTACTCTTTTGCCGTTGGGCTCCGGCGTTTGCCGAAACTTTCGCTGAAGCAATGGTCCGGCTTGTCGACCCTGTCGCAGGAGCGCCGCCCCGATCTCCCGGCGCGGCGCTCTCACTCATTCAGGCGGTAGCGGCGTCGAAGCGGCGGCCCACCTCGTCCCAGTTCACCACGTCCCACCAGGCTTTCAGATAGCCGGGCCGGTCGTTCTTGTAGGTGAGATAATAAGCGTGCTCCCACACGTCGTTCCCCAGGATCGGCGTGCCGCGGTCGCTGACCACGTCCATCAGCGGGTTGTCCTGGTTGGGCGTCGACGTGACCTTGAGCTGCCCGCTCTGGTCGACGATCACCCAGGCCCAGCCCGACCCGAACTGGCCGGCGCCCTTGGTATTAAAATCCTCCTTGAGCTTGTCGAGCCCGCCATAGGCGTCGATCGCCTCGGCCAGCTTGCCGCTCGGCCCGCTTGTGCTGCCGGGCTTGCCCATGATCTTCCAGAAGAAGTCGTGATTCCAATAGCCGCCGCCATTGTTGCGGAGCAGGGGCGGCAGCGACGAGATTTGCCCCAGGATCTGCTCGATCGACTGACCCTCCAGCTTCGGGTCCGCCGCGACGCCCTCGTTGAGCTTGTCGGTATAGGCCTTGTGGTGCTTGTCGTGGTGGAAGGTCATCGTCTCTTTCGAGATGACCGGCTCCAGCGCGTCATAATCGTACGGCAGCGGCGGGAGTTCGAAAGCCATGGAATCCTCCTGTGGGTTCGCGTGCGCAACGCGACGCCCGCCCAAATGGCTCCCGCGCAATCGTTACGCAACCGCCCCGATCAGGTCGTGGCGGCGCAGTGCGTGGCGCAGCTGGTCGTAGCTGAGCCCCAGCGCCTCGGCGGTGGCGCGCTGGTTGAAGCGATTGTCGGCGAGCGCCTTGGCGAGCAGCTCGCGCTCGAACCGCGCCACCCGGCTCTTGAAGTCGGACGGGCCGACCTCGCAGGCGGCGACCTCCGCGTCCTCCGGCTCGTCGGGCGCCTCGCGCGACGGGTCGCCCGGCGACGTCTCCGCCGCGGCGGGCGGCGGCGGCGCGCTCGACGCTACCGCACGCGGCGCACCAGGGCGATAGGGCGAGGCAAAGGGATCAAACTCGACCTCGCCGATCGCACCACCGCGTTCCCAGCGATAGACCGCGCGCTCCACGACGTTGCGCAACTCGCGCACGTTGCCGGGCCAGCGATAGGAGCGCATCAGCTCCATCGCCTCGTCGGTGAACCCCTCCCACTCGTCGCGGCCGAGCTCGGCGGCCATGCGGCGGCCGAAGAAGTCGGCGAGCACCGCGATGTCGCTGCGCCGTGCGCGTAACGGCGGCAGCGTCACCACCTCGAACGAGAGCCGGTCGAGCAAATCGGCGCGGAACGTACCCGAGTCGACGCGATCGGGCAGATGCTCGTTGGTGGCGGCGACGATGCGGACATCGACGCGGCGCGGGCGCGACGCGCCAATCCGGGTCACCTCGCCATATTCGACGGCGCGCAGCAGGCGTTCCTGCGCGCCCATCGACAAGGTGCCGAGCTCGTCGAGGAAGAGCGTGCCGCCGTCCGCCTCCTCGAAGCGGCCGACGCGCGCCTTGGTCGCGCCGGTGAACGAACCCGCCTCATGGCCGAACAACTCGGCCTCGATCAGCGTCTCCGGCAATGCGGCGCAGTTCATCGTCACCAGCGGCTGGTCCCAACGCTGGCTGAGATGGTGCAGCCGCTCCGCCACCAATTCCTTGCCGGTACCGCGTTCTCCGATCACCAGCACCGGCCGGTCGAGTCCCGCCGCGCGGCTGGCGCGCTCAAGCGCGTCGAGGAAAACCCCGGACTGACCGACAACCTGAGTGGTTCGCTCCATGCGCCAACTTCTGGCGCAAAATGCCAAGCGCTGGCAACTGTCGAAATCTTCCTAGCGGCGGAGATCCCTCCTCACGCGACCGAAATTGGCGGAAAAGCTGGAGAAACGATCATGCGGACGAACTGGCACGCCTCCTGCAAAGCTTTCGGCAACTCAGGACGAAGGAGACACACCATGACCCGCACCGATCGCACCAGCAAGCTCGCCACGCTCGCCCTCACCGTCGTCGTCAGCGCCACAATGGTGCTGGGCGCGGTCGGCCCGGCGGCCGCGCTCGGCCACGCACCGATCCACCGGGTGGCGTGACACGCCGCGCGGCACGGCACCCTCCCCGCCGCCCGCGCGATCCGCTACAAGGGACCGATTGACGCAGGAGTCCTTATCGAGATGGGCATTTTCTCCCGCACTCGCGACATCGTCGCCGCCAACATGGCCGAGCTGCTCGAGCGAGCAGACGACCCGGCGAAGATGGTTCGCATGATCATCCTCGAGATGGAGGAGACGTTGGTCGAGGTGCGCGCTTCCGCTGCCCGCACCATCGCCGATCAGAAGGAGATGCGGCGCCACATCCAGAAGCTGGCCGAGATCGAGGCGAGCTGGACCGAGAAGGCCGAGCTCGCGCTGTCGAAGGACCGTGAGGATCTCGCCAAGGCGGCGCTGGTCGAGCGCGGCAAGGCGGCCGAGATGGGCGCGCAGCTGCGCGACGAGGTCGCGACGCTCGACGAGGCGCTGCGCTCGTCCGAGGAGGATATCGCCAAGCTGCAGAGCAAGCTGCGCGAGGCGCGCGCCAAGCAGAACGCGATCGCGACGCGGCTCGAGAGCGCCAACACCAAGGCCAAGCTGCGCGAGATGTGGAACGGGCCGAAGACGCATGACGCGTTCAGCCGCTTCGAGGTGCTCGAGCGTCGCGCCGACGAAGCCGAGGGTCGCGCCGAGGCGATGGGCCTCACCCCGCGCACCCTCGACGATGAATTCGATGCACTGCGCTCCAGCGATAAGATCGACGCCGAGCTGGCGGCGCTCAAGGCTAAGCTGAACCGGGAGAATTGAGGTGGAAGACGTCTTTGTCCCGCTGATCGCGATCACCTCGCTCTTCATCGGCCTGCCGTGGCTGATCCTTCACTATGTCACTCGGTGGAAGACCGCGCCGCGCATGACCGACGAGGACGAGCGGCTGCTCGACGACATGTACAATCTCGCGCGCCGGCTGGAGGATCGCGTCACCACCGTCGAGCGGATCGTCGCCGCCGACAATCCCGATTTCCGCCCGGGCATGGCCGATTACCGCAGCCAGCCCGACTATCGCCTCGACCAGCCGACGGCACGCTCGATCGATCGGAGGAACTAATGTCCGACAGTCGTACCAAATTCTACCTCGACCCGCAGAACGGCCAGTGGAAAGGGGTCTGCTCGGGCATCGCCGACTATACCGGGATCGACGTCGTCTGGGTGCGGGTGATCACGGTGCTGCTCACGCTGGCGAGCGGCTTCTGGTGGACGATCCTGGCCTATGTGCTGATCGCCTGGATGGCGGAGCCCAAGCCTGCCGGTCTGTACCAGGACCGCGAGGACCAGAAATTCTGGCAGGGCGTCCGCTCCAATCCCAAGCGCTCCACCGCCGAGGTGCGCGCCAAGTTCCGCGAGATCGACCGGCGCCTTGCCGACATCGAGCTGCATTATACCAGCCGCAACAGCGCGCTCGCGCGCGAGATCGACAGCCTGCGCTGACACCGCACGAGAGGGAGGCACGGACATGGACATGGGTTGGATGGTGCCGGTGGGGATCGTCACCGCGGTGAGCGCCTCGCACGCCTTTCGCACCTGGGTGCGCGCGCGGCACGGCTATCCGCTCGACGACGAGCGCCGCGGTCGGCGACGCCATGGCGCGCCCGCGCTCGCCGGCGACGCGATCGGCCCCGACCGCGGCGTCGCGCTGCTCGAGGCCGAGAACGAACGGCTCACGGGCAAGATCGGCCGACTGGAAGAGCGGATCGCGGTGCTGGAGCGCATCGCCACCGATCCCGCTGTCCGCACCGCGCGCGAGATCGAGGCGCTGCGCGACCGCTGAGAAGACGAGGTAGGAGACGCGTCATGTCCGAGCAACTCAACGGCTTCACCATCTTCATGCTGGCCTTCGTGGTGATCGGACTGCCCGTGATCCTGGGCGTCGGCGGCGAGATGTTTCGCCGCTGGCTGACCCACAAGGAGCGGATGGCGCAGGTGCTGACCGAAGCCACCGCGGAGAAGGCCGCGCAATATGCGGCGCACACCGAGCGGCTCGAGGCGCGCGTGCGCGTGCTGGAGCGCATCGCCACCGACCGGGGCGCCGACGTTGCCGCCCAGATCGAACAATTGCGCGACGACCGGCTCAACTGAGCCGCGCGCGCCACGAGGGAGAGTAAGATGGGTCCGTTCTCGATGGTCGTCGCCATCGTCTTCATCCTGATGATCGGCCGCGTGCTGCAGGAGCGCTATCGCGCGATCGGCCGGGTGCGCGACGGCGACGGCGCCGGTTACCCGAGCGTCGACGTCGCCCGCTCGCAGGACGAGGTGCGCCAGCTCAAGGAGCGTGTCGCGGTGCTCGAGCGCCTCATCACCGACAATCATGGCCGCGCCGATCTGGAACGCCAGATCGAGCAGCTGCGCGACCGCTGACCTCAACCCGTACGGAGACGGCAGCCATGTCCGATCCCACTTTCTACCTCAGCATGGCCGCGACCGGGCTCGCCGGGCTGGCGATGCTGATCTACGCCGCGCTCAACGGCTGGCGCGGCTGGCTCCGGCTTCAGCACGAGCAGCTCGGGCATCACCGCGAGGGCCACGCCCCAGCGCCGCCCAGCGCGGGCGCGCGGATCGAGATCGCCGATCTCAAGGAGCGTATCCGCAAGCTCGAGGCGATCGCGGCGGGGGTGGACCTCTGAACGATGGTCCTCTGGGCGGTTGCGGTGCGCGCGCGCGGCGGCTAGCCCGCGCGCGATGACCGACACCGCCCCCACGCTCGACGCGATCCGCGAGGAATATGAGTTCGTCGAGGGTGATGACCGCTACCGCCTGCTAGTCGAGCTGGGCCGCTCGCTCGAGCCGATGCCCGCAGCGCTCAAGACCGAAGCAACGTTGGTGCGGGGCTGCTCCGCCTCGGTATGGGTCTATCCGACGGTGCCGGCGCACGGCACGCTCCACTTCCTGGCCGATAGCAACGCCGCGATCACCAAGGGGATCATCGCCCTGGTGCTACTCACGGTGCAGGACCGCGCTCCGCGCGAGATCCTGGCGACCGACATAGAAGGCGCGCTGGCGCCGTTCGAGCTCAAGGCGCAGCTGAGTTCGAACCGGACGCAGGGCATCCCGAACATGATCGCGCTGATCCGCGAGACGGCGCGGCGTTACGCGGGGTGAGGTGGTGCGCGGCGCGGTAGCGCGCGGGTGCGTCCTCGTCTCACTTGCCGTCATTCCTACGCACGCGGGAATCCGGACAGGCTGACCGCCCCGATGGAGTCGGTACGTCGGCGCGTCTGGATCCCTGCCCACTCGGGAATGCCGAGGAGGCTGACGAGGTCGACCGTCGCTACCCTCGCGCTCACTGTCGCGGGCTGACCGTCGGCAGCTCTCACCCTTCGCCGCGCAAGCTCCCCGCCAGCGCCGCCACGTCGGCTCCCGCATCGACCAGCCGCCATCGATCCGGCACGCGCGTGTCGACCATGGTCACCGCCCCGCGCGGGCACACGCCGAGGCAGCGCACCTCGATGACGCCGAGCGCTGCCCTGCGCCCCTTGCCCAGCCCGGGTTCGTCGCGCAGCGCCTTGGCGAGCGACTGCTTGCCCTTGCGACCGAAGCCGCCGCCCAGCTTCTTCGAGCATTTGCCGCACACCAGCAGCGCGCCGCCCCAGCGCGCGCGGACCTCGTTCGTCACGCCTGCGCCCGCGGCTTCCAGGTGCGCGCGTCCTCGGCGGCGCGCAGCACCTCATAGGCCGCCTGGATCGCCTGAAAGCGCTTGGCCGCCTCGGCGTCGCCGGGGCGAACGTCGGGGTGGTTCGACTTGGCGAGCCGGCGCCACGCCAGCCGCACGTCGTCGAACGAGGAGTCCACCTCGAGCTCGAGCACCTCGAGCGCGCGGATCTCGTCGCGCGAGCGCGTGCCGTCGCCCGGCCCGGCCCAGGCCTGGTGACGCGACTGCTGATAACCGCCGGCGTCGCGGCGCTCGTCGGCCTCGCGCGCCGCCGCCTCCTCGGCGGATAGACCCTCGAAGTAATTCCAGCCGCGATTGTACTCGGCCGCGTGCGTCTGACAAAAATACCAGCGGTCGGGGCTATTGGGCGACTTGGGCGCGGGGCAGTTACCCGGTTCCTCGCAGCCGTGGCGGTCGCACAACCGCACGTTCGCCGCGTCGCGGCCGGCGCCATAGCCGCGCCAGCGCGGGAAACCCCAGTCGTTCGAGCGGGTAGGAATACGTGCCATGCGCACCGGCACATAGGGTCCGCCGCCGCGCGCGCCAAGCGAGCGCGGCAGCGAAAATGCCAGGGGGCCTGTAAGCCGGGTTCTGTCCATCCCTTTCGGGACTGGGCGACCATTCCTCTCGGCGCGCCGTTGCCGACGCGCTCCAGCGACCAACCCGGGCGGCGAGCGGGAACACGCCCCGGACGCGCGAACGCGCCCCTGCCGCCCCTATTCGGTCTTGCTCCCGGTGGGGTTTACCGTGCCACGACCGTTGCCGGCCGCGCGGTGCGCTCTTACCGCACCCTTTCACCATGGCCCGGCCGAAGCCGTGGCCGTCTGCTCTCTGTTGCACTGTCCCTGACCGCGGGCTCGCGCCCTTGGCCGGCGGGCGTTACCCGCCACCGTCGTTCCGTGGAGCCCGGACTTTCCTCGGCACGCTCACGCGTGACGCGGCCGCCCGGCCCCCTGGCGCGGTCGCCCTAGCGGCTCCCGCGCTGCCTGGGAAGCGTCAGTCGTCGCCGCGCGGGCGGGGAAGCAGCAGCGCGAGCAGGATCATGCGGCATTCGGCATCGATCTCGCCGTCGATCAGCTCGGGGCGGAAACGCCGCTGGAACGCCATGATCGCTGCCATCCGGTCGGTGACGTCATAGCCGAAGCGCTCGAGCGCGAGGCAGAAAGCGGGCTCGCTCCAGAACGGATCCATCAGGTTCTTGGTCGGGCGCGGCAGCGCCAGCCGCAGCCGCGCCAGCCGGTGCCACGGGAACAGCTCGCCCGGATCGCGCTTGCGCGCTGGCGCGATATCGGAATGGCCGACGATATTGCCGCGCGTGATTTCGTAGTGGTCCTTGAGATGCGCGACCAGCCGGATCACCGCATCGACCTGCGCCTCGGGAAAGGCGCGATAGCCGAACTCATGCCCGGGGTTGACGATCTCGATCCCGAGCGACGCGGAGTTGACGTCGTCCACGTCGCGCCAGTGCGACGCGCCGGCGTGCCAGGCGCGCTTGTCGTCGTCGACGAGCCGGAGCAGCGTGCCGTCCTCGTCCACGACATAGTGGCTCGACACTTCGGCGGCGGGGTCGCGCAGCCGCGCGATCGCCTCCTCGGCGCTGCGCATCCCGGTATAATGTAGCACGATCATCGAGATCGGCAGCTTGCGCTCGTTGAAGTTGGGCGACGGCGCCTCGACACATCTCATGCTCGTCGCTCACCCTTCGCCGCCGTCCGGATCGTCACGATCGCTACCCCCAGCATCGCCACCGCGCCCCCGGCCACCATCGGCCAGGTCAGCGGCGTGCCGAACCAATAGGATGCGGCGGCGACGCTGACCACCGGCGCGGCGAGCGTCAGCGGCGTGACGGTCGAGACCGGGTGGCGTTGCAGCAGCCACATCATCGAACCGTGGCCCAGCACGGTCGAGCCGATGCCGGAGAAAGCGATCGGCAGCAGCGCCGCAATTGGCGTGCGCGGCAGCCGCGCGAAGGCGCCGGGCTCGAACCACCATGACGCCGCGGCCAGCGTCAGCGTCCCGAGCAGACCGATCCAGGCGTAGATCGTCAGCACCGGCACGCCGACCAGCCGGCGCTGGATGAGCGAGCAGACCGCCCACACCATGCTGCTCGCCGCCGTCAGCGCCAGACCCAATCCCTCGCGCGCCGTGGCAGGATCGAATACCAGCAGCCCCACGCCGGCGAAGGCGAGCAGGATGCCGATCACGCGCGGCGCGTGGATCCGCTCGCGCAACACCGCGATCGCGAGCAGCAGCGAGAAGGGCACGCCGAGTTGCCCCGCGATCGCCAGTGCACCGACATTGTCGGACACCGCGAGGCTGAGATTGATGAAGACGTAGAACAGCCCGCCCGAGAGCACGCCCAGCGTCAGCAGCGGCGCCATCTTGCCCGGCACGACGCGCAGTGCACTGGCGCAGACCAGCAGCACGATCAGCTGGCGCAGCATGCCCGCGGTGATCGGCGGGACGAGCGCGACCGCCTCCTTCACCGCGACGATGTTGAGGCCCCACAGCAGGTTCATCATCACCACCACGGCGAGGTCGCGCGCGCCGAAGGTGCTGGTAGTGGTCGGGGCGGCGCTGCTCACGCCTTACCGGATCGCGGACTTAGCGCGCGGTGTAAAGCCGCTCCGGCGTGTCGGGGGCACCGACGCGCTCGTAGAAGCCGCGCGCACGGCGGCACGGGCGCAGCCGATCCGACTGGCCGATAACGGTCTCGCCCGCGCCGAGCAGCAGCACGCCGCTGGGCTTGAGTGCCGCGGCGAGCCGCTCGAGCACTTGCTCGCGCAGGTGCGGCGCGAGGTAGAACAGCACGTTGCGGCACAGGATCAGGTCGAACAGCCCGGCCGGCGCCGGATCGGTCACCAGATTGTGGCGGCGGTAGGTGATCGTCGCGAGCAGCTTGGGCTGCGCCACCCAGTGATCGTTCGGCGCGCTGTCGAACCATCGCATCATGCGCCGTATTGGCAGGCCGCGCTGGATCTCGAACTGGCTGTAGCTGCCCGCCCGGGCGCGCGCGATTGCGGCGGCGGAGACATCGGTGGCGACGATCTCGGGCGTCGGCCCGCCCGCCTCGGCGAACAGCATGGCGAGCGACAGCGGCTCCTGGCCGGTGGCGCAGGCGGCGCACCATACGCGCGCGGGCGCGGGCTGCTCCTGCACCAGCTTGGCGGCGGCCTCGATCACGCCCGCGTCGCGGTAGAAGCTGGTCTCCTGGTTGAGCAGCGAATCGACGATCCGATCAGCCAGTGCGGTGTCGTGACGTTCCATCAGCCTCGCCGTGAGTTGTTCGACCCGATCGAGCCCGAGCGACTGGAGCAGCGGCTTCAGCGCGGCGTCGAATTTCCAGCTACGGCCAGCGGCGATGCGCTGGCCGGTGCGCGCCTCGAGCAGCGCGGCGAAGACCTGTGCCGAGCCCGCGTCGATCGTCGGCTGACCCAGCGCCGCCGCGCTCATCGGCCGCCCCCTGCGGCAATCACCGCGCCGAGCTCGGCCGGCGACATCACGCCCTGCGCCAAGCCGGCCTTGGCGACGGCACCCGGCATGCCCCACACCACCGAACTGCCGCGGTCCTGCACCAACACCGTGCCGCCGGCGTCGCGCACCGCGCGCGCGCCCTCCAGCCCGTCGCGGCCCATGCCGCTCAGCACGATCGCAAGCAGGCGCGGGCCGTACACGACGGCCAGGCTCGCGAACATCGGGTCGACCGAGGGCAGATTACCGGTCGGCGCGGGCGCTTGCGACAGCCGCGTGGCCGCGCCGCCGTCGTGGAGCGCATGGGCGACGAGGTGCGCGTTGCCCGGCGCGATCACGACCTCGCCGGTACGGACACGGCCATGGTCCTGCGCGATGACGCTCGGACGCTTCGCCGAGACGCCGACCTGCGCGGCAAAATAGGGCGAGAAGGACGGCGGCAGGTGCTGCGTGACCAGGATCGGCTGGGTCACCGCGGCGGGTACCTCGGCGAGGAGCGAGGCGAGCGCATGGATACCGCCGGTGGAGGCGCCGATCGCGATCGCGTCGAAGGCGGGCGCCGTCGGCACGAGCGGCAACGGGGTGATCGGCCGGCGCGCCGGCTCGGCCGGTGCCATCGGCCCCGCCAGCGCCGCAGGGGTGGCGAGCACATCGAGCCGCGCCAGCAGCGTGTCGCCGAAGCGGCTGGCGAACGCGCCCGCCACCGGCTTGACCAGCGTGTCGGCCGCGCCAAGCGCGAGTGCGCGCATCGTCACCTCGGCGCCCTCCGCCGCGGTGCTCGACACGATCAGCACGCGCGCCCCTGCGCCGGCGACGAGCAGCTGCGGCAGCGCGTCGATCCCGCTCTGCCGCGGCATCTCGAGGTCGAGCAGGATCACGTCGACCCGCTGCGTCGCGAGGAAGGCGAGCGCGCGCGAGGCATCGCCGACCGCGCCGGCCAGCTCGAACCGCCCGCTCGCCTCGACGTAGCGGCCGAGCGCGGCACGCGCGACCGCTGAATCGTCAACGATCAGCACGCGCGGCGGCGCACCGCGCGACGGCGCCAGAGAGGACGCGAACTGTGGCATCGCAGCAATCGACCGGGGCGCGGCGGGCGCTGGCGTCAGGCGACGCCGACGATCTGGAGCTTGCTCTGCAGCGTCTCGCGATCGAACGGCTTCATCACATATTCGTCGGCGCCGGCCTCGATCGCCGCGCGGATGTGCGCCATGCCGTTCTCGGTCGTGCAGAACACCACCTTGGGGCGCGCCGGCAGCGACTCGTCGCCGAGCGCACGGAGGAACTCCATCCCGCTCATCACGGGCATGTTCCAGTCGAGCAGGATGACGTCGGGGCAGGACGCGCGGCAGGCGGTGAGCGCCTCGCGGCCGTCACCCGCTTCCGCGACGGTGAAGTCGAGCGTCTCCAGGATATGCCGGGCGACCTTGCGGATCACCTTGGAGTCGTCGACGATCAGGCAAGTCTTCATGGGGCGATCCTGCAATACCAAGCGTGGCCTATCTGTGCCGCGCGAGGGGTAAGTTTGACGTTAACGGCGATGCGGAAGTTGCTCGGATCGCGGTGTTCAAGCGCTGAATGGATGAGACCGCCGATCCACTGCCAAGCGTCATGCCGAACTTGATCCGCCTTCCATGCTGCCGCTTGTGGGGCGCCGGAAGCGTGCGCGGCACCATTGAGTGCCAAGTCAGGCCTGGCTTGACGAACCGAGGACACGTTCGCCCGCCGGCTAGGCCCGATCAGGCCAGCGCGCTGGCCCGCGCGACCAGCCGGTCGACGTCAAGCGCCAGTAGCGTCTCGTGCTGCCCCTCGCCGATGCCGGTGACGAAATCCCATTCGCCCGTTGTGTCCAGCCCCGCAGGGGCTGCGCCGAGCTGGAAGGTGGAAACGTCCTCGAGCGAGTCGACCGCGATGGCGTAGAGATGGCCATCGACGATCGTCGCCACCGCGCGGCCCCCCTCGCGACGCTTCTCGTCAGGACAACGCGCGACGCCGAGCAGCGTGCGCACGTCCAGCACGGTGGCGACGCGGCTCCGCATCGCCGCCAGCCCGATTACCGAGGCCGCCGCGCCGGGAGCGGGCACCACGGCGCCGACTTCGACCACCGAATCGACTCGCTCGGCGTCGAACAGCACGCCGCAGCCGCCGATCCGCGCCACCAACTGCAGCGATCCGATCATGCCCGATGCTCCTTCAGCGCGGCGATCAGCGCGCCGCGGTCGTAACGGTAGAGTGGCTGGCCGCGCGAGCGGCTAAGCCGCAGCGAGGGGGTCGGTGCGCTGTCGGCCTCCTCGTCGATCGCGAGCGCGATGGCGGGGCGCTCGCCCGGGCTGACCGCGCGGATCACCCGGTAGCCGGCCTGCTCGATCGTCGGCTTGAGAAACGCTTCCATCCACGCCCCCTCGCTGCCGTAGAGCAGGCAGAGCGGGCGCTCCGCCGCGACGGGCAAGGCGGCGAACAGCGCGAGCGGGTCGACCAGCTCGATCGGCTCGCCCGCGATCACCGCCAGCCCCGCGATGGTGCCGTGCGGATCGGCGGCGGGAGAGAGCTCGTCGGGCAGCGGCACGATCTCGATCGCCTCTTCGACGGGATAGGCGAGCTCGAGACCGTCGGCCTGGAGCCGCAAGACGGTGCGCACCGTTCCAGCCTCCACCCCCTGCCCCGCCCAGACCGGCACCGAGCGGCCGTCGATCGTCAGCCACGTGCCGCCCGCCAGCGCGCGCACCGCGCCGGCCGCGACCTTCTCGATGCGGTCGACCGCGTCGGACACGATGAGGCGGCGCGCGCCGTCGACGTCAAGGAACAGCAAGGCGCGTACCGGCTCGAACGCCACGGTGGCGGAAACCTGCACCTGCGCCTGCTCGAAGGTCAGCCCCGCTTTGCCGGCGATACCCGAACAGTCGAGCAGCAGGATCGGCAGACCATCGTCGGGCAGCATCTGCCCGGCGTAGATCCCTGCGCGCATCACCGCGGGCGCGGCGGGCTTGACCACCAGCTCCTGCGTGTCGCGCACGCCGTCGAGCGCGAGTGCGAAGCGGCCCTCGCGCAGCGAGACGATCGCGAGATAGCGCGGCGGCTCGGCGGGCGCGTGATCGAGCAGGTCGCCCAGCTCGACCATCGGCAGACGTTGGCCGCGCAGCAGCACGACCGACCCGGTGCCGACGCGATCGACCCTTACGGCGCCGCCGTCAACCGCGACGATCTCGTCCACCGACTGGCGCGGCACCGCGAAGCGCGTGCCAGCGGCGTCAACCAGCACCGCGTTGAGGATGGCGAGCGTCAGCGGCACCTCGAGCGAGACGGTGAGCCCCTGCCCCGGTCGATTGACCAGCGAGATGCGTCCACCGGCCTGCTCGACATTGGCCTTGACCACGTCCATCCCGACACCGCGGCCCGACAGAGCGGTGACCTCGTCGCGCGACGACAGACCGGCCTCGAAAATCAGCCGCAGCCGCGCCTCCTCGTCGAGCCCGCGCAGTTCGGCGGCGCGCGACGGCTGGTCGCGCAGGATCTTGGCGACGAGCCGGTCGGTATCGACCCCGCGACCGTCGTCGACGATGTCGATGATGATGAGATTGCCGGCCTGGCGCGCGACGACGCGCAGCTCGCCGGTGCCGGGCTTGCCCGCGAGGATGCGGTCGGCGCGGTCCTCCAGCCCGTGGTCGACCGCGTTGCGGACGATGTGGACGAGCGGGTCGCGCAGCAACTCAATCATTTCGCGGTCGAGCTCGACGTCCCCGCCCTCGATCACCAGCGTCACCGACTTGCCGAGCGAGGCGGCGGAGTCGCGCGCCAGCCGCGGCAGCGCCGAGAACAGCGCCTCAACGCGTTGCATGCGGGTGCGGGTAACGGTGTCGCGCAGCTCGTCGACCGAGAGGCTGAGCCGCTCGAGCATCGCCTCGAGCCGCGGATCTTCGATCAGACGCAGGTGGCGCGCGAGCTGGTTGCGCGCGAGCACCATGTCGGACACGCCGCTCATCATGCGGTCGAGCAGGTCGACCGAAAGCCGCACCGACCGCTTGTGCCCGCTGCGTTGCGGGTTGGCGGCAAGCGCGGCGGGATCGGGCAGCGTCGGCGCGCTCGGTACCGCGGCGGCGGGTGTGGCGGCGGCCGGTACGGCGTCGAGCGCGGCGATCAGCAGCGCCTCGCCGCCATCGTCGAACGATTCGCCCGCGTCGATCGCCTCGACCAGGTCGCCGATCCGGTCGATGATCGCAAGGATCGCGCTGACCAGCGCGCTGTCCGGCACGCGGTCACCGCCGCGCACCGCGGCGAGCGCATCCTCGGCGGCGTGGCTCAGCCGGGCGAGCCGCGGCAGGTCGAGGAAGCCGCAGCTGCCCTTGATCGTGTGGACGAAGCGGAAGATCGAATCGAGCCGCGCGCGGTCGCTCGGATCGGCCTCCCAGCCGACGATCTCGCCCGAGAGCGCCTCGAGCGTCTCGCGCGTCTCGGCGATAAATTCCTGCAGCAGATCGTCCATGCGGCCCCGTCGCGTCGTGTCGGCGAGCGGGGCATGGCACGGCGGCGGTTAAAAGGGTGTTTACTGAGGAAGGCGCGGCGCCGGCGGAGCCGAGGCCGCGCCGCGAGGCTCCTACTTGAGCGTGCCCGTGAGGCGGAACGAGGCAAGTGTGCCGTCGTCCTTTTTCACAGCGACGACCATCGCCAGCTCCTTGCCGCCGGGGCCGAACGGCCGCCCACGGAACTCGCCCGTCACCTTGCCGTCGCTGCTCTGGAACGTGCCCTTGATGTGCTTCGTCGCGTCGATTGACCCGGTGAGCACGACATCCGTCGCCTGACCGCCGTCATGGATCAGCGGGATGGTGCCGCCGATCGTGCTCTTCGCCAGATCGACGGTGAGCGGCGCAGGCTTGACGCCCAACTTGTTTCCTTCCTCTCCGATGAGAGCGGCATAGGTGAGCGTTCCCGTACCGTTGATCTCGGCCGGGTTGGTCGGCGCACCGATGACGAAGTGGCGATACGTGCCGGCGTCAGCATACTCGGCGAACAGGAAATACTGGTACGATGACAGTGCGCTCGGTAATTCGAGCGCCACTAGTTGTCCACCGCTCTGAATGTGTATTCCCGCCCCACCGCTGATCCCAGGAAACGAGAATACACCACCGTTGGGAAGATCCGCGCTGTCGGCAAAGGTGATCTTACTTTCAGCTTTTACGAAGGAAGTGGCAGCACTATCGGACGATGAAAACTCTGCGGTCTTGAATTTACCATCCACGGCGGTGGACGAGAATCGGTCATACCCTTTGAAGGTCCGATCGATCGTGAGATTGGCGGCCTTGTCGTACGAGTAGGTCTGCGGCGTGGGCGAGGGCGCCGGTGCTGGGGTGGTCGTTCCAGCCTTCTTGCTGCTTGCCGTGGCGGACGCCTGGGCATCCTTGCCGTCGTCACCGCAGCCGCTGAGCATCAGCGCCAGCATCATCGCGGTCGCCATCGTTGTCCGTCGCATCATAAATTTCGCCCCAAAAGATCTCACATCCGCACGGCCGGATGCATGATCATTTTAGAGCGAACCCCGTTCCCGCGTTGTTCCTTTAGCGCCTGTATGGGTCAGCCGTTTCAATCCCTCCGCTCAACGGCTTGTCGTCGCGGCTCGCCGAGTTGAGCCGGAGAGCCGACTTTTATCTATTCGGCAGCGCCGCGCCGAATAGCAAGGTCCCGTCGACCGCGTCGCTCACCATCACCGAGCCGCCCGCCTCGGCCGTGATCGTGTTGACCAGAAAAGCCGCGGCCGCCCGCGGGGTGATCGCCGCGCCGTTCGCGCCGTCAGTCAGCGTCGCGCGCAGCTCGGGGTCGAGCACCAGCCGCGGCCCCTCGGCGCGCAGCACGATTTCGGTGGTCTCGGTGCTCTCCTCCACCCCGATCGTCACCGTGCCGCCGCGCACCAGCGTGTCGCCCGCAATCAGCGCGAGGTTGAGCAGCACCTTGACCGCCGCCTTTGGCAGCTCGGGATCGGTGATCAGCCATTGCAGCTGGAGCCGCTTGTTATCGCCAAGCAGTCCCTCAACCGCCTGGCGCGCCTCGCGCACGTCGACGCGCTCGCCGAACCCACCCGCCGCGCCGAACGCCAGGCGGAAGAACTTGAGCTTGTTGGCCGAGACCCGCGCGCTCTCGTTGAGCAGTTCGAGACAGCGCGCGCGCATGTCGGGGTCGGTCTCGTCGTTGAGCAGCTCCAGCCCGTTGTTGAGCGCGCCGACCGGCGACAGCAGGTCGTGGCACAAGCGCGAGCACAACAGAGAGGCGAAGTCGACCGGGCTGATCGTCATGTCGAAGGATTACTCCGCGCGGGGTGCGTCGCCGCCTTGTGGCGGGTCACCGTCGCCTTCGCAACCGTCGTCGCGCATCGTCACCGCCGCGAAGCGGCCGTGGAGCGCGCCACCCTCGACCGCGCGCCATGCCGTGACTTGGCCGCCTGCCACGATGAGCCAGAGGCTGCCGTCGGGCGCAGCGTCGGCAGCGTCGCGCGGTGACGGGCGCACGTCACCGCTTGGGTGCGAGTGATAGAGGCCGAGCACCGCCGGGCCGCCGGCGCGCGCCGCGCGATGCGCCGCGAGCAGCGCGGCGGGGTCGAGCTCAAAGCGCGTCGCGGGTGTCGCGGCGAGGTTGCGGCATGGCAGCGCCCGCTCCACATGCTCCCCGCGCCCGAGCAGCAGACCGCAGATCTCGTCGGCGCTGGCGGCAGCGGCGGCGACAAGCTCGTCACGCAGGCGGATTGAAATTTCGACCATCGTCGCCACATAGCATGGAGCAATGGACCGGGGGGTTTCCACCATTTCAGCGACGATCGCGCCTTCCTCGGACGGATGGCGACTCGATCGCGCGCTCGCCGAGGCGGTGCCGACCTTGTCGCGCGAGCGGCTGAAGGTGCTGATCAACGCCGGTCAGGTTACCCAAGCGGGCGCGGCGGTGCGTGACCCCTCGCGCAAGTCGCGCGCGGGCGAAGCCTTTCTGGTCGCGGTCCCGGCCCCCGCCCCCGCGCACAACGAGGCGCAGGACATACCGCTGGTGGTCGCGTTCGAGGACGCCCATCTCATTGTAGTCGACAAGCCCGCCGGTCTGGTCGTCCACCCCGCGGCGGGCAATCTCGACGGCACGCTGGTGAACGCGCTGCTCCACCATTGCGGCGGCTCGCTGTCGGGTATCGGCGGCGTGGCGCGACCCGGCATCGTCCACCGGATCGACAAGGACACGTCGGGGCTGATGGTCGCGGCCAAGACCGACCGCGCGCACGAGGGGCTCGCCAAACAGTTCGCCGCGCACTCGATCGACCGCCGCTATCGCGCGATCGTCAACGGCCGGCCGGTGCCGGCGTCGGGCAGCGTCGATGCGCCGCTCGCGCGCTCCGCGGCCAACCGCAAGAAAGTGGCGGTTGTCGCTGGCGGCAAGCGTGCGGTAACGCATTATTCGCTGCTTCAGCCGCTGCGCGACGCCGCGCTGGTCGAGTGCCGGCTCGAGACGGGGCGGACCCACCAGGTTCGCGTCCATATGGCCTCGCTCGGCCATGCCTTGCTGGGCGACCCGGTCTATGGTAGAACGAAACAGGCACATCGCGGGGTGATCGAAACGCTCGGTTTCCGCCGCCAGGCCTTGCACGCCGCCCGCCTCGGGTTCATCCACCCGATCACTGGCGATGCGCTGTCGTTTGACAGTGCGATGCCGCGGGACATGCAGGAACTGTTCAGTCAGCTCGTCGTATAGGCTCGAAGCGCGCATCGTTCGGCACTTGTCCGACATTGCCGCGTTTCCCGCCAGGAAGGGAGATCAAGGATCATGGCAGCACGCAGCAACGTCCCGGCGACGATCCCTGCGCTCGGCGGGGAGCAGAGTCTCAACCGCTATCTCGCCGAGATCAAGAAATTTCCCATTTTGGCGCCCGAGCAGGAATATATGCTCGCCAAGCGCTTCCAGGAGCATGGCGACACCGAAGCGGCGGCGCAGCTCGTCACCAGCCACCTGCGCCTCGTCGCCAAGATCGCGATGGGTTATCGCGGCTACGGCCTGCCCGTCAGCGAGCTGATCTCCGAAGGCAATATCGGGCTGATGCAGGGCGTGAAGAAGTTCGAGCCTGATCGCGGCTTCCGCCTCGCCACCTATGCGATGTGGTGGATCCGCGCCTCGATCCAGGAATTCATCCTGCGCTCGTGGAGCCTGGTGAAGATGGGCACCACCGCGGCGCAGAAGAAACTGTTCTTCAACCTGCGGCGGATGAAGGCACGGCTCGACGCGTTCGAGGACGGCGACCTGCGCCCCGAAGACGTGCAGAAGATCGCCACCGACCTGGGCGTGACCGAGGCCGACGTCGTCAGCATGAATCGTCGCATGGCGATGGGCGGCGACACTTCGCTCAACGTCTCGATGCGTGAGGATGGCGAGGGCCAGTGGCAGGATTGGCTGCAGGACGACGCGCCGCTGCAGGACAAGATCGTCGCCGACCAGCAAGAGGCCGACGTGCGCCACGACATGCTGGTCAACGCGATGAGCGACCTCAACGACCGCGAAAAACATATTTTGACAGAACGCCGCCTGACCGACGATCCCAAGACGCTGGAGGAGCTGAGCCAGGTCTATGGCGTCAGCCGCGAGCGCGTCCGCCAGATCGAGGTGCGCGCGTTTGAAAAGCTGCAACGCGCGATGATGCGGCTGGCCGGCGAGAAGCGCTTGCTGACCGCCTGACATGGCGCGGGGCGCGGACGCGGTGGTCGTCGGCGGCGGTGCCGCCGGGATCGCCGCGGCGCGCCACCTCCACGATGCCGGCCGCGACGTGCTGCTGCTCGAGGCGGGTGACCGGCTCGGCGGGCGCGCGCACAGCATCGTCATCGATGAAGCGATGGTGGACCTCGGCTGCGGCTGGCTCCACTCCGCCCGGCGCAACCCCTGGACCGGGATCGCGCGCGCACGCGGCTTCACCGTCGCGACCGATACGGCGCGTTGGGGCGAGCAATGGCGCGACCTCGGCTTTCCCCCCGGCGATCATCGTGCCGCCAACGAAGCGCGCGAGCGGATGACCAAGGCGGCGCACGCGTTGGCGGCAGCGCCCGATCGTGCGCTCGGCGCCGCGGTACCGCCGGACGAGCGCTGGCGTCCGCTACTCGACGCCATCTCGCGCTTCGCCAACGGGGCGGCCATCGACGAGGTCTCGCTCCACGACTGGCTCGCCTATGAGGATGTCGCGACCGACGATAATTGGGCGGTGCGCGAAGGATATGGCACGCTGATCGCAGACCATGCGCGCGGGCTGCCGGCGCGGCTCGGCTGCGCGGTCACGCGGATCGACCATCGCGGCACGCGCATACGCATCAAGACAGCATCCGGGACGATCGAGACCGACGCCGTGGTGATCGCGGTCCCCACGCCGGTGCTGGCAGGTGGCGCGATCGCCTTCGACCCGTTGCTGCCGGACAAGATCGACGCCGCGGCTGGGTTGCCGCTCGGCGTCGCGGACAAGGTGATGCTGCGCGTCGACCGGCCCGACTGGCCGGCTGACTCGCACCTCATGGGCAACCCTTACTCGGCCGATACCGCGAGCCACCGCCTCTCCCCCTTCGGTTCTCCGCTGATCGAGAGCTTCCTCGGCGGACCGACTGCGGACGCGCTGGAGGACACGAAGGCTGCCGCTGCTTTTGTCGTCGACGAGCTGGTCGCCCTGCTGGGCAGCGAATGGCGAGCGCGGCTGCATCCGATCACCGCGACGCGCTGGCGTCACGAGCCATGGATCGGCGGCAGCTACTCGCATGCCGCGGTCGGTCATGCCAGCGCTCGCGCGGTGCTGGCGACTCCGGTAGATGAGCGGCTGTACTTTGCGGGCGAGGCCTGCTCGCCACACGATTTCTCGACCGCGCACGGGGCGTATAAGACAGGGATCGCGGCAGCGCGGGCGATCCTCGGCGAGGGTGAGCGCGACGGCTGTTGCAGCGGGTGACCGCTCGACGCGCGCTACTCCTGCGCAAGCAGGCGCCCAGGGCCACGCAGGTCGCACCTGCAAACCTGGGCACCGGCGTTCGCCGGAGCACGATAACGTTGCATGGGAGGAGCGGACGCGTCGCGTCCGGCTTCCCGGCGGCCGCAAGATCCACTGTATGGCTTACGCGGCGTGTTGCCGCGGACCGGCAAGCGAGCCGGAACAACTCCGGTGTAGCGGAGGACGTCGCTTCCAGGCCGCTTCTCACCGCCGCTCGCGCCCGCTACCACGCGTCGCATGTTTCGCCTGTTCCGGTTTCTGCTCAAGCTCGCGCTCGGCTTCGTCGTGCTTTCGGTCGCCTGGGTGCTGCTCTATGCGGTCGTGCCGGTGCCGTTCACGCTGACGATGGCGGGCGACCTTGTCGGCGGCCGCGGCGTCACGAAGGCGTGGCGTCCGCTCGCCGCGATCGACCCCGACATGCCGCGCGCCGCAATCGCGGGCGAGGACAGCAAGTTCTGCACGCACCACGGCTTCGACTGGGGCGCGATCGCGGGCGCGGCGATGCACAATGCCGAAGGCAAGCGTGTGCGCGGCGGCTCGACGATCAGCCAGCAGACCGCCAAGAACGTCTTCCTGTTCCAGGGTGGCGGTTATGCGCGCAAGGCGCTGGAGGCCTGGTTCACGCTGCTGATCGAGACGATCTGGGGCAAGCGCCGGATCATGGAAGTCTATCTCAACGTCGCCGAAACGGGGATCGGCACCTATGGCGTCGAGGCGGGGTCGCTTCGCTACTTCCGTCACGACGCCGATCATCTCACACCGGTCGAGGCGGGACGGATCGCCGCGGTGCTGCCGCTGCCCAAGCAGCGGGCGGCGATCGACCCGAGCGGGTTCGTGCGGCGCCACGGCGATCGGCTGGCGCGCTACGTTGGGGTAGTGCGCCGCAACGGGCTTGATGCCTGCCTGCGATAAGGCGGCGCAACCCGTTAGCATCACCTACCGCCGTCATCCTGAACTTGTTTCAGGATCCACCGTGGCGAGAGCCCCGCGGGGCCTGAGTAAGCGGCGCAGTGGATCCCGGGACGAATGGGGGGACGGCAGCGGGGTAAGGTACTGTCAACTCCTCAGAGCTGCCCTCCCCATTCACGGCGCCGCGCTATCAACCGCGGCACCGGCCTTGTCGGCGATGTCGCCGACGCTCGTCGTCGCCGAGGTGATCGCGCTGTTCTTGGCGCCCTCGCAGTCGTTGCGAACGAGCAGCAGATACCGCCGACGATCACCGCCAGCCCGACCAGCACGCCACCGCCGCCACCGCGGCGCTCGATCACCGAGACGTGCGGGATCTGCGTCGCGCGTTCGTCGCTCACGGCATCCTTCTCTCATCGAAGTGAGCGGGATAGTGCCAGCGGCGGGCGCTCGTTCCCGCCGCGCAACGGTCCGACTGCCTCGTCTCAGAACGGCAGTTTGAACCCCGGCGGCAGCGGCAGGCCGCTGGTCATCTTGGACATCTCGGTCGAGGAGACCGCGTCCGCCTTGGTGCGCGCGTCGTTGAACGCGGCGGCGACGAGATCCTCGAGCATCTGCTTCTCCGAGGGCACGATCAGCGAGTCGTCGATCGCGACGCCGATGATCCGCCCCTTCGCGGACGCGCGGACCTTGACCAGCCCGCCGCCGGCGACGCCCTCCACCTCGATCGTGTCGAGGCTCTCCTGCGCCTTCTGCAGCTCGTTCTGGACGTTCTGGGCCATCGCCAGGATGTCGTTGAGATCCTTCACGTGATACTCCGCTTGGCTGGTTTGGGGTCGATCAGTTCGGCATTCGGAAAGGCTTCGAACGCGGCCGCGACGATCGGATGCGCGCGCGCGGCGTCATGCCGCGCCTGCACCGCGTCCTGCTCCGCCTCGAAGGCAGTGGGTGCGCCCGGCGCGTCGGCCACCGCGATCTTCCACGGCATGCCGGTCGCGACGCGCAGCACCGCGGCAAGCTCGGTGAGCGTGTCGGTGGAGAGCGGGCGCGCCCCGCTCAGCACGATCTCGGGCGGGGCGTAGCGGACCACGCTGGCGCCACGCTTGAGCCGGACGAGCAATTCGAGCTTGTTGAGCTCGTCGAGCAGCGCGAGCACGGCCGCGAATTCGCTTGGCACGCGATCCGCCGCAGACGGTGGCGCAGGTGGCGCAGGTGGCGGCGGCGGTGCCGCCGCGGCAGGTGAAGCCATCGCACCGCTCGCGAATCGGCGTGCCAGCTCGCCCGGATCCGGCAGCGCCGAGGCGTGGATTGCGCGCAACAGCGCCATCTCGGCGGTCTCGATCGGCAATGCGGCGCGCTGCACCTCCTCATGCCCCTTGAGGAACAGCTGCCACAGGCGGTGGAGCAGCGGGAAGGAGAGCTTGTCCGCCCATTCGCGATAGGCGGAGCGCTCCTCGGCGGGCTGTGCGGCGTCGTCGGCGGCGCCGACCTTGACCTGAGTGACGCCATGCACCGCCTCGAGCAGCGCGCGGATGACGCCAAGCGGGTCGACGCCGAGGTCATACTGGCGGCGCAGCGCCGCGAGCGCGCCCGGCGCGTCGCCGGCGAGCACCAGCCCGAGCAGGTCGCGCACCGCGCTACGATCGGAGAGACCGAGCATCTCGCGCACTGCATCGGCGCTCACCCCGCCGCCGGCGAGATCGGCGTGCGCGATCGCCTGATCGAGAATCGACAGCCCGTCACGCGCCGATCCCTCCGCGGCGCGGGCGATCAGCGCCAGCGCCTCGGGCTCGGCCTGCGCGCCCTCCGCCTGAACGACGCGCGCGAAATGATCGGCGAGCAGGGTCGCGGGGATGCGGCGCAGGTCGAAGCGCTGGCAGCGCGACAGCACGGTGACCGGCACCTTGTTCACCTCGGTGGTGGCGAACAGGAACTTGACGTGCGCCGGGGGCTCCTCGAGCGTCTTGAGCAGGCCGTTGAACGCGGCCTTTGACAGCATGTGGACCTCGTCCACGATGTAGATCTTGTAGCGCGCCGAGACCGCGGCGTAGCGCGACGCCTCGATGATCTCGCGCACGTCGTCGATGCCGGTATGGCTGGCGGCGTCCATCTCGATCACGTCGATGTGCCGCCCCTCCGCGATCGCGCGACACGGCTCGCAGACGCCACAGGGGTCGATCGACGGCCCGCCCTGCCCGTCCGCGCCGATGCAATTGAGCGCCTTGGCGATCAGTCGGGCAGTCGAGGTCTTGCCGACACCGCGCACCCCGGTGAGCAGGAAGGCGTGCGCGATGCGATCGCGCTTGATCGCGTTGGCGAGCGTCTGCACCATCGCGTCCTGGCCGATCAGCGCCTTGAACGACTGCGGGCGATATTTGCGCGCGAGCACGCGATAGGGCTGCGCGCCCGCGGGCGGCGTCGGGGTCTCGAGATCGAGGGATTCGGCCATCGCCGCTGGATATAGGGCGCGGGCCCGCGCTTGTCGAAGGATGCGGACGCGATGAGGCTCATGCCGGTGCGCCGGTCAATGCCGTAGGCGCAACGACGCCGTGCCGGGGTCGGCGGATGCACCGACCCCGAACCCGCGATGGTCACAGCACCGCGGCGACGTGCGCCGCAGCCTCACCCCTGCCCGAGCGCCTCCGCCACGACGCGGTTGACGATCCGCCCGCCGCGCACGTTGACGCCCTCCATCAGCCCGGCGTCCGCCTCGGCTGCGGCATAGCCCTTGTCGGCCAGCGCAAGACCGTACGGCAAGGTCGCATTGTTGAGCGCGTGGCTCGAGGTGAGCGGCACCGCGCCGGGCATGTTGGCGACGCAATAATGGATCACGCCGTCGACCTCATAGGTCGGCTCGGCGTGCGTGGTGGCGTGGCTGGTCTCGAAGCAGCCGCCCTGGTCGATCGCGACGTCGACCAGCACCGCGCGCGGCTTCATCAGCGCCAGCATCGGCCGGGTCACCAGCTTGGGCGCCGACGCGCCCGGGATCAGCACGGCGCCGATCACCGCATCGGCCTCCGCCACCTCATGCTCGATCGCCTCGAGCGTCGAGACGCGCGTGCGCACGCGCCCGGCGAAGAGCTCGTCGAGCTCGCGCAACCGCGGGATCGAGCGGTCGATCACGGTGACCTCGGCGCCGAGCCCGACCGCCATGCGCGCCGCATGGGTGCCGACCACGCCACCACCGAGAACAACGATCCGTGCCGGCTGCACGCCCGGCACGCCGCCGATCAGCACGCCGCGCCCGCCATTGACCGCCTTGAGCGCGGTGCCCGCCGCCTCAATCGACAGCCTGCCCGCGACCTCGCTCATCGGCGCGAGCAGCGGCAGGTGGCCGCGCTGGTCGGTCACCGTCTCATAGGCCACCGCGGTAACGCCCGAAGCCATCAGCCCCTTGGCCTGCTCGGGATCGGGCGCGAGGTGGAGATAGGTGAAGAGGATCTGGTCGTCGCGCAGCTGCACCCACTCGCTCGGCTGCGGCTCCTTGACCTTGACGATCATCTGCGTGGTGGCGAACACCTCCTCGGCGGTGTCGACGATGGCGGCGCCGGCGGCGCGATAGGCCTGGTCGTCGGCGGCGATCCCTGCGCCGGCACCGGTCTGGACCACCACCTCATGGCCGCGCGCAACATATTCACGCACCGCGCCGGGTGTGAGGCCGACACGATATTCGTGATTCTTGATCTCCTTGGGTACGCCGACGCGCATGTTCCAGGCTCCTCTATCCTGCGCGCAGGATAGCGCGGCGGCCGCGCCGAGTCCGCGCGAAGAGGCTGGCATGCAGGTGGCTGCGCACCGAGTTCATACGCTAAGGGAAATCATGGCGCAGGAATCCACCGCTCTCGACCGAATCGACCGCCGCCTGATCGCGCTGCTGCTCGGCAACGCGCGCGCAACCGCCTTCACGCTCGCCGAAGCGATCGGCCGCTCCGCCACCGCGGTCGCACGGCGCCAGCGTGCGCTGGAGGAAGCCGGCGTGATCACCGGCTATGCTGCGCGGCTTGACCTCGCCAAGCTGGGCTGCGCGACGATCGTCCACATCAAGGTGACGCTGGAGAGCCAGCGCAAGGACGTGCTCGACTCGTTCGAGCAGGCGATCGCGGCGAGCCCCTCGGTGGTGCGCTGTGACCTGATGTCGGGCAGCTACGATTATCTGGTGACCGTGCGGGCGCGCGACCTCAGCGACTTCGCACGAATTCACCGCGAAGAACTGTCGCGGCTGCCGGGAGTGACGCAGATGGAATCGGGCTTCGTGCTGCGCGAGGTGGTCGCGCCGCGGCTGCCGCTGACGCTGCTGGAGTGAGGCGCGAGACGGTTGATGGGCGTTGCGCCCATAAACCCTCGGCTGGCGTCATCCTGAACTCGTTTCAGGGTTTACAGTGCGGCGTACTCAGCGGCGGGGGGGCGCTTGCGGGACGGTGGATCCTGAAACGAGTTCAGGATGACGCCGCTTGAGAGGGGGTAGGCGCTTGCCCGCGGAGCGCACCGTGTTCCTGCGCCCGTAAGAACCCAGGGCCAAGAGCGTCGCGCTCCATCACCCTGGGCTACTGCCTGCGCAGGGCCACGCGCCGCGTGACACGCCTCACTCACGCCATCGCGCGAAGGTCCTCAGTCACCTCGCCATAAGCCGCCACCTCGGCCTCGTGCCCTTCCTCACGGAACGTCTCGGCCAGCGCCGCCGCTTCCCACTCGCGCGGCGCCGGATGCGCCAGCAGCGTCTCGACCCAGCGCGCGCCCGCCGCACCGACGTCGATCCCCCATGCGCGAACGCGGAACGCCACCGGCGCGTAGAAGGCGTCGACCGCGGTGAAGCGCTCACCCGCCAGCCACGGTCCGCCACAGCGCGACAGCCCCTCGTCCCACAGTTCGCTGATCCGCGCGACGTCGCGCGCGAGCGCCTCCGAGCCGTGTGTCGGTCTGATCCTTTGCCCCACCGTCATCGTCCGCTCGCGCCGCAGCGCGCCGAAGCCGCCGTGCATCTCCGCCACCGCGCAGAACGCCCATGCGCGCGCTGCCCCGTCCGCCGGCCACACGCCGGGGTGGCGCTCGGCCAGGTACAAGGCGATGCCGAGCGAGTCCCATACCGTCCGCTCGCCGTCGAGCAGCACCGGCACCTGGCCGGTCGGCGAGAAGGCGCGGAACGCTTCATGATTGTCCAGCGAGGCAAACGGCTCGATCCGGTCCTCGAAGGCGATGCCGAGCACGCGCATCAGCAGCCACGGCCGCAGCGACCAGCTCGAATAATTCCGGTTGGCGGTGATCAGCGTGTACGCCATCGCATCAAGCCTCGTAATGCGCGCTCGTCTTGGCGGCGACCTCGTCGGCCGTCACCCCTGGCGCCAGCTCGATCAGGCGGAAGGCGCTATGATGGTCGGGACGCTGGAACACCGCCAAATCGGTGACGATCATGTCGACCACGTCGCGCCCTGTCAGCGGCAGCGTGCACGCCGGGATGAACTTGGGCGCGCCGTCCTTGGCGACATGCTCCATCACGACGATGATCTTCCTGACGCCGGCAACGAGGTCCATCGCGCCGCCCATGCCCTTGATCATCTTGCCCGGGATCATCCAGTTGGCGATGTCGCCGCGCTCGGACACCTCCATCGCGCCGAGCACGGTGAGGTCGATATGACCGCCGCGGATCATCGCGAAGCTCTGCTCGCTGCCGAAATAGGCCGATTGCGGCAGCTCGCTGATCGTCTGCTTGCCCGCGTTGATCAGGTCGGGGTCGACCTCGTCATCATAGGGGAACGGGCCGATGCCGAGCATGCCGTTCTCGCTCTGCAACGTGACGCTGATTCCGTCGGGGATGTTGTTTGCCACCAATGTCGGGATGCCGATGCCGAGATTGACGTAATAGCCGTCGCGCAGCTCGCGCGCGGCGCGCGCCGCCATGCCGTTGCGGTCCCATCCCTTGGCGTCCACGGCCATCACTTCGCTCCTTGAGCCGGGTCGTCGCCCCAGCGCTTGTCCTGCGGGAAGGTCTCGTCCCAGCCGGTGCCGAGCCCGGTGCCGTAGACCGGGTTGGGCAGCACAAACCAGCCCTGTCCCCAGCGCGCCTGAATCGGCCCGACGCTGGCGAGCAAGCGGCGGCCGAGCGCGGGCGCCGGTCCGGGCGGATTGAACAGATCCGCGAAGTCGCCGAGCTGGTCGCCGACGAGCGCGAGCACGCAATAATGTTTGGCGATCTCGAGCCGGCGCCCGTCCTTGCCCGAGCGGCCGTCGACGTCGCCCTTGAGGTAGAGCGTGTCACCGTGGCGGAACTCGCCCAGCCCCGCCGAACGCAACGCCGCGGCGGTGGCGGCGGCGTTGTCGGCGGAGCGGTTGCTGTTGATCACCATCGTCACGCCGAGCGCGCGCAGCTGGCGGAACGCCGCCACCGCGCCGGGCACCGCGACGACCTTGTCGGCGCCGGTCCGCTCCCAGCGATCCCAGCGCTTGGCGTCAAAGGCCGCACCGGTGCGCGCGTCGTTATATTCATAGCCGAGGTTGAGCACCGCGGTTTCGTCCATGTCGAGCACCACCGCGGGCGGCAGCGCGCTGCACGGGATCGTCTCGGCGCTCGCCGCGGTCGCGCCCGGCACCAGCACCGCCGAATTGGGCCAGCGCGGCAGCGTACCGGCGCGGCGTTCGGTCGGCAGCCGGCCGCGACGGTCGCGCGCGCGCTCGACCACGTCGCGGACATAGGCGGTGAGCGCATTATAGGTCTGCTCGCTCAGCGCCGCGGCCTCGGCTGAGCCGTACAGATAGGCCATCGCCCCGGCCGGCAGTGCAGGGGGCGCCTCGGCGGTGACGTTCACCGCCCGCGGCGGAGGACGTTCGGGGCGCGCGGTCGCGCAACCGGCGAGCAGCGCCGCTGCCGCGGCCGGTACGAAAAGCCGTGATGTCACGCCGCGCCGGCCTCCGCACGCGGACGCGTCGTGCGAAATTCGATCTTCTTGTCGTAGGGCGCGCCGACGATCATCCGCCTCACGTAGATGCCGGGCAGGTGGATGTGATCGGGGTCGAGCCCGCCGACCGGCACCACCTCCTCGACCTCGGCGACGCAGATCTTGCCCGCGGTCGCCATTGGCTGGTTGAAGTTGCGCGCAGTCTTGCGGAAAACGAGGTTGCCGCTGGTGTCCGCCTTCCACCCTTTGATGATCGAGAGATCCGCGCGGATGCCGCGCTCGAGGATATAGTCCTCGCCGTCGAACACCTTCACTTCCTTGCCCTCGGCCACCAACGTGCCGACGCCGGTCTTGGTGTAGAAGCCGGGGATGCCCGCGCCGCCGGCGCGACAGCGCTCCGCCAGCGTGCCCTGCGGGCAGAACTCCACCTCCAGCTCGCCGCTGAGATACTGGCGCTCGAACTCCTTGTTCTCGCCGACATAGCTCGAGATCATCTTGGCGATCTGGCGCGTGCGGAGCAGCTTGCCGAGCCCCTCGCCGTCGATCCCGGCGTTATTGCTGGCGACCGTGAGTCCCGTCACGTCGGCGGCCTGGATGGCGTCGATCAGCCGCTCCGGGATGCCGCACAGACCAAAGCCGCCCGCGCAGATCGTCATGCCGTCGAACAGCAGCCCGTCGAGCGCCGCCGCGGCGCTGTCGTACAGCTTGTCCACCACCCGCCGTCTCCCTCAAAAATGGCCCGGCACGACGCCGAGTGCGGCGCACAGATCGTCGAGCGCCTGCCCCTCGCCCGTCACCTTGATCGCCGCCATGCCGAGCTGAGCGGCGGCCTTGCAGTTCACCCCCAGATCATCGAGGTAGACACACTGGTCGGGCCGCTTGTTAAGCGTCTCGCACATCATCAGATAGATGCGCGGGTCGGGCTTGCGGATGCCGACCTTGCTGCTCTCCACCACGTAATCGAAGCGCGCGAGCACTGCTGCCACCGCGGCGGCCGCATGCGGGTCGCGCGGCGTGTCGCCGGCGGGGACGTTGTTGGTGATGCAGCCGATATGGAAGCCCTCGCGCTTGAGCCAGTCGAGCGCGTGAACCATGCGCGGGCGGACATCGCCGTACAGCAACGCCAGCACGTCGCGACCGCGCAACTCATGGCCGAGCGCCTTAGCCTCGGCGGCGAAATCGCGGTCGAAGGTGGCGACGTCTATCTCGGCGCGCTCGAAACGCGCCCAGGCGTTGCTGTCGGGATCGGTGGCGTTGAGGCGGCGGATCAGGTCGATCGGCAGGCCGCGCTCCCGCTCCAGCCGGTTGAACGCCGCGAATGGCGACGAAGTGATCACC
Source organism: Sphingomonas phyllosphaerae (assembly GCF_029623345.1). Taxonomy (GTDB): domain Bacteria; phylum Pseudomonadota; class Alphaproteobacteria; order Sphingomonadales; family Sphingomonadaceae; genus Sphingomonas; species Sphingomonas phyllosphaerae_C. Next base: position 34,162 of record NZ_JAPYKH010000025.1, read on the forward strand.
CCGCCGAAGTCGAAGATCACCGTGTCCCGCATGCCGATGATCCTTAGCGGGCGGAGCGCCGAAGGCAATCGGGGTGTGTGGTGGATCTGGAACGGGCGCCTTACATCCTTCGCTGCAAGGGGAGGATGAAGAAGGCCGCACCGCTTAGGAACTAATACCCCTATCGCCTCACCCTTTTGGGCGGCTAGGCTCCCCCTCATGACCGAACCCCGCACCGGTGGACGCCTGCTCGTCGACCAGCTCGTCGCCCAGGGCTGCGACCGTCTCTTTACCGTGCCCGGGGAGAGCTTCCTCGCGGTGCTCGACGCGTTGCACGACACGTCGGCGATCGAGGTGGTGACGTGCCGGCAGGAGGGCGGCGTCACCTTCATGGCCTGCGCCGACGGTGCGCTGACGCACCGCCCCGGGATCGCCTTCGTCACGCGCGGTCCCGGCGCGACCAACGCCGCGATCGGCGTCCACGTCGCGATGCAGGACTCGCAGCCGATGATCCTCTTCATCGGCGACGTCGACCGGTCGACGCGCGACCGCGAGGCGTTCCAAGAGATCGACTTCCAGGCAATGTTCGCGCCGATCGCGAAATGGGCCGCGCGGATCGACGACGCTAAGCGCATCCCCGAATATGTCGCGCGCGCCTATGCCACCGCGATCAACGGCCGCCCCGGTCCAGTGGTGCTGGCGCTGCCCGAGGACATGCTGCTCGACCGCGTGACCGTCCCGGATCGCGCCCGGGTCGAGCGCGTCGCGCAGGCGGTGGACGAGGATTCGATCGAGCATCTGCGCGACCTGCTCGCCACCGCGGAGAACCCGCTCGCGATTGTCGGCGGCGCCGGTTGGGACGTGGCCGCCGCGGCGGCGATGGCGGACTGGGCGACGCGCACCGGCGTGCCGATCGCCGCCGCCTTCCGCCGCCAGGACGCGATTGCCAACGACTGCCCCGCTTATGCGGGCAACCTGGGCTACGGCCCCAGCCCGGCCCTGGTCGAGCGCGTGCGCGGTGCCGACCTGCTGATCGTCGTCGGCGCGCGGCTCGGCGAAGCGACCACCGACGGCTATCAGCTGATCACGCCCGATCACCCCGGCCAGCGGCTGGTCCACGTCCATCCCGATCCGGAGGAGCTGGGGCGCACCTACGCGACCGACCTCGCGATCTGCGCCGGCATGGCCGAGTTCGCCGAGGCGCTGGTGCCGCTCGACGGCGGAGTCCATCCGCATGCCGCCGAGGCGCGCACCGCTTACGAATCGTGGAGCACGCCGCGCCCGCGCAAGGCCGTCGCGCTCGATCTCGGCCCCTGCGTGTCGGCGATGCGCGAGAAGCTGCCGGCGGACACGATCATCTGCAACGGCGCGGGCAATTTCTCGGGCTGGTGGCACCGCTACTGGCGCTACGCCGGGCCCGGGACGCAGCTGGCGCCGACCGCGGGCGCGATGGGTTATGGCGTGCCGGCCGCGGTGGCGGCATCGCTACGCCGACCGGGGCGCAGCGTAGTCGCGCTGGCGGGCGACGGCGACTTCCTGATGAACGGCCAGGAACTTGCCACCGCGGTCCAGCACGGCGCCGACTTGCTCGTCATCCTCGTCGACAACGGGGCATACGGGACGATCCGGATGCACCAGGAGCGCGAATATCCCGGTCGACCGTCGGCGACGCGGCTGGTCAATCCGGACTTCGCCGCGCTGGCGCGCGCCTATGGCGGCTGGGCCGAGACCGTGGAGCGGACCGAGGATTTCGCGCCGGCGCTGGACCGTGCGCTGGCCGAGCGCGGCGTGCGGCTGATCCACTGCCGCACCGACGTCGAGCAGATCACCGCTGGGCTGACGCTGAGCGCGCTGCGCAAGGGTTGAGGAAAGCGGGTCGCGGCCTTGTGATCGCAGCCCACCCAACCTGGCGTCATCCTGACCTTGTTTCAGCAAACCCGGTCGGGCGCGACCTGCGCTGCTGACTCTGGGTCACGGTAGATCCTGAAACGAGTTCAGGAGCCGCCCTATGCGTTGGGGAGCGTCGCCCGCTCGCCCCCACCTAAACGAGGAAGGGCCGCCGCGGTCTCCCGCGACGGCCCCTCGTGACAAGAAGCGACGATCAGATATCGTCGCCGAGCGCACCCTTCACCTTCCCGGCGAACTGCTGGCCCTTGCCCTTGGTCTCCTGCGCGGCGCCTTCGGCGGCGAGTCGGTCGTCCTCGGCCGTGCGGTCCGCCGGATCCTTGTCCGCCACCGCCTGCTTGGCCTTGCCGACCAGCTCGTTGACGTTGCCTTTGATCTTGTCGGTGAGCTCGCCCATCGTCGTTCTCCGTCAAATATAACCCGGTGGTAGAACAACGGACCCGAAACGGCGATGTTCCGCCGCGTCATTGACGTGCGTCAATAGGCAGCGGCTCAGATCAGCCCCGACAACGGGCTCGACGGGTCGGCATAGCGGCGCTTGCCCATGCGGCCCGCGCGGTAGCTCATCCGGCCCGCCTCCACCGCCGCGCGCATCGCCGCCGCCATCAGGATGGGGTCCTTGGCCTCGGCGATCGCGGTGTTCATCAGCACGCCGTCGCAGCCGAGTTCCATCGCCACCGCGGCGTCGCTCGCCTGGCCGACGCCGGCATCGACCAGCACCGGCACGCCCGCGCCTTCGACGATCAGCCGGATCGTCACCTGATTCTGGATGCCCAGCCCCGAGCCGATCGGCGCACCGAGCGGCATGATCGCGACCGCGCCTGCCTCCTCCAGCTGCTTCGCCGCGATCGGATCGTCGGTACAATACACCATCGGTTTGAAGCCCTCGCGCACCAGCACTTCGGTCGCCTTCAGCGTCTCGCGCATGTTGGGGTACAGCGTGCGCGCCTCGCCGAGCACCTCGAGCTTGACGAGATCCCAGCCGCCCGCCTCGCGCGCCAGCCGCAGCGTGCGGATCGCGTCCTCGGCAGTGAAGCAGCCCGCGGTGTTGGGAAGATAGGTCACGCGCTTGGGGTCGATGAAGTCGGTCAGCATCGGCGCGCTGGGATCGCTGACGTTGACGCGGCGCACCGCGACGGTGACGATCTCCGCGCCCGACGCCTCCAGCGCGGCGGCATTCTGCGCGAAATCCTTGTATTTGCCGGTGCCGACGATCAGCCGCGAGCGGAACGTGCGCCCCGCGACCGTCCATGTGTCCTCGGTGAGCGGCGCGGCATGGTCGCCGCCGCCGACGAAATGGACGATCTCCAGCTCGTCGCCGTCCTCGACCTGCACGTCGCCCAGCGTCGAGCGCGGCACCACCTCGAGGTTGCGCTCGACCGCGAGCTTCTCGGGCACCAACCCGAGCGACTCCGCCAGGGCTGCGATCGAGAGCCCGGCGGGGACCCGCTTGTGCTCGCCGTTGAGGGTGATGGTGATGGTGCCGTCGGAATGTGCCATGTCCGCCATCTAAGACTGTCGGCAAGCAGGGGCAACGTTGCGCGCGCGCGCCGCGGATGCAATGACGCCTGCACGAAGGGCAACGACCTCAAGGGAGCGCATGACCGACACCGTCTTCGTCCTCAACGGCCCCAACCTCAACCTGCTCGGTACGCGCGAGCCGGAGATCTACGGCCACGACACGCTCGACGACATCGCCGGGCAGCTCGAGGAGCGCGCGCGCGAGCTCGGGCTGAAGGTCGACCTGCGCCAGTCGAACCACGAGGGGCACCTCGTCGAGTGGCTGCACGAGGCGCAGGCAGTGGACGCGCGCGCGGTGCTGCTCAACGCTGCCGCCTACACGCACACCTCGGTCGCGCTGCACGATGCGATCAAGGGCATCACAACGCCCGTGATCGAGGTGCATCTGTCCAATCCGCACACGCGCGAGAGCTTCCGCCACGTCTCGCTGGTGGGCAGCGCCGCCAAAGGAACCATCGCCGGCTTCGGCGCGATGTCGTACATGCTCGCGCTTGAAGCCGCGGCCCGCTTCTGACAGGGAGCGCGCCCTACCTAGGGGAAACAGGGTTGCATGGCTGACATCTCTCATAACGGCGGCGCGATGCAGGTCGACGTCGATCTGGTGCGCCAGCTCGCCGAGCTGCTCGACACCACCCAGCTGACCGAGATCGAGGTCGAGGACGGCGAGCGCAAGATCCGTGTCGCGCGCAAGGCCGCCGCCGTCGCCGCGCCCGCGATCCATTACGCGCCTGCGCCTGCCGCAGCCGCGCCGGCCGGAGGCGTTCCGCCGCAGGTCGACACCGCCGGCCCGTCCGCGCCGTCGCACGCCAATGCGGTGCGCTCGCCGATGGTCGGCACCGTCTATCTGTCGGCCGAGCCGGGCGCCAAGCCGTTCGCCGCGGTGGGCCAGAGCGTCGCCGCGGGCGATACGTTGCTGATCGTCGAGGCGATGAAGGTGATGAACCCGATCACCGCGCCGAGCGCCGGCGTCGTCAAGGCGGTGCTGGTCGAGAACGGCCAGCCGGTCGAGTTCGACCAGCCGCTCGTGGTGGTCGAGTAACGCCCTTGCCCCAGATCAAGAAGCTGCTGATCGCCAACCGCGGCGAGATCGCGCTGCGGATCCACCGCGCGTGCCACGAGATGGGCATCAAGACGGTCGCGGTGCACTCCACCGCCGACGCCGACGCGATGCACGTCCGCCTCGCCGACGAGGCGATCTGCATCGGGCCACCGGCGGCGACCGACAGCTATCTCAACATTCCCAACATCATCTCCGCCGCCGAGATCTCGGGCGCGGACGCGATCCATCCCGGCTACGGCTTTCTCAGCGAGAACGCCAAGTTCGCCGAGATCGTCGAGCTGCATAACCTGATCTTCGTCGGTCCAAAGCCCGAGCATATCCGGGTGATGGGCGACAAGGTCGAGGCCAAGCGCACCGCGGGCGCGCTCGGGCTGCCGCTGGTGCCGGGGTCGGACGGCGCGATCAGCGACGTCGCCGAGGCGCAGGCGCTGGCCGAGCAGATCGGCTATCCCGTGATCATCAAGGCCGCCAGCGGCGGCGGCGGTCGCGGCATGAAGGTGTGCCAATCGCCCGATCAGCTCGAGACGCTGATGCAGCAGGCCGGGACGGAGGCGAAGGCGGCGTTCGGCGACGCCACCGTCTACATGGAGAAGTATCTCGGCAACCCGCGCCACATCGAATTCCAGGTGTTCGGTGACGGCAACGGCCAGGCGATCCACCTCGGCGAGCGCGACTGCTCGCTCCAGCGCCGCCACCAGAAGGTGCTGGAGGAGGCGCCCTCCCCCGTCATTACCGCCGGGGAGCGCGAGCGGATGGGCGGGATCGTCGCCCGTGCGATGGCCGACATGGGCTATCGTGGCGCGGGGACGATCGAATTCCTGTGGGAGAACGGCGAGTTCTACTTCATTGAGATGAACACCCGCCTCCAGGTGGAACATCCGGTGACCGAGGCGATCACCGGGCTCGACCTGGTGCGCGAGCAGATCCGCGTCGCCGAGGGCCACCCGCTGACGCTGCGCCAGGAGGACGTGGTCTTTCGCGGCCATGCGATCGAGTGCCGGATCAACGCCGAGGACCCGCGCACCTTCGCACCATCACCGGGCCGCGTGACGCAATATCACGCGCCGGGCGGGATGCATGTGCGCGTCGATTCAGGGCTGTACGCGGGCTATACCGTGCCGCCCTATTACGACAGCATGATCGCCAAGCTGATCGTCTATGGAACGACCCGGCAGGGTGCGCTGCGTCGTCTGCGCCGCGCACTGGAGGAGTTCGTGATCGAGGGCATGAAGACCACGATCCCGCTCCACCAGGCGTTGCTCGACGATCCGGAGTTCCAGCAGGGGAGCTACACCATCAAATGGCTGGAGGAGTGGCTGGCGCGCCAGGACGCGTGACGGAGGCCAACGCCGCGGCGGCGACGATCTACCACAATCCGCGCTGCTCCAAGTCACGCCAGGCGCTGGCTCTACTGCATGAGGCGGGCGCTGACGTGACCGTCATCGAGTATCTGAAGACGCCGCCTTCGCGCGACACGCTCGCCGCGCTGCTGAGGCGGGCCGGGATCGCACCGCGCGACGCGCTCCGCCGCGATGCGCCTGCGGTGGCGGACGACGCCGCCGCGCTTGACCTGATGGCGCGCGATCCCGCCACGATCGAGCGGCCGCTGGTCGAGACCGCCAAGGGCGTGCGGCTGGCGCGACCGCCCGAGCTGGTGCGCGAGATCCTGTGATCCTCCCCGAGGACACGCGCTGGCGCGTCGAGCGCGCCACCCAGGCCGCGGTGGTGATCGACGCCGACGCCTATTTCCGCGCCGCGCGCCAGGCGATGCTGCGCGCCCAGCACCAGATCCTGCTGGTCGGCTGGGACTTCGACGCGCGCATCAATCTCGCCTATGACGACGACCATCCCGAGGCGCCCACCGACGTCGGCGCCTTCATTACCTGGCTGGTCGACCGCACCCCGGAGCTCCAGGTCCATATCCTTCGCTGGGACAAGGGCGCGATCAAGACGCTCGGGCGCGGCAAGACGCTGTGGACCCTGCTGAACTGGCGCTATCGCCAGCCGCGCATCCACCTGCTGCTCGACGGCCACCATCCGGTGGCGGCGTCGCAGCACCAGAAGATCGTGGTGATCGACGACTGCCTCGCCTTCTGCGGCGGCATCGACATGACCGACGAGCGCTGGGACACGCGTGCGCACGTCGACGACGACCCGCGCCGTACCTCGCCGAGCGGCAAGGCGTACAAGCCGTGGCACGACGCCACCACCGCGCTGCAAGGCCCGATCGCGGGAGCGTTGGGCGAGCTGTGCCGTACACGCTGGGCGATCGCGGGCGGCGCCGAGATCGCACCGCCGCCGCCGCGCGACGGCAGCTGCTGGCCCGAGTCGCTGACGCCCGGCTTCACCGACGTCGACGTCGCGGTATCGCGCTCGCAGCCCGAATATGACGGGCAGGACGAGATCCTCGAGATCGAACGGCTGTATCTGGCGCTCATCGCGTCCGCCAAGACGCGCATCTACGCCGAGAGCCAGTATTTCGCCTCCCGCCGCATCGCCGAGGCGATCGCCGCGCGGCTGGTGGAGGATGATCCGCCCGAGATCGTGGTCATCAACCCGGTCACGGCGCAGGGCTGGCTCGAGCCGATCGCCATGGACACCGCACGCGCGCGGCTCGTCACCGAGCTGCGCCGGCGCGACCATCGCGGGCGGTTTCGCATGTATCATCCGCTCAACGAAAAGGGCACGCCGATCTACTGCCACGCCAAGGTGACGGTGATCGACGACCAGGCGATCCGCATCGGCTCGTCCAACTTCAACAACCGCTCGCTGCGGCTCGACACCGAATGCGACGTGACCATCACCGACAGCGCCGCGACGATCGCGGCGATCCGCGACGATCTGATCGCCGAGCATCTCGGCGTCGACGTGGCGGTCGTGAGCGAGCGGGTCGAGCGCGACGGACTGATCGCCACGATCGAAGCGCTACGCGGCAGCGGGCGGACATTGGTCCCTTATGAGGTGGACGACCTCAGCTCGGTGGAGAAATGGCTCGCGGACAATGAGGTGCTCGATCCCGAGGGGCCGGGCGAGATGTTCGAGGCGCTCGAGAAGCGCGGGCTGCTGCGGCGGCTGAGAAGGAAGCGGCGCTAACCCGGCCCGTTTCATGCCGGGCGTCACCCGGCATCCATGGTCCCGCGCGCCGCACCCAGGTCACGTGCGCGGCACCATGCACCTCCGATCAAGTCCGGCCTGACGAGCGGCCGCCGTGCTCCTGCGCACCCAGGCGCACGACAGCGCTGATCTCGTCCGCCACCCACACCGTCTGGCCACCGCGGCGCACAGCCGCTATGCGCCGCGGCCATGACCGCCATCACGCCCGAGATCGTCGCCGAGCACGGCCTGTCCCCCGATGAATATGAGCGCGTGCTCAACGCGCTGGGCCGCGAGCCCAATCTCGTCGAGCTCGGTATCTTCTCGGTGATGTGGTCGGAGCATTGCAGCTACAAGTCGAGCCGCATCCACCTCAAGAAGCTGCCCACCGAAGGTCCGCAGGTGATCTGCGGCCCGGGCGAGAATGCCGGCGTGGTCGACATCGGCCCAGGTCCAGATGGTCGGGGCCAGGCGGTCATCTTCAAGATGGAGAGCCATAACCACCCGTCGTACATCGAACCCTATCAGGGCGCCGCGACGGGCGTGGGCGGGATCCTGCGCGACGTCTTCACCATGGGCGCGCGCCCGGTGGCGAACCTCAACGCTTTGCGCTTCGGCCGGCCCGATCATCCCAAGATGCGCCACCTGATCTCGGGCGTGGTCCACGGCATCGGCGGCTACGGCAATTGCGTCGGCGTGCCGACGGTCGGCGGCGAAGTGAACTTCCACCCCGCCTATGACGGCAACATCCTCGTCAACGCGATGACCGTGGGCGTCGCCGACACCGACAAGATCTTCTACTCGGCCGCCTCCGGCGTGGGCAATTCGATCGTGTACGTCGGCAGCAAGACCGGGCGCGACGGCATCCACGGCGCGACCATGGCCTCGGCCGACTTCGGCGAGAATTCCGACGAGAAGCGCCCCACCGTCCAGGTCGGCGATCCCTTTACCGAGAAGCTGCTGATCGAGGCCTGCCTCGAGCTGATGGCGTCGGACGCGATCGTCGCGATCCAGGACATGGGCGCGGCGGGGCTCACCTCCTCCTCGGTCGAGATGGCGAGCAAGGGCGGCGTCGGCATCGAGCTGGTGATGGACGATGTGCCCCAGCGCGAGACCGGCATGACGCCGTACGAGATGATGCTCTCCGAGTCGCAGGAGCGCATGCTGATGGTGCTCAAGCCCGGCCGCGAGGATTTCGCGCGCGCGATCTTCGAGAAATGGGAGCTCGACTTCGCGGTGATCGGCCATGTCACCGACACCGGGCGGATGGTGCTGAAGTGGCAGGGCGAGACCGTGTGCGACATCCCGCTCGCCCCGCTCGCCGACGACGCGCCGCTGTACGACCGCCCGCACGTGCCCACCCCGCCCGCCAAGGCGCTGGTCAACATTCCCGACTGCAAGGATCCCGCGGCCGACCTGCTCGCGCTGATGGGCTCGCCCGACATCGCCAGCCGGCGCTGGATCTGGGAGCAATATGATCACATGGTCGGCGCCGACACGGTGCAGCGCCCGGGCGGCGACGCCGCGGTGGTGCGCGTCCACGGCACCGACAAGGCGCTGGCGATGACGACCGATTGCACCCCGCGCTACTGCTTCGCCGACCCGGTCGAGGGCGGCAAGCAGGCGGTCGCCGAGGCGTGGCGTAATCTCACTGCGGTGGGCGCGACCCCGCTGGCGATCACCAACTGCCTCAACTTCGCCAACCCGCAGCGCCCGGAGATCATGGGGCAGATCACCGGCTGCCTCGACGGCATGGCGCAGGCGTGCCGCGCGCTCGACTTCCCGATCGTGAGCGGCAATGTCAGCCTCTACAACGAGAGCAAGGCCACGGGTGGTGGCTCCGCGATCCTGCCGACTCCCGCGATCGGGGGCGTCGGGCTGCTCAAGGACTGGCAGAAGAGCGCGACGATCGCGTTCAAGCAGACCGGCGACGTCATCGTCGTGGTCGGCACGCGTCGTGGCGATCTCGGCCAGTCGCTGTGGTTGCGCGAGCTGCACGGGCGCGAGGAAGGGCCGCCACCGCGCGTCGACCTGGAGGCGGAGCGCCGCACCGGCGACTTCATTCGCGCGCAGATCGACGCGGAGCATCTCGGCGCAGTCCACGACGTCGCCGACGGCGGCATCGCGGTGGCGATCGCGGAGATGGCGCTGGCGGGCAACATCGGCGCGATGATCGACCGTGCGCTGCCGTTCGAGACCGCCGCCGCGCTCTTCGCCGAGGAGCAGGGCGTCTATGTCGTGACGGTGCACGATCATGCGTTGCTCGACTTCCTCCAGGCCGCCCTTGACAGCGGCGTCGAGGCCGAGCCGCTCGGCCGCACGATCGGCACGCGCGTGATCTTCGAGATGCGCGACGGCGATTATTGCGTGCCGCTCGATCAGCTGCGCGCGGCGCACGAGGGCTTCTTCCCCAAGCTGATGGCAGGCGAAGCCGCGATCTGATGGCAATGGCTCATCTCCTCCCCGCTCGCGGGGAGGGATACCCGCGCCAGGCTGGCGGAGCGGTGCTTCGGCAAAAGCTGCGCTGAGGGGGGAGCCCCTCCACCGGCCTACGGCCGGCGGTTGCCCTCCCCGCTAGCGGGAGGACTGCCGACGTTTCACCCCAGCGTTGCCAGTCCCGCGTCGCGCGCCTAGCACGCGATCGCCATGTCCGAAGCCAACCGCCTCGTCGCGCTCGATATCCTGCGCGGCGTCGCGGTGCTGGGGATCACCATCGCCAACCTCCCCGGCTTCGCGCTACCGCAGGCGGCCTATTTCTCCCCGCTCGCCGCGGGCGGCACCGGAGCCGCCGACCTTACCGCCTGGGCGCTCACCTTCGTGTTCGTCGAGGGCAAGATGCGCGGGCTGTTCGCGGCGCTGTTCGGCGCTTCGCTGCTTCTCGTGGTGGAACGTGCCGACGCGGCGGGGCAGAATGGCGCCGCGATCCACCTGCGCCGCATGGGCGTGCTCTACTTGATCGGAACGGCGCATCTGTACCTGCTGTGGTACGGCGACATCCTCCATCATTACGCCTTGGTCGGCGTCGCCGCGCTGCTGTTCGTCCACGCACCGACCCGGATCCTGCTGCTCGCCGCCGCGGCCGCGCTGTTGGTGGCGACGATCGGCGGGGTCGGACTGGTCCACGCCGCCGCGCTGCCCGCCTCGCACACCGCGCTCGAGCAGAGCTTCGGTCGTCCGCCCGCGCCGCTGTTGGCGGGCGAGATCGCCGCGCTGCGCGGGTCGCTGGCGGACGGTATCGCGTGGCGCTGGCGGCACGACGCCGGCGCGCTCGGCGGGTTGCTCGCCAACGGACCGGAAACGCTCGGCTACATGCTGCTCGGCATGGCGGCCTATCGCAGCGGCTTCGCCGCCGGCGCCTGGCCGCGCCGCCGCTATGTCGCCATCGCGGTGCTGACGCTGCCGCTCGGGCTCGCGGCCGAGCTGGCACTCGCGCGCTACAGCACCTCGCACGGCTTCGCGCTCGAGGCGGTGCTCACCGGCTCCTTCGCGCTCGGCCCGCTGATCCATGCCCCGATGGTCGCGGGCTATGCCGCGCTGCTGCTCTGCGGCCTCCCGGGAACGCGCGCGGGCGAGCGGCTCGCCGCATTGGGGCGCAGCGCGTTGAGCAACTACCTGCTGTCGAGCCTCGTGCTCGCCGCGGTTTTCTACGGCTGGGGGCTGGGGCAGTTCGCGCGCTGGGGTCGGGCCGATGCCTATGCGCTGTTGCCACCGCTCTGGGCGCTGCTGCTGCTATGGGCGCCCCTTTGGCTTGCTCGCTTCCGTTACGGACCGGCGGAATGGCTGTGGCGATCGGTCACGCGCGGCTGCGCGCAGCCGCTTCGCCGCGGGTAAATGCGAACGCGTCTCATTTCGCTTGCGAGCGGTTCGCAACTCGGTTAGGCCGATTCGCAGCCGGGAAGGAGACCGCATGGTCGTCTGCGTCTGCAATGCGATTAAGGAGTGCCAGGTGCGCGAGGCCGCGCGTTCTGGTGCTGCCACCCCCTGCCAAGCGTATCGCTGCCTCGGGCGCTCGCCGAAGTGTGGCCAATGTGTTCAATTCGCCCGAGCAATCATCGACGAGGAACGTGCGGCTGCGTAGCGGTCGCAGCAAGTAGTCACTGAAGCGCGAAGGACTTTCAGCTTTCCTCTCGCCCCATTCGGGGCTATTCGCCGTGCCATTCCGGATGGTGGAGACTGGCATGAAGGGCGATCCCAAGGTCATCGAGTTCCTCAACGATTCGTTGAAGAATGAGCTGACCGCGATCAATCAGTATTGGCTGCATTACCGCCTGTTCGATCATTGGGGCGTCTACAAGCTCGCGGCGTTCGAGCGCCACGAATCAATCGACGAGATGAAGCACGCCGACTGGCTGGCGGAGCGCATTCTGTTTCTCGACGGTTTACCCAACTTCCAGCTGCTCGGTCGTCTGCGGATCGGCGAGACGGTGGAGGAGGCGCTTAAGGCCGATCTCGCGATGGAGATCGAGGCGGTGGCGCAGCTCAAGGCGGCAATCGCTTATTGCGAGGAGGTCAAGGACTTCGTCAGCCGTGAGCTGTTCGCCAACATCCTCGCCAGCGAGGAAGAGCATGTCGACACGCTGGAGCGCCAGTTCGAGATGATCGAGCGGATGGGCATCCACAATTACATCCAGCTCAACTCGGTGAGCGAGCATGACAAGCCCGAAAGCGGTGCGGCACCTTACCTGAAGGGGTGAGCGCATCTCGCCCAAGCTTCGGGTTCTGAGATCGATCTTGGCGACCTTGAAGCGGCGCTGGCTCCCGGTCAGCAAGGCCGTGGCAGGTGGCTCGCGTCGGTGAGCTGGCGCTCAACGCGGCCGTGGAGGCGGCACGAGCGGGTGAGCACGGTCGCGGGTTCGCCATGGTCGCGGCCGAGGTTCGTAACCTGGCCGAGGATCACGTACTGCCGCGATTGCGATCGGCCTGCTGTCGCACGAGACGGTCACGACCGCGAACGACGCCGGCGCCATGCTGTCGACGCTGATGCCTGACATCGGCCGCACCGCCGAACTGGTCGATCAGATCACCGCGGCGTGCCGCGAACAGGATGTCGGGACCGGCCAGATCAACCAGGCGATCGGGCGGTTGGACGATGCCGCGCAACAGACCGCCACCGGATCGGAGCAGATCGCCGCGACGTCGCACGCGCTGCTCCGCCGAACCGAGCAGTTGCACGCCGCGATCGCCTTCTTCAGGGCCACGCCAAGCGATCGAGACCGCCGCGCGGTGAGCACCGGCTGATCGCGATATGCCGCGCAGCGACGCCCCCCGTCCGCTTTACGCCACGCGGCGCCCGAAGCCGCCCGGCCGCCGCACGGCGGCGGGCGCCGAGCCCTCGCCCTCGCCTTCCAGCACGGCAAGCGTGCGCAGGAACAGCGGGCGCAGCGCCACCACGTCCTCGATCGCATCCTGCGGGGACTCATGGTGTTCGACACAGGCGCGCGCGTGATCCTCGATCTTCTCGGCGAGCGCGGCGAGCACGTTGGCACCGAACTGGCTCGCCTCGCCCTTGAGTGTGTGCGCGGGGATCACCAGCGCGGCGGCATGGCCCTTGCGCATCGCGTCCTCGAGCGCGCTCAGCGACTTGATGCCATCCTCGCGGAAATAGCCAAGGATGCGCGCGAAACCAGTCCCCAGCTCGGCGCGCGCGCGGCCCAGCGCTATCCGGTCCACCAGTGTCACCGCTTCATCCACCACGCGCCGGCTCCTTGTTTGCGCACAAGCACTTAGCGCCCGAGAGGTAAAGAGGAGGTAAGCGCCTCGGCTCAGCTGCCGCCGAACGGATTTTTGGGCGCACGCAGCATCAGCCGCACCGGCACCGCGCCGAAGCCGAGCTCGCGCCGAATCCCGTTGATGAGATAGCGCTGGTAGCTCATCGGCAGCTCGTCGACGCGCGTGCCGAACAGCACGAAGCCCGGCGGCCGCGTCTTCGCCTGCGTGAGATAGCGCAGCTTGATGCGCTTGCCACCCGGCGCAGGCGGCGGATTGGCCTCGATCGCACGCTCGAACCAGCGGTTGAGCTCGCCGGTGCCGACGCGGCGCGACCACGCCTCGCGGGTGGCGAACGCCGCGCCGATCAGCTGGTCGATCCCCTTGCCCGTCGCGGCCGAGACCGCGAGCAGCGGCACGCCACGCACCTGCGCGAGCCCCTCATCAAGCGCGGTGCGGACGCCGTTGAAGAGCTTGGAGGGGTCCTCGGCCACGTCCCATTTGTTGAGCGCGATCACCAGCGCGCGCCCCTCTTCCAGCACGCGGTTGGCGATGCGCAGGTCCTGTGATTCCAGCCCCAGCGTCGCGTCGAGCAGCAGCACCACGACCTCCGCGAAGTCGACCGCATGGAGCGCGTCGGCTACCGACAGCTTCTCCAGCTTGTCCTGCACCTTGGCGCGCTTGCGCATGCCCGCGGTGTCGATTAGGCGGACATCGCGCGGGCCGTCGGGGCCACTCCACACCCAGTCGATCGCGATCGAGTCGCGCGTGATCCCCGCCTCCGGACCGGTGATCATCCGGTCCTCGCCGAGGATGCGATTGACCAGGGTCGACTTGCCCGCGTTCGGGCGGCCGACGATGGCGAGCTTGAGCGGCGCGTCCGGGCTCTCGTCCTCCTCCGCCCCCTCCTCTGCCTCGAGCGCCTCGAGGTGAGGCCGCAGCGCTTCGAACAGGTCGGCGACACCCTCGCCATGCTCGGCGGAGAACTGGACCGCGTCACCGAAGCCGAGCGACAGCGCCTCGATCAACCCAGCCTCGGCGGCGCGCCCCTCGGCTTTGTTGCCGACCAGCACGATCGGGGTGGAGGCGCCGCGCAGCCAGCGTGCGATCTCCTCGTCCAGCGGCACGATCCCAGCGCGGGCGTCGATCATGAACAGCGCGACATCGGCGCTGTCGACCGCGGCCTGAGTCTGTCGGCGCATGCGCCCGGGCAGCGTCTCCGGATCCTCGTCCTCGTAGCCGGCGGTGTCGATCAAGCGGAAGTCGAGCCCGAGCAGGTGCGCGTCGCCCTCGCGGCGGTCGCGCGTCACGCCGGGACGGTCGTCCACCAGCGCCAGCTTCTTGCCGACGAGACGGTTGAACAGCGTCGATTTGCCGACATTGGGACGGCCGACGATCGCGACGGTGGGGAGACGGGACATTTGCGTAAACCTAAGCGCTTCGAGCGAGTGTGCCCCTCCCCTTCGGGGAGGGGGTGGGGTGGGGCCTTTCCTCGGGCGATGCGCTCGCGGCGACCGCGCCGTTGAGCCCCCAGCGATGCGGCCCGAGCGGCAGCAGATGCCCCGCGAGCACCAGCAGGATGCTCAGCGCGCGCCAGCCGTCGAGGATCGGAATGCGCTGCATCAATGGTCCCCTAGTCATTCGCCGCCATGCTTGGCCAGCGTC
>NZ_JAPYKH010000026.1 GCF_029623345.1 Sphingomonas phyllosphaerae
GGAGGGAGACTGCGCCGCGCAGCGGCATGGTGAAGGGGGGGGGTCCACGAGCGGATATTGCGCGGCCGGCCCCAGCCACCATTCGCTCCGCGACTGGTCCCCCTCCCCCCGAGCGGGGAGGATTGAGGCTGTCCTACACGCCATCGTTCCCGCTATGTTCCCGCCTCCACCCTACCAGGAGGACGCATGATCGACGAGCTCATCGACGCGGTGATCGACCGCGAGGGCGGCTATGTCCGCCACCCCGCCGACCGCGGCGGCGCGACCCGCTACGGCATCACCGAGGCGGTCGCACGCGCCAACGGCTATGTCGGCGACATGCGCCAGTTCGCGCGCCCCGCCGCGATGGCGATCTACCGTCGCGCGTATTGGCAGCAGCCCGGCCTCGACCGCGTCGCGACGCGCGCGCCCAAGCTCGCCGCCGAGCTGTTTGACACCGGCGTCAACATGGGGCCGGCGACCGCGGTGACCTTCCTCCAGCGTGCGCTCAACGCGCTCAACCGCGGCGCGAGCGACTATCCCGACGTGCCGCTCGACGGTCGCGTCGGCCCGGCGACGCTCGCCGCGCTCGACCGCTTCCTCGCCACCCGCGGCACGGCGGCGCAGGCGGTGCTGGTCAAGGCGATCGACTCGCTCCAGGGCGAGCGCTACCTCTCGCTCGCCGAGAAGCGCCCCGCCGACGAGGCGTTCCTGTACGGCTGGCTCGCCCAGCGCGTCGGCTGAGGGGAGGCGCACATGGCACTTCTCGACGGACTCGTCGCGCCGGTCGCCGGCCTGCTCGACAAACTGATCCCCGACCCGCGCGCGCGCGAGGCTGCCAAGCTGGAGCTGCTGCGGCTCGAGGGCACGCAGGAGCTGGAGCAGGTCAAGGCGCAGCTCGCCGCGGTGGTCACCGAGGCGCAGTCGGCCGACCCCTGGACCAGCCGGGCACGCCCGAGCTTCCTCTACGTCATGTACGCACTGCTGTTGTGGAGCATCCCCATGGGGCTAATCGCGGCGACCCGGCCCGACATGGCGAGCGCCATCGCGCGCGGCATGAACGCCTATCTCGCGGGCTTGCCCGAGCCGCTCTACACGCTCTTCGCCACGGGTTATCTCGGCTACACCGTGGCGCGAGAGTGGGGCAAGGCGAAGGGGCGGTGACGGAGTAGCTCCTTCCCGCAAAGCGAGGAGTGGATCCGCTAGATCCTCCCCGCATGGCGGGGAGGGGGACCAGCTTCAGGCTGGTGGAGGGGGGCTTCCTCAGGCGTTGAGCTGCGTGGAGATCCCCCTCCACCACCGCTTCGCGGCAGTCCCCCTACCCGCCAAGCGGGGAGGATAAGCTCGACTTCACCCGTGTCGCGCCATGCGCTGCGGATCGGGGGGCAGGCGCATGTGCGCGCCGTGCGCCGCCTCGAGATAATGGGTCGCCATCTGGTAGTGCGCCTGGCAGACCGCTTGGCTCTGTGCCTCGGCGGCCAGCTTGAGTTCGGCCTCGGCGCGGCTCTGGAAATACAGCCGGTCCCTGTCGGTGATCATCGCTACTCACTCTCCGGCGCCCGCTATGCCGCGGTTCGCGTCGTCCTGCCACAGCGTGAGTCACCGATTTCGTCCTTTCCGGGCACACTTGCCGAGACCCCGCCACGGTCCCCATATCGCGCGGCATGAGCGGGAACGATCCACACGCCGCGCCGGTCTGGCACGGCACCACCATCCTATCGGTTCGACGCGGCGGCAAGGTCGTCGTGATCGGCGACGGCCAGGTCTCGATGGGCCAGACCGTGATGAAGCCCAACGCGCGCAAGGTGCGAACCTTGGGCGACGGCAAGGTGATCGGCGGCTTCGCGGGCGCGACCGCCGACGCCTTCACCTTGTTCGAACGGCTCGAGTCGAAGCTGGAGCGCCACGGCGGTCATCTGATGCGCGCCGCGGTCGAGCTGGCGAAGGACTGGCGCACCGACAAATACCTCCGCAACCTGGAGGCGATGATGATCGTCGCCGACAAGGAGGTGACGCTGATCCTCACCGGCAACGGCGACGTGCTCGAACCCGAGGCGGGGATCGCCGCGATCGGTTCTGGCGGCAATTACGCGCTCGCCGCGGCGCGCGCTTTGGTCGACTATGAGCAGGACGCCGAGACGATCTGCCGTCGCGCGATGGCGATCGCCGCGGAGGTATGCGTCTACACCAATGACCGGCTGACGATCGAGACGCTCGACAGCGCCAACTGAGCCGCGCGCGATACCGCGCAGCGACTCAACTTACTCAACATTCGCCGGCGAAGGCTTTGATTCCGCATGAATGATAATCTCACTCCGAAGGCGATCGTCGCCGCGCTCGACGCGCACATCATCGGCCAGAAGGAGGCCAAGCGCGCGGTCGCGGTGGCGCTGCGCAACCGCTGGCGGCGGCAGAAGCTGGCGCCCGACCTGCGCGACGAGGTGACGCCCAAGAACATCCTGATGATCGGGCCGACCGGCTGCGGCAAGACCGAGATCAGCCGCCGCCTCGCCAAGCTGGCCGACGCGCCGTTCGTCAAGGTGGAGGCGACCAAGTTCACCGAGGTCGGCTATGTCGGCCGCGACGTCGAGCAGATCGCGCGCGACCTGGTCGAGGAGGCGGTGCGACTCGAGAAGGAGCGCCGTCGCCTGGCGGTGAAGGACAAGGCCGAGGCCGCGGCGATGGACCGGCTGCTCGACGCGCTGGTGGGCAAGGACTCGAGCCAGGCGACGCGCGAGAGCTTCAAGCAGCGCTTCCGCGACGGCCATCTGTCCGAGACCGAGATCGAGCTGGAGCTCCAGCAGGCGCCGGCGATGCCGTTCGAGCTGCCCGGCGGGCAGGGGTCGGTCGGCATGATCAACCTGTCCGAGATGATGGGCAAGGCGTTCGGCGGCGGGCCGAAGCAGCGGCGCAAGCTGCTGGTGCCGGCGGCGTGGGAGAAATTGGTCGAGGAGGAGGCGGACAAGCGCCTCGACCAGGACGAGGTCAGCCGCGTCGCGCTCGCCGATGCCGAGGCCAACGGCATCGTCTTCCTCGACGAGATCGACAAGATCGCGGTGAGCGACGTGCGCGGCGGCTCGGTCAGCCGCGAGGGCGTGCAGCGCGACCTGCTGCCGCTGATCGAGGGCACCACCGTCTCGACCAAATACGGGCCGATGAAGACCGACCATATTCTCTTCATCGCGTCGGGCGCCTTCCATGTCGCCAAGCCGAGCGACCTGCTGCCCGAGCTGCAAGGTCGTCTGCCGATCCGCGTCGAGCTCAAGGGTCTGAGCGAGGACGATTTCGTCGCGATCCTGTCGGACACCAAGGCGTCGCTGCCAGCGCAGTATCGCGCGCTGATCGCGACCGAGGGGGTCGACGTCAGCTTCACCGAGGACGGCATCCGCGCGGTGGCGCGGATCGCGGCCGAGGTGAACGGCGAGATCGAGAACATCGGCGCGCGCCGGCTCCAGACCGTGATGGAGAAATTGCTCGAGGAGGTGAGCTTCGACGCCGAGGACCGCGCCGGCGAGGCGCTGGTGGTGGATGCGGCCTATGTCGACCAGCAGCTGGCGAGCGTGGCGCGCAACTCGGACCTCAGTCGCTTCGTGCTGTGAGGCGGAGTGAGGCGGGGCGCGGCGCGCGTGGAGGGTGCCCTCCCGGAGTATTACCCCGGCGAACGCCGGGGTCCAGTTGGGAAGGCCGGAATGAAAATCATTGACGTCCCCCATCTGGACCCCGGCGTCCGCCGGAGTGGTGGCTGGGGATTGTCTCGCGAGAGAGCGAGCGGTCGCGCCAGCGCCTAACCGGCCGCGATGATCGCGATCTGGCGGCCGTAGCCCGGCTCGCCGCGATGCGTCGCGCGGCGATAGCTGAAGAAGCGGCGCCCGTCGGCATAGGTGTCGAGCCCGAGTGTCTCGACCCGCACCACCCCCGCCGCGGCGAGCCGATGCGCGACATAGCCTTCGAGGTCGAAGCGCGCGTGCCCGGCGCGGCCGTCGGCGAAGAAGCGCTCGTTGGCCGCATCGTCGTCGAGGAAGCGCGTGCAGAAGCCCGCGTCCACCTCGTAGCTGGCGCGCGCGATGCACGGCCCGACCGACGCGACGATCCGCTCGCGCGACGCGCCCAGCGCCACCATCGCCGCGACGGTGGAGTCGGTCACCCCCGCGAGCGCCCCCTTCCACCCCGCGTGCGCCGCGCCGACCACGCCCGCGACCGGGTCAGCGAGCAGCACCGGGGCGCAGTCGGCGGTGACCACCCCCAGGGCCAGCCCCGGCGTCGCGGTGGCGAGCGCGTCGGCGCGGGGCCGCTCGGCGAAGGGGGCGTCGACCGTGACGCAGTCGGCCGAGTGGACCTGGTAAGGCGTCAGCAGACATGCGCCCGGCGCCACCGCCGCCAGCGCCGCCTCACGGTTGGCGGCGACGGCGGCGGGATCGTCGTCCGAGCCGATCCCGCAGTTGAGCCCGGCGTACAGCCCTTCCGAGACGCCGCTCACACGGCCGAGGAAGCCGTGCGGCACCGCGCCGAGCAGTCGGGCGCGGAAGGGCTGGGGCGCGATCACAGCGCCAAGCGCATGACGATGTCCTCGTCGGCGTGGTCGCCGACCATGAAATGGTAGGGGCCGACGTCCTCGAAGCCATATTTGGCGTAGAAGCGCCGCGCGCGGTGATTGTCGGTGAACACCGAGAGGTAGATCGCCTGGTGGCCGCGCGCGCGCGCCTCGGCCAGCGCCCATTCCATCATCTCGGGCCCGAGCCCCGAGCCCTGCCACGGCTGGAGCAGGTAGAATTGCCGCAGCTCTATCGCGCCCTCGGGCGGGGTGAAGGGCAGCTTGGGCGGGCCGAGCTTGATGTAACCCACCGCGACATGACCCATCTCGACGATCTGCACCGCATAGGCCGGATCGGCGACCTCGCGCGCCCAGTCCTCGGGCGTGTGCTGCTCGAGGAAGGTGGCGAGGTCGGCGGCCGAGTAGAGCGTGCCGAACGTCTCGGTGAAGGTGGCGCGCGCCACGCCGGCGAGGCTGGCCGCGTCCTTCACGGTGGCGGGACGGAGCGTCGGGCGCGGCATCATGCGAGGCCCGCCGGGCGCGGCCATTGGTCGTGAGTCACGGCAATCACCTTGAACAACTCCCCCATCTGTTCGACCAATCGGTCGCGATCCTGTGTTACCCGTTCGCCGAGCGCCGCGGCGCGCTGGTCGATCCCGAGCGCGCGCAGGAACGCGCCCTGCTCGACCGGCCCGGCGAGCCGCGCGCCCGAGGCGGTGGCGACCAGCCCCAGCGTCGCCACGTCGACGTGCGCGGTGAGGTCCTGCTCGCCCGGCGCCTCGAACGGGTTGGCGAAGGCGTGCGCGCGCACCGCCTGAAGCGTGTCGCCGATCGCCGGCCCTTCATAGCCATAGTCGATCACCAGCGCCGCGCCGCCCTGCGCGACGATCCGCGCGGCGAGATCGGCCATCACCGCGACGCTGGCGGGCGAGGTCTCGATCACCGCGCCCGGCGCAGCGTCGCGCAAGCTGGGCGGCACGATCGTGTCGGGTACGGCGGCGCCCGCGACCGGCACGAACAACGTGTCCTGGCACGCCACCAGCCGCTCGTGCCACGCGTCGCCGCGGCGGACCAGCTGGCGGATCGGCAGCGCGTCGAAGAACTCGTTCGCCACGACGAGGAGCGGGACGTCCTCGGGCAAGGTGTTGAGCGAATCGTGCCAGGTTGCGCCGGGCAGCCGCTCGGCCTGGGCCCTGCGCAAGGTCTCGCTGGTCTCGACCAGATGGACCTGCGGCGTCAGCCCCGCGCGCGCCATCACCCGCAGCGCGTCGGCGCTGAGCGTGCCGCGTCCCGGCCCAAGCTCGACCCAGGCGACCGCGGGGCGCCCGGCGCGGTCCCACAGGTCGGCCGCCCAGGCGCCGATCAGCTCGCCGAACATCTGGCTGATCTCGGGCGCGGTGGTGAAGTCGCCCGCCGCGCCAAGCGGGTCGCGCGTCGCGTAATAATGCGCGTTGGCGGCGGCCATGAACTGGCTGACCGGGATCGGCCCGCCCAGCGTGATCGCGCGCGCCAGCCGCTCGGCGAGCAGCGCGCTGCTCACGCCACGCTGTCCAGCCCGACCGTGGGCTCGACGCGCTGGCGACGGCGCGGCGCGGTGACGATCAGCGCTAGTCCCGCCAGGATCATCGGCACGCACAGCCACTGGCCCATGTGCAGCCCGGTCTGCTCGGCGAAGGCGCGCAGCTGCGCGTCGGGCTCGCGGAAGAACTCGACGGTGAAGCGCGCCACGCCGTAGCCGGCGAGGAACAGACCGACCAACTTGCCCGGCTGGTAGCGCGCGTCGGTGCGCCAGAAGAAGAACCAGAGCAGCAGGAACAAGGCGATCCCCTCGAGTCCCGCCTCGTAGAGCTGGCTCGGGTGCCGCGCCGGCTCGGGTACGCCGTAGGGGACGGTGCGCTCGAACACGATCGCCCAGGGCACGCTGGCGGGCTTGCCCCACAGCTCGCCGTTGACGAAGTTGGCGAGCCGCCCGAAGAACAGGCCGAAGGGCACCGCGCAGGCGACATAGTCGTGGACGCGCAGCCAGTTGAGCCCGTTCTTCCGGGCGAACCAGATGAGCCCGAGCGAGGTGCCGATCACGCCGCCGTGGAACGACATGCCGCCGTCCCACAGCCGCAGGATCGACAGCGGCCGCGTCAGCATTTCCGGCGCGTAGAACAGGACATAGCCGATCCGCCCGCCGAGGATGATCCCGAGCGTGGCGTAGAAGACGAGATCGTCGGCGTGGCGCCGCGCCATCGGCGCGCCGGGCTGGGCCAGCAATTTCAGCAGATACCACCAGCCGACGACGATGCCCGCGATATAAGCCAGACTATACCAGCGCAGCGTGAAGACGCCGATCGAGAAGACGTCGGGGTGCAGCCCGAGATCGGCGAAACGGACGTGGCCGGTGGCGGCGCCGGCACCCGGAGCAGCGGCGGCGAGGGCGGACAGGAACAAGGCTTTCCCCTTCTCAATGGCGCCTGCATAAGGGGAGGAAAGCACAAACCCAAGCGGAGAGAGTGATGGCTTCCGAGCTCGACCGGCGGATGGACGCGGTGATGGCGGCGCTGACCGGCGACGGTGGCCAGCTACCGCTCGGACAGGTCGAGCGTTTCGGCTGGACGCTGCCGTTCATCGCGGCCGCGCCGCCGACTCTGCCCGCCTATTTCGCGCATTTCTGCCAGCAGCACCGCGACGTCGAGTTCCTGGTTGCGGGTGACGAGCGGCTGAGCTTCTGCACCGTCCACGATCTTGCGAGTCGCGCCGCGCGCGCGCTGGTCGCGGGCTATGGCGTGCGCCGCGGCGACCGGGTGGCGATCGCGGCGCGCAACTCGCCGTCGTGGATCGTGCTGTACATGGCGATCATCATGGCGGGCGGCGTGGCGACGCTGCTCAACGGCTGGTGGCAGGCCGAGGAGATGGCCGCCGCGCTCGACGAGGTCGAGGTCGCGCTGGTCTTCGCCGACGCGCCGCGCGCGCGCCGGCTCGCCGCGATCCCGGGCGGCGCGGCGGTGCGGGTCGAGATCTTCGACGATCTCCAGCCGATCGAGACCGCGCTCGCCGAAGTGCTGGCGCATGCGGAGGACGATCTCGGCAATGGTGCCGGCGCGATGCTGCCCGCGCTGAACGGGGACGATCATGCCACGATCCTGTTCACCTCGGGTTCGACCGGTCGGTCGAAGGGGGCGCTGTCGACCCATCGTCAGGTGCTGCAGGGCACGTTCAATTTTCTTGCCTCGGCGCTGATGATGATGGGGATCGCGGCGCAGGACGGGGCTTTGACGGGGCTGCAACCCGCGACCCTGCTCAACCTGCCGCTGTTCCATGTCACGGCGATGGTGCCGACGTTGCTCCAGAGCTTCGCGATGGGGCGCAAGCTGGTGCTCATGCGCAAATGGGACGCCGAGGAGGCGATGCGGCTGATCGAACGCGAGAAGGTGACCTATTTCGTCGGCGTGCCGCTGATGAGCTACGAGATGGTCAACCATCCCGAGCGGGCGCGCTACGATCTGTCGACCGTCACCGACTTCGCCGCGGGTGGCGCGCCGCGCCCGGTCGAGCATGTCCGCCGGCTCGACGCCGAGCTGACCGGCGCGCCGCTGATCGGCTACGGTCTCACCGAGACCAACGCGATCGGCACCGGTAACTGGCGCAGCAACTATATCGCCAAGCCCGACAGCGCCGGGCGCGCCTCGGCGCCGCTGGTCGAGCTGGCGATCCTGGGCGACGACGGCACCGCGCTGGCGCCGGGTGCGACCGGCGAGATCGGCATTCGCTCGGCCGCCAATTTCCAGGAATATTGGGGCCGGCCCGACGATACCGCGGCGGCCTTCACCGCCGACGGCTTCTTCCGCACCGGCGACCTCGGCTATCTCGACGCGGACGGCTATCTCTTCATCGTCGACCGCAAGAAGGACATCATCATTCGCGGCGGCGAGAACATCAGCTGCCAGGAGGTCGAAGCGGCGCTGTACGCGCATCCGCTGGTGGCCGAGGCAGCGGTGTTCGGGCTGGCGGACGCGCGTTACGGCGAGGTGCCGGGCGCGGTGGTGCATCTGAGCGAGCCGGGCGGCGTGACGGGCGAGGACCTGCTCGCCTTTCTCGCGCAGCATGTCGCCGCCTTCAAGGTGCCCGCGCGGCTGTGGATCGAGGACGCACCGCTGCCACGGCTCGGGACCGAGAAGATCGACAAGATCACGCTGCGCCGCCGCTATCGCGCGGTCGCCGAGACGGAGGCCGCCGCGGCGGCGTGACAGGAAGCTCCTCCCCGCGAGGCGGGGACGGGGACCGCCCGGCGCAGCCGGGTGGTGGAGGGGGTTCTCCAGGAGCGTTGCGTCCGCGGACAGCCCGCTCCGTCAGCGCTTCGCGCTGCCACCTCCCCGGGCCGGGGAGGATTTTAGGACATCGTCACGCCACCAGCGCGCGCTCTGTATCTAGCCCCGCCTGCGCGATCAGCCGCTCGGTCGTGCCGCGTGCCGCACTGGCGTCGCCGTTGGCGATCGCCTCGAACAGTTCGCGGTGGAGCGGGATCGGGTCGCGGTACTGGAGCGGCACGCGATATTTGAAGAAGGTGGTCCAGCGTACCGCCGCGGCGATGCTGCTCGACAGGCTCACCAGCAGCTCGTTGCCCGTCGCCTCCAAGATCGCGGCGTGGAAGCGCTGGTCGGCGGTCTGCCCATCCTGCGTGCGCAGGCCCTGCTGCGCCATCACCTCCACGGCATGACCCATGCGCGACAGTTGCGCCGCGCTGCGCTGCACCGCGGCGAGCTCGGCGGCGGCGGGCTCGACGATCATACGCAGCTGGAACAGGCTGCGCACGAAGCCGAGTGAGGGCGCGCCCTCGAACATCCAGGCGAGCAGCTCGGGGTCGAGCAGATTCCACTGCGCGCGCTCGCGCACGCGCGTGCCGGCCTTGGGGCGGCTCTCGACCAGTCCCTTGGCACTCAGCATGCGCAGAGACTCACGGATGACGCTGCGCGACACGCCGAACTGGCCGGCCAGCTCGAGCTCGCCCGGCAACACTGTTCCGCTGGGAAACTCGCCCGTGACGATGGCGACCCCGAGCGTGCGCGCGAGCGTGACATGCGCGGGTCCTCGACGCTCTCCGTTCGCCACTGCTCGTCTCCCTCCCGGAACGACAGTCTAGGCCGTCGCGAACATGCAGCAAGCTAATTGTCTAACAATTTCGGGGGACCGGGCCTTCATCCACTCCGTCGCCCCGCACCTGTTCCGGAGATCGTTGCGACATTGCTCCAATTGCGTGTCGCGTATCCGTGTTCCGGCGGAGGCCGGGACGCAGGCCCGCACGAGACACGCATTATGATGTGGCTAACCCGTGCTCGTGCCTTCGCAGGAGCACAGGAAGGTCGCATTGATCCCGTTTGGCGCTCTCTTGTTCCGCTAAGGCTGGCGGGCGCGCGGCAAGATGGATCCCGTGAAAAGGTCCGGCATCATGGCGAGTGCTGGGTTAGAGGTGACGCATCACGCCGCCACGAGCGCGGCCTCGGTCGCGGCGATCCAACCGCCACCCAGCACGCGATCGCCGTCGTACAGCACCGCCGCCTGGCCCGGCGCCACGCCATATTCGGGCGAGTCGAACACCAACCGGTCGCGGTCGAGCCGCGCCGGCACCGGCTTGGCCATCGAGCGCACCTTGGCGGTGAGCGCACCCTGCAACGGCCCGAGCACGTTCATCCGCTCGAGCCGCGCCGCCGCGACCGCGAGCGCCGCGCGCGGGCCGACCACGACGCGCTGCGCCGCCGGCTCGAGCCGCACGACGTAGAGCGGCTCGACGCTGCCGCCGATTTCGAGCCCGCGGCGCTGGCCGACGGTGTAATGGACCAACCCGCGATGCTCGCCCAGCTTGCGCCCGGCGAGGTCGACGATGTCGCCGGCCGTCGCCGCCGCGGGGCGCAGCTTCTTGACGAGTCCGGCATAGTCGCCGTCGGGGACGAAGCAGATGTCCTGGCTGTCGGGCTTGTCAGCGACGAGCAGCCCCATGTCGGTCGCGATCGCGCGGACGCGCGGCTTGGGCAGCGCGCCGAGCGGGAAGCGCAGATAATCGAGCTGCGCCTGTGTCGTCGCGAACAGGAAATAGCTTTGGTCGCGCGCCGGATCGGCGGCGCGGTGCAGCTCCGCGCCGCCCGCGCCGATGACGCGGCGGACATAATGGCCGGTGGCGAGGCAGTCGGCACCGAGATCGCGCGCGAGCGCTAGCAGATCGGTGAATTTGGGACCCATGTTGCACTGGACGCACGGGATCGGCGTGCGCCCGGCAAGATAATCGTCGGCGAACTGGTCGATCACACCGGTGCGGAAGCTGCTCTCATGATCGAAGACGTAGTGCGCGATGCCGAGCCGATCAGCGACCGCACGCGCGTCGCGGATGTCGCGCCCGGCGCAACAGGCGCCCGCGCGTTTCGTCGCCTCGCCATGATCGTAGAGCTGGAGCGTGACGCCGATCACCTCTGCACCGCTGCGCGCGGCGAGCGCGGCGACGACCGAGCTGTCGACCCCGCCCGACATCGCCACGACGATGCGCCGCGCGCCGGGCGCGAGCTGGAAATCCACGCTGTCCATGATGCGCCAGCGGATACTCCCTCCGGGCCCGCCGCGTAAACCGAAATGAACGAAGCGTTGCGGCGCACTTTACGCGACCTTCAGACCATCGGCGCTACAGCAGCCAGCATGTCACTCGAACCGACCCATAACGACCCTCCGCTGCTCACCGCGCTGCGCCAGCGCCAGCTCGCGTCGCGTACCGCCCAGGTCGCGCGTGCGCTCGACACGGCGCCGGGCGAGCGCGGCGCGAGCGGCACGTTCAACGCCACCGCCGCCGCCGTTTTGAGTGACTGGAGCAGGCGTGAATAACGCGTTTACCGGTCCACTTTAGAGCGTGTTCAACCAGCGTCCGTTACGGAAGAGACACAACAAGGGTCCAACGTAGCGAGGGGGAAAACCCCCGGAACCGAGGTAAGGAATGATCGAGAACCAGAAAATCCGTCCGGCCAAGGTGATCGGCCCGCTCGGCGAGCCGCTCACGCTTGATTCGCTGCCGCCGGCGGACACCACCCGCTGGGTGGTGCGGCGCAAGGCGGAGGTGGTCGCCGCCGTCAACGGCGGCCTGCTGTCCGTCGACGAGGTGTGCCAGCGCTATGGCCTGACGGTGGAGGAATTCGCCGGCTGGCAGCGTGCGATCGATCGATCGGGCATGCCGGGGCTGCGCGTGACGCGGATTCAGCACTATAAGACGCTTTACGAGCGACAGCAGAACTTCTAACGCCGACGTCCCATTTTCAGAATTACGGGGCCGGAACAATGCGCCGGCCTCGTGAGTATTCCCCGGCAGAGCCCGTCACCGTGTGGGCGTATCGCAGGGGAGTAACATCATGGGTATCATCATCTGGCTCGTCATCGGCGGTGTCATCGGCTGGCTCGCCAGCATCATCATGCGCACCGATGCGCAGCAGGGCATCTTCCTGAACATCATCGTCGGCGTGGTGGGTGCGTTCCTCGGTGGCCTGCTGTTCACCGGCGGCTCGATCAACAACGCCCCGCTCACGATCTACTCGTTCCTGGTCTCGCTGGTCGGCGCGGTCGTGCTGCTCGCGATCGTCAACCTGGTCCGTCGCGGCCGGGTGCGCTGAGCGCCTGAGCGCTGAGCCGGCGTCGCACCTGCGGCGCGCGCTGAGCTGATCGAGGCGGTCGCCCTTCGCGGGGCGGCCGCCTCTCTCGTTTGGGAACAATCCTCCCGGCGAGCGGGGAGGATCTTGCCGACCTGCTATCGGCTTGAAACCTTGCCCCGCCCTCTCACTTCAGCAGAAAGCGCACGTTGAGCGTCGCGCTCAGCTCACTCTCGCCCGGCAGCACCGCGCTGTCGGCGGCCGCGGGCCCCGCCGCCATACGCATTTGCGTGAACGGGCGCGGCGGCTCACCATCGCTTTCGCCGGCCTCGCCGATCGATACGATCCGCGCCACCGTCAGCCCGGCCGCCTTGGCATAGAGCGTCGCCCGCGCCCGCGCGCGCGCCACCGCATCCGCGCGCGCCTCGTCGAGCGCACCCGCCGCGTCGGCGAGCGACAACGTCGGCCCGTCGATCTGGTTGGCGCCGGCGCGCACCAAAGCGTCGAGTACCGGCCCCGCCTTGGCGACGTCGCGGAAACGCACCGTCACCGCGTTGCTCGCCTGATAGCCAGTGATCGCGGGCGGCTGGTTCTCGGCGTAGCGATATTGCGGCGAGAGCGCGACGCGATTGGTGGCGATGTCGCGCGGCGCAATCCCGGCCTTCTTCAGCGCGGCCACCACCGCGGCCATGCGGTCGGCGTTCTGTTGCATCGCGGTCGCGGCGACCGCGTCCTGCGTCACCACGCCCGCGCGCACGGTGGCGAGATCGGGCACGCGCGAGACCTTGCCGACTGCGGTGACGTCAAGGATCGTGCCCTCGGGCACCACCGTCGCCATCGGCAGCGGCGCCTGCGCGCTCGCCATGACGGGTGGCGTAGCGAGCGACAACGCCAAGCCAACCAATGCCCGATTCATCTTCCCAGCCTCCCACAGTTCAACAACTTGCGCTGTGTTAGACCGCGATGAAACGCAAGCTGAACGCGATAACCTACGTTGTCGCTTGCACAAAATGTCGCGCTCGGGCAGCGCCGGACTTGTACGCGGTGATGTATGCGGGTAATACACGCCGGCCGGAGGGGGATGGATGACGTACGAGGCTGGTACTCTGCAGGGCGAGCAGCTGATGATCGAGGACGGCACGCCGCGGCGTCGGCGTCGCTGGATCCTGATCGCCGGCATCGCGCTGCTCGTCGCCGCGCTCGCCGGCTATTTCCTCACACGCCACAAGGACGTGCCGCACGCCGCGCCGGCCGACCAGGCGCCCACCGTCACCGTGCTGGTGCCGGGCGCGGCGGCGGTGGCGCGTCAGGTCAGCGCGACCGGCTCGCTCGCCGCCAAACGCGAGATGCCGGTCGGCGTCGCGGGCGAGGGCGGCATGGTCAGCCGCGTTCTGGTCGAGCCCGGCCAATGGGTTCAGGCCGGGCAGGTGCTCGCCACGATCGACCGCTCGGTGCAGGTGCAGACCGCCGAGTCGCTCGCCTCGCAGATCGCGGTGGCGCGCTCCGATGTGGTGCTGGCGCAGGCTGAGCTGGAGCGCGCGCAGAGCCTGGTCGACCGCGGCTTCATCTCCAAGGCGGACGTGCAGCGCCGCATCGCCACGCGCGACGCCGCCGCGGCGCGGCTCAAGGTGGCGGGCGCGACCTATTCGGAGCAGCGCGCGCGCAACGCCCGGCTCGACATCCGCGCGCCCGCCAAAGGTCTCATCCTGACCCGCGGCGTCGAGCCGGGGCAGATCGTCAGCTCGGCCTCGGGCACGCTGTTCCGCATGGCGCGCGACGGCGAGATGGAGATGCGCGCGCAGCTCGCCGAGAACGACCTGCAGGGCGTCCGTGTCGGCTCCGCGGCGCAGGTGACGCCGGTCGGCGACACGCGCTCCTTCGCCGGGCGGGTATGGCAGATCGCGCCGGTGATCGACACGCAGACGCGTCAGGGCATCGCGCGCATCCAGCTCAGCTATGACCCGGCGCTGCGCCCGGGCGGCTTCGCCTCGGCGACGATCACCGCGGGCGCGGAGAGCGAGCCGTCGCTGCCGCAATCCGCTTTGCTGAGCGACGACCGCGGCAATTACGTGTACATCATCGACGCCGAGGATCGCGCGCAGCGTCGCGACGTGAAGCTCGGCACGGTGACCGAGGATCGGGTTGCGATCGCCAGCGGGCTCAAGGGCGACGAGCGCGTGGTGCAGTCGGCGGGCGCGTTCCTCAACCCTGGCCAGAAGGTCAAACCGGTGCGGGCGCGAGTCGCGGGCCAGTAGAGCGGGATCAAGATCCATGGGCTTTCGCAACATCTCCGCCTGGTCGATCCGCAACCCGGTACCGGCGATCGTCCTGTTCGTGATGCTGACGGTCGCCGGGATCGTCAGCTTCATTCGCATGGACATCAACGACTCGCCGGACATCGACTTCCCGGCGGTGTCGATCACCATCACCCAGCCGGGCGCCGCACCGAGCGAGCTCGAGACCCAGGTGACGCAGCGGATCGAGGCCGCGGTGCGCACGCTCGAGGGCGTCGACGAGATCCAGTCGTTCGTGTCCGAGGGCAATTCCACGACGATCGTGCAGATGGCGATCGGCCAGTCGGTCGATCGCGCCGTCAACGAGGCGCGCGACGCGGTCACGCAGATCCGCGGCAACCTGCCGGAGGGGATCCTGGAGCCCCAGGTCAGCCGTGTTAAGATCAACGACAATGATCTCGGCAGCTACAGCGCGATCGCCACCGACATGACGATCGAGCAGCTCAGCTGGTACATCGACAATACCGTGACCAAGGAGCTGCTCTCGGTCCCAGGCATGGGCGGCGTGGAGCGCAACGGCGGCGTCAGCCGCGAGATCCGCGTGATCCTCGATCCCGCCCGGCTGGCGGCGCAGGGGCTCACCGCGAGCCAGATCAACAACCAGCTGCGCCAGGTGAACCTTGATGCGCCGGGCGGCCGCGCCGAGATCGCGGGGGCCGAACAGTCGGTCCGCGTGCTCGGCAATGCGCGCACCGCCTATGACCTCGGCCAGACGCAGATCAACGTCGGCGACGGCCGCACCATCCGTCTCTCGGACGTCGCCACCGTGCGCGACCTTTACGCCGAGCAGCGCTCCGCCGCGGCAGTCGACGGCAAGCCGGTGCTGAGCTTTGACTTCAAGCGCGCCAAGGGCTCGTCCGACGTCACCGTCTTCCGCGAGGGCAAGAAGAAGCTCGAGGAGCTCGAGAAGCGCAACCCGCGGGTCAAGTTCCGGCTCCGCGTCGATGGCTCGAAATACCCGCTGGAGCAATATAAGTCAGCGATCCATGCGATGCTGGAGGGCGCCATCCTCGCCGTCGTCGTCGTGTTCCTGTTCCTGCGCGACTGGCGCGCCACCGTGATCTCGGCGCTGGCGATCCCGCTCTCGGCCATTCCCACCTTCTGGTTCATGGAGTTGATGAACTTCACGCTCAATGAGATGACCATGCTCGCTTTGAGCCTGGTGGCGGGCGTGCTGGTCGACGACGCGATCGTCGAGATCGAAAACATCGTCCGCCACATGCGCATGGGCAAGACCGCCTATCAGGCGTCGATCGACGCCGCCGACGAGATCGGGCTGGCGGTGCTGGCGACGACCATGGCGATCGTCGGGGTGTTCCTGCCGGTCGGCCTCATGCCGGGCATCTCCGGGCAATTCTTCAAGAACTTTGGGCTCACCGTGGTGGTGGCGGTACTGATGAGCCTCGCCGTCGCGCGGCTGATCACGCCGATGATCGCAGCCTATTTCCTGCGCGCCGGTGGGCATGTCGAGCATGGCGGCGGGCCGGTGATGAACTTCTACCGGCGCGTGCTCGCCTGGACGCTCGACGAGGGCGGGGCGCCTGCGGCGCGCGCGAAGGGCGGCGTGCATCGCGCGCTCGGCTATTGGCGCGATCATCGCTTCTGGGTGGTGATGATGGGCGTGGGCGCTTTCCTCTTCACGCTCTTCCTGTTCACGCAGATCCCGATGTCGTTCCAGCCCGCGTCGGACCAGCCGCGCAGCACGGTGACGATTACCATGCCGCCGGGCAGCACGTTGGAGACCACCCAGGGCGTGGTCGACCAGGTCTATGAGCTGATCCGCAAGCAGCCCGAGGTGGAGAGCGTCTACACTCGCACGTTGGTGGGTTCGGGCCGCGTCACCGCGCAGCTGCGCGAGAAGCGCGACAAGACCTCGACCGAATTCGAGCGCGGTCTGGCGCCGCAGCTCGCCAAGATCGCCGACGCGCGAGTCAACTTCCAGTCGCAGTTCGGCTTCGGCGACAACAACCGCGACATCTCGGTGACGCTTGGCGGCGACGACCCCGTCGTACTGCGCCAGGCCGCCGACCGGGTCGTGCAGGACATGGCGAAGATGCCGGGGCTGATCGCGCCGCGCATCGCGGGCGATCTCAACCGGCCCGAGATCATCATCAAGCCGCGCTCCGACCTCGCCGCGAACCTGGGCGTGACCACCGCGGCTTTGTCCAACGCGATCCGCATCGCCACGATCGGCGACATCGACCAGAACAGCGCGCGCTTCTCGCTGAGCGATCGCCAGATCCCGATCCGTGTCGCGCTCGAGCAGAGCTCGCGCTCGCGGCTGGCGACGATCCAGAACCTGCCGGTGCAGACGCAGAGCGGCGGCTCGGTGCCACTCAGCCTCGTCGCCGAGATCGGCTTCGGCTCGGGCCCGACCCGCATCCAGCGGATCAACCAGCAGCGCCAGCTGACCATCGGCGCCGATCTCCAGCCCGGCGTGGCGACCAGCGTCGCTCTGCCAAAAATCAAGCAGCTGCCGGCGATGAAGTCGCTGCCGGTGGGGGTGCAGGAGCTCAACGTCGGCCAGGCCAAGTGGCAGCTCGAGATGCTGATGAACTTCGTCACCGCGGTGGTGTCGGGCGTGTTCCTCGTCTTCTCTGTGCTGGTGCTGCTGTACCGCCGGCTGCTGCCGCCGCTGGTCAACATGGGCTCGCTGCTGCTGGCGCCGCTGGGCGGGTTGCTCGCGCTGCTGATCTCGGGCGACGCTTTGTCGATGCCGGTGTTTATCGGGCTGCTGATGCTGCTCGGCATCGTCGCCAAGAACTCGATCCTGCTGATCGATTTCGCGCTGGAGGAGATGACCGCGGGTGTGGCGCCCTATGCGGCGATCATGGACGCCGGGCGCAAGCGCGCGCAGCCGATCGTGATGACCACCGTCGCGATGGTGGCGGGGATGGTGCCGACCGCGCTGTCGCTGTCGGGCGACGGCGCGTGGCGCGCGCCGATGGGAATCGTCGTGATCGGCGGGTTGACCGTCTCGACCATGCTGACGCTGCTGATCGTGCCCGCGGCCTTCTCGCTGGCGATCGGGGTGGAGCGCCGCGTCGGGCCGTGGCTGGGCCGCCGCTTGCTCACCTACCGCCCCGGCGACGAGGGCACGCTGATCGAGCATGCGCCACACCCCGCGATACCGGCACCGCCGGGCCGGATCGGCTTCCACGAGGACGGTACCAGCCCCGCGGAGTGAGGGGCGAGAGGCTGGATGCTCTTGCCTTCCCGTGCCCCCGGCAAAGGCCGGACCCAGTCGGGGGACGCTGGTGGCTCCCACATCGGCCTTCCCACCTGGGCCCCTGCCTTCGCCGGGGAACGAAGAGGCGAGAAGCGAGCGCGACGACGCCCCCGCGGCGCTGCGGCGCGAGTGGCGTGAACGCGAGCGCCGGCGCGGCGCGTGAGCGTGTCTTAGCCGGCCAAGCCCCGTACCGCTTGAACATTCGCCCCGGTCGCGAATTGTCCCGCTGATGCCAGCACTCGCCCGATCCACCGTGCCGCCGCCCGCCCTGGTGCGGATGCGGCTGGTCGCGACCGGACTGCTGGTGCTGATGGCGGGCGTGTTCCTCCTCTCGCGCGCGCTCGAGCCGAACCACGCCGCCTGGGGCTTCGTCCGCGCCTTCGCCGAGGCGGCGATGGTCGGCGGGCTGGCGGACTGGTTCGCGGTGACCGCGCTGTTCCGTCACCCGCTCGGGCTGCCGATCCCGCACACCGCGATCATCCCGCGCAACAAGGACCGGATCGGCGACCAGCTCGCCCAGTTCCTGCGCGAATATTTCCTCGTGCCCGCGGTGGTGGCGCGGCGCATGGGGCGGGTCGACGTCGCCGGGGCGGCGGGGCGCTGGCTCGCAAATCCACCGGGCGCGGGCAGTCGACTGACGCGCGGCGTGTCGCGCCTGTCGGTCGAGGTGCTCCAGTCGCTCGATCAGGAGCGGCTCGGCGGCATGGTCCGTGCGATGCTGGTGGCGCGCGTGCGCGAGGCACAGCTTGCGCCGATGCTGGGCCGTGCGCTCGCCGCGGCGCTGGCAGAGGGACGCCACCTCGCGGTGATCGATAGCCTGATCCTCTGGGCGCGCGACGCGCTGGCCAGCAACGAGCATTTGATCCGCGCGATGGTGCACGACCGTGCCGGCTCGATCCTGCGCTGGACCGGGCTCGACGAGACGCTGGCGAACAAGATCGTCGACGGGCTCGACAAGATGGTCGCGGAGATGGCGGAGAACCGCGAACACCCGCTGCGGCTCAAAGCCGAGGAGGCGCTGGCGCAACTTGCCGAGCGGCTCCAGCACGATCCGGCGACGCACGCGCGCGTCGAGACGCTCAAGCTCGAGCTGCTCGAGAACCCCGCGATGCAGGACTGGATCAACGGCCTGTGGGAACAGGCGCGCGCGGCGATGCTGCGTGCCGCGCGCGACCCCGAGGCGATCCTGCGCGGCGGCCTTGGCGACGCGCTGCGCCAGCTCGGCGCGACCCTGCGCGATGAGCCGCGGCTGGGGCGCACGATCAACCGCTTCGTGCGCCGCGCCGCGGTGGGGGCGGCGGCGGACTATGGCGACTCGATCGTGCGGCTGGTGTCGGAGACCGTGCGCGGCTGGGATTCGCGCACCATCACCGCGCGGCTGGAGCATGCGGTAGGCAAGGACCTGCAGTTCATCCGGGTGAACGGCACGCTGGTGGGTGGGCTGGTCGGGGTGCTGATCCACGCGGTCGACGTCATGTTGTGAGGGCGATCAGCGCCGTGCTGTGCCTCGGCGGAGGCCGGGGCCCAGTTGGGCGACGTGCCCGAACATCGTCTCCGCTGTTCCAGCTGGGCCCCGGCCTCCGCCGAAGCACGATAAAAAGGGTCATGATCGCGTGCGCGCCGACCCGCATCAGCGCCGAGAGATACGCGCGCGGAACGAACTGCGTGTCCGAGCGCTTGTGGCGAGATGAGCTTTGCCGCATGGGAAAACAGATGACCGCGGCAGCTGATTTCAGCGAGGAAAGAGACGGCCAGGCGCCCGTGCTGCGCTTCACCGGCGACCTTTCGCTCGCAAGGCTCGGCAACCTGCCCGATCGGCTCGGCAACGTGCAGGGAGCGGTCGCCACCGTCGACCTCTCCGACGTCGATCGCATCGACACGATCGGCGCGTGGGTGATCCATCGCTTCGCGCGCCAGCACGACGCCGAGATCAAGGGGCTGGACGAGGACGCGCGCCACCTGTTCGAGCAGGTCGAGGCTGCGGACCAGCCGGTGCAGATGCGGCCGCAGTCCGGCTCGTCGTTCCGCCGAGTACTCGGCGAAATCGGCGAGGCGACCAGCAACGCTGCGCGCACCTCGCTCGGTCTGCTCGGCTTCATGGGCGCGACGATCGCGGCGTTCGGCGGCGTGATCCGCCATCCCAGCCGCTTCCGCTTCAACGCCACCGTGCAGCGCTTTGAGGTGGTGGGCGTCTCCGCCCTCGGCATCGTCGGGGTGATGAGCTTCCTGATCGGTATCGTCATCGCGCAACAGGGCGCGGTGCAGCTGCGTCAGTTCGGCGCCGAGGCGTTCACGATCAACCTCGTCGGCCGCATTACGCTGCGCGAGCTCGGCGTGCTGATGACCGCGATCATGGTCGCCGGCCGCTCGGGCTCGGCGTTCGCGGCGCAGCTCGGCACGATGCAGCTGACCGAGGAGATCGACGCGATGCGCACGATTGGCGTCTCGCCGATGGAGGCGCTGGTGCTGCCGCGCACGCTCGCCGCGATCGTGCTGATGCCACTGCTCGGCTTCTACTCATCGGTGATCGCAATCATCGGCGGCGGGCTGCTGTGCTGGTTCGCGCTCGACATTCCGCCGGTCGCGTACGTCGCGCGGATCCGTGAGGTGGTGCCGATCACCGACCTTTTCGTCGGCCTAATCAAGGCGCCGGTGTTCGGCGCGATCATCGCGATCGCGGGCTGTTTTCAGGGCATGCAGGTGAAGGGGGATGCCGAGCAGGTCGGCCTCAAGACGACCTCGGCGGTGGTGCAGGCGATCTTCATGGTGATCGTGGTGGA
This sequence comes from Sphingomonas phyllosphaerae, assembly GCF_029623345.1. Lineage (GTDB taxonomy): Bacteria > Pseudomonadota > Alphaproteobacteria > Sphingomonadales > Sphingomonadaceae > Sphingomonas > Sphingomonas phyllosphaerae_C. Next base: position 20,418 of record NZ_JAPYKH010000026.1, read on the forward strand.
CGCCTTCTTCGCGGTCTTCTTCGAACAGATCGGCTGGATCTGATGGCGCGGCGTGACACCCACCGGCGCGACGAGCCGATCATCCGCGTGCAGGGGCTGCGCAACAGCTTCGGCGACGCGGTGATCCACGACAATCTCGATCTGGAGGTGCGCCGCGGCGAGATCCTCGGGGTGGTCGGCGGTTCGGGCACGGGCAAGTCGGTGCTGATGCGCTCGATCATCGGGCTGCAATCACCCGATCACGGCGAGGTCGAGGTGTTCGGCGAGCCGACGCTCGGCCGCTCGGAGCACGAGACGGTGGAGATCCGCAAGCGCTGGGGCGTGCTCTTCCAGGGCGGCGCGCTCTTCTCGACGCTGACGGTCGCCGAGAACGTGCAGGTGCCGCTGCGCGAATTCTATCCCGAGCTGAACCTCGCGCTGCTTGACGAGATCGCCTCGTACAAGGTGGTGATGACGGGCCTGCCGGCCGATGCCGGGCCGAAATATCCGGCCGAGCTGTCGGGCGGGATGAAGAAGCGCGCCGGCCTCGCGCGCGCGCTCGCGCTCGATCCCGAGCTGCTGTTCCTCGACGAGCCCACCGCCGGGCTCGATCCGATCGGCGCGGCGGCGTTCGATGAGCTCACCCGTGCGCTGCAGCGGACACTGGGGCTGACCGTCTTCCTGATCACGCACGACCTCGACACCTTGTACGCGATCTGCGACCGCGTCGCGGTGCTCGCCGACAGGAGGGTGATCGCGGTCGGCACGATCGACGAGCTGCTCGCACTCGATCACCCCTGGATCCAGGAATATTTCAACGGGCCGCGCGGGCGCGCCGCGGTCGCGTCCCAGAGCGCGGCGGCGGAGCGGGTCGACGCCGCCGCCGCCGACGCGCGCGCGCACCCGACCGACGTGAGCGAGCGAGTCACCGGGCAGCACAGCCAGGGCGGCCTCGCCGACAACAGGGCCCGCGGGGCCGCAGGGGCAGAGTGATGGAAACGCGATCGAACCACGTCCTCGTCGGCGCCGTCGTGCTGATCCTGCTGGCGATGGTCGCCATCTTCACGGTGTGGATCGCGCGCATCGGCGGCAACGAGGAGCGCGAATATGACATCTTCTTCCGTCAGGCGGTTGACGGGCTCGCCAAGGGCTCGTCGGTCACCTTCTCGGGCGTGCCATCGGGGCAGGTGAAGTCGATCTCGCTGTGGCAGCCCGACCCGCAGTTCGTCCGCGTCCGCATCAGCGTCAACGGCGACACGCCGATCCTGCGCGGCACCACCGCGACGATCCAGGGCAGCTTCACCGGCACCAGCACGGTGAGCCTCGACGGCGCGGTCAAGGGTGCCCCGCCGATCGCCTGCCCGGAGAACAACGCGGGCAACATCTGCCCGCTCGGCAAGCCGGTGATCCCGACCAAGACCGGCGGCATCGGCGCGATCCTCAACTCGGCGCCGCAGCTGCTCGAGCGCCTCTCGACGCTGACCGAGCGGCTGACCGGCATGCTGAGCGACCGCAACCAGGCCTCGATCGCGGGCATCCTCGACAACACCAACCGGCTGACCGACGCACTCGCCGATCGCGGGCCCGAGATCGCCGCCACGCTGGCGCAGACCCGTGTGGCGATCGCGCAGGCGGGCAATGCCGCGCAGCAGATCGGCGAGCTGGCGCAGACCACCAACGGCGTGCTCGCCAATGACGTGCAGCCTGCGATGGCGAACCTGAACAAGGCGATCACCTCGGCGCAGGCCAGCGCGGACACGCTCAACAGCGCGATCGGTGACGCGCGGCCGGGGCTGACCACCTTCAGCAAGCAGACGATCCCGCAGATCAACCAGCTGGTGCGCGACCTGCGCGTCACCACCGCGTCGCTGTCGGCGATCTCCGAACGAGTCGAGCAGGGCGGCGCCGGCTCCCTGATCGGGCAACAGAAGCTGCCGGACTACAAGGGGAAATGATCGTGCGATCGGTGGCCAAGACTCTCCTCGTGGCGGCGGTGCCGGTGCTGCTGGCGGGCTGCGTGCGGTTCGGCGCCGAGCCGCCGCCCTCGCTGCTGACGATCGCGGCCCAGTCGCAGCCGCAACCGGGCGCGGCGCAGAACTCCGCCACCGCGCGCTCGATCGTGGTGCAGGTGCCCGTGGTGCCGACCGCGATCGCGACGACGCGCGTGCCGGTGCAGGAGACGGACACGACGATCGCCTACGTCAAGGACGCGCAATGGGCGGAGCCGCCCGCGCGCCTCTTCGCGCGGCTGCTCGCCGATACGGTTACGGCACGTGCCAACATGGTGGTGCTGTCGCCGGCGCAGTCGTTCAGCGATCCTAGCGCCAATTTGGCAGGCGAGCTGCGCTGGTTCGGTCTCGACGCGACGCAGCGCCAGGCAGTGGTGGTGTATGATGCCGCGCTGACCCCGGCGGGCGCGACGAACGTCGAGAAGCGGCGCTTCGAGGCGCGCGTTCCGGTGGCGGCGCTCGACGCGCCTTCGGCCGGCGCCGCGCTGAGCCAAGCGGCCAACCAAGTCGCGCAGCAGGTTGCCGACTGGGTGGCGGGGCAGCGCTGATCCGAGCGCCCGCGCGCGAGGCGGCTTGCGCGCGGGCGCGCGAGCCTTTAGGCGGGCGGGCTTCCGGGTATGCGGAGCGGTGGCCGAGTGGTCGAAGGCGCTCGCCTGGAAAGTGAGTATACGCCAAAAGCGTATCGAGGGTTCGAATCCCTCCCGCTCCGCCACCCAGTCTGCGACACCTTTTTCCCTGCAGAGCACTCCCGCGAAAGCGGCGCAGTTCCGCGCCATTTCGCTGCTCTGTCCGTAGTGGGAGAGCGCTGAGAGCGGAGAACGGTGCGCCGTTTTTCCCTGCATTCTCTGCGGGCATGGCCGACAGTACGGTTCCCTGTTCTGACGCCGCTGATTTCCCATTTACCCGCGATCTGCAGGCAATCTGTCGATTCGACGTCTGAGAGCGGGGATCGCAGTTGGCCGAACGTGGCTGCAAACCGCGGTCTCGGAGCCGAATTCCCTACACGGCGGAGCAGGGAAATCTGACGCTGGAAAGCCGGCGATGTGGGATAGCGGTACCCTGTTCGATCGACTCGATGGATTTTTGTCGATCCGGCGCTTGTCAAGTCCAATCGACATACCCAGTTTCCGGCCAAGCCAATCGGCCCAGGGGCAGTCCGCGACGTAAACGTCAGCGGCATCACCGATTACATCATCGCCGTTGCCCGACACGAGGGCCACGCTGACCTGGTCGCTGGTGACAGTGGCTTGGGAGACGTGCGAGCTCGTGCTTGGCCGGCGCTCACTGGAGCCAGCGCCATGTCGCACAAAGGAAAGACGCATCGACAGCCCGACAGCAGCAACCTCTTCGCTCGTCTGGGTCCCATCACCTACCGCCGACCAGACGAACTGGTCGCGTACAAGCGCAACGCGCGCAAACACCCCGAACGCCAGCTCGTCGCGCTCGCCGCATCGATGCGCGAGTATGGCTTCAACGTGCCCGTGCTCATCGCGAGTGACGGAGAGATCATTGCGGGTCACGCCCGGGTGGAAGCCGCCAAGCGGGTGGGCTTGAGCGAGATCCCGACGATCTCGGCGGATCACCTCTCGCCGGCGCAGGTCAAGGCGTACCGGCTCGCCGACAACCGCCTGCCCGAACTGGCGACGTGGGACCTCGACGCGCTCGCCGCCGAGCTCGAGGAGATCATCGCACTCGACGAGATCGAGATCGAGAGCCTCGGCTGGTCGACTGCGGAGATGGACGTGCTGCTGACGGCGCAAGCCGAGATCGACGGTGACAATGATCCCGCCGACGCGATCCCCGAGACGCCGTTGCAACCTGTTGCAAAGTCGGGCGACCTGTGGATCCTCGGACGCCATCGGCTGCTCTGCGGCTCGGCCCTCGAAGCAGCGTCGTGGCAGCGCCTGTTGGGCGATCAGCAGGCTGGCATGATCTTCACCGATCCGCCCTTCAACGTGAAGGTGAACGGCCATGTCAGTGGCTTGGGCAAAGCCAAGCACCAGGAGTTCGCACAGGCGTCAGGCGAGATGACGCAGGCCGAGTTCACGGCCTTCCTCACCGACTATCTCGCCGCGATGCTGCCGCATGTGCGCGACGGCGGCGTGGTCGACATCTGCATGGACTGGCGACACTTGCGCGAGCTGCTCGCGTCCATCGACAACAACAAGCTGACGATGCTCAACCTGTGCTGCTGGGCCAAGTCCAACGGGGGAATGGGCTCGCTATACCGCTCAAAATATGAGTTGGTGGCCATCACCAAGGTAGGGCGTGCGCCGCACATTAACAACGTCGAACTCGGCGCCAACGGTCGTTATCGCACCAACGTGTGGGAATATGCCGGCGCCAACAGCTTCGGTGCCAGTCGCGACCGTGATCTCGCCGACCATCCCACCGTCAAGCCCATCGCGCTGGTGGCCGACGCGATCCGCGACGTGACCCATGTCGGCGACATCGTGCTCGACGCGTTCATGGGCTCGGGCACGACGCTGCTCGCGGCGGAGCGGACCGGCCGGGTTGGCTACGGCACCGAGATCGAGCCGCGCTACATCGACGTGGCGGTGCGGCGTTGGGAGGAGATGACCGGCGGCAGCGCCACCCTCGACGGCGATGGACGCAGCTGGGCGCAGGTCGCAGCCGAACGGCGCGTCGATGCGCTCGTTGACGCCAACACGCGAGAGATGGTCCGCGAGCAGATGGAGGTGAGCCATGTCGCCGCATGATCATCTGCCGCCGGCACGCCACCGCACCCGACCGGTTCCCAAGCCCGTCAGCGCGCCGCCACCGGCGCCCACGCCGAGCCCGCCGAGCCCGCCGAGCCCACCGCGGCAGGCCGACTATGACGTCGGCTACGGCAAGCCGCCGAAGGAACATCAATTCCAGAAGGGTCAGTCGGGCAATCCGAAGGGCCGCGCCAAGGGCTCCAAAAACCTCAACACGCTCGTGCGCGAGCTGCTCGACGAGCGCATCCCGATCAACACGCCGACGGGGCGGCGTCACGTAGCGCGCATCGAGGTGCTGCTGCGCAAGCTCATCGAGGTGGCGGCGAAGGGCAACACCAAAGCGATGGAGCAGCTGCTGCGGCAGTATGCCGTCGCGCAAGCGGCCGTGGCAGCGCAGGCAGCAGCGGAGGACGCGCCGGCGCAGGACGTTAGCGAGGCCGACGCGGCGAGCCTCGCGCTGCTGCGCGAGCTGATGCTGGCGGAGCTGCAACCGGGTGAAGGAGGCACGTCATGACCCTCCTTGAGCACAGTGCGCTGGCGGCGGCCCGCCGCCAGCGCCTCAGCCTCTTCCTCGTGAAAGCGTTCGAGACGCTGCACCCCGGCGAGCGGCCGCTCGACTGCGGCTGGTACATCCAGGCGATGTGCCATGCGCTCGAGCAGATGGAGCGCGGTGAGGAGCGGCGGCTGGTCATTACCGTGCCGCCGCGCCACCTGAAGTCGGTCACCGCCTCGGTGGCGTTTGTGGCATGGGCGCTGGGGCGCAACCCAGCGCTCAAGATCATGGTGGCGAGCTACAGCCAAGAGCTGTCGCGGCAGCACGCCACCCAGTGCCGCACGCTGCTTGAGGCGCGATGGTACCAGCAGCTCTTCCCCAACACCCGCATCAGCGACGGCGGCAACCGCGCGCTCGAGGTCGTCACCACGCAGGGCGGTGTGCGCAAGGGTGTGTCGGTCGGCGGCTCGGTGACCGGCTTCGGTGCCGACCTCATCATCGTCGACGACTGCATGAAGGCGGACGAGGTCCGAAGCGTGGCGGCGCGAGACGAGGTGAAGGGCTGGTTCGGCAACACGCTGCTGACGCGCCTCAACGACAAGCAGCGCGGGCGTATCCTCTCGATCCAGCAGCGGCTGCACGAGGATGATCTGCCCGCGATGCTGCTCGAGCGCGGCTACCGCCACCTCAACCTGCCCGCGATCGCCGAGCGCGAGGAGGAGGTACCGATCGGTGTCGGGCGCGTGCATCGCCGCGTGGTGGGCGACCTGCTCAACCCGGTGCGCGAGGACAAGGTGGTACTGGATGAACTTCGCCGCGAGCTGGGACCGGCAGTGTTCTCGGCGCAGTACCAGCAGAACCCGGTCGTGCCCGAAGGCAATTCGATCCGCATGGAGTGGTTCAAGACCTTCGACGAGACGCCTGCGCGGACATGGTTCACGAAGGTCGTACAGAGCTGGGACACGGGCATGAGCGCCGCGCCGACGAGCGACTTCTCGGTCTGCACCACATGGGGCTTCAGGGAGGATCGGTGGTACCTGCTCGATGTCTTTCGGCAGCGTCTCGACTTTCCAGACCTGCGCGATGCCGTGATGCGGCTGTGGCGCACCTGGAAGCCCGACCGCGTGCTCATCGAGAAGGCGGGATCCGGTATCCCGCTCGGCCATGAAATCCGCCTACGCGGCCAGTTCCGCCCGATGATGTGTAACGTGTCCGTCGACAAGGAGACGCGCTTCACCGGCTGCTTCGGTGAGATCGAGGCGGGACACATCCTGCTCCCGACTGAGGCGCCGTGGCTCGAGACCTTCCGGCAGGAGCTACGCGCCTTTCCGCTGGGGAAGCACGACGACCAGGTCGACAGCATGAGCCAGTTCATCAACCATCAGAAGATCCATTGGCGCTGGGTCGTGACGGAATATGGCGCCAGCGGCCGCCCCATTCGTCAGGAGCATCGCCATCGTCCGTGGGACGGCAGTACGACGAGCCGACTTGATCCGCCGCGTCCACGCTGAGGAGGGCAGAGGGGCCCGGTCGCATCAGCGACCGGGCCCCTCTCGCATGTGCTGCGCGACATCAGGCGGGGGGAGCATCGCTACACCGCATCACCGCCTGATACTGGAGGATGTGGGTACCGAGCTTGTTGTCGGCGCGCCGGGTGGTGAGCGAGGCGAACTCGAGACCATGCGGGCAGCGCATGCGCTCGGTCAGGCGCCGGCGTACCTCGTCCTCGCTGTCGGTCTTCATGAACCCGGTCATCGACACGCCCTGCTTGTCGCCGATCATGGTCGGGACCGGAAAGTCCCACGGTGTGGCGGCACAGCCGCTCAGGAGCGCGCCAAGCGCGAGCGCGGCGGCTCCCGCCCGCCTCATGCCGTCACCTCAGTGTCGCTGCGGCGTAGGTAGCGCACAAGCGTCGTCACGCCGATGATGAGCGCCAGGAGCACGACGCTGCCGACCAGCCCCAGGCCGATGCAGAGTGGCACGAGCAGCAGGACGATCAAGACGGTGGCGAGCTGCTTGCGCAGCTGGCCGGGCGTGTACGTCTGGACGGCGGCGACCTGGCGCCGCAGCGCAGGATACTGGCGCTGGTGCACCACGCCCTTGCGGGTCGTACCGTCGCGCAGCACGAACTCGAACACGACCTTTGGCCCCTTGCCGAGGAGCACGCCGGCCGCAGCACCGACGGGACCCAGCAGGAGGAAGCCGCCGGCCGCGCGCTTGCCCGCACCGCCCTCGGCTGTCACCTCGAGCGGGCGAACCTCGACGGGCACGAACTGGATCGCCTTCCACTCGTAGAGAGCGGTCACGTCGCGGCGGGTAACGCGCCCCTTGGTGAACTCGGCACCGACGTCGTCGATAAACAGGATGAACTGGGTCATGACACTCCCTGCTGCCGTCGACCTGTGTGTCGACGATCAGTGACCGACGTCATGCTCGACACGGGCGTCAAATCAACTGGAATGTCTCTCATCGTCTGTAGATCGTTCGTCGACATCGCGCTCTTCAGACCTTCGTGGACGTCCGCCAGCGCCTCTCCGCCAATCTGCGTCGCCTGCGGCTCGAACAGGGCTGGAGCCAGGAGGATTATGCCGACCGTGCCGGCGTTCACCGCACCTATGTGAGCGACATCGAGCGCGGCGCGCGCAACCCGACGATCACGGTCGTCGAGAAGCTCGCTGCGCCCTTCACGCTCACGGCGAGCGACCTGCTCGGCTGACCCCCGCGGCTGAAAGCTGCGGCTCGACTTCTGCGCGCACCCACGGCTCTGTCGCCACGCAGGAGGGCGCGCGTGAACGACGATCTGATCCGCAGCTATATGACGGCTGCCGGGATGCTGATGGAGGATGTTTCGGCCAAGGTCGTGCTCGATCCTCTGGCACCGGAGCGCGTCGGTGACCTGCGCCGCCTAGTAAATGAACTCACGACCATCGCGGATGTTGTAGACGCCGTCAGGCGAAGTGATGGTTAACACTCGCTCCTGATCTGATACGGCCTGGTGCAAGCTGGCCCAAGTTGTCCGTGACCGACCAGCAGTGCGCGTGCTACGACGAAGGAATGGCGATGAGTTCGGATAACGAGATGAGCGGCGAAGAACAGAATGACACCGTCGGCCTGGCCGCCGCGGTGACGATGGCGTGGCTCGCCAACCCGCACACGCGCGTGAGCGCCAGCGACGTGCCGGCTATGTTACAGTCGATGCATGAGGCAGTCCTGTCGCTGACGGCGCCGACATCTGAGCAGGCCGTGCCGGCGACGTCCGAGCACACACCCGCGGTGTCGGTGCGCAAGTCGCTCGCCAACCGGGACCGCATCATCAGCATGATCGACGGCAAGCCTTACGCCAGCTTGAAGCGCCACCTCACCGCTCACGGGCTCACGCCGGACGAATACCGCGCGCGCTTCGGCCTCAAGGCCGACTATCCGATGGTGGCGCCGGGCTACAGCGAGGGCCGCCGCGCGCTCGCCAAGCAGATCGGTCTCGGTCGCAAGGCGGTGACCGCTGTCGAGGAGGCGGGCGCCGCCGTCGAGCAGGTGGCCGAGGAGGTCGTCGCCAAGGCGGGGAAGCGCGGCAAGGCCGCGCTGGCGTCAGCGCGCAAGACGCTGGGCATCCGCTCCTAGGCTCACCGCGTGCCGGCGCCTGCGGGCGTCGGCAGCAGCCGCGCCTCCTGCGTGTGCCAACTCGCATCCACGCCGCTGGTAGCAGTGAGCGTGGCCGCGCTGACGCCGGCGCGCAGCCGCCCGGCGAGGATCGCCTGGGTGACGCTGGGCGCCAGGAAGGCGAGCCGCAGCACCCGCGTGACATAGGAAGCGGTGAGGCCTTCGCGCGTGGCCAGCCGCGTGATGTCGATCTGGCCGCCGCGCAATTCCTTCCACCAGGCGCGCGCGAGCAGCAGCTGGCGTGTTAGCGAGGCGTCGACCGTGGCAGTGCTGGCGCTGCCGTCGCGCTGCACCAGCCGCATCGCGGTGCCCGAGCGGGTGAGGCGTACCTCGGCGGTTAGCGTCAGCTGGGCCGGAGCGTCCTCGTGCTGCTCGCAGCCTAGTAGCGTGGCGACCGCGTCGTTGCGGCAGTCGACGTGCACTCGCGCATCCGCGATGCGCACTTGCGCGACCAGCGCTTCGATGCTGCTCGGACACAGGCGGCGCAATTTGGCGGCGATGTCGCCGCAGCGCTCCGCCAGGCTCGCGAAGCGGTCGGCTGGTACATCAAGCCACGCCGCAGCAGTGAGTGCGAGCGGGTCGTCGAACTGGGTCGCCAGCCGCTCGGCGACAACGCGCTCGATCTCGCGCGCGGGGACGCGCAGGCCTGTGCCGCTGGCGCCGGTGTGGAGCGCCCGGCTGACATAGTAGCGGTAGCGTGCCTTGCCCTTGGTCGCGTGCGTCGCCACCAGCGGCTCGCCTGCGTCGTCCAGGATCATGCCGGCGAGCAGGCTGGGGTTGCTGGCGCGCGGTGCGCTGCGATTGCCCTGTACGTGGTCGGAGAGCATCGCCTGCACCCGCGCGAAGGTGTCAGCGGGGATGATGGCAGGATGCGTGCCCGGGTAGCTCTTGTCGCCGTGCGCGATGCGGCCGTCATAGGTGACCCGCCGCAGCATCAGGTACAGCGCGCCGCGCGAGAACCAGCCGCCACCGAGCGGCTTACCGCCGGCGGTCGCGCGCGCGGGCACGCGGATGCCGTGCTGCTTCAGCTCGGCCTCGAGCAGCCGCACGGTGCCGAGCGCAAGGTAGCGCGCGAAGATGTGGCGCACGAGCGCGGCATGCTCCTCCACCACCGCCAGGCTGCGACCGTCCGGCCGGTAGCCGAGCGGCGGTGTGCCGCCCATCCACATGCCGCGTGCCTTGCTGGCCGCGATCTTGTCGCGGATGCGCTCGGCGGTGACCTCGCGCTCGAACTGCGCGAAGGACAGCAGCATGTTAAGCGTGAGCCGGCCCATGCTGGTGGTGGTGTTGAACGACTGCGTCACCGAGACGAAGCTGGTGTTAGCGCGGTCGAACGCCTCCACCAGCTTGGCAAAGTCGAGCAGCGAACGGGTAAGACGGTCGACCTTGTAGACAACGATGATGTCGATGCGACCCGCGGCGACGTCGGCGAGCAGACGCTGCAGCGCGGGGCGCTCGAGCGTGCCGCCCGAGAGCCCGCCGTCGTCGTAGCGCGTCTCGACCTCACACCAGCCGTGTGAGGCCTGCGAGAGGATGTAGGCCGAGCAGGCCTCATGCTGCGCGTCGAGGCTGTTGAAGCTCTGCTCCAGCCCCTCATCGCTCGACTTGCGGGTGTAGATGGCACAGCGCAGCGCGGTCATGCCGCCACCTTCTTCTTGAGCCCGAAGAACGCCGGCCCCGACCAGCGCGTGCCCGTGATCGCGCGCGCGACCTCGCTCAGCGAACGCCACTCGCGACCATCCCAGCGCACCACCTGATCCTCGCCGACGGTCACGACATGCAGGCGGCCCTGCCACTCGCGCGCCAGCCGCATGCCGGCGGACGGTCGTGCCGTCCTGGTGTGTCCGCGGCTGCGCTGGTCGAGCTCGCGTGTGGTCTCGCGCGAGAGGCCGCCTTGCGCTCGCGCCTGCAGCTCCCAGGCGAGCGCGAGCCGCAGCAGTTTGGGGCTGACCTTCGGCACCGCGCTGCCGGTCACCTCGGTCCAGCGCTGGCGCAGTTCGCTGGAGGACAGTGCCTCCAGCGCCGCGATCTGATCGTCCGCCATCGTCAGCGGCTCCGCACGATGCGGTAGCAGGTGAGCTCGTCGCGGCGGGCGCGCTCGATGGCGTGACCCTTCTTGCGTAGGCCCGTCAGCGCGGCACGGGTGGTGTGCGGCAGCCAGCCCGTCGCGGCGATGAGGTCCGGCAGCGTCGCGCCCTCGTCGCGCTCGAGCAGCGCCACCACCGTCGACACCTTCGTGCGCGGCGTGGCGGCATCGGTGTCGCTCGCAACGTCGCTGACTGCGGCGCCGTCACCATCGTTGGCGTTGATGGCGGCGAGGCCTGCTGTCGTGATGAAGACGCCGACGCGGCGGTCGTCATCCTGTCGCGCGATCTCGGCCGCGACACGCGCTTCCTGCTCGGCAACGAGGCCCTGGCGCAGCAGCGCCGCGATCGCCTTGATCGTCCGCGCCGTGCCGGCGAGCGCCTCGGGGAGGGGGAACAGGCTGCCGCTGTCGCGCTGTGCGGCATGGGCGAGCAGGAGCGTGTGGGTGTCGGTGAGCTTTGGCATGGTGGGTCCTCGTTCTCGAGGAGAGCGGCGCCAGTGCCGCTCCCACCACCCACAGCCCCGGCGATCGTGTCGGCGGGGCAGCGACCCGGCCGCACCAGCGCCTGAGTCGAGCTGTGCTGTCGCTCTGGGTGCAGGTGAAGTCCAGCGGTTCGCGTGCTTTTGTTGAACGGTGAGGTTGGTAAGTTGCCAGCTGGCTCAACCGGCAATCAGACGTTGTGATTGGAGCGCGAGCAGGCTTACATCATCGTTCCTGAGTGAGAGGCTTACATGCGTGCCCTGTCTGCCGCGGTGCTCTTGTCCTGCATCACTTGCAGCGCGCTTGGCCAGGTAGTGGCGGCTCCGCAAACGCCTGCTGACGGGCGCTTCGATGTCGGGGGCCGCTCGATCCGTCTCTCCTGCGCGGGTACGGGAGCACCGACGGTGGTGATCGACGCTGGGATGGGGACGGCGCCGGTCGAAGACCCAGGTTGGCAGGCGATCGCTGCGCAAGTGGGATCAGTGACTCGCGTCTGCTTGTATGACCGGGCGGGTCTCGGGACCAGCGATCCGGCTCCGGCTGGTCCACGCTCCAGCTCAGACGCCGCTCACGATCTGCATGCCGCATTGTCAGCAGCAGAGGTGAAGGGCCCGTACCTTCTTGTCGGCCACTCGATCGGCGGGCTCCATGCCCAGGTATTCGCTGCGCAGTACCCTGCTGAAACGGCCGGTCTCGTGCTGGTGTCCTCGACGCATCCCGATCAGGTCGCGACATGGCTCGCGCTCTTGCCTCCTCCGGCGCCGGGCGAGGAAAAGGCGGTTACGGAGGCTCGCTCGTTCCTCACCGGCATGCAAACGGATCCGAGCAAGAACGAGGAGCGCTTGGACATGCGAGCGAGCGCCCGCGAGGCGCACCAGCTGACTTCGCTAGGTAAGAAGCCGGTGATCGTGCTGACGCATAGCCCACGCTTTCGCATGGTGCCTGGATTGTCGGAGCCGATCGCTGTTCGGTTGGAAGACGCGACCCAGCGCATGCAGAAGCAATTCCTCTCGCTGTCGACCAACGCGCGCCAGAACGTTGCTGCGCGAGCGGGGCACGGGCTGCCGCATGAAGCACCGGCCTTTGTCGTCGATGGTATCCTAGAGGGCGTCGCTGCTGTTCGCGGACATCAGTTCCGTGAATGAAAGTGGCGGTTTCGGGGTGGATAGCTGCCCGTCCGCAATCGAGCAGCCGGATGAGAAAACCAGATGTTCGTTCAGCGGGTATGGAAGGGGCTTGAGCACGTTCCGGCGTCGAATGCGGAACGATGGCGCTTCCGCGCGGCAGATTAGCAAGAATTGGAGAGATAAGTGGCACGCTTTGAAGTGAAGGTTTCGCTAGTTCGCGACGATAATCCCACTTCTGAAAGCTTGCGTAGGGTGTGCTGTCAATTCAGCACATGGTACGCGCGAATAGGGCGGACGTACAAAGCGTCGAATACGGCCTGATTATCGCCTTTCTGCAGGGGCTTAGGCGCGCGGGACAGCGCGCCTCAATGCCGCTCCACAGCGCTCTCCAACGCGGCCTGTTCCCTCTTTGGCCCGCTTTGGGGATCAAATAGCCATCACAAGGATCCGAAGTACTTGCGATCGCCTGGAGCACCTTAAAGCGCAGTCGCTCCGCTGCTATTCCATACGCCATGGCGGTACCCGAACGCCTTCAAAGCCTTCGATGAAAGGTTTGGCCCACGTGCGCTGCTGTGGGAGCTGCAGCTAGAAGCCACTTTGAGGGCTTGAGCGGCACGCGCGAGCGACGCTCACTGAAGCCGGCTTTGTCGCGACAAGCGAGCGCAAATGGCGTGCGACGACGTTTGTAAAACCGGAATTTAGAGGGCGCCAAGCTCGCCCGGCGCCTTCACGGGCTTTGAACCGCTTCTGGCGACGGCGGCTTCCGCTTCGCGTTCAAGATTCGACGCGGAAGGCCGTCTCGAGCGACTGGGTGCGAGGCGGTATGCCGCTCGCCGGCTGGCCGTCAGGATATCATCAGCATAGCAGATCGGCCGTCCGATCTCTGCAGGATCAAAGATCGCTGGCGATCCCGCTTCGGCCCCGTGTTCTTTGGATCAGCGATCGTGTCAGAGGAAGGCCTGCGTGGCTCAGACATCACTATCCGGCGGGCACATGTTGGACGCTGCGACGAGCTCGGCGCTTGCCTCCAGGTTGGATGCAACGGCGAACGACGTGAACCCGAACTTTGCGTAAGAGGTCGAGCGACGATCTCCGTCAGCGAGCGCGAACCCGGCCGCCTTGGATGGACGTTGTTGGCGTCAGATGGGCGTCACTGCGAACTCATTGGTGAAGGATTTCTGACCCATGGGACTGCTGGATCGGATCACCTCATTGTTCGACGATTGGCATGCCTCGCCGAGCCTCTCGGCGCCCAGTGAACCTGCTATCAACCCCGCTAACGGCCTGCCGATGACCGGCGGGATCGGCGGCGTTGATGTGCTCGGCAATCCCTTCGGTACCGACCTGTCTGCGCACCGTCACGACGACTGGCATTCTGCAAGCTACAGTGCGTCTCCAGGCTTTCACGACAGCCCGTCGCATTGGCACGATAGCGGCTCATGGAACAGCATTGGAGGCGGTCATGATTCCTGGCGCGACTGACCGCGTGACAGCGGCCGACCGGGCACTCGCAGCTTAGGAGGTGGGGCCACTCAGCAGCATGCCGGGGATCATCCATCTCCCAATTTCCGGCTTGATGCTGATAGCTTCGCTGACGGTGACCTTTTCGACGATAGGACGTCGGCGCTCGTACTGCTTGTAGCGCTCGTGGGATGGTTGTTGCTTGCGGCGGCCGATCTCGCACGAGGTTTGTGGATAAGCCGACATCCTTACGCTTCGGCACGGTGGCTGGCTGGTGTGCGGAGAGCAGTCGGAGACGAAACCTTTGGCGAGGCGCTTGAACGCCTGAGGACGTGCTATCGTCTCGACGACGCCTATGTCGTGCGCTGAGCCGATATGGCTCTCGAGATCAGGATCGTCCGCGCGAATCAACGCGACAGTCAGCGACGCGCCGAAGGCAACATGCTCGCAACCATCGCGGGACCTTGAACGAGCTTGCATAAACGACGCCGGATGACCGGAGGAAGACCACCGATGCCGGGTGCGACAGGCAGTCGGTTCGCGCAGTCGCTGAGCCGGTGGTCGGCGCCCCCTTGTCTGGGCAGGCAACGGTAGTGGACGCAGCGTACGATGGATGAGCTTCTGCTCAGATCGCTTTAGTCCGGCGACAACGTGAAATAGACTGCGTAGCTCCAAAAATCGGAGGGCTAAATCGCGGCCCTTCATCGCCGTCCGGCTTACGATGCGGCCGCCGCAGGCAAGACACAGGGGCGTGGGCTATGGCGCCGGCTCCGCGCGGTGCGACCCTGCGAGGGTGACAACGCGAGGGACGCGCGTCCGGCATGCCGACGAGCTTGCGTCGGGTGGTTAGCTGCCGTCCACTTTCGGGCGCCGGCCGGCGAAAGCCGCCGTTCGTTCAGCGGGCAGGGGAGAGGGCTTGAGCGTCTGCCGGGGTGGGAGCACGAACCCGCTGCGCGGGAGGGCCGTGTGGGGCGGAGTTGAGGTGACATTGCGGGTGTAGCGCGTCGGTTGAGCGCTGCTCGCCACAGGCAGAGCATCGGGGCTCCACGAGAAGGAGCCTCACCATGACGACCCTCAGCCCCGTTGCCGCCAGCCCGTTGCGCCAGCGCCTCATCGACGAGATGCAGATGCGCCGGTTCGGCCGCGAGACGCAGCGCAATTACATCCGCGACGTCGGCCGGTTCGCCACGTTCCTGGGTCGGCCGCCCGACACGGCGACCGCCGAGGAGGTGCGCCGTTTTCAAGTCGAGCAGCGCGACCTGGGCGTGCCGGTGCCGACCATGAACAGCATGGTGTCGGCGCTGCGGTTCTTCTTCACCCAGGCGCTTGACCGGCCGGACCTAGCACGTCGGCTGGTGCGCACGGGGCATGCCCGCAAGCTGCCCGTGGTGCTGAGCCAGGACGAGGTGGCGCGGCTGCTAGCGGCCACCACCTGCCTCAAGCATCAGGCGGCGCTATCGGTCGCCTACGGCTCGAGTCTGCGCGCGTCGGAGGTGACGGCGCTCAAGGTGCGCGATATCGACAGTGAGCGGATGCTGCTCCGGGTCGAGCGGGGCAAGGGCGGGCAGTATCGCAACGCCATGCTCCCGGTCGGCCTGCTCTCGCTGCTCCGGGCATGGTGGAAGGCGGGACGGCAGCTGGGCGTGATGCACCCCGACGGCCGGCTGTTCCCCGGCCAGCACTATCTCAAGCCGCTGAGCACGCGTCCGCTCCACCGCATCGTCGTCGGGGCCGGCTAGGCGGCGGGCATCGACAAGCACATCGGGCCGCACACCCTGCGGCACTGTTTCGCGACCCACCTCCTCGAGGACGGCGTAGACGTCCGCGTCATCCAGGCGCTGCTCGGTCATGCCCGGCTCGACACGACCGCCTTCTACACCAAGGTCGCGACCCGCACGATGCGCACCGTGCACTTTCGCGACGACTACGGACCCTCAAATTCGGCCGGCCCGCTTCGATGGATGGCGACATCCGCGGTGTCGCGCGCGGCCCTCAAACCAGGCCAAACCCGAAATCCCCATAGCGCGCCGCCTGCGGCCCGCGGGTTCGGGCCTCCCGGACTTCCGTACGCCTGCCGGCGCCCGAAATCTTCAGGGGTGCGGTCGGTTCGCTTTCGAGCGCCCAGAGGGCGAAAGCGGACGTTCGTTCATGAAGTTCGCAATAGAAGCTACGCGCTCTAATTGCTGTCGCTCATACACAATAACGATAACTTCAAGAGCGAACTTTCCCACGGAACGCTAGGTCACGCTTTCGGTTGAGGTGCCAAGGAGAATGGGAGACGAGTAACACCGCTTTGCAGAATGTGCGCAAAAGATGGCGCATGCCGTGCCTGATGACCTTCTCTGCGGTGGCCGATCGACAAGCGATTTGAACGAAGCCGCGAGAATCAGATGCAAAAATGCATGTTCCTTTTTTGTTTCGTGTGGCGTGCGTGATATGCGGATTTTCGCCTGCCGACCGCCGTAAGCCGCCTTGCGGCGTGCCGCGCTTGAGGGGCTTGGGCGTGGAGGAACTACCCGGTGGACGCACCAGACGTGAAACCCGACATTGCAGTGTTGACCAGCGTGGTGCTGCCTGAAGGCTTTGCCGATGCCGATATTGACAAGCTCGCAGCGCCAGGCTTGCGCGTCGTCACGCGTCGTGTGCCGAGTGGGCCCTTTGCCGGGCTTGAACTGTATCTGCCGACCGCGGTGATGGTGTGCATCGGCACCGCTTATTTCACCGATTTCTTCCAGAAGGCCGGTGAGGATCATTACGATCTATTGAAACAGACCGCGAAATCGATGTACGCGCGCTTGGCGAGCGTCCGGGTGGCTGCGATCGGCTCGTCAGGCAAAATCTCCGCAGCGCGTAAATATTCGCTGGCCTATTCGATCGTCGGCGAGCTCGTCTCAGGCCTGAGCTTCAAGCTGATCCTCTCGACCGAGATCGCGCAGGATGACGCAGCCTCGGGCGTCGAGGCGTTTCTCGACTTACTCCGTGACATACATGCCGGGACGATCGACGAAGCACGGCTGCAGCCCTTGCTCGAGCACAAGCCCATCGACGGTGTGGTGCTGGTTACCTTCGACAGCGCAAGCGGCGAGATCGTCGCGGTCGATTCGCATGGCTGAGCAAGATCGCCGAGCGGTGCCGGGCTGTTATAAGGAGGGGCGATGACCGAGATCCCCGACTCCGCCGCCACCTTTCGCATCCTGAGCCTCGATGGCGGCGGCGCCAAGGGCTTCTACACGCTCGGCGTGCTGCGCGAGATAGAAGCGATGGCGGGCAAGCGGCTGTGCGACGTCTTCCCCTTGATCTTCGGCACCAGCACCGGATCGATCATCGCCACCTTGCTGGCGCTCGGTTATTCAGTCGACACCATCCACAGCCTCTACCGCGACAATGTCCCGACCATCATGAAGGCTCGGACCAAGGGCGGCAAGACCAAGGCGCTGCGCGACCTTGCCGGCTCGGTGTTCGGCGACCAGAAGTTTGACGCCTTGAAGACCGGCATCGGCATCGTTGCGACCAATTGGGAAACCGAGCGACCAATGATCTTCAAGGCCGATCCGGCCCAGGCGCACGGCCGCCAAGCCAGCTTCGAGCCGGGCTTTGGCTGCACGCTCGCCGATGCCGTCGAAGCGTCCTGCTCGGCCTATCCCTTTTTCGAGAAGAAGCGGCTGACCAATCCCAAGGGCGACAAATTGCTGCTGATCGACGGCGGCTACTGCGCCAACAATCCCACCCTCTACGCGATCGCCGACGGTCTCAAGGTAAAGGGTCAGGCGCGCTCGGCGCTGCGCGTCGTCAGCGTCGGGGTCGGACAATATCCGCAGCCTAGCCGAAGCGCGCTGGGCTGGGCGCTGGGACAATTGGTCAGCGTCCAGCTCCTCCAGAAGACGCTTGAGGTCAACACCGCTTCAATGGAGCAGCTGCGCCAGATCCTGTTCGGCGACGTTGCGACGGTTCGCATCAGCGACACGTTCGAGCGCCCCGACCTCGCCACCGACATGTTCGAGCATGACCTCGATAAGCTTAGCCTGCTGCGCCGCTCGGGCGCGGAATCCTTTGCGAAGCGCGAGGCCGAGCTGCGCTCGCTTCTGGAGTTAAATTGATGGCGATCCCCGAGGCGCAACTCGAGACCTGGTCGCACCAGGGTTCCACGGTCCAGTCGGCCGACACCTATCGCCGGATCCGCGAGGCCCTGCTCGACTCGCGCGCGCCCTTCGCTGCACACGGCTTCGATATTTTCCTGCAAGGCTCCTATGGCAACGATACCAATATCTATGCCGATAGCGACGTCGATGTGGTTATTTGCCTGACCTCGACCTTTTACGAGGACACCGACGCGCTGAGCGCCGAGGATCGCGCTAGGCGCACCGCCGACTGGTACGCGGCCGGCTATGAGCTTGCCGATTTTAAGGGCGAGGTCGCCGCCTGGCTCGCTACGCAATTCGGTGGCGGCGTCGATGCCAGCGGCAAGGCGATCTATGTACCGGCCGGCGGCGGGCGCCGCGATGCCGATGTCCTTGCCTGCGCAGAATTTCGCGAGTTCTTTTCGTACGCGCGCCCGCATAGCGACGATTACCGCAAGGGCATCTGCTTCTGGTCGGGCGCCACGCGAATTGAGAATTACCCGCGCCAGCATGCCGATAATTGTGTGGCGAAGAACCTCAGCAGCAATCGCCGGTTCAAGCCAAGCGTCCGCGTCTTCAAGAATTTGCGCAACGCGATGGTGCAGCGTGGCTATGTGGCCGAGGGGTTGGCACCCTCCTATTTTCTCGAAGGCATGCTCTCCAACGTGCCAGACCGCTGCTTCGGCGCCAGCTATCAGGATATGGTCGCATGCGCGGTGGGCTGGCTTCGCAACGCAGATCCTAGCCTGCTGACCTGTGCCAACGGCATCCACTGGCTGTTGCGTGAGGGACACTCCGTGTGCTGGCGCGAGGCCGCGTTTGAGACATTTCTCACCGCGCTGGCGCGCTTCTGGGAAGAGTATTGAGCAATGCCACAGTCGCGGACGTCATGAGGCAGCATGTGATCGAGCAGTTCATGTGGGGCTATCAGCGCCATTTTCGAGTTTCGCTGCGCTTACGCGCCGAGCAAGTGCTCAAACGTATCGGCTTGGATGTCGAGCCGGTCGCACTCCTAATCGGGGTGCGCCGCGACGGTGTCGAGGACCAGCATCCGCTCTGTATCGAGCCCGATGACGAGCGCTGGTCGCCGGTAATGTTCCCCGATATCCATGCCAAGATCGAGCAGGCTTGGCGGGCCCACCCCGACCAGCATCTAGTGTATGGGGACGAACAGAGCATGAACGACAAGCCGGAGCATATCCGGCGCGCGTGCATCAGCAGCGAGGTCAAGGCTGCACTCGATATAGCGGAAGCCGGGCGCGGCCTGCGCATATTCTGCAGTACCCCGACACTTGTCGAAGGCCATTATGTCGTCTGTGTGTTGCAGCTTCCCGAAGCGCCGTTCGAACCCTTTCCTCCATTTCCCTACACCTGGATGGGCGAGCAGCAGGAAGCCAGCTTCTTGCTGCGCTGCATCCGCGCCGTCCTTGCCGATGCGGAGCGCGCACTAACCGGCCCCGATCCGGGGAGAAGCGCAAGCGGAAGCGGCGAGATGCGGCCTGCCGACGAGTTGATTCGCGAAGCGGCGGAATCCTTCCTGCGCGTGCCGGTGATCCCGGGCGAATTCGCGCATTCCGACATGTTCCGCGCGTTCAACCAGCTGTCTCAACTAATGTATGAAGGGACGAAGGGGCTGGGCAGGTTGGTACTGGCCAAACCCAATGATCCGGCGATCGACTATGTCCTGCGCCTGCAAAAGGCGGTGCCGTTCAGCCAGACCCGCTGGGTTCGCAAATTGCTGCAAATGGCGACACGCGAGACCGTGCTGGTGGCGAATTATCAGTCCATCTGGGGTCTCGCCCGCGTGCCGAACTTCGCCACCCAGCCTTTCTGCGTCGATTTTCTCGACCAGCATGAATGGGAATTCCGCCGCGGCGAGCAGCTACTGCTGCGGACGCGCTTCGGCGAGCCCAGGCTGCCGCAGGAAGTTATCGCCACCGAGCGGTTCGCCGAGAATCTGCAGCGCCTTTTTCCCGGCATTACCGATGCGGCCATTGCGAGTCATCGGGCGGTGCTCGATCAAATGGGCGAGCAGGACCATGGCAGCATGGTGATTATCGCCGACGACGCGGCAAGCGAAGCGGCGCGGCTCGACTTGCAAGGGACGCATATCGAGCCGGTGGCGCTCACGCCCGAGCTGATGGCGCGGGCGTCGCGCATCGATGGCACGATCCTCGTTGACCCCGCTGGCATCTGCCATGCGATCGGCGTCATCCTCGACGGCCAAGCCAATGCCGAGTGTACTCCGTCGCGCGGTGCGCGCTACAATTCCGCGGTGCGCTATGTCGGCAATGGCAGCGTCGCGCGGATGGCGCTGGTCGTGTCCGAGGATCGCACGCTCGACATCATCCCGCTGTTGCGTCCGCGGGTGCGGCGTCAGCCGATCGTCGACGCGGTCGAGGCGCTGACGCGGGCAACGGTCGACAATTTCCATGCGCCGCGCAACACGCTCGACAAATATCGCTTCTATCTCAGTCTCGTGCAATGCAACGCCGCCAATGCGGCGCTCGATCGGATTGATGCGCCGCCTTTGCAAGTCGGGGAAATTCGCTATACTGGCCCCCGCTTCTCGCCCGATCCGCATATGGACGACAGCTATTTGATCGACTGATTCTGCTTCTTATTCTCCCGTGTTGCGCACATGGTATGGGCCGATGTAACAACGGCAACGGCAACGGCAACGGCAACGGCAACGGCAACGGCAACGGCAACGGCAAC
>NZ_JAPYKH010000027.1 GCF_029623345.1 Sphingomonas phyllosphaerae
GCACGTCAGCGTGTATGGATCCCCGCCTCCGCGGGGATGACGATGGAACGGCAGCGGCGGAAAGGCGAGGGCGAGGGCGGAAGGGCGGGAGGCGCAAGGGCGGGCGCCGGGGAGGGGCGCGGACGTCCCGCGGCGGCGCGGCCTCGTGCCGCTTCGCGCACGCGCCGCCCCGGCGTCTTACGCCGGGATCTGCTGCGAGATGCAGTGGAAGCTGCCGCCCCCCGTCAGGATCGCGTCGGCGCGCAGCCCGACAACCTCGCGGTCCGGGAAGAGCGCGCGCACCGCGGCGACGCCCGCCTCGTCCTGCGGCGTGCCATACACCGGGACGACCACTGCGGCGTTGCCGATGTAGAAGTTCATGTAGCTCGCCGGCACCACCTCCTCGTCGCGCAGCACGCGGCCGGGGGAGGGGATCTCGACCACCTCCACCCCCGCGGCGCGGGCGCGCGCGGCGGCGTCCTGGTAGACGCGCCAATTGGGGTCGTTCTCCGCGCCGACCGGCAGCGCCAGTCGGTTCGGCCCGACGAAGCGCGCAAGATTGTCGACATGGCCGTCGGTATGGTCGTTGAGCAGCCCGTCGCCGAGCCACAGCACGCGCATAAGGCCCAGGTCCGCGGCGAGCCGGCGCTCGACCGCTTCCTTGGTCAGCGCGGGGTTGCGATTGGGATTGAGCAGGCATTGCTCGGTCGTCACCACCAGCCCGGTGCCGTCGCCGTCGATCGCGCCGCCCTCGAGTACCCATTCGCACGGCAGCACGACCAGCCCGCGCGCGCGCGCCAGCCGCGCGCCGATGTCGTCGTCGCCGGGCAGGTCGTATTTGCCGCCCCAGCCGTTGAACTGGAAGTCGCGCGCGCGCCCTTCGCCGTCGATGATGGGGGCGGTATCGCGCAGCCAGATGTCGCCGAAGGGCTGGACCAGCACCTCGGCGAAGGGCGCGAGCGCGCGCGCCGCCGCGGCCGCCTCGGCGTCGGCGGCGACGAGCAGCACCTGCTCGCCGCGCCCCTCGGCATGGACCGCGCGCGCGAACGCGACCACCTCGTCGCGCGCCTGGTCGAGATCGTCCTGCCACAGCTCGGGATGACTCGGGAAGCCGATCCACACCGCCTGGTGCGGCGCCCATTCTGGCAACGGGGTACGGGTCACTGAGGTCACTCCTGTTCAGCGCGCCGCGGCGCGGCTGCGGTCGCGGATCGCGCGGAACTCGTCGCCCGCGACCCAATTGGGCCAGGCGTCGCTCTCGGCCAGCGCGCGCCCGATCGAGTAATAGAGCTGCACGTCACGCACCGTGCCCGCCCAGTTCCAGTTGGGATCATATTCATCCTTCGGCCCGTGGTAGCGGTGCTCCTCATAGTCCTTCGCCGCGGCGGCGCCCGCGGCCTTGCCGCCCGTGACCAGATCGTCGCCCGCGTCGAAATAGATCATCGGCACGCCGCGCTTGGCCAGGCTGAAATGGTCCGAGCGATAATAGAAGCCCTTCTCGGGCGTTGGCTCATCCGAGGCGTAGCGCCCCTGCGCCTTGAGCGCGGCGCCAAGATAGGAGTCGAGCTCGGACTTGCCCTTGCCCACGACCACGACGTTCTTCGCCGGCCCGGCAAGCGACAGCGCGTCCATGTTGACCCCGCCTACCGTGCGCGCCAGCGGGTAGAGCGGGTTGGCGGCATAATATTCGGAGCCGAGCAGCCCCGATTCCTCCCCCGTCACCGCGACGAAGACCTGGCTGCGTGCCGCCGCGCCGGCCTTGGCGTTGGCTTCGGCGAGCGCGACCAAAGCGGCGGTGCCGCTGGCATTGTCGATCGCGCCGTTGCAGATGTCGTCGCCGTCAGGCGCCGCCTCGCAATGGCCGAGATGGTCCCAGTGCGCGCTGTAGAGGACATAATCGTTCGGGCGGGTCTTGCCCGGCAGCACGCCGACGACGTTGCGCGACATGTGCTTGCGCACGGTCTCGTCGAACGACACCGAGGCGGTCACACCCTTGAGCGGCACCGCGCGGAAACCCTTGCGCGAGGCCGTGGCGGCGAGCGCGTCGAAGTCGAGCTTCTCTCGCGCGAATAGCGCTTTGGCCTGGTCATACTGAATCCAGCCGATCGCCGCGCTCTGGTCGGCATGGCCATCGACGGCGTCGGCGACCTGTTGCGCGCCGGTCCAGCTCGACTGGACGACATTCCAGCCATAGGCGGCGGGCTCGGTCTGGTGGACGATCAGCGCCGCCGCGGCGCCCTGCCGCGCTGCCTCCTCGAACTTGTAGGTCCAACGCCCGTAATAGGTCATCGCGCGGCCGTTGAAGGTGCCGCCGACGTTGGGCGTGCGCCAGTCCGGATCGTTGACGAGGATCAGCACCGTCTTGCCGCGCACGTCGACCCCGGCATAGTCATTCCAGCCCTTCTCGGGCGCGTTGACGCCGTAGCCGACGAAGACGACCGGGCTGTCCTTCACCTCCTCGCGTGGGGCGATGCGATGGCTGCCCACCACCATCTCCGGCCCGTATCGGAGGCTGAGGGGGGCGCCCGCCCCCTTGAAGACGAGCGGCGAGACGTTGCGCGCGGTCAGCTCGACCAGCGGCACGTCCTGGAACCAGCTGCCCTTGTTGCCCGGAGTCAGCCCCGCCGCGGCGAAGCGCTTGGCCAGATAGGCGACGGTCTTCTCCTCGCCCGCGCTACCCGGCGCGCGGCCCTCATAAGCGTCCGAGGATAACTCTTTCGTCACCTCTTTCAGTGTTTGCTCGGCGATCGGCGCGGTCGGCACTGGCTGCGCCGCGACGGCGCTCGCCGCGGCCAGCGCGAGCAGGGACAAAGACGAGAGACGCAGACGCATGGACGTACTCCGGGAGGATGCCCGCGCCTCATGCCAAGCTGGGTCACCGCTGTCCACGCAGGGCCTTGCGGCGCGCGCGGCGGCGGATAGATTTGTGACGGGGAACAGGGGGAAGATGTGATGAGGGGGAAGGCGGGGGCGGCGCTGTGTGCGCTGCTCGCGGGGCTCGCCGGCCAGGCTGCGATCGCGGCGCCGGCGGGGGCGGACGGCGCGTCGGCCGCACCCGCGGCACCGGCGACAGGCGATCTGGCGAGCCGCTTCGGCGCGCGCGAGCATGTCGGCCAGGTCAGCCTGGCGCCCGACGGCGCGCACATCGCCTATATCAGCGCGACGCAGGGGCGCGGCAGCGCGGTGCGGCTGATCGATGTCGCGAAGCAGCGCGAGGAGATGGTCGATCTCGGCAACGGCGAGCGACTGACCCCCTCGATGTGCGGCTGGGCCTCCTCCGCGCGGCTGATCTGCAAGTTCCGCGGCGTGTCGAACTATCTCGACAAGCAGGTCGGCTTTTCGCGGCTGTTCGCCTTCGATGCCGACGGCGGCCACCCGCTGTATCTCGGCCGCAAGAGCCGGCTCGGCGCTACCCGACCCAACCAGTTCGACGGTGACGTGATCGACTGGCGCAGCGGTGACGGCTGGGTGCTGATGCAGCGCGACTTCATCCCGGAGCGGGGTGACGGCTTCAACGCCAGCTCGGTGTCGCGGGACGGGCTCGGCGTCGAGCTGGTCGATAGCAGCACGGGCAAGGCGCAGCTGATCGAGCGGCCGGTGTCCGACGCCGAGGACTGGTTGGCCGACGGCCAGGGCCATATCCGCGTCCGCGAGACGATGCCGCGACGCGAGGACGGCGAGCTCAAGGGCGAGACCGTCTACAGCTATCGTGCGACCGGCGCGGACGCGTGGAAGCCGTTCAGCACCTCGCGCCAGGACGGCCCCAGCGTGCTCGAGCCGCTCGCGGTCGACGGCACGCGCGACATGGCCTTCGCGACGAAGCGGCTCGACGGCCGGCTCGCGCTCTACAGCGTCGCGCTCGACGGCTCGATGAAGTCGAGCCTGGTGTGGAGCAATCCCGAGGTCGATGTCGGCGGGATCGCGCGCATCGGGCGGCACGGCCGCGTGATCGGTGCCACGTACGTGACCGATCGCCGCCAGACCGACTATTTCGACCCGGAGTACAAGACGCTCGCCGCCAAGCTGGCAAAGGCGCTGCCCAAGTCGCCGCTGATCGGCCTGGTCGGCGCCACCGCGGACGAGAGCCGGCTGCTGGTCTATGCCGGCAGCGACGTCGATCCCGGCATGTATTACCTCTACACCAAGGCGAAGCGCACGCTCGACCCGCTGATCGCGGCGCGTCCCGAGCTGGACGGCGTGCCGCTCGGGCAGATGACCTTGGTCAAGTTCCCCGCGGCGGACGGCACGATGGTGCCCGGCTATCTCACGCTGCCGCCCGGCGGCGCGACCAAGGGGCTGCCTGCGATCGTGATGCCGCACGGCGGGCCGGCCTATCGCGACGAATGGGGCTTCGACTGGCTCGTCCAGTTCTTCGCCGCCTCGGGCTATGCGGTGCTCCAGCCGCAGTTCCGCGGCTCGACCGGCTACGGTGACGCCTGGTTCGCCAACAACGGTTTCCGCTCGTGGGAGCTGGCGATCGGCGACGTCAGCGACGCCGGGCGCTGGCTGGTCAAGCAGGGCATCGCCGATCCGGCCAAGCTCGGCATCGTCGGCTGGTCGTACGGCGGCTATGCCGCCCTGCAGAGCAACGTCGTCGACCCCGACCTGTTCAAGGCGGTGGTGGCGATCGCGCCGGTGACCGACCTGGGCCGCACCAAGCAGGAGAGCGAAGGCTTCAGCAACCATGCGATCGTGGAGCGCCAGATCGGCGCGGGCGAGAATATCGGCAAGGGCTCGCCCGCGCGCCACGCCGACCGCTTCAAGGCGCCCGTGCTGCTGTTCCACGGCGACCGCGACCTGAACGTCGGCGTCGGCCAGTCGAAGCTGATGGACAAGAGGCTGCGCGGCGCGGGCAAGGCCTCGACGCTGGTGGTGTACGAGGGGCTGGACCACCAGCTCGACGACGACCGCGCGCGCGCCGAGATGCTGCGCAAGAGCGACGGCTTCCTGCGCGCCGCCTTCGCGGGGAAGTGACGGGGGCGGGGGGAAGATGCGACGAGCTGGGGCTACATCGTCCGCCTGTGCGCCGTCGCGGCTAACGCTCTGCATCGCGCCGATGCGTTGAGGGCTTGCGGAGCGCCGGCGGGCGATCGATGCTTCCCTGAAAAAGGAGCGCGGGCTTTGGCTTGCCCCCGGCAAGCCAAGATGGTGTCCGGGGGACACCATCTCGCCCGCACTGGCAGGCCAAAGGCCTGACGGAGGCGTGTCGCCTATCGTGAGTGCCGGGGAACGTCGCCGGCCGGGTCACCCCTCCGTCAGCGCTGACGCGCTGCCACGTCCCCGTGCAGGGGAGGATCGTTATCTAGCAACGCCAGCGACCTCACAGCACCTCGAACAACCCCGCCGCGCCCATGCCGCCGCCGACGCACATCGTCACCACGACGTACTTCGCACCGCGGCGCCTGCCCTCGATCAGCGCGTGCCCGGTCATGCGCGCCCCCGACATGCCATAGGGGTGGCCGATCGAGATCGCGCCGCCGTTGACGTTGAGCAGCTCGTTCGGGATGCCGAGTTTATCGCGGCAGTAGAGCACCTGCACCGCGAACGCCTCGTTGAGCTCCCACAATCCGATGTCGTCCATCGTCAGCCCGTTCTTCTCGAGCAGCTTGGGGATGGCGTAGACCGGGCCGATGCCCATCTCGTCGGGCCTGGTGCCCGCCACCGCCATGCCGACGTAGCGGCCGAGCGGGGTGAGCCCGCGCCGTTCGGCGAGCCGCTCCTCCATCAGCACGCTGGCCGAGGCGCCGTCGGACAGCTGCGAGGCGTTGCCCGCGGTGACGTGGCGGTCCGGCCCGACCACCGGCTTGAGCGCGCGCAGCCCCTCGATCGTGGTGTCGGCGCGATTGCCCTCGTCGCGCGACAGCGTCACCTCCTCGGGGCTGACCTCCTTGGTCTCCTTGTTCACATTGGCCTTGGTGGCGGTGACCGCGACGATCTCGTCGTCGAATTTGCCGGCCGCCTGCGCCGCCGCGGTGCGCTGCTGCGACTGGAGCCCGTATTTGTCCTGCGCCTCGCGATCGATCCCGTAGCGGTCGGCGACGATCTCGGCGGTCTGGAGCATCGGCATGTAGATGTCATTGTGCATCGCCAGCAGTTCCTTGTCGGGCGCGACGCGCATCTCCGGCGTCTGGACCAGGCTGATGCTCTCGACCCCGCCGCCGATCGTGACGTCCATCCCGTCGACGACGATCTGCTTGGCCGCGATCGCGATCGCCATCAGCCCGCTGGCGCACTGACGGTCGACCGACATGCCCGGCACGCTGGTCGGCAGCCCGGCGCGCAAGAGGCTGGTGCGCGCGATGTTGCTCGCCTGATGGCCCTGCTGGAGCGCGGCGCCGAGGATCACGTCCTCGATCTCGGCACGATCGACCCCGGCGCGCTCGACCGCGGCAGCAATGGCGTGGTGCGCGAGCGTCGGCGAGGGCGTGTTGTTGAACGCGCCGCGATAGGCGCGGCCGATCGGCGTGCGGGCGGTGGAGACGATGACGGCGGAGCGCATGGGGAGGGTCCTTTTGGGAAGTGTCAGGGAAGGAACAGGAGGGCCGTGACGTGGTGAGGTCTGAGCTTGAGGTTCGGGCGGCCTCTTCCACTAGCTTTCGTCATCCTGGTCTTGGTCCGGGATGACGGAAGAGCAGGGGGTGACGTCGTCCACGTACGATCCGACTCCGCCAGGAGCAGCACGCCGCCCGCGCGCTCACACGAACACCTGCGTGATCCACTCCGCCACCATCGCGGGCTTGCCCTGCCCCTCGATCTCGACCGTGGTGGCGGTGGTATATTGATACACCCCCGGCCGCTTCTCGGCGAAGTCGGCCAGCACCGAGCGCGCGCGCACCCGCGATCCTGACGGCACCGGCGCGAGGAAGCGCACCTTGTTGCCCCCGTAATTCACCCCCATCGTCACGCCGTCGAGCCGCGGCGCGTCCGGGGTGCGCGCCGCCAGCAGCGGCAGCAGCGACAAGGTGAGGAAACCGTGCGCGATCGTCGTGCCGAACGGCGTCTGTGTGGCGCGCTCGGGGTCGACGTGGATGAACTGGTGGTCGCCAGTGGCGTCGGCGAAACGGTCGATCATCGCCTGCGTCACCTCGACCCAGTCAGAGACGCTCTCACGCCCGACCGCCTCTCTCATCTCGTCGACGGTCACCGCGATTCCCCTTCGCCAAGCGACGCGCTACAGCGCGCGCATCTGTCTAGGCGCGGCGCCGCCGTGCCCGCAAGACACAACGAACCGAAAGCACGAAGATGGCCGCTGCCGTACCGTCATCCACTCTTGCCCAGCTCCGCGCGCTGCACCGCGCCAGCGAACCCGATGTTCTAAAGCCGCTGCTGGAGCGCGCCGCGGCGGGCGCCGACTCGCGCGCACGCATCGTCGACACCGCCTCCGGGCTGCTCGCCGACCTGCGCGCGGCGCAGGCGCGCGGCTGGGTCAACCAGTTCCTTCAGGAATATCGCCTCAACTCGTCCGAGGGCATCGCGCTGCTCAGCCTCGCCGAGGCGTTCCTGCGCGTGCCCGATCCCGAGACCGCCGACCTGCTGATCGCGGACAAGCTCGGCGATGCCGACTGGCGCGCGCACGCCGGCCAGTCCAACTCGCGGCTGGTCAACACCGCCACCTGGGGGCTGGTGGTCGGTCGCGCGCTGGTGGGCGAGGGCGAGACCGGGCCGCTCAAGCGGCTGCTGAGCCGCGCCGGCGAACCGTTCGTGCGCCAGGCAGTGGGCGCGGCGATGCGGATGATGGGGGAGATCTTCGTGATGGGGCGCACCATCGACGAGGCGATGAAGCGGATGCGCCGCCCCGAGCACCGCGGCTTTACCGCCAGCTTCGACATGCTCGGCGAGGCGGCGCGCACCAGCACCGACGCCGAGCGCTATTTCCAGGCCTATGTCGACGCGATCGACGCCGTCGGCAGCGACCCGCGCGCGGGGCACTCAGTCTCGGTCAAGCTCTCCGCGCTCCACCCGCGCTACGAGGTGGCGCGCTGGGACGAGTGCGTGCCCGCGCTGACCGAGATGCTCGAGGCGCTCGCGCTCCAGGCGGCGGCGCGCGGCATCGCGCTCACCGTCGACGCGGAGGAGAGCGAGCGGCTCGAGATGAGCCTCGACATCATCGGCGCAGTCGCCGCTCTCCCCCAGCTGCGCGACTGGGACGGGTTCGGCATGGCGGTGCAGGCCTATGGCAAGCGCGCGCGGCCCGTCGTGGCCTGGGCCGACTCGCTCGGCCGGCTGATGAACGTCCGGCTCGTGAAGGGCGCCTATTGGGACAGCGAGATCAAGCGCACCCAGGTCGAAGGGCTCGACGACTACCCGTTGTTCACGCGCAAGGCCGCGACCGACGTAAGCTATCTCGCGGTGGCGCGCGACATGCTCGACGCGCGCAACATCCGCCCCGCCTTCGCCAGCCACAATGCGCTGACGGTCGCGACGATCGTGGAATGGGCGGGCAACGGGCGCGATTTCGAGTTCCAGCGGCTCCACGGCATGGGCGACGGGCTGTACGAGCGACTGGTGGGTGACCAGGGCTATCACTGTCGCATCTACGCGCCGGTCGGCGGGCATCGCGACCTGCTCGCCTATCTCGTCCGCCGGCTGCTGGAGAATGGCGCCAATTCCAGCTTCGTCCACCAGCTCGCCGACGCGCGGCTGAGCGAGGCCGACATCCTCGCCGATCCCGTCGCCAAGATCGCGTCGGTCGGCGGCACGCGCCACCCCAGCATCCCGCTGCCCACCGAGCTGTTCGGCGACGAGCGGCGCAACTCGCGCGGCATCGACCTCGCCGACCGCGTCGTACTGGAGGATACGCGCGCCGCGGTGAACCGCGCGATGAGCGAGCCCGCACCCGCCGCCGCGACCGACGTCGCCGCCGCGGTGGCGCGCGCGCGCGCGGCCTTCCCGGCGTGGCAGACCACCCCGGTCGCGGCGCGCGCCGCCTGTCTCGACCGACTCGCCGATCTGCTCGAGCGCGATCGCGACCGGCTGATGGCGATCTGCGTCCAGGAGGCGTTCAAGACCATCCCCGACGCCATCGGCGAGGTGCGCGAGGCCGCGGACTTCTGCCGTTACTATGCGGCACGGGCGCGTGCGACGCTCGGTTCGGTCGAGCTGCCCGGGCCGACCGGCGAGCGCAATACGCTTCACCTCGAGGGGCGCGGCGTGTGGGCGACGATCGCGCCGTGGAACTTCCCGCTTGCGATCTTCCTGGGCCAGACCGTCGCCGCGCTGGTGACGGGCAACACCGTGGTCGCCAAGCCCGCACCGCAGACGCCGCGCATCGCCGCCGCGGCGGTGGCGCTGGCGCATGCGGCGGGCGTGCCGCGCGACGCGCTCGTGCTGGTGCCGGGCGGACCCGAGGTGGGCGCGGCGCTGGTCGGCGACGCGCGCGTCCAGGGCGTCGCCTTCACCGGCTCGACCGCGACCGCGCGGTCGATCGCACGCGCGCTGCTGGCGGACGACGACCGCCCGATCGTGCCGCTGATCGCCGAGACCGGCGGGATCAATGCGATGATCGTCGACTCGACCGCGTTGCCCGAGCAGGTGGTGGCGGACGTGGTCACCAGCGCGTTCCGCTCGGCCGGGCAGCGCTGCTCGGCGCTTCGCCTGCTGCTGGTGCAGGAGGACATCGCCGAAGGGCTGATCGAGATGCTCGCGGGCGCGATGGACCTGCTGACGCTCGGCGACGCGGGCGACCCGCGCACCGACGTCGGCCCGGTGATCGACCGCGCCGCCTACGACCGGCTGATGGCGTATCGCGAGCAGGCGCGCGCGCGCTGGGTGAAGACCGTGGGGGCGCCCGCGGACGGGCTGTTCGTGCCGCCGACGCTGATCCGGCTCGACTCGGTCGAGGCGCTCGACCGCGAGTGGTTCGGGCCGCTGCTTCACGTCGCGACGTGGAAGGCCGGCGCGCTGGAGGAGACGATCGCGCGGGTCAACGCCAAGGGCTATGGCCTGACGATGGGGCTGCACAGCCGGATCGCACGCGCGGCCGAGGTGACTGAAGCGGCCGCGGCGGTGGGCAACCTCTATATCAACCGCTCGATGATCGGGGCGGTGGTGGGCTCGCAGCCGTTCGGCGGCGAGGGGCTGTCGGGAACCGGGCCCAAGGCGGGCGGGCCGCTGTATCTGTATCGCTTCTGTGCGGAGCGCGCGGTGTCGGTGGATACGACCAGCGCAGGCGGCAATGCGACGCTGCTGAGCCTGGAGGAAGGCGGGATCTGAGCGGTTAGGCGGCCGCACCGGCGCAGCATCAGAATGTGAGACATCGCGCCGACACAAAGCAGCCCCCCTCCTCCAGGAGAGAGGTTGGGGTGGGGCCTATCCACGCGCGCCTCACCCGCGGCGGCGCCCCGCCCCCAGCCCCTCCCCTGAAGGAGAGGGGAGAAGCGAGGAACGCTGCCTCAACGAGGCAGCGTCTTCACCTCAGCGGCACTTCACCTTGCCGCGATCGATCGAGCGGCCCAGCAGCGCGCCGCCGCCCGCGCCGAGCAGCGTGCCCAAGGTACCGCCGCCGACGATATTGCCGAGCACGCCACCGCCGACGCCGCCGATCACCAGCCCGGTGGTGCCGTCGTTGCGCTTGCAATAAGCGCGACCGTCACGCCCGCGATAGACCTGGTCGTCGCGACCCAACGCGCGCGCGCGGCGGCTGTTGCCCCGGCGATAGTCCTGCGACGGATCCCAATTCTGGTCGTCGCCATGCCAGCGATAGTCGCGGTCCCCGCGATCACGATCCCGGCGCTGCGCATCGGCGGCCGGCGCGAGCATCGGGGTAGTGGCTGTGGCGAGCGCCAGTGCGGCGAGCAGGGCCTTCTTCATGACATCGATCTCCTTCTGTCGCCCACGAACGTCGCAGGCGGCGAGGAGTTCACTTGAATCAGGCCGGTACCGTATCGTGCCGGGGCAGCGGCGCCATCGTGCCCTCCGCCACCAGCATGTTCTCGCGCTTGGCGACGATCAGCGGCACCAGCACCTGCCCGGCGACGTTCACCGCGGTGCGCCCCATGTCGATGATCGGATCGACCGCGAGCAGCAGCCCGGCGCCCTCCAGCGGCAGCCCGAGCGTGGTGAGCGTCAGCGTCAGCATCACCAGCGCCCCGGTCAGGCCAGCGGTCGCGGCCGAACCGATCACCGAGACCAGGACGACGAGCACATAATCCGAGGCATGCAGCGCAATGCCGTAATATTGCGCGACGAACAGCGCCGCGATCGCCGGATAGACCGCGGCGCAACCATCCATCTTGGTGGTCGCGGCGAAGGGCACCGCAAAGGCGGCATAGTCGCGTGGCACGCCGGCGCGCTCGGCCGCGTCCTCGGTCACGGGCAGCGTCGCGATCGAGGAACGCGACACGAAGCCGAGCTGGATCGCGGGCCAGGCGGTTGTGAAAAAACGTCCCACGGACAGCCGATTGAGCGCGAGCAGCGCGGGGTAGACGACGAACAGCACCAGCCCGAGCCCGAGGTACACCGCCCCCGCGAAGCTGCCGAGCGCGGCGAGTGAGGACCAGCCATAGCGCACGATCGCGGTGCCGATCAGCCCAGCGGTACCGATCGGCGTGAGCTTCACCACCCAGCGCAGCAGCCGGCGGAAGATCGCCAGCAGCGAGGCGTTGGCGGCGAGGAAAGCGCTGCCCGCCTCGCCGACGTTCACCGCCGCCGCGCCGACCGCGATCGCGACGACGATCAGCTGGAGCACGTTGAACCCCAGCTTGGTGGTGGCGCCGCCGTCGGCGAGCTTGGTGCTCGCCTCGATCCCCAGGAAGTTGCCAGGGATGAGCCCGCGCAGGAAGTCGAGCCACGAACCGGTGGTGGCGGGTAGCACCGCGGCGGAGGGATCGACGCCGCTGCGCACGCCGGGCTCGAGCAGCGTGCCGAGCGTGAGCCCGATCGTCACCGCGATCAACGCCGTCACCCCGAACCACAGCAGGGTCTGCCCGACCAGCCGCGCGGCATTGCCGAGGTCGCGCAGCGCCGCGATCGAGGCGACGATCGCGGTGAACACAAGCGGCACCACCAGCGCCTTGAGCAGCTGGACGAAGCTCTCGCCGGTCAGGCGCAGTGCCTCGGCGAGCGCGGGCAGGTCACGCGCCGCGAAACCGAGCGCGACACCGATCGCCATGCCGGCGAACACCTGCACCGTGAAAGAAGGGGTCTTCATCCCATCCAGGTGCGGTCCCCGGCCGCACTCCGCCAGCAACTTTCCGTTTCAATCGCGCGAGCGAGACTTGGGCGCGCTGCGTCGCAACCAAGAAAATGCTGCGTGGCACCCAGGCCGTCGGTCTGTTAGCCCCTCGGCATGCCCGTCTCTGCCGCCCGCTCCGCCCGCGAGATCCTGGTCAACCTGCACGATGTGATGGCGGCGCGGTCGAACGCGCAGGCCAAGCTGAACTCGGTGGTGGAGATCATCGGCGAGGCGCTGGATAGCGAGGTGTGCTCGATCTACCTGCTGCGCGAAGGCGTGCTCGAGCTGTTCGCCACGCGGGGGCTCGCGCCGGAGGCGGTACACGTCACCAAATTGGCGCTGGGCGAGGGTCTGGTCGGCACGATCGCCAAGAACAACGAGGTGCTCAACCTCGACGAGGCCGCCAGCCACCCCGACTTCGCCTACAAGCCCGAGACCGGCGAGGATCGCTACCACAGTTTCGCCGGGGTCCCGATCATCCGCCGCGAGCGCGCGGTAGGCGTGCTCGCGGTGCAGCACGCCGATCCGCGCAAGTATGAGGATGTCGAGATCGAGGCGCTGCAGACGGTGGCGATGGTGCTGTCCGAGCTGATCGCCAATGCCGGGCTGATCGATCAGGGCGGCCCGAGCGACCGCCCGCAGTCGACCGGCTCGACCCGGATCGGCGGGCAGAAATTGGTCGACGGCATGGCGGTGGGCTGCGCGGTGTTCCACCAGCCACGCATCCATATCGAGCATACCGTCGCAGAGGACACCGAGGCCGAGCGCCACCGCGTCTACGCCGCATTCGACAAGATGCGCGAGCAGATCGACCGGATCGCGCGCGAGGCCGAGTTCGGCGTCGGCGACGAGCATCAGGAGGTGATCGCCACCTACAAGATGTTCGCCTACGATGAGGGCTGGGCGCGCCGCATCAACGAGGCGATCGACAGCGGGCTCACCGCCGAGGCCGCGATCGAGCGGGTGCAGCAGCGCACCCGCCAGCGCATGCGCGAGATCGACGATCCGTTGCTCGCCGATCGCATGCACGACTTGGAGGACCTGTCCAACCGGTTGCTCCGCATCGTCTCGGGCCAGATGGGCACCGCAGCGCAGCTCGGTCTCCGGCAGGACACGATCCTGATCGCGCGCAATCTCGGGCCGGCCGAGCTGCTCGAATATGATCGCCGTCGGCTCAAGGGCGTGGTGCTGGAGGAGGGGTCGCTCACCGCGCACGTCACGATCGTGGCGCGCGCGATGGGCGTGCCGGTGCTCGGCCGCGTGCGCGACGTACGCCGGCTGATCGCCGAGGGCGACGCGCTGCTGCTCGACGTCACCGAGGGCACGCTGACCGTCCGCCCGACCGCGGCGATGGAGGAGGTGTTCGAGGCCAAGGTCGCCGCCCGGCAGAAGCGCAAGGCCGCCTATGCCGCGCTGCGCGATCTCGCGCCCGAGACGCGCGACGGGCATCGCATCACCGTGATGGTCAACGCCGGGCTGCGCGACGACGTCGCGGTGCTCGACCTGACGGGAGCGGACGGGATCGGGCTGTTCCGCACCGAGTTCCAGTTCCTCGTCTCCGCCACGCTGCCGCAGCGCGAGCGCCAGCAGCGGCTGTACCGCGAGGTGCTCGACGCCTCGGGATCGCGCCCGGTGATCTTCCGCACCGTCGACATCGGCGGCGACAAGGCGCTGCCCTACCTCACACACACCGGCGAGGAGGAGAATCCGGCGATGGGCTGGCGCGCGCTGCGGCTCTCGCTGGAGCGCGACGGGCTGATGAAGGCGCAGGCACGCGCGCTGCTGGAGGCGGGGGCGGGGCGGACGCTCAACGTGATGTTCCCGATGGTGTCCGAGCCGTGGGAGTTCGACGAGGCCAAGGCGCTGTTCGAGGCGCAGCGCGCCTTCCTCCACCAGCGCAACAAGCGGCTGCCGCTGGAGGTGCGCTACGGCGCGATGCTGGAGGTGCCCGCGCTCGCCGATCAGCTCGACATCCTGCTGCCGAACATCGACTTCCTCTCGATCGGGACGAACGACCTCACCCAGTTCCTCTTCGCCGCCGACCGCGCCAACCCCAAGTTGGCGGACCGCTACGACTGGCTGTCGAGCTCGATCCTGCGCTTCCTGCGCCGGGTGATCGTGCCCGCGCGCGAGGCCGGCGTGCCGGTCGCGGTGTGCGGCGAAATGGGCGGGCGTCCGCTGGAGGCGATGGCGCTGATCGGGATCGGGCTCGACCGGCTCTCGATTACTCCGGCCGCAGTGGGGCCGGTCAAGGCGATGATCCGCACGCTCGACCGCGCCGCGCTGACCGCCTTCATGGACGAGCTGCTGATCCGCCCGCCGCGCGACATGCGCGGCGCGCTCGCCGCCTGGGCGAGCGACAGCGGGGTCGAGCTGGCGTGACGTCGCGACGAACCGAGTCGGATCGTGTGAAGCCCCTCTGTTGACAGTGTTGCTCGTGTTTGGAACACGAACGCACGCCCGCATGATCGCTGTGGGCGCGGGGCGGAGAGAAGAATGAGCGACGGCGAGCTATCCGCACAGGCACCGACGCCCGGCTCGGTCGGCGCGCGGCTGCGCGCGGCGCGCGAGGCGCAGGGGCTGTCGCTGGCCGACGTGGCGGCGCGCACGCGCGTGACGCAGCGCTTTCTCGAGGCACTCGAGATGGACCGGCTCGACCTGCTGCCCTCGCCCACCTACGCCTCGGGCTTCGCGCGCGCCTATGCCCGCGCGGTCGGGCTCGATCAGGCCGACGTCGGCCGTGCCATCCGCGGCGAGCTCGCGCGCGGCGCGATGCCGCTGCGCCAGCATCATATCGAGGAGATCGCCGATCCGTCACGTGCGCCCTCGCGCGGGCTGGTGATCGTCGCCGCCGGGCTCGCGCTGGCGGTGCTGGTGCTGGGCGTGCTGTGGCTCTCCACCGGCATGTTCCGCGGCACCACCGAGCAGGCGCCCGAGGCCACGCCGAGCGGGCAGGTCGCCTCCAGCAAGGAAGTGCCACCGCCGGCGCCGACCCCGGCCGCCAGCGGCAAGGTGGTGCTGACCGCGCGCACCGAGGTGTGGATGCGCGCCTATGACGGCGCCAAGCAGCGCCTGTTCGAGGGCACGATGAAGCCGGGCCAGTCGTTTGAGGTGCCCGCGGGCACGGACCGGCCGATGATCAACGTCGGCCGCCCGGACCAGCTCACCGTGACGGTCGACGGCCGCGAGGTCGCGCCGCTGGGTGACGGCAAGCGCGCGATCAAGGACGTCGGTATTA
Source organism: Sphingomonas phyllosphaerae (assembly GCF_029623345.1). Taxonomy (GTDB): domain Bacteria; phylum Pseudomonadota; class Alphaproteobacteria; order Sphingomonadales; family Sphingomonadaceae; genus Sphingomonas; species Sphingomonas phyllosphaerae_C. The sequence goes on from NZ_JAPYKH010000027.1 coordinate 15,390, forward strand.
GCGCCGAGGCGCTCGCCGCGCGCGGCCTGCCCGCCCCGGCGCCGAGCGCGGCGGCCTCGCCCGCGGCTACGACGGCTACGACGGCTATGACAACGGCCACACCGCGCGACGCGGGGCAGCTCGCCGCGTTCCGTGACGTGGCGCGGTGAGAAGAGGCTATCTCAGCTATACCGACGTGATGGAAGCGGTGAGCGCACCCCTCCCTTCCGTCACCCCGGACGGTCCGGGGCTCGCCGTGCCGCCCATGACGTGGCCGCGGTGTTCGCGGAAGGGTGGATCGCGCACCAACTCCGGGATGACGGTGGAGAAGATGCGGTTAGTGGTGTGCGTCCGAACCGACAGGCGAGCGGCTGCCGCTCGCGTCGACGCGACGGCGCACAGAAGAACGAGCGTCCACATCGCTGCGCTTCACCGTGGCGACAGCTCGCTTCTATAGAGAGGTGCGACAGGTGCGCACCGGGGACGGAACATGATGACCAAGTGGATGGCGGGCAGCGCGCTGGCGCTGGTGGTGGCGGGATCGACCGCGACGCCGGCGGCGGCGCAGATCGAGGGCCGCGTCGGCAAGCTCGAGGCGGAGATGCGCGCGGTGCAGCGCAAGGTGTTCCCCGGCGGCGCCGGCGCGATGGTGGAGCCGCAGATCGCGCCCTCGACCGCGCCGGTCGATGCGGCGGGCGTTCCCGCCACCTCCGCGCTGACCGACATCACCGCGCGGGTCACCTCGCTCGAGCAGCAGATGGCGAGCATGACCGGGCAGATCGAGCAGACCCAGTACAAGTTGCGCCAGCTCGAGCAGCAGTTCGAGGATTACCGCAAGGCGACCGACGCCAAGCTGACCCAGCCGGTCGCGCCCGCGCCAACGGGGGGTGCGGACGCGTTCGGCGGCCCCGGCGTGACCGTGCCGCAGGCACCGGAGCCGGTGAGCAACGCCCCGGACGCGGCCGCCGCGCCGAGCAGCGGCGATCCCGCCGAGGACGCCTATCTCGCCGGCTACCGCCTGTGGCAGTCGCGCGACTATCCCGCCGCCGAGGCGCAGCTGAAGAAGGTGGTCGCCACCTATCCGAAACACCGTCGCGCCAGCTTCGCGCAGAACCTGCTCGGCCGCTCCTATCTCGACGAGGGCAAGCCGAGCCTCGCGTCGATTGCCTTCTACGACAATTACAAGAAGTTTCCTGACGGCGAGCGCGCGCCCGACAGCCTCTATTATCTCGGCACCGCGCTGCTCAAGCTCGACAAGCCGGCCGACGCCTGCAAGGTCTATGGCGAGCTGACCGACGTCTACGGCAGCAAGATCTCGCCCGGCCTCAAGGCCGATGTCGCGAAGGCGCGCGCCGCCGCCAAGTGCAAGTGAGCTGAACGTGACGCCGCTGCCCGCGGCGGCGGTGGCGCGCTTCGCCGACGATTTGCGTTGCGTCGTCGCGCGCGCGCACGCGGTCGCCGCGGTCGAGCGCGTTGGCCGGGTCGCGGTGGCGGTGTCGGGCGGGCCTGATTCGGTCGCGTTGCTGCTGCTCGCCGCCACGGCCATGCCGGGCGAGGTGGTCGCGGCGACGGTCGACCACCGGCTCCGCGCCGCGGGCGCGGACGAGGCGGCGACCGTGGCGGCGCTCTGCGAGCGGCTCGGTGTGCCGCATGCCACGCTCGTCCCCGCGGCGCCGATCGCGGGCAGCTCGCTCCAACGCCGCGCGCGCGAGGCGCGCTACGCGCTGCTGACCGACTGGGCCGCGCGCGAGCGGGTCGACGCTTTGCTTACCGCGCACCACGCCGATGATCAGGCCGAGACGCTCCTGATGCGGCTCAACCGCGCCTCGGGGCTGGCCGGGCTGAGCGCGATCCGCGCGGCGCGCCGCGAGCGGGGGACGCTGCTGCTGCGCCCGCTGCTGGCGTGGCGCCGCGCCGAGCTGCGCGCGCTGGTGGAGGCGGCGGGGGCGACCTTCGTCGACGACCCGTCGAACGCGGATCCGCGGCACGATCGCACCCGAGTCCGTGCCGCGCTCGCCGCCACCCCCGCGCTCGACCCGGCGGCGCTCGCCGCCTCGGCCGGCTATCTCGCCGAGGCAGAGGAGGTGATCGCGCGGCTGACCGAGCGGCTTTGGGGCGAACACTGGCACGGCCCCGATCGGCTCCTCGCAGTCGGCGACGAGCCGCGCGAACTGCGCCGCCGACTCCTCCGCCGCGCGCTCCACGCGATTCGGGCGCAGCACGCGATCGTGCGACCGGCCTTCACCGATTCGTCCAATATCGAGCCACTGCTCGACGCACTCGAGGCACGGTGCGGCGCGACCCACGCCGGCGTTAAGGTAGAAGTGCACGAGGAAGGCTGGGTTTTTCGCGTAGCGCCGCCGCGTCGATCACTCTGACCGACGCTGTTCCATTGCCATTAACCCGTCGTGGCTTACATTGCGTTCGTTGGAAAGGTACCCGATGAACGACAACGACAGGCAACGCGGGAACGGCGGCGGCGACAATGGCGGCGGCGGCAACCCTAATCCCTGGATGAAGAGCCTGCTGATCTGGGTCGGCGTGCTGCTCTCGCTGGCGGTGGTGGTGACGCTGTTCGACGGTCGCACGACGACGTCGCAAGGCAATACCGTGGCCTACTCCACCTTCCTCGACAAGGTCGATGAGGGCACGGTGAAGGACGTCAACGTCAGCCGCGACATCATCACTGGCAGCTTCTCGAACGGCGACAAGTTCCGCACCTATCCGGTGCAGGACTCGGGCCTGATCGAGCGGCTGCGCAAGGCGGGCGTCGAGGTGGCGGGCAAGCCGGAGGAGGGGCCGTCGATCTGGATGGTGCTGCTCTACCAGTCGCTGCCGTTCCTGCTGTTCCTCGGCATCGCCTTCTTCGTGCTGCGCCAGATGCAGAAGGGCGGCGGCGCAGGCGGCGCGATGGGCTTCGGCAAGAGCCGCGCGCGCATGCTGACGCAGAAGGAAGGCAAGGTCACCTTCGATGATGTCGCCGGCATCGACGAAGCGCGGGCCGAGCTCACCGAAATCGTCGACTTCCTCAAGGATCCGACCAAGTTCGCGCGCCTCGGCGGCAAGATCCCCAAGGGTGCGCTGCTAGTCGGCTCGCCGGGCACCGGCAAGACGCTGCTGGCGCGCGCGATCGCAGGCGAGGCGGGCGTCCCCTTCTTCACCATCTCGGGCTCGGACTTCGTCGAGATGTTCGTCGGCGTCGGCGCCAGCCGCGTCCGCGACATGTTCGAGCAGGCCAAGAAGTCGGCGCCGTGCATCGTCTTCATCGACGAGATCGACGCGGTGGGTCGCCACCGCGGCGCCGGCCTTGGCAACGGCAATGACGAGCGCGAGCAGACGCTCAACCAGCTGCTGGTCGAGATGGACGGTTTCGAGGCCAACGAGGGAATCATCATCGTCGCGGCCACCAACCGCCCCGACGTGCTCGACCCCGCGCTGTTGCGTCCGGGCCGCTTCGACCGCCAGGTGGTGGTGCCGCGCCCCGACATCGACGGCCGCGTGAAGATCCTCGAGGTCCACATGAAGAAGGTGCCGCTGGCGCCCGACGTCGACGCGCGGGTAATCGCGCGCGGCACGCCGGGCTTCTCGGGCGCCGATCTCGCCAACCTCGTCAACGAGGCCGCGCTGACGGCGGCGCGCAAGGGCAAGCGCCTGGTCGCGATGGCCGAGTTCGAGGAGGCGAAGGACAAGGTCATGATGGGCGCCGAGCGCCGCTCGATGGTCATGACCGAGGACGAGAAGCGCATGACCGCCTATCACGAGGCGGGCCACGCGATCGTCGCGCTGCACGAGCCAGCGTCCGATCCGATCCACAAGGCGACGATCATCCCGCGCGGCCGCGCCTTGGGCATGGTGATGCGCCTGCCCGAGCGTGACAGCTACAGCTATCACCGTGACAAGATGTACGCGAACCTGGCGGTGGCGATGGGTGGGCGTGTCGCCGAGGAAGTGATCTTCGGCTATGACAAGGTGTCGAGCGGCGCGAGCGGCGACATTCAATATGCCACAGGGCTGGCGCGCGACATGGTCACCAAATGGGGCATGTCCGACAAGGTCGGCCCGGTCGAGTATGCCCAGCCCGAGGGCGAGAGCTTCCTTGGTTACTCGTCGAGCCAGCCGGTGCGGATGTCCAACTCCACCGCGCAGCTGATCGACGACGAGATCAAGGCGATCGTCGAGGGCGGGCTGCATCGCGCCAAGCAGGTGCTGACCGACCACCTCGACCAGCTCCACTCGCTCGCCGGCGCGCTGCTCGAATATGAGACGCTGACGGGTGAGGAGATCAAGCGCCTGATCGCCGGCGATGACATCGGTCGCGCCGACCACGGGCCGAAGGCGCCCGCGATGCCGGCGGCGGGGACGTCGATCCCGAAGACCAAGCGCCCGTCCGGGCCGTTCGGGAGTGCGTCGCCCGCCGGGGCATGAGTCGCTCACCGACCGGAAAATAGGAGAGGGCGGCCTGCGGGTCGCCCTTTCTTGTTGGAGAGCTGGGGCCTGCTTTCCGACGGCCCGTCATCGCGGGCTCGGTCCGGGATCCACCCGGCCGCATATCGCTCGGCCGATAGGTACGCGGATGAGTGGATACCGGAACACGTCCGGGATGACGGCAGGGAGAGCGGGCGGAGGCGATCACGCGAGAGCCGCGTTTCCGTTCGACCGAGAGCGCAACGGCTTGCCAAGTTCGATGTGCTCTCGCGCCCGCGGGAGCCAACGTCTTCGAGCGACACCGCCGGGTCCTGGGCCTCTGCGTTCGCAGGAGCACGGCAGCGATGCCCCGCTTCCACGCCCCTGATCCTTCACCCCGCCGCGGCGGCGACGATCGCGATCCACCCCGCCTCGTCGACGACGCGGATGCCGAGCTCGGCCGCCTTCTTCGCCTTCGAGCCCGCGCCGGGCCCTGCGACCAGCAGGTCGGTCTTCTTCGACACCGCGCCGGAGACGTGCGCGCCGAGCGACTCCGCTTGCGCCTTGGCCTCGTCGCGGCTGAGCGTCTCCAGCGTGCCGGTAAAGACGACGGTCTTGCCCGAGACCTCCGACGCGACGGTCTCGACGCGGAAGTCGGGCGGCGACACCTCGGCGAGCAGGTCGTGCCACACCTTGCGGTTATGCTCCTCATGGAAGAAGTCGGCGAGCGCGTGGCCGACCGCGGCGCCGATGTTCTCCACGCCGATCAGCTCGGCGATCGCCTTGTCGAGCCGGGTGCGGAGCCGGCCCTCCTCCTCGCCGAGCGCGGCCGTCGTGCGCTCGCGCAGCGCGATCAGCTCGTCCGCCAGCGCCGCGACCGCGGGCAGGGTGACATAATGTTTGAGCAGGTCGCGCGCGGTGACGATGCCGATATGGCGTATGCCGAGGCCGAACAGCAGTCGCGCCGCGTCGGGCTGGCGTCGTGCCTCGATCGCGGCGAGCAGGGCGTCGACCGATTTGGCCTGCCAGCCCTCGCGCCCGACCAGCTCCTCGCGGTGCGCGGCGAGGCGGAAGATGTCGGCGGGCTCGGCGATCCAGCCGAGCGCGACGAACTCCACCAGCGTCTTCTCGCCCAGCCCGTCGATGTCGAGCGCGCCGCGGCTGACGAAATGCTTGAGCCGCTCGAGCCGCTGCGCCGGGCAGATCAGCCCGCCGGTGCAGCGCACGTCGACCTCGCCCTCCTCGGCGACCGCCTCACTGCCGCAGCGCGGGCAATGGTCGGGGAAGACATAGGGCGCACGCTCGGCGTCGCGCGGCAGCACCTCAACGATTTGCGGAATGACGTCGCCGGCGCGCTGGAGCAGCACGCGGTCGCCGACACGTGCGTCAAGCCGTGCGATCTCGTCGCGATTGTGCAGCGTCGCGTTGGTGACGACCACGCCGCCGACGGTCACCGGGGTGAGCCGCGCGACGGGGGTGAGCTTGCCGGTGCGGCCGACCTGGATGTCGATCGCCTCCAGCACGGTCTCGGCGCGCTCGGCGGGGAATTTATGCGCGATCGCCCAGCGTGGTGCGCGCCCGACGCTGCCGAGCCGCTGCTGATAGTCGAGCCGGTCGACCTTGTAGACCACGCCGTCGATGTCGAACGGCAGATCGGCGCGCTGATGCTCGATCGCGCGATAGACCGCCAGCGCGATCGCGACGTCGTCGCAGCGCGCGAAAGCGTCGGCGATCGGAAAGCCCCAGGCGCGCAGCGCGGCGACGATCGCCTCCTGCGTCTCGCCGGGCACTGCGCTGGCCTCGCCCCAGCCGTGCGCGAGGAAGCGCAGCGGGCGCGCCTGGGTCACCGCGGCGTCCTTCTGGCGCAGCGAGCCCGCCGCGGCGTTGCGCGGATTGGCGAAGCGGCGCGCTTCCTTGCCGCTCGCCTCGGCCTCCGTGGCAAGCCGCTGGTTGAGCGCGGCGAAGGCGGTCTTCTCCATATAGACTTCGCCGCGTACCTCGAAGACGGCAGGCGCGTCGGCGGGCAGCGCGCGAGGGATGTCGCCGATCGTCAGCACGTTGGCGGTGACGTCCTCGCCGGTGGTGCCATCACCGCGGGTGAGCGCCTGGACCAGCCGGCGCTCCTCGTAGCGCAGCGAGCAGGACAGGCCGTCGATCTTGGGCTCGGCGGTGAGCGCGACCGGCGCGTCGTCGGCCAGTCGCAGGAACCGGCGCACGCGGCGAACGAACTCTTCCACCTCCTCATCAGCGAAGGCATTGTCGAGGCTCATCATCGGCCGCGCATGCGCGACTTTGGCGAGGTGCGTGGCGGGCGCCGCCCCGACCTGGCGACTGGGCGAGTCGACGCGGATCAGCGCGGGAAAGGCGGCTTCGATCGCAGCGTTGCGGCGGACCAGCGCGTCATAGGCGGCGTCGCTGATCTCGGGCGCATCGTCGGTATGGTAGCGCGCGTTGTGGTGCGTGATCTCGCGCGCGAGCTGTTCCAGTTCGGCGGCGGCGTCGGTCTCGGTGCTGGGCAGCGGCGCGTCGGTCATGCGCGATGGGGTAAGCGGGGCGTGGCAGTGGGTCTAGTAGGGAGGGCGAGCGCCGCCCGCTGATTGCCGAGCCGAAGCTCCTTCGTTCGTCATTCCCGCGAAGGTGGGATTCCGAACGCGCTGACGCTGCGGCAAGAGGAGAAACGTCGGCGTTCCTGGGTCCCGGCCTGCGCGGGCATGACGATCGAGGTGTGAACACCGATGAACGAACGACGAAGCGTGACCGACGTCGGCCAACACCCACCACTAACGCCGTGCTCAACGCACGCGCGCGCTCCCGCCTCAGGCCGCGGCGAGCTGGTTCGCGGTGGCGTCGGCCAAGCTGGTGCCGTCGAGGATGCGCGCGGTCTCGTCGCGCACGCGCATCATCGCGTGGCGGATCGCGCATTCGGCCTCGCTCTTGCAGTCCTTGCACGAGCGATAGGCGGTGCGGCTGACGCAGGGCACCAGCGCGAGCGGCCCCTCGATCACGCGGATCACCTCGCCGAGTGAGATCAGATGCGCCGGGCGCGACAGCACGTAACCGCCCATCTTGCCGCGGTGGCTGTGGAGCAGGCCGGCGTCGCGCAGGTCGGCGAGGATCAGCTCGAGGAACTTGCGCGGCACATTGGCCTCGGCGGCGATCCGGGTCATCGGGATCGGCGGCGATCCGGCCGGCGCGCCCGCCAGGAATAGCATGGAGCGAAGGGCGTAACGGGACCGCTGGGTGAGCATAACGCAGTATATACAGGGATATTGTGGCGGGCAAATGGCCGTCCGGGGCTTTTCCCGCGATGTCCGACCGCCTATATGACTCGCGTCGGGTTCTACCCGGCTATGGCGATAAACTGCGGCGTACAATAGGCGCAGCGGACCCGGGGGCAGTACCCGGCGGCTCCACCATCGCGGCTGCACGCAGCCGCGCTGACGGGGCCGAACCAGGATCGACGTGTGTTGAAAAGCGCTGTTTTCGCTCGGAATGGGACCACCGCAACGGCCCATTACACAAGTGCCAACGATAACGAAGCACTCGCGATTGCGGCGTAACTGATGGCCTAACGGCCTGACGTTACACCAAGAAAGCGCGGTTGGACCCCACCGGGCAACAGAAGGGGATTCCAGCGGTACGGGAGGCACCGGGCAACAGAAGCCTCCCACTCACAGCATCTTCGACGACCGGCGTCCTGCTTCGAGCGCACGGACTGGGCACGGTCACGACCTTGCACGTGATCCTGGCTCCTTCGCGATGCCACGTCCGCACGTCGACGAATTCAGGCGCTTTGAGGTCAAGAGGAGAGTGGCAACGCGGGCATGCGGCGCCGCGGAACCATGTCCCGCGCGCGCCGTCGCCGTGGTGTCGTCGGTTGCGGGTACGCGCGCCCGATCAATCGTCGCCGAGCAGCGACGATTTGCGCGGGATCGTCTCGCCCTTTGGTTGCCCCTTGTCGAGGGTGTCGCTGGGGCGGCGCGCGTCGCCCTCGTGCTGATGCTCGGTGGAGAGATTGGGCCGCTCGGTCAGCTCGGTTGGCTTGGTGTCGTTCTTGTCCATGCACCGTCTCCTTCTTCGAGGAAACGGGTGAGGAAGGAGGCGCGTTCCGGATCACTTGAGCTGGCCACGTCTCTGGCCGCCGCCTCCACTCCCCCTTCAAGTCGAATAGTCCACGAGCCGAACGGATGGAGCGGGTTGGTGCTTGAGGTCGTCCGCCGCGCCCGCCCCGTTCACGCGTCGATGCCGCCCCCCAGCGAGGCGTTGACCAGCCCGCCGTCGACCGCGATCGTCTCGCCCACCACATAATCGCCCGCGCGCGAGGCGAGGAAGATCGCGGTGCCCGCCATGTCCTCCGCCTCGCCGATGCGCCGCGCGGGGATGCGCTTCGCCACCGCGTCGCCATGGTCGCGCGCGGCGCGGTTCATCTCGCTGGCGAACGCGCCCGGCGCGATCGAGCTGACGTGGATGCCGTCCTCGACCAGCCGCGCCGCGAGGCGGCGGGTGAGATGGATCAGTGCCGCCTTGGACGCCTGATAGCTATACGTCTCCCATGGATTGAGCCGCAGCCCGTCGACCGAGGTGATGTTGATCACCTTGGCGGGCGGGTGGGCTGCGGCGCCGGCGCGGAGCAGCGGGTGCATCGCCTGGGTCAGGAAGAAGGGTGATTTGACGTTGAGGTCCATCACCTTGTCCCAGCCGCTCTCGGGAAAGTCGGTGAAGGGCACGCCCCAGGCCGCGCCCGCGTTGTTGACGAGGATGTCGAGCCGCTGCGCGCGCTCGCCCAGTGCCGCGGCGAGCGCGCGGCAGCCCGCCACCGTCGACACGTCCATCGGCAGCGCGTGGCAGTGCTCGCCCAGCGCGGCGGCGGTTTCCTCGCACGCCTCGGCCTTGCGGCTCGAGACATAGACGGTCGCGCCCTGCGCGACGAAGCCCGCCGCGATCATCCGCCCGATGCCGCGGCTGCCCCCGGTCACAAGCGCGACGCGGCCGTCGAGCCGGAACAGATGGTCGGTGTTCATGTGCCTCTCCTGTGCCATGTTCGGGAAGTTGCCTCCCTTTGCCCATCATCACCGGGATTGCGCCAGGGTGGTCCGTTCCGCGGCTTCCCACCAACGTCATCCCCGCCTTCGCGGAGAGGACGGGGTGGGGTTTACGCGTCGAACGCTCCCGCCAATCCTCTCGCCGCCGAGGTCCTGCGCCGAAAACCCGCTCACCCGCCGCGCTTCAGCGTCTCGCGCGCGATGATCAACTGCTGGATCTGGCTGGTGCCCTCGTAGATGCGAAACAGCCGCACGTCGCGGTACAGCCGCTCGATCCCGTAATCGGCGATATAGCCCGCCCCGCCGTAGATCTGCACTGCGCGGTCGGCGACGCGACCGACCATCTCGCTGGCGTAATATTTGGCCGCCGCGCTCTCCAGCACCACGTCGGTGCCTGCGTCCTTCGCCGCCGCAGTCTCGAGCACCAGCGCGCGCGCGGCGAGCGCCTCGGTCTTGCTGTCGGCGACCATCGCCTGGATCAGCTGGTGCTCGGCGATCGCCTTGCCGAACTGGCGCCGCTCGCTGGCATAAGCGACGCAGTCGGCGATCAACCGCTCGGCGACGCCGACGCACACCGCCGCGATATGGAGCCGCCCGCGGTCGAGCACGCGCATCGCGATCTTGAACCCCTCTCCCTCCGCGCCGAGCCGGTTGGCGACGGGCACCGCGACGTCGTCGAGGTGGAGGTCGGCGACCTTGGCGCCTTTCTGCCCCATCTTCTTCTCGGGCTCGCCCACCGACACGCCCGTCAGTGTACGCGGTACCAGGAAGGCGGAGACCCCGCGGCCGCCGGGCGCGTCGCCGGTGCGCGCCATCACGGTGAAGAGGTCGGCGCGGTCCGCATTGGTGATGTAGCGCTTGGTGCCCGAGAGCCGGTAGACGTCGCCGTCGCGCACCGCGCGCGTCGCCACCGCGCCGGAGTCGCTGCCGACGCCTGGCTCGGTCAGCGCGAAGCTGGTGACGATCTCGCCCGCGGCGATGCGCGGCAGCCACTCGGCCTTCTGCTCGGGCGTGCCGGCGAGCACCAGTCCCTGGCTGCCGATCCCGACGTTCGTCCCGAAGGTGGAGCGGAAGGCCGGCGTGGTGCGCCCCATCTCGATCGCGACCCGCGCCTCCTCCGCCATGGTGAGGCCGAGACCGCCATAATCCTCCCCGATCGAGAGGCCGAACAGCCCCATGTCGCGCATCTCGGCGACGACCGCATCGGGCACGGTGTCGTCGGCCTCGACCTGCGCCTCAAGCGGGCGAAGCCGCTCGGCGACGTAACGACGGACGGTGTCGATCAGCGCGGCGAAGGTGTCGGGGTCCAGGGCCATGGCAGGGCAGTCGACTGTTGCGGGTGCGGCGATCCTAAGCAGGCGACCGACGGTCTACAAGCCGCCAGCCAGACCCGATCTTCGAAAAGACCGTCCCGAGCTCGCTCGAAGCGCATACTGTCGCGAGGAATGGCGCGCGGGAACGCGGATCGCGGATGTGCGCGCGTCGGCGACGACGTGCGAATGCGACGATTCGGCGGCAATATGAGGGTGTTTTTAACCGCTGATTTACACTGCGGGACAGCAACGCTGTCCTTTTCTCGCAACCTGTGTTCGGCTCACCGCCGCGGCAACTCGACTCGTCCGGAAAGGTTCCGGCGGCATTTGTCCGGTCACGGTTCGCCGCGTAGCAGAGGCTCATCAGTTTCGAGAGACTGGGGGTCACCCGTGAATTCCAAGGCTCTGACAGTGCGATTCGCGCTGGTGGTATCGTGCGCGCTGATGACGGTGGCGCCGGCGCAGGCGCGCTACCTGCAGTGCGTTCCCTTCGCGCGCGAAGTCTCGGGCATCGAGATCCGCGGCAATGCCAACACCTGGTGGGGCCAGGCCGCCGGCCGCTACGAGCGCGGTCACGTGCCGGTGGAAGGCGCGGTGATGGCCTTCAAGGCGACCCGCGGCATGCCGATCGGCCACGTCGCGATGGTGAGCCGGATCGTCAGCGACCGCGAGGTGCTGCTCACCCATGCCAATTGGTCCCGCCGCGGCGGGATCGAGCGCGACGTCCGCGCGATCGACGTCTCGCCGGCGGGCGACTGGAGCGCGGTGCGCGTCTGGTATGCCGGTAACGGCGATCTCGGCACGAGCAGCTACCCGCTCGCGGGCTTCATCTATCCGGACAAGGCGCCGGCGCCCGATGCAGAGGCACCGCTCGCGCCCATGACGATCGCGACCACGGCCGCGGCCCCGGTGGCGGGCGCGCTGCCGGTCGACGGCGACTAAGCGGATCGCGCGCTCGACTCACGCACCCCGGAAGGTCATCGCCACGCCATTCATGCAATAGCGCTTGCCCGTCGGCGGCGGGCCGTCGTCGAAGACGTGGCCGAGATGCCCGCCGCAGCGCCGGCAATGCACCTCGACGCGCGCCATGCCGAGGCTGCGATCAGTCCGCGTCGCCACCGCGTCACGCAGCGGGGCGTAGAAGCTGGGCCAGCCGGTCCCGCTGTCGAACTTCGTCTTGGACGAGAACAGCGGCGCGGTGCAGCCCTTGCACGCGAACGTGCCGGCGCGATGCTCGTCGTTGAGCGGGCTGGTGAAGGGCCGCTCGGTGCCCTCGTGGCGCAGCACGTCATAGGCGGCAGGCCCGAGCTGCTGGCGCCACTGCGCGTCGGTCTTGCTCACCGCGAAGCGTTCGGGCGCGGCTTCGGCCTGATGCCCGCATCCCACCAGCGCGACGCCGGCGGTGCCGAGCGAGGCGAGCGCGAGAAAGCGACGGCGGTGGAGCGGGATGTCGGTCATCACGCGGATATAAGACCGCGCCGGCGTCTCGCCAGGGCGCAGGACCAGGAAAAGCTCGCATGGGTTAAGACGCGGCAGCGGAGCTCCTTTTCCCATGTCCTTCCAGCAGCTCGATCCGCCGCTCCCCGGTCGATGTGCTCGATCGCGGCGCGGGCTACGCTTTCACGGTAACGATTATGGCCAGGAACATAATCTCATCTGGGTCACCGCTCTCAACGAGACCGGCGAGATCTGGGTTGCACCCAATCCGCGCGTCCTTCTGCAGGCGAACTGGACGGTGGGTCGCGCCAAGCCCCCCGCGGTCGCCACGGCGCGCGACGGCGCCTATGTCGCCGAGGTGCCGCTGACCGCACCCCTTCGTAGCGTGACGCACCGGCTGGGCGCGGCGGACCCCGCGTGCTACGCCAGCGAGCGATGCTCGATCCGCAGTCCATCCCCGTCCTGATCAACACGATGACGGCGCGCGCGCGCGCCGCGGCGCACGCGCTTGCCGCCGCCGAGGACGTGACCAAGGCACGCGCGCTGCACGCCGCCGCGGCGGCGCTGCGCGACCATGCGGCGATGATCCTCGACGCCAATGTCGAGGACGTGGCGCGCGCGAGCGACAACGCGCTCTCGCCCGCGCTGATCGACCGGCTCCGCCTCGATGCCGCGCGGCTTGAGGCGACAGCGACGGGGGTCGCCGCCGTCGCGGCGCTCGCCGATCCGGTCGGGCAAGTGATCGATCGCACCATCCGCCCCAACGGTCTCGCGCTCAGTCGCGTCCGCGTGCCAATCGGCGTGATCGGCATCGTCTATGAGAGCCGCCCCAACGTCACCGCCGACGCCGCGGCGCTGTGCGTCCGCTCGGGCAATGCGGTGATCCTGCGCGGCGGTTCGGAGGCGGTGGCGAGCAACCGCGCGCTCCACGCCGCTCTGGTCGAGGGGCTGGTCGCGGGCGGTCTGCCCGCCGACGCGGTCCAGCTCGTGCCCACCACCGACCGCGCCGCGGTCGGCGCGATGCTCGCGGCGGACGGCGCGATCGACCTGATCATCCCGCGCGGCGGCAAGAGTTTGGTCGCGCGCGTCCAGGCCGAGGCGCGCGTGCCGGTGCTGGCGCATCTCGATGGCGTCAACCACGTCTTCGTCCACGCCTCGGCCGATCCCGACATGGCGCGCGCGGTGGTGATCGACGCCAAGCTGCGCCGCACCGGCGTGTGTGGCGCGATGGAGACGCTGCTGATCGATCGCGCCTGGCCGCACGCCGCCGCGCTGCTCGCCGCGCTGGCGGACGCGGGTTGCGCGCTGCGCGGCGACGCGGCGGCCCGGGCGCTGCTGCCGGCGATCACGCCCGCCGCGCCGAGCGACTGGGACGCCGAATATCTCGACTCCATCGCCGCGGTGGCGCTGGTCGACGGGCTCGGCGGCGCGCTGGCGCATATCGCGCGGCACGGATCGCATCATACCGACGCGATCGTCGCCGAAGACGAGCGTGTGGCGGAGCGCTTCCTCGCCGCCGTCGACTCGGCGATCGTGCTGTGGAACGCCTCGACCCAATTCGCCGACGGTGCGGAATTCGGGCTCGGCGCCGAGATCGGCATCGCCACGGGGCGGCTGCACGCGCGAGGCCCCGTCGCGCTGGAGGGGCTGACGACCTACAAATGGATCGGGCGCGGCACCGGCCAGGTGCGGGGGTGAACCCGCGCGCGATCACCGCCGAGCTCGACGACGCGACCGTGGCGCTGGTCGACTCGATCGCGGCAGCGCGCGGCATCACCAGCGCGGCCTTCGCCGCCTCGGCGATCCGCGACGCGGTGGCGCGCGAGGCGGTGGCCGACGGTTTTGTCCAACGCGGCATCGACCAGGTCGAGCGCGGCGAGACGGTCGACCATGACGAGGTGATGCGCGCGCTGGAGGCGATGATCGCGCGGCATCGCGCGCGATGCGGCTAGCGCCCGTCGCGATCACGCCGCGCGCGACGATGTCGGCCGCGTGAGCGACTGGTGGAGCGGACCGCCTGCCCGTCGTCGCGTCAGCGCGCTTGCGCCGAGCACGGCGCCCGTGGTGTGGGCGCGCGTCGCCCTCGACGATCTGATCGCGATCGATGCCTGGCTCGACGAGCATGTCTCGCCCGCGACCGCACTCGCGATGGTGTCCGCGATCCGGCGTCGCGCCGATTTCCTGCGCGACTTCCCTTATGGCGGCCGGCGACACTGCCGCGACACGCGCGTGCTGCGCGTGCTCGGGACGCCCTATCTGATCCATTATCGGCTGGCGACGCAGCGCTGCGAGGTGCTTCGCGTGTACCACGAGCGTGAGGACTGGCGCGAGGACGACGCGAGCTTCCGCCCCGCAGCGACGCGCGGCGATCAGGCGGGGCTGACGTGAGCCGTCGCATCGGCCTGCTCGGCGGCTCGTTCAACCCGGCGCACCGCGGCCACCGCCACCTCACGCTGGCGGCGATCCGCGCGCTCGACCTCGATGAGGTATGGTGGCTGGTCTCGCCGGGCAACCCGCTCAAGCCGCGCCGCGGCATGTCGCCGCTGCCGGCGCGGCTCGCCTCGGCCCGCGCGATGGCGCGACGCGCCCCGATCCGCGCCACCGACATCGAGGCGCGGCTGCGTACGCGCTACACGGCGGACACCTTGTCCAAGCTCTCGCGGCGCTACCCGCGTGCGCGCTTCGTGTGGATGATGGGATCGGACAATCTCGCGCAATTCCATGAGTGGCAGCGCTGGCGCACGATCGCGCGGACGATGCCGATTGCGGTGGTGGCGCGTCCGGGTTATGATGCGCGTGCCCTCGCGGCGCCCGCGATGGGTTGGCTGCGGCGCTTTCGGCGGCCCGCACGCCAGGCGAGGAAGTGGACCGAGTGGAGTGTGCCAGCCCTGGTGCTGCTACGTTTCCGCCCTGACCCGACGTCCGCGACGCAGCTTCGCGCCGCCGACCCTGCCTGGCACGTTCGTTTCGCCGATCCCATATCCACGACTGACACGCCCGCCGCAGCGTCCGCGGCATCTTGAGGAGCCACCTTGTCCGCCACTGACCCCGTTCATCGCACCGCCGACGCCGACCAGGCCGCGGCGCTGCACCAGCTCGTCCTGCAATCGCTCGACGACGACCAGGCGGTGGACACGATATCGATCCCGCTCGCGGGCAAGTCGTCGATCGCGGACCATATGGTGATCGCCAGCGGGCGCTCGACCCGCCAGGTCGCCTCGATGGCGTCGAAGCTGGCCGAGAAGATCAAGGGCGAGACCGGGCGCTCGGCGCGGATCGAGGGGCTGCCCAGCGCCGACTGGGTGCTGATCGACGCGGGTGACGTGATCGTTCACCTCTTCCGCCCCGAGGTGCGCAGCTTCTACAATCTGGAGCGGATGTGGTCGTTCGGCGACGCGCCGCCCGCGGCCGGAGTGGCACAGGGCTGACGGCATCGCCGCCTCTGGAAGGTGTGTCGCGGCATCGTCGTCATCCCGGCTTTGAGCCGGGATCCAGCCTTCCGCGGGAGGGACGCCGGCCGCTCTCACGGCACGCTGGATCCCGGGTCGAGCCAGGGATGACAGGTGACGCGAGCCGCTTTGCGACAATGAACATCCTGGGTCCGGAGCCGAGGATTGTGGCGCGGGGCGGGGCTGACGGTCGTGGTAGGCGCGGCCTCCGCCAGGCAACGTCCCTGCGTCCGGGAGGATCACGGGCCCTCCCACACACATCGGATGACGCCGCGGCGCGCAGCCGCTAACCTTGCTCCATGCTGCTCCACATCGTCGCGCGCGGACGGATCGGGCGTTCGCCTGAGGCCGAGCTGGTCGACCGCTATCTCAAGCGGATCGTCTGGCCGACGCGGCTGAGTGAGCTGCCCGACCGCGGCGGTCGCGAACCCGACCGACCGGCGCAGGGCCGCCGCGTGCTGCTCGACGAGAAGGGCGAGATGCTCGGCTCCGCCGCCTTCGCCGCGACGCTTGGTCGCTGGCGCGACGACGGGGTGCGCGAGGCGCGTTTCCTGATCGGCGCAGCGGACGGCTTCGGCGACGCCGAGCGTGCCGAGGCTGACCTGCTGCTCTCCTTCGGCCGCGCGACGTGGCCGCATCTGCTCGCGCGCGCGCTGCTCGCGGAGCAATTGTTCCGCGCCACCAGCATCCTCGCCAACCACCCCTATCATCGTGAGGGCTGAGCCGGTGCGCGCCTCCCGGCTCGGCGCGCTGCTCGCGCTAGCGCTGCTGGCACCGTCCGCCGCGGCGCTGCCGGACGCGTCGGCGCGGCGCGCGGGTGCGCAACTCGCTGGCGCCGAGGCGGAGATCGCCGCGGAGCGCACCCGCGCCGGCGTGATCGCGGCACGGCTGGCGCGACAGCGCGCCGCCCTCGCCGCCGAGCAGGGGCCGATCGTCCGGCTCGTCGCCGCGGTGGCGGCAGTGGCGCGACGGCCGCGCGCCGCGCTGCTGGTACGTCCCGGCACCGTGGCCGATCTCGTCCACGTCGAGGCGGTGCTCGGCGCCGCGACACCGCGGCTGCAACGCCGCACCGTCGCGCTGCGCGGCGCGCTGGCGCGGACGCGCGCGCTCGCGATGAGCGCGGCGGCGACGGAACGCGTGCTCGCCGCCGAGCGCGCGCGGCTGGTCGAGGCACGCGAGCGGCTCGCCGCGCTGAGCGACGACGACGAACGCGCGCTCGCGCTGGAAGAAGCCGCGCGCGACACCGCCGATCGCATTGCCGCGCTGGGCGGCGCACAGGCGGTGCTGGGCGATCTCATCGCGCTGCCGGGGCCGCCGGGCGGCACCACCGCGCCGCGCTCGCTCCAGCCGGCCTATCGCCTGCCCGTGCGCGGGCGGCTCGTCACCGGTCTGGGCGAGCTGTCAGACAATGGCGTGCGCTCGCGCGGGCTGACGCTGGCGGTGCCGCGCGGCGCGGCGGTGGTCGCGCCGGCGGGCGGGGTGGTACGCTACGTCGGCGGCTTCCGCAGCTACGGCACGATCGTGATCATCGATCACGGCGCGGGCTGGCAGACGTTGGTCACCGGCATCGCGATGCCGGCGGTGCGGCGTGGCGCGACGATCGCCGCCGGCGCCGCGCTCGGCCACGTCCCAGAGAGCGGCGAGGCGCGCGTCACGGTCGAACTGCGACGGCGCGGCACCCCCGTCGATGTGGCGCAGCTGTTGGGGTGACGAGAGGAGGCCTGTGTCGCCGCTGGGATGGGGCGACGCGCGTGCCGGGAGCGCTCAGGCTAGGTCGTTTTCGCGCACATGCGTGACCTCTGCGAACGCACCATAGCCGCTCGTCACTCAGCTGTTCTCCCGCGACCGCGGGAACCCAGGGTCAGGCAGGGTAACGGCCCGCGACGCTCGGGACTCCTCGGCTCCCGCATGCGCGCGAGCACGAAGGATCTGTCGTAACGATGTCGCGAACGTGCGAGTCCACACCCGAGCAGAGTGACGACCAGCCACGCCCTCGATCCCTGGCCTCGCGCGTGCAGGAGACAACAGGGCGAGGAGGCCGCGCCCTCACTCCACGAAAGGTTCGACGGCGATATGCCGACCGCGCAGGAAGGCGTCGGCGACCAGCCGCAGCGGCGCGACGTCGACGTCGGACTCGCCGGCCCGGACGATCTCGGCGAAGCGGCTATACAGGCCCGGATATTCGCCGTGGAGGTCGGCGTCGTGCGCCAGCGCCTCGGCGCCATCGACCGTCAGCACCGAGCCGCCCTTGGCGAGCAGCAGCGTCCCCGCGTCGGTTTCGACCTCGATATCCCAATGCTGCGGCCCCTCCTGGCGGAAGTCGAGGTCCATCGCGATCGCGCTGCCGGCGATGTCGCGAAAGGCGACGCGCGCAGCGATTGGTGCGGCGCGGTTCGACGGCACGTCCAGCTCCGCCGTCTCGACGAAGAAGGGGCGCGGCAGGATCCGCGTCGCGATCGACAGCGCGTTGATGCCGGGATCGAACACGCCGAAGCCGCCGGGCTCCCAGATCCAGTCCTGTCCCGGGTGCCAGACGCGCACGTCCTCGCGCCAGGTGATCGTCGCGCGCTTGACCTCGCGCGCGGCGAGCCAGGCGCGCGCCGGTTCGACACCGTCGGCATAGCGCGAGTGCCAGCTGGCGAAGAGGCTGACGCCACGCGCGGTAGCCGCGTCGTGCAAGGCAGCCACCTCGGCCAGCGTCGCGCCCGGCGGCTTCTCGAGGAAAACGTGCCAGCCCTGCTCGATCGCGAACTGCGCGATGGCGCGGCGCACCTGCGGCGGGGTGCAGAGCGCGACCGCGTCGACCGGAACGCCGCTGGCGGCGAGCGCCTCGACGTTGGGGAAGAAGGGCAGGCCGTTGACCGGCTCGCCGTGGCGGCTGACCGTCGCGACCAGCTCGAGGTCGGCGTTGCCGGCGATCGCGGGCAGGTGCTGGTCGTGCGCGATCTTGCCCATGCCGACCAGCGCGAGGCGAATCGGGGCGCTCACAGCGCGCGCACCTCGACCGGCGCGTCGGGCGCGTCGGTCAGCGGGTTGCGCAGCGGCAGCGCGAACGGCGCGGCGCTGATCTCGAACACGTCGCCGGGCTGGGTCTTGACGCCGTCCGCCACCGACAAGGTCGCGGTGCCGAAGAAATGGACGTGGACGTCGCCGGGCCGGCGGAAGCCGGCATATTTGAAATGGTGGTGCTCGAGATTGGCGAGGTGGTGCGACATATTGTCCTCGCCGGTCAGGAACGGCTTCTCCCACAAGGTCGCGCCGTCGCGGACGATGCGGCTGGTGCCGCGGATGTCCGCCGGGGGCGTGCCGAGCAGCAGCTCGGGGCCGAGCGCAGCCTGGCGCAGCTTGGAATGCGCCAGCCAGAGGTAATTGTGCTTTTCGGTGACGTGGTCGCTGAACTCGTTGGCGAGCGCGACGCCGAGGCGATAAGGCGTGCCGTCCTCGCCGATCAGATAGATGCCGGCGAGCTCGGGCTCCTCGCCGCCGTCCTGCGCGAAAGCGGGCGAGGCGAGCGGCGCCTCGGGCGCCACCAGCGACTGGCCGTCGCCCTTGTAGAACCACTCGGGCTGCTGGCCGACCGCACCCGCGGCGGGCTTGCCGCCCTCGACGCCCTCGAGGAACATCCGCATCGAATCGGTCTGGTGCGCGGCGTCGGCCGCGGCCTTGTGCATCTTGTCGCGCCCTTCCGCCGAGCCGAGATGGGTCAGTCCGGTGCCCGCGAGCAGCAGCCGCGCGCCGTCCTCATGGTCGATCGCCGGGAGCAGGCGCTTGGCGTCGAGCTCGGCGGCGAGATCGACCGTCTCGTCGGTGCGGCGCGCCGCGGCGGCTTCGGCGAGCGTGGTGCCGCGCGCGATCGCCTCCAGCGCGAGCGCGCGCGTCGTGTCGACGCCGTCGAGGAAACAGGCGCTGTCACCCTCGGCGAGGATGACACGGCGACGACCGTCGTCGCCACGATGCTGAAGCAGGCGGGTGAAGCTCATGCGAGGTCCTTGAGCGCGGTGATATACTGGCGGGCGTCCACGCCCACCGCCTCGGCCGACTTGCCGGGGCGGTAGAGGTTGGAGCCAAGCCCGAAGCCGTTGGCGCCCGCGGCGCGCCACTCGGTCATGTTGTGCGGGGCGATGCCGCCGACCGCGAGCATCCGCGTCGCCTTGGGCAGCACCGCGCGCTGCGCCTTGAGGAAGGCGGGAGTGGTGCCGTCGGCGGGGAAGAGCTTCAGCGCGGTGGCACCCGCGGCGAGCGCGGCGAAGCCCTCGCTCGGGGTGAAATAGCCGGGCAGCGACACCAGCCCGGCGGCGACGCTGGCGCGGATCACCTCGGGGTTCGTGTTGGGTGAGACGATCAGCGTGCCGCCCGCGTCCTGCACCCGCGCGACGTCGTCGGTGGTGAGCACGGTGCCGGCGCCGACCATCGCGCGGCCGGCGAGTCGGTCGGCGAGCAAGCGGATGCTGTCGAATGGGTCGGGCGAGTTGAGCGGCACCTCGAGCAAGGTGAAGCCGGCCTCGACCAGCGCGTCGCCCACCGCGGGCGCCTCGGCGGGGGTGAGGCCGCGCAGGATCGCCACCAGCGGCGCCTGACGGAAGGCGGCGTCGAACGCCGCGAGATGGTCGGTCATCGGGTCATCTCCCACAGCCGGTGGATCCCGGCGGCGAAGGCGCGCTCGCTGTCGAGCGCCAGAGCGGTGCCGCCGCATGCGTCGATCGCGGCGGCGTAGAGCGTGGCGAGGTCGCCGCTGGCGAGCAGCTGGACCGGGCGGCCGTTGAGATCGGTGCGCGCGCCGACGTCGGCGCCGATCAGCACGCCGCTGGCGAAGCTGGCGGCATCGATCGCGTCAAGCCGGTCGAGCAAGACGCGCGCGCGCACCTCGAACAAGGCGACGGTGAGGTCGCGCGCACCCGCGCCGCGCGCGACACCGGCGCGGAAGGCGGCGCCATCGGCGACCGCCCCGTCGAGCATCGCGCTGAGAATGCCGTGGCCGCGCAGCAGCGCGAACAGCTCGCCCGTCAGCGCGGTGGCGACATCGGTGATCTGACCGGCGGTGGTGGCGATCCACTTGTTGTGCGTGCCGGGCTGGCAGAACAAAGCGTCGTCGGGAGCAAGCCCCGCGGCGAGCGCGCCGAGCACCTGCACCTCCTCGCCGCGCATCACGTCGGCGCGCTCGCCGCTGCGCAGCGCGACGCCGGGGAGCAGCAAAGCGTTCGCGTCGGGCAGGCGCAGTGCGCCGGCGGCGAGCGTGGCGAGGTCGGCGGGGGCGGCGACATAGGGCACCTCGCGCCAGCCGCGGTTGGAGCCGACCATGCCGGCGGCGATCACCGGCAGCTCGCCCAGTTGAGCACGCAGCGCCGCCAGCTCCGCGGGATAATCGTCGGCACTGAGTGCGAGCACGCCGCGCGAGTCGCGCATCGCTTCGCCAAACGTCCCGTCCGCCGCCACGCGCCAGGCGCGGCGGTTGGTCGTGCCCCAGTCGATGGCGATATAGTCGCCCGCCACGCATCCCTCCTAATCTATTTGTAAGACATAAACCGCTGTGCGATCAGGTCAAGCCGGTGCCGGCGCGGACCGGCGACAGAGCAGAAGGAGAGCGGACGATGGCGGACGAGGTGACGACGCTGTGGCGCGGCGGCGCGCTGCTGGGCGAGGGGCCGGCCTGGGACCCCGCGCGCGGCGTGCTGTGGTTCACCGACATCAAGCGGCGCCGGGTCCATCGCTACGATCCCGCGAGCGGCGCGGTGACGCAGTGGGACGCGCCGGCGCAGGTCGGCTGGGTGCTGCCCGCCGACGATGGCGCGCTGATCGCGGGGCTGCAGACCGGGCTGGCGCGCTTCGATCCCGACACCGGCGACTTCACGCATCTCGCCGAGGTCGAGCCCGAGCTGCCCGGCAATCGTCTCAACGACGCCACGGTGGCACCCGATGGCACGATCTACTTCGGCTCGATGGACGATAGCGAGAGCGGCCCGACCGGGCGCGTCCACCGCTGGGACGGCAGCGCGGCGATGGCGACCGCGATCCCCGCGGTGGCGATCACCAACGGCCCCGGCATCGCGCCGGACGGGCGCACGCTCTACCATGTCGACACGGTCGGCGGGGTGATCCACGCGGTCGCGCTCGCGCCCGACGGCACCACAAGCGCGATGCGCGACTTCGCGCGGATCGATCCGCTTGACGGTCATCCCGACGGGGTGACGGTCGATTCGGAGGGCAACGTCTGGGTCGGGCTATGGGGCGGCTGGCGTGCGCGGCTCTACTCGCCCGCGGGCACGATCCTGCGCGAGGTGCGGCTGCCTGCGTCGAACGTCACCAAGGTAGCGCTGGGCGGGCCCGACCTGCGCACCGCCTACGTCACGACAGCCAGCATCGGCCTCGACGACGCCGCGCGCGCGGCGCAGCCGGAGGCGGGCGGGCTGTTCAGCTTCGCGGTCGAGGTGCCGGGCCAGCCGTTGCCGCTGGCGCGAGCGGCCGGGTGAGCGGCCGGCACTCATGGTCTATACCCGTGATGTCGTCCCGTTCGTGCTGAGGAGCCGCTGAGCCTGTCGAAGCACCGTCGCGCGCGCGGCGACGTCGCTTTGCGACGTGGCTTCGACGAGCTCAGCCTCTCCTCAGCGCATCGGCTGGGTCGCATCACTGTCTCGGCGCAACGACCAGAAGGCCGGCGCTCTCCCGAGGGAGCGCCGGCCGTCCGGTACTCATCGGCGGCGCGTCGCTACCCCTAGGCGGCGGTCTCCTGCGCGGCCGCGTCCGGGAAGGCGTTGGTCGCCTTGGCGCCCCATAGCGCGTAGAACAGGATGTAGAGTTCGCACGCCGCGGTCAGCAGGAACGATGGCTGGAGCCCGAACGTGTCGGCCAGCTTGCCCTGCACCACGACCAGCGCGCCGCCCGCGATCGCCATGATCAGCAGCCCCGAGCCCTCCTCGGTGAGCGGCCCCAGCCCCTTGATCCCAAGCGTGAAGATCGTCGGGAACATGATCGAGTGGAACAGCCCCACCGCGATCAGCGACCACATCGCCGCGGGTCCGGTAGTGAATACGGTGATCAGCATCACCACGAAGGCGCCGATGGAAAAGGCCGCCAGCACCGTCTCGGCCGGGATCCGCTGCATGATCGCCGAGCCGACGAAACGGCCTATCATCATGCCGCCCCACAGCAGCGTGAGATACCGCCCGGCCTCCTCCGCGGTGACGTTGGCGATGGTCGGCTGGCTGACGAAGTTCACGAACAGGTTGGCGACGCCGATCTCGGCGATCAGGTAGATGAAGATAGCGGGAATGCCGAACACGAGGTTGCGGTGCTTCCACAGCGAATGGTGCTTGCGCTCCTCCTTGGCCAGCCGGCTCGTCGCCGAGCCCATCGCGGGCAGCGGGAAGCGCGCGATCACCACCGCGAGGACGACCAGCACGATCGCGACCAGCACATAGGGCAGCACGACCGAGTGCGCGTCGGCGAGCCGCTCCGCCGGGGTCAGCACGGTACCCGTCTGTGCGGTGCCGCCCTTGGACCGGCCGAGGATGAGATAGGCGCCGAACAGCGGCGCCAGCATCGTGCCGGCCGAGTTGAGCGCCTGCACCAGGTTGAGCCGCGACGAGGCGGTCTCCGGCGGGCCGATCACCGCGACATAAGGGTTGGCGGCGACCTGGAGCAGGGTGATGCCACTGGCGATCACGAATAGCATCACCAGCGTCACGCCGTAGGACGGCAGGCTCGCGGCGAGCACCATGCCGACCGCGCCGAGCGCCATGATGATCAGCCCGGTGACGAGCGACTTTTGGTAGCCGATCCGCTCGATCAGCTTGGCCGACGGGATCGAAGCGAAGAAGTAGGCGATGAACCAGACGCTTTCGATCAGCGTCGTCTGGGTATAATTAAGGTCGAACACGCTGCGCAGGTGCGGCAGCAGCGTGTTGTTAATGACGGTGATGAAGCCCCACATGAAAAACAGGCTAGCCAGCAGCGTCAGCGCGGGACGGTAGGCGACGCCCGCCCCGCCCCCCGTCGCGACAGCGCCGCTGGCAATCGGTGGTCCGGCCATCATCCTCTCCTTGTGACGCGCGGAACTGGGTTGCGCGTGCTCGATATGTCTGACTATATTCCGGGCGGTCGCCGGGTCAATGCGGAATTGCCGCGGGACGGCGCCGTTGTGGCGCGTGCGCTAGGACGTTCGGGAGAGGTCGGCAATGGTCAGGTTGGCTGCGTGTGGCGGATGGGTGATGGCGGCCGGCGGCCTGATGGTGGCGGCGAGCGCCGATGCGGCGACCGCGAAGCGCGAGGCGTTCGGCCAGCTCCCCGACGGCACCGCGATCGAGGCGGTGGTGCTCAGCGGCAGCAACGGCGTCAGCGCCCGCGTGATGACGCTGGGCGCGACGCTGCAGTCGCTCAACGTGCCGGGACGCGACGGCAAGGTCGCCGACATCACGCTCGGTTACGACGACGCCGCCAGCTACGTCACCAAACCCAATTTCTGGGGCCAGACCGTGGGCCGCTACGCCAATCGCATCCGCGGCGGCAAATTCGCGATCGACGGCAAGAGCTACCAGCTGCCGCTCAATGACAAGACCAACTCGCTCCACGGCGGCACGAAGGGCTTCGACAAGGTGATCTGGAAGATCACCGAGGTGAAGTCCGGCCCCAGGGCGAGCGTCACCATGGTAATGACCAGCCCGGCGGGCGACCAAGGCTATCCCGGCACGCTCCAGGTGACCGCGACCTACAGCCTCGACGATGCCGGCGCGCTGATGATCGATCTCGGCGCCAAGACCGACGCGCCGACGATCGTCAACCTCACTAACCACGCTTTGTTCGACATGGCGGGCGAGGGCTCGGCCGGCGGCATCTACGCGCAGAAGCTGACGATCCCGGCGAAGCGTTACACCCCGGTCGACGCCACGCTGATCCCGACGGGCGAGCTCACGCCGGTGGCGGGCACGGTGTTCGACTTTACGCAAGGCCGCGTCGTCGGCGAGGGCGTGCGCGACGGGCGCGACCCGCAGATCGTGATCGGCCGCGGCTACGATCATAATTTCGCGCTCGACAAGGGGGCCACCAAGGACCCGCAGCTCGCTGCGCGACTGGAGGACCCGGTGTCCGGGCGCGTGCTCGAGGTGCTCACCACCGAGCCGGGCGTGCAATTCTATTCGGGGAATTTCCTCGACGGTTCGCTGATCGGCAAGTCGGGCCATGTCTATCGCATGGGCGACGGCATCGCGCTGGAGCCGCAGAAATTCCCGGACACGCCCAACCAGCCGGCGTTCGGCTCGGCGCGGGTCGATCCGGGCAAGCCCTATCACCACATCATGGTCTTCCGCGTCTCGACGGCGCGC
>NZ_JAPYKH010000028.1 GCF_029623345.1 Sphingomonas phyllosphaerae
CCGGCAACGAGGACGTCATGAAGCTGCTGATCGTCGAGGACGACCATGACTATGCCGCCGCGCTGCGCGAGGATCTCGCTGCGCTGGACCATCAGGTGACCGTCGCCGACAACGGCCGCGACGCTTTGCTCGCGCTCGAACGCGACCGCTATGACGCGGTGATCCTCGACCGCATGCTGCCGCAGATGGACGGCGCCGCAGTGGTGCGCCACGCGCGCGAGCGCGGACAGACGCTGCCCGTCCTGATGCTCTCCGCGCTCGGCCGATCGGATGAGAAAGTCGACGGGCTGGAGGCCGGCGCGGACGACTACGTCGTCAAGCCCACGCCCGCCAGCGAGATCGAGGCGCGGCTGCGCGCGCTGCTGCGCGCGCGCGGCTGGCAGCGGGAGGGCCGCGAGGGCGACACGCTGCGCGCGGGTGACATCGTCGTCAGCCCCGGCCAGCACCGCGCCTGGCGCGACGGCCGCCCGCTCGATCTCGCCAAGCTCGAGTTCGGCCTGCTCACCGAGCTAGCGCGCCATGCCGGCAGCTATCTCACGCGCGCGATGCTCATCGAGCGCGTCTGGGGGTATGATTTCGAACCCAGCACCAACATCGTCGACGTCCAGGTGCGCTCGCTGCGGCGCAAATTGTGCGCGCCCGGGGAGGCCGACCCGATCGTCACCAAACGCAGCGTCGGCTATATGCTGCGCGCCTGAGCATGTCGTCGCTGCGCGCGCTGACCCTGTTCTTCCTCGCTGCCTTCGCCGCGGCGGCGGTGCTCGCCGGTTACCTCACCTACGCCGCGTCGCGCGCCGCGGTGGTGAGCGCGGTCGACCGCCGCATCGGCGAGGTCGGCGACGCGATGCTGAGCGCGGTGGCACCGGGCGATTCGCGCGCGATCCTGCGCCGGGTCGACGCTTTCTCGCGCCGCCGCGACACCGGCGACATCGGCTTTGAACTGGAGGACTCGCGCGGGCGCCGGATCGGCGGCAACGTCGTGCTGGAGCGCGCGGTACCGCTCGGCTTCACTACGCTGAAGCGGCGCGACGGCATCGTCGGGCTGAGCGCCGGCCGCGCCCAGGCACGCGACGCGGGCGGCGGGCTGCGGCTGATCACGATTGCGGAGACCGAGCCGATCGACGGCTATGGCGCCACGCGCGTGCGGCTCTATCTGATCGGCTTCGGCACGCTGCTCACGGTCGTGCTCACGGGCACCGCCAGCTTCGGCTGGATCGTCCGTCGCCGCATCGGTGAGGTGCGCGCCACCGCCGCGGCGATCATCGACGGCGACCTCAGTCGGCGCGTCCCCGTGCCGCCGCGCGGCGGCGCCTTCGCCGACCAGGCCGAGGCGTTCAACCGCGCACTCGACCGCATCGCCGCGCTGGTCGAGCAATTGCGCGGGGTCAGCAACGACGTGGCGCACGATCTGCGCACGCCGTTGGCACGATTGCGCGCGCGACTGGCGCAGCTGGCGGAGCGGCCGAGCGTGTCCGGCGAGGAGCTGGAGGCGGTGCTTGCGGCGTGCGACGATCTGCTCGCGCTGTTCGCCGCGATCCTGCGCATCGCCGAGGTGACAGCGGGCGAGCGGCGCGCCGGCTTTCGCCCGGTCGACGTCGCCGCGCTGGCCGAGCAGGCGTGCGAGACGCTGGTCGAGATCGCGGCGGAGCGCGGCCGGCGGCTGAGCGGTGGCCCGTTCGCGCCGCTGACGGTGCGCGGTGACCCGCAGTTGCTCAGCCAGGCGATGCTCAACCTGATCGAGAACGCGCTTCACCACACGCCGGCGGGGACGAGCGTGACGGTGACGCTGGCGCGCGAAGGCGATGCGGCGACGCTGCGCGTGCGCGACGACGGACCGGGCATCCCGCCCGCGGCGCGCGCGCTGGCGCTGCGCCGGTTCGGCCGGCTCGAGGCGAGCCGCCACCGGCCGGGCCATGGGCTCGGGCTGCCGCTGGTCGACGCGGTGGCGCGACTCCACGGCGGCACGCTGACGCTCGCCGACGCCGCGCCGGGATTGGAGGCGGTGATGACGCTGCGGGTCGAGGCGACGTAGCGCACAGGGGACGGCTTCCCGCGAGGCTCAGGTGGACCGGCGGCACGCTAACGCCCGGATCCCAGGGTCTGCCGCTTCGACGGCAGTGAGTGGGGGCATGACGGCAGCGAGGGGACGGGCTGGCGCGCGGCCGTCACCGAGCCGCCTGCCCCCGCCCCCGCCCCGCTTCAGAAGTTCAGCAGCGCCTCCAGCCCGAAGGTCCGCGGCGCGTTGAAGTTGCCGTAGTCGCCCAGCACGTTGTTGATGTTCCCCGCGCTCACGCTGCTGGTCGGGGCGGCGGGCAGGCTGTTCGACGGGTCGCGACGATAGACGTACTGCTCGTTGAACAAGTTGCGGCCCCAAAGCGCGACCTCGAGCTTCTGCTTGCCCTCGCCCAGCGTGATGTCGGCCAGCGCGATCCGCCCATTGAAGATCAACGAGGCATCGGCGCGTGTGGCGAACTGGTCGAAGGCCTGGGTCGATTGCGCGTAATTGCCGTCGAAGTGGACGCGGAACGTGGTGCTGCCCTCACCGACCGGCACGCGATAGTCGATCGAACCGCTGGCGGCGTTGCGCGGCGTGAAGACGATGTAGAAGTTCTGCTCGACGCTGCTCGTCGCCCCGCCCGCGGTATAATTGATCAGCACCGGCGGGATCTTGGTATAAGTGTAAGCGTACGATCCGTTGAGCGTCAGTCCATCGAGGGGGTTGAGCGTCACATCCGCCTCGATGCCCCTGATCTTGGTATTACCCGGTGCGTTGATCGTCACCAGATTGTTGAAATTGCTGCCGTTGAACGGCTGGATCGAGCTGATGTCGACCTGGCTGTTCTTGCGATCCATGATGTAGCCGGCGAGGTTCAACCGCGCGCGGTGATCCCAGAAATCCGACTTGAGCCCGATCTCATAGGACTTGATGTCCTCCGGCCCGAACGACTGGTAATTGGCCGTGCGCGAGCTGGCGCCGCCGGCGCGATAGCCGGTGGCATATTTGGCGTAGGCGTGGACGTCCTGGGTGACGTCGAACGCGACGGTGAGCGCCGGGTTGAAGCGGTTCCACGTGCGGTCGAGCGGCTGATAGCCCGCCGCGGTCGCCGCCGCGGTGTTCACGTCATAGTTCACATTGCGCGACGTGTGCAGCACGCCGCGCTTGGTGTCGTGCGTGTAGCGGCCGCCCGCGGTGAGGTGGAGCACGTCGAGCGGGTTCCAGGTGATCTGGCCATAGCCGGCGTAGCTCTTCGACCACACTTCCGAGGCGCGGTCGATCGAGCGGCAGCCCGGCTGCGAGCCGAAGCCGCTCGAGCCGCGGCAGGGATCGAGGATGACGTAATTGGCGCCGGTCACCTGGCCGGCGGCGTTGAGCACCGCGACCGCACCGTTCGAGTTGGGCGTCGCGGCATCATCGGTGACGTGCTCGTTGAAATAATAGAGCCCCGCGACATAGTCGAACCGGTCGATCGTGCCGACCGCCTGGAACTCCTGGCTGAACTGGTTCTGGTGCAGGTCGGCGAGGCTGTAGCGGCTGAACCCGCACGGCGCCGCTGCGGTGCAGGCGGCGGTGAGGTTGGCGATCGGGGTGCGGTGCGCGCCGCCCGAATTGTCCCACTGCGTCGCGTTGACACCGCGCCACGCCGTGATCGAGCGCAGCTCCACCTCGGGCGAGGCCTTGTACTTGAGCAGGTTGGTGAAGCCGTGCGTCTGGTCGACGCTGGGCTGCTGCGGCACGCCGATGTCGGCGACCTTCATCCGGCTGGTGCCGTTGACCACCACGCCCGGCAGCAGCGGCTTCACCGTGCCGGTGAGCGTGCTGTAGCTGGTGCCCGGCAGCACGCAATTGGGTGCGTTGGCAACCGGCCCGGCGGTGCAACCGCTCGGGTTGTAGTTGAGCAGCTGGCTGTAGAAGGGCGAGTTCTTGTCGAGTCCGTAATCGTAGGAGAAGTCGTTGGTCAGCCCCTCGAAGGGCTTCCAGCGCGCCGCGATGCGGCCGCCGCGACGGTCATAATAGTTGAAGCCGGTCTGGCCGGCCAGCGGGTTCTTGGTGGTCGGGCCCTGGTATTGGACGACGCCGTCCACCTTGACGCTGACATTGTGATATTCGGGCAGGTCGAGGTGCAGCTCACCGTTATACGCGCCGTAATTGCCGATGCCCGCGCGCATGCGGCCCTCGAACTCGCCCGACGGTGCGCGCGTGACGATGTTGAGCGCACCGCCCTCGGTGTTGCGGCCGAACAACGTGCCCTGCGGGCCCTTGAGCACCTCGACCCGCTCGACGTCGAACAATGCGGCGTTGAGGCCGTGCTGGCGGCCGAGATAGACGCCGTCGATATAGATGCCGACGCCCTGCTCGCGCGCGGGCTGGTTGGCGTCGAGCGGGACGATGCCGCGAATACCCACGGTCAGCGCCGACTGACGCGCCTCGAAGGTGGCGACTCGCAGCGAGGGCACTGCGCCGTCGGCGAGGTCGTACAGGCTCTGGACGTGGCGGTCCTGCAGCGCCTGCGTGCTCAGCACGTTGATCGCGACCGGGGTCGACTGCAGGTTGGTCTCGCGCCGCGTCGCGGTGACCACCACCTCGTCGAGCCCGCCGGGCTGCGCCGCATCGGGCGCGGCAGCGTCGGGCGCGGCGGTCGGGTCGGCCGCGGCGGCGGCGGCGGGAGCGGCACCGGCGGGCGCGGCGAGCGCGTGACCCGGAACGGCGAGCGCGGCGATGCCGGCGAGCAAGTGCAGGCGGCGACGCGTGATAAACGACATGAACTCAACCCCTCTATGGCCCTTGGCCTTGCGAGGGGCGGATAGGAAGATTGCGCTGCGCTATCGTGACAAAGCCATGACAGGAGGCGACTTCTTCATCTCATCCTATTTTCATCTTTCTCTATTTAGCACGGAGAAGACATCAACTTGGCGGCGATCCGCTATACTAGCGCCACGAACCTTCGCGCCGCCGGCTGGCCGACAGCGCCGCTCCGGCCGGTAGCGGCCGGTCGCGCAGCCCTTGTCCCGGCCGCTCGACCGCGGCGGTGGACTCCACCGCCGCGTCGTTCGCCGCCGCCAGCGCGCGAGAAGCCGCGAGCACCTCCGGCCCCGCGTCGGTCCGTCGCGCGCCCCCCCGCCGCCGCGTCGTGTCGCGACGAGCCGGCGGTGCCGCGCGGGCTAGAAGGAGCGCCGGCGGCTCAGATCGCCGCCAGCGCCTGCTCCATGTCGGCGATCAGATCGTCGGCATCCTCCACGCCGATCGAGATGCGCACCAGATTGTCGGTGATCCCCAGCGCCTGCTTGCGCGCGTCGGGCACCGAGAGGTGAGTCATCGCCGCCGGATGGCTCGCCAGCGTCTCGGTGCCGCCAAGGCTGACCGCGAGCTTGGCGATCTTGAGCGAGTCCAGGAAGCGGAACGCCTCGGCTTCGCCGCCCTTGAGATACAGCGAGAAGGTCGAGCCGCCGCCGGTGCAGTGACGCCGGTAGATGTCCGCCTGTCGCCCCTCCGCCTCGGCGAGAAAGCCGAGATAGCCGACATGCTCCACCTTGGGATGGTCGCGCAGGAAGGCGCACACCTTGGCGGCATTCTCGCCGGCGCGGCTCATCCGCAGCTCGAGCGTCTCGAGGCTGCGCAGCAGCATCCAGGCGGTGTTGGGGTCGCAGATCGTGCCGATCGTGTTGCGCATCGCGCGAATCGTGTCGATCACCGCCTTGGAGCCGAGCACGCCGCCTGCGACGAGGTCGGAGTGGCCACCGGCATATTTGGTGAGGCTGTACACCACCACGTCGGCGCCGTGCTGGAGCGGCTGCGACCACAGCGGGCCGAGGAAGGTGTTGTCGATCGCGATCGGCGGCTTCTCCGCGGCACTGCCCCAGATCGCGTCGCGGCTGGCGGCGACCGCCTCGACGTCGACCAAGGCGTTGGTCGGATTGGCCGGGCTCTCCAGATAGATCAGCGCGACACGGCCGGTCGCCGCCTTGCCCAGCACGGCGTCGATCTCCTCGCGCGTCGCGCCCGCGGGAAAATCGAGCCAGTGGACGCCGAAGCGGCCGAGCACGCGCGCGATCAGCGTCTCGGTCGCGGCATAGAGCGGGCCCGAGTGGACGATCGTGTCACCCGGCCGCACCAGCGACAGGAACAGCGTGGCGATCGCTGCCATGCCGCTGGAGAAGGTCAGCGCGTCCTCCGCGCCCTCCCAGATGCCGAGCCGATCCTCGAGGATCTCCTGGTTGGGCCCGTTGAAGCGCGAGTAGACCAGCCCCGCGGCGCCGCCCGGTCGCTTGCCCGTGACGCCCTCGAAGTGGCGCTTGCCCGCCGCCGCATTGGGGAAGACGAAGGTGGAGGTGAGGAACACCGGCGGCTTGAGTGCGCCTTCCGAGAGCGTCGGATCATAGCCATGCCCCATCATCAGCGTCGCGGGCTTGAGCGTGCGACCGCCGATCGCGTCGATCTCGGGCTTGCGCGAGACGCGGGTCTCGACCCCGGTCAGCTCCTGCTCAGTGGGTTCGTCGGCCATGGCGATCGTTTCTCCTGATACTTACGGCGCCCGGTAGGGCACGAAAGCGCCGAGTGCGCAACTACCGGTGGGAATGCGCGCGGGCAGATCAACGGTCTGCGCGATGTCGCCGTGGCACAGCCGCGTCTGGAACTGACGCGTCACCAACGCGTCGCCGCGGCGCACCCGTTCGCACCCGCCGCCGGTCTCGCTGACATAGACCAGCTTGTTGCTGACCCGGTAGACCAGCTTGGTGCCGTAGGCGGAGAGGTCGGGTCGGGTGAAGCGCGTGTCGATACACTCCTGCGGCTTGCCCGCGGTCTTCCCCGCGATCAGCTTCTGATAATCGGCGTCGGGCGCGCGGTCGCGCGGGACAGCGGCGATCGCGCCCGCGCTCAGCAGCGCCGCCGCGGCGAAGGTGGAGAGGAAACGCATGACCTTACCTCGTTCGTCTCAGAAGCCCCCGCTGGCAGTCTAACGCACGAGGCAACGAGTCGGGAACAGCCCCGGCATGGCGCCAGTCGATCGCGTCGCGCCGCTTCCTTGACGGATCACCACCGCGCCGAACCGTGCTCCTGCGCACGCCGGACCCATGGGCAGAGGGGAGGATGCTCGTTGTCCTGGGTGCAGACGTGCGCAGGAGCCGGTGCGTTCGCCGAGAAATAGACCGCAACATTTCACGATCTCGACACAATCGCGTCCTAGCGCGTGCCCCGCGGGGGGAGCCGCATGGATCGAGGGGCCGCCAGGGGGTCTCGTGCGACGGTGAACCGGTGTGCTGACAGCATCGCAGGGTCGCCCCATGCCTCTTGCCGCGAACAGACAAGAGGACATCATGCGCTCACCCAAGTCGATCCTGCTCGCCACCGCCGCCACCGGCCTCATCGCGCTGGCGCAGCCCGCGCTGGCGCAGAACGTGCCGGCCGCGACCGACACCACCGCAGCCGGCTCGACCGATGCGGACGACGGGCTGGGCGAGGTGGTCGTCACCGCCGAGCGCCGCAGCGAGAACATCCAGCGCGTGCCCGTCTCTGTCGCGGTGGTCGACGGCGACGCGCTGCGCACCTTCCAGGCCGGCGGCGAGGACGCGCTGGCGCTCGCCGGTCGCGTCCCCGGCCTCTATGCCGAGACGACCACCGGCCGCATCTTCCCGCGCTTCTACATCCGCGGGCTGGGCAACATCGACTTCTACCTCGGCGCGTCGCAGCCGGTGTCGATCATCCAGGACGACATCGTGCTCGAGCATGTCGTGCTCAAGTCGAACCCGGTCTATGACGTCGCCAACGTCGAGGTGCTGCGCGGTCCGCAGGGATCGCTGTTCGGACGCAACACCACCGCGGGCATCATCAAGTTCGACACGATCCGCCCGGGGCAGAGCTGGAACAGCCGCTTCAACGCCTCCTACGGCAGCTACAACACCGTCACCTTCGACGGCGGCGTCGGCGGCCCGATCGTGCGGGACAAGATCGCGATCCGCCTCTCCGGCCTGTACCAGCACCGCGACAATTGGGTCGACAACACGTTCTCGGGAACCGGCGCGGACGGCACGCGCGGCGGGCGCGACCAGCTCGGCGGCTTCGACGAGCGTGACGCGCGGCTCCAGCTGCTGTTCACCCCGACCGAGGACCTGTCGGTCAACGTCTCGGGCCATGTCCGCTCCTACGAGGGCACGTCGACGATCTTCCACCGCGGCGCGCTGCGGCGTGGGCAGAACAACATCAACCGCGAGCCGCGCGACCAGGTCGCGCTGGACGAGGCGGACGGCAATCCGCAGGCGTACAAGACCTATGGCGGCTCGGTGAACGCCGCCTGGGACTTCGGCGCGGCGACGCTGACGTCGATCACCGGCTATGAGACGACCTCGGGCTACAGCCGCGGCGACACCGACGGCGGCGCCGCGGTCAACTTCCGCGGCACCGGCTTCGGCCAGAGCGAAGGCCGCGTCCGCGACCTCGACCAATGGACCCAGGAGCTGCGCCTCGCCAGCAACGGCGACGGCGCGTTCAAGTGGCAGTTCGGCGGCTTCTATTTCGACAGCCGCGACGTCACCGACTTCTACCAGCGCGGCTTCTTCCTGCGCCCGGGCACGACCGGCTACAATCCCAACAACTGGGTGCGGCTGCACAACGTCAACACCAGCTGGGCAGTGTTCGGCCAGGCGAGCTACCGCCTCGCCGACCGGCTGACGCTGACCGCGGGTGCGCGCTACACCGAGGACGACAAGCGCACCGAGCTGGTCCGCTCGGGCCGCAACGCCGCGGGCACCGCCGAGACCTTCCCGGCGAGCGCGCCGCGCAGCGTGAAGCTTTCCGGCAAGGAGCCGAGCTGGGACGTGTCGGCGCTGTACGAGCTGGACGATGCCACCAGCGTCTACGCCCGAGTCGCGCGCGGCTTCCGCGGCCCGACGATCCAGGGGCGCTCGGCGGTGTTCAACACGCCCTTCACCACCGCCGACTCCGAGACGATCATGTCCTACGAGGCGGGCGTGAAGTCGCGGCCGACCGGCAACCTGCGCCTCAACGCGACGGCCTTCACCTATCGCGTCAAGGACATCCAGCTCAACGGCAACGACGCCGACGGCAACGGCGTGCTGTTCAACGCCGATCATGCCGATGCATACGGCGTCGAGGCCGAGCTGGAGTGGCGGCCGATCCGCAACATCACCTTCTCGCTGGGCGGCAGCGCGATCCATACCGAGATCAAGGACAAGCAGGTCTATGCCCAGGTCTGTGCCTTCGGCGGCGTG
Source organism: Sphingomonas phyllosphaerae (assembly GCF_029623345.1). GTDB lineage: Bacteria > Pseudomonadota > Alphaproteobacteria > Sphingomonadales > Sphingomonadaceae > Sphingomonas > Sphingomonas phyllosphaerae_C. The sequence continues at coordinate 9,226 of NZ_JAPYKH010000028.1, forward strand.
GTGACCTGCACGGTGCAGGACCCGACGATCACGCGCACGATCTTCGGCCAGCCCGCGGTGCTGGCGCAGATCGACGGCAACCCGCTGCCCAACGCGCCGCGCTGGCAGCTCGACGCCGCGGTCCGCTACGACATCCCGCTGACGAACCAGGGCAATCTGTTCGTCTCGAGCGATCTCAACGTGCAGGGTTACACCAACCTGGTGCTGTACAAGACGCGCGAGTTCTACGCCGACGGCAACCTCGAGCTGGGTCTCAAGGTCGGCTACACCACCGCGGACGGCAAGTATGAGATCGCCGCCTTCGCGCGCAACATCACCGACGAGAAGAACCTCAAGGGCGTGATCGAGAACTACAACGCCGCGGTGTTCAACGAGCCGCGCGTGGTCGGCGTGTCGCTCGCCGGCCGCTTCAACTGAGGGGCGCGGGAGGGGAGGCGATGATCCCGCCTCCTCTTCCGCATCGGTTCCCCGGCGAAGGCCGGGGCCCAGCCGGGGAGGCCGTCGTGGCCGACCCGCTACGTCCCCCAACTGGGCCCCGGCCTGCGCCGGGGAACAGCGACACTAGGGAAGCGGGCCTTCGCCCTCCTCACATTGTCGCGATCCAGTCGGGCAGCTCGCCCAGCCGCGCCAGCTGGCGGAAGCGCGGGTGCGCCGCCGGCGCCGCGGCGGCCTCGTGGCTCCACGCCAGCGGCTGCGGGATGTAGGCGCCCCACGCCCCCGCCTCGAGCGCGGGCAGCACGTCGGAGCGCATCGAGTCGCCTGCCATCACCGCGCGCTCGGGCGCGCAGCCGTAGCGGTGGAACACCCGGGCGAACGTGTCGGCGCGCTTGTCGCTGACGATCTCCACGCCGGTAAACAATTGCCCCAGCCCCGAAGCGGCCAGCTTGACCTCCTGGTGGAGCAGGTCGCCCTTGGTCACCAGCACCAGTCGCGCGCGCGCGGCGAGCCGCTCCAGCGTGGCGGCGACGTCGTCGAGCAGTTCCACCGGATGGTCGAGCAGGGTCCGCCCGATCTCGAGCAGCCGCCGCACGCTCGCCGCGGGCAGGTCGTCGCCGGCGAGTTCCAGCGCGGTCTCGATCATCGAGAGCGTGAAGCTTTTCGCGCCGTAGCCGTAGCGCTTGAGGTTGCGCACCTCGATCGCCTCCATCCGCGCGCGCGCAGCTGACGCCACGGCGAAGGGGGCGACCAGCTCGGCGAAGGCCTGCTCGGCGGCGTCGAAGAAGCGCATGTTGTGCCACAAGGTGTCGTCCGCATCGAGGCACACGAGGTCGATGGTCATGGCAGGCGGATCATGGCAGCAGGTCTCCGCCGTCGCGCTTAGGCGAGCGCGCGGCGCGTGTCAGCCGGGCGCGGCGAGCCAGTCACGCGCCAGCCGCTCGGCCGTTCCCCAGTCCGCCGCCGCCGCCGCGGTGCGATAGGGCCAGGGGCTGCGCTCGCCCGCGGCGTCGAGCCGCGCCGGCCGGGCCGCGCACTCGGTCGCGTCGGGTACCACGAAGACCGCGCCGCGGATCAGCGTCGCCAGCCACTCGCGCGGCGCCTCGAGCCACAAGGCGAGCGGCCGCCCCGCCTCGGCCAGGGCCGCTGCGCGCCGTCGAGCAGCAGCGCGATAACCGCGCCCGCCGCGAGCAGCCGGTCATCGTCGCGCACCCATTGCTCGCCGAGGGCGGCGCTCGCCAGCATGCGATCGGTTAAGCCTTAGAGTCTGGGCGCCACATGGGCGAAGAACGCGCCGCTCATGCCAGCGCCGCCATCACTCGCGCCGAGCTCAACGCGCCCGCGAACAGCTCGCGCCGCTCGCGCGAGCGCCGGTCGGGACAGGCGCGACACTGCGGCAGTCGATCGAGCCGCGCCGGGTCGGCGAATAGGGCGCACAGCAGCGCCTCGTCGCGCTCTGAACCGAACGGGCAACCGCGACACAGCGGGCGCCCGAGGCAGGCCTCGCCGAGCGTCATCATGCTGTCGATCACCGGCGCCATCATCTCATAGCCGAGCGGGGCGAGCAGCGCGTAGAGCCGCTGCTGCACCGGCGCGCGCTGATCGCGGGCGCGACGCCAACAAAGCGCCGCGCGCGCGAGCAGCGCGGCGGGGAGCGGCGTCGCGACGTTCATGACCGCGGCCCCCGCCGCCCGACCGTTGCGCCATAGGCGTCATAGTCGGCGCCGAAGCGCTGTCGCATCATCGCCTCCTCCTGCGGCATGCGAAGCGAAGCGCACGAACGCGACATCGTCGCCGCATATCGGTCCAACACCTTACCTCCGTGATGCTATTGCGACGCCCTAGCATAATAAAAAACCGTCCGCCACATCGAGCATGCTCCGACCGTTTGCTGCGATGACAGGATAGAAGACGGATCGCCCGGCGTGGCCCACGCGTTGTGCACCCATGACCGACGATCGCCATCCCACCGCCGATCCCGAGCGCCGCCGCCAGCCAGCGTTCGACAAGGACGAAGGCACGTTCGGCCAAGGTTATACGCGCGAGGATGAGCGCAGGCTTGGCGAGCAGATGCCGGCCGGCTCGGTCGCGCCGGCCGGGTCGGGCGTCGCGACCTCCGACCCGGCGCTGCCACCCGAGAACGGTCGCCGCGCGTCCTTCGACCCGGCGACCGGCGAGGTCCATGGCAGTGGGTCGGGCGCGGGCGGCGGCAACCCCGGCGAGGACTTCGAGGACGACCGCAGCGGTGGGGACGGGCTTCCGCTTACTGGCAAGGCTGACGGCGAGCGCTAGCTTTGGTTATTGAGCGGGAAGACCGATCCCGTTGCTACGCCACCGCGCCGAGCGCTGCCGCGCGTAGCTCGCTCACCGCTGCCCGCAGCTCATCACCCCCGAGCGTCGTGCGCGAGAGGCGCTCTTCGAGCAGAGCGGCGAGCTCGCCGAGTCGCTCGTGACCGAACAAGCGCGCGGTGCCGGCCAGTTTGTGTAGGCCGTCAAGCGCCTCGTCCGGCTGTTCGCCCCCGCCCGCCAACGACTCGAGCGCTTTGAAGGTCGCTTCGGTTCTCGTTGCAAAGCGCGCTCGAAGCGCCGGGCTGATCGTCGGCGATGACGACGCGGGCGCCGGCCGCACTGCGACGAAGCGTGCGACCGTCTCGGCCAGCTCTTTCGCGCGCAGCGGCTTGGCGACATGCGCCTGCATCCCCGCGGCGCGACAGGCCGCGACGTCGTCGACGAAGGCGTTGGCGGTCAGCGCCACGACAGGCAGCGTCGCGGCGTCATGCCCGGCGGCGCGCAGCAGCCGCGTCGCCTCGAGGCCGTCCATCCGCGGCATCTGCATGTCCATCAGCACCAGCGCATAAGGTTGCCCGGCCGCGATCCCCGCGGCGATCGCGGGCAGTACCTCGTCGCCGTCGCTCACCAGCGTGGCGTCGAGGCCGATCTGGCGCACCACCGCGAGCACCAATTCCTGGTTGACGTCGTGATCCTCCGCGATCAGCACGCGCACGCCCCCGATCGCTCCCGCCGGGGTCGGGGTTGGGTCGGGAAGCGCAGCATCTTCGGCGGACGCAACGGCACGCAGCGGCACGTCGAGCGTGAAGGTCGCGCCCTGGCCCGGCGCACTCGCGACGCTGAGCGCGCCGCGCATCAGCGCCGCCATCTTCGCGCTCACCGCCAGTCCCAGGCCGGTCCCGCCATAATGCCGCTCGGTCGTGCGGTCCGCCTGCGCGAACTCCTCGAAGATCGCGCCGAGCCTCTCGGGCGCGATCCCGATCCCACTGTCGGCCACGCTGACGCGCAGGCGCCCGTCGCCCACGTCGGCGCGCACCACCACCTCGCCCGCGGCGGTGAACTTGATCGCGTTGCCGAGCAGGTTGAGCACGATCTGGCGGTAACGCAGCGGATCGCCGAGCAGACGCGGCGGCAGTGCGGGCGCGAGCTCGAGCCGCAGCGTCAATCCCTTCTGCTCGGCCACCGCGGTCATCAGCCCGACACAGCGCCGCAGCACGTGGCGCAGGTCGAGCGGCTCTTCGTTCAGCCGCATCTCGCCCGCCTCGACCTTGGCGAGATCGAGAATGTCGTTGAGCAGCCGCATCATGGCGTGGCCCGAATCGGCCATCAGCTCGAGCCAACGCCGCTGCTGCTCGGTCGGGGCGGCGGCGAGCAGCAGGTCGGTGAAGCCGAGCACGCCGTTCATCGGCGTGCGGATCTCGTGGCTCATGTTGGCGAGGAAACTCGACTTGGCCTGGGTCGCCACCTCGGCGCTGGCGCGCGCCGCCTCCAGCGCCAGCTCGAGCCGTTTGCGTACTGTAATGTCGCGCACCGCCGCGATCACGCCGCGCGGCGGCCGACCCGGCGCATCGACGATCGCGCGCACGCTCGCCTCCAGCCAGCGCGGCGTCTCCTCGCCTTCGCCCCCGTCGTCGACCGCGCGCGGTGCCTGCCGGCAGGTCACCACGTCGCGCAGCGCCTCGCCCGCGATCAGCCGAGCGAAGCTGGCGGACACCGCGCCGCGGTCATCGCGGTGAATGAACTGGTGAAGCGGCTCGCCGATCAGCGCCGCGGGCGCGACGCCGAACGTCTCCTGCGCCGACGGCGAAGCGTAGAGGCACAGGCCGTCGCGCCCAAGCCGGATCACCGCGTCCGTGGCGTTGTCGGCGAGGAGCGCCAGCTCAGCCTCGGCACGCTCGCGCAGCCGCATGTCGTGCTCGAGCCGCGCGTGCGTGCGCTCCAGGTTGGCGAACTGGCGACGTCGCTCGCGCAGCACGAAGGCGGCGAGCGTGAGCAGCAGCGTGGCGCTGGCGAGGCCGGTCGCGATCCCGAGCCGCTCCAGCCGTGCGGTGCGTGCCTTGCGCGTCGTGAGCAGGCGCTGCTCGGCGTCGCGCACACGGGCCAGCGCCGCGACCACGATCGCGGTCTCGCGCTTGCCGGTCGCCGAGCCGGTGAGCGCGGTGGCGGCGGCGGTGCGGCCCTGGTCGCGCCAGCGCGCCGCCAGCGCCATCTCGTCGAAGCGACCGTTCAGTCGACCGCGCAGCGCCGCGACATTGGCGCGCTGCGCTGGATTGTCCGCCACCATCCGCTCGAGCCGCGCCAATGCCGGCCGCGCGTGAGCGACCGATCGCACGTAGGTGGCGCGCTGCGCCTCGTCGCCGGTCATGACATAGCCGCGCCGGTTGATTTCGGCGCGCATCGCTTCGATCTGCACCGTGTCGAGCGCGGCCCCGACCTCAAACGTGTGCTGCACCCAGGCGAAGGCGGAGCGACTCTGCACCGCGAGCAGCGCGGCGCTGCACCCGCAGCTCAGCAGCAAAGTGAAGCCGGCGACGAGCGAGGGCCCGGAACCCATCAGCGAGGCGAGAACAGGCGAGCGGCGCATCGCCTTTCGGCTAACGGCCTATGGTTAACTTCCCGATAGCGACAGCGGAACGGCTTGTTCATGCCGGCCCGGTAAGAAGAAGACGCCTTTCACCGGCGAGTCACCATGCGTCTCTGGTCCAGCCTGCGTGCCCCTCCTCCGCCCTCCCGCACGATCGCGCGCATCTCGTCTGCCAACTGGGAGCGCCTCGCCGAGGAGCTCGACGAGATCGCCGCCGCGGCGGCCGGATTGATCGGCACGCCGGCCGCTCTCGTCACGATCGTCGACGAGCGGCTGTGGGTCGCCGGCCGCTTCAACTCGCGGCTGCACGGGCTCGAGCGCCACGAGTGCGTCTGCGCCCATGGCATGGCCGAGCCGGATCGCGTGCTATGCGTCCCCGACCTCCAGGCCGACGCGCGGTTCGCACACATGCCGATCGCGCAGGGCCCGGAGGTGGTGCGCTTCTATGTCGGCGCCGCGCTGGTCGACGCGACTGGTGCGGCGCTCGGCATGCTGTGCGCGGTGGACCAGCGTCCCCGCACCGCGCCGCCCGAGCCGCAATGCCGCGCGTTGCAGCGGCTCGCCCGTGGGGCCGCGATGCGGCTGGGGGCCTAGCGGCGCTTACGCGACTACGTCCGCTCTCAAGCGTCATCCTGAGCTTGTCTCAGGATCCACGGTGCCGCCCGATCAAATACCCGCGGCGCTCGCGGCACGGTGGACCCTGAAACGAGTTCAGGATGACGAAAATCTGGATTTGGCGTTGCGCACGGACGAGCGCCTCGCGCCATCGCTTCGCCGCTCACGCGACTCGGCCCGGCACCTCCGGATAGGTCGCGATGACCGCTCCCAGCGCCGCCTCCAACGGACCAAGATGCGCGGCGAACGCGCGCCAGGCCCGGTCGCCGCCGCGGAAGAGTGGCTGGCGCACTTGCTCGGACGAGGCGGTGCGCACCGCGCGCTCGGTCGCGTGGAAGCTGAGGCACGCGTCCTCGAAGGCGAGACCGCACGCCGCCAGCAAAGCGCGGATCGACGGCTCGGGCGAGTCGACCAGTTCCTCGTGGATCACGCGGTGCACCGCCGCCGGCTGGACCGCGTCGACGCGCGCCATCAACCGCACATAGTCGCGGTAGTAGCGGCCCATGTCGGTGAGGTCGTAGCTGAAGCCCTGCCCGCGCGCGAAATGCTGCTTGAAGTTGGAGAAGCAGCAGGCGCGCGGCTCCCGGCGCGCGTCGATGATCGTCGCGTTCGGCAGGATCAGGCGGATCAGCGCGATATGCGCCCAGTTGTTGGGCAGTTTGTCGACGAAGAACGGCCGATCGGTGCGCCGCTGCACCGCGGCGCGGCGCAGATACTCCTCGCCCAGCTCGCGCGCGCGCGCGGCGGTGAGTGAGGCCAGCCCAGCGGGATAGTCGCCGATCCGCCGCGCCATCGCGGGCAGGTCGGGGAGCTCGGTCGTGCCCTCGACCTGGCTGTGCGAGGCGAGGATCTGCTCGATCAGCGTCGAGCCGGCGCGCGGCATGCCGAGCACGAAGATCGGGTCGCGCGCGGGGCAGCCCCAGCCGGTGCGCGCTCCGAAGAAATCGGGCGTGGCGAGCGCGACGCTGGCGTCGACGAAGCGCGCGGTCGCGTCGGCGTCATAGGCGATCGCAAGCCGCCGCCGCGCGTTGCCAGCGGCATAATGCGCGAAGGCGCGATCGGCGTCGCCGCGTTCCTCCCACGCCTTACCGAGCGCGAAATCGAGGTGGAAGCGGTCCTCGTCCTCGCCCGCTTCGGCCAGCGCGCGCTCCATCGCCGCCACGTCGGCATGGTCGAAGCGTACCGTCTTGAGGTTGGCGAGACTCCACCACGCCTCGCCCAGCACCGGCCGCAGCGCGATCGCGCGACGATAGGCGGCGACGCCCTCGGCCTGTCGCCCCACCGTCTTGAGCATATGACCGAAGCTCATCCACACCTTGGGCTGCGCCGGCGCGGCGGCGAGCACGCGCTCGTACAAAGCGATCGCCTCGTCGAACCCGCCGAGCCGCCCCAGCGCCGCGGCCTTGAGGTTGGCGTGGCCGAGATGCTCAGGCTCGGCCGCGAGCAACGTGTCGAGTTCGGCGAGCGCTTCGGTCGGCCGGTTTTGGCGGTACAGCACGATCGCGAGATTGGCACGCGCTGCGGTGAAGCCGGGGGCCAGCTCGAGCGCGCGACGCAGCAGCGTCTCGGCGTCGCGGTTGCGTCCGAGCCGCCCCGCCAGCTCGGCCAGCATGCGGATCGCGCGCGCATCGAACGGATCCCTTTTAAGATAGTGGCGGAGCAGCGGCTCGGCGACGTCCAGGCGATTGTCATGGAGCGCCAGCGCCGCGTCGACTAGCAGGGGCGGCAGACGCCGGGGTTCGCGGACAGACACGAGGGACATGGAAGAGCACAACAATCACGCCGGCGCCGCGCGATCAAGCCGCGCGCTCACCTTCTGGGGTCTGCTGGCACTGGTGATGGGCAATCTGATCGGCTCGGGCATCTACCTGCTGCCCGCGACGCTGGCGCCGCTGGGGGTCAACGCAACGCTCGGCTGGGTGGTGACGATCGCGGGGGCGATGACGCTGTCGTTCGTGTTCGCGCGGCTCGCCGCGGCGATCCCCCGCGCGGGCGGTCCTTACGCTTACGCCGACGCCGCTTTCGGGCCGGTGATCGGCTTCGCCACGGCGTGGAGCTATTGGACGCTCGTCTGGGCGGGTAACGGCGCGGTGGCGGTGGCGGTGGTGAGTGCGCTCAGCCTCGCCTTTCCCGCACTGGCGCCGCATGCCGCGATTGCCGCGGTGGTGCTGGTGTGGCTGGCGGTGCTGGTCAACATCCGCGGCGTCGACCTCGCGGTGAGGCTGCAGATGGTGACGATGGTGATCAAGCTGGTGCCGCTCGCCGCGGTGGTGCTGCTCGCGGCCTGGCTGCTGCTGACGCGTGGCGGGGGCGCGGTGGCGCACGACGTGGCGGTGCCGCTGACGGTGACGGGCACCGCCGGCGCGGCGGCGCTGACCTTCTGGGGCTTTCTCGGGGTCGAATCGGCGACGGTGCCGGCCGACCGCGTCGCCGACGCGCGCCGCACCGTGCCGCGCGCAACGCTGATCGGCACCGCCGCCGTCGGCGTGATCTACCTGATCGTGTCGAGCGCGATCACCGCGCTGATGCCGCGTGCCACCGTCGCTGCCTCGCCCGCGCCGATCGCGGCGTTCCTCGGCATCGGCTTCGGCAGCGGCGTCGCGCAGGTCGTCGCATTGTTCGCGGCGGTCAGCGCGCTCGGCACGCTCAACGGCTTCGTACTGCTCCAAGGCGAGGTGCCGCGCGCAATGGCGCAGGGCGGCGTGTTCCCGCGCTGGTTCGCGCGCGAGACCGCGCAGGGCACGCCGGCGCGCGCGCATGTCGTCGCCGGGCTGCTCGTCACCGCGGTGACGCTCGCCAACTTCACCCGCGGCATGGGCGACCTGTTCGCCTTCGTCGCCTCGGTGTCGCTCGCCGCGGGCATGCTCGCCTATCTCGCCAGCGCGCTCGCCGCGGTGAAGCTGCTGCGCGACGACCCCGTCGCGCGCATCGTCGGCGTGATCGCGGCGGTGTTCGTCGGCTGGCTCTCCTACGGGCTCGGCGCGGAGGCGAACGGCTGGGCGCTGGTGCTGCTGCTCGCCGGCGTGCCGGTATATCTCGTCGTCAGGCGCGGCGGCGCCAGCGCGCGCTGAGCCTGCGGTCGGCGAGGATGGCGTGTGCGGCATTGTGGCCCGGCGCGCCGGTCACGCCCCCGCCAGGATGCGCACCCGAGCCGCACATGTAGAGCCCCCGGATCGGCGCGCGATAGTCGCCGTGGCCGAGCACCGGACGCGCCGACCATAATTGGTCGAGGCTCATCCGCCCGTGGAAGATGTCGCCGCCGATCAGCCCGAACTTGCGCTCGAGGTCGAGCGGCGAGTGGATCTGGCGTGCGATCACGCTGGCCTTGAAGTTGGGCGCGTGCGCGGTGACGGTGTCGATGATGTGATCGGCGACCTCCTCGCGCACCTCGTCCCAGCTCCTCCCATCTGGCAGCTCGGGCGCGAATTGCTGGCAGAACAGGCTGGCGACATGCTGCCCCGGCGGGGCGAGGCTGTCGTCGACCGTGCTGGGGATCTTCATCTCGACGATCGGCTGGCGCGACCAGCCGTGGACACGCGCGTCGTCATAGGCGCGGTCCATATAATCCATCCCCGGCGCGATGATGATCCCGGCGGTGTGATGCTCGGCCCGGTCGCGCCCGGGCAGCACGGTGAAGTCGGGCAGCTCGCTCAGCGCCACGTTCATCCGGAACGTGCCCGAGCCGGTCTTGAAGCCCGCCATGCGGCGGCGGAAATCCTCGGGCAGCTCGTGGTCCGCGACCATCTGACGGTATAGCATCGCCGGGCCGACATTGGCAGCGACGATCGGCGCGACGATCTCTTCGCCGCTCTCCAGCACCACGCCCGCCGCACGCCCGCCGTCGACCAGCACGCGCGCGACCGGCGCCTCGACGCTGATCTCGACGCCCTCGGCGAGGCACGCCGCCGCCATCGCCTGGGTGATCGCGCCCATGCCGCCGACCGAGTGACCCCAGGCGCCGTACTTGCCGTTCACCTCGCCGAAGACGTGGTGGAGCAGCACATAGGCCGAGCCCGGCGTCGACACGCCGGCGTAATTGCCCACCACGGCGTCGAAGGCGAAGGCGGTCTTGACGTGATCGTCCTCGTACCAGCCGTCGAGGAAGTCGCGCGCCGATTTGGTGAAGACGTCGAGCAGGTCGCGCTGCGCGGCGATGTCGAGCTTGGCGAGCGGCCACGCCTGGCGCGCCGCGCTGATCAGCTCGAGCAGCCCCCCGCCGGCGTTGGGCGGAATCTCGAGCGCGAGGTCGCGCAGCACCTGCGCGACGCGCTCCAGCGCCGCGTCATAGGCGGGGTAAGCGTCGGCGTCGCGCTGGCTGAAGCGCGCGAACTGTGCCTGAGTGCGCTGGGTACCCCCGCCGAGCGTGAGGTAGGTGTCCGGGAAGGGGAAGAAATTGCTGATCGTCCGCTCGATGATGCGATAGCCGCGATCGTGCAGCTTCATGTCCGCGATCACCTTGGGGCGCAGCAGGCTGACAGTGTAGCTGGCGGTGGAGTTACGGAAGCCGGGGTGGAACTCCTCGGTCACCGCCGCGCCGCCGACGACGTGGCGCCGCTCGAGCACGCGCACCTTGAGACCCGCGCGCGCAAGGTAGAAAGCGCAGACCAGGCCGTTGTGCCCCCCGCCGATGATGATCGCGTCGTACCGCTGCGTCATGGTGCTCCCCCTTGTTCATGTGCTCGGACCTGTCCGCCCGCCCTTCCCCACCCGGCTGGCGTCACCCCGAACTTGTTTCGGGGTCCACCGTCCCGCGCCTCCGGTCGCCTCGGCTCTTGTGGCACGGTGGATCCTGAAACGAGTTCAGGATGACGGCACCCGGTGGAGGTAAGGGGCGCCCGCCCCGGCCTACGGCAGCCCCTCACACCCCGCGCACCCGCCGCGACCAGCCCGGCGACGGGGCGCGGTGCTGGCGCGCCTCGGGGATGCGCTCGCGGATCTTGGCGGCGAAGCTGCGCAGGCACACCTCACTCGCGCCGATCGGCCCGGCGGTGTAGCTCGACGACGCCATCCCCTGCTGCACGCGCTCGATCAGCCAGGTATCCTCGGCGTTGACGGTGCGGTTGATCCGCCAGTTGGCGTAGCGCACCAGCTTCATCTCGCGGCGCTCGTCGGGCAGCGCAAAGCTCATCTCGCGCAGCAGGCTGGTGGTCGGCGTCAGCGGCAGCCACTGCATGAAGTCGATCTGGTCGGCGTAGAGGTCGAACGCCATGTTGGGCCACAGCTTGTAATAGAGCCAGCGCCGCTGGCTCGCCTCGGGCAGATGGTCGACCTGCGGCAGGTGCGTCTGGTAGAAACGCTCCCACGGGTCACTCGAGAGGCGATCGACCAGTTCGCCCGACATTCGGTCGACCCAACCCGCCGCCTCGATCGCGTAGCTCTTGCCGAACAATCGCGTCAGCCCGTCGTGCGCGACCGGGATGTGGAGATTGTCCGAGTAATTGTCGCCGACGTTCTTCCAGTTGACCCGTCGCTCGCGCTCGCGCACGTCGGAGAGGCGGCGCATCGCCTCGAAGCGATAGGGCGCGATCTCGTCGTCATAAGGCGCCATCATCGCCGCCACGCTCGGCCCGCCGTCGTCCTCCAGCCGCACGAAGACGAAGCCGCGCCATGTCTCGAGCTCGACCGAAACGAGCCCGCTCTCCTCCAGGCGGAGCGCGGGATAGTCGCTTTTCATCGGCACGCCCGATAGCCGGCCGTCGAGTTCGTACACCCAGGCGTGATAGGGACAGACCAGCTTTCGGGCGCAGCCGCTCGCCCCTTCCACCAGCCGCATTGCGCGGTGACGGCAGACGTTGTGGAAGCCGCGGATCGCGCCGTCGCTGCCGCGCACGGCCACGAGCTGCTCGCCGAGATAAGCGAGCGTCCGCCACGCGCCCGGCTCGGCCAGGTCGCTCTCGTGGCAGACGATCTGCCACGAGGGGCGGATCACGCGCGCGCACTCGAGTTCGAAATACTCCGGGTCGGAGTAGAGCCAGCCGGGGAGGCTCCAATCCGCGTCGGGATCGGCGTAAGGCAGATCGGTCGAGCGATGCATGGAGACCCCCGCGTGATTGTTGCACGAACGTATAACAACCTCGCTGCGTGAGCAAGCGCGCCGCTCCCGAGGCGCGACGCGCCGAGCTGATCGCCGCGACCGCGCGTGTGCTGGCGGCACGCGGCGCGGCGGGTGCGTCGGTGCGCGTGATCGCGGCGGCGGCGGGCGTTTCACCGGGGCTGGTGACGCACCATTTCGGCGGCGTCGAGCGGCTGGTCGAGGCGACCTACGATCATGTCGCCGCGCGCGTCGGCGACGCGCTGGAGGCGGCGGTGGCCGCGGCGGGCGAGTCACCGCGCGCGCGACTGGCGGCCTATTGCGACGCGAGCTTCGCGCCCCCGATCGCCGACCCCGCGCTGCTCGCGACCTGGATCGCCTTCTGGAGCCTGGCGCAGGGCAGCGCGGCGATGCAGGCCAGCCACGTCCGGCATTACGCGGGCTATCGTGCGCGGCTCGAAGTGTTGCTGGGCGAGACGGGCGTGGAAGCGGACCGGCGGCGGCTGCTGGCCGTGGGACTCACCGCGCTGGTCGACGGGCTGTGGCTGGAGCTGTGCCTGTCGCCGGGGGCCTTCTCGGCGGCGGAGGCGCGCGCGGTAGTGGCGGGATATCTGGCGGGGGTGTGAGGGCGTGACGTAGAGGACGGGAGCGCGATCTGATGCCCCGTTACCCCGGCGGAGGCCGGGGTCCAGTCGGGAAGGCCGTCGTGGGTCGCACCGGCGTCCCCACCTGGGCCCCGGCCTTCGCCGGGGCGGTGCTCGGTCAAGCGGAGCGGATCATGCAAGCCCGCTCCGCCTGCGGATCGCACTGGTTGTGCCCTCGCCTCACTTCGCCAGATCGCCAAACAGCGACACGTAGTAGCGGATCCCGGGAGCGATATTACGCACCTCGGTACGCTCGTTGAGGCCGTGGCTGAAATCGTCCGCTTCCTTGATGAAGGTCGGGCTCGCGCCGTAGCTCGGCACATGGTGGTAGCGGAACCACATGCTGTCGCTCGCCCCCGCCGACATGCTGGGGAAGACCGGCACACCGGGCCATGCCTTGCCCACCGCCCTGGTCACCGCCGCGACGAAGTCGGCGCGCATCGGCGAGGCGTCGTTGGCCACCGATCCCTCGCTCACGTCGCGAATCGCCAGCGCCGGCTCGGCCGCGACCTGCTTGAGCGTGGCCATGACCTCGGCCGGCTTCACGCCGGGAAAGATGCGGCAGTTGATGTTGGCGGTGGCGCGCTGCGGCAGCGCGTTGAGCGCGTGCCCGCCCGACACCATCGTCGACACGCACGTCGTGCCGATCTGCCCGACATAGGCAGGGTCGGCGGCGAGCACCGTGATCGCCTTCGCGTCGCTGGGGTTCTCGGCGAAGGCGCGCATCGCGGCGGCGATCTCGCCGGTCTTCTGCTTGGCCGCCTCGCGGAAGAAGGTGCGCGTCACGTCGGAGAGCTGCGGCGTGAAGCGATACTCCCCGATCCGCACCAAGGCGGCGGAGAGCTGGTTGATCGCATTCTGCGGCCGCGGCGCGGAACTGTGCCCGCCCGGGTTGGTGACGGTCAGCTCAAAATCGGCGTAGGTCTTCTCCGCGCCGTTCCAGGTGAAGAACTGCGGCTTGCCGTCCTCGGCGAAGCGCCCGCCGCCGCCATCGATGTTGATCACCAGCTCGGCGTTCTTGAGCTGCTCGGCGATGAGCGCGCTGGTCTTCATCCGCGTCTCCTCGTCGCCCGAGAATTCGAGCACGATGTCGCGGCGCGGCCTGAACCCCGCATGCTTCATCCGCAGCAGCGCGGTCATCGCCACCGCGGCATCCAGCTTCATGTCGGTAGCGCCGCGGCCGTAAAGATAGCCGTTCTCGACCACGGGAGTGAACGGATCGCGCTGCCAGTCGGCGGGCTTGGCCTCGACCACGTCGATATGACCCGACACCACCAGCGGCTTGGCCGAGGGATCGCTGCCCCGCCAGCGCGCGACCAGATAGGCGGTGTCGTCGACCGGGGTGATCGTCACGTCCGAGTCGGCGAAGCCGCCGGCGACCAGCACCGACTTGAGATAGGCGGCGAGCTGCGGCGTCTGATTGCCCGCGCCGGCGACGCTGCGGAAGGCGATCGCGCGCTTGGCGATATCGAGCGCCTGCGCGTCGGACCCGATCGCGCCGGTGTCGGCCGGCGGGGTCTGCGCCAGGCCGGGTGCCGCGGTCAGCGCGAGCGCCGCGCCGAGAAGGAAGAGATTGCGCCCGATCGCCATGCACGATGCCCTTTGTCGTTGAATGACAAAGCGTATCTCACGGCCCCGCGGACGCAAGCGGGATCGCTGCGCCGGGCCCGCCTCGCATCCGCGATACGCAGCCCGGCGCCCGGCTTGGTCAGGCCTTCTTCGCGCTCAGGTGTGCGCTGAGGTGCTTGTTCATCTCGAACATGCTGGCCGACTTCTTACCGAAAATCTTCTCCAGCTTGGCGTCGGCGTTGATCTGGCGCCTGTCCTTCTCGTCCTGAAGGTTGTGCTTCTTGATATATTCCCAGACCTTGCTGACGACCTCGCTGCGCGGCAGGTCGTTCTTGCCGACGATCTCGGCCAGCTCGGGCGACGGGGTGACCGGGGCGGTGATGCCGCCGCGCGCGCCGCCGGCGGCCTTGCCGGTCGACTTGACCTTCTTCTCGGCCGCGGCGGTCTCGTCCTTGCCGCGCTTCTCCGCTGATCGTGCCATCACACTCTCCTCTTTCCGCAGAAATGGTCCCCACGGCGCATCGGCCGATGCTCTGCCGTCCCACTCTGCCCACGGAGCGAACGCCGCTGCAAGTGAAACGATGCGTCTCTGCCGCCTTCCCAACGGCTCGACGCGATAATTGGTCGCTATGCCGCCGCGGCGGCGGCGCGCGGGCGCCCCTGCCGCCGGGGTCAGAAGCGCGTGCGCACGCTCACCGCGTAGAGGCTGTCGTCGGTGCGGGTGTCGCGCCACAGATAGTCCTCGTTGAAATAGCTGCGGTAGCGCGAGCGCAGGATGTTGCTGCCCTCGACCGTGACGGTGATGTTTCTGGTCACGTCATAGCCCAGGCTGAAGTCGAGCCGGCCGTTGGGGCGGACATAGTTGAGCCACGCCGGCGAGCCGACCGGGCGGACGTCCTGCGTGCCCGAGCGGTCCTCGTCGAAATAGCTCGAGCGATAGGTATAGACCACGCGCGCCGAGATGCCGCTTCGATCGTAGAGCAGGCCGGCGTTGAAATTGTACTTGGAGACGCCCTGCAGCGGGTAGCCAGACAAGGGGTCGTCGCCGCCCACCTCCGAGTCCGCCAGCGTGAAGTTGCCGAACGCGCCCAGACCGGCGAGGTCGCCCGGCAGGAAGGAGAAGAAGGTCTGCGCGCTGGCCTCGATCCCCTTCAGCTTGGCGGAGCCGACGTTGCGCGGGCGCGAGATGTTGTAGGTGATGCCGTCGATCAGCTCGGCGGTGCTGGCGGTGATCACGCGATCGCTGATGTCGCGGTAATAGCCCGCGAGCGCGACATAGCCGTCCTTCCAATAATATTCGATCGTCGCGTCGTAGCTGTCCGACTTCTGCGGGCGCAGCTGCGGGTTGCCGCCCGAGCCGCTGTTGAGGATGTTGGGGTTGGTCGAGACGATATAGTTCAGCCCCGGGTTGAGCGAGCCGAACCCCGGCCGCGCCAGCGTCTTGGCATAGGTGGCGCGGAGCTGGAGCCCGCCGCCGAGCTGGAGCCGCGCGCTGGCGTTGGGCAGCCAGTCGGTGTCGCTCGTCTTGGATGTGGTCGTCACCGGCGTGCCGCTGACCAGTCCGGTGCCGCTGATCGCGCGATCGGTCTTGCTGAGGCGGACGCCTAGGCGGCCGTCGAGCACCACCGGTCCGCTGCCGAACGGCACCTCATAGCCCGCCTGGGCGTAGGCGGCGTAGCTCTTCTCCGCGACGTCGAAGCGGCGGGTCGGATCGAACGGCGGCTGCCCGTCGGGCGCGCCGAAGAAGGCGCGCAGCGACTGCTGCCCGGCCCCTGACAGCAGATAGTCGGTCGAGGGCAGCACGAAGGGCGCGCCGTTGTTGATCTGCGGGATGCCGGGCGCGCGCTCGAGCGGCAGCTCGGTGGCGGTGATCGGCGTAGCGAACGAGCCGCCCGGCGGATTAACGCCGAGCTGGACCTGCTGAAAATTGGCGGTGCGATCGGCGAAGCGGCCGCCCACCTCAATCGTCTTGAGGATGGTGCCGACGTCATAGCTGGCGTCGGCCTTGGCCGCGAACAGCCCGCCGCTGGCGCGCGAATAATCCTGGAACAGCGCGTTGATGAAGGTGAAGCCGGCCGGGTCCGCCATCGGGTTGTTGGGCGCGGTGATCGCGGCGGTCTGGTTCGGGTCGGTCAGCCCCAACGTGACGCTCGGCACACGCTTGCCGATGTCGACGATGAAATTGGCGTTGTTGGTGATCGAGCGCTCGTAGCTGACGTCGAGATTGGCCTTCGCCGGCCCCTGGTCGAAGCGGAAGCCCCCGGCGGCGAGCCAGGTGTCGGTGCGATTGTCGTGCGCCTGGGTCGAGGTGAAGGCCTCGAGATCGTTGAAGGTCGCCGCGTTGAACGAGCAGAGGTTCTGCTGCGTGATCGTCGCCGGATCGGTGGTGGGATCAGGGTTGCCGCGATTGGGTGCGATCGCCGCGGTGAAGCAATTGTCCGGCCGGTCGACGCCGGTGACGCTGCGCGCCGTGCTCAGCCGATATTCGTAGAAGCCGGTGGTGAACTTGCTGCGATAGGCCGAGTAGAGGCCGTCGACATAGACCTCGAGCGCGGGGCTCGCCTGCCATTGCAGCGAGGCGTTGGCCTGGGGGCGCTGATAGCGGCCATATTCGTTGAGGCCGCCCGTCGAGATCGGCAGGATCAACCCCTCGGCGCCCGCCGGTCCGCCGTTGCCCGAGCGGCGGTCGGCGACGTAGTTGCTCGGCCGGTTGTACGGCATGTCGTACCAGGAGACGTTGATCAGCGCGCCGATCTCACCGATCCCGGTGTCCCATCGGTCGGTCGCGAGGAAGCTGACCTGCGGGCCGAGCTTCTCCGCGTTGGACGGGTAGTTGAGCTTGCCGCTCAGCGCGATCGTCGGCTCGGTGTAGTTGAACGCCTTGTTGAGCCGCAGGTCGATCGTGCCGGCGACGCCGCCCTCGATCAGATTGGCGGTGTTCGACTTGAAGACGTCGACCCGCGCCACCGCCTCCGCCGGCAGGTCCTGGAAGGCGAAGCCGCGCCCCTCCGCAGTGAAGATCTCGCGGCCGTCGAGCGTGGTGAGGATGTCGGGCAGGCCGCGGACGAGCGGGTTGACGATCTCGTTGTTGCCGCCGACCGTCACCTGCACGCCAGGCACGCGCTGCAGCGCGGCCGCGGTGGTGGGATCGGGGAATTTGCCGATGTCCTGCGCCACGATCGAGTCGACCACCTGCGGCGCCGAGCGCTTGATCTCGGCCGCGCGCGCGAGACTGGCGCGGATGCCGGTGACGACGATCTCGTCGCCGGTGGTCGCGGTGCCGGGCGCGGCGGTGTCGGGCGCGGCGGCGGGCGGCGCGGCCACGTCGGCGTCGGGAAGCGGCGCGCTATCGCTGCCCGCGGCAGCGTCGGCATTGCTGGCGGGCGGCGTCTGCTGCGCGTTGGGCGGCGTACTGCCCTGTTGTGCGAGCGCGGGAGCGGCGGCGGTCAGCGCCACCACGGATACTGACAGCGCGAGCGTGTGGCGCATGGGACCTCTCCTGACTTGGTCGTCGGGCCGCCCGCTGCGTCGCGCGTCGGTCCGCTATGACATCGACTTATCAGATAAATAGGTAAGACGTAGCGACAACCTTGCTGACCTGAAGCAGGAATATTCAGTGGCGGAGCGGCGCCGGCAGCGCGCGTCGGGTGAGCGGCACCTCCGGCGCACCCGCCGCGCTCCAGCGCACGCGGGCGACATGGGGGGCGCGCCGAGCGGTGCAGCCCTGCCCCGCTGCCTTGTTGGCGTGGTAGACGATCCAGGTCTCGCCGTGGCGGGGCTGGAAGAAGGCATTGTGACCGGGCGCGAACACCCGCGCACTGGGGCTCGATGCGAGGATCGGCCGCGCCGCCTTGGTCCAGCTGCCGGGATCGAGCAGGTTCGCGTCTGGGCGCGCGCGGAGCAGGCCGACGGCATAGCCATCCGACCAGCAGGCACTGCCCGAATAGCTGAGGAAGAGGTCGCCGCGCGGGCCGCGGACGAAGGCTGGACCTTCAAGGATTTGACGGCCGCCTTGCCGCTCCCACGCCCGGTCGGGACGGGCGATCACGCGCTCGGGTCCGGTCAGCGTCCACGGGTTGCGCATCGCCGCGATCGCGAGGACGCTATCGGGCCCGTCGTAAGCGGAATAGACGAACCAGGATCGGCCGCGCGCGCTGAAAACCGTGCCATCAAGCCCCGGCAGTCGGGTGTTGACCCGGCCGCGATCGATCCAGCGCCCGGCGAGCGGGTCTGCGGCGCGGTTCTCGAGCACGAAGACACCGCGATGCAAGTCGTCGTCGTGCTCGGCATCGGCAGCCGTGTAGTAGATATACCAGCGGCCGTTGAGGCGGTGGAGTTCGGGCGCCCAGATCGACCGCGCATTGGCGCCGCGTGCCGGTGGCTGCCAGACGGTCTTCTCGTCGGCCTCGCGGAGGCGGGCGAGATCGCGCGTGCGGCGGATCGCGAGACGGTCGCCGCGCGTCGCCACGACATAATACCAGCCGCCATGAGCGACGACAAAGGGATCGGGGGCGGAGTCGAGGAGCGCGTGCTGTGGTACATCGCGGACCGGCGAGGCTGCGAGCAGCATAGCGGCGGTGGCGAGCAGGCGAAGCGCATGGGACATGTCACGGCCATGGCGCGCTTAGCATTGGCTTTGCAAGGATATGACGCTCGCGCACCGGCGCAGGCCCGCGTCGGGGCGGGGACGTC
>NZ_JAPYKH010000029.1 GCF_029623345.1 Sphingomonas phyllosphaerae
GTTGTCCGCGTTGAAGAAGCGGTACTTCAGCGAAACGTCGAGGTGGTCGCTGAGCGGCGCGCGGATGCCCGCGAGCGCCTGCCAGGCGAACACGGTGTCCGAGTCGTCGAGCAGCGTGTAGGAGCTGGTCGGGTTCAGGCGCGCCTGGACCCGCGCCACGCCGGCGCCGCCGCCGACGAAGCCCTGCAGGCCGTCGTCCTCACCGAAGTCGAGCAGACCGTTGACCATGAAGCTCAGCGCCGAGGTACGGCCGCCGACATTGTCATAGGTGCCCGCCGGCAGCTGCGCGGTGCCGCTGATCGGCACGCCAGCGGTGGTCCGGAAGCTGTCGACCGACGCGCGACGGTAGCCGACCTCAGTCTCGAGACGGAACGCACCGAAGTCGTAACCGATGATCCCGTCGACGTCCCAGCCGTACTTAGAATCGGTCGTACCGGTACCGGTGAGCGAAGTGGTCGAGCCGGCGATATCCCAATCGATATCCTCGACGATCATCGCGCCGCCTTCCACGCCTACGTACCACGCCTTGTCGCGCGCGAGCGCGGGCGTGGCGAGGGCGGTGGAGGCAAGCGCCATGATCATGGCAAGCTTACGCATCATAATCCCCTTTCCATGGTGTCACTACGGACAGCGCAAACTCACTATCGGCTAGTTGGTTTCCGAACAAGCTGACAAATCCTCGGTGCTGTTGCGCGATTACAACACCCTCGCATGTGCTCACGACGCGATAAGTCCGTGTGCGCGCAGTGCTGCCAGGATGTCGGCGAGACAGGCGCGCGCCACTTGGTCGCCATCCCCTTGCCCCGGATCGGCGATTGCGGCGGTGCGCGCGCCGACCACCTGCTGCCCGCCGACCAGCACGCGCGCGGCGCGCACGACGCCGCTTTCCCACCCCGCGGCGGTGTAGGCGAGGACGCATTGGCGCGCGCGGTCCCAGGCGCGCAGCCCCTCGCGCGGCGTGACGAACTGCCAGCCCGCACCGCTCCACCCGGCGAGCGCGCCCGCCTGCCCTGCCCAGGCACCGCGCGGCGCATCGCCGACGATCCAGCATTGCCCTGGCAGCGGCAGCTCGGGCGGCGCGTCGACCCCGCGCGCCTCCACCGCGCAGCACAGCGCGAGGTCGATCAGCGCGAGCGCCTCATTGTGCGTCTCCTCCTTGTGCGCCTGGCCGCTCACCAGCAGCGGCAGCGCCAGCCGCGCGGTCGTGTCGTCGCTCATCAATGCTCTCCTGCTTGCGTGGGGACGGGCGCAGCGATGATGCCGCGCGAGAAGGGGGCGAGATGGCGCCCGTCCGCCGACGCAGCCGCATCGTCGTCGCGCGCTGCACTACGACGCGCCGCGCACCCTCGTCGCGCCTCCGCACGATGATCAGACCGAGCCGCGCTCACAGCGCCAGCTCCGCCGCGCGTGAGAGCGCCAGTGTGCCCTGTTGCCGAACCGCCACGCGGCGCACGCCGTGCCCCGCCGGCAGCAGCAGCGTCGGCGCCGCCACCGTGACGTGGCGCGCGTCGTCGAGCGTCACGACATACAGCTCGCGTTCCTCACCGAGTGGCACCGGCGCCTCGTCCCAGCGCCAGCCGTGGCGGCTGCGGCGCATCCATGTCAGCAGCGTGCCGCCGTCCGCCCCAGCGCGCGCGCGCAGGTGCACCGGGGACGGCGGCGCCAGCGCGCGACCGTCGAGCACGCGCTCGGCGCTCACCGGCGCGGCGTCGCCCACCCCCGCGGCGAGCACGCGCAGCGTGTCCCCCGCGCGCGCCCCCGGCGGCGCCACCGTGACACCGGTCGCGCGCTCCACCAGCACGAAGCGCGCGCCCGCGGACCAGGCCGCCGCCGCGCTGCCGCGACGCGCGCGCAGCAGCGTCGAGAGGCGCCAGCGCCGCGGCGCGAGCTGGTGCGCGTCGGCGAACTGCAGCAGCTCCTCGCCGACCAGCGCGAGATTGGCACCGCGGTCGAGCGCGTGCGGCGCGCAGGATTCGAGCACCATGTCGTCGTGCGCGAGCAGCAGCTCGATGGTACCGGCGCGATCCACCAGCGTCCCCGGCGCGCGCGCGAGCGGCGCTACCAGCGCGCCGATCACCGCCGCCGGCGCGGTGTCGCCCGCCGGGGCCCAGCTCGCCCCGGCGTCGTCGCTCACCAGCAGCGCGGCACGGCGCCAGCCCGGCGCCGTGCCGCGGCGAACACCGTCACGCCCTCGACCAAGGGCGCGATGTCGTCGAGCGGCGGCAGCTCGGCAAGCTGGAGCAGGGTCGCGCCGATCGCGACGTCGGGGGCGCACCGCGCCGTCCCCGCGTCGGCGGGCGCGGTGGCCGTCGGCGCGTCGTCGATCGCGGCGAGCTCGAGCGTCACCGCGTGCTGCTCGTAGCGCGCGCGCGTCACCCGCCACGCCGCCGCCTCGTCGTCGATCCGCACCGCGACGCCGGGCCGTACCGCCAGCGCGCGTGCGTCGAGCGTCACCGTGCGCGACACGCGCGCGCGTTCGGCGCGACGCAGCGTGGCGCGTGCCAGCGCGGCGGCGCGCGCGGCGGTCACCGTCGCCGGCAGCTCCACGGTCTCCTCGCGCCAGCCCGCGCCGCCGCGGCGCGCGTGCTGCGCGCCGATCTGATAGTCGCGCGCGGCGTCGTAATGCGCCACCGTCACCGCCCGCGGCGCGGTCTCGATCGGGCGGCGCAGCGTCTCGCGCGCGATCGCGTCGTCGAGGGCGAGCATCGTGTCACAGCGGTCGGCGAGCGCGACCCCGCCGGGCACCGCCACGAACCAGCCGCCGGTGAGGCTCGCCAGCGGCGCCAGCGCGCCCGCGACGCTGTCGCCGCTCGCCGCATAGCCGTCGACGGTGGCGTCGGAGCCGGCACCGACGATCGCGCCCGCGCCGATCGCGCGCGCGATGTCGCCGACGCGCACCGGCGCGGCATCGGCGACGACCTCGAACGACAGCATCGGCACGCGCCCGCCGAAGTCGCCGAGCTGCAACTGCTCGAACACGGCGTAGGCGATGCCGCGGAACGCGGGCGCATCGGGCTCGTGCGTGGCGATCAGCGGGTCGGGCAGCTGGTCCTCGGTGCCATGGTGGAGGCGGAAGCCGGTAGCGCTCTTCCAGTCGCCCGCGGCGCCGCGCAGCAGCTGGCCGTCGGCCCAGATGCGCCGAACGTCGACGATCGCGCGCGCCGACAGCGCCACCGCGAAGGACGCGGTGTAGCCGGCGCCCCCGCCGCGTCCGCTCTTCCCGTGCGCGGCGCGCGCGGCGGGGGCGGGTTCGGTCGACCACAGCAGGGTACCGCTCACCCGCGTCACGCCGAACAGCAGCGGCAGCGGCGTGGCATAGGCCGCGCTGGTGACGCGCGGCTCGGCCAGCCGCGGCCCGGCGCGATGGCGCGGCGCGAACAGCATGCGGTCGAGCTGGTGCCCGAGCAGCCCGCCGATCGCACCGCCGATCGGCCCGCCGACGGCGCGGCCGAGCGTGGAGAGGACGAGCGTGGCCATGCGGGCAGGTCTCCGTGGTGGTGGGGTCGGCGTGCGAGGGCGGGGACGCCTTCGTGCCCCGGCGCAGGCCGGGGCCCAGGTGGGAAGGCCGGCGTGAGATCCGCGGACGTTTCTCATCTGGGCCCCGGCCTCCGCCGGGGTGGCGGTATAGAGATAGGCGCGGTGCGATCCCGCCCGCACGAGCCGATTGCGGACGACACATTGCGCTCCCCAAGCTCCGCCCCGGCGGGGGCCGGGATGGAAGAAGGAGCGACCCGGCGCGCCTCGGCCTACCAGCATCCTCCCCAAACTGGCTCCCAGCCCTCGCCGGGGAACGATGTCGCGCGCGACCGGCCACGCCCCCTCACCCGCACCAGCGCCACGCCGCCACCAGCGGCAACGGCGCCTCGCCCGGGCGTTCCACCACGCCGCCGGCGGCGGCGTCGGCGTGGAGGATGCCGCGCTCGCCGCGCACCGCGAGGTGGAGCTGCGCCGGCGAGACGCGCAGCAGCAGGACGTCGCCCGGCCGCGCGCCATCGCACGCGACCAGCCCCGGCGGCAGCGCCAGCGGCGGCAGCGTGCCGCGGCGCAGACGATAGTCGCGCGGCAGCGTCACCTCGGCCCCGGCCTGCGCGAGCGCCACCGCGACGACGCCGACGCAGTCGAGCCCGAGTGCCGGATCGCGTCCCTGCGCGCGGAAGCGCACGCCGATCAGCGAGCGGGCGGCGGCGAGGACGCGAGATCCTCCCCGGTACGGAGAGGGCGGGCTTCCGCGAGCGCCGCACTTGGGGAGAGCCCACTCCACCACCGCGCTGCCGCGCGGCGGTCCCCCTCCCCGTAGCGGGGAGGATCTAGCGCGCGACACCCCCTCACGCCCCGGGATAGCGCGTCAGGAGGTCGTTCCCCGGCACGTACGGCTCGCCGCGGAAGTTGACCGAATTGCCGAACCGCGCCGCGCAGGTGGCGAGCCTTTTATCGCAGCCCTCGACGAGCTCCACCAAGGTCCCGGCCGCCACCGCGTGCGGCGGCGCCTCCTCCAGCGTCACGCTCGCGCTCGCCGAAGCGGCTATGGCGCTGACCAGACCGGCGTTGCCGCCGCCGAACCAGCGCAGCACGCCGCCGGCATAGGCGTTCGCCACCGGCGGCGCCGCGTCGAGCGTCAGTACCGCGCCCTCCGCCGCGACCACGCGCGCGAAGCGCCGCCGCGCCGCCATCATCACGCGGCAGCGGCGGTCGCCGAGCTCGGCGCGGCAGGTCGGCGCGGTCAGCTCCACCGCGGGGCGGTCGAGCCGCGCCTGCGCGCCGCTCAGCTCGGCGGTGAAGTCGCGGTCGCGCGCGGTCACCGCGCCGATCCGCCCCTCGCCGAGCGGCAGCGGCGCGGCACCCGGATCGCTCCAGTCTACCGCCAGGCAGACCACGCGCGCGCCGTCCCAGCGCCCGTCGGCGAGATCGCGCGCGGTGATCGCCGCGGCGGTGAAGGCGCCCTCCGCCGCCATCGTGTCGGCGTCGAGGCCGCTGCCGAGCGCCACCGCCGAGGGCGTCATCCCCGGCGCGGCGCGATACACCAGCCCGTCGATCACGAGGTCACGGTCGTGCGCGGTCAGCGCCAGGGTGACGCCGTCGCGCCGCTCGAGCCGCCAGCACAGCGCCAGCCCCAGCACCCGGTCGCTCATGCCTCGCGCACCTCCACCAGCGGCACGCTGTGCGCGCTGCCCGCCAGGA
This sequence comes from Sphingomonas phyllosphaerae, assembly GCF_029623345.1. GTDB lineage: Bacteria > Pseudomonadota > Alphaproteobacteria > Sphingomonadales > Sphingomonadaceae > Sphingomonas > Sphingomonas phyllosphaerae_C. Next base: position 5,179 of record NZ_JAPYKH010000029.1, read on the forward strand.
AGGTCGCGCGCGCGACGCTCAGCCGGTCCTCGGCGAAGCGCACCGGCACGTCGAAGTCGAACGACGCGGTCACCGCCGCGCCCGCCGCGGGTACGTCGTCGAGCACGATTACGCCCAGCGGCTCGAGCGTGAACGCCGCGGTCGCCGCCCCCGCCACCGCGACGCGCAGCGTCCCTGCCACCGGCCGCGTGATCCGCCGCGTCGCGTCGCCGTAGCGCGTCACCAGCGCGAACCGCCGCGTCGCGCCGTCGCCGTGCCCGAGCAGCACCTCGCGCGCCTGCCAGTCGAACGGGTCGCGCAGCCGGAAGCCGCGTGCCGGCCCCTGCCGCGCGCGGTAGAAAGCGAGCAGCAGCGCGATATCGGCCTCGCTGCGCACGCCGGGGCCGACGTCGTAGCGCGTGCGCGCCTCGGCCCAGGCGACGGTGCGGGTCTCATGCCCGCCAGCGCTGGTCGTCACCGCGGTGGAGAAGCCCGGCGCGACCTCGGCCTCGCGCCCCAGCGCGAGCGGGAACAGCACGTCGTCGAAGGCATCCATCTCATCCTCCCCCTGCCAATAGACCAGCCCGTCGCGCAGCACCTGCGGCAGCGCCCAGAGGTAGCGCGCCGCCACGCCGCGCCGCCGCGCCGCTCCTGCCGCGGCGAGGATCGGCGCCCACTCACCCCGATCGCCGGCGCGCAGCACGAAGCCGGAGAAATATTCCTGCCGCTCCGGCGGATAGCCGAGCGTCGCGCCGACCAGCGCCGCGCCGCGCTCGCTCGCGCCGGTCGCGCCCGCGGTGACCCAGTCGTAATCCTCGAGCTGGAGACCATCGAAGGCGGGCGACGCCCAGCCGTCCGGCAGGTTGAGCCGCCGCGCGCCCGGCATCGCGGGGTCGAGCAATGTCGGCAGGTAGATCAGCAGGTAGCTCACGCACCCCGGCCAGTCGCCGCGCACCGCCGCCACCAGCGCCGACGTGGAGCGCGCCAGCGCCGTCGCCGCTTGATCCAGCGTCGCCAGCTGCGCATCGTCGAGCGCGCCGCGCAGCGAGGGAATGGCGACCGGCTGGAGCGCGGCGCGCGCGCTGGCGTCGTACAGGCAGGGCCGCGCGTCGGCGGTGATCCACCACCACGGCTCGCCGACCTGGAAACGCGGCGCGAGCCCCGCGCCCGCGCCGATCGCGACGAAGGCGCGCGCCACCGCGTGGAGATAGTCCATCGCGCCCGCGTGCGTCGGCGACAGCAGCGTCGAGGGCGGGTCCCAGCCGGTCAGCGCGGGGGTGCCGTCCGCGGCGCGCTGCTGCCAATCGTCCCAGCAGTGCCGCTCGAGCAGCTCGTAGGAAAGCGACCAGATCAGCTCATAGCCGAGCTGCGCCGCGCGCTGCGCCAGATCGGCGTGCCAGGCGGCGCAGGGCGCGTTGAGCGTGCCGCCGCGGCGGCTCACCAGCCAGCGCGTGCCCTCCCCAGCGCGGGCCGCCTCGAGCCGGAAATAGTGACTCATCCCGACATAATGGTCGATCGCGCCGCGATAGCCGAGCTGGAGCGCGTTGCGCAGCAGCCGCGCCGGGGTGAGATGGTAATGGTCGTCATAGCCGCTCGCCACGCGCAGGTCGTGCGCGGGCACCATGACGTCGCCGATCGCCAGCACCGCGCCCGCACCGTCGACGATGATGTCGCTGACCTCGACCCAGCCCTCCGCCGGCGCGTCGAGCGGCGCGGCGCTGCGGTCGTAGCCGGGCGCGACCAGCGAGACGAACAGCCGGTCGATGTCGCCCGCCCAGACCGGGTCGCGGTCGGCGGGCAGCGCGAAGCCGGCGTCGAGCGCGGCGAAGTCGAGCGTCACCTCGGCGTCCTCGGGCGAGCCTTTCGCATAGTTCCACAGCCGCACGTACCAGGCGCGCGCCTGCCCGGCGGCGTCGCGCCCCTCGATCGTCAGCGTCGGGCCGTCGACCTGGTCGAGCGCGCGCACTCCCGACGAGCGCCAGCGGAAGCGCAGCCGGCAGGCGCGATAGTCGCGGTCGGTGTCATAACCGAGCAGCGGATGGTCGTGGCGATCGACGCTCTCCCAGATGATCCCGGCGAGATCGTCGCGGCGGTAGAACACCGCGTCGACGCGCAGCACGTCGGGCGCTGGGTTGGTCGCCGCCGCCATCATCGGGCGCGGGAAGTTGACCGTCCAGTAGCGCGGGTCGAAGCGCGTCAGCCAGTCGGTCGCCTGCTCGGCGCGCGCGCTGGCGAGCCAATAAGGCATCACTCCGCCTCCTCGAGCGCGGCGCGCACCGCGCGCGCCACCTGCCGCACCGATCGCTCCAGCGCGCGCGGCGCCTCGCCCGCGTGCGCGTTGACCGTGATGGCGAGCCGCAGGTCGCCGCGGCGCGACGGCGCCGCGGTCTCGCGCCGCATGTCGCTCCCACCGGCGCTGCGCTGGATCGGGAAGGACGGCGTCGGCGCGCCCCGCTCGCGGCCGCCGCCGCCATGACCCAGCCCGAACACCCCGCCGAGCAATCCGGTGAGCAGCGCGGTCGCGCCGCCGCCGCCGGTGACGCTGGCGACGCCGTCGCGCAGCGCCGCGCGTGCCACCGCGTCCATCGCCCCCATCGCGACGCCGCGCAGCTCGTCCAGCCCGAGCTTGCCCTTGCGCACCGCCTCGAGCAGCGCATGCTCGAGCCCGCGCCCGGCGCGCGCAGCGCCGAGCGCGAATGGGCCTTCGACCTGGCCGCGCATCGCATCGAGGTCCCGCGCGAAACCGGCGGTGTCGGCGCGCACGCCGATCACCAGCCGCTCGATCTCCTCATCCATCGGGAAACATCTCCTGCAGCCGCGCGCGCAACGCCGCGTCGGGGGGCGGTGGTTGCTCGGGCGCGAGCGCTTCGCCCGGCGCGGCGAGCTCGGCGGGGGTGGCGCGCCAGAACTCGTCGGGGCGCCAGCCGAGCGCGAGCGCGGCCAGACCGGCGAGCCGCGTCGCCGCCGCCGCGAAGGTGGCGTCCGTACCGCTCATCGCCCCGCGAGCACCTGGCGCAGCAGCGCGTGGAGCGCGGGGGTGGCGGCGGCGAGCCCACCCGCGACCAGCGCCTCGCCGAGCGCCTTGCGGGAGAGCGCCGCGGGCCAGTCGTGGCGGCAGTGCCAGAACAGCGCCACCAGCTCGGCCAGCGCGAGCTGCCCCGCCGCGGCGCGCTCGACCAGCGCGAACAGCGGCCCCAGCTCCTGTTCGGCGGCGACCAAAGCGGCGAAGCTGGGGCGCAGCACCAATGTCTCGCCCGCGACGCGGATCGCCGCTTCGCCCCTCGCGGGGTTGGGGGGCGCGGGGTTTGCGGACGCGCTCAAGCCGCCGCCACCGCGCCCGAGCTCTCCAGCGCCAGCGTATAGCTGCGCTCGCCGTTGTAATCGCCGGCATAGTCGAGCTTGGTGACGAGGAAGCGCCCGGCCATTGCCTCGCCGCTCTCGAAGGTGAGCTTGTAATCGTCGAGCGTTCCCGCCAGCGCGCTGGCGCGCACCCGCGCCTCGGCCGCGGAGCCGGTGAAGATCCCCGCCGCGGCGACGCTGACCGAGCGCACGCCCGCGCCGGAGAGCAGTTCGCGCCAGCCGCCCGAGTCCTTGTTGGTGATCGCCACCGCCTCGCCGTTGACGCTGAGCTGCGTCGTGCGCAGCCCCGCGACGGTGCGATAGCCGCCCGCGCCGTCCGTCACCTTGAGCAGGAACGCGCTGCCTCTCTCCGCTGCCATGTCGGTTCTCCTGGTTGATGTGGGTAAAAGGGGTGGAAGCATGACGTCGGACGGTACGATCCTTCCCGGCACGAGGAGGATCTCGGTTAAGGCCTCACCCCGTCCGCAGCATCCGCACGCGGACGTCGACGAGCGCGGTCCAGCGCGCCGGCGCCTCCGCCACCAGCGCGAGCCGCACCGGGGCGACGCTCACCACCTGCCACGCGCCCGCGAGCGGCGGCAGCGCCAGCAGCGCCGCCTCCGCCGCCGCCGCGAGCCGCTCGGCGCGCGCGCCGCTCTCGCCCTCGTCGCGGATCGTCACGCCCAGCCGCAGCTCGCGCCCGTCGTGCGTCTTGCTGCCCCAGTCGGTTGCGGCGAGCTCGCGCAGCAGCGCATAGGGCACCGCCGCGCGCGGCGCGGTGCCGTCGAATACGCGCGTCACGGCGATGTCGCGCAGCGCCGCCAGCGCCGCCGCGCGCAGCGCTTCGGACGCGCTCTCCACCGCGGCGCTCACGCGCGCCACCAGCCGAGCCGCGGGTCGGCGAGCCAGCGCCGCACCAGCCCGCGCCCGCTCACCGCGACGCCCTCCTCGACGAGCTCGACCCGCGCGCCGGGCAGCAGCGCGCGCAGCCGCGCCGCGACGCGCGTGCGGGCCGCGGCGACGTGACGTGCCGCGACCCGCTCCACCGCGCCGCTCATGCGCGCGCCTCGGCGACCAGCCGCAGCGTGCGGTGCGGACGCCACAGCGCGGTGACCGCCGCAGGCAACGGCGTCGCGCCGCCGCGGTCGGCGAAGAGATAGGCCGCGAGCAGCACCACGCCGTGGCGCAGTGCGGGCGGCAGCCCGGCCCAGTCGCCCGCGACGCCCGCGGTGAAGCGGATCTCGACGGGCGCGGCGGTGCGGACCCAGCCGGTGCCCTGCTCGTCGAGGTCGACCATCGCGGCGGCGGGCGCCTCGACGTGGCGCACCGGGCGCGCGGGCAACGGCTGCCACGCGGCGCGCGCGGGCAGCGCGGCGACCAGTTGGCGCGCGATCAGCACCTGGCCGAGGAACAGCTCGGCGGCGCCGAGCGCGGTCTCGACCAGCGCGAGCGCGAGCGCATCGTCGTCGGTGGCGGCGGCGCGCAGCTCGGCGCGCAGCGCGGCGAGCGCGGCGGCGCGATCGGCCTCGCCCAGCGCCACCGCACCGGGCGCGCCGCTGAGGATCGGCATGACGGATCTCCTGATATGATGGGAGGCGAGGCGGACGCGGTTCTCAGATCCTCCCCGCTCGCGGAGAGGATCTGAGCCTGCCGAACTCGACCGTGCGGCCCCTCAAGGCGCCCCCTCCCCGCCGAGCGGGGAGGATTTAGCCTCTCACTTCTCCACGAACTTCAGCAGCTTGATCGCATCGCTGTCGCTCACGCAGCCGGCCACGCGGCGGGTCGCGTAGAAGGTGACGAAGGGCTTGTTGCTGTACGGGTCGCGCAGCACCGCGGTGTCGCCGCGGTCGGCGATCAGATAGCCCAGCCGGAAGTTGCCGAACGCGATCGAGGCGCTGCCCGCCGCCACGTCGGGCATGTCCTCCGCCTCCACCACAGGATAGCCCAGCAAGGTCGCGGGCTGCGCCGCCGCCAGCCCGGGCTGCCACAGGAACTGGCCGTCGCGCGTCTTCACCTTGCGCACCTGCGCGGCGGTGGCGGCGTTCATCACGAAGCACGCTCCCTGGCGGTAGGGCGCGCGCAGCGCCTGGACGAGGTCGATCAGCCGGTCCGCCGGATCGCCCGCGAACGCGCCCGCCGCCCCGCTGGCGAGATATTGCAGCGTGCCGAACGCGCGCGCGCCGTCCGCCTCGGCGCTGGCAGGCGAGGTCAGGAAGCCGCGCGGCCGCCCCACGCCGGTACCATTCACGAAGGCGGCGCCCTCCGCCTTGGCGAACTCGGTCGCGATCTCGCCGGCGAGCCACGCCTCGCTGTCGAACAGCGCGTCGTCGAGCATCGCCTGGCTCGCGCTGGGGTTGGCGTAGAGCTCGCCGCCGGGCGGGACGAGCTCGTGGAAGGTCGGCGTCGCGGTGACCGGACGCGGGTCGGTCTCGCCGGCCCAGCCAGCGGGCGTGCCGCCGCTGGTGACCAGCTTGCGATAGCCCGCGCTGCCGACCTGGACCACGTTGGCGATGGCGCGGATCGGGCTGAGGCTGACGAGCTGCGCGTCGATCGTGCCGTCGAGCTGGGTCGGGATCGCCACCCCGCCCTGCTCGCCGGTGGTGCCGGTGAAGGCCTTGGTCTCCAGCGTGGCGCCGGTGCGGATGTAGCGCGCGAAGGCGGCGTCGCCCTCCGGCCGCGCGCCCTCCAGCAGCGGGCGCGCGTCGACGGTGTCGGTCATGGTCGGTCTCCTTCTGGGGTGAAGCTGTGGTGGGAGGCAGCGCGCGCTGCGCTCGCCGGGCGTGCAGAGCAGAGGTTCACGCGAAGGCGGAGGCGCAGAGAGAAATCGAGCGCGGCAGCGCTCCCTTGTGTCACCGACGTGCAGGGCTGCGACGGTCGCCTGCGCGCGGCCATCACCAGCCTGACAAAGGGCGGCTCATCTGCTTTGGACAAGCGACGTGCTCCTGCGAAGGCAGGAGCCGAGGGCGGCGTGCGCCGGAGCACGACTCGGCTTGGCTTGATCCGGCGCGGAGCGCCGTGTCTCCGCCGCGACCTCTTCGCGTCGTCGCGTGAGCCTCATCCCGGCGCTGCCCCGTCCGCATCGCGACGGGGCACATCCTCCCACCAGTCGACCAACGCGCCGGGCTGCATCGGCACCGCGACCAGGCTGATCTCGACCAGCTCGGCCGCCACGATCGCGCGGTGCGCGCGCTGGCGCACGAGCCGCGCGCGATACGCGACCGAGAAGCCCGGCAGCGCGCCGCTCTTCACCGCGCGCGCCACCGCCGCGTCGTCGACCCGCGCCGCGACCAGCAGCCCGCGCGCGTCCGGCTCGACCCGCAGCAGCGCGCCCACCGGCGCGCCGCGATGCTGGCACAGCAGCGGCACCGGGCGCGGCACGGCGCCGAACACGCCCGCGCGCAGCACGTCGCCGGCGCGGTCGACGCGGTCCCACACAGCGGCATAGCCGCCGCAGCGCAGGCCGCCGCTCACTTGCCGTCCCCGCCGAGATCGATGCCGAGCCGCATCGCCAGCCCGAGCAGCAGCAGCGCGCCGAGCGTCCGCGTCACCCAGCCGAGCAGCGCGCGCCACGCCGAGCGCTTCGCCGCGCGCCATGTCTGGAGCAGCTCGCGCAGCGCCGCCATGTCGCTCGCCGCACCCGCGTCGGCGAGCCCGAGCCGGGTGAGCGCGCGCGTCGCGCCCAGCTCGCCCGCCTGCTCCGCCACCGCGCGCAAGCCGGCCGGGTCGGCGCCCTCCGCCGCCAGTTGCGCGAGCAGCTGCGCCAGCACCGCGGCGGCGCCCGCGTCCTGCGGCGCGCTCATTGCCAGTCCACCATCGCGCGCTTCTCCTCGGGCGAGAGGAAGTCCGCCGCCGCCGCCATCCGCCACAGCCGCTCGCGGTCCTCGGCCAGCGCGGGCACGCGGTCGAGGTCGACGCGCAGCGCCGCGTCGCCGCACCAGCGCGTCAGGCCGGCGGCGAGCCCGGTGAGGATCGCGTCGGCGAGCGGCAGCACCGTCAGCCGCCACAAGGCGCGGTTGGCCTCGGCGTAATTGGCGTGGGTGGAGTCGCCGGGCAGGCCGAGCAGCATCGGCGGCACGCCGAAGGCGAGCGCGATCTCGCGCGCCGCCGCCGCCTTGGTGCCCGCGAAGTCCATGTCGGCGGGGGTGAGGCTGAGCGGCTGCCACGTCAGCCCGCCTTCCAGCAGCAGCGGTCGCCCGGCGTTGCTCGCGCCCGCAAAGCCCGCGTCCATCTCGTCGCGCAGCCGGCGGAACTGGTCGGGCGAGAGCGCCGCGCCGTCGCGCGCGTCATACACCAACGCCCCCGAGGGCCGCGCGGCATTGTCGAGCAGCGCCTTGCTCCACGCCGCCGCGGCATTGTGGATCGCTACCGCGGGCGCGGCGGCGCCGAGGCAGCCCAGGCCATAATGGTCGTCGAGCGGGTGGAAGCGGCGCAGGTGGATCACCGCCTCGGGCGCGAGCCGGGTGGCGCGCGTGCCGACGCGGTAGAGGAAGGCGGCGGGCCAGCCGTCAGCGCCGAGCTCGACGCTCACCCGCTCGGGCCGCAGCGGGTAGAGCGTGGCGGGCGCGCCCTGGTCGTCGCGCAATGGCTGGACGAAGGCATTGCCGTGGAGCAGCAGCTGCGCCGCGACGGTCTCGAGCAGCCCGGGCGCGGCGACCAGCGCGCGGAGGGCGTCGTCGTCGCAGGCGAGCGGCGCGCTGGCGACGCTCTCGGCGACGAGCCGCACCGCGCGCTGCGCGATGGCGTTGCCGCAATAGCCCGCGCGCACCTGCGCCTCATAGCCCTGCGGCCAGACGGCGGGCGGCGGCGGCGCGGCGATGCCCGACGCGCGCGCGAGCGGCGGCCGCGCCGCCGCGGAGGCGGGCGCGGTCTTGCGGAACCAGGCCATGGGAGGATCTCCTCGGAATGATGGTGTCGGCCGACGACGGGTCGGCGGCGGTGACCGCAGCGGGCGGGTGGCACGGGGCGGCAGGCGTGAGGTATGCGACGGGCGGCCTGCAACCTGCGGCATGCCGCGCGAGATGTCCGGCGTTTGGCGAGCGGCGCCCGGCGCGCGGCGGCGATGTCGGCCGACGGGATCGGCTAGGATCCGCGTCCCTCCCCTGACCGGGATGGTGCAGCCATTTGCCCTTGCCCCACTCAACCGTCATCCGCGCGGAGGCGGGGATCCAGATGCGTGGACCGTCGAGGGAGCCGCCACGTCAGCGTATATGGATCCCTGCCTTCGCAGGGATGACGAAGGAAGGAGCGGTCATGGCGGTGTCACGCAAGCTACGGGCGGCGCGGCGCAGGTCCTGGCCTCGCCAAGATGACCGCAGGCGAGAACGGCAATCTTCGCGTGACCCTGCCCGCAGGTCAGCGGGTCGTTTCCCTACCTACCTACCGGCCGCGCCGACGCCGACGCCCGCCCCCTAGCGCCGCTCCAGCAGCGTCTCGACGCTGTCGTCGACGGTGCCGAGCTTGCCCGGCTCGTGCCCCGCCTCTTTCTCCAGCGCGGCGCGGATCGCCTCGATCTGCCGGTCGGTCATATGCTCGATGCCGATGAACTCGCCGCGCGCCTGGTCGAGCGCGCGGATGATCTCGTCGAGCTTGGCCTGTACCGCCGCGGCGTCGCGGTTCTGCGAGTTCTGGATCACGAACACCATCAGGAAGGTCACCAGCGAGGTGCCGGTGTTGATGATCAGCTGCCACGTGTCCGACCAGCCGAAGATCGGCCCGGTCACCGCCCAGGCGAGGATCGTCACCAGCGCCAGCGCGAAGGTCACCGGCTGACCCGAGGCGGAGGCGATCCGGGTCGCGAGCGCGGCGAAGACACGTTCCATCGTCCACGCATCCTGACACCGCGCCGCACGCGCGGCTTTAGCCTGGATCAAGCCGGCGCCGCGCTTCCTCACAGCACCCGCACGCGCACCGCGCCGCCGTCGCCGAGCAGCAGCGCGGTGAGCGCCCAGACGCAGGCGTCGGCGCGGTCGGGCGAGCGCCCCGGCCCCTCGTAGCCGCCGCCCGCGACCAGCCCGGCCAGTTCGTCCTCCAGTGCCGGGAAGGCGCGCGCGTGCCATACCCGCCCGGTCTCGTAGAGCGCCGCCACCGGCTCGGCGCGCGCCGCCTTGCCGCGCGTGGCGTGCACCAGCCGCAGCGGCAAAGCGGCGTCGGCGGCGCGCAGCACCTGCGCCACCATCTCGCCGCCCTGGTTCGCCTCGGCCACCACGCGCTCGGCGGCGTGGCGCGCGGCGCAGGCGGCGACTGCGCGCGCCCAGCGCTCGGGGCTCGCACCCGTCACGCTCGCGTCCTCGAGCACATAGCCGTGCCCGTCGCGCCCCAGCCCGGCGGCGACGATGCCGCAGGCGTCGCCGCCGCTGCCCGCGGGCGGATCGACCCCGACCACCACGCGCACCAACGCGGGCATCGTCGCGGCGCGCTGGCGCTCGAGCAGCGCGCGCGGCCACAGCGCGCCGGCGACGTCCTCGATCAGTTCGCCGTCGAGCTCCTGCCGCCCGAGCCGCGTCGCGCCATAGTGCGCCACGGCCGCGGCGACGAAGGCGCGGGGCAGGTGCGGGTTGTCGCGCGTGCGCCCGCGCGTCACCGCGGTGTCGGGCGCGGCGGCGAGGCGGCGCAGCAAAGCGGTGGCGCGCGGCGTCGTCGTCACCAGCGCGCGCGGCGATTCGCCGAGCCGCAGCCCCAGCATCAGATTGTCCCACGCTGCCGCGCCGCGCCACTTGCCGAGCTCGTCGGCCCAGGCGAGATGGTGCTCGGGGCCGCGCAGCCCCTCGGGCGCGGCGGCGGAATAGACCTGCGCCACCGCGCCGCCGTCGAAGCGCAGCTCGCCGAGGGTTGGCCGCCACAGCGCACCGCCGGCGTGCCGCGCCACCGCGAGCAGCCCGCTCGGTCCTTCCACCATCACGCGGCGCGCGTCCGCATCGGTGGCGCCGACCAGCGCGATCCGCGCGTCGGGCCGCTGGCGCGCCATCGCGGCGACCCACTCGGCGCCGGCGCGGGTCTTGCCGAAGCCGCGCCCGGCCTGGATCAGCCACACGCGCCAGTCGCCGGCCGGCGCGAGCTGCCCCGGATGCGCCCAGCTCGCCCAGTCGGCGACGAGCGCGCGGCGCGTCGCCTCGTCGAGCCGGTCGAACACGGGCGCGGCGTCGGCGGGATCGAACCGGCGCAGCGCGCGCAGCGAGCGGGTGAGCGGCGCGGTCATGCCCACACCCGCGGGCGCGAAGCCGGCGTGACGCCGGGCGGCGGCGCGCCGCCCGCGCGATCCGGCGGCGCGTCGATCGGGCAGAAGCGGCGACAGGAATCGATGAGGGGGGCGAACGGGGACGACCGGACATCGGAGGCCGCGTGACACGCCGCGGTGAACGCGCCCGCGCCCGCGGCGCTCGGCAGCGCGGCGGCGGCGCACGCGGCGTCGGGCGCATCGACGACGGAGCCGATCGCGGTGGCGGATGTGAGCACGGCGGCGCGCGAGCCGGCGTGCGACCGACCGTCGTGGCAGTCTCCGCACCCTTCGCCGGACGGAGGACGTTCCCGCGCGGCCGGGTCGACCGGCGCGTCGGGGGCGACACTCGTGGCGGCGCTGGAGCCGGCGCCCGTGTCCGCCGCGTCGGCGCCGGCGCCCGCCTCCGCGCCGGCGCGGGAGGAGACCGACTCGTCCACCTCGCCCCGGTCCACCTCGCCCCGGTCCACCTCTCCTCGATCCGCCTCGCCCCAGTCCGCCGCGACGTCGCGTTCGAGCGCGTCGACTGCGGCCGCCGCGGCGGGCGACACCGGGGTACGGCGCACGCCCGGCGTGGCGCCGGCGTAGAGCTGCAGCCGGCGCGCCAGCTCGGCGCCGACGGGACCGAGCGCGCCCCGCTGGCCGCGTGGCGTGCGCGGCGGCGCGACCGGCGCGCTGGCGGCGGCGGCGCGGTGGCGGTCGAGCAACGCCAGCGCGGCGGCGAGATCGAGCGGCGTCTCGCGCTCGAGCACGTGGCGCAGCGCCTCCGCCTCGAGCCGCTCGTACCCGATCGCGAGCGCATCGCGCCAGGCGGCGGCGAAGCGCGCGCTGCGCCGCCGCAGCGCATAGGCCGAGACGAGCGCGATGCCGACCGCCGCCGCCGCGCGCGCCGGACAGCCGAGCATGGCGAGTTGGTCGAGGAAGCACGCGCGGGTGGCGGCGTCGAGCGGGGTCACGCGCGCCGCGCCGCCCGGAGCGGTCGGGGCGGAGGCGGCGGTCGGTTGCACCGCGCTGCCGTCGCGGGCGCGATCGGCGGAGCGCGTGGTCGACACGTCGGCGGGATCCGCCGCCGTAGCGCGCGCCGTCACACGATCCGCGCTGCGGGTAGCGGGCGAAGTGGCAACACCCTCCGCCCGGTCGCGCGCCGTCACGCCTTCCGCGCCGCCGATGGCAGGCGCCGTGGTCGCGCGCTCCGTCGTGTCATACGCCGTCGCGCGCGCCGCGCCGCCACTGGCAGGTACCGTAGTGGCGCTCCCCGTCGCGCGGGCGGCGGGTGCCCGCGCGCGCGTCCCCGCTCCGTCCGAGCGCTCGCCCCGCATCGCCGATCTCCCGCTGAAACGCGACCGGGCCGGCGCGGCGGGAGCCTCGCTCCCGAACCACCCGGCCCGACTCGCATCATCTCGATGTTCATGTTTTGTACGCTAACAGCGTCGCGCTGTCAAGCCTGGTCTCGACTGCGGCGGCGTCGCTCAGCCGAGCCCGCGCCCGGTGCCGGGGCTGATCAACAGGCGGCGCCCGCTGAGCGTCTCGACCTGGAGCGAGTCGCCGTCGCGCTCGACCGCGACGAAGCGGTCGGGCCCGGTCGCGGGCGGCAGCTCGCCGCGCCACACCACGCGCCCGGCGCGATCGAGGCAGACGAGGTTGCGCGCGCGGGCGTCATCCCCGGCGGCGGGGGCGTAGAGCACCACACGCCGGCCGCTCCCGATCGCGATGCTGCGCACGACACGCGCTGGCTCGGGCATCGGCCGCTCTCCTCTTGCATAAGAAGATACGCGGGCGCGGGTGCGGCGGATGCAAGGGGGGCTCGATCCGAGGGCGTATGCCCGATCTGCGAAGGCAGCCGATCTTCCCGCATGTATCCGAATGATAAACGTCGGCGGAGCAAGCATCGCCATGGCGTCTACATATACGGAACGCGGACTGCTCTGCGGCTTGTCGCAGTCCGGCCTCTCTGGGATGAATGTGTTAATTCGCTTGATGAAATACTCGCTTGAAAACGACTGGTCTCGATATTTGTGGCACGATCATGGTGGTAGCTTCCTCCAGATCTCGGCCGACAGTACGATAGATTATGGTCCGATCGCTGTCATCGCCGCGGAACCTTATGGATAGTGCTTCGCCGTCCCTTTGTGCCGACACGTCAAAGACAAGAACATCTGTCAGCTTCCACTTGACCGGCTCTTCACCGATCCAGAGGGTGATAGGTGCTTTGGCATCGTAAGCGATCCCGATCCGATTTCCCGCAGTCGATATTCTGATCCTGGATACTGCAACGGACTTGCGGAGCCTCATGCGAGCGAGAGGGCGCATCGAGTCCGGAAGGGAGGCGGTCGCGCTGTCGATCGCTTCGAAGGCGTGGTCGCTCGGCCCGTCCCCTTCATAGATGCCCGAAGCGACCCCTGGCACCGGGCTGGCGGCCGCGGGGCCAGAGCTCAGGATGGCAACGCCGATCGCGGCTGACACAATCCACTGATGCAACTCGCACTCCTCAGATGCCGCTGCCGGCCTCGACGATTGTAGTGGCGCTTGGACCTAGCACATGGTCATCTCGCGTCATACGGATCGAGCACCTGCTCCGTTTCCCGGGCACGTGAGTTGGCGGAGAGCTGTCTGCAAAAAGGGGGCTGAGCATCACAGCCGAACAATCCGATCTGCAAAGTCGGCAGCGGACTGGCCGCTAAGCTGCGATAAACGGTCGGTTCGCCCGGTGGACCAGCTCTCGCCGCCGCCTCTCCTCACCAGCGATAGGAAGGTCCGCGTCGCGGGGTGACGTTCGCCGCGGGGGCGAGGTCGCTGCCCCACCCGAGGGTGGAGCGGGTAACGGGAATCGAACCCGTGTATTCAGCTTGGAAGGCTGCTGCACTACCATTGTGCTATACCCGCATACCCGCGGAAAAGCGCCATTCTCTGGCTTTCCCCACCGGTCGTTCCAACCTCCGCCATGTTGGCATTTCAACACGACGCGGAATTTGGACGAGCGGCGTCATACCCACCGACCGGCAGCGACACAAGCGGTGCGCCGCTACCGTCCGCCAGGCACGCAGCGGGCGGTGCCGCCAGGTGCGGGGTCGCCGCGCCGATCATCACCACCGCGGCGAGCCGCGTGGGTCCGTCGCCCGCGCGGGCCACCCGTATCTCGCGGCGCAGCAGCGCGAGCTTGTTGCGATAGTCGAGATAATCCGAGGCGAAGATCATGTTCGTCTGGACCGTCGTCGGCGCCCCCGGCCCCGAGGAGAGCGCGGGGAGTTCGCCCAGCCGTCTGACCGCGAGCAGCGCCACTCGATCGAGCCGGCGGTTGCTCGACGATCGCGCGAGCGTGGGGACGGCGGGTCGGTTGCGCTCGTCCAGCGCGAACCGGACCGACACGATCCCGCCCGCGGCGGGGTCGAACCCGATGGGATCGTGTTGGCGCAGCAGCGCCGCCTCGAGCCGTCGGGTCACCGTGGCGACCCAGCGCTCGCGCGACAGTTGATCTCCTCGAACGGTCACTTCCCCCTGCCGCGGCTGTGCCGGGACGAGTGACGGGTACAACGCGCATACAGCCGCAATCACGATCGGATAATGCTTCATGACGATCTCCACTGCTGGATGATCGGCCAGGACGCGCGACCAGTTTCTGCGTAAATCTTAACGCCTCGGTCGAGGGTAAGCGGCGATCGCTCGGATCCCGCCCCCACGCCCTTATAACATCATCCGAACGGCAGCGAAAGAGAGTCCGGATCGGACCTTTCCGGCAGAATCGGTGTCACTTTTCCTCACCCAGGTGGGACGGGCGAGCATCTTTCCTGGCACGCGGTTCGCATCGTCGCAGCGCGTCACCATGGAAGCTATTGATACTCGTTCGCACAAGCGATAGAGCCCAGGTCAGAAGGGGTTCTCACATGCATCATCGTCTCGTCCGCGCCTTGCTCGCCGCCAGCGCGCTCTGCCCGCTCCCGGTGCTCGCCGCCGCGCCCGACTCGCCGCTTGTCGCGACCGACTCCGCCGCCTCCGTCGACGCTCCCGACCAGCAGCAGGTCGGCGACGACGTCGTCGTCACCGGCGTGCAGCCGCGCGAGATCGCCTCCTCCGCCACCAAGAGCAGTGCGCCGCTGGCGCAGACGCCGCAGTCGGTCAGCGTCGTCACCGCCGCCGATATCGCCGGGCTCGGCTTGCAGAACCTCAACCAGGCGCTGCGCTTCGTCGCCGGCGTCACGCCCGAGACGCGCGGCTCCAGCGCCGAGGTGTACGACCAGTTCAAGCTGCGCGGCTTCGACGCCGCGGTGTTCCTCGACGGGCTGCGCCAGTTCGGCAGCCCGACCGGCTATGTCTCGCCCCAGGTCGACGTGTCGCGGCTCGACCGGTTCGAGGTGCTCAAGGGTCCCGCCTCGGTACTGTACGGCCAGTCCTCGCCGGGCGGGCTGGTGGCGCAGTCGAGCAAGCTGCCGGTCGACGCGGCGCTCTACGGCGCGGTCGCGGCCAGCTACGGCACCTTCGACCTCTACCGCGTCGACGCCGACATCGGCGGACGCGCGGGCGAGAGCGTGCTGTGGCGCGTCTACGGCAGCGTCAACGGCGCCGACACGCAGCAGCGCTTCAGCCGGCGCGAGCGCCAGACCGTCTCGGGCGCGGTGACGCTCGGCGCGGGCGGCGCCACCACGCTGACTCTGCTGGGCAATTACTCGCACGACCCGCATAACGGCGCGTACGGCGTCTTCCCCGCGCTGGGCACGCTGATCGACAATCCCAACGGCCGGCTGTCGACGCGCTTCGACGGCGGTGAGGCGGGCAACCGCTGGCGCCGCGAGCAGGCCTCGGGCACCTATATCTTCCGCCACGATTTCGGCGGCGGGTGGAGCTTCCGCGCCTCGGGCCGCTACCAGAACGTTACCGCCCGGCTGGGGCTGATCTACGTCAGCGGCGCACCCGCGGAGGCGGGGCTGCGCAGCTTCAATCGCGCCTCCTATGCCACCGACGAGCAGCTCGACAACTGGACCTATGACAACCAGCTCAGCGGCGCCTTCCGCACCGGCCCGATCGAGCACCAGCTGCTGATCGGCGTCGACCGCCAGGTGGCGCACTCGACCGAGCTTTACGCCTTCGGCAGCGCGCCCGCGCTGAACGTCTACCAGCCGGTCTATGGCACGGTCGCGACGCCGCAGACCCCCGCGGCGGTGCCCACCCCGTTCGGCGGCAGCTACGATACGCGCCAACGCCAGCAGGGCGTGTACGCGCAGGACCAGCTGTCGCTCGGCGCGCTGCGCGTGACGCTCGGCGGGCGGCAGGACTGGGCCTATGCGCGCGAGCGCACCCAGGCCGGATCGACGCAGCGCGACGAGAAGTTCACCTGGCGCGCCGCCGCGCTCTACACGCTGCCGTTCGGGCTGGCGCCATACGTGAGCTATTCCACCTCGTTCCAGCCGCAGAGCGGCAACGTGCTGCGCGACGACGGCACGCCCGGCCTGCCCGACCCGTCGCTCGGCAAGCAGATCGAGGCCGGCGCCAAGTTCAGCGTGCCCGGCACGCCGATCCTGCTCAGCGCCGCCTGGTTCCGCATCGACCAGACCAACGTGCTGACCTCGACGCCCGATTTCACCGTGTCGCGGCAGACCGGCGAGGTGCGCTCCACCGGCGTCGAGCTCGAGGGCTTCGCCCCGCTCGGGCACGGCTTCACCGTGCGCGGCGCGTTCAGCCGCCAGCGCGTGCGCGTGACGAGCGACCCGCAGGACCCGTCGCGCGTCGGCCGCGGGCTCGAGACGGTCGGGCGCGGCGGCACCTCGGTCAACCTCGACTGGACCGCGCCGGGCGGCCCCTTCACCGGGCTGACGCTGGGCGGCGCGCTGCGCCACGCCGACGAGGCTTATGCGGGGGTCTATACGCCGAGCTTCGGCGAGGCGGCGGCGGGGCCGCGCAACAGCCCGGGCTACACCGTCTATGACGCGCTGGTGCGCTACGACCTCGGCGCGGCGGTGCCGCGGCTGCGCGGGCTGAGCCTCGCGGTCAATGCCACCAACGTCTTCGACAAGAGCTATCTCACCTCCTGCTTCGCCAATTACCAATGGTGCTGGTACGGCAACCGCCGCACCGTCCAGGGGACACTGGGATGGAAGTTCTGAGGAGCCGGGACGCTCGATGATGGCCCTGGTCGAGGCGCACTAGGATCCTCCCCGCGTGGCGGGGAGGATCGCACCTGCCCGCACCCGCCGCGCTCCGCCGCGCGTTGCGCCCTCCGCCACCACCGGAGACCTCCATGCGCTCGCTCCTCACCACCGTCGCGATCGGCCTCGGCGCCGGGCTCGTCGCCTCGTTCGCGATGGACCAGTTCCAGGCGGCCGCCGCCCCCGCGCTGGGGCAGAGCGGCGGCAACGACGACCCCGCCACGGCCAAGGCCGCCGACAGCGTCAGCCAGGTCGTCGAGGGGCGCCCGGTGACGCAGAAGCACCGTCGGCTCGCGGGCGGCGCGATGCACTATGGCGCCGGCGCCGCGCTCGGGGTTGGCTATGTCACCGCCGCGGAGCGCTGGCCCGAGACCGCGACCGGCTTCGGCCTGCCGTTCGGGGCGATGACGATGCTGCTGCTCGACGACCTGCTCGTCCCCGCCGCAGGGTGGGGGCCGTGGCCCGAGGCCGAGGCGAAGGGCAACCTCTACACGCTGGCGTCGCACCTCGTCTTCGCCGCGACGGTGGAAGGCGTCCGCCGCGGGGCCGGCGTGCTGCTCGCACGCGACTGAGCGGGAGCAGCACGCGCGCCCAGGTCCTTCGATCCTGCCGGAGCGCCGTGATGGCAGCGCAACCGCCGCGCCTCCCGGACGGTCGCGCCCCGTTCACGCCATCACGCCTCGGCCACATCGGGTCGCCGCGTCGCTCCACTGCCTCGGCGTGACGCCGAACCGTCACGGCAACGTCACCCCAGCGTCAAGCCGCGGAGACATGCGCGTCACACATAAGGCGTAGGGCAAGGCAGCGAGGGAGGGCTGCCATGCCGACGACGGTTCACTCGATCAGCGCGCTCACCGCGGGCCTGCCGCTGGGCGACATCGCCGATCTGTTCGACGCCGACGCGCGGCCGCCCCGGCCCGAGCAGGTGATCCCCGAGCACGTCACCGGCGCGCGCCGCCGCTACCGCACCGTGTGGATCAGCGACGTCCATCTCGGCACGCGCGGCTGCAACGCCGACATGCTGATCGACTTCCTCGACCATGTCGACAGCGACACCATGTACCTGGTCGGCGACATCATCGACGGCTGGCAGCTCAAGAAGCGCTTCTACTGGCCCGCCGCGCACAATGACGTGATCTGGCGGCTGATGAAGCGCGCGCGGCGCGGCACGCGGATGGTCTATATCCCCGGCAACCACGACGAGATGTTCCGCCAGTTCGCCGGGCTCGACTTCGGCGGGATCCAGATCCGCCGCAAGGCGATCCACGAGACCGCCGACGGCCGCCGCCTGCTGGTGCTCCATGGCGACGAGTTCGACGCGATCACCTTGTCGCACCGCTGGCTCGCGCATGTCGGCGACGCCGCCTATACGATGCTGATGGCGCTCAACCGCTGGGTCAGCGCGGTGCGGCGGCGCTGGGGCATGCCCTATTGGTCGCTGAGCAAGCACGCCAAGGCCAAGGTGAAGAACGCGGTGGCGTTCATCTCGCGCTTCGAGGAGGTCGTCGCCGAGGCGGCGGGCAGCCGCGGCGTCCAGGGCGTGGTGTGCGGCCATATCCACACCGCCGAGATGCGCGAGATCGCGGGCGTCGCCTATTACAACGACGGCGACTGGGTCGAGGGCTGCACCGCCTTGGTCGAGCATCACGACGGGCGGATGGAGATCCTCGACTGGGGCGAGGAGATGCGCCGCCGCGACGAGCGGCCCGCGGTCACGCTCGCCGCACCCGTGCCCGCGCGCGCGGCGCTCGCCGCCTGAGCCGCGCGCGATGCGGATCGCGATCGTCACCGATGCCTGGGCGCCGCAGGTCAACGGCGTGGTGCGCACGCTGGAGGCGGTGATCGCCGAGCTGCGCGCCGGCGGGCATGACGTGCTGGTGGTCTCGCCGAGCGGCGCGCCGTCACTGCCCTGCCCGACCTATCCCGAGATCCGGCTCGCGCTGATGACGCCCGCGGCGGTGGGGCGGCGGATCGCGGCGTTCGGCGCGGAAGCGGTGCATATCGCCACCGAAGGGCCGCTGGGGCTCTCGGCGCGGCGCTGGTGTCGCGCCCGACGCCTGCCCTTTACCACCGCCTATCACACGCAATTTCCCGACTATGTCGCGGCGCGCACCGGCGCGGACCCGGAATGGGTGTGGCGCTACGTGCGCTGGTTCCACGAACCCGCCGCGGCGGTGCTCGTCTCGACCGCCACGATCGAGCGCACGTTGCGCGCGCACGGCCTGTCACGGGTGAAGCGCTGGGGCCGCGGCGTCGGCCGGGCGTTCCGGCCCGAGGGCGCGCTGGAGCCGCGAATGGCGGCGACCGGCGCGCGCGCGGACGGCGCGCCCGTGCTGCTCCACGTCGGGCGGGTCGCGGTCGAGAAGAACATCGAGGCCTTTCTCGCCGCCGAGGTGGCGGGCGTGAAGGTGGTGGTGGGCGACGGCCCCGCGCGCGCCGCGCTCGAGCGGCGCTTCCCCGACGCGCTGTTTCTCGGCGCCTTGTTCGGCGAGGATCTCGCCGCAGCCTATCGCGCCGCGGATGCCCTGGTTTTCCCGAGCCGCACCGACACGTTCGGGCTGGTGATGATCGAGGCGCTGGCGTGCGGCACGCCCGTGGCGGCCTTTCCGGTGCCCGGCCCGGTCGACGTGCTGACCCCCGCCACCGGCGCGATGGCGGAGCGGCTGGAGGAAGCGATCGCGCGCGCGCTGACGCTCGATCGCGCCGCCTGCGCCGCGGCGGGAGCGGGCTTCACCTGGGCGGCGAGCGCGCGCCAGTTCCTCGTCGCGCTCGCGCCGCTCGGAGCGGCGCTGCGGATGGTGGCGTAGCGGGGACTCAGATCCTCCCCGCCAACGGAAAGGATCTTCCTCTCCCCCCGACCTCCCCCTCACGCCCGCTTGCCCTCGCGCGCGCCACGCACTAAGTCGTTCGTCAACAGGCGGCCGCTCCGGGAAGGGGCGGCCCTTTGCATTTATGGAGTATTCCGCATGGCCCAGCCGCTCATGCCCCACGCCACCGCTTCCTGGCTGGTCGACAACACCTCGCTCTCGTTCGAGCAGATCGCCGACTTCTGCGGGCTGCACATCCTCGAGGTCCAGGCGATCGCGGACGACACCGCCGCCTCGAAGCTGACCGGGCGCGATCCCGTCCGCGCGCACGAGGTGACGCAGGAGGAAATCGACAAGGCGCAGGCCAGCCCCGCCTATCGCATGAAGATGACCAAGGGCCCCGACCAGGTGCGCCGCACCAAGGGCCCGCGCTACACGCCGGTCAGCAAGCGCCAGGACAAGCCCGACGGCATTGCCTGGATCATCCGCAACCACCCGGAGATCAGCGACGGCGCGATCAGCAACCTGATCGGCACGACGCGCACCACGATCGCCGCCATTCGCGACCGTAGCCACTGGAACATCGGCAACATCACGCCGAAGGACCCGGTGACGCTCGGCCTTACCACGCAGCGCGAGCTGGACGCGGCGGTGGCCAAGGCGGCCAAGGCGGCGGGGATCGAGCCGCAGGCCAACGATCCGCGGCTCGACGGCGACCGCGAGGCGCTGATCGCCTCGCTCCGCGCCGAGCGCGAGCAGGCCGCACGCGACGCCGAGGCGGCGGAAGCGGGCGAGCTGCGCGGCCCGGTCTCGCCGTTCGAGGACCCGTTCCGGCGCTGATGCGCCCTCCTCCCGGCCGCGATCCTGCCAAGTTCGGGAGCGGCCGGGGAAAGGTGTCTGCCTCCACGCGGCATTGCGCGCGGCACGCTCATCCTCAAGAGGTCCGTCGCGCGGAGGGGAGCTTCGCCGGCAAGGAGCAGCACATGATCGTCGCCCGGCGGTGGTCGGGTCAGATGGTGTGCGAGCGCGCCATCGACCCGGCAGCGTGCTGATCCCAGGCGACCTTGATGCGTCCGGCTCATAGCCGGGCCGACTCGTCGCTTATGGCGGCGCGCCATGACAGGCGGCGTTCAGCCGCGCCCTGAGCATCGATCAAGCCACTTGCCGACCGGGGTTCGCGCGTCATGGCCGGTCCGGACGATCGCGTCGGCGACACGCCGATCTCAGGCGCGGCCACGGGCTCGTCCGCCGCTCCGACAAAGATGGGCCGATGTGCGCATCCGCGCCAAAGTGCGACGGGTCCGCGCTGAGACACAAAGCGACGATGCGCCAGTCACTTCCCGAACCCCGGTCATGAGTGGCACCGGTGGCGCGCATCGATCGAGGAGCTGGCGCGGATGGGTGGCCGGTTCGGCCAGGACCACGCCGCGCCGGCCTCCGGGGGCAGGTCTTGGCGGCCGGGCATAGCGGGTCAGGCGGGCGCGAACCGACGCGCGGCGGCGGATCAAACCCGGCTGGCATTCGCCGCGGCGCCGCCCCACATAGCGCGGTACATGAGCTACGCCCGTCGCCCGCAGCCGCAGATCGTCCGCGTCATCGACCTCGAAACCACCGGCTCGGCCCCGCCCGCGCACGCGGTGTGCGAGGTCGGCTGGCAGGACGTCGCGCTCGGCGTCGACGGCCGCTGGGAGCTGTACGGCGAGGGTGGCAACATCCTCGTCAATCCGGGCCGGCCGATGCCCGCGATCACCCAGGCGATCCACCATATCCGCGACGAGGACGTCGCCGAGGCGCCGTGGTGGCACGACGTCGCGCGCCCGGTGCTCGATCCCTATCCGCGCCGGGTCGCGCTCGCCGCGCATCGCTCGGCGTTCGAGGAGCAGTTCTGCACTCCCGCGCTGACCCACGGCGCCGACTGGATCTGCACCTGGAAGTGCGCGCTGCGGCTGTGGCCCGACAGCCCCAGCTTCTCCAACCAGGTGCTGCGCTACTGGCGCAAGCCGGCCGGGTTGGAGCATGAGCGCGGCCTGCCCGCGCACCGCGCCTTCCCCGACGCGTACGTCACCGCGCATCACCTGCGCGACCAGCTCAACGAGGCCTCGGTGGCGCAGCTGATCCAGTGGACCAGCGAGCCCGGGCTGCTGCCGCGCGTCCGCTACGGCCCCGACCGCGGCAAGGAGTGGCGCGAGATCGAGGAGGAGAGCCTGGTCAAGTTCCTCACCGATCGCGACCCCGACGTGCGCTACACCGCCGAGACCGAGATGGCGCGCCGCCGCGGCGGCGGCCATGTCGGGCGGATGACGCCGCAGGAACTGCTGCTCTAGGGTGACATCCTCGCCTCTGCCGGTGCTCCCGCGCAGGCGGGCGCACGGCGGCCAGAATGGTCGCCTCTGCCGCACCCTTGCCTTTCGCGCGCGGCTGCGGGAACACCGGCGCGACACGACGGAGCCACGGATGCGCGGACAGATACTCGGGGTCGACGTACGCAGCGGCGACGGGCTGGTCGCGGGCGAGGACGGCGAACGCTACACCTTCGCGCCCGAGGACTGGGCGCAGCACGGCGAGCCGATGCGCGGGCAGCTGGTCGACTTCGAGGCGGCGGCGGGGCGCGCGCGCAACGTCTTCCCGGTGCCGGTCGCGCCTGCCGTCGCGCCGGCACCCGTCGCCGCGCCGGTGCCGACCATCGACCGCAACAAGTATATCGCCGCGGTACTGGCTTTCCTGTTCGGCATCTTCGGCATCCACCGTTTCTATCTCGGCCGGGTCACCTCGGGGATCGTGATGGCGGTGCTGACCTTCACCGTGATCGGCGCGCTGGTGACGGTGCCGCTATCGATCGTCGACATGGTGCGCTATCTCGTGATGTCCGACCGCGACTTCGCGGCGCGCTACGGGCGATAGGGTGGAGG
>NZ_JAPYKH010000003.1 GCF_029623345.1 Sphingomonas phyllosphaerae
GCGGGCGGAGGGCGCGGCGCTCGTCGCGGTCGATCTTGCCGTCGCCGTTGGCGTCGATCGCGGCGAAGCGGCGGTCGGCGTCGGCCGCAGCTTCCTCGCGCGTCACCACGCCGTCGCGGTCGGCGTCGGCGGCGGTGAGCGGGTCGCGCGGTCCCATCGCCCCCGCGGGCGGCGCATCGGCCTGCGGGGCAGGCAGGTTCTGCGCGAGCAGCGGCACGGCACCGGCGAGCGCGGCGGCGCCGAGCACCGCCGCGGAGAACAAGGTCTTCATGGATACACCCCTCGACACATTCGACGCGGCTCGGGCCCCGTCATTGTCGTGGCACTAGGCCGTGCGTGTCGCGCCGGAATGTCGAAGCGCCGGAATATTGTCGCGATTTGTATCAGCCGAAGATCGCGACCGACTGGATCTGCTCGGCCACCGCACGGCCGTCCGCGTCCCAGATCGCCATCTGCTGCGACGAGGCGCCGTCGCGCGCGTGATCGGTGGCCGAGCGCAGCAGCCACCAGCCGTCCCGCGTCGCCGGGGCGGGGGCGAGCAGGTTGAGCTGCCAGGTCATCGAGCTCACCGGCGCGCCGACGCCGAGCAGCCGCAGCGCCGCGGGGGGCAGACAGTCGCCGATCGCCAGCAGCTCGACCTCGGGATGGAGGCCGTCGCGCTCGGCCAGCCGCGCCCAGCGCAGCCACGCCGCCGGATCGCTTTGGCCGGGCGGGTCGACGAACTCGACATGGCGCGTGAACGCCACCTGGGGGTGACCGCCGCGCAGCACGCGGTCCTCGGGCGCGGGCGGCGCGACCGCAGGCGCGGCGCCGCGCGCGTGCGCCAGCGCGTCGGGCAACGCACGCATGAAGACGAAGGTGCAGCGGACGCCGAGCCCGGCCTCGCCGCTCACCTCGGCCGCGACGAAGGCGGCATTGCGCCCGCGACGCAGCAGCGTGGCGGAAACCGTCACCGCGCCGGCGAGCGGCCCGACGAACGCTACCTGCGTCGAGCGCAGCGGCGGCAGCCCGGGCTCAAGCTGGTGCGCCGCGTGCAGCGCCAGCGCCGCCGAGAGGCCGCCGAAGGCGGTGCGGCCCTGCTGCCAGTCGGGCGGGATCGCGCCGTGCCAGCGCGCCGCCTCGCCGTCGCGGACGAGCGCGGCGAGCAGCTGAGCGAGCGAGGTGGCGGCGGCGGGGTCGGTCATCGCGTCACGCTAGCCGCGGATCGCGACGGATCAATGCCGCGCGCCACCGCGGGGCGAGAAGAGTCGGTCTCGCGACACGTCGACACCCTAGGGCTCGCTATGAAGGAAACTGCGACGACGAGGAGATGACATGAGGCGTACGCTGCTGGTGATCGACGTCCAGAACGCCTATTTCGCGCGCGGCGCGCTGCCGCTGTGGCGCGCCGAGGCGGTGGAGGAGCGGATCGTCACCGCGATCGCCGCGGCACAGGCGGCGGGCGATCAGGTCGTGCTGGTGCGCCACGTCGCCGCCGGCGGCCCCTTCGCCGAGGACGAGCCCGGCAGCGTGATCCGCCCCGCGATCATGGCGGTGGCGGGGGGCGCGGCGGTGATCACCAAGAGCTACCCCGACGCCTTCCAGGAGACCGATCTCGGCGCGCATTTGCTCGACACCGGCGAGCTCTTCGTTTGCGGCATGATGACGCAGAATTGCGTCACCTACACCGCGCTCGCGCCCGAGGCGACGGTGCTCGATCGGCGCGTCATCGGCGACCTGTGCACCGCGCCGACCGACTATGTCCATCAGGTCGCGCTCGCCGCGCTGGCCTCGAAGATCCCGGTCGTCACGGCGACCGATATATGGCCGACGCGGGAAGGGTGAGGGCGGGCCTTCCCGCTCCCGGGAAGGTTGCCGCCGTGGAGGTGGGCGCTCGTGCTTGCACCGTGCAGGAGACGCGGCTCTGATGCGCGAGGGTCGGCGAGGAGCGCGCCGCCTAACACCCTCGTCATCCCGAACTTGTCGCCAAGCACAGGGGAGCCTTCGCGATTAACTTCTCTGCGGGAGCACCGTCTCCGATCGCGTATCAGTGAATTCCGGAACGGGCCCGACATGACGGCAGTAGGTGCAGGCCAAGAGCCAGCCAGGCGAGCGCCGGCGGCGGCATGCCTGCCTGAGCCGAGCTCCCCTTCTCGCGGAATGATCAATCCACCGTCACCGCGCGGCCTGGCCGAACAGCACGCGCCGCTCGTCCTCGCTCAACTCTGCCGGCTGCGCCTGCACGCGCGCGCCTTGCTCATAGGCGCGCACCACCGCGGGGCGCGCCTTGATCCGCGCGTGCCACGCCGCGACATTGGGGAAGTCGTTGATGTCCTGCCCTTGCGGCTCGGGTAGGATCCAGGGGAAGCAGGCCATGTCGGCGATGCTGTACTCGCCGCCCGCGACAAAGTCGCGACCCGCCAGTCGCCGCTCGAGCACGCCGTACAGCCGGTTGGTCTCCTTGAGGTAGCGCTCGATCGCGTAGGGCACGCGCTCGGGCGCGTAGCGGGTGAAATGGTGGTTCTGCCCCAGCATCGGGCCGAGCCCGCCGACCTGCCACATCAGCCACTCGAGCACCTCGACGTGCGCGCGCGGCGTCGCCCCGCCGAACTGCCCCGTCTTGTGCGCGAGATAGAGCAGGATCGCGCCGCTCTCGAACACGCTGACCGGCGCGCCGCCGTCTCTCGGCGCATGGTCGACGATCGCGGGCATGCGGTTGTTGGGCGAGATCGCCAGGAACTCGGGGCGGAACTGCTCGCCCTTGCCGATATTGACCGGGTGAAGGGTGTAATCGACCTCGGCCTCCTCCAGGAAGATCGTGATCTTGTGCCCGTTCGGCGTGGGCCAGTAATGCAGGTCGATCATCGCGCGTCTCCGTCGTGTGCGCGAAGGGTGGGGACGCCGACCGCCACGATCAATGCCGCCGCGCCGATCAGCGTACCCGCCACGACGAAGGCGAGCCCGTCGAAGCCGCGCCGCGCGCCCCAGGCGAGGCTCTGAGTCGCGATCAGCGGCCCGATCACTGCGGCCACAGAGTTCATGCTGCCGAGGCCGCCCTGCAAGGCGCCCTGGCGGGTCGCATCGACCAGCCGGCTGAGCAGCCCGTTCAGCGCCGGCCACGCCAGAGCGCCCAGCGCGCCGACCAGGAAGAAGGCGTAAACCTGCCAGCCCTGCGTCACGAAGGCGTAGGCGAGCAGCGTCGCGGCGCCCGCCACCAGCCCGATCAGCGCGGCGCGCCGCTCGCCCAGCCGCGCCACCGCACGGCGCGTGAGGAAGAGCTGGACGAGCAGTTGGAGGAAGCCGACCCAGGCGAGGCTCCATCCGATCGCCGCAGGGCTCCAGCCGAAGCGCAGCGTCGCCCAGAAGCTCCACACCGCCGGGTAGACGATGCCGCCGAGCTGCCACAGGAACCAGGCGAGCAGCAGCGGCGCGGCATTGCCCGCGGCGAACAGCGGGCGGAACGCGCCGATGACATGCGCGTCGCGCAGCCGAAACGGGCGGCGCTGCTCGCGACCTAGCGTCTCGGGCAGGAAGAGCAGCATCGCCAGCGCGTTGAGCGCGGCCAGCGCGGCGGCGAGCGCGAACGGCGCGCGCGCTCCCCAATGCGCCACCAGCCCGCCGAGCGCGGGTCCGACGATGAAGCCCAGCCCGAACGCCGCGCCGAGCAGGCCGTAGCCCGCGGCGCGCTGCTCGGGCGGAGTGACGTCCGCGATCACCGCGCCCGCGGGCCCGTAGCTCGCCCCCGCCGCGCCGGCGATGACGCGGCCGAGGAACAGCCAAGCGAGCGTCGGCGCGCCCGCCATCAGCGCATAGTCGAGCGCGAAGGCGACCATCGCCGCCACCAGCACCGGGCGCCGACCGAAGCGGTCGCCGAGGTTGCCCAGGATCGGCCCGGCGACAAATTGGGCCAGTGCGAAGGCGGCGAGCATCCACCCGCCGATCAGCGTGGCATGCGCCAGGTCGGTGTGGCCGAGCGCGACGATCAGCCCCGGCAGCACCGGCATGACGATGCCGAAACCGATCACGTCGACCGTGACGGCGGCGAGGACGATCGGCACGGCGCGATGCGGGAAGCGGGGCATGGCGGCATCATAGCGCGACGGGCGCGCGCTGTCGGCATGGCCAACAAGCTGATCTAAGTAAGAAGTATATGGGTCAAACCGGTACCAAGGCTTGCCCTCCGCGCCGGTCGCGGTAATGAGATGTAAATAAGGGTTGCTGGGGGGCGCCGGTGGGGGATCAGGAGAGCGTCGCGGTCGCTTATCACCGCCCGGGCGACGCCTTGACGCATCATGTCACGGGCTATCATCGCTTCGCCGCGCCGGTGGTGCCGGGGCACGTCTTCCACGATGCCTTCTTCCCCAGCGTCGCGACGATCCGGGTGACGCTGGCGGGTAGCCCGCCGTGGGCGCTGCGGATCGGCAGCCGCACCTATGATCCGATGCCGACCGTCGCGCTGACCGGGCCGACCAGCTACGCCGGCTATGTCACAAGCTCGGGCGGCACCCTGGTGGGCGCCGGTCTGCTGCCTTACGGTTGGGCACAGATGTTTGGCGGCGACGTGTCGCGGCTGTCGAACCGGGTCGTCCCGCTCGACGAGCTCGACCCCGGCGCCGAGATGCTGCGCGACGCGCTCGAGGCCGGCGAACCGTTCCAGCAGGTGTTCGACACCTGGCTCGAGGCGCGGTTGCAGCGCCGTCCCCCGGCCGATCCGCGGATCGACCGGCTGTGTACGATGCTGCGCGATCCCGCCACGACGCGGATCGAGGCAGTGGCCGACGCGCTCGACATGACGCCACGCGCGCTCGCCGCGTTGACCCGCTTCAATTTTGGCTTCACCCCAAAGCTGTTGCTGCGGCGTACCCGCTTCCTGCGCGCGCTGAGCCTGGTGCTGACCCAACCCGACGCGGCGCCGCTGGCATTGGAGGAGGCGGGTTATTGGGACCGCTCGCACTTCCTGCGCGACAGCCACCTCTTCCTCGGCTGCTCGGTACGCGAGTTCTCGCGCCGACGCGGCCCGCACAACCAGCTTGCGATCCGCGCGCGGACCGAGGCGCTGGGCGAACCGGTGTAGATTGGAGGAGGCGGGGCCGTGCGGGATTGCCGAAGCGCAGCGTTCCTGAAGTGAGCGACGGAGAGTAGCAGCTTCGCTTGAAAAGCCGTGCTCCTGCGCACGCAGGAGCCCAGGGCCTCGAGCGTGGCCCCTGCCGCCATGGGCTCCGGCGTCCGCCGGAGCACGGCCAGGTTCACTCGCTCACTCCCCGAGCAGACGGTCGTCGAACATGCCGAACAGCAGCGTCGAGGCATAGAGCCCTACCGCACGCTCGCGTGCCATGGTCGAGGCCCATTTGCGCATGTCGAAGGCGGCGTTGAGCAACGCCATCAGTGCCTGGCTCGCGATCAGGCTGTCGACCGCGCGGATCGTCCCCTCAGCGGCCCCGTCCATCAGCGTGCCGGCGAAGCGACGCGCGATCCGGGTGGAGCGGTCGACCATCTGCTGGCGCTCGCCCGACGGCAGACCGCTCAGCGCGGTGGTGCGCAGCAGCGAGCCGCTGTCGGAGAATTGCACCCGCACCAGCGTCGCCACCGCGTCGCACAGCCGTTGCCAGTGCGTGCCACCGCGCGCGTCGGCGCTGCGCTGCGCCGCCGCGATCGTGTCGAAGCTGCGGCGGTAGCAGGCCGCGACCAGATCGTCCTTGGCGTCGAGATGGTGGTAGAAGCTGCCCTTGGTCACGTTCAGCTCGGAGGCGATCCGCTGCACCGAGGCGCCGCGGTAGCCCAGTTCGTTGATCAGCCGCGTCGCCGCCAGCAGGAAGGCGTCACGCCCCGGCACCGCGTCGTCGCGCTCGAGCGTCAGCGGGCGCGGCGCCCAGCGCGCATCCGTCCCGGCCAGGCCGTGGCGGAACAGGTCCATCAGCCGCTCGGCGGCGCGCGGATATTGGTCGGCGTCGTAGCGTGGCAGCCAGGCTGGCAGCCAGAACATGTTCTCCAGCAGCACGTGCGCGCGCGCACCGGCGAGGTCGACCGCGCCGCGCGCGCGCTGCTCGCCCCACAAAGCGCGGGTGCGGCGGAAGACCTCGCGCCAGCGCGCCATCAGCCGCGCGCGCACCGGCTCGTCCATCGCACGCAGGTCGGAGAGCACCGCGAAGGCGCGTTCCTCGCCGCGCTCGATCCGGGCGAGCCGCGCGAGGTTGAGCGTGACGAGCTTCTCGACCCGATCGGACGGCGTCGCCTCGGTCGCGGCTTCGTCGAGCATCGCCAGCAGATAATCGAGCGTGTGCTCGAACGCGGCGGCGGCGAGGTCCTCCTTGCGCTTGAAATAATAAGTGACGCTGGTGGTGTTGAGCCCGACGCGGCGTGCCACGTCGGCGAAGGTCATGCCCTTGGCGCTCTGCTCGTTGATCGCATCCGCCGCCGCGGCCAGGATCGCCTCGCGCTTTTCGCGGAAGCGCCGTGTCGCGGTGGCGTCGTCGGTCCTCACATCCCCCATGGCGCGATCGGTAGCACGTCGCTTTCGAAGATACAGTCCCCTTTTCATTCAGCTGGATCGTAACTGCGGCGCCGAGATCAAGCGCGCTTTACCGAAAACGCGGTATGGCCTAAGCCCGATCATTACCGCAGAGGAGAGGGTGGCGATGGACTTCACGCTGAGCGAGCGCGAAACCTTTTTCCGCGACCGCGTCCGCGCCTTCATCGCGCGCCATATCGCGCCGCGCGACCACGAGTACGAGCAGCAGCTCGGCAGCGGCGAGCGCTGGAAGGTCATCCCGGTCATCGAGGAGGTCAAGCGCGCCGCGCGCGCCGAGGGGCTGTGGAACTTCTTCATGCCGCCGCACTCGGGTCAGCAGCACGTCGACGACAGCTTTGCGTTTCAGGGCACGCAGCTGACCAACCTCGAATATGCGCTGTGCGCCGAGGAAATGGGGCGGATCGGCTGGGCAAGCGAGTGTTTCAACTGCTCCGCCCCCGACACCGGCAACATGGAGGTGCTCCACCGCTATGGCACGCGCGCGCAGAAGGACGCTTGGCTGCGCCCGCTGATGGACGGCGAGATCCGCTCGGTCTTCCTGATGACCGAGCCCACGGTCGCCTCCTCCGACGCGACCAACATCGAGACCCGGATCGAGCGCGACGGCGACCATTATGTAATCAACGGACGCAAATGGTGGTCGTCAGGGGTGGGCGACCCGCGCTGCAAGATCGGCATCCTGATGGGCAAGACCAGCTTGGAGGGCTCGCGCCACCAGCAACAGAGCCAGGTGCTGGTGCCGCTCGACACGCCGGGCGTGAAGGTCGAGCGGCTGCTCTCGGTCTACGGCTATGATCACGCCCCCCACGGCCACGGCGAGGTGAGCTTCACCGACGTGCGCGTCCCGGTGGAGAACGTGCTGCTGGGCGAGGGACGCGGCTTCGAGATCGCGCAGGGGCGGCTCGGGCCCGGGCGGATCCACCATTGCATGCGCACGATCGGCGTCGCCGAGGTGGCGATCGAGAAAATGGCGCGGCGGCTGCTCTCCCGCGTCGCCTTCGGCAAGCGGATTGCGGATCACAGCGTGTGGGAACAACGGATCGCGCGCGCGCGGATCGACATCGAGATGACCCGGCTGCTCTGCCTCAAGGCCGCGGACATGATGGACCGAGCGGGGAACAAGGCGGCGCAGCAGGAGATCGCGATGATCAAGGTGCAGGCGCCGACGATGGCATTGCAGATCCTCGACGATGCGATCCAGGCGTTCGGCGGCGCCGGCGTGGCGGACGATGCGGGGCTGGCGCACGCCTGGGCCTCGGTGCGGACGCTGCGCTTCGCCGACGGACCCGACGAGGTGCATTGTCGCGCGATCGCACGGCATGAGTTCGGTAAGTACGGTGAGGGCGGCGGACGGGGGGCGCCGTCGAGCGGCGACGTCGGAGTGAGCCGGTGAGGGTTGCGGGGGCGCCAGCTTGCCGCTTGTTCCGGCGTCGTGCTGCGACTGGCTTGAAAGTCGCCGTTCCGCGATCGTCCGGAGCGAAATTGTGCGTCGCCCTTCCTTGCTGCGGTCATCCTGAACTTGTTCCAGGATCCACCGTCCCGCGAGCGCCGCGGGTTCCAGGAACGTGGCGCCGTGGTGTTCGCGCGAGAACGTGTCCCCCGGACACGATCTTGGCTCGCTGGGGGCGAGCCAAAGCGCGAACACGAAACGAGTCCGGGATGACGCTAAGCGATGCGGGACCGTCAGCATCCTTCTCTGGCGGCGCTCACCCATGAGAGCCGCCGTCCTCACCGCCACGCGCGAACCGCTGACGATCGCCGACGTGACCGTCAGCAAGCCGCTCGCGCACGAGGTGCTGATCCGCACCGCCGCGGTCGGTGTGTGCCGCTCCGACCTGCACTTCGTCGACGGACTCTACCCGCACGCGCTCCCCGCCGTCCCGGGCCATGAGGCGGCGGGCGTGGTCGAGGCGGTCGGCAGCGAGGTGCGTACCGTCAAGCCCGGCGATCACGTCGTCACTTGCCTCTCCGCCTTCTGCGGCCACTGCGAATTCTGTCTCAGCGGCCGCATGTCGCTGTGCGTGAGCGGCGCGACGCGGCGCCCGCGCGGCGCCGAGCCGCGGCTGCGCCTCGCTGACGGCGGCGCGGTGGCGCAGATGCTCAACCTTTCCGCTTACGCCGAGCAGATGCTGATACACGAGCACGCCTGCGTCGCGATCGACCGCGACATGCCGCTCGACCGTGCCGCGCTGATCGGCTGCGCGGTGACGACCGGCGCCGGCGCGGTGTTCAACACCGCCGACGTGTCGCCGGGCGAGACGGTGTGCGTGGTCGGCTGCGGCGGGATCGGGCTCGCCGCGGTCAACGCCGCGCGGATCGCGGGGGCGGGGCGGATCGTCGCGCTCGATCCGGTGCCCGAAAAACGCGCCATCGCCGCGCGGCTCGGCGCGACCGACACGTTCGACAGCGCCGCCGAGGGCGTCGCCGCGGCGGTGGTCGAGGTGACCGGCGGCGGCGTCCACCATGCGATCGAGGCGGTCGGCCGGCCGCAGTCGGCCGCGACGGCGGTGGCGGTGCTGCGCCGCGGCGGCACCGCGACGATCCTCGGCATGCTGCCGCCGGCCGAGTCGGTCGGCCTCTCCGCGCTCGACCTGCTCTCGGGCAAGAAGCTGCAGGGCGGGCTGATGGGCTCCAACCGCTTCCCGATCGACATGCCGCGGCTGGTCGACTTCTACCGCCGCGGCCTGCTCGACCTCGACACGTTGATCGCCGAGCGGCTGCCGCTTGAGCGGATCAACCATGCCTTCGACGAACTGCGCCGCGGCGACTCGACGCGCAGCGTGATCGTTTTCGCATGAGCGACGATTCCTCGCTTCCGCGCGATCTCGCCGAGCGCGACCGACTCGACACCGCGCGCCTCGGCACGTGGATGGCCGAGCATGTGCCCGGCTTCACCGGCCCGTTCGACTATGCCAAGTTCGCGGGCGGCCAGTCGAACCCGACCTACCGGCTCGACACGCCCGCGCGACGCTACGTGCTGCGGCGCAAACCGAAAGGGGAGCTGCTCCCCTCGGCGCACCAGGTCGAGCGCGAGTATCGCGTCATCGCCGCGCTCCACCCCAGCGGCTTCCCGGTGCCGCGGCCCTATGCCTTGTGCGAGGACGCCGCGGTGATCGGCTCGGCCTTCTACGTCATGGAGATGGTGGAGGGGCGGACGATCTGGGACGGCGCCATGCCCGAGCTGACCCCTGCGGCACGCCGGGCGCATTATCACGCGATGATCGACACGCTCGCCGAGCTCCACAACATCGATCCGAGCGCCATCGGGCTCGGCGACTATGGCCGGCCGGGCAATTACTTCGAGCGCCAGGTCACGCGCTGGACCAAGCAATATCGCGGCGCCGAGACCGAGACCTTGCCCGAGATGGAGCGGCTGATCGAGTGGCTGCCGCGCACCGTGCCGCCGCAGACCCGCACCGCGATCGTTCATGGCGACTATCGCGTCGACAACATGCGCTTCGCGCCGGGCGAGGAGCCGCGCGTCGCCGCGGTGCTCGATTGGGAGCTGTCGACCCTGGGCGATCCCGTCGCCGATTTGACCTATTATCTGATGAGCTGGGTTACCGCGCCCGAGGGGCGCTCGGGCGTGATGGGGCTGACCGGCGACGCCACGGGCATCCCCACGCTCGACGAGATGCTGGCGCGCTACGCGGCACGGACCGGGCGTGACGAGCCGGTCGCGATCGACTGGTATTTCGCCTTCAACCTCTTCCGTCTCGCCAGCATCGTTCAGGGCATCCGCAAGCGCGTGCTGGTCGGCACCGCCGCCAACGCGCGTGCGCAGGAGACCGCGGCGCGGCTGCCGATGCTCGTGAGCGCGGCCTGGCACTTCGCCGGGCGCGCCGGGGCATGAGCGCGGAGGGGGAGCGGATGCGGTTCGCGGGCAAGTCGATCGTCGTCACCGGTGCGGGATCGGGCATCGGCCGCGCCGCCGCGCTGCTGTTCGCGCGCGAGGGCGGCCGCGTCGTCGTCGCCGACGTCAGCGAGGGCGCCGACGCGACCGCCGCCGCGATCGCCGACTCGGGCGGCACCGCGCTGGCGTTCCGCGGCGACGCCGGCGACGAGGGCGACGTCGCGCGGCTGGTCGCGCTGGCGGCCGAGCGGCACGGCGGTCTGGACGTGATGTTCGCCAACGCCGGCATCTCGGGCGGGCTCGCCAATCTGTTCGACACCGACGTGGCGCTGATTACCGAGGTATTGCGCGTCAATCTAATCGGACCGTTCCTCGCCATCAAGCACGCCGCACCGCTGATCGCCGCGCGCGGCGGCGGCGCGATCGTGCTCACCGCGAGCGTCGCGGGGCTGCGCTCGGGCGCGGGGTCGCCGGCCTATTCGGCCAGCAAGGCGGGCGTGATCAACCTCGCGCAGGTGGCGGCGCAGCAGCTCAGCGGCAGCAACGTGCGGGTGAACGCGATCTGCCCCGGCCTGACCGAGACGGGGATGACGCGCCCCACCTTCGACTACGCGCGCGAGGCGGGCAAGCTCGATCGGCTCGGCCGGCTCAACCCGCTGCGGCGCGGCGCGCAACCCGAGGAACTGGCGCGCGTCGCGCTCTTCCTCGCCAGCGAGGAGGCGAGCTACGTCAACGGCCAGGCGATCGTGGTCGACGGCGGACTATCGTCGAGCCATCCGGTGACCCGGCAGGATTACGGCAAGACCGCGGTGTGAGGCGGTCGGTGAACGCCGCGAGTCCCGCGCGCCACACCGCCGGGGCGACGCGGCACGCAGGCCAGCGCCGCCCGCGCCCGCGCCATACCATCGCCGAGCCGCCGCGTCAGCCGCTCCCACGCCGCATAGGCCAGCGCTCCCACCGCCAACGCTGCGACGACGTGGGCGCCACGCCGATGATCCCCAGGCGATCGCGCAGCAGGTAGATGGTGATGCCGTGCGTGAGATAGGCGAAGAGGCTGCTGCGCGCGAGATAGCCCAGCACCGTCGCGACCTCGCGCCGCACCAGCACCCGCGGCGCGAGCAGCAGCGCGGCGACGACCGCGTCCGCGATCAGCACGTGCGAGTCGCTCGCGCCCCAGCCGAGCGCGGCGACCAGCGCGGTGACGAGGATCACGGTGCAGCGCGGCGCCCCCGTCTCGGCGTAGCTCGCCAGCCAGCCGAGCGCGATCGCATAGGCCGAGGCGTCGGTGCTGAAATCGTCCGCAGTCGGGGGGCCGCGCAGCGCGAGCCCGGCGACCTTCGCCGCGAACGCCAGGGAGAGCAGCGGAAAACCGATCGCCCAGCCCGAGCGCTCGGCGCGGCGCCGCATCGCTGGAACCGCCAGCAGCAGCAGCAGCGCCAGCGTGCAGTGGAACAGCGCCGGGATGAACCAAATTGCGCCATCGTCCGCACGCCGGGATCGCGCACGACGTTGCCCAGCAGCAGCAACGTCTCCCAGCCGAAGCGATTGGGCGTCAGCGCGCGGTAGAGCGGCAGGATCGCCCAATAGGGTGTCACCACGCGCAGCAGATAGTCGCGGATCACGCCCCAGCGCGCGGCGCCGAGCATCCGCCGCGACTGGAAGGGGGCCAGGCCGTAGCCGGCGAGGATCATCAGCGCGAGCGCGCCGCCCTTGAACGCGCGGTTGGCAGGATCGCCGAGCACGTGGCTGGCGACCACCAACGCGATCGCGGCTGGGCGCAGCAGCACGTCGGTGGCGACCCAGCGGAAGCCCGGATCGGCGCGCGAGACCGTAAGGCGGGCGAGTGCCTCAAGCCGCGCGACGGTCAGCTCCTCCCAGCGCTCGGGCAGCGTGCCGAGCACCTCCTCGATCGCCAGGCTGGCGCGGACGTAGCTGAGCGAGTCGCCCGCGAGCGAGCGGAACGAGTCGCCGTCCTCCACCCGCTCGCGCCCGAGCGCCGCAGCGAGCGCGGCACGCAGCGCGCCCGCCGACGCGGCGGTCCGGCTGGTTCGCGCCGCCGCGCGCCCGGCGCGCAGCGCGGGGTAGTCGACCTTGCCCGAGGCGAGCCGCGGCACCGCGTCGAGCGCCAGCACCGCGCGGTGGCTCGCCGGCAGACCGACCTCGTCGGTGACGAACCGCTCCGCCGCGGCGACGTCGCCCGGAGCCAGCACCGCCACCACCAGCAGCGAGTCGTCGCCCGCGGCCACCGCGGAGACTCCCGCGGCAGCGAGTCGCTGCTCCACCGCATCCAGCGCGACGCGCAGCCCGAACGGCTTGATGAAGCGGCTTTGCCGACCGGTCACGCGATAGCCGCCGTCGGGCAGACGTTCGGCGAGGTCGCCCGTGTGCAGCACGGTCAGCTCGTGACCCCGCGCGAGATCGGCGGCCGCCTCGGCATAGCCCATCATGACGTTGGGGCCGGTATGGACCAGCTCGCCCGCGGTCGCCGCCGGGGTGCCGGTTTCGGGATCGACCAAAGCGAGCGTGCCCCCTGGGATCGCGCGCCCGATCCCGCCCGCGACGACGTGATCGGGATCGACCTCGAGCATCGCGATCCGCGCCACCGCCTCGGTCTGGCCGTACATCACCACGAACCGCTTGCCGGTTGCGCGCGCGCGCGTCGCGACCGAGGCGACCAGCTCGGGGGTGAGCCGGCCGCCGGCCTGAGTCAGCGTGCGCAGGGATCCGGGCAGCGTGTCGAGGAAGCCGGCGCGGTCGAGCAGCTCGTAACTGTGCGGCACCCCGCCGAACGAGGTCGCGCCATGGCGTTCGATCGCGGCGCGGAAGCCCGGATCGAGCACCGAGCCGGCGTAGAGGATCGTCGTCGCCCCCGCCGCGAGATGCGAGTGGATCACCGACAGGCCATAAGCGTAGCTCGGCGGCAGCGTCGTCATCGCGCGCTCGTCGTGCGTCAGCGCAAGGCTGGCGGCGATCGCGCGCGCGTTGGCGTCGATCGCGCGCGCCGACAGCCGCACCAGCTTCGTCGCG
Organism: Sphingomonas phyllosphaerae; assembly: GCF_029623345.1. GTDB lineage: Bacteria > Pseudomonadota > Alphaproteobacteria > Sphingomonadales > Sphingomonadaceae > Sphingomonas > Sphingomonas phyllosphaerae_C. Next base: position 13,389 of record NZ_JAPYKH010000003.1, read on the forward strand.
CCGGTGGTGTCCGAGGTCGACAGCAGCAGCGCGAGATCGGGGTGTGTCGCGGGCGCGGGGCCGGGGTCGCGCAGCCGCTCCACGCCGCGCGCGCTCGACCAGCGCGCCGCCGGCCGGAATGCGGCGATCAGCCGGTCGGCGCGCTCACGGTCGGCGGTGGTCTCCCCCGCGGCGGTGACGATCGCGGGAAGACCCCGTGGCAGCGCGCCAAGATAGGCGCTCATCGCGGCGAGGTCGTTGTCGAGCGCCAGCAGCACCGGAGTGCCGCGCGGCAGGTCGAACACCGCGTCGGCCGCGTGTGCCAGCGCGACATAATCGAGCGTGTCGCCGGCGGCGGTGACGAAGGCGACGCGGCCCGCGTGCCGCTCCAGGTCCTGCCAGAAGTTCATCGCGCCCCCACCGACGCTATGTAGCGGGACGGAGGCGATGAACGGCGCGCTGGGCCGGCTTCTTTGCTCAGCCGATGGTCACGCCGGCATGGGCGGCGGGCTGTCCTACCGCGGCGCGATCTGTCACCGGGGTAACGCCGGGAGAGAAGGAGAGCGATCTTGTTGAACCACGTCATGGTCGGGTCGAACGACCTCGCGCGATCGGCACGCTTCTACGACGCGGTGCTCGGCGTGCTGGGCGCACCACCGGCGCGCCGCGACACCGCGCCGAGCGGGCATCAGCGCCTGTTCTATCGGCACAACGGCACGATGTTCGGGGTGAGCCAGCCGATCGACGGTGCGGCGGCGAGCGTCGGCAACGGCAGCACGGTCGCCTTCCGCTGCGACTCGCCCGAGCAGGTGCAGCGCTTCCACGACGTCGCGGTGGCGAACGGCGGCACCTCGATTGAAGACGCGCCCGGCCCGCGCGATACCAGCCTCGGACGCGCGGTGCTGGCCTATGTCCGCGATCCGGACGGCAACAAGTTGTGCGCGGTGAGCCGGGGATGACGGTCTATGTGGCACTGCTCCGTGCGGTCAACGTCGGCGGCACGGGTGCGCTGGCGATGGCCGAGCTGCGGCGGCTGTGCGAGGCGGCGGGCTTCGCCACGGTGCGGATCTATATCGCGAGCGGCAACGTGGTCTTCACGAGCGCGCTCGACGCGGCGGCGGTGCAGCGACGACTGGAAGAGGCCTTGCACGAAGCGACCGGGCGGCAGGTGAGAGTCGCGGTGCGCACCGCGGATGCACTGGCGGCCACGCTCGCTGCCAACCCCTTCGCCGACGCGCCGCCGTCTACCACCGTGATCATCTTTCTCGACACGCCGCCCCCGGCCGACACGCTCGGGCGCGTGGTGGCGCCGGGTGGCGAACGGCTCGCCCTCGGCGCGCGCGAGATCTACGTTGCCTATGGCGCTGGCATGGGGCGGTCACGGCTCAAGCTGCCGGCGGCGGCAGCGGGAACCGCGCGCAACCTCAACACCGTGGCGAAGCTGGTGGCGATGGCGGCGGATGTCGCCGCGGCGTGACGTCGGGCAGTGCGGCACGCTGTGACGCGACGCGCTGCGATCGGCTCAACATTCGCCGCGTTCGCCGGCGCGCACCTCGCTTCGGACTCAACATTCGCAACATTCGCGCCCCTTCCAAGCCCGGGGCACAGCCGCTACACGCCCGCCATGGAGCATCCCGACAGCATCCTCATCGTCGATTTCGGCAGCCAGGTGACCCAGTTGATCGCGCGCCGCGTGCGCGAGGCGGGGGTCTACAGCGAGATCGCACCCTTCCAGTCCGCCGCCGACGCCTTCGAACGGATGCGCCCCAAGGGCGTGATCCTTTCCGGCGGGCCCGCCTCGGTGGTCGACGCGGGCAGCCCGCGCGCGCCGCAGGCGGTGTTCGACTCGGGCGTGCCGGTGCTCGGCATCTGCTACGGCCAGCAAGTCATGAACGAGCAGCTCGGCGGCAAGGTCGAGAAGGGCAATGCCGGCGAGTTCGGCGAGGCCTATGTCGAGGTCGACGCCGCCTGCGGGCTGTTCGACGGGCTGTGGCAGTCGGGCGAGCGCCACCAGGTGTGGATGAGCCACGGCGACCATGTCGCCGCGCTCGCGCCCGGGTTCACGCCCGTCGCCTCGTCCAGGGGGGCGCCGTTCGCGCTCATCGCCGATGAGACGCGGCGCTATTATGGCATGCAGTTTCACCCGGAGGTGGTCCACACGCCCGACGGCGGCAAGCTGATCGCCAATTTCGCGCGTCACGTCTGCGGGCTGGCGGGCGACTGGACGATGGCCGAGTTCCGCGCCACCAAGATCGCCGAGATCCGCGCGCAGGTCGGCAGCAGGCGCGTGATCTGCGGGCTCTCGGGCGGGGTCGATTCCGCCGTGGCGGCGGTGCTGATCCACGAGGCGATCGGCGACCAGCTCACCTGCGTCTTCGTCGATCACGGGCTGTTGCGCGCGGGCGAGGCCGATCAGGTCGTTGGCCTGTTCCGCAATCATTACAACATCCCGCTCGTGCACGTGAACGCGGAGACGCTGTTCCTCGGCGGGCTGGCCGGGATCACCGATCCCGAGGCCAAGCGCAAGTTCATCGGCAAGACCTTCATCGACGTGTTCGACGAGGAAGCGCGCAAGATCGGCGGCGCCGAGTTCCTCGCACAAGGTACGCTCTACCCTGACGTGATCGAGAGCGTGAGCTTCACCGGCGGCCCCTCGGTAACGATCAAGAGCCACCACAATGTCGGCGGCCTGCCCGAGCGGATGAACATGAAGCTGGTCGAGCCGCTGCGTGAGCTGTTCAAGGACGAGGTGCGCGAGCTCGGCCGCGAGCTGGGGCTGCCCGACGCCTTCGTCGGCCGCCACCCGTTCCCTGGGCCGGGTCTCGCGATCCGCATCCCGGGCGAGGTCTCCAAGGAGCGCTGCGATATCCTGCGCAAGGCCGACGCGATCTATCTCGAGGAGATTCGCGCGGCAGGGCTGTACGACACGATCTGGCAGGCGTTCGCGGTGCTGCTGCCGGTGCGCTCGGTCGGCGTGATGGGCGACGGGCGGACGTATGACTCGGTGCTGGCGCTGCGCGCGGTGACCTCGACCGACGGGATGACGGCACAGGCGTTCCAGTTCCCGGGCGACTTCCTGCCGCGCGTGGCGACGCGGATCATCAACGAGGTAAAGGGCATCAACCGGGTGACCTACGATTACACCTCCAAGCCACCGGGTACGATCGAGTGGGAATGACGCGGGAAGAGCGAGCAGCCGGGGGCTGCTCGCCCGCGTCATTCGGCGGCGCAAGCCGCCGCGGCGCGCGGACGGATGAAGCAGCCGGGGGCTGCTCGCCCGCGTCATTCGGCGGCGCAAGCCGCCGCGCGCGCGGCGGTACGCTGGTGACTGGTGCGCTCGAGCGTGACCGTGGTCAGGCGGACGCCGGAGCCCAGCGCCGCGGGCGTGAGCTACGTGGCTCTCGCCTCCGGCGTGCGCAGGAGCACGCGGGCGCGTCACACGACCGAAGACCGATCCAGGCAAAGAGCACGTCCGTCGTGCGGACCGTTCGCGCCACGATCGCGCTTCTCGCAGCCGCACTCGCGCTCCCCGCCGCTCCCGCCCTTGCGGCGAGCGGCGATCCGCCCGCGTGGACCCAGCCGCGCCCGCCGCTGCACCTGCTCGGCCCGATCACCTATGTCGGCACGCGCGGGCTCGGCGCCTATCTGATCCGGACCAGCGAAGGCGCGATCCTGGTCGACGCAACGATGGCCGAGAACGTCCCCGCGATCGAACGCAACATCCGCTCGCTCGGGCTGAAGCTCAGCGACGTCAAGCTCATCCTCGTCAGCCACGCGCATTTCGACCATGTCGGCGGGCTCGAGCGCATGCGGCGCGACACCGGCGCACGCGTGCTCGCCGGCCGCGGCGACGTCGCCGCGCTGCGCAGCGGGACGCCGCCGGGCGTGACCGACTATGGCGTCCACCGCTTCCCCGCGGTGGCGCGCGTGTCGCCGGTAGCGGACGGCGAGCGTGTCAGGCTCGGCGATGTCACGCTGCGGGCAGTGGCGACCCCGGGACATACGCCCGGCTGTACCACTTGGGTCACGCGCGTCGTCGATCACGGCCGCGTGCGCCAGGTGGTCTTCGCCGGCAGCATGACCGTCGCCGGTAATCGACTGGTCGGCAACCGCCGCTATCCCGCGATCGTGCGCGACTATCGCGCCACCTTCGACCGGATCGAGCGGCTGCGCGCCGACGTGGTGCTGCCGATGCACCCCGAGGCGGCCGACGTGTTCGCCCGCGCGCGCGCGGGGACGCTCGTCGCGCCGCGGCTGCTCGGCGACATGGCACGCGCGGCGCGAGCCGATTTCGAACGCACGCTGCGCGCGGAGAAGCGCTGAGCGGCGTTGCGCGAAGCCGGCGCATGCGCTTGGGTGCTTGTGGATCGCACCGGCATCGCCCCGACGATGGGACGGTGCCGACGAGAAGGAGAGACATGATGCGAAATCTGACCAAGGCCGGTCTGGCTGCGCTCGCCCTGGCACTGTCGGCGACGCCGAGCGTGGCGCAGCGCGGCGCATCGGCGCCCAATACGCTCAGCGCCCGGGAGCGGGCGGCCGGCTGGACCCTGTTGTTCAACGGCCGCGATCTGACCGGATGGCGCTCGTTCAAGGGTGGCGCGCCCACACCGTCCTGGACGGTGCGCGACGGCGCGCTCGAGCTCACCGCCTCGGGCGGTCACATGAGCGGCGCCGATCTCGCCACCGCGGAGAGCTACGGCCCGTTCGAGCTCACGCTCGACTGGAAGGTGGAGAAGGGCGGCAACAGCGGTGTGATCTATCTTGCGCGCAACGTGCCCGAGACGACGCAGAGCTATGAGACCGGGCTCGAGATGCAGGTGCTCGACGATCAGGGCCACCCCGACGGCAAGATCCCGTCGCATCGCGCCGGCTCGCTCTACGACATCACCGTGCCACCGGCGGGCGCATCGCGCCCGGCGGGAAGCTGGAACCATGCCCGGTTGCTGGTCGAGCCAGGCCGCATCCGCCAGTGGCTCAACGGGGTACCGACGGCCGACGTCTCCTACGGCGACGCGGCGTGGAAGGCGCGCGTGGCCAAGTCGAAGTTCGCCAAGATGCCGCTGTACGGTACCTTCACCAGCGGCGTGATCGCGCTGCAGGACCATGGCGAGCCGGTCGCCTTCCGTAACGTCAAGCTGCGCCGGATCGGCGCTGCGCGGTGATCCGGCCCGGGGCGGCGGCTGCCGAGCCGCTGCCCTGGATCAGTCGTCGGAACGATCGACCTTTCCCGCGCTTCTGAGGATTATGGCTCGGTTTTATATCCAGTTTGCCGGTCGTGAGCGGGATGCGACCGGGATCGACTGCGCTGACGTGGCGGGGGCGCGCAACGAGGCGGTGCGACAGCTCGGAGGTTATCTCTCCGACCATCCCGGCTATGCCGAGGAGGGCCATTGGCGCGTGACGGTGGAGGACTCGAGCCGCCGCCCGCTGCTCAACGTGATTGTCGCGACCGTCGGCGTCCGCGGTGCCCCCGACGAATGATGCGCGGCGCATTGTATACCGCTGTGCGAACGAATCCTTAAGTACGAATGACATAGAAGGAAGCGACGAGGTCGTAGACCCGCGTCGCTCTCGGCTCCGTGAACGGGGAAGGGCGGCTGTCCTCCCCCCGCTCGCCGCGCGCGCCAGCGACGCGTCGGGCCCCGACGCGGTCGCATGTGTATGACGAGCTTTTCCTGGTTAACCCGCCTAGCCCGCGACCGCGGCGCAAACGTCGCGGCGTTGATGGCGGTGGCGATGATCCCGCTCGCCGCGCTCGCCGGCTCGGCGCTCGACGTGTCGCGCATGTACGTGGTCAAGTCGCGGCTGCAGCAGGCGTGCGACGCCGGCGTACTCGCGGGTCGGCGCTTCATGGACAGCGATGACAACGCCGCGCTCGACGCCAGCGCCACGGCGCAGGCTAAGACGTTCTTCACCAACAACTTCGGCGCCGGCTTCTTCGGCGCGACCGGCGCCAGCTTCACCCCCACCAAGACGAGTGACCAGCAGGTCGCGGGCACTGCCTCGGTGCAGGTGCCGATGACCGTTATGAAGATGTTCTCCATGGCCACCGCCAATCTCTCGGTGACGTGCAAGGCGCGCTTCGACATCGCGGATACCGACATCGTCTTCGTGCTCGACACCACCGGATCGATGGCGTGTCGGCCGGAGGATACCGATGCGCAGTGCAGTAGCTATACCAACGCTAATCCGGCTCAGCCGTACACGCGCCCGAGCAGCGATCCCGACGCGATGCCGGGCTATCTCGGCTCGACCAGCTACGCCGTGCCCGAGACCACCACCGGCAACGGTTCTCGGATCAAGGCACTGCGCCAAGCAGTGAAGGACTTCGCGGCTGTGATCGCCTCGTCGGTCGATAGCAGCACGCGCGTGCGTTACGGGTTCGTCACCTATACCTCGACGATCAACGCTGGTAAGGCGATCAATCAGGTCTCTCCCGCGTATCTGTCGGGCGGCACAACGTCTGACAAGACGTGGTTCTATCAGACGCGCTCATTCAACGGGGGCGAGGCGCAGGAGAGCTTCACTGGTAGCCTCAACTCCAAGGCACAGGCCGACTGTACGACGGTGATGGGCACGCGGTCCTATGGAACGGCCGGAACGTTTAACACCAGCGCTACCGCGAACTATACGGGCGGCCAGCTGTGGAGCAACGGCAAATGTTACGGAAACGTCACCCGGAACATGGTGCCGACCTACGATTATGCACGCAAGGAACTGGATATCTCCAAGTTTCTAACCGGTGTCTCGGTCCCCGATCCGAGCAAGATAACCGGCGCAACCTCGGTTTGGGATGGCTGCATCGAAGAACGCTATACACAGGCGGGTACGACCAACTTCACCTCGGACTCCTATGACCTCACGCCGGAGCTGGTCCCGACCAGCGATACGAAGACCAAGTGGCGGCCGATGTGGGCCGACGTCGAGTATAATCGCGCGAACTACGGCGGCGAAGTCGGCAACGGCGAAGATCATAACAACCTCGGTGGCGCCAGCCGTCGGCAGCTTGGCTATTATTCCTGCGGTAAGCCGGTCCATCGCTTATCGACGATGACAACCGCTCAGATCGCCAACTACGTCGACGCACCTGACTTCAAGCCGCTCGGTGGCACCTATCACGACACCGGCATGATCTGGGGCACGCGGTTGCTCAGCTCCGCTGGCATCTTCGCTTCGGACAATTCGGGCCGAACCGGCCAGCCGGCGCCCCGCAAGGTGATCGTCTTCCTCACCGACGGCGACATGTCGCCGAACGCCACGCTCTACGGTCTGTACGGCGTCGAGAGCCTCGACCGCCGCGTCAGCAACGGCGACACCGGTAACCTCACGACCTACCACAACGCGCGCTTCCTCTACGAGTGCGGCCGCGCGCGCCAGCTCGGCATCGACGTGTGGACGGTGGCGATCGACACCAGCTCCAGCGACCAGCTGACGCAATGCGCCCGCAACAGCTCGCAGGCGCTGTACACCACCACCGGCAGCGGGCTCTCCGCGATCTTCCAGAAGATCGCCAAGCAGGTCGCCATGCTACGGATCGACCAGTGAGCGCGCGGCGCTCCGTGGCGCTCGACCGTCGCGGCGTCAGCACGATCGAGTTCGCGCTGCTCGCGCCCGTCCTGTTCATGGTGGTGCTCGGCCTTTTCGACCTGATGTACGGCGTCTACGTCCGCTCGGTGCTGGAAGGCGCGGTGGTCAAGGCGGGGCGCGACAGCGCGCTGGAGAACAACGCCGCCGACCAGAGCGTGATCGACGCCAAAGTGCGCACGATGCTCGCGTCGCTCGGCGGGGGCATGACGATCACCACGTCGCGCAAGAGCTACGCCAGCTTCTCGCTGGTCAAGCCCGAAGCGTTCGACGACCAGAACCGGAACGGCGTGCGCGATGCCGGCGAGTGTTTCGACGACGTCAACGGCAACGGCGTATGGGACGCCGACCCTGGCGTCGGCGGGCAGGGCGGCGCCAACGATGTCACCAACTACACCGTCACGCTGACCTACAACCGCATCTTTCCGATGGCGGCGCTGGCGGGCTGGCCCAGGGTGCAGTCGCTGACGGCGAGTACGCTGCTCAAGAACCAGCCGTACAAGACCCAGACCAGCAGCGTGGTGAAGTCGATATGCACCTGAGCCTCACCCCGCTCGCCGCGCGGCTGTGGCGCGATCGCTCGGGCGTGTCGATGATCGAGTTCGCGCTCACCTTGCCCGTGGTGCTGACGCTCGGCTGCTACGGCATCGAGACCAGCAACCTGGCGCTGACCTCGCTTCAGGTCAGCCAGCTCGCGCTCAACCTCGCCGACAATGCCTCGCGTGTCGGCAGCATGCAGAGCGACAACTCGACCCAGCTGCGCGAGGTGGACATCAACGACGTGCTCACCGCGGCGCGCCTCCAGGGGGCCAAGCTGGGGCTCACGACCCGGGGGCGCATCATCGTCTCCTCGCTCGAGGAGAGCGGCGGCAAGCAATATATTCACTGGCAGCGCTGCCTCGGCACGCAAGGCGGCACCGAGTTTGACTCGCATTTCGGCACCACGCCGGTAACGGCCGGCACCCAGACTGGTAGCGGCTTTGCCGGGACGGTGGTGACCGGGATGGGCAAGACCGGCGCGCAGGTCACCGCGCCGCCGGGCACCGGAGTGATGTTCGTCGAGGTCAATTACCTCTACAACCCGATCATCAGCAGCCGCTGGCTGAGCACGGGCGTGCAGCAGATGCGCTTCACCGCCTCGTTCATCGTGCGCGACCGTCGCACCTTCGACATGGTCTACAATCCCGCGCCGGCGGCGCAGCGCTACACCTGCGACCGCTACACCGCGTCCTGAGCCGCGGCGACCGCGTAGCGCAGGTGCAGTGCGCCGTGGTCGAGCTGGTCGACGCCGATCAGCTTGAGGCTGACCTTGCCCTTCAGCCCCGCGTCGCCCGCCTCGACGATCGCGCGGCTGTCGCCGCCGTCCAGCGCTGGCGCGAGGACGAGGTCGAACTGCTCGACCAGGCCGGCGGCGAGAAAGCTGCCGTTCACCCCGCCGCCGCCCTCGAGCAGCAGGTGGCGCGCGCCGAACCGCTCGCCCAGCAGGTCGAGCGCCTCTGCCAGACCGAGCCCGCCGTCGCGCTCCTCACAGACGATGTAGGAGACGCCGTCGCCGGCCAGCTCGGCCAGGTGCTCGTCCGAGACATCGGGGCCGAGCAGTACCACGACATGGTCGCCGTGCAGCTCGCTCGCGGTGAAGTGAAGCTTTCCGCCGCGGTCGAGCGCGATCGCATAGGGGCCGTGGTCGCGCGCGACATGGATTGGGCGCAGCGGCGTGCCGGCATCGGCGGGCGGGTGCGGGGTGCCCTTGGCCATCTCCGCCATGGTCACGCGGCCGACGATCCAGCCGTCCGCGGAATAGCGGTCGTGGATCGCTTCATAGGCGCCGGTCCAGTCGGTCGCGGTGCCGTCGGGGCTGTCGGTCCAGCGGCTCGGGTGGAGCCGGCCATCGAGCGAGCCCGCCATCAGACAGGTGAGGCGCGGCCGGGTCATGCGGCTGCCTCGCCGCGATAATCGGCGTCACTGACCGGCTCGAGCCAGGTGACCGCGCTGCCGTCCTTCTTCTCGGCGATGGCGATATGCGTCATCGCGGTTTCGGGTGCGGCGGCGTGCCAGTGGCGCTCGTCGGGCGCGAACGAGACGATATCGCCTGGCGCGATCTCCTCGACGGCGCCGCCCTCGCGCTGCACCCGCCCGCGCCCGAACGTCACGAGCAGCGTCTGGCCGAGCGGGTGCGTGTGCCAGTTGGTGCGCGCGCCTGGCTCGAAGGTGACGGTGGCGGCGGTGAGCGCGCCGCTACCCTCGAAGGGCATGTCGAGCCGAACAGTGCCGGTGAAATAGTCCGCCGGGCCGCGCGAAGACGCGATGTCGCCGCTGCGCGTGATCTTCATGGGTTGGTCTCCGCGAGGATGATGCGCACTCAACGCGGCGCATGCGCACCGTCTCCCTGTTGTCGCGATGAGCGGGTCGCGACGCCGCGTTGAGCGGGTCAGCGTGCTGCGCCGGCATCGGCCGTGGCGTTCACGGCGGCCTGCGCGAGGTAACGTGGCGCCACCCGCGCCCGTGCGCGCTGCTCATAGGCATAGCCCGCGCCGAGCACCGCCTGGTCGCCGCCGCGCGTGGCGATGAACGAGAGGCCTACCGGCAGGCCGTCGGCCAGCCCCATCGGCACGGTGAGATGCGGATAGCCCGCGATCGCGGGCAGCTGCGATGCCGAGGGGCCGCCATATTGGTCGCCATAGACCCGATCGCTCGGCCAGGCGGCGTCGTAGCTCGGTTCCACCAGTAGCGTCGCGCGCGCTTGGCGCAGCATCGCGTCGATCCCCTGCGCCCCGGCGAGCCGCAGCGAGGTCGCGCGCGCGGCGCGATAGGCCGGGTCGTCGAGCCCCTTGGTCTGCTCCGCTGCCTCGAACAGCTCCTGGCCGAAATAGGGCATCTCGGCGCTGGCATGGGCGCGATCGAAGGCGATCACCTCGGCGAGCGTGCGCGTCGTGACGGTCGCCGGCGTCGTGGCCAGATAGGCGTTGAGATCGGCCTTGAGCTCGGTCTTGAGCACCAGCAGCTCGGCCTCGCCGAGCCCCTCGAGCTTGGGCGGCGTGACCTCGACCAGCTCGGCGCCGACGGCGCGCAGCACCGCCAGTGCGGCGTCGTAGCGCGCGGCGAGCGCGGGGCGCAGCTCGGGCGGGCGAATCACCGCCACGCGCGCGCCGCTCAGCGCGCTGGTGGAGAGCGCGGCGGCATAGTCGGTGGTGCCGCCGGTCATGGCGCCGAGCAGCAGCGCGGTGTCGCGCACGCTGCGCGCCATCGGACCGGGCGTGTCCTGGCTGTGGCTGATCGGCACCACCCGCTCGGCGCTGACCAGCCCCAAGGTCGGTTTGAGCCCGACCAGCCCGTTGAGCGAGGAGGGGCAGGTGACCGAGCCGTCCGTCTCGGTGCCCACCGCCGCGGCGGCGAGGCTGGCGGCGACCGCGGCGCCCGAGCCGGAGGAGGAGCCGCATGCGGTGCGATCGAGCGCATAGGGGTTGCGCACCAGCCCGCCGACCGCGCTCCAGCCGCTCATCGACCGGGTCGAGCGGATGTTGGCCCATTCCGACAGGTTGGTCTTGCCGAGGATCACCGCGCCCGCGGCGCGCAGCCGCGCCACCAGCGGCGCGTCGCGACGGGTCACGTTGCCCGCGAGCGCGAGGCTGCCGGCGGTGGTAGCGACCGGGTCGGCGGTCTCGATATTGTCCTTGAGCAGGATCGGCACGCCATGGAGCGGCCCGCGGACGAGGCCGGCGGCGCGCTCGGCGTCCAGCTTGCGCGCCTGGGCGAGCGCGTCGGGGTTGAGCGCGATGACGCTGCGCAGCGTCGGGCCGCTGCGATCGATCTTGGCGATCCGGGCGATATAGGCGCGGGTGAGCGCCGCGCTGCTGGTCGTCCCGGCGGCGAGCTGCGCGCTCAGCTGCTCGAGCGATACTTCCTCCACCTGCGGCGCCGCGACCGCGGGCACCGCCAGCAGGCTCCCGGTGAGAACCATAGCCGTCATCGTCGCGCGCATCGATCGCTCCTCATCGTTCGCACCTATCCTCGCGCGTTCTCAGGTGCTTGGGCAAGCGCGCGACGCGCCGGCGATGGACTTCCGCCCCGCACCGGCTAGGAACCCGCGACGGCTGCGCTCCGGCGCGCCTTCTTCTCTCCCGCTGCAGCGGAGCCGCGCATGAACGACGATCTTCGGGCCCTGATCCGCACCATCCCCGACTTTCCCAAGCCCGGCATCCAGTTCCGCGACATTACCACGCTGTTGCTCGATCCTGCCGGCGTGGCCGCCTGTGTCGAGCGGATGGTGGCGGCGACCGAGCGGCCGGTTGATCTGGTCGCTGGCATCGAGGCGCGCGGCTTCCTCTTCGCCGCGGCGCTCGCGGTGCCGCTGCGCGCCGGCGTGCTGCTGATCCGCAAGGACGGCAAGCTGCCCGGGGCGACCATCGCCGAGGATTATGCGCTCGAGTACGGCAGCGACCGGATCGCGATCCACGCCGACGCCTGCGCGCCGGGAGCGCGCGTGCTGCTCGTCGACGACCTCATCGCCACCGGCGGTACGGCGCGGGCGGCGGTGCGGCTGCTGCGCAAGGCCGGCGCCGAGGTGCGCCAGGCGCAGTTCGTCGTCGACCTGCCCGACTTAGGGGGTGCCGAGCGGCTGCGCGCCGACGATATCGCGGTCAGCGCGCTGGTGGCGTTCGAGGGCCACTGAGCCGCGCCGGAACCGCTTGCGCCCCAGCGCCGTTGGCTTCGTATTGGCGGCGCGTATCAGCCGCTTCCTCCGAGGTATGGAGAGTTCCGATGAGATGGACCCACATCGTCGCCGCTGGCCTGCTCGGCGGGCTGGCGGCCATGACCTCTGCCTGCTCCACCGGCTATGGCTATAGCGGAGTCGGCTTCGGCGTCGGCAGCGGCGGTTATTACGACGACCCGTACGGCGGTTACGGCTACGGCGGCTACGGCTACGCGCCGAGCTACTACGGCTGGAACGACGGCTTTTATTACCCGGGCACGGGTGTCTACGTCTACGATCGATACCGCCGGCCGTTTCGCTGGAACGGCAACCAACAGCGCTACTGGCAGCAGCGCCGCGGCGGCTACGGCGGTCGCGACGTACGCGACAATTGGCAGGGGTTCCGCCGCGACGTCGGACGCGAGCGGCGCGATCATCGCGGCGACCTCCGCGCCAACCGCGACGCCTATCGCGACGGCACGATCACGCGCGACCAGTTCCGCCAGGGGCGACGCGACGCGCGGCAGGAGTATCGCGGCGACGTCCGACGCGAGTATCGCGAGATGCGCCGCGAGAATCGCGCCGAGGGCTATCGGGCGCCGCGGCCGGACCGATCGGATCGCGGGCCGGGGCCGCGGCGCGGGGAGCGCCCGCGCTGACGGTTCAACCGTGCTTCTTGAGGCCGCGCACTCGGTGCCAGACGTAGAAGGCGATCGCCGCGACCAGCACCACGCCGATCGCCGCGTCGGCGCGGTGGAAGAAGGCCTTCAGCCGCGGGTCGCTGTTCCACTTGTCGCCCAGCGTCATGCCGATCCAGGCGAGCAGCAGGCAGAACGGCCACGAGCCCACGAAGGTGTAGACGTGGAACGGGATCAGCTTCATCCGCGCCATGCCGGCGGGGAAGGCGATGAAGGTGCGGATCACCGGCAGCATCCGGCCGATCAGGATCGCCCAGCCGCCCCAGCGATTGAAGAAGCGGTCGGCGAGGTCGAGTTCGCCCGGCCCGACCAGCACGTAGCGGCCGAACTTCTCCGCCATCGGCCGTCCGCCACGGCGACCGATCTCATAGGCCACGACCGAGCCGATGTTGCAGCCGATCGCGCCCGCGGTCGCGGCGAGGAACAGGTTGAGCTCGCCGGTGGAGACGAGATAGCCCGCGAAGGGCATGATGATCTCGGACGGCAGCGGGATGCACGCGCTCTCGATCGCCATCAGCAGCGCGATGCCCCAATAACCGCCGGCGGAGATCACGGCGATGGCGAAGCCGGCGAGGGCGGCAAGGATCTTCTCGACCATGATGCGGCGCTTGCGTCACGCGGGTGCGAAAGGGAAGCCGCAAAGTGGAACCGTGCCGTCCAGCAACGGTTCGACGCGCATGACTGACCTCACGCTCAACGACGGCCGCGTTCTGCCCCAGCTCGGGCTCGGCACCTACCAGATCCCCGATTCGCAGGTCGCCGCGGTGGTGCGCGCCGGGCTCGACCTCGGCTTCCGCCTCGTCGACACTGCCGCCCTATACCACAATGAGCGGGGCGTCGGTGAGGGGCTGGCGCATGACGACGTGTGGCTCACCACCAAATTGTGGCACGACCAGCACGGCGACGCGGAGGCGGCGCTCGACGCCAGCCTGGCGCTGCTCGGGCGCGATCATGTCGACCTGTACCTGATCCACTGGCCGCACCCCGCGGGCGAGCGCTACGTCGAGGCGTGGCAGACGTTGGTGTCGCTGCGCGACATGGGCAAGGCGCGGTCGATCGGCGTGTCGAACTTCCTGCCCGAGCATCTCGACGCCATCATCGACGCGACCGGCGTGGTGCCCGCGGTCAACCAGATCGAGCTCCACCCGACCTTCCAGCAGCGTGAGGTGCAGGCGTACAACCGCGAGCGTGGCATTGTGACCCAAAGCTGGTCGCCGCTGGGGCAGGGCGAGACGCTGCGCGACGAGCGCGTGGTGGCAATCGCCGAGCGGCTCGACGCGACCCCGGCGCAGGTGCTGATCGCCTGGCATCTCGCCAAGGGGCTGGCGGTAATTCCCAAGGCGGGTAACCCGGAGCATCTCGCGAGCAACTGGCAGGCCACCGAGCTGAGCCTGAGCGACGACGATGTCGCCGCGATCGACGCGATGGACGATCCCGACGGCCGGATGGGGCCGGACCCGCGCGAGCTGTAAGGCGCGGCATGGGATCCTCGCCGTTCCGGGGAGGATCCCGCAGGATCAATCGTCCATCTCACCCCGCCGCCGCATGCGCCTTCCTGAGATCCTCGACGAAGCGCTCATATTCACTTGCCTTCGCCGCCTCGTCGGGGAGCCGCAGCAGGTAGCTCGGGTGCACGGTGATCCAGGCCGCGCCGCCCTCGGGTAGGCGCAGCTCGCGGCCGCGCTCGCGGCCGATCGTCATCACCTTGCCGAACAGGCTGCGCGCTGCGGTCGCGCCCAGCGCGACCGTCACCTTCGGACGCAGCAGCATCTGCTCCTGCTCGATCCACCAGCGGCATGCCTCGATCTCGCCCGCGTCGGGCTTGGCGTGGATCCGCCGCTTGCCGCGCGGCTCGAACTTGAAGTGCTTGACCGCATTAGTGACATAGGTCTCGGCGCGGGTAATCCCCGCCGCCGCGAGCGCGCGGTCGAACACCTGCCCCGCGGGGCCGACGAACGGATGGCCGGCGAGATCCTCCTGATCGCCGGGCTGCTCGCCGACGAACATCATCGTCGCGTCGACCGGACCCTCGCCGAACACCGTCTGCGTCGCCGACTTGTAGAGATGGCAGCGCGTGCACGCCGACGCCTCGTCGCGCAGCGCCTCCCACGCCGCCCGCGCGTTGTCGCCGACCGCGCTCTCCCGCGCACGCGCCTTGTCGATCATCCCGCTCTCCCGTGCCTGCGCGGTCGCCAGCAGCTGCGGCACCAGCGCGGTCTCCGGCATGTTCTTCCAGTATTTTCGCGGCATCTCGCGGAGCATCGTGCCGACTTTCACGCGCGCCGGATTGAAGATGCTGGCGTAATAGGTCTTCCACACCTCCTCGATCGGATCGCCCTCGGGCGCGTCGCCGCGCTCCGCCGCCGGCCCCTCCTGGAGTGCCGCGCCGTCCCAGTGGAGCGACACCTCGGGCGTCAGGATCGACCAGCGCATGCTCGCGAACCGGTTGACGAAAAAGGCGGCGTTGGCGCGGACGATATGATGCTCGGGCTCGAACCAGGCGACGTAGCGCTCGCCCGCGTCGTCGCTGACCGAGCGGAACCGGAGGAAGGCGCGCATTTTATGGATGTCGCGCCGCACCGACTTGGCGAGCGTCTCGATCCTGCGGACGAGCGGGTCGGCATGATCGTCGGTCAGCCGCGGGGTCTCGCGCAGCCGCCAGAGCATCGCGTAGAGCAGCGCGAACCGCCCCGCGTCACGGTGAAGCGCGGCGCTGTTGGCGAGATCGAGAAAGGCGCGCGGCACGCGCATCGCCGGCGCGGTGGCGTCATGGCGCGGGGCAGGGGACGGATCGGTAGGCGTCGCGGCGAAGAGATCGGTGGCGGCGGTGCCGACCTGCCACACGACGGCATCGGGCGCGACATGCTCGGCCAGCAGCCGGCGTGCGGCGTCGCGCCAGCCGTCGACGTCGTCGGGGGCGGAGAGGGTGACGACGCGCATTGCTAGCGCAGGTCTAAGCCCCTCCCCTGCGGGGGAGAGGTTGGGGTCTGGCGTTCCCGCAGGCGCACCGCTCGCGGCAACGCCCCACCCTCGACCCCTCCCCTAAAGGAGAGGGGAGGAGAGGAGGTAAGTGTGTCGCGCATCATTACCCCGCCACAGCGCGCCACCGCGGCAATCCGTTTCACCCGCGAATCACTCTCACGCCGCGAACAGCTCCAGCTGCTGCGTCTTCGCCTTGGGCGCTACCAGCGGCCTAAGCTCGGCGCGGTCGGCGAGGACCACTGGTCGCCAATCTTCGCAGACGATGAACGGCCGCACCCGCGCGATCGAGACCGTCAGCCGCGCCACGTCGTCCAGCCGCAGCCGACGCCAACGCCGCGCTGCCAGGATGCTCTTCACCGCCTTGGTGCCGAGACCCGGCACGCGCCACAGCAGCTCGCGCGGCGCGCGATTGACGTCGACCGGGAAGCGATCGCGGAACTTGAGCGCCCAGGCGAGCTTGGGATCCATGTCGAGCGGCAGCATGCCCGTCGCCTCGTCCGCCGCGGCGACGACCTCGTCGGTCGAGAAGCCGTAAAAGCGCATCAGCCAGTCCGACTGATACAATCGATGCTCGCGCATCAGCGGCGGGCGCTGCAACGGCAGCACCGCAGAGGCGTCGGGGATCGGGCTGAATGCCGAGTAATAGACGCGGCGCAGCCCGAAACGATCGTACAGCGTCGACGCCTTGCGGACGATGTCGCCGTCGGTCGCGGCATCGGCGCCGACGATCATCTGAGTCGATTGCCCCGCCGGTGCGAAACGCGGCGCGGACTTGTAGCGAGTGCGCGCATCGGCGGTATCGGTGATTGCCGCCTTCATCTCTCCCATCGCACCCTCGATGCGGGCGCCGTCCTTCTCGGGTGCGAGCCGACGCAGTCCACCCACGGTCGGCAACTCGACGTTGATCGACACGCGATCGGCGTAGAGCCCGGCCTGGTGGACCAGCTCGGGATCGGCGTCGGGGATCGTCTTGAGATGGATATAGCCGCGGAATTGATGATCCTCCCGCAGCGACCGCGCGACCTCGACCAGCTGCTCCATCGTGTAGTTCGACGACTTGATGATGCCCGACGAGAGGAACAGACCCTCGATATAGTTGCGGCGATAGAAGGAAAGCGTGAGGTTCACCACCTCCTGCGCGCTGAACCGCGCGCGACGCACGTTCGAGCTCTTGCGATTGATGCAATAATGGCAGTCGAACACGCAGCTGTTGGTCAGCAGGATCTTGAGCAGCGAAATGCAGCGGCCGTCAGGCGCGTAGGCGTGGCAGATGCCCATGCCCTCAGTCGAGCCTAGCCCCTTGCCGTCGGCCGAGGTGCGCTTGGAGGTGCCGGACGATGCGCACGACGCGTCATACTTCGCCGCGTCGGCGAGGATTTCCAGTTTCTGGCGGACGTCGAGCTGCGCCATGTGTTCGATGTATGTTCACTTCGCCGGCTTGTCGAGGGCGAAGCGACCTGCCATGGATCAGTGCCGTGCGGAGGATCAGCGATCGGCTCGGACCCAATGGTCCTTATCTCGCACTGGCGCTGACCTGCCTGCTCGGCTGGAGCTTCAAGGCGCATTGCGGCGCGGCATGGAACGGCAGCGAGCAATATGTCACCGGCTGCTACAGCGATGCGGTGCCGTTCTGGGGCTTGCGCGGGGTAGCGGCCGGGCAGGTGCCCTATTTCGAGGCGCGGATGGAATATCCCGTGCTCACCGGCGCACTGATCTGGATCGAGGGTTTGTTTGCCCATCTCATCGGGGGCGCGCGCGCCGACGCGGCGGACTTCCTTTTGGCGGTGACGTTCGGCAACGCGCTTCTCGCCTTCGTGGTGCTGGAGCTGATCCGCGGCGCGGGTGCCGGCCTCTCGCGTCAATATGCCTGGGCGCTGGCGCCGCCGCTCATACTCTACCTCGGCCACAATTGGGACCTGCTCGCCGCCACCTTCGCGGTCGCGGCAATACGCGCGGCGTCGCGCGGCCAGGCGGCGCGCGCGGCTGCGCTCGCGGCGTTGGGGGGCGCGGCCAAGCTGTTCCCCGTGCTGCTGCTCCCGCTGCTGGGTCTCGGCGCGCTGGTCGGGCGCGGCGCGCTCCCGCTGCGGGTGTCTCGCACGGCGTTGCTGGTCGCGGTGGCGATCGGCGCCTGGGGCGCGGTGAACCTGCCGGTGGCATGGTTCGCTTTCGACAATTGGCGCGAGTTCTACGCCTTCTCGGGCGAACGCGGCGGCACCGCGGCCAGCGTATGGGAGCTGCTGGCGCAGTTCGGCTGGTGGCGTACCGACGTGGCGGCGCGCAATCTGTGGTCGCTGCTGCTGTTCGTCGGCGGCGCGGTGACGATCGTGACAATTGGCTGGCGCCGCCACAGCGCGCAGCCGTGGCTGCTGTTCACCCCGGTGCTCGCCTGGTTCCTGCTGACCAACAAGGTCTATTCGCCGCAGTTCGACCTATGGCTGTGGCCGCTGCTGGTGCTCACCGCGACTCGCGCGCGACCACTTGCCTTGTTCCTGCTCGGTGACCTCGCCGCATATTTCGCCGAGTTCTGGCTATTTGCCGGCTGGGAGGGGGCGAATGTCTCGGCGACTCAGGCGGACGTGCTCGTCGCCGCGAGCGTCCGCGCGGTGGCGCTGCTGTGGCTGATCCACGCCGCGGTGCGTGATCCGGCGCCACGCTGGGTCGGCGGGCAGAGGGCGAGCGACGCGGAATCGACCCCGGCGCAGACCGGAGAGCAGGCCCTCCCCCGAGCCGTCGTCCCCGCGAAGGCGGGGATCCAGACGGACTGACGTTGCGCCTCTTGCACTTGCCTAGGCGTGTCTGGATTCCTGCCTACCTGCGCAGGAAGGACGAAGTGGAAGGCAACGGACCACGGCGGCGGCGATGCAGGACGGACGCTGGGTTGAATGACAAGCATCCTCCCCGCCGCGCCCATTACCGCGGCACGTCGCCGCGCTCGTGCCGCTCGCGGTAGAATTGTTGCACCACGGCCCAACCCTCGGCGGCGCTCTCGACGTAGCGGAAGATGCCGAGGTCGCGCTCGGACACCACGCCTTCCTCGACCAGCGCCTCGAAGTTGATCACGCGCTCCCAGAACTCGCGCCCGAACAGCAGTACCGGAATGGGTTCGACCTTGCCGGTCTGGATCAGCGTCAGCAGCTCGAACAGCTCGTCGAACGTGCCGAACCCGCCCGGGAACGCCGCCAGCGCGCGCGCGTGGAGCAGGAAGTGCATTTTGCGCAGCGCGAAATAGTGGAACTGCGTGCTCAGCGCGGGCGTGACATAGGGGTTCGGCGCCTGCTCGTGCGGCAGCACGATGTTGAGCCCGATCGACTCGGCGTGGACGTCCGCCGCGCCGCGGTTGGCCGCCTCCATGATCGAGGGGCCACCGCCCGAGCAGACCACGAAGTGGCGCTTGCCCGCCTCGTCGCGCGGGAAGTTGGAGCAGAGCTGCGCCAGCTCGCGCGCCATGTCGTAATATTTGCTCTTGGCGACCAGCCGCTCGGCGATGCGGCGGCTCTTCTCGTCGGTGGCGAGATCGAGCAGCGCCTGCGCCTTGGCGGGCTCGGGAATGCGGGCCGAGCCGTAGAAGACGAAGGTGGAGCCGATATGCGCTTCCTCGAAGATCAGCTGGGTCTTGAGCAGCTCGAGCTGGAAGCGGACCGGCCGCAGATCCTCTCGCAGCAGGAAGTCCATGTCCTGGAAGGCGAGCTTGTAGGCAGGGCTCTCGGTCTGCGGGGTGGAGACGTTGGTCTTGGCGACCTCGGCATCCTGCGAAGCGCGCGGGAAGACGCGGCTGGGTACGCGGGTGTCTGTCATCGCGGATCGATAGGACGGGATGATGACGGTCGCAAGAACATGGGACGCCTCAGCGGCAGAAGCGCGCGCCGTCGTCCTCGAGGTGCAGGTGATCGCGGTGCACGGCGTTGTAATCGGGCGACAGCACTGTGCCGAAGCGGCGGCAGGCCGAGGCGTGGACGGTGCGCAGGAACAGCTGCACCTGCGGGTCGGGCGAGCGCCAGTCGTTCACGATCGAGATGCGGCGGCCGTCCTTTAACTCGAACGCGGCGATGTCGATCGCGTTGGCGAGCGCGTGGCCGGAGCGTCGCGCCGGACCCTTGGTGCCGATTGTGTTGCGACAGGCGTAGCTGCCCATGCTGACGATGCGCGACAGCTCGGAGCCGAGAATCTGATAGGCCGCGGGGGCGACGCCGTTGCGCGCCCAGGCGGCGTAGGTGCGCGCCTCGCCGCAGCGCACCGCGCCGAGATTGGCGGTGGGCACGCCGATGTCGAGCAGCTTGACCGTGCCGATCAGCGCGCAGCCGCCGCCATATTGCTTGTCGGGCAGCGGCTGGAAATCGACTCCCAGCGCGCGCAGGTCGGCGAAACACTGGCGCGTCTCGCGCAGGCTCGGGCCCTCTACCTCTCCGCGGGCGCTCGGCGGAGCGGGGCGCTCGGTCCGCCCGCAGCCGGCGAGCAGCAGCGCGACAAGGAGGATGAGGAAACGGTGGTTACGCCACGACGCCATCGGGATTGTGTAACGACGGATCGCGCCGAGCTAAAGTGGTGCGTTGCCGAACGGAGAGGTGGAGGATGATGATCGTGAGGACGACCACGCGCGGGGTCTGCACGATCGCGCGCACAGTCGTCAGCCATGCCAGGGTGAACAGCTCTTCCTCCACCCAGACGCTTTCCCACAGCTGCGAATGTGCATAGTCGATCGTCAGGTCGAGCAGCCACAATCCCCACCGCCAACGCAGCAGAGCGGGGACTGGTACGCGCGTCGGCGCGGCGGGGTCGTGGCTGATCCGCCAGAATTCCAGCACCACTTGGAAGGGGCGGATCAGGGTGGCGAACGGCACGAAGAACCAGATCACCGCCGAGTGCGGCCTGTATCTCGGCCGGTAGCGCGACGTCGCCGCGAGAAGATGCGCGTTGCGCCCGATGGCATCGAGCCAGCACAGCAGCGCTACGGCGGCGATCGCGAAGAGCAGCAGATTGAGATCGACGTCCAGCGCGTGATGCAGCAGCCACGGCGACAGGGGCGGCAGCGGCAGGACATGGCCACCGATCCCGCCGTGCCGGTTGATCGCGAGGAGAGCCGCCATGGAGCGGATCGCTTCATCGACAAGCCACAGCCATCACGCGGCAATCGCCGCGATGCCCCAAGCGATCTGGTTACACGCCCGGTCCTCCGTCTCGCTCACGCCGCTGCCTGCTCCGCCTGCCAACCTCCTATTTTAGACGATGACCCGGCTTGCCAGCTGACGCGCGCCTCTGTAGCGCGATCGACGGGCCACGCGGTCCCAACGCCGCGCGTGCTCTCTGTGAGGAGAGTCAGACATGACTGATACGACCGCCGCCGACGCTACCCTTGCGCCCGCAAAGCCCGCCACCAGGCCGGCCCGCCCGCATTTCTCGTCCGGCCCCTGCGCCAAACCGCCCGGCTACAATCCCGCCAAGCTCGCCACCGACGTCCTCGGACGCTCGCACCGCTCGAAGCTCGGCAAGCAGCGGCTGCAATATTGCATCGACCTGATGCGCGAGCTGCTCAACCTGCCCGACACGCACCGGATCGGCATCGTCCCCGGCTCCGACACGGGCGCCTATGAGATGGCGATGTGGACGATGCTGGGCGCGCGTCCGGTCACCGCGCTCGCCTGGGAGAGCTTCGGCGAGGGCTGGGTGACCGACGCGGTCAAGCAGCTCAAGATCGATCCCACCGTCATTCGCGCTGACTATGGCCAGTTGCCCGACCTCGCGCAGGTGGACTGGAGCAACGACGTGCTGTTCACCTGGAACGGCACTACGAGCGGCGTGCGCGTGCCCGACGGCGACTGGATCCCCGCCGACCGCGAGGGGCTGAGCTTCGCCGACGCCACCAGCGGCGTGTTCGCGTACGACCTGCCGTGGGACAAGATCGACGTCGCCACCTTCTCTTGGCAGAAGGTGCTGGGCAGCGAGGGCGCACATGGCGTGCTGATCCTGGGCCCGCGCGCGGTCGAGCGGCTGGAGAGCTACACCCCCGCTTGGCCGCTGCCCAAGGTCTTCCGCTTGGTCTCCAAGGGCAAGCTGACCGAAGGCGTGTTCAAGGGCGAGACGATCAATACGCCGTCGATGCTGGCGGTGGAGGACGCGATCTGGTCGCTCGAATGGGCCAAGTCGCTTGGTGAAGGCGGGCTGATCGCGCGTTCCGACGCCAATGCCGCCGCGCTCGACCAGATCGTCGCCGAGCGCGACTGGCTCGGGCACCTCGCCGGTGACCCGGCCTCGCGGTCGAAGACCAGCGTCTGTCTCACGGTTGACGCCGACGAGGCGGTCATCAAGAAGATGGTGTCGCTGCTCGAGGCGGAGCACGCCGCCTATGACGTCGGCGGCTATCGCGACGCGCCCCCGGGGCTGCGCATCTGGTGCGGTGCTACCGTCGATACCGCCGATATCGTGGCGCTCGGCCCGTGGCTCGACTGGGCCTACGCCACCGCGACGAGCGCGGCAGCTTAACACACTCCTCGTCATCCCCGCGAAGGCGGGAATCCAGACACGCAGGTCGTCGCAGGAGCCGCATCGTCAGCGGCTCTGGATCTCCGCCTCCGCGGGGGATGACGACCGAAATCGAAAGGCACCTGAATGCCCAAGGTACTCATTTCCGACAAGATGGACCCGCGCGCCGCCGAGATCTTCCGCGAGCGCGGCGTCGAGGTGGACGAGATCACCGGCAAGACGCCGGACGAGCTCAAGGCGATCATCGGCCAGTATGACGGCCTCGCCATCCGCTCCTCGACCAAGGTGACCAAGGACATCCTCGAGCACGCCACCAACCTCAAGGTGGTCGGCCGCGCCGGCATTGGCGTCGACAACGTCGACATTCCCGCCGCCTCGGCCAAGGGCGTGGTGGTGATGAACACGCCGTTCGGCAACTCGATCACCACCGCCGAGCACGCGATCGCGCTGATGTTCGCGCTCGCGCGCCAACTGCCCGAGGCCGACGCCTCGACCCAGGCGGGCAAGTGGGAGAAGAACCGCTTCATGGGCGTCGAGGTCACCGGCAAGACGCTGGGGCTGATCGGCGCGGGCAATATCGGCTCGATCGTCGCCGACCGCGCGCTCGGGCTGAAGATGAAGGTGGTGGCGTTCGACCCGTTCCTCACCGAGGAGCGCGCGGTCGAGCTGGGCGTGACCAAGGTGACGCTCGACGAGCTGCTCGCGCGCGCCGACTTCATCACGCTGCACACGCCGCTGACCGACCAGACGCGCAACATCCTCTCGGCCGAGAACCTCGCCAAGACCAAGAAGGGCGTGCGCATCGTCAACTGCGCGCGCGGCGGGCTGGTCGACGAGGTCGCGCTCAAGCAAGGGCTCGACTCGGGCCATATCGCCGGCGCCGCGCTCGACGTGTTCGTGACCGAGCCCGCCAAGGACAGCCCGCTGTTCGGCACGCCCAACTTCGTCTCTACCCCGCACCTCGGCGCCTCGACGACGGAGGCGCAGGTCAACGTCGCCATCCAGGTGGCCGAGCAGATGGCGGACTATCTCGTCTCGGGCGGCGTCACCAACGCGCTCAACGTGCCGAGCCTCTCGGCCGAGGAGGCGCCCAAGCTGCGCCCGTACATGGGGTTGGCGGAGAAGCTCGGCTCGCTCGTCGGCCAGCTCGCCACCGGCGCGATCGACCGCGTGTCGATCCACCGCGAGGGCGCCGCGGCGGACCTCAACCCCAAGCCGCTCACCAGCGCGGTGCTCACCGGCTTCCTGCGCCAGCAGACCGACACGGTGAACATGGTCAACGCGCCGGTGCTGGCGCGCGACCGCGGCATGGAGGTGCGCGAGATCCGCACCGAGCGCGAGGGCGATTACCACACGCTGCTGCGCGTCGCGGTGCGCACCGCCGACGGCGAGCGCTCGGTCGCGGGTACCTTGTTCGGTGACTCGGCGCCGCGGCTGGTCGAGCTGTTCGGGATCAAGGTCGAGGCCGATCTCACCGGCGCGATGCTGTACGTCGTCAACGAGGACGCGCCGGGCTTCATCGGTCGCATCGGCACGCTGCTGGGCGAGGCGGGTGTCAACATCGGCACCTTCCACCTCGGCCGGCGCCAGGCGGGCGGCGAGGCGGTGCTGCTGCTCTCGGTCGACCAGCCGGTTGACGCCGAGCTGCTCGCGCGCATCAAGGCGCTGCCGGGCGTGAAGACCGCGATGGGGCTGGCGTTCTGAGGAGGTGCCGCCGCTACGGGATAAGCGGCTGATCGAGCGGAGTGGAGACTTAGATCCTCCCTGGGGCTCAGGGAGGAGTTAGCTTAACACTTGGCACTCCCTCCCCTTGAGGGAAGGGCCGGGGTGGGGCGCTTCCTTGAGCGTCTCGCGTGCGGTGACGCTCCACCCCCGACCGGTCCCCCGAAGAGGAGGGGAGAGCACCTCACCGGTTCGTGCGGATCCGCAGCGCCACCGACTGCGCGTGCGCCGGCAACCCCTCCGCGCGCGCCAGCGCGATCGTCGCCGGGCCCAGCTCGTTGAGCGCGCTCTCGTCGAGCTGGAGGAAGCTCGTGCGCTTCATGAAGTCGGTCACGCCCAGCCCGCTGGCGAAGCGCGCGCGCCGCCCCGTCGGCAGCACGTGGTTCGGCCCCGCGACATAGTCGCCGATCGCCTCGGGCGTGTGCCGCCCGAGGAAGGCCGAGCCGGCGTGGCGCAGCCGGTCGAACAGCATCTGGGGGTCGTCGCACGCCAGCTCGACATGCTCGGGCGCGAGCCGGTCCACCAGCGGCATCGCCTTGGCCAGCGTGGGCACCACCACGATCGCGCCATTGTCCTCCCACGCGACGCGCGCCACCGCCTCGGTCGGCAGCGCGGTGAGCTGGCGGTCGACCGCCGCGGCGACGCGCTCGGCAAAGGAGGCGTCGTCGGTGAACAGGATCGACTGCGTGGTGGTGTCGTGCTCGGCCTGGCTGAGCAGGTCGGCGGCGATCCACTCGGGGTCGTTGGCGCCGTCCGCCACCACCACGATCTCGCTCGGCCCCGCCACCATGTCGATACCGACCACGCCATAGACCTGGCGCTTGGCCTCGGCGACCCAGGCGTTGCCCGGCCCGGTGACGACGTCGACCCGCGCGATCCGCTCGGTGCCGTAGGCGAGCGCGGCGATCGCCTGCGCGCCGCCGACGCGCCATACCTCGTCCGCGCCGGCGAGATGCGCGGCGGCGAGCACCAGCGGGTTGATCACGCCGTCGGGGGTCGGCGTCACCACCACCAGCCGCTCGACCCCGGCGACCTTGGCCGGAATCGCGTTCATCAGCAGCGTCGAGGGGTAAGCGGCGCGCCCGCCCGGCACGTACACGCCCGCGGCGTCGACCGCGCGCCAGCGCGCGCCGAGCCGCACGCCGGCGGCGTCGGTGAAGTCGGTATCAGTCGGCCGCTGCTTCTCGTGATAAGCGCGGATGCGCGCCGCGGCGAGCTCGAGCGCGACCCGCAACTCCGGCTCCACCGCGTCGAACGCCGCGGCGCAGGCGGCGCGGTCGACGCGCCAGCCGGTCTGGTCGAGATCGTGGCGGTCGAGTTTCTGCGTAAAGGCATGGAGCGCGGCGTCACCCTCGTCGCGCACGCTGCGCACGATCGTGGCAACATCGCGCGCGACGTCGGTCGCGGCCTCGCGGCGCGCGTCGACCAGCGCGTCGAAGCGGGTGGCGAAATCGCCGTCGCTTGTGTCGAGCCAGATCATGCCGCCTTCTTCCCCACCGCTGCGCGGAACGCCTCCACCAGCGGGAAGACGTGCGCGCGCGTTTTCATCGCGGCGCGATTGACCACCAGCCGCGCCGACACCGCCATGATCGGCTCGACCTCGACCAGCCCGTTCTCCTGGAGCGTCCGCCCCGAGGAGACGAGGTCGACGATGCGCGCGGCGAGCCCGAGCGTCGGCGCCAGCTCCATGGCGCCGTTGAGCTTGATACACTCGGCCTGTACGCCCCGGCGCGCGAAATGCTGCGCGGTGACGTGGGGGTATTTGGTCGCGACGCGGACGTGGCTCCAGCCGCGCGGGTCGTCGCGCGCGGCCAGCTCGGCGGGTTCGGCGACCGACAGGCGGCAATGGCCGATGTCGAGGTCGACCGGCGCGTACAGCTCGGGATAGTCGAACTCGGCGAGCACGTCCGAGCCGACGATGCCGAGCTGCGCGGCGCCGTGCGCGACGAAGGTGGCGACGTCGAACGCGCGGACGCGGATCAGCTCTATACTGGGATCGGCGGTGCGGAAGCGCAGCGCGCGGCTGCTATCGTCGCCGAAGGCGGGTTCGGGCACGATCCCCGCGGCGGCGAGCAGCGGCAGCGCCTCGCCGAGGATGCGGCCCTTGGGCACCGCGATGACGATCGGGTCGGAAGAGACGGACGGCTCGGACATGACGGGGCTTTACGGCGGCACCCGAGCGGGAGCAACGGGCAGGGCAGGAGGAAGCGACCATGAACGAAGCGGCGGTGCGCGAGGCGTTCCGGATCCAGGCTTTCTACTGCGCCCGCATGGACGCGCCGATCTACGCGCGCCTGTGCGAGCTACTGGCCGAACGGCTTGAGCGCGACGGCGAAGTGGCGCGGCGCGTGCTCGACTGGTCCGGCGAGCCCACGCGTGACGCGCTGCCGCTCCGGCTGATCGGCGGGCTGCACGCGCTGGTGCTGGACCGCACCGACGACGCGCTGGCGGCGGTCTTCGCGGGCGCGGTGACCGAGCCGGACGCGGTCGCCGCGGTGCTCGCCGCGACGCTGGAGCGCCACGCCGCGCGGCTGCTGCCATATCTCGACGGACCGCCGCAGACCAACGAGCCCGGGCGCGCGGCGGCGCTGATGGTCGGGCTGATCGCGGTGGCGCGACATCTCGGATCGCGGCTGGAGACGCTGGAGATCGGCGCGAGCGCTGGCCTCAACCTGCTGATCGACCGCTACCGTTTCGATCTCGGCGGGACGGTGATCGGCCCTGCGGACGCGCCGCTGACGCTTCGTCCCGAGTGGCGCGGCGACCCGCCCGCGCCAGTGCCGCTCGACATCATCGCGACGCGCGGCTGCGATGTCGCCCCGCTCGACGTGCGCGACCCGGCGCAGGCGCGGCGGCTCGAATCCTATGTGTGGCCCGAGGCGCCCGAGCGGCTCGAGCGGCTGCGCGCGGCGGTGGCGATGGTGCGCGAGCATGGCGTCGCGCTCGACCGCGCCGATGCCGCCGCCTGGCTCGAGGCGCGACTGGCCGAGCCGCAGGCGGCGGGCGTGACTCGCGTGCTGCTCCACTCGGTGGTGTGGCAGTATCTGCCGGTCGACAGCGCCGACCGGATCCGAGCGGCAATGACCGCGGCGGGGGCACGCGCGACGCGCGAGCGCCCGCTCGCCTGGGTGATGATGGAGCCGGACCGTGCGAGCGCGCGCCAGCTGGTGCGCGTGCGCGCCTGGCCCGAGGACCGTGGGTGGGAAACGGTGGCGAGCGCACACGCCCATGCGGCATGGATCGCGCCGGGCGCGCCGGCGGAGGAAGGGCCGGGGATCACGCTGCCCGACGCGGCGGTGAGCGAGCCGGGGTAAAAAAACTCTGATGTAGCGCACAGGTTATCGTCGCTGCCTGAGTCGTGGATCCGTGGCGCAACCCGCCGTTGTCATCCCGGTCGTGAGGCAGGATCCATACGCCCGGTCGTGCAACGTTCATTGTCGCGGAAGCGGCTCGCCCACCCGTCATCTCGGGCCCGACCCGGACTCCATGGTGCCGCGCGGGCCGCGGGCGTTGCTCCCGCGGAGCGATGACGTTGGGTGTTGGCGCGACGGTGCTGTTCCGACGGTCTCGGTGCGGTGATAGCGCGGTGATGGTCACCGGATCCCGTCGACGCGCACTCTACCGCAGCCGTCGCACATCGATCGCGACGTGGCGGATGCGCTCGCGGTTCCAGGTGTAGGTCACGTGCACTCGCCCGTCGCGCGCCTGGATCACCGCTGGATAGGCGTAGCCGTCCGGCCGCGGTTCGCTCTCCAGCGTCAGCACCTTGCGCCAGCGCACCCCATCGTCGGACAGCGCCACCGCGAGCGGCCAGCGCGGGCCGATATCGCTGCCGGGACGGTTGCTGCTGTCGTTGTAGACCAGCAGCTGGCGCCCGTCGGCCAGCGTCACCGCGTCGGTGCCGGCATTGGGGTTGGGCAGCGCGAGTGCGGTCAGCGGCGACCAATGTCGCCCCGCGTCGCGGGACCAGCTTGCTGCCAGCACGCTCTGCCGCGTCCGCGCCACTGCCAGCAGTCGCCCGTCACGCAGCGTCAGCAGGCTTGGCTGGATCGCCTCGAGCCCACGTGGCGAGGCGATCGCAGGCAGCGCGCGCCATGTACGCCCGCGGTCGGTGGAGCGCTCGACCAGCGCGTACCAGCGGTTGTGCGCGGCACTACCGACCTCGCGGCTCGACGGCGCCAGCCACGCGCCGTCGGGCGCGACGATCGGCTTGTTCTTGATCGGGCCGAGCACGCGGGCGGGCAGACGGCGGGGCACGCCCCAATGACGGCCGCCGTCGCGCGAATCGCTCACCATGCCCCACCAGTCGCGCGGGTTCGGCCCGACCTTGTAGTAGAGCTGGAGCGGCGCGCCCGCCGGCTGAAACAATACGGGATTCCACGTTGGCTGCCCGTCGCCAGCGGCGACCGCGCGCGGCTTCTCCCAGCCGGCGGCGGTGCGGCGCGCGAACCAGATGCGAACGTCCGCGCGACCCTCGCCGCTGCCGCCGAACCACGCCGCGGCGAGTGCGCCGTCGGCGAGCTGGACGATCGTCGAGGCGTGCGCCTGTGGATAGGGCGGGGCGGGGTCGATGAATTCGCTGGCGACGATGACGGAGGGTGCGGTCGCGGCGAGCGTGGGGGCGGCCGCGAACGCGAGCGCCAGCGCGCGGGGGAGGGTCATGGTGGCGCCTCGATGGTGGAGGCGCCGGCTGTAGGCGACGAGGGAGGGCGCGTCATGAGGAACGTGCACGTCCACTGCTGTTCCCCGGCGCAGGCCGGGGCCCAGTCGGGAACGTCAGTGGATCTTACGAGCGCCGTCCCAACTGAGCCCCGGCCTGCGCCGGGGAACAGCTTAGGCGAGGCGCGACAATGGCCTCACCGCCCCGCTTACCGCCGCCGCGGCCCGCGCGCCGTCGGCGCGCCGCCACCCGGCCGGCGCTGCGGCACGCGCGCGGCGCGCGGCGGCGCAGCGCCCTCCATCTGCTCGATACGGACGCCGTTCTCGTCCTCGCCGTCGCTGTTGGCCGAAGCGCGGACCGCCGCGGCGAACCGACCAGCGAGCGCGCTCGGCACCTGGAACTGCGTCTCCATCGGCCCGATCCGAATCGCGCCGATCTCGCTCTTGGTGACGTGACCGCGACGACACAGCAGCGGCAGCACCCAGCGCGGATCGGCGTTCTGGCGCCGGCCGATGTTCATGCGGAACCACACGACGTCGTCGAAGCCGTCGCGATGCCCCTTCTGCGCGTTCTCGCTCGGCGCCTGGCCGGTCAGCTCCTCGGGTGCGGGCAGCGCGGCACGCTGCGCCGCCACCAGCGCGGCGGCGATGTCCTCGGGCGAGCGCTGCGCCAGCAGCTCGGCGGCGAGCGCACGATCGTCGTCGTCGACCTCGACCGGCGCGAGCAAGGTCTCGAGCAGGCGCTCGCGGTCCTTGGCACGGATCTCCTCGGCGCTGGGCACCTCGCCCCATTCGGTCGCGATGCGCGCGCCGCGCAGCATCATCTCGACGCGGCGCCGCCGCGGATAGGGCACGATCAGCACCGCGGTGCCCTTCTTGCCCGCACGCCCGGTGCGGCCCGAGCGGTGCTGGAGCACCTCGGCGTCGCGCGGCATCTCGACGTGGATGACGAGGCTGAGCGTCGGCAGGTCGATGCCGCGCGCCGCCACGTCGGTCGCCACGCAGACGCGTGCGCGGCGGTCGCGCAGCGCCTGGAGCGCCTGGTTGCGCTCGTTCTGCGAATGCTCGCCCGACAGCGCCACCGCGGCGAAGCCGCGCTCGACCAGCCCGGCGTGGAGGTGGCGGACATTGTCGCGCGTCGCGCAGAACAGCATCGCGGTCTCCGCCTCGTAGAAGCGCAGCAGGTTGATCACCGCATGCTCGATGTCCGCGGGCGAGACGGTGACCGCACGATAGGCGATATCGCCGTGGCCGCGCTGCTCGCTGACGGTGGAGATGCGCAGCGCGTCACGCTGATAGGTCTTGGCGAGCTGGACGATCGGGCGCGGCAGCGTCGCGGAGAAGAGCAGGGTGCGGCGTTCGGGCGGGGTCTGGTCGAGCAGCGCTTCGAGGTCGTCGCGAAAGCCCATGTCGAGCATCTCGTCGGCCTCGTCGAGGATCGCGACGCGAAGCTGGCCGAGCTTGAGCGCACCGCGCTCGGCGTGATCGCGCAACCGGCCCGGCGTGCCGACGACGATGTGCGCGCCATGGTTGAGCGCGCGCCGCTCGCGGCTGGCGTCCATGCCGCCGACGCAGGTGGCGATCCGCGCATCGGCGTAGAGCCACGCCAGCTCCTTGGCGACCTGAAGCGCGAGTTCACGCGTCGGTGCGATCGCCAGTGCCATCGGCGCTGCGGCCGGGGGCAGCGCACCGTCCTCGCTCAGCAACTGCTCGGCCATCGCGAGGCCGAAGGCGACGGTCTTGCCCGAGCCGGTCTGTGCGGAAACGAGGAGGTCGCGGCCGTGCGCGGCATCGGCCGTCACCTCGGACTGGACGGGAGTGAGCGCGGTATAGCCACGCGCGGCGAGCGCGCTGCCCAGCGCGGCAGGAAGATTCGGAAAGTCCATGAGGACAGCGCACATGGGCGCGATGGCGGAAAATTGCCAGTGGGAACGGTGCCGCAGCCGGGACGTTCGGCGCTTTTCTCCCTATCACGGCAGGATAGACGCGACATGGCGCTCGTCAACGACCCCGTCTGGTTCATCACCGGTTGCTCCACCGGCTTCGGGCGCGAGCTCGCTCGGCTGGTTCTGGAGCGCGGATGGCGCGCCGTGGTGACGGCGCGCGACTCGGACCGCGTCGCCGATCTGGTGGAGCAATACGGCGACCGCGCGCTTGCGCTGTCGCTCGACGTGGTCGATCAGGCGCAGATCGCCGACACGGTCCACGCCGCGACCGCTCGCTTCGGCCGGATCGACGTGCTCGTCAACAACGCGGGCTATGGCTATCAGTCGAGCATCGAGGAGGGCGACGACGGCGAGATCCGCGCGCAGTTCGACGCCAACGTCTTCGGCCTGTTCGCGTTGACCCGCGCGGTGCTGTCCGGGATGCGCGAGCGCCGCGCCGGCGCGATCGTCAACATCACCTCGGTCGCCGGTCTCGTCGGTTTCCCGTCGTCCGGCTATTACGCCGCGTCGAAGCACGCGGTGGAGGGCTTCTCCGACTCGCTCGCCGCCGAGGTGGCGCCGCTCGGCATCGCGGTCACCTGCGTCGAGCCAGGGCCGTTCCGCACCGACTGGGCGGGCCGCTCGCTGCGCCAGACGCCGAGCACGATCGCGGACTATGCCGAGACCGCCAAGGCGCGGATGGAATCGACCAAGGGCGTCTCGGGCAACCAGCCCGGCGACCCGGTACGCGCGGCCGAGGCGATGATCGAAGCGGTCGAGCGCGACACGCCGCCGCGGCATCTCGTGCTCGGGAAGTGGGGCTATGACGCGGTGACCGAGCGGCTGCGCGCGCGCGTCGCGGAGATCGAGGCGCAGCGTGACGCCGCGCTCGGCGCCGACTTCCCGGCCGACGCTACCAGCGGTAGTTGAAGCTGACGGAGACGCGCTCCTCCTTGGCGGTGCTAGGCATCACCTCGTGGCGCAGCCAGCTCTCCCACAGGAAGAGTGTGCCCGGTGCGGGTTCGGCATAGACGAAGGTGCCGTCGCGCGGCGGCGCCGCCATCAGCATCGCCAGCCGCGGGTCCTCCAACTTGAGCGCGCCCGAGCCGGGCGGCACCGCGACGTAGAAGGTGCCCGACACCGCGCTGTGCGGGTGGAGATGGCCCGAGTGCGTGCCGCCGGGCTTCATCACGTTGACCCACAGGCTGTCGAGCTTGAGCTTGCGCCCGCCGAGATCGAACCCGGCCTCGGCGGCGAAGGTCGCGACATGGCGGTCGAGCAGCCGCTTGAGGTCGGCGAAGGCGGGGTCGCGCTGCGGCAGGTCGTTGAGCGAGGCATAGCTGGTGTAGCCGCGATAGCCGTGCGCCTTGGACCAGCGCCTGCCGGCGACGTCCTCGGCGGCGAGCGCGCGGCAGGAGTCGGCCAGCCCGTCGAGCAGCGCGGGCTGGTCGAGCCGCACCTCGTAGAAATGCGTGGGGAAGAGCTGGCGCGTCGGCATGGTGGGTCCTTGTTGTCGCGCAGGGTTTAGCCTGGGTCGGTGCAAAATCCTTCCCGGCACGGGGAGGGGGATTTGCTCACGCTCCCAGCCGCAGCGCGACGTCGTTCATGAAGCGCACGTCATCGCCCTTGGCCAGCCAGCCCGCTTCGCCCGCGACGGCGCCGAGCAGGTCGCTGAGCGGGTCGATCTCGCTCTTGGCGTAATTGCCGAGCACGTGGCCGGTGACGCGGTCCTTGTGGCCGGGGTGGCCGATGCCGATCCGCACGCGGCGAAAGTCCGGCCCGAGATGCTGATCGATCGAGCGCAAGCCGTTGTGCCCGGCGGTGCCGCCGCCCTGCTTCACCTTGACCTTCATCGGCGCGAGATCGAGCTCGTCGTGAAACACGGTGAGTGCCTCGGCACCAAGCTTGTAGAAGCGCAGCGCCTCGCCGACCGAGCGGCCGCTGTCGTTCATGAAGGTGGCGGGCTTGAGCAGCAGCACCTTCATGCCGTCCACGCGCCCTTCCTGGAGCCAGCCCTGGAACTTCTTGGCCGGCGACGCGAAGCCATGAACCTCGGCGATCGAGTCGATCGCCATGAAGCCGACATTGTGCCGGTGCATCGCATATTGCGCCCCGGGGTTTCCCAGGCCGACCCAGAGTTGCACGGTGATCATCTCCTGATGGGGGGCAGGTCAGCGGCTCTCTCGCCGGCGGCGCCATCCCTGCCTTGAGCCGGGATCCATGCCGTCGCGAGCGTCGTCGTCCGTTCGTCTGCGGCCTCATGGGTGTCGGGTCAGGCCCTTCATGATGGGCGTGAACGCGTCGCCGAGCCTCCACAAAACCAAAGGGCAGGGGAGCGTCGCCGCCACCCTGCCCCTCGCATGGCTCACGCGGAGCGAGACGGTCAGCCCTCGGCCGAATCCTCGCCGGCGTCCTCGTCGGCCGCGCCCTCCGAGCGCAGCGCCGACGGCGCGACCAGCGTTGCGACGGTGAAGTCGCGGTCCTCGATC
Source organism: Sphingomonas phyllosphaerae (assembly GCF_029623345.1). Classification (GTDB taxonomy): domain Bacteria; phylum Pseudomonadota; class Alphaproteobacteria; order Sphingomonadales; family Sphingomonadaceae; genus Sphingomonas; species Sphingomonas phyllosphaerae_C. Next base: position 46,597 of record NZ_JAPYKH010000003.1, read on the forward strand.
GCCGGGTGCGCGCCCTGCGGCAGCGTCACTTCGCTGATGTGGATCGAGTCGCCGACGTCCTTGCCCGCGACCGAGACGCTGATCTCGCTTGGGATGTTGCCCGCATCGACCACCAGATCGAGCTCGTGGCGCACGACGTTGAGCACGCCGCCCTTCTTGAGACCGGGCGATTCCTCTTCGTCGACGAACACCACCGGCACCGCGACGGTAACGGTCGCGTCGGCGGAGATGCGGAAGAAGTCGACGTGGGTGGGGCGGTCGGTCACCGGGTGGAAGGCGACGTCCTTGGCCAGCGTGCGCTGCCCGTCGACCATGATCACCGAGTTCATGAAGTGGCCCGACGACAGCGCCTTGACCAGCGCCTTCTCCTCGAGGTGGATCGCCGACGGCGCCTGGTTCTGGCCGTAGATCACGGCGGGGACGCGGCCTTCGCGACGCAGCGAGCGGGAGGCTCCCTTGCCAACCCGGTCACGCGTCTCGGCCGCGAGCGTGATGGTATCGCTCATGTTGGTGCTCCGAAACGTAGAATGACTGATATGCTCCCGCCACGCCTCCAGGGATGACCATGACGGAAGTGCGCGCGCTTAGCCGCGACGCGCCCGAAACGCAATCAGTAGTTCACCCGCACCGCCTTGAGCCGATACGCGCCGAGCTGCGCCTGCACGCTCTGCGCCCCGGCGAGATGCCCCGCGCCGACCGCGACGAAGACGGTACCGGGCCGCTTCATGCGCTCCGCGATCCAGGCGGCCCAGCGCTTGTTGCGATCGACCAGCAGCGCCTTGGCGACCTCGGGTGAATCCTTGAGCGAATCGTTCATCTCGCGCGCCACGCCGTCGGGGTCGCCGCGCGACCAAGCGGAAACCAGCGTGTCGAAGGTCCGCTCGGCGGTGGGCAGCTCGTCGAGCGTGCTCTCGAGCAGCTGGAGCTGCGCCGGCTGCGACAACAGGTCGAAGATGCCGAGCTGGCCCTCGAACGTCTCCAGCCCCACCACCTGCTTGCCCGCCGCGCGCGCGGCCTCGGTCAGCACCTTCTCGGGGCCGTTGGCGGCCTGGTAGCCCAGCTTCTGCACCGGCAGCAGCGACAGCGTCACTGCGGCGAACCACGGGCGCATCTTGTCATAGGCCTGGGCGGTGACGCCGCCCTCGCTCATCGCCTTGGCGAAGGCGGGGCGATAATTCGGCGGCAGCTGCGTCGTCAGGGCGCTGCCCCCCGGGGCGAAGGCCTTGGCCGCGACGATCTGCTGCGCAGTCTGCGGGTCGGGCTCGACCATCTCGAGCACCAGCGTCTGCGAGCGGTCGAATGCCTTCTTCACGCCCTCGTCGAACCACGACAGACCGGGTTTCAGCACGTGGATCGTGCCGAACAGGTAGATCGTCGTATCCTTGTCCTTCACCACCCAAAGCGCGGGATCGGCGTCGGCCGGGGTGGTGGGGGCGGGGGCCTGCTGCGCGCAGGCGGGGAGCGCGAGTAGCAGCGCGAGGGCGGAGAGAGCGATCTTCATGGCAGCGTTCATGCGGCGACGTCTCGGCGAAGGAAAGGGTGCGCTATCGGCGCGAGCGTCGCGCCGGGCAAGCGCGGCGCGCGCGCCGGCATGGCGTCAGCGGCGGCAGAGCTGTGCCGCGATCGACTCGAGCGTGCGATGCGCCTCGGCGCGGGTGGCGACCGGGAGACGCACCTTGCCTGCGACGCGCTGCCGCACCTGGTCGGCCTGCTGCCACAGCGCATCGGCCTGCTGCTGCGGCACGGAGCGCGCCTTGCGCGCCGCGGCGATATCGGCCTGGAGCACGGTTGCGCGCGTCGCCAGCACCGAGGTCGCCGGCACGACGCCGCGGGCGAGCCCGAGCGGACGGCAGGCCGGGAGAGCATGTGCCGCGCGCGCGGCGGCCACGGGAGAGTTGGAGGGCGACGGTATCGGCGTGACGCCGAGGAGAAGCGCAACGAAGAGAAAGGGATAGGCCAAGAGGATCATTCCTTTCGCAGATCAGGGGATGATAGCGTTAGCAACGGCTGGCTGAACCTCGGCCGACTGAACTTGCTTAGGATATCTGGCGCCCTCGCGTACCTTGATAGGGACGGGAACGATTTTGCGCTAACATCGTCAACGACTTGGCGGTGGGCGGCTGAATTGATAGCGCGCGGTGAGCGCCGCCGCTCGCTTGATTCCGCGCCGGGCTTCCGCCACAGCGCCGCGGTGACCGACCCCAGCGCCACCCGCCCGCTCAGCTTCCAGGCGATGATCCTGCGGCTCCACCAATATTGGTCGGAGCGCGGCTGTGTGATCCTCCAGCCCTATGACATGGAGATGGGCGCGGGCACCTTTCATCCCGCCACCACGCTGCGCGCGCTCGGGCCGGACACGTGGAACGCGGCCTTCGTCCAGCCGTGCCGCCGCCCGACCGACGGGCGCTACGGCGAGAACCCCAACCGGCTCCAGCATTATTACCAATATCAGGTGATCCTGAAGCCGAGCCCGCCCGACCTGCAGGAGCTGTACCTCGGCAGCCTCGCCGCGATCGGGGTCGACATGGGCGTCCACGACATCCGCTTCGTCGAGGACGATTGGGAGAGCCCGACGCTGGGCGCCTGGGGGCTCGGCTGGGAGGTCTGGTGCGACGGGATGGAGGTGACCCAGTTCACCTATTTCCAGCAGATGGGCGGCTATGACATGAAGCCCGTGGCGGGCGAGCTGACCTATGGGCTCGAGCGGCTGGCGATGTACATCCAGGACGTCGACAACGTCTATGACCTGCGCTTCAACGATGCGGGGGTGAGCTACGGCGACGTGTTCCTCGAGAACGAGCGCCAGATGAGCGCGTGGAACTTCGAGGTAGCGAACACCGACGCGCTGTTCGACGCCTTCCGCAAGGCCGCGGCCGAGTGCGAGAACAGCCTCGCCGCAGGGCTGCCGATCCCGGCCTATGAGCAGGCGATCAAGGCGAGCCACACGTTCAACCTGCTCCAGGCGCGCGGCGTGATCTCGGTGGCGGAGCGCCAGGCCTATATCGGCCGCGTGCGCGACCTGGCGAAGGGCGCGTGCGGGGCATGGATGGAGAAGAACGGGTGGGCGGCGTGAACCACATGACCGACTTCCTGCTCGAACTCCGCTCCGAGGAGATCCCCGCCCGCATGCAGGCCAGGGCGCGCGAGGACCTCGCCCGCCTGTTCGCCGCCGAGCTCGCGCGCGCCGGGCTCACCGCGAGCGAGACCGTCACCTACGCCACACCGCGTCGGCTCGCGCTGATCGCGCGCGGCCTGCCCGAGGCGACCGCCGCCGTCTCGGAGGAGATCAAGGGCCCGCGCGCCTCCGCCCCGCCGCAGGCGCTTGAGGGCTTCCTGCGCAAGACCGGACTCACCCGCGAGCAGCTCACCGAGCGCGACGGCGTGCTCTACGCGATCAGCGAGAAGCCCGGCCGCGCTACCGCCGAGGTGCTCGCCGAGGCAGTCGCCGCGGTGATCCGCGGCTTTCCCTGGCCCAAGTCGATGCGCTGGGGCGCGGAGTCGCGCTCGACCGAAAGCCTGCGCTGGGTCCGTCCGCTGCACGGCATCATCGCCTTGTTCGGCGAGCAGGTCGTGCCGGTGAGCGTCGCGGGGGTCGAGAGCGGCGCGGCGACACGCGGCCATCGTTTCCACCATCCCGGCGCGATCACGATCGGCTCGGCGGCGGATTACGTCGAGAAGCTGCGCGCCTGCCACGTCATCGTCGACCAGGACGAGCGCGCCGCGCTGATCCGTGAGCGCGCCGCCGCGCTCGCCGCCGAGGCGGGGCTGGTCCTGGTCGAGGATGAAGGGCTGGTGGCGGAGAATGCCGGGCTGACCGAGTGGCCGGTGCCGCTGCTCGGCCGCTTCGATCCTGCCTTCCTCGACGTCCCGCCCGAGGTGATCCAGCTCACCGCGCGCGTGAACCAGAAGTATTTTGTGTGCCGCGACGCTGACGGGCGGCTCGCGAACGCGTTCGTGTGCACCGCCAACATCGCCGCGAGCGACGGCGGTGCGAAGATCGTCGACGGCAACCGCAAGGTGCTCGCGGCGCGGCTGAGCGACGCGCGCTTCTTCTACGAAACCGATCTCAAGGTGCCGCTCGAGCAACAGGCGGCGAAGCTCGAGAAGATCGTGTTCCACGAGAAGCTGGGCACGGTGACGGACAAGGTGGAGCGCGTCGCCAGGCTGGCACGTTGGCTGGTGGAAGAGGGTGTGATCCTCTCCGCTCGCGGGGAGGATCTAGCGTCGCTTGCCGACATGGCGGGGCGTGCGGCACGGCTCGCCAAGGCCGACCTCGTTACCGGCATGGTCGGCGAGTTCCCCGAACTCCAGGGACTGATGGGGGGCTATTACGCCGCGGCGCAGGGCGAGCCGGCTGCGGTGGCCGAGGCGGTGCGCGACCATTACAAGCCGGTCGGGCAGGGCGACGACGTGCCGACCGCTCCAGTGACGGTGGCGGTGAGCCTCGCCGACAAGCTCGACAGCATCACGCAGTTCTTCGCCGCAGACCTGCGCCCGAGCGGATCCAAGGACCCGTTCGCGCTGCGTCGCTCGGCGCTGGGCGTGATCGCGTTGATCCTCGATAACGGCCTACGCTTTCCGCTAAGCCAGGTCGCGTCGCGCGACGTGCTCGACTTCTTTGCCGACCGCCTCAAGGTCCAGCAGCGCGAGGCCGGCGTACGTCATGACCTTATCGACGCCGTCTTCGCACTGGGCGGCGAGAACGATCTCGTCCGCCTGCTCGCGCGCGTGCGTGCGCTTCAGTCGTTCGTCGGCACCGAGGACGGCGCCAATTTGCTGGCCGGCTACAAGCGCGCCGCCAACATCCTCAAGAAGGAGGGCGTCGGCGACGCCGTACCGGCGCCACTGCACGCGCCCCTGTCCTACACGCCCGAAAAGGACGAAGCCGCGCTGATCGCCGCGCTCGACTCGGCCGAGCCCGCCGCCGCCGACGCGGTCGCGCGCGAGGACTTCGAGGGCGCGATGGCCGCGCTCGCGACGCTCCGCGCCCCGATCGACGCCTTCTTTGACCATGTGACCGTCAACGATCCCGATCCGGCCAAACGCGCGGCGCGGCTGGCGCTGCTCGCGCGCGTCCGCGCCGCGGTCCACACTGTCGCCGATTTCGCCAAGATCGAAGGTTGAGTCACACCGCGCCAGCGACTCAACTTACACAACATTCGCGCGTCCGCCCTCGCCGAAACAAGGACTTGGAAGCATGACCGACCAATACGTCTATCGCTTCGGCGGCGGGGTGTCGGAGGGCAAGGCGGGCGATCGGAACCTGCTCGGCGGCAAGGGCGCCAACCTTGCCGAGATGGCGTCGATCGGCCTGCCGGTGCCGCCGGGCTTCACCATCTCCACCGTAATGTGCGCGCGTTACTATGAGGAGGGCGAGACCTTCCCCGACTCGCTGCGCGCCGAGGTGGCCGCCGGGATCGCGCATATCGAAAGTGTCACCGGCAAGCGCTTCGGCGACGCCGCCGACCCATTGCTCGTCTCGGTCCGCTCGGGCGCGCGCGTGTCGATGCCGGGGATGATGGACACCGTTCTCAACCTCGGGCTCAACGACGCCACCGTACAGGGGCTCGCGGCGGCGAGCGGCGACGCGCGCTTCGCCTGGGACAGCTACCGCCGTTTCATCCAGATGTATGCCGACGTGGTGCTCGAGCTCGATCACGGCGCCTTCGAGGAAGCGCTGGAGATCGCCAAGGAGGACCGCGGCTACACGCTCGACACCGAGCTGTCGGCGGACGATCTGCGCGGGCTGGTCGGCGAGTATAAGCAATTGGTCGAGCAGCTGTGGGGACGGGCCTTCCCGCAGGACGTCCACGAGCAATTGTGGGGCGCGGTGGGCGCGGTGTTTGGCTCGTGGCAGTCGGAGCGCGCCAAAGTGTACCGCCGGCTCAACCACATCCCCGGCGACTGGGGCACCGCGGTGAATGTCCAGGCGATGGTGTTCGGCAACATGGGCGACACCAGCGCCACCGGCGTCGCCTTCACCCGCGATCCCTCGACCGGCGAGCGCGCTTATTACGGCGAGTTCCTCATCAACGCGCAGGGCGAGGACGTCGTCGCGGGCATCCGCACGCCGCAATATTTGACGCGCGCGGCGCGGGAGCGGGCGGGGGCCAAGCCGCTGTCGATGGAGGAGGCGCTGCCCGAGGTGTACGCCGAGCTCGCGCGCGTGTTCGACACGCTCGAGACGCACTATCGCGACATGCAGGACATCGAGTTCACGGTGCAGCAGGGCGTGCTGTGGATGCTCCAGACGCGATCGGGCAAGCGCACCGCCAAGGCCGCGCTCAAGATCGCGGTCGACATGGCAGAGGAGGGGCTGATCACGCGCGAAGAGGCGATCGCGCGCGTCGACCCGTCCGCGCTCGACCAGTTGCTCCACCCGACGCTCGATCCCGCGGCCGTGCGCGACGTGCTCACCAAGGGGCTGCCCGCCTCGCCGGGCGCGGCTTCGGGCGCGGCGGTATTCGACGCCGACACCGCCGAGCGCTGGGCCGCGGATGGGCGCGCGGTGGTCCTGCTGCGCACCGAGACCAGCCCCGAGGACATCCACGGCATGCACGCCGCCAAGGGCATCCTCACCGCGCGCGGCGGGATGACCAGCCACGCTGCGGTGGTGGCACGCGGCATGGGTCGGCCGTGCGTCTCGGGCGCGGGCGCACTCTCGATCGACGCGCGTGCCAAGGTGGCGCGCGTGGGCGGGCGCGAACTGCGCGAGGGCGACGTGCTGACGATCGACGGCGCCACCGGCGAGGTGATGGCGGGCGAGGTGGCGACGATCCAGCCCGAGCTCGCGGGCGACTTCGGTACGCTGATGGTATGGGCCGACGCCGTGCGCCGCCTCAGGGTGCGCGCCAATGCCGAGACCCCGGCGGATTGTCGCGTGGCGCGCGACTTCGGCGCCGAAGGCGTCGGCCTCTGCCGCACCGAGCATATGTTCTTCGAGAGCGACCGCATCACCGCGGTGCGCCAGATGATCCTGGCGGCCGACGAGCGCGGCCGCCGCGCCGCGCTGGAGAAACTGCTGCCCGCGCAACGCGCCGACTTCACCGCGATCTTCGAGGTGATGGCGGGGCTGCCGGTGACGGTGCGGCTGCTCGACCCGCCGCTCCACGAGTTCCTCCCGCACGAGGAGAAGGAGTTCGCCGAGCTCGCCGAGGCGGCGGGGGTGGCGGTGGACGTGCTCCGCCGGCGCGCGGCCGAGCTGCACGAGTTCAACCCGATGCTGGGGCATCGCGGGTGCCGGCTCGGGGTGACCTATCCCGAGATCTACGAGACCCAGGCACGCGCGATCTTCGAGGCGGCGCTCGACGTGGCGGAACGGAGCGGGGAGGCGCCGATCCCCGAGGTGATGATCCCCTTGGTCGCGACCAAGCGCGAGCTCGACCTCATGAAGGCGGTGGTCGACCGCGCCGCGGAGGCGGTGTTCGCCGAGCGCGGGCGCCGGGTGGACTATCTGGTCGGCACAATGATCGAGTTGCCGCGTGCCGCGCTCAAGGCCGGCGAGATCGCCGAGAGTGGCGAGTTCTTCTCGTTCGGCACCAACGATCTGACGCAGACGACCTTGGGGGTGAGCCGCGACGACGCGGCGCGCTTCCTCGGCGCGTACGTCGAGCAGGGTATCTACGCGCGCGACCCGTTCGTCAGCCTCGACATCGAGGGCGTCGGCGAGCTGGTCGCACTCGCGGCAGAGCGCGGGCGCGCGACGCGACCGGGGATCAAGCTCGGCATCTGCGGCGAGCATGGCGGGGACCCGGCTTCGATCGCCTTCTGCGAGCAGGTCGGCCTAGATTACGTCTCCGCCTCGCCGTATCGCGTGCCGATCGCGCGGCTCGCGGCGGCACAGGCGGCGCTGGCGGCGAGGTGATCCTCCGCTTCAAGGGAGGGGAACCGCGCCCGTTGGGCGTGGTGGAGGGTGTCGCAGCTGTCGTCGACACCCGCCGCCCGCGACACCCCTCCGTCAGCACTTCGCGCTGCCACCCCCCCTGACTGGGGAAGATCTCACCATCAGATAATGCGGCGGTCGGTCGGGTGCGCCGGTGCCGCAGAGGAGCGCGGCACCACGCCCTCGTCGCGATAATCCCGCTCGTCGCGGAAAGCGCGCTCATCGCGCACCACGCGTTCGTCGTAGCCCGGCCGGTCGCCCAGGATCGGCCGCTCGTCGCGAGCGACTCGCTCCTCCACCGCGAGCGGTGCCGCGCGCAGCCGCTCGTTCTCGCGCTCCAGCTCGGCGATACGGGCGTTCTCTCGCTCCAGGTCGCCGATCCGCGCGTTGTCGCGCTCCAGCTCGGCGAGGCGACCGTGATCACGCTCCAGCTCGGCCACGCGCTTGGCGGTGGCGGCGTGCGCATCACGCTCGGCAGCGTAGCGTGTCTTCCACTTGCGCCCGCCCGGATGGCTGGCCAATCCGAACAGCCAGCCCGCGATCAGTGCCACCGCAAGCGCGATATATTGCGTCGACGTCGTGAACAGCATGGCATCCTCCCTGCCGTTGAAGACGCCCGCAGCGCCTCCATAACGACATAGCAACGACCGGCGCCGACGCGGTGTTCCGGCGCACTGGATCGCACCGGAACACCGCGCCAGGTCACTTGGCGTTGATGAAGGAGTCGTTGAGCGAGCAGGCCGCCGGACCGAGGATGACGATGAACAGCACCGGCAGGATGAACAGGATCAGCGGCACCGTCATGATCGCGGGCAACCGCGCGGCTTTCTCCTCGGCGCGCATCATCCGCTCGTTGCGGAACTCGGCCGACAGCACGCGCAAAGCACTGGCCAGCGGGGTGCCGTATTTCTCGGTCTGGATCATCGTCGTCACCACGCCGCGCACTGCGTCGAGATCGACCCGCATCGCGAGATTCTCGAACGCTTGGCGGCGGTCGGTGAGGAAGCCCAGTTCGATCGCGGTGAGCGCGAACTCCTCGCCCAGCTCGGGATAGGCCTTGCCGAGCTCGCGCGAGACGCGGTGGAATGCGGCGTCGACGGTGAGGCCCGCCTCGGCGCAGATCACCAGCAGATCGAGCGCGTCGGGCAGGCCCTTGCGGATCGCGTCGCTGCGCTTGTTGATCTTGTTCTTCAGGAACAGGTCGGGCGCCTTGTAGGCGAGCACCAGCGTCGAGGCGACGAGGCCGTAGCGCTTGAGCGCGCTCCAGTCAGGGAAGCCGTCGAGCAGGTAGACGTAGACGATCATCAGGCCGCCGAAGACGATCGGCAGCGCCAGCCGGCCGAAGATGACCCCGACCGCCCATTCCTTCTTGCGGATGCCAGCCTGCATCAGCTTGCGCTGCGCGACCTTGAGCTGCTCGTCCTGCAACACGCGCAGCGACGACAGGAAGCTGCGCATCCGGTCGGCCGCCTCGTTCTTCTGGACGAGCTTGGCGCGGCGCTTGCTCGTCGAGGCGGTGATTCCCGCCTTGAGCTGCTCGCGCCGATCGTTGAGCGCGCGCACGCGCTTGCTCATCGGGTCGCGGACGCCAAGCGCGGCGTAGATCGCGACGAACACCGCGGCGGCGGCGATGCCGGAGAGCAAGGTCGCGGCCCAGACCACGTCGATGCCGAAGAAGGTGGCGTGCACAGGTTCCATATCAGATCTCGAAGCTCACCATCTTGGCCATGATGAAGGCGCCGATCCCCATCCAGATCAGTCCGCCGCCACCCGCCACCATCAGCCGCGGATCGGCGAAGAAGTTGAGCATGTAGGGCGCATTGATTGTGTAGATCACGCCGAAGACGAGGAAGGGCAGCGAGCCGACGATATAGGCCGAGGCCTTGGACTCGGACGACATCGCCTTGATCTTCAGCTTCATCTGCCCGCGCTGGCGCAGCACCGTGGCGAGATTCTGCAGCGTCTCGGCGAGGTTGCCGCCGGTCTCGCGCTGGATGGCGATGGTGATGACGAAGAATTGGAACTCCGGGGTGCCGAGGCGGTCGGCGGTTTCCTGCAAGGCGACGTCCATTGCGCGACCGATCTTCATCTTGTCGGATACCGAGCGGAACTCGTCGCCGACCGGTCCCGGCACCTCGGCGCCGACCACCTGCATCGTCTCCGAGATCGGCAAGCCCGAGCGCAGGCCGCGCACCAGCAGCTCGATCGCGTCGGGGAACTTCGCGGTGAAGCCGGCGATGCGGCGCTTGATCAGCATGCCGACCGCGAGATGCGGCACCAGACCGCCCAGCGCGACACCGAGGAACAGCGCGAGCAGCAGCGGCATGCCCTTCAGCAGCAGCAGCAACGCCACCACCACGGCGACGCCGACCGTGGCGCCGCCGTAATGGCCCACCGTCCAGCTCTTTCCCGTCATCGACAACCGCTTCTGCAACTGCGCCACGTTGGGCAGCAGCCGCATCGCGGCGAGGTCGGCGCGGGTCGCGCTTTTACCGGTGATCCGGCGCATCTGCGCCTCGATGGCGTTGATCGGCGAGGCAGTGTGGCGCTCGCGCAGCGCAGCGAGCCGGCGCGTCGTCGCCTTGTTCGTCGACGGGCCGGCGAGCGCGGTGACGAGCAGCAGCAGCGTCAGCGCGGCGCCGGCGAAGAGCAGGATCAGCGGCAGGATCGGCATGGCGGCTCCGGGGCGATCGGGCGGGCGGTCACTTCGCCTTGGCCGTCTTCTTGGGGATCAGTCCCTTGAGGTCGGCGAACTTGGACATCAGCGAGCCGCCGCGCGACGAGCCCGACGGCATCTCGCCGTCTTCGGCGCTGCGCAGCAGTTGGTCGGCGAGGTCGGCGAGCGGCGCGATGGTCTTGCTCGCCTTGCCCGCCTCGGCGAGCGGCTTGCCCAGCTTGGCCGCCTGCGCTGCCAGCTTCTGGTCGAAGGGAACGACTAGGTCGATCTTGCGCTCGATCGAGCCCTCGAAGTCCTTGCGCGAGATCTCGGGCTGCGCGCCGGTGTGGACGCGATTAGCGAGCACCGTCACCTGCACCTGCGGCGCGTTGCTGCGCAGGTATGACAGCAGCCGGATCGAGTCGCGTGCCGACGCGAGCGTCAACTCGGTCACCAGCACCGCGGCGTTGACGTCGGCGAGCAGGTGCGGGTGCTGCACCAGCATCGATCGCGGCAGGTCGATCACCGTCGCCTCGAAGGCGGCGCGCATCTCCTCCTGCAACTGGTAAAAAGCGGCGCCGTCGGTGATCACCGGTGCGCTGATCGGCGCCTCGGCCGAGAGCACCGACAGCTTGTCCGACGCGCGCACCATGGCGCGCTCGATGAACAGGCCGTCGATGCGGCTGGGATTCTCGATCGCGTCGGTGAGGCCGCGGCCGGGTTCGAGATCCAGCGCGAGCGCGCCGGTGCCGAAATGCACGTCGAGATCGAGCAGGGCGGTGGCGCACTTGCCGCGCTCGCTCATCAGCCATGCCAGCGAGGTGGCGATGGTGGAGGCACCCGCGCCGCCGCGGCTGCCGATCACCGCCACCGAGCAGTGCGGGCGGTCGAGCGAGACCTCGACCGGCTTGGGCGCGTTGAGCATCGCCTGCGCCTGGCCGAACGCGTCGCGCACCGCATCGGGGTGCAGCGGCTTGAGCAGATAGTCGTGGATGCCGCTGGCGAGCAGGTCGCGGTACAGCCTGACGTCGTTGACCTGGCCCGCCGCGATCACGATCGTGCCGGGCTCGCAGACCTCGGCGAGCCCGTTGATGTCGCCGAGCGGGTCGCTCGACTCGGCGAGGTCGACGAAGAGCACGTGCGGGCTCGACGTCACCGAGAGCGTCTGCACCGCGTTGCGCAGTCCGCCCTTGTAGACGTTCTCTGTCGGCCAGCCGAGCTCGGCCGCGATCGGGCGCAACGCCTCGACCGAGCCATCGTCGCAGGCAAAGGCCAGGAAGGGTGCGCGGCTGCCGGCGACGCCGGGCTTCCAGGGTGCGTTCATCTCACTTGCCTCCCGTCGACTCGGATTTGACCGCGGCACCTCCGCCACCTGTGAGCGCGGCGCGTCGGCGAGCAGAGACGGCCTTGCCGCCGGTCACATTGTCATAGCCGCCGCTGTCGGCCACGCCGCGCACCAGATCGCTCGGATTGGCCACCATCGCGGCGAGATTGCCGTTGACGGCGCAGCCGTAATCGCCGCTGGTATGCGAGTCGAAGTTGAGGATGCCGCGGTTGCTCTGCGGCGTGCAGCTCGTCACCGCCGCGGTGGTGCGGCTCACCGTGACCCGTGCGGTGCCCGGTGCGACCGCGGCGCCGGCGAGCGGCGCCGCCTCGGCGAGGCGCAGGCCGTAGCGACCGGCGATGGCGGTGACATCGGCGCGCGCGCCGTCGTTCTCGGTGCCGCCCTGGTCGAGCGTGACGATGTCGCCATAGCTCACGCGCAGCGCGTCGAGCCAGCCGCGCAGCCGTTCCGGTTCACCCGAAGCGAGGCCGGCCGGGGTCGTCTGCACGTCCAGCGCATAGTCGCTGCGCGACACCACCGGCTGGTGGATCGACTCGACGCCGCGATAGCTGTTGCAGCCGGCGAGCGGCACCGCGAGCGCGAGCGCGGTGAGGAGGAGCGGGCGGTGAAGCATCGTCTGGGACCTCAGTTGATCGAGAAGCCGGGCGCTGGCGCCGCGGCCTTGCGGTTCGACGGCTTGACCGCCTTGCGGTCGGCGGGCGCCTCGGTCGGAGCGGCGGGGCTCGGGAGGAGCGGAGCGGGCGCGACCGCGCCGACCGCCGGAGCGGCCGAAGGAGTGGGCGCCTGCATTACCGGCTTCGGCCGATCGGCGGCGCGGTTGCCGCCTTCCAGCGAGCCGACGAACACGCGCTCGAGATCGCTCGGCGCGCGATAGCTGTCGGTCGGCAGCTTGATGTCGTTGCCGTTGACCGGCTTCACCAGATACGGCGTGATCACGATCACCAACTCGGTCTCGTTGCGCTGAAAGCCGTTCGACTTGAACAGCGCGCCGATCACCGGCAGATCGGCGATGCCCGGTGTCTTGTCGTATGTGTTGTTGTGCGTGTTCTGCATAAGGCCCGCGATCATGAAGCTCTGGCCCGAGCCGAGCTCGACCGTCGTCTCGGCGCGCCGCGTGGTGAGCGCGGGGACGCGACCGCTGCCGACCGTCACGGCATTGGCATAGTCGAGCTGCGACACCTCCGGGCGGACGCGCAGCGAGATGCGCCCGTCGGACATCACCGTCGGCGTGTAGGCGAGGCTGACGCCGAACTGCTTGTACTCGATCGTGGTGGTGCCGAGTGCCTGGCTCACCGGGATCGGGATCTCGCCGCCTGCCAGGAAGGTGCCGGTCTCGCCCGATAGCGCAGTGAGGTTCGGGTTGGCGAGCGTCGTCACCTGGCCCATCGTTTCGCCGAGGTCGATCGCGGATAGCACGTCCATGCCGAGCAGACGTCCGGCCAGGCCCAGGGTCGTGCGCGTGCCGCTATTGTCCTTGGTGGTGCTGAACTGCGAGCCGCCGGTGACGAACTGGCGCTTGACCGGGTCGAACGGCAGCGAGATCGAGCCCGCGGGGAGGCCGTAGAGCGACGAGGCGTCGAGGGTCGGCAGGTTGGACGTGTCGAGGTTGGAGATACTACCCGGATTACGCCCCGACTGACCAACGAAGGTGAAGCCGCCGCTCTTGTCGCGAGTGATGAAGTTGTTTCCGAAATTCTTCAGGAACGAGCGGCTCACCTCGGCGAACTTGACCTGCAGATTGACCTGTAGTGGCGTCGCGGTACGCAGCCGGTTGACCACGCCGATCTTCAGCACCGCATTCTCCGCGCTGGCGTCCACGCCCGGGTTGAGCAGCCCCGCCACCAGCCGCTGCGCCTGCTCGGCATCGGCGGGGGAGTCGACAGTGCCGTTGAGCACGGCGATCTGGCCGACCTGGGTGATGTGGATGTCCGCCCCCGGCATCGCCGCCTTCATCATGCGGTCGATCGAGGTCGAGTTCTGCGCGACATGGACGCTGGCGGAGAAGATCACGGCGCCGCTGCGATCGGTCGCGAACACCGTCGATTCGCCGAACGCCTTGCCGAACAGGTGGATCTGCCGCGGGTTGGCGACGTAAACGTCGGCGGTCTCGGGGTTGGAGGTCCACACCTCGCTGACGGTCGAAGGCAAGGTGATCAGCTCGCCCTCGCCGATCGAGAACCACTTCTCGACCGTCGGCTTGGCGACGCCCGCGGGGGGAAGGCCGGCGCGCGCCGGCCGGCCGGTCGCCGCCGCGCTCGCGGAGACGTTGCGGCGGGTCGCGGGGGCGGCGCCCGCCGGGGGCAGCGCGACGCCGGCCAGCGCGGCCAGCGCGACACCGCGCGCGAGGAGGGAGTGGAGGCGCATCTCAGTTCTTCCCTGCGACGGAGACTTCGGTGACGTTGTTGCCGCGTGCGATCCGCACCATCGGCGTGGCGGGCGACGGCGCGGCGCCGGCGGCGATCGGGGCGCCGGGGACCACCGGCCCCGCCGGCGCGGCCGACTTGGCCGGCACGGTGCGACGCTGGAAGCGCGACACGTCGGCGCCGACCGCATAGGTGCTGTCGCCCGCCTGCGGCGTATTGGCCAGGCGGCTGAGCATCGCCTCCTCGGCCTTCGGGTCCTTGGCGTCGCCGGGGCTGATCGCGCCCGAGGCGATCGCCTGGTCCAGCTCGGAGGCATTGTCCGCGATCGAGCGCAGCGACAGCGACAGCGTGCCGATCGTCTGCGCCACCGCGATCTGCTCGGCAATCTTCGGGGTCGCCTCGACCGTCACGTTCGAGAAGGTCTGCACGATCGTGTTGCCGTTCGCGTCCTTCTGGTCGCCGGTGCGCTGGTCGGTGGCGAGCACGCGCAGGTTGCGGATCACCGTCTCGCTCGCCTTGAGCGGCGGGCCGTCGCCGCCGCCGTCGACCGACTGGGTGAGGATCAGGTCGATATGGTCACCCGGGAAGACGAAGCCGGCGACCGACGTCTGCGCCGACACCGGCACGGTGACCGCGCGCATGCCCGCGCCCAGCGCCGCCGCGAGGAAGCCGCGATCGCCGGGCTTGACCAACTGACCCTGCGTCACCGGCTGGCCGGCGGTGACCGGCAGCCGTACGACGGTGCCGAGCAGTTTCGCCAGATCGGTCTGGTCTTTCTGAAAATAGGCGTTTTCCACCAGCTCCTTGGGCCAGGGCTGGAACTTCAGCGCGGTGGCGTCGAGGATGGTGCCGACGGGCAAGGCGCGGGTGGCAACGAGCACCTCGGGGCCGTCGACCACGGGCGCGGCCGGTGCGGCGACCGCGGCTGCCTCGGGCGCCGCGGCGCCGGCGACCAACGTCCGCGCGGCGACCGCGGTCACCACTGCGACCACGAGCGCGCCGACCAGCATGATGAGCTTGCGACTGTCCATCGGGGAAAGCATCCTCTGCGTGCGCCAACCGGCGCCAACTTCATGTAAATTATGGGCGGAATTGGTTAAGAAGCGGTTCGGTTAACGAGATTAGTCCCGCCACTGCGATCGCGACGCCGTACGGCACCTCGACCGCGGTCTCGCTCGGCTTCCAGCGACGCTCGATCACGAAAACGAGCGTGAGCACGCCGCCCAGCACCGACATGACCAGAAGTGTGTCCAGCAGGCGCATCGGCGGCAGCCACAGCGACAGCGCGCCGATCAGCTTGACGTCGCCGCCGCCCATCTGCCCGATCGCGAAGGCGCCGATGAACAGCGCGAATACCACGAGGGCAACACCGAGTTGCAGCGCCATCTCGGGCCACGGAGAGAGCCCGATTATGCACCACCAGACCGGCGCCAGCAGCGCGATCGCCGCGTTCTTCCAGTTGGCGATCTCGCGCACGCGCGCATCCTCCACGCCGGCGGAGAGCAGCAGCGCCCCCATGATCGCGGGGAGCAGCCAGGCGAGGAGAGATTGACCCATATCGGCGGTGCTAGACGACAGGGTTTGAGAAACCGTAACCATGATCGGGATGATGCTGGAGACCATGAACCGCCGCCTGATCCCCGCCGAGGCGCGAGTCGCTACCGCGCGCGCCGCCGACGGATGGCCGCTGCGCCGGTTCGAGTGGCCAGGCGACGGGCGCGGCACGATCCTGTTCCAGACGGGGCGGGCCGACGTGTTCGAGAAATATCTCGAGTCGTTCGCTCACTGGCACGCACAGGGATGGAGCGTCGCGGCGTTCGACTGGCGCGGGCAGGGCGGTTCGGGGCGGCTGAGCGCCGACGCGCAGGTCGGCCATTGCGATGATTTTGCGCCCTGGCTGACAGACCTCACCGATCAGTGGCGCGACTGGGTCGCGACGATGCCGCCGCCGCATGTGATCGTCGGCCATTCGATGGGGGGTTACCTCGCGCTGCGCGCGCTGCTCGACGGCGCGATCCGGCCGCGCGCGGCGGTGCTGGTGGCGCCGATGCTCGGGCTGGCCTCGCCGGTTGGGGCTTGGCTCGGCGGGTTGGTCGCTCACCTGATGCGGCGGCGCGGCGATCCCGCGCGCGCGGCGTGGAAGAACGAGCGCCCTGGGCTCGCCGAGCGCCAGCGACTGCTCACCGGGGACCAGGCGCGCTACGCCGACGAGGCCTGGTGGTATGAGCACGACCCCACGCTGCGGCTCGGCCCGCCGAGCTGGGCGTGGCTCGACGAGGCCTTCGCCGCCACCGCGCGGCTAAGGCGGGACCCGGCGCTGGCCAAGCTCGACGTGCCGGTGCTCCTGCTGGTCGCCGACGGCGATCGGCTGGTCGATGCGCGCGCGTCCCGCCGCGTGGCGGCGCGGCTGAAACGCGCCACGCTGGTACGCTTCGGCGACGGTGCGGCGCACGAGCTGCTGCGCGAGCGCGACGCCGTGCGCGACCGCGCGTTCGCCGCGATCGACTCGTTCCTCGCCGAGCATGCCGCGTGAGCGCGGACGTTCTCGCCGCGGACATCGCCATCGTCGGCGCGGGAATCGCGGGGGCGAGCCTCGCCGCGGCGATCGGCGATCGGGCGCGTGTCCTGCTGCTCGAAGGCGAGGACCAGCCAGGCTATCACGCCACCGGTCGCTCCGCCGCTTTCTGGTCCGAGACCTACGGTGGCCCCGCGATCCAGCCGCTCACCACCGGGTCGGAGGCGGCGCTGCGTGCGGGCGGCTACCTCGACCCGCTCGGCGCGGTGCATGTCGGGCGGACCGAGGACGCGCGCGCGATCGACGCGCTGCTCGCCGAGTTCGATGGCAGCAGCGTCGAGCTGACCGCGGTCGACCCGCGCCCGCTCGTGCCGGGGCTGCGCGACGACTGGTCGCTTGGCGTCCGCGAGCCGAGCTGCGCCTATATCGACGCCGCGCGGCTCCACGGTGATTATCTTGGTACGGCGCGGCGCACGGGGACGACGCTGCTGACCGCGGCCCGACTCGCCGCGGCGGAGCGGCTGGGTTCCGGCTGGCGACTGACGCTCGCCGACGGGCGCGAGGCGCGCGCCGCGGTCTTGGTCAACGCTGCTGGCGCCTGGGCCGATCCGGTCGCGCACCTCGCCGGCGCGCGCCCGCTCGGCATCAGCCCGTATCGTCGCACCGTCGCGCAGCTCGCCACCGACCCGCCGGTGCCTGCTGCGACGCCGTTCGTGATCCATGCCGGCGGCGGCTTCTACTTCAAGCCCGAGGCGGGCGGGCGGCTGTGGCTGAGCCCCCATGACGAACATCCGGTCGCCCCGCACGACGTCGCAGCGGAGGAGCTCGACGTCGCGGTGGCGATCGACCGCTTCGAGGCGGCGGTCGACTGGCGCGTCCGCCGCGTCGAGCGCAGCTGGGCGGGGCTTCGCTCGTTCGCGCCCGACCGGCTGCCGGTGTATGGCTTCGCCGAGCCGGGCTTCTTCTGGTTCGCCGGGCAAGGCGGCTTCGGCATACAGACCGCGCCCGCAGCGGCGGCGGTCGGCGCCGCGCTGCTGCTCGGCGACACGCCGCCGGCGACGATCGACGCGGTACGTTATGCGCCGCAGCGGTTCACGCGATGAGCGGGGGCGATCACCATCAGTCGCGCCCGCGCCGGGCGTAACCAGGCGCGGATCATCGCCAAACGCGCTGGTCGATCGCCGCCTCGCCGCATGAGTCCAGCTCAGCGCAGTGGAGAGCGTCTATCGTTGGGAGGGCGAGACCCAGCGCGACGACGAGTCGCTGCTTACCGCCAAGACGCTGTCGCGCCGCTTCGACGCGGTCGCGGCGTGCATGTGTGAGCTACACAGCTACGCCGTGCTCGAGATTTTGGCGCAGCCGATCGTCGCGGCGGGCGGGGATCGCTCGGTGTGGCTTGGGGAGGAGGAGGGGTAGGCTGGCCGCTGCGGCGCCCCTCTCACCACCAACATGCTACGTCATCCTGAATTTGTTTCAGGATCCACTGAGCCGCAAGGTCGAAGCGTGCGGCCTTCGCGGAACAGTGGATCCTGAGACGAGCTCAGGATGACGCCAACGGAACGGGATCGCGCTCCAGCCGATCGCCTGACCTCATCCTGCCGGGCAGGTGTCGCCCGCAGCCGCGTCGAGATCGAGGCAGCGGCCGTCGAGGCCGCTCACCTTCAGGCCGATCGTCGCCGCCAGCGTCGGCGCGATGTCGACCGTCTCCACCGAGAGCGGCTGCTCGAACCCGGCCATCCCCTTGCGCCAGAACAGGATCGGCACGCGGCGGTCATAGTCCCACGGGCTGCCGTGAGTCTCGACATAGCCCGGCCCCGGCGCCTTGATCGTGGTGACGCGCGGGCGCAGCAGCACGGTCAGGTCGCCCGAACGGTCCGGATCGAACGAGGCGCGCGCGCGCTCGATCAGCGTCCAGGTCTCGGGCGGGGTGGTCGCCATGCGGGTGGCGGCGAGTTCGTCGCGCGTGAACGCGGCGGCGACCTGCGGCTGCGCGAGGAAGCGCTTCTTCGCCTCCGCCAGCACCTGCGCGCGCTTCGCCGCGGGCACCGAGTCGGCGAGGTAGACGTCACCCTCAGGCCCGAGCAGCACGGGTCCCGAGATGCCGAGATCGCGGCCGATCGCGGCGCCGATCGTCGTCGCCGACGCCTCGGGTGCGACATGCTGCTCCATCGGCATCGCGCGCTGCTGCTGGCGCTCGGTCATGTCGTGTGCGCCGTGGTCCGCGGTGAGGACCACCTCATAGTCGACGCCGGTGCGATCGATTTCGGCGAGGAAGCCGCCGATCGACTCGTCGAGCTGCGCCATCTGGATGCACATCTCCGCACCCTGCGTGCCGAGCGAGTGGCCGACATAGTCGGTCGCCGAGGCGCCGACCGCGATCAGGTCGGTGGCGGGGCCGCGGCCGAGCTTCATGTCCTCGATCATCGCGGCTGCGAGCGCGAACACCGCGCCGTCGAGCGCGGGCGAGGCACGGAACGCTTTGGCATCGCCTGCGGCACGCTCGAACCGTCCGGTGCCGAGCGTCTGGGCGCCGACCACGATCGGGCGCGACAGCGTCTTGCAGTATCCGGGCAGCGGCAGCGCCTCCTGCGGCCTCGCGAGCAGCGCACCCACCGCGGCATTGGCGCGGGTCACCACAGCGGGCTCTTGCCGGCCCGCGAGCGAGATGAATTTCTGCCCGCCCCAGAACCAGATCTGGTCGGTGGTGTGGCCGCCCATCATGATCGCTGCGCGATCCTTGCCCGCCACCGCGACGACGCGGGACTGCGGGTTGGCACGCTTCATCATGTCGCCGAGCGTCGGCACCTTCAGGTGGAGATCGGAGGGCGTGTAATGCTCGTGGTCGCCGCCGGCGCGCTCGTCCTCGCCGCAGTAGACCGTCTTGTCGGCCCGGCCGACCTTCTGGTCGAGCCAGTTGTTGGCGATGATCCCGGTATGTGCCGGGCGCATGCCGGTCAGGATGGTCGAGTGGCCCGGGCAGGTCTCGGTGGCCGCGTGGCTCTGATAGCCCGAGGGGAATACCACACCGGTCAGCAGCCGCGCCATGCCGTCGGTGAAATGGTTGCGATATTGGGCGAACAGGTCGGCGGAAAATTGGTCGACCGAGATCGCGACGATCAGCTTGGGCGGCGTGCGCGGGACTGCGGTGGTCGCCGGCGCGGCTGGGGCGGCGGTCTGCGCGGTCGCGGGGATGGCGGCGGCGGTGGCGAGCAAAGCGAGGAGGAGCGATTTCATGGCCAACCTTGATGCATGCGGGAGCGACCGCGGCTATGGTCCGCGTCCGATGGTCAGGCAAGCTGTGCGCGTGGCGCTTTTCATCCTCGTGACACTGCTGGCCGGGAGCGGTGCGTTCGCGCAGCCCGCGCGCCATGTCGCGCTGGCGCTGGTGGCGGAGAGCGACCGGCCCGCCGCTGGCAGCGAGGTGGCGCTGGCGTTCCGCGCCGTACCGCAGCCGGGATGGCACGGCTATTGGCGCAATCCCGGCGATGCGGGCGTACCGACTCGAGTGACCTGGACGTTGCCGGTGGGCGCGCGCGCGGGCGAGCTCGACTATCCGGTGCCGTCGCGGCTGCTGATCGCGGGGCTGATGAACTATGTCTACGAGAAGCCCTGGGCGCTGCTGACCACGCTGCGCGTCCCCGCGGGGCTGGCACCGGGCACGCGGCTGCCGCTCGTCGCCAAGCTCGACTATCTCGTCTGCACCGCGGAGATCTGCGTCCCCGAGAAGCAGACGCTCACGCTCGACCTGACCGTGGGCGACGGCGCGATCGATCCCGCGCGTCGCGCCGCCTTCGACGGCTGGCGCCGCGCGCTGCCGCGTCCGCTCTCGACGCCCGCGACGTGGCAGCGCACGGGCGACCGCTTCCGCCTCGCCGTACCGTTGCCGGCGGACGCGCCCGCGAGCGGCGTCTGGTTCTACCCGGCGGGTGGCGGCATGGTCGATTATGCCGCGCCGCAGACCGTCACGCGCGACGGCGACACGCTGACGGTGGAGACCAAGGCTGCGGCCCAGCCGGTGACGGGCGAGATCACGGGCGTGCTGGCGATCGGCGAGAGCGACGGGCTGGCGCTCACCGCGCGGCCGGGCACGGTCGCGGCGCCGTGCGGCGATGGGATGCTCGCGACCGCGCTCGTCGCCTTCGCTGGGGCGGTGCTGGGCGGGTTGCTGCTCAACGTGATGCCGTGCGTCTTCCCCATCCTCAGCCTGAAGGCGCTCGGCCTCGCACGCTCGGGCGAGAGCGCGGCACATGCGCGGCACGAGGCGCTGGCCTATACTGCGGGCGTGCTGCTGGTGTGCGTCGGCCTTGGCGCGGGGCTGCTGGCGCTGCGCGCGGCGGGATCGAGCGCCGGCTGGGCGTTCCAGTTACAGGACCCGCGCGTGATCGGCGCGCTGCTGCTGCTCGTCACCGCGGTCGCCCTCAATCTCGCCGGGCTGTTCGAACTGCCCACACCCCAGTTCGCTGCCAAGAGTGGGGCGGCGGGGGCGTTCGCGACCGGGGCGCTGGCGGCCTTCGTGGCGACGCCGTGCACCGGACCGTTCATGGGCGCCGCGCTCGGGGCCGCGCTGGTGCTGCCCGCCGCGGCGGCGCTGGCGGTGTTCGCCGGGCTGGGGCTGGGGATCGCGCTGCCCTTCCTGCTGATCGGCTTCGTGCCCGCGCTGCGCGCCCGGCTGCCGCGGCCGGGCGCGTGGATGACGCGGCTACGGCGCATCCTGTCGCTGCCGATGTGGCTGACCGCGCTCGCGCTCGCCTGGGTGCTGGGGCGTCAGGCCGGGGTGGACGGGATGACGCTGGGGCTTGCCGCGACCCTGCTCGCCGCGGTCGGCCTGTGGTGGACCGGACTGCGCCAGCACGCCGGCCGCGGCGCAGCGTGGTGGCCCGCTGGCCTCGCGCTGCTGCTCGCGCTCGGCGGTGTCGCGCTGGTGCGGCCGGCGGCGAGCGGCGCCAGCGCGGTGACGGGGCTGCCCGGCGCGGAGCCGTTCAGCGAGGCGCGGCTTGCCGCGCTGCGGGCCGAGGGGAGGCCGGTGTTCGCCTACTTCACCGCCGACTGGTGCCTCACCTGCAAGGTCAACGAGAAGGTCGCGATCGAGACCGCCACGACCGCCGCCGCGTTCAAAGCGGGCAGGGTGGCGGTGCTGGTGGGTGACTGGACCGACGGCGACCCGGTGCTCGGCCGCTTCATCGAGGCGCACAACCGCGCCGGCGTGCCGCTTTACCTCTGGTACAAGCCGGGCACCGGCACCCCACGCGTGCTGCCGCAGGTGCTCACGAGCGGGATGCTCGCTTCACTGCCGGTGGAGCGCTGAGCCGGATCGGCTGCGATATGCCGCTTGTGCAGCGCAACCAACTTCGCCAGCATGGGGCGAAATCTCGGCTCATGCGTTGACGGGGGTAGATGGGGACAGCGGCGTTCGACGAAATCATGGGGGCGGCCGATCGGGACGGCGCACGCCCCGAGCTGGCGGACTTGTGTCGCTGGCTCGACGAGACGCCGTCCGATGAGTTGCGACGCCGCCAACGCTCCGCCGAAGTTACCTTCCGCCAACTCGGCATCACCTTCGCGGTCTACGGCGAGAGTGAGGCGAGCGAGCGCATCATCCCGTTCGACATCGTGCCGCGCGTGTTCCTTGCTGACGAATGGGCGCGCCTGTCCGAGGGATTGGTGCAGCGCGTCGAGGCGATCAACGCCTTCTTGGTCGACATCTATGGCGAGCGCCGCATCCTCAAGGAAGGCGTGCTCCCCGCCGACCTGATCCTCGGCAACCCGCAGTTCCGCCCCGAGATCGCGGGCATCCGCCCGCCGCACGACGTCTGGGCGCATATCTGCGGCATCGACCTGGTGCGCACCGGACCGGATCAATTCTACGTGCTCGAGGACAATGCGCGCACACCCTCGGGGGTGAGCTACATGCTCGAGAACCGTGAGGCGATGGTGCGGCTGTGCCCCGAACTCTTTGCCAAATTTCGCGTCGCCGCGGTCGACAGCTACCCCGACATGCTGCTCGAGACGATGAAGTCAGTCGCACCGCGGGGCAGCGGGCAGCATCCCAATTGCGTCCTGCTCACCCCCGGCCACTATAACTCGGCCTATTACGAGCACAGCTTTCTCGCCGACTCGATGGGGATCGAGCTGGTCGAGGCGGCCGACCTCGTGGTCGACGACGACCTCGTCTACATGCGCACGATTGCCGGGCGCGTGAAGGTCGACGTGATCTATCGCCGCGTAGACGACGACTTCCTCGATCCGCTGGTGTTCCGCCCCGAATCGCTCCTCGGCGTGCCCGGGCTGATCGCAGCCTATGCCGCGGGCAATGTCGCAATCATCAACGCGCCCGGCAATGGCATCGCGGACGACAAGGCGATCTACAGCTACATGCCCGAGATCGTGCGCTTCTACTCGGGTGGCGAAGCCAAGTTGCCGATCGTCGAGACGTGGCGCTGCCGCGAGCCCGAGGCGCTCCGCTACGTGCTCGACCATCTCGACGAGCTGGTCGTCAAGCTGGTCGACGGCTCGGGCGGCTACGGCATGCTGGTCGGGCCGACCGCTTCCAAGGCGGAGATCGAGCGCTTCCGCGCCGCGTTGGTGGCCGAGCCGCATCGCTACATCGCGCAGCCGACGCTGGCGCTCTCCACCGTGCCGACCTTGGTGGAGCAGGGGGTCGCGCCGCGCCACGTCGACTTTCGTCCCTTCGTGCTGAGCGGCGCGCGCGGGGTGCAGGTGGTGCCCGGCGGGCTCACCCGCGTCGCGCTGCGCGAGGGCTCGCTGGTGGTCAACTCGTCGCAGGGCGGCGGCACGAAAGACAGCTTCGTGCTGATGCCCGGGGCGCCGACAATGTCCCAGTCGGCCGGCACCCAGACGATGGGCGGCATGACCCAGACGCTCGGCGGGCAGGGCTGATGCTCAGCCGCACCGCCGCCTCGCTCTACTGGCTCGGCCGCTACGTCGAGCGCGCCGACTTCATCGCGCGGCTCGTCGAGGCGACGCTGCGGCTCGACGTGCTCTCCACCCGCCCCGCGGGCGAGGACGCGTGGCGCTCGGCGCTGGCGGTGACCGAGACCGAGCCCGCTTTCGTCGCCGTCGGGGGTGAGCTGACGCGCGAGGAGGTGGCGCGCTTCCTGCTCGCCGATCCCGGTCACCCCGGCTCGATCCTGCGCTGCGTCGGCATGGCGCGCGACAACGCCCGGGCGGTGCGCACCGCGCTCAGCCGCGAGGCGTGGCAGGCGATCAACGGTGCCTGGCTGCTGTTCGACCAGCGCGTCGCGCGGCTCGACCCCGCGACGACGCTGGCGCTGGTCGACTCGGTCAAGGCGGAGACGCGCGGCTTCGAGGGGGCGGTGCATCGTATGCTGCGCAACCAGACGACCCTGTTTATCCGGCTCGGCCAGGCGGTGGAGCGGACCGACAACACCGCGCGGCTGCTCGATGTCAAATACCACCTGCTGCTGCCCGCGGGCGAGCCGGTCGGCGGCACGGTCGACCGTGACCAATGGACCACGATCCTTCAGACCGTCTCGGCGGTGACCGCGTACCGCTGGCTCTACAGCGACGGGCTCGCGCCGGCGAACGTCATCGACCTGCTGCTCAGCCGCGGCGAGCTGCCGCGCAGCGTCGCCGCCGCGACCGAGGAGACCGTCACCGCGCTCACCGGCCTGGCGCGCTCGAGCGGAACCCAGGGGGAGGCGGACCGGATGGCCCGCACGCGCTCGGCGCGGATCGCGCGCACGCGCACCAGCGACGTGATCAGCGCCGGGCTGCACCAGCACCTCCAGGCCGTGATCACCGAGAACGCGCACCTGCACGTCGCGATCGGCCGGCAGTTCAAGTTCGCCTGATGCGCCTCTCGATCGAGCATCGTACGAGCTATCGCTTCACCGCCCCGCAAGCGCGGGTCGTCCAGCTGCTGCGCATGACGCCGCGCAACAGCCACGACCAGACCGTCGCCGAGTGGCACATCTCGGTCGACTGCGACGCGCGGCTGCGCGAGCATCGCGACGGCTTCGGCAATCGGACCACGATGCTCTACGCCGAGGGGCCGCTCGACGGCATTGAGATCGCGGTGGCGGGCGAGGTGGTGACGAGCAGCTCGCGCGGCGTGCTCCACGGCACCTTCGAGCCGCTCCCGCCCGCGCTGTACCTGCGCGCGACCCCGACGACCGTAGCCGACGCGGCGATCGAGGATTTCGCGCGATCCGCGGTCGGCGGCGCCGCGCCGATCCCGGCGCTGCACGCGCTCAACCGCGCGCTGCACGAGCGGTTCACGGTCTCGTCCGAGCGTCCCGATCCCGGCCTCACCGCGACCGACGCCTTCGCGCGCGCGAGCGCGACGCCGCGCGACCTGGCGCAGCTGTTCGTCGCGGCGGCGCGCGCGCTGGCGGTGCCGGCGCGCTACGTCACCGGCTATTGCGACCTGCAGGACGGCCGCCGCGTCACGCCGCACGGATGGGCCGAGGCCTGGGTCGACGATCTCGGCTGGATCGGTTTCGATCCGACGCTGGGCGAGTCGCCCGAGGAGCATCATGTCCGGGTCGCGGTCGCGCTCGATGCGACCGGCTCGTCGCCGGTGGCGGGCTCGCGACTCGGCGAGGGGCGCGAGTGCCTCGAGGTCGAGGTGCAGGTCAGCGCGCAGGAATAAAGCGGTGGTTCATCCCAGCGGCCAGCGCGCCACCGCCTCGTAGCGCGCGCCCGCGGCGGTGAGATGGCTCTCGCAGAGCAGCAGATGCTCGAGCCGGAAGTCGGGTGTGCTGAGCGCCGCATGCGCCTCGGTCCAGCGCGCCACCGCGGCCGGGTGGGCGCCGCGACGCGCCAGCCGCGCGAGCGTGATATGGGGCAGGTAGCGGCGCTGGTCGGGCGCTACCGCAGCGCGGTTCAGCACCTGATCGACCTTGCGGTGGAGCGCGGCCAGCGGCTCGGCGGGCACGATCCGCGCCCACAAGGTGTCCACCCGCCCGCGCTGGTCAAAGGCGCCGACGCCTTCGACCCGCACCGTCGGCACCGGCGCCATCACGCCGGCGAGCGCGGTGGCGATGTCCTCGGCCTGGGGGCGCGCGACCTCGCCGATAAAGCGCAGCGTGAGATGAAGCTGCTCGTCGTCCTGCCAGCGCACGCCCGCGACGCCCTCCTCCATCGTGGCGAGCAGCGCGGCGCGGATCGCCGGCGGAGGGCGCAAAGCGACGAACAGGCGGTGCATGAAATCTCTGTAACGAACGGTTGCTGTCGTCGGAATGGGGAGCACGTTCCTTGAAAAGGAAACAGGGCGCGGCGATATTCGTCCCAACCGGCATGAGTGCCGGGCGAAGGAGTTTTGAGACAATGGCCAACTGGTCCGATCCCCGGCCCTCCGCCGCCGCGTTCGGCGGAACCGCTTCGGGCACCCGCGACGCGGCGTTCGACGCCGGGCTGCGGTCGTACATGCTGTCCGTGTACAATTACATGGCGTCGGGCGTGCTGCTCACCGGCATCGTCGCGCTGGCGTTCGCGCTGTCGGGCTATGCCCAGGCCGCGTTCCAGTCGCCGTTGCGCTGGGTGATCGCGCTGCTGCCGCTCGGTTTCGTCTTCGCGATGAGCTTCGGGCAGGGCAAATTCTCGACCCCGACGCTCAAAGCGATGTTCTGGGGCTTCGCGGTGGCGATGGGTCTGTCGCTCTCGTCGATCTTTTTCGTCTACTCGCCCGTCGCGATCGCGCAGGCGTTCGCAGCGACCGCGGCCGGCTTCGCCGCGTTGAGCCTCTACGGCTACACGACGAAGCGCGACCTTTCGGCGTTCGGCACGTTCCTGATCATCGGTCTGGTCGGCCTGATCGTTGCCAGCCTGATCAACCTGTTCGTGAACTCGGGCCCGCTCGGCCTGATGATCTCGCTCGTCGGCGTGCTGCTCTTCGCTGGCCTGACCGCCTATGACACGCAGCGTACGAAGAGCCTGTACTACCAGGTCGCGGGCTATGGCCCCGAGATGGTCGGCAAAGCGGTGGTGATGTCGGCGCTCAGCCTGTATCTCGATTTCATCAACATGTTCCTCTTCATCCTGCGGCTGTTCGGCGGCAATCGCGACTGAGCCGCGTAGCCGATCCGCGATCGGCAGCGTTACGAAGGGGCTCGGCGGGCGACCGCTGGGCCCCTCTTCTTGTGGGTTCGCGGTCGCGGGCCGGAGACCCGTCCCATGCGCCTCTCCATTCAAGTTCTACTCGATTACGGCTTTCCGGAGCCGGCCGACGTGTTGCTCCAGATCGAGGCCGCGGCGCTGCCGGCGCAACGGCTCGAGTCGCAGGCGCTGGTGATCGAGTCGAATCATCCCATCCGCGCGGTGGCAGGCGAGGAGGAGATCGGGCAACGCTGCTGGGCACGCGGCGAGGGTCGGCTCGTGGCGCGCTACGAGGCGGTGGTGGCGATCGACCGTGCCGCGCTCGACCTTGCCGCGCTATCCGCGACGCCGGTCACGTCGCTGCCCGCCGCGACGATCCCCTACCTGCTGCCGAGCCGCTACTGCGAGTCGAACCGTTTCGAGCATCTCGTCCGTCGCCGCTTCGCAGGGCTGAGCGGCGGCGCGCTGGCACTCGCGCTCGCCGACTTCGTGCGTGGGCACCTACGCTACGACGGCAACGATACTGACTCTCGCACCTCGGCGATGGAGACCTTCGCGGCCGGGCGGGGGGTCTGCCGCGACTATGCGCACCTGCTCGTCGCACTCGCGCGCGCGGCCGAGATCCCGGCGCGCTGCGTCGCGGTCTACGCGCCCGGCGTCGATCCCCCCGACTTTCACGCCGTCGCCGAACTGTGGCTCGATGGCAGCTGGCACCTGGTCGATGCCACCGGCATGGCGCGCGCCGACGAGATGGCAATGGTGACCGTCGGCCGCGACGCTACCGACATCGCCTTCATGACCGTGTTCGGCACCGCCAACCTGTGGACGCAGACCGTGCGCGTCGAGCGGCTGGCGGATTGATCGCGCAGGAACGCGCACCGTAGGCGCGGCGTTGGGCGTGTCAGACTGTTGCCCGGATCACAGGAGAGAGACATGACCGACCAGAGCCCGATCGACGACCGCGCGCTCGACAGCCTCTCGGTGGCGCCCGAAGCTGGTAACGCGGGCGGATCGAAGGACCCGCGCCAGGATGCCGGGCAGGATCGCTCGATCGAGAAGCGGCTGCAAAAGCACCCTGAGAGTGCCGACGCGAAGGTCGATCAGGGGTTGGACGAGTCGATGGACGCCTCTGACCCGGTCTCGGCAACCCAACCCGGCCGCAACGATCCCGCGCCCTCGTCGGGCTATGACGAGGCGGAGGAAGCGGAGCGTCAGCGCGACGCTTGAGAAAGTAACGGGCGCGACGTAGCGTTCGCCGCCCGCGCGTAAATCGTTGTCGGTCCGGCTCACGCCGGGGCCCGGGTGGGAGGCTGTCGCGGGAAGCGCGTCGCCTCCCACTCAGCGTGTTGTTTTCACGAAGCGACATTCGTGCGCACCTGGCGACATGTGCCTTTCTGGACCGACCCGCCACTTCGGGTAACCACGTTCTCTGATCGAATGTTGCTCGAAAGCCGCGCCCCTCGCGTCTTTTCCGCCATGATACAACCGCTGGTCGCATCCATGTTGCGGTGCGGTACAGATCGTGATGGATTGATGACAATCGGAAGGCACGCGCGTTAAGGGCTGCGTTAACCCTTTTCACGCATGATCCTCCCGGTTGAAACGCTGGGGCGGGGTACGGATCATGGGTGCCAGAAGAAAGCCGGCCGAGGGCTCGATGACATTGGCCGAGATGAAGGAATTCGCGGGCTTCGCGGCGGCGACGCAGCGCTACGTGCGGCGCAGCCTCGACGTCGGCCTCGACCGCGACGATGCCATGACTCGCTGGTCGCGCGACGTGGTCGAGGCGGCGAGCATCCGCGCCCAGGCACACCACTACCGCCGACTGCCCGCGATCCGCGCGCTGGTGCCCGACGACAGCGGGCTCGAGGCGGCGGAGCAGTTGCTCGCGCCGCTGGTCACGCTCTCCGCCTTCGATCTCGGGCAGGGACGGATCACCACCTTCTCGGCCTATCGCTTCCTCTACGAGCGGCTGGTCGGTGCGCAGGTGCGGCCGTGGCTGCCCTCTGCCTTCTGCGCGGCGGCCGCGATGCCGCACCTCCATCCCGAGCTGCGCCGCGCGCTGCTTCAGTCGATCAGCGAGGCGGCGGCGACCGCCTCGGGCTGGTCGTCGCGGCAGCCCGCTTTCTTCCCGGCCTGGGTCGAGAAGGTCGACGTCACCGCGCTGCCCAACTGAGCCCTGCTAACGCCGTGGTCGCGTCGGGGGGCGCGATCGCGGCGGGACGGGCGTGAGGCGCAGCTCGACCGGCGCACCCAAGGCAGCGCCCGCGTCGGCGAACACCGCGCGCACGCGGGTCAGATATGCTACGAGCGCCGCCGGGCAACGCGCCGCGCCGACCAGTTCCACGACCAGGGGCGGGCGCACGCGATGGAGCCCCGCCACCAACGAGTCGTACAGTGCGTCGAGGCTGTCACCGTGCCACTCGGGTGCGCCGAGCGCATCGAGCAGCAGGCGCCACATCGCTTCTCGCGAGTCCCATTTGCGCGCATAAAGGCGCAGCGTGAGGGATTGCTTCATGCGCCTGCCATCGGGCGTGCAGAGCGATCACAACCGACGCGCCGATCGATAGACGACCTCGACCCACTCCGATCGCGGAATCCCCGCTCTACCGACACGCGCGCCAGCCCGTCGCACCGCGCGCGGCCTGATCAAGGTGGAGGTGATCACGATGCGCCGCGTTATAATCGGGTGAGAGCACCGTTGCGAACACGCGACAGGCGCCGTCGCGTACGTCGCGCAGGAAGGCCGCTTTGGCATCGCCGCCACGCCAGTCGCGCAGAACGCTGACGCGCGTGCCGTCGTCGAGTCGAAAGCCGGCGACGTCGAGCGCGTTGGCGGTGGCATGCTCGCTCCAGCCGCCGCTGCTGCGACCGTACATGCGACGGCACGAGTAGCTGCCGAGGTGCTCGATCCGGCTGACGCGCGCGCCGAAGTGACGTTGTGCGGCGGGCGCGACCACGTCCCATTCCCACATCGCCAGCGCCGCGGCGACCGGGCAGGCGACGGCGACGCTTTCGGGGGTCAGCGCGATCCGCCGCGCGCCACCGCGCTCGAGGCGCACCGCCGAGTCATAGCCGCACTGCGACTCGGCCGGCCGCCGTGTCGATACGGTGGCGTACCGCACGCCCGCCAGGTCGAGCAGCGCGGCGCAGCGCGCCGGCTCGCCGTCGAGCGCGGCGAGCTTGCGACCGGTGAACAGGCCGATCGGCTGGCCGAGGTCGAGCGGTGCCCAGGGCAGGTCCTGCGGGCGCCCGCGCAGGTAGCTCCACGCCATCAGCCCCGCCGCTGCGAGCAGCACCAGCACCACCGCCGTCGCGAGCGCGCGGCGCGTCCCGCGAAGCAGGCGCGCGCCCGCGGTCAGCCGCGTCGCGCGGCTGCCACCGGCTCGGCGGTGATCGGATAGCCGAGATCGTCGGGGATGCAGAGGTAATCGACTCCGTCGCGCGGCTCGATCCACGGCGTGATCCGCCGCACCGGCGTGGCGCGCGCGTGCGCCACCGCTTCGTCATAGCTGGCAAACTGCGCCAGCCGCTCGAGGTTGCGGCGGGTCGGGAAGATCAGCGTGCGCTCGCCGCGAGCGGCCGCGTCGAGCGTCTCGCGCGCGCCGGCCCAGTCGAGCCGCACGTTCTCGGTCGAGTCGACGCTGGCGGGGGGAGCGTCGACCGGCAGGCGCGCCAGATAGAAGAGCGCGTCGAACATGCGCGCGTGGCGCTCGCGCGGACGCCAGTGTGCGAACGGCACCAGCTGATCGAGGTCGAGCGCGGTGCCGTCCAGCGTCTCGCCTAGTGTCGCGCCATGGCGAAGGGCGGAGCGGATCGCGTCGACGCCCGGCGGCGCCGCCACGCCGATCGCGACGCCGGTCTCCTCGATCGTCTCGCGGATCGCAGCGATGCGCGCGGCGGCGTCGACCGGGGCGATCGGCCCGAGCATCTCGGCGAGTGCCACGTCGCCGGGATCGACCCGCCCGCCGGGGAAGACGGTGGCGCCGGGAGCGAAGGCGAGCCGCGGTGAGCGCTCGACCAGCAGCAGCTCGGGCGGCAAGCCCGCGCGGTCGCGGAACACGATCAGCGTCGCGGCGGGGATCGCCCGTGGCAGCGTCGCGGCATCGTTCGGATCGGTCATGCGCATCGCCGCGAGTTCGCTTCAGCGGCGGAGCAGGGGAGCGATCGGGCGGGTGGTGGAGCTGAGGGGAATCGAACCCCTGACCTCTGCAGTGCGATTGCAGCGCTCTCCCATCTGAGCTACAGCCCCGCCCGCTTCCCTGGCATCGCCGGGGAGCGCCGCCCTTAGCCGGCGTGTTCGGGGGGCGCAACACGAAATTGTCGATGCCTCAGAAATCCTGTCGCGCGGGCGAACCGTTGGCCGTCTGCGACGAGAAGCTGTTGCGCCGGCGCAACGATAGGAACGATCGGCCCGGTTGATCCTTGTCAGTTTGCTCGCTCGCGACGACGCAAGGCGCCGCGCGACGTGTCACGCAGGAGAACCATTATGGGTTACGAACGCTATCCGCGCGGTACCAATCCTCAGGGCGACTATTACGGCCGCAGTGAGACTCAGGACTATGGTCGCGACTATGGGTCGGGCCGCAATCAGAGCTATTCGAGTGCGCGCGACTACCAGGCCGCCGCGGTGGACCGCGACCGCGACCGCGACGATGACGACCGCGGCTCCTATGGCCGCCGCGAGTACGGCAACGCCGGCTATGCGAGCGGCTATCGCGACGACAATCGCGGTGACCGCAGCTACGGCGATCGCGGCTATGGCGAGGGCGGCTTCGGCAGCGGTGACCGCGGCCGCTACGGCGCGCAGCAATACGGCCAGTCCGGTTACGGCCAGGACCGCGACCGCTTCCAGCGCCAGGACTACGGTAATCAGGATTACGGCAGCCGCGGTTATGGCCAGCAGGGCGACCGGGCGCAGGGCCGCGGCTATGGCCAGCAAGGTCAGAACGCCGAGTATCACGGCAGCTATGGCTCGGACGGGCGTCGTTTCGAGGACGTCGGCTCGCGCCGTCACGCCGACGACGACAACTATCGCGGCCGGCAGCAGGGCGGACGCGATTATGGTCGCCAGCCGCAGGGCTATGACTATGACGAGCGCGGCTTCCTGGCGCGCGCAGGCGACGAGGTCCGCAGCTGGTTCGGCGACGAGGACGCCGAGCGCCGCCGCGAGGCCGACAACCGCTACGACGCGCGCTATGACAACCAGCGCGACGAAGGCGACCGCCATCGCGACGGCGATTATCACAGCTGGCGTTCGAGCCAGATCGCGTCGTTCGACCGCGACTATGACGAGTATCGGCAGGAGAATCGGACGAAGTTCCACAACGAGTTCGCCTCGTGGCGGACCGAGCGTCAGGGCCAGCGCGATTCGCTCGACAAGGTGCAGGAGCATGACGAGGTGGTCGGCTCGGACGGCAGCCATGTCGGGACCGTCGACAAGGTACGCGGCGACCGCATCCTGCTGACCAAGAACGACGCCGACGCGGGTGGGCAGCACCACTCGATCCCGTCGCGCTGGATCAAGTCGGTCGAGGACAAGAAGGTCACGCTGAGCAAGACGGCGGACGAGGCCAAGCAGCACTGGCGCACCGAGGAGAAGAGCCAGGCGATGTTCGGCTACGGCGATCGCGGTAACAACGGCGACCGCCAGCGCGACAGTTCGCTGAGCCGCGGCACCTCGTCGGGCACCAGCGCGACGTCGAGCAGCGGCGCGGCGGCCGCGGGCTCGACCACTGGCTCGTCGGCATCGGGATCGGCGACCACCGGCGATGACACCGGCTCGACCAATCTCAACCGTAGCTTCTCGGGCACCTACTGAACCGAGACGGCTGCGCGTGCGGGTCGGTGACCTGCACGACACGGAGGCCCCGGGCGGCGACGCCCGGGCCTTCTCTATGCGCGCTCGGGCTCGCCGAGAGTGTCGGGCTTGGATCGTGGCGCGACACGGCTGGCGCGCTGAAGACCCGCTCTACCGGATCGCCTTGGCATCGAGCGTCACCTGCTTTCCAAGCGCGCTGCCGAGCGGCCGCTGCTTGGCGATATCCTCGTACACTTGCTTGGGCGATGGCAGCGCGGTGAAGGACGGGAACGTGAGCGTGCGCCCGTCAACGTCACTCAGCGTTATGGCGTAGCGGGCCGATGTGACCAACTTCTCGCCGGCGGTCTGCTGTGCGGCGAACTGGGAGGCGACGCTCAGCCGCGTCCAGGCGATCCGCCCGGCGTCGTGGAGCGCCACCGCATAGCCGTCGGTCTCGTCATCATGGCGGTAGGCGGCATAGCCGTTGCCGGGCTCGCCCTCGCGGCACCATGGGCGTGAGGAAGCGGGGGCAGGCACGGCCTCAGACGTCTTCTCTTCCGCCGCTATCGTACCGATGAGGGAGAGCAGCAGATCGGTGGGCTCCGGCTTGACCATCTTCGCCTTGCCGTAGGCGAGTGTGCTGGGGCAGGCGGCGATCGGCGTGGCGGGACGCGCTGCGGACGCCGCGGGAAGGCCGAGCGCGGCGACAAAGTCGGTGAGCTGACGATCGAGCGCGGCGCTGTTGCCGCGGCTCGTCATCCGCAGCACCACGAGCCACTCGCCGAGCGGCATCACCGCCAGCGCGGTGCTCCGATTGGGGCCGTCGACGATCGCATACGTCTGGCGCAGTCCCGCGGTTGTGGTGCCGCTCGCGGCGAAAGCGATCGGCGCCTCACTCGCCGGCGCGGCGTGGCGGAAAAGGTCGCGCGCCTCGAGCGTGGCGCGGGCGCGATCGAACCACACCGACACCTCGGGCACCGCCGAGTGGAACAGGTACAGGGTAGCGAGAGTGGCGTGGTCGGCGCTCGCGAACTGAGCGGTGACGTCGTGCTCAGTGGTGGTCGAGTCGGTCAGCGACAAGCGGCTCATGCCGGCGACCTGCGGGCGCAGCACGACGCGGGTCTGCGCGTGCATCCAGCCCTTGTCCGCAGGCACGGCGAGCGTCCGCGGCGCGGCGGTCGCGGGGCTGGCCATCGTCGCCGCCAGCGCCAGCATTACTCCCCGGATCGTCCGCATGCCCCGCCCCGTGCGGGTTGGTCCCGCTAGGGACCAGTCTAGCGCTCGCGCACGACGCGCGTCACCACCATTCCATCCAGATCGGGTCAGGCTGCGAGCGCGCGGCGCGGTGCCTCGCCACGGACGAGCGCGCGTGCGTCGAGGTCGAAGCGCGCCACTTCTTGCGTGAGCGAGTCGGCTTCGCTCTCGAGGTTGCGCGAGACCGCGGTGATCTCCTCCACCATCGCGGCGTTCTGCTGAGTCACCCCGTCGATCTGGTTGAGCGCCACGTCGATCTGGTCGAGCCCGCTGGCCTGCGCGCGGGCCGAGGTCGCGATTTCCGCCACTAGGCCGCCGATCGCGCCGATCTGCCCGGTGATCCGCTCCAGCGCGGCGCCGGTCTCGTTGACGAGGCGGACGCTGGCATCGACCTGCTCGCCGCTCTGCGTGATGCGCTGACGCACGTCGGTCGCGGCATCGGCACAGCGCGCGGCGAGCGCGCGCACCTCGCTGGCGACCACCGCAAAACCCTTGCCCGCATCGCCGGCGCGCGCCGCCTCGACCCCGGCGTTGAGCGCCAGCAGATTGGTCTGAAAGGCGATCGCGTCGATCACCGCGATGATCGCGCCGATCTCGGCCGAGGCCTGCTCCAGCCGCCCCATCGCCGCGACCGCGTCGCGCACCACCGCACCGCCGCGCTGCGCCTCGTCGTGGACCGTCTCCATCGCCTCATGCGCCTTGGACGCGCCGTCGGCGGCTTGGCGCATCGTGCCGGCGATCTCGCTCATCGCCGCCGACGTTTCCTCGAGACTGGCGGCTTGGTGCTCGGTCCGGCGCGAGAGGTCGTCGGACGCCTGGCTCAATTCGGCGGTGTGGCCGTGCACTGCGGCGCTGCCGTCGCGGATCGCGCCGATCGCGCCGCGGATCTCGTCAAGCGCATTGTTATAGTCGGCGCGGAGCCGCTCATAGCCGTCGGGGAAGGTGCCCTCGATCCGCGCGGTGAGCTGCCCGGCGGCGAGTGCGGCGAGGTGGCGCGCGAGCGTCTCGACGACCTCGCGCTGCTCTGCATCGGCGCGCGCCTTGGCCAAGGCGCCCTCACGGAACACGCTGACCGACTTGGCCATGGTCCCGATCTCATCGCCGCGATTGAGGCCGGGTACGGTGACCTGAAGCTGCCCGCGCGCGAGCTGCTCCATCGCGCCGCGCATCTCGCCCAGCGGGCGGAACATGCGCCGCGTCACGGCGAGGCACGCCAGCGCCGCCGCGACGGTGACGAGGAGCGCGGCGAGCGCGATGCTGAGCTGCACCTCGTGCAGGTCGGCGAGGAACTGCGCCGCGGGGATCCCGACGTACAGCACGCCGATGACCTTTCCGCCGGCGTCGGTGATCGGGTCATAGGCGGTGAAGAACGGCGTGCCGAGGATGTCGGCGCGGCCGCGATAGGGCTTGCCGTCGCGCAGCACCGCGTCGCGTACCGCCTGGCTGGTGAGCGTGGTGCCGACCGCGCGGGTGCCATCGGGGTTCTTGACGTTGGTGGCGACGCGTGTGTCGCCGCGGAAGATCGTGGCGGTGCCGCCGACCAGCGACTTGACATGGTCGACCGCGTCATTGTCGCCGTTGAGCGCGTGCGCGCCCATCATCAGCGCGTCGCCCTCGATGTGGGCGGCGCGGCCGTAGCGGCGGAGTACGTCCCATGCGACGCGCATGTTCGCTTCCTGGCGCTCGGTGGCGCGCTGCTCGGCGTTGGCGCCGAGGATCGTCGCGGTGACGCCGGCGGTCACCAGCGCGAGCAGACCGAGCGACAGCACGATCAGCATCGTCACCTTGGCGGACAGGCTCCGCCCCACCAGCGTCTTCGCCACTGCTCGCATGTACACGCCCGATCTTCGTTCAGCTGGAGGCGCGTCGCGCGCGCCGATCTTCGCGGTACGTGATCGAGAATGCTTAAAATGCGGCTACTAACCTGGGTGAGGAGCGGCGGGCCGAGGGAAGGGCGGCGCTCGCTCAGATCGCTCCCGAGAAGGTGTCGCACTGTGCCGGATCACCGCTCTCCATCCCACGTCGCAGCCACGACTGGCGCTGCGCCGAGGTGCCGTGGGTGAAGCTGTCTGGGACGACGCGACCCTGCGCTTCCTTCTGGAGCGTGTCGTCGCCGATCGCCTGCGCGGCGCGCATGCCCTCTTCGACGTCGCCCGGATCGAGCCGCTGGCGGTTCTGCGCCGCCCACACGCCGGCGTAACAGTCGGCCTGGAGTTCGAGCCGTACCGACAGCGCATTGCCCTCGCGCTCGCCGCCGCGCGCCTGAGCCTTCTGCACCTGATCGGAGGTACCGAGCAGCTTCTGGATATGATGGCCGAACTCGTGCGCGATTACGTAATATTGCGCGAAATCGCCGGGTGCCTTGAAACGGCTGGTGAGTTCGTCGAAGAATTCGGTATCGAGATAGATGCCGTTGTCGGTCGGACAGTAGAACGGACCCATTGCCGACATCGCTTGGCCGCATCCGGACTGCCCGCTGCCGTTGAAGAAGCGCAGCATCGGCGGGCTGAAGCGCTGCCCTACCTTGGCGAAGATCTGCTCCCAGGTGTTCTGCGCGTTGCTGAACGCTTGGCAGGTCTCGCGCCGCTGCGGCGAGGCGTCGCAGATCTGACGAACGCCGCCTCCCTCCGAGGTGCCGACCCGCGCGGTCGGCGCCGAGGTCGTGCCGCCCCCGCTGAGCAGACCGCCGAGGTTGCCAAGCCCGCCGAACACGGCGAGCAGCAGCAGCACGACGACGATGCCGCCGCAGCCAAAGCGGCTGCCGATCAGCGGCAGCAGGCCGAGGAGCAGGCCACCGCCACCGCCGCCGCCGCCGAGCCCACCGCCGCCGCGCGCCTCGCCGACATTGATGTCGTTATCATAATCGTCGAGCCGCATCGATCGGGTCCCCCCAGGCGTTTCGTTTCCGTCACGGCATGAATGCGTTCAGGGGCTGGCGGGTTGCAAGCGCGTGTCGGCTCACCGATGGGGGCAGTCAGAGGAGACGAGCGGATGATCCTGACAGGTAAGAGCGCCGTGGTGACCGGGTCTACCTCGGGCATCGGCCTCGCGATCGCGCATGCGCTCGCCGCTCAGGGTGCTCAGGTGATGATCAATGGCTTCGGCGAGGAGGAAGCGATCGCGACCGCGCTTGCCGAGCTCACGTTGGCGAGCGGTGCCCAAGCGCTGCACGACCCCGCCGACATGACCCGTCCCGAGGAGATTGCTGCGATGATCCGGCGCGCTCATGACGCCTGGGGCGGGCCGGACATTCTCGTTAACAACGCCGGGATCCAGTTCGTCTCGCCGATCGCCGACTTTCCTGCGGAGAAATGGGACGCTATCCTCGCGATCAACCTGAGCAGCGCCTTTCACGCCATGCGCGCCGCGGTGCCGTACATGCGCGCGCGCGGCTGGGGTCGCATCGTCTCGACCGGCTCGGCGCACAGTCTAGTCGCGAGCCCCAACAAGTCCGCCTATGTCGCCGCCAAGCACGGACTGGTCGGGCTGACCAAGACGGTCGCGCTGGAAACCGCGGCCGACGGCATCACCGCCAATTGCGTCTCGCCCGGCTATGTCTGGACGCCGCTGGTGGAGCAGCAGATCCCCGCGACCATGGCGGCGCGCGGGCTGACGCGCGAGCAGGTGATCGACGACGTGCTGCTCGCGGCGCAGCCGACCAAGCAGTTCGTCACCTCGGAGCAGGTCGCCGCGCTGGTCCTCTTCCTGTGTGGCGACGCGGCCAGCGCGATGACGGGTGCCAATTTGTCGGTCGACGGTGGCTGGACTGCGGCGTGAGGCGCACCAGCGCGCTCGCGCTCGCCGCCGCCGTGCTCTTCGGCTGCGGCAACAGCGCGGCGCCGCTGCTGATCCCGGTCGCCGTCGGCGGCGACTGGCGCCGCGTCGCGACGCCGAGCGACCGCGAGCGGCTGCGCTCGTGGCGCCAGACCTGGCAGCGCGCGCTGACCGCCGCGCGCCGCGCCGCACCCGAGTCGATTGCCGCGCAGGGCGCGTTGTTCGACTATGACCGCGCGCTGGATCAGCCGATCCCGCCGGCCGGAAATTACAGCTGCCGCGTGTACAAGCTCGGCGCGCGGCAGCCGGGGCAGCGCGACTATGTCGACTATCCACCCTTTCCCTGCCGCGTCGCGGCCGGTGAGGGCGGGTTGCTGCGGCTCGAGAAATTGTCCGGCTCGCAGCGCCCGACCGGGGTGATCTTCGCCGACAACGGGCTGCGCGCGGTCTTCTTAGGGGTCATGATCCTCGGCGACGAGGCGAGGCCTTACCCTTACGGCCGCGAGCCGGCGCGCGACCTGGCCGGCTGGGTCGAGCGGATCGGCCCCGCCCGCTGGCGCATGGCGCTGCCGCAGCCGGCGTTCGAGTCGCTGCTCGACGTGGTGGAGCTGGTGCCCGCGGGATAGGGCGCCGCTACTTCTCGGTCCCGTCCGGCTTCTTCCCCGGCAGCGTGCCCGGCGTCGACACGGGCGCCTTAACCGGCACGACGCCCTCCAGCGGCGGGTGCTCAGCGAAGTAGGCCTTTCCGTCCTGTTCGATCACGCGGATGTGTGCCGCGTTGGCCGCCGCTACGGCGCGGAGAAAGCTCGTCGGCTTCTTCATCAGCTTGGGGAAGTCGACCGTCGCCAGTCCGGCCCGCCGCGCCGCCTCGCGCACGAAGGTGACGCAGTTGCGCTTGCCGAGATTGTAGGTCGAGTCGCCGGTCGTCGCGTCCCATTCGCGCACCAGTGCCAGCACCGCGGCGTAATGCGCGTCGCTTAGCGTCACCGCGAAGCGCACCTTGCTGCCCTCCATGTAGCTGAGCTTGGGCCGCTCGATTAGCCCGGCGACGTTGCCGAACAGCAGCGCAGGCGTGACCGAGCGTGCGGTGAAGCCGTAGCTCGCGTCGACGGGAGCCCCGCCGGCGTCGAGCGTGCCGCGCAGCTGGACGAAGGCGTGCGGGAAATAGTTACCGAAATCGCGGCTCCAGAACGTCATCGTCACTGCCGCCTGCGCCGGCCAGGCGGCGAGCGCGAGCAGCAGCGCCACCAGCGTGGCGAGCGACCGGCCGATCACGGGCGCACTTCGGCGGACAGCGCAGCGGCATCCTCGCGCCGCTCCGGCCGAATGTAGATCGAGGAGAGCCGCGGTTCGGCCGCGCGCAGCTGGTCCTCGATCGCTTCGATCATCCGCTCGCCCTCGCCCATGGTGAGCGAGTCGTCGAAGTCGGCGCTGATCGCGACGAAGATGCTGTCGGGCGCGGTGTGGATCGTACGGACATGGTTCACCGCGGTGACGCCGGGCTGGCGTTCCACCACGGCGCGCACCGTCGCGACAACCGCCGGATCGGCCCGCTCGCCGATCAGCAGGCCCTTGCTCTCGCGCGCGAGCAGCACCGCGACCAAAGCCAGAATCAGGCCGATCGCGATCGAGGCGAGGCCGTCGATCCGCGGGTCGGCATAGGCGTGGCTCGCCCAGACGCCGATCCCGGCGATGAGGAGCCCGGCCAACGCGGCCGAGTCCTCGAACAGCACCATGAAGCCCGGCGGATCCTTCGACTCGCGAATGGCGCGCCACCAACCGGTGTCGCCCTTAGATGCGCCGAATTCACGCATCGCGATGAACCAGGAGGTGCCCTCCAGCGCGAAGGCGATCGCCAGCACGATATAGTTGAGCACCGGATCGGCGAGCGGCTCGGGCTCACGCCAGTGCTTCCAGCCCTCGTAGATCGACACGCCCGCGCCGACCGCGAAGATCAGGATCGCCACCACGAACGACCAGAAGTACAGCTCGCGCCCGTAGCCGAACGGGTGCGCGGCGTCCGGCGCGCGACGCGCCTTGCTCTGGCCGTAGAGCAGCAGGATCTGGTTGCCGCTATCGACCAGCGAGTGGACCCCCTCGGTCAGCATCGACGACGAGCCCGATATCCCGGCCGCGATAAACTTGGCGATCGCAATACCGACATTGGCGGCGAGCGCGCCGTACAGGACGATATTCTCGCGCACCCGCGCGGCAAGCGTGACCATGCAGTCTCCTCGGAGCCGGCGCCGGATGCGTCGGTGATGCCGCCAACGCGCGAGCGCGACAAGGTGCCACGTCCGAGCGACAAGTGACGTAATCACTGTCGTTTCGGAGGCGATGTAAGCGCGTCCTTCATCAATCCCGCGCTACACACCCCCTTCCGCGGTAGGGCAGCAGGATTACATGGGGATCACCGTCTACGAGCCGGCGTCAGTGCCGTCCGACGAGCCGGCGCGCGAACGCCTGGTCGAAGGGTCGGGCGCGCTCGGCGTCCGTGAGGACGGCGCGCTCCAGTCGCTGGTCGAGGACGTGCGCGAGACGCTGCAGACCCACGCCGCGGCGGTGTCGATCGTCTACAAGGACTGGCATTATATTATCGCCGCGGCGGGATACGCTCCGGGCGCCTACAGCCGCCGCAGCTCGCTATGCGGTCACGCCATCCTATCGCCGGGCGAGGTGTTCCACGTCGCCGACATCGCCGCGGACGAGCGTTTCGCCGGCAACCCTGCGCTGACCGAGCGCGACTCGCTGCGCTTCTACGCCGCCGCGCCGCTGCTCGCCGCGGCGGGCTTGCCGCTCGGCACCCTATGTGTGTTTGACCGGGCGCCGCGCGAGCGTTTCTCCACCAGCGATCGCGGTTATCTCCGCCGCCAGGCCGGCATGGTGATGGCGCGCCTGGAGCGCATTCAGGCGCGCTGAGCTGGTTCAGCCCTGCTGCGCGGCGCGGTGGTGGCGGATCACCTCGTCGATGATGAAGCGAAGGAATTTTTCGGAAAATTCGGGATCGAGCTCGGCTTCCTCGCTGAGCCGGCGCAGCCGCGCAATCTGCGCCTCCTCACGCCCCGGATCGGCCG
Source organism: Sphingomonas phyllosphaerae (assembly GCF_029623345.1). Classification (GTDB taxonomy): domain Bacteria; phylum Pseudomonadota; class Alphaproteobacteria; order Sphingomonadales; family Sphingomonadaceae; genus Sphingomonas; species Sphingomonas phyllosphaerae_C. Next base: position 87,337 of record NZ_JAPYKH010000003.1, read on the forward strand.
CGGGCAGGCCCGCGATGGCCTTGTGCTCGCCGACCGCCTGGGTGATCTTGAAGCGCTCGGCGAGCAGGCAGACCAAAGCGGCATCGATATTGTCGATGCTCTTGCGGTAGCGTTTCAGGACGTCGTCGGTCATCGCTGGCTCCCTCGCGTGCGCGGTCTCCATGCTGATGGAGATGACGAACAGCAAGCCCGCGCTTGCGTTGCGCGCGTGCGACCTCCTAAGGGCGAGCGTAGATGAGCGCCACTCTCCACCGTCTCGCCGGCACGTCGCCGTCGCTCGATCCGATGATCGATCTGGTCGCCGAGGACATGGCGGCGGTCAATCGCGTGATCGTCGACCGCATGCGCTCGGAGATCCCGCTGATCCCCGAGCTGGCGGGGCATCTGATCGCAGGCGGCGGCAAGCGGCTGCGGCCGATGCTGACGCTCGCGGGGGCGCGGCTGCTGGGCTATGGCGGGACGCGCCACCATCTGCTCGCCGCGGCGGTGGAGTTCATCCACACCGCCACCCTGCTCCACGACGATGTGGTCGACGGCTCCGATCTGCGCCGCGGCAAGCGTACCGCCAATATCATCTGGGGCAATCCTGCCAGCGTGCTGGTCGGCGACTTCCTGTTCTCGCGCTCGTTCGAGCTGATGGTCGAGGGCGGCAGCCTGCGCGCGCTCGAGATCCTGTCCAACGCCAGCGCGGTGATTGCCGAGGGCGAGGTCAACCAGCTCACCGCGGTGCGTCGGATCGACCTGGGCGAGGAGCGCTACCTCGACATCATCGGCGCCAAGACCGCGGCGCTGTTCGCCGCCGCCTGCCGCATCGCCGCGGTGGTGGCCGATCGTGGCGAGGTGGAGGAGGCGGCGCTCGACTCCTACGGCCGTAATCTCGGCATCGCCTTCCAGCTGGTTGACGACGCGATCGATTACACCAGCGATTCGGGAACGATGGGCAAGGACGCGGGCGACGACTTCCGCGAGGGCAAGATGACCCTGCCGGTGATCCTGGCCTACGCCCGCGGTGGCGAGGACGAGCGCGCTTTCTGGCGCGACGCCGTATCCGGTCGCCGCGCGGGCGACGAGGAGTTCGCCCAGGCGGTCGCGCTGGTGCGGCAGTCGCGCGCGGTGGACGACACCTTCGCGCGCGCGCGCCACTACGGTCAGCTCGCCATCGACTCGCTCGCGCTCTTTCCGGCGAGCGCCGCGAAAGACTCGATGATCGAGGCGGTCGAGTTCGCGGTCGCGCGCGCCTACTGAGCCGTGGCTTGGGGGAGGGGAGCGCTCAGGACCGACCTCTCATACCGCCGCCGCCGCCCCGATCGTTTGACGCGGCAGGCGCCGTAGCGACAGCGTCAACCCCGCGAGCCACACCGTGCCGAACAGCACGTGCGCGACATTGGCGCCCATGGCGCCGATCCACAGCACCAGGAAGGGCGCGGTGAGATAGAAGGTCGCAGTTGCGGCGCCGACGACGCGCAGCACCGCCGACTGCGCCCCCTTGGCGAGCAGCGCCGCACGGCTCGCCGCCCCGCTGATCGTCAGCGACACCGCCAGGATCTGCACCGTCAGCAGCGGCGCCGCGGCCGCAAATCCGGGGCCGGCGGCGAGCCGCAGCAGCGTCGGCGCGAGCAGCAGCGCGCCGAGGAAGCAGGCGCCGCCGAACGCCGCCAGAATCGCCTCGGTCTGCAACAATACGCGGTTGAACTGGCGCTGCTCGCCGGTCGCCGCAAGCCGGCTCAGATCGGGGTAGACCACCGATTCGACCTGGCTGCCGACCTGCTGGACGACGCGGCTGATCCGCTTGGCGATGTGGAAGAGCCCCGCGGAGACCGGGTCGGCGAGCCAGCCGACCAGCAAGGTGTCGACCTGCTGCGCGCTGGCCCAGAGACTGAGCGACAGGTTGGAGCCGAGCGCGAAACGCCACAGCCCCGGGAAACGCTCGCGCAGCCCGGCGAGCGAGGCGCGCCACAGCCGGTGGCGTCCGGTCCGCCGCAGCAGCCACCAGGCGGTCATGAAATTTGCCAGCGAGCCGAGCGCCTGGGTCACCGCCCAGATCAGCACGAAGCTCGCCAGCCCGGCGCCGGCCGCATAGGCCGCGGCGACGCAGGCGAGCCGGACGATCGCGTTGATTACCTGCACCCGCGCAACGAGCCGGAACTGACCGGTCAGGCGGAAGATGGCGGTGCTGATGCCGTTCAGGTTGAACAGCAGCGAAACCATATAGGCGAGCGCGAGTAGCACCGTGCCGCCGTCGAGGTGGAACAGCAGCCGTCCCGCCAGCACCAGCAGGCTCGCCACCGCCCAGGCGAGCGCGCCGCCGCCCAGGTCGAGCAGCAGCCCGAACTTGAGCAGGCTGCGATAGTCCGCTTCATGCTCCGGCGAGTCGAGCGCGGCGCCGTAGCGGATCAGCGGCTGCCATGATTGGAAGCTGAGCAGTCGCTCGCACGCCTGGCCGAGCGTCAGCACCAGCGCGAGCACGCCATAGCCGGCCGGGCCGAGCGCGCGCGCCGCCAGCCCGACCGTGATCAGCGTGATCCCCACCGTCGCCGCGGTGCCGGTGAGCAGATGCCCGACCGCGCGGACGCGCCGTTCGCCCAGCAGCGCGCGCCACCGCGCCGGTGTAAGCGCCCACGTCGCCGCCGTCCTCAACCGCTCACCCGCCACATCTGCCCCCTCGTGCGGACCTGTTCTAGCGCAAGCGGGCGGTCGCGGCGGCGTCCCGCGGGCGTAATCCCGAATCGCCGTCCGGTCGCGATGACGGCTGCGCTAGGATCCCGGCGACCGGGGGGATGAAACATGTCGATGACCGCAGCGCGCTTCTTCGCGGCCGATCCAAAGGAGATCTGGCCCGCGCAGGAGGACAGCTTCTTCAACGAGCTGCGCACCAGCAATGCCACGTACAAGACGACGGCGCACGATCGCTTCGCCGATCTCGACGCCGCCTGCATCGCGCTGCTGCGGCAATCGGCCCGACCGATTCGCGAGGTGCTCGACATTGGTGTCTCCTCCGGCACGACGACGCTGGCGCTCTACGACCGGCTGCGCGAGGCGGGCATCGACGCGCGGGTGACGGGAACCGACCGGTCGGTCAGCGGGCATCTCGTCCGCGTGCTGCCGGGCGTCCGGACGCTACTCGACGACGGCGGCGCGCCGATCCAGCACGATCTGTTCGGCCTGCCGGTGCGCCCCTGGTTCCGCCGCGCCGATCGCTACACCGGGATGCGCGGGGTGCGGAGCGCGCTCAACGCCACGCTGGGCGGGCGCGCACGCCGGCTGGTCGCGGCGGGCGCCTCCGGCGCCAGCGCGGTGCGGTTAGTCAGCCCACGGTTGGCCGAACGCCCGCGCGTGACGATCGAGTGCAACGACATCTTCGCGCCGACGGCGGCCTACCACCGCCGCTTCGACCTGGTGCGCGTCGCCAACCTGCTCCACCCGGGCTATTTCAGCGTCGAGCAGCTGCGCCTCGGCATCGCGCATACGGTGAGCTATCTCGCCGGCCCGGGTGCGTGGCTGCTGCTGGCGCGGACGCTCAAGCGGCGCCACGTCGCGACGCTGTTCCGCGTGTCCGATGACGGCGCACGGCTCGAGATCGCCGATCGCTTTAACGGCGGCGCCGAGGCCGAGTGGCTCGCGCTGGAGGCACCGCTGCCCGCCTGGGACAAGTGAGTGACGACGGTCTGTTTCCCGTTCGTCGGTGACCTGATCGGCGGCAGCCATGTCTCCGCCGCCGGGTTGATCCGTCGCCTCGATCGCGCGCGTTACACACCGTTGGTGCTGTTGCAGCATCCCGACGGCGCGATGGCGCGCTTCTTCGCCGAGGCCGGGATCGCGACCGAGCCTGCGCCGCTGTCACCCGCGATGGTGCACGGCCGCGCCGTCTCCCCCGCGGGGGCGGCGCGCCTGGTCGCCACCTCGCTGCGGCTGCGCGACTTTCTGCGCGCGCGCGGGATCGGCATCGTCCACAGCAACGACGGTCGCAGCCACGCGACCTGGGGGCTCGCCGCCAAGCTCGCGCGCGCGCGGCTGCTGTGGCATCACCGCGGGGCGCCGGACGCGATGGGGCTGCGTGTGGTGGCGCCGTTGCTCGCAGACCGCGTCGTGTCGGTCTCGTCCTTCTCCGCGCCGAAGCCCGGGCGCTACTCCGCCGCGGCGCGCACGCGCGTCATCCGCAGCCCGTTTGACCATGACATGCACCACGACCGCGCCGAGGCGCGCGCCGCCCTGGCCGCGCTGATCCCGCGCGGCGGGGGCACGCATTACATCGCTTATGCCGGGGTGATGATCGAGCGGAAGCGCCCGCTGCTGTTCGTCGACGCGATCGCAGCGCTCCACGCGCGCCGGCCCGAGCTCGACATCGCCGGCGTGATGTTCGGCGAAGCGCTCGACGGCATGGACGAGCGGGTGCGCGCGCGCGCCGCGGCGGCGGGCGTGGCCGACCGGATCCACCTACTCGGTCATCGTACCCCGGGCGGCTATTGGCTGGCGGCGAGTGACGTGCTGATGGTCCCCGCGGTCGACGAGCCGTTCGGCCGCACCCTGGTGGAGGCGATGCTGGTCGGCACGCCGGTGGTGGCGACCCGCTCGGGCGGCAACGTCGAGGCGATCGCACACGAGCGCACCGGACTGTTGGTGTCGGCCGAGGACGCCGACGCGCTCGCCGACGGCTGCGCGCGCGTGCTGGGCGATGCGGCCCTCGCCGCACGGATCGCACACGACGCCGCGGCCGACGCGCGCGCGCGCTTCGGGGAGCAGGCGCACGCCGACGCGATCATGGCGGTCTACGACGAAATGCTAGCCGTCGGCGCCAGGTAGAGCGTGCCGCTGCCGTAACGATCGTGAAGCCACGGCAGTACGACCCGGCGATACCGGCGCGACCGCGCGAACGACGCGAGTGGCCCGTCCAGCTTTCCCTCGAAGCCGACCAGCACCGCCGCCGGCGGCGACGCGGCGAGTAGCTCGTCGATGGTGGTCGGCGATACCCAATGAGCGTAGTGGCGGCGCTGCCGCAGCGGCACGAAATCGCCGACCCGGTACACCAGCGGCCCAGTGGCGAGCGCCGCCGGCACCGTCAACCCGCCCTCGATCGCGTAGAGCGGCGCCAGCGTCGCGATCGTGTTGCCGCGGCGTTCGGCGCGGAGCAGGGCGGCGAGGCGCTGCCCCTGGTCGTGCGTCACGATGCCGGTCCAGCGCGCGCTGCGCACCGCGTCGGGCCAGCCGAGCGCCAGCCGCGGCGCCGACAGCAGCAGCGCGCCGAGCAGCAGCAGTAGCGCGGCGGCGCGCGCGCGACCCTTGATGCGCCCCGCCAGCGTCACCGCCAGCACGATCGCGAAGGGGACCGGGGGTGCGTAATATTGCGGGAAGGCGGGGCTGGGCACGAAGGACACAAGTACTCCCCCCAGCAGCAGCGCGACGATCAGTCGATGCGGCCAGCGCACCCGTGCCGCGCCGTAGCCGCGCAGCCGCCACGCCGAAGTCGCCGCGAGCAGTAGGGCGGCGGCGATCAGTCCGGCGGGTGAGATCAGCCATACCTTGGCGGCGAGCACGAGCTTGCCCGGCAGGTCGAGAATCTTGGCGCCGTCGAGGTCGGCGTTGGCGGTCCAGTAAGCAACATGAGGCCCACTGTGATAACCGAGCACGTGCGTGACGAAGCCGCTGGGGTCGCTTGCCAGGTAGATCAGCGGCGGCAGCGCGCCGACGATCCCGCCCGCGACGAAGGGCAGGGTCACCCGCCGTAGCCGCGTCGCGGCCGGCAGCCGCGCCGGCGCCAGCAGCGCGGCGAGCGCGAACGGCGGCAGCGCGAAGACGTAATTGGCCTTGAAGCCCGCGGCGACCCCGAGGCACAGCCCGCTCGCTGCCACCAGCAGTGGCGCGGGGACGTCGCGGTCGGCGCCGGCGATCATGAGGTAGGTCGCCATCAGCACGACGGCGAGCGGCAGGAAGTTGTTGGTCACCAGCATCCCCGCCGGGCCGAGCAGCAGCGGATGGGTCAGCAGCAGCAGCGTGGCCAGCGCCCCGAGCGGCCAGGAGCGGGTGAGCCGCCGCACCAGCAGGAGCATCGCCGTCGCCGCCACCAGCCAGCCGGCGAAGATCGTCAGCCGCCCGGCGAGCAGCACCTGCTCCGCTCCTGTCACGCGCAGCACCGCGTGCATCAGCAGCGGCAGATTGGGCAGGTTGTTGAAGCCGTAATCGTCGTAGAGCCGGCCGCGCGCCAGCATGGTGGCGACCGGCAGGTACATCTGCTCGTCGTGGCGCAGCGGATAGGTCATCAGCCGGCCGAACAGCCCGACCAACGCCAGCCCGATCGCCACCATCGCCGCGGGCAGCGCACGCGATCGCGTCGCCCCGCCCGCGCGCGCCGGTACCACCGTCGCAGCCACACTCGCCATTCATCACCCCCGACCCGTGTTCGCCGGGATCGTATCGGATGTCGCCGCGGGACGAAGCGCGCGGGCGGAGCGGGGGCGCGATCATTGGGGGTAGCCGGCGTCGATCGCATTAGTCCGGTTGCGCCGGGCTTTACCCGCCTGACCGTGCGACTTCGCCGGCGCGATCTCGCATCCTCGCGGCGGGGACGAAGGGTTGGGGGCAGCCGATGGACGACGGGACGACTCTGGCGATGGCGGAGGTGCGGGGCGACGCCCCGGCACGATCCCGCCCGCTCGTCGTCGATCTCGACCACAGCCTGGTGCGAACCGACACGCTGCACGAGTGCCTGGTCACGCTCGCCTTCCGCTATCCCGGGCGGATGCCGGCGGTGGTGGGCGCGCTGGGGCAGGGCCGCGCCGCCTTCAAGCGTGCCGCGATGCTCCACGCCGGGCTCGACTGCGAGGCGCTGCCGCTCGATCCGGCGGTGGTCGCGGTGATCGCGCGTCGGCGCGCGTCCGGCGGCGAGGTCCATCTCGTCACCGCGGCCGACCAGCTCATCGCGGACGGCGTCGCGGCCGCGACCGGGCTGTTCGACAGCGCGACCGGCAGCGACGGCACGGCCAACCTCAAGGCAGAAGCCAAGGCCGAGGCGCTTGCGCGGCGCTTTCCCGGCGGCTTCGACTATGTCGGCGACAGCCTCGCCGACGTGCCCGTGTGGCGCTGCGCCGAGACCGCGCTGTTGGCGGGGGATCGGCGCGGGGTGGCGAGGCGGCTCGCGCATGAACGGATCCTACCCGAGCTGCTGCCGCGCCGCGCCGTCCGCGCGCGCGACTGGGTGAAGGCGCTTCGGCTCCACCAGTGGAGCAAGAACCTGCTGGTGCTCGCGCCGATCGTGCTGAGCCACGAGTTCCTCGCGCCCGCGCTGCTGCTCGAGGCGCTCGCGGCTTTCGTGCTATTCGGCGTGGTGGCGTCGGCAACCTATCTGATCAACGACCTCGCCGATCTTTCGGCGGATCGTCGCCACCCGAGCAAGCGGTACCGGGCGCTCGCCGCCGGCCTGATCCCGCTCGCCACCGCGGTGCCGCTCGCGGCGGGGCTGCTGGGCGCCGGGCTGATCGGCGGCTGGCTGCTCGCGCCCGCCTTCGGGGCGACGCTGTCCTGCTATGCCGTGCTGACCTTACTCTATTCCTTCCGGCTCAAGCGCGAGCCGCTCGTCGACGTCGGCGCGATCGCCGCGCTGTTCACGCTACGGGTCGTCGCCGGCATGGTGGTGATCGGTCACCCGGTGTCGCTGTGGCTGGCGACCTTCACCGCGACGCTGTTCCTTTCGCTCGCGCTGGCCAAGCGCTCGGCCGAGCTGGTCCAGGCGGCGCGCAGCGGCAGGCCGGTGCACGGCCGCGGCTATCTCCCGGGCGACGAGCCGCTGACGCTCGCGCTCGGCGTCGCCGCGGGGATCGTCTCGGTGCTGGTGATGGTGATGTACATGTCGGTCGACGCGATGCCGAGCGGGCTCTACGTGCTCGATGGCGCGCTGTACGTGATCCCGGCGGTGCTCTGCCTCTGGGTCATGCGCGTGTGGCTGCTGGCGCACCGCGGCGTGCTCGACGACGACCCGGTAATTTTCGCGCTGCGCGACCAGGTGAGCTGGTGGCACGCCGGCGCGGTGGCGGGGCTGTGGCTCGCCGCGGTGGGGGGACGAGTGGCGTGACGCTGGCGCTGTTCGCTCTCATCGTCGTCAGCGTCTCGCTCAATGCGCTCGCCCAGGTCGCGCTGCGCAAGGCGATGACCTTCCGCGCGCTCCCCGCTCTCTCCGAGCCGATCGCGCTCGGTACCAGCCTGGTCGGCAATCCGTGGCTGTGGGCAGGCATGGCCTGCTACGTCGCCAGCATCGGCCTGTGGCTGGTGGTGCTGAGCCGGACCCAGGTGAGCGTCGCCTATCCGATGCTGTCGATGGGCTATGTTCTCGCCGCGGTGCTGGGCGTGCTCTTTCTGAGCGAGACCGTCGGGCCGGCGCGGGCGGCCGGGATCGCGCTGATCTGCCTCGGCGTGCTCGTCGTGGGGAAGACGGCGTGACCCGCCGCCACGTCATCACCGGCGGCGCGGGCTTCCTCGGCGAGCGGCTCGTCGCCGCACTCGCGGCGCGGGGCGAGCGGGTCACGGTATTCGACCAGGTCGCGCCGCGTACCGCGATCGACGAGGTGGTGCTCGGCGACGTCGCCAGTGCCGCCGACCTTGCGCGGCTCCGGCTCGGCCGCGACGACGTCGTGCACCATCTCGCGGCGCGCCAGTTCCACGGCGCGGTACCGCGGCGTGATCGCGACGGCTGGTTCGCCGCGGTGAACGTCGAGGGCACGCGCGCGCTGCTGGCGGCGATGCGCGCGGCCGGAACGCGCCAGCTGCTCTTCGTCTCGACCGACATGACCTATGGCGTGCCGGTCCATACGCCGGTGTCGCCGACGCACCAGCAGGTGCCGATCGGGCCCTATGGCCGCAGCAAGGTGGGGGCTGAGCGGCTGATCGCCGCCGCGGCGGACGAGTTCGGGCTGCGCGCCACCGTCTTCCGCCCGCGCCTGATCGCTGGGGCGGGGCGGCTCGGCATCCTCGCCAAGCTGTTCCGGCTGATCGCGCTGGGGCTGCCGGTGCCGATGATCGGGAGCGGGCGCAACCGCTACCAGATGATCGCGGTGGAGGATTGCGTCATCGCCCTGATCCGCGCCGCCGACCGCGGGTTGCCGCCCGGGCCGTTCAACCTCGGCTCGAGCGGGCCGCCGACGGTGCGCGAGCTGCTGCGCTCGCTGATCGCGCGCGCGGGTTCGCGCTCCGTCGTGCTGCCGACGCCGGCGAGGCTGGTGCAGCGCACGCTGGCGACAATGGATCGGGTCGGCGTCCCGCTGCTCTACCCCGAGCAGTTCGCGATCGCCGACGCGGACTATGTGCTCGACACCGAGGCGACCCGCGCGGCGCTCGACTGGTCCCCGAGCCGGCGCGACGCCGACATCCTGTTCGACGCCTATCATCATTTCCGCTCGCAGCCCGCGCGCGCGCACGACGCCCCGACGGTGTCGCTCGCCGCGCCGCGCCGCGGTGTCAGCTAGGAGCGCGCGCGTGAAGTCGGCGTCGGTGGTGGGTAAAGGAGCACGCGGCGAGCATGTCGTCGCCGCGCACGGGCTGCGCGGGCTGGCCTCGGCGATGGTGGTGTTCGCGCATATCATCGGCGGCCCGGCGCGCCACGTCTATGCCGACAATGCGGCCTATGTCGCGCTCACCCGCGCGCCCTGGCATCTCGCGACCTTCGGGGTGATGCTGTTCTTCGTCATCAGTGGCTTCGTCATCCTGCCGAGCGCGCTGCGCTACGCCCCCGGCGAGTTCGCGCTGCGGCGCGGGCTGCGGTTGTACCCGCTCTTTGCAATACTGTCCGTGCTGTTCGTCGCGCTCAACGCGGTGACCGACGCCTATCCCAAGATCAACACGCCGCTGGCGGTCGTCTCGGGCTTCACCTTCACCAACCTCTTCACCGGCACCGACCAGCTCACCCCCAACGCGTGGAGCCTGAGCTACGAGGTGATGTTCTACGCGCTCACCTGCGCGGTGGTGACCTTGGCGGTGAAACGGCGCGACCGGCTGACGGGGACACTGGCGATCGCGGCGGCGCTGGCCTTCGTGCTGGCCTTTCCGATCGCGCTTTACTTCGTTGCCGGTGTCGCGATCCGGCTGCTGCGCTGGCGCTATCCCGACGGCAGTCGCGCGACTGGCTGGGTCGAGCTGCTCGCCTTCGCCGGCATGACCGCGCTGGCGAGCCGCGCGCATTACGAATATTGGTGGCGCGATTTCCGCGACCCCGTCGTGGTGCCGCTGATCCTGTCGACCGCCACCTATTTCTACTGCGCGGTGGCGCCGGGGAGCTGGACCGAGCGGCTGCTCGGCAACCGCGTCTTCGCCTATCTCGGCACGATCAGCTACAGCCTGTACCTGGTCCATCCTTACATCTATCTCGCGCTGCGCAAGCTGTTCGTTCGCCATGGTCTGTTCACCGACGACCTGCTCCACTCGATGCTGCCCTTCGCGCTGTTGGTCGCGGTCGGGTCGCTGGTGGCGAGCCATGTCGTCCATCTCTGGCTCGAGCGCTGGCCCTACGAGCGCTTCTTCCGCCAGCGCATCTACCGCGCCGACCGGATCGCGCGCGGTGACCCCGCGACCGACGCCACCATGACGGCGCAGCGCGCGTGACCGCCGTCGCGCTTCCGATGCCGCGGCCGCGGGCCGCGACCGGCGCCGAGGTGCCGCGGCCGATCATCCTGGCGGTGGCGCTGTCCTCCTACCTGTCGTGGCGGCCCTCGCTCGACATCATGTTCACGCTGAGCGACCTGCTGTTCCTGCTCGGCCTCGGCCTGCTCGCCTCGCGCCACCGCCTGCCGCTGCAGCCGTTCGGCGCGCTGCAGCCGGCGTGGCTGATGTCGTTCACGGTGATGATGGCGGGGCTGCTGGTCGCCTCGCTGGGCGCACGCGACCCGTCGCGCTGGCTGATCGTGGCGATGCAATATGCCTTCGCCTGGGTGGTGCTGCCCTTCGCGATCGCCGGACATGGCCGCGCCTACGCCACCACGCTGGCGCGCGCGCTGGTGGCGGGGATGGTGGCGATGGAGGCGTTCGGCATCCTCATCTACGTCTCGTTCCAGGCCTCGTTCGAGGTCGCGCGCAAGGTGTTGGGGCTCGACTTTCTCTCGGGCAACCGCCGGCTCGGCGTGTTCGCCACCGACGCCAATTGGAACGGCGCCGCGATCGCGATGACCTTGCCCTTCGTCCTCTTCCTGTGGCGTGCCGGGCGGCTGCGCACCGCGGCGATGCTGGTCGCCTTTGCGGTGCTGCTGGTGTCGCTGCTGCTGACCGCCTCCTTCACCGCTTTCTCCAGCGCGGCGATCGGGCTGGCGATCTTCGGCGTGATCGCGGGCATCCGGCTGCCGCGCTGGGTCGTCGGCGGACTGTTCGCCGCCGCGCTGGTGGTGAGCCAGACCGGGTTGATGCTGCCCGAGACCTTCAACAAGCGCGTCGCCGGCGCGATCGAGAACGGTGATATCAGTGAGGCCGGCACCTTCACCGGCCGCGTCGCGCTGATCGACGACGCCTGGTCGATGATCGAGCAGCATCCCTTCAGCGGCGTCGGCGTCGACCAGCATCGCGTGATCAGCAAGCTGAAGGCGCCGGTACACAATATGTACCTGCTGGTGTGGGTCGAGGGCGGGCTGGTCGCGCTGCTCGGCTGGCTCGGCATGCTGGTGGTGCTGGTGATGGTGGCATTGTCGACATTGCGGCGCGAGCGCGACGTCGCCGGGCTGGTGCTGGCGGTGCTGGTGACCTTCCTGATCTTCTCGGCCGCCAGCCCGCACATGTACGCGCGGCTCTGGTCGGTGCCGGTGATCCTGTCGCTGGCGATGGCGCACGGCGGCGCGGTGCGGCGAATACCGCGCGCGGTGGCGGCGCTGGCCTCGCGCCGCGCCGAGGCGTGAGATGACGCGGATGCGAGTCCTGCTGGTCGCGGCGCTGCTGCTGCTCGGCGCGCTGCTGCTCCCCGCGATCGAGGGCGGGGTCGCGGTGCCCGCGGCGGCGGAGGAGAGCTTCCCGGTCGATTGTGACACCAGTGATGCGCCGCACGCGCTTCCTGCCTTTCCCGGCGCGCAGGGCTTCGGCCGAAACGCGCGCGGCGGGCGCGGCGGGCGCGTGATCGCGGTGACGACGCTCGCCGACTCGGGGCCGGGCTCGCTGCGGGACTGCGCCGAGGCCAGCGGCGCGCGCACCTGCGTCTTCCGCGTCAGCGGTACGATCGTGCTGCGCGACTGGATCAAGGTGACCCAGCCGTTCCTCACCATCGCCGGCCAGACCTCGCCGGGCGGCATCGCGCTGCGCAACGGCGCCTCGGCCAACGCGCCCATGCTGGTGCGCACGCACGACGTGGTGCTGCGTCACTTCCGCCTGCGCCCCGGCGCCTCGCCGCGCGCGTCTGACAATGTCGACACGATCCAGATCAGCGGTGGCGCGCACGACGTGATCCTGGATCACCTCTCGACCTCCTGGCCGACCGACGAAGGGATCAACATCGTCGGCGCCGGACATGAGACCGGACGGTGCGGGCAGACCCGCAACGTGACGGTGCAATGGTCGATCCTGGCCGAGGGGCTCAACCGCGCCAACCGCGGACCGCACAGCCGCGGCACCTATTTCGGCTATGGCGCGCACGCCGTGACGTTCCACCACAATCTCATCGCCAGCAACGTCCGCCGCAACCCGCTGGTTAACCTGCGCGGGCAGTTCGACATGATCGACAACGTGATCTTCAACTCGGTGAGCTACAACGCCGAGCTGTACACGCGCTTCGGCGACCTTGACGTCAACGCGATCGGCAACAGCGCGATCATGGGCCCCTCGTCCGAGGCGACGACGCAGCTCTACCTGTTCAACTACTTCCGCGACTATCCGGCGCGCTTCCGTCTCCACCTGCGCAGCAACCTCGACATCCACCGGCCGGAGGATCGCGGCGACGAGCGGCTGGTGCTCGAGCCCGGCGACTGGCGCTATGTGTCGGCCGTGCCGATCGGCACGCTATCGATGAGCGCGGGCGAGATCGACGACGCCGGCACGGCCTACCGCCGCGTCGCTGCCGGGGTGGGGGCGACGCGACCGCGCCGCGACTCCGCCGACGCGCGCGTCGTCGCCGGGCTGGTGACGTGCCGCGGCGCGGTGCTCGACGACCCGGCGCAGGTCGGTGGTTGGCCGGCGCTCACCGGCGGGGCCGCGCCCGCGGACCGCGATGGCGACGGCATCGCGGACGATTGGGAGATCGCGCACGGCCTTTCACCGACCGACCCGAATGATCGCAACATGTTCGGCGGCGACGGCTATACAAAATTGGAGGCCTATCTCTCCGACCTCGCGGGAGACCGTTCGACGGTGGCGGTGCAGCCGTCGCTGGTGCCGCGGCCGGCCTGTGGTCGCGCGATCGCGGACCCGGGGCCGCTGCCCTCGATCGCCCTCAGCGCCGACCCGGCGCAGCTGGCGACCGGCGGCGCGGTGACGCTGCGGTGGAGCGGCGAGAACATCCGCTCGTGCAAGCTCGACGGCGCCGGCGCGGGCGGGACGGGCGCGCGCGTCGTGAGGGTCAAGGCGACGCGCATTTATGAGATCGACTGTATCGGCCGGTACGGCGGTGACGCGATCGACTCGGCGCTGGTGACGGTCCGCTAGGCGGACTACTCCTTCGGAGCCATCAGACGCCCCGATACCCCACTTACCGCGATACCGCTTCGGACCTAATCTCTCGTCAGCGGTCATGCTGGGGGCGGACGGCGCTTTTCGGGGGAGGGGCGTATGGCGAACGGCGCGTTCACGAGCGCAGGCAGCGAATTTCGTGTCAACTCGACTTGGACCGGGGTGCAGACCGACCTGTCCTTCGCCGCGCTGGCGGACGGCGGCTTCGTCGCGATCTGGACCGACCTGAGCGGCACCGGCGGCGACTCGTCGGGTACCAGCGTCAAGGCGCAGCGCTTCGACTCGGCCGGGGTCGCGGTCGGGGCCGAGTTCCTCATCAACAGCGCTACCGGCAACAACCAGGACCGCGCCAGCGTCACCGCGCTTAAGACCGGCGGGTTCGTGGTGACGTGGAGCGACGCCAGCGGGCTCGGCGGTGACGCCGACCGCGGTTCGGTCAAGGCGCAGATCTACGACACCGCGGGCGCGCGCGTCGGAGGCGAGTTCCTCGTCAACACCACCACGGTCGCGGGCCAATCGGACTCGACGATCACCGCGCTGGCGGGCGGGGCTTTCATCGTCAGCTGGGTCGATGCCAGCGCGACCGCGCCCGACGCCAAGGGCAGCGGCGTGCGCGCGCAGCTGTTCTCCGCCAACGGGGCCAAGATCGGCGGCGAGTTCCTGGTCAACAGCACCATCACGGGCAGCCAGGTCGCACCGGCGCTCGCCGGGCTGGCCTCGGGCGGGTTCGTGTCGACCTGGATCGACTATAGCGGGCTGGGCGGCGACGCGAGCGGCACTTCGATCAAGGCGCAGCTTTTCTCCAGCAGCGGCGCGAAGCTGGGCGGCGAGTTGCTCGTCAACAGCACGACCTTGGGCGCGCAGGACCAGCCGGTGATCACCGCGCTCGCCGGCGGCGGCTTCGCGATCGTGTGGCGCGACAGCAGCGGACTGGACGACACCAGCGCCTCGGGGCTGCGCGGCCAGATCTACGACGCCGCCGGGGCGAAGACGGGGGGCGAGTTCCGCGTCAACACCACCACCTTCAACGCGCAGGACCAGCCGAGCATCGCGGCGACCGCGGACGGCGGCTTCGCGGTGAGCTGGCGCGACAACAGCAACATCGCCGCGGACGCCAGCGGCTTCGGCATCAAGACCCAGCTGTTCGACTCGCTCGGGCAGAAACTGGGCGGCGAGTTCCAGGCGAACGAGGTGGTGAGCGGCAACCAGGAGATGCCCGCGGTGACGGTGCTCGCCTCGGGCGCGCTGCTGGTCGGCTGGACCGACTACAGCACCGCCTCGGGGGACGTCGACGGCGGGATCAAGGCGCGGCTGTTCGCGCCGACGACGCCGGCGATCACCGACATCGAGGTGTCGCGCAACGCGCTCTCCGAGACCGAGGTGGAGAACAGCATCGTCGCGGTCTTCTCGGGCGTGGGCGCGCTCAACGCGAGCTACAGCTATCGCCTGGTGGACGATTCGACCGGCGGCGCCTTCGCGATCGAGGGCAACAAGCTGATCGTCGAGGACAGCCTCGCACTCGACTATGAGACCAACCCAATCGTCTCGATCACGGTGCGCGCCACGGACACGTTCGGCGACACCTTCGACAAGACCTTTACCTTCGGGCTGACCGACGCGGTCAACGAATATCGCTACTCCGGCGCGCCCGAGGTGCTGGCCAACACCAATATTGCCGCGAGCCAGCTCGCCCCCGCGGTGGCGACCCTGGCCGACGGCCGCTCGGTGATCGTCTGGACCGATGGCAGCGGCGTCGGGGGCGACACGAGCTCGTTCGGGATCAAGGCGCAGCTGATCGCGGCGGACGGCAGCAAGATCGGCGGCGAGTTCCGCGTCAACGCCCAGACGCTGAACGCACAGGACGCGCCCGCGGTGACCGCGCTCGCCTCGGGCGGCTTCGCGGTGACCTGGAGCGACGCCAACGCCGGCAGCGACGGCTCGGCCAGCTCGGTCAAGGCGCAGCTGTTCGACGCGAGCGGCGCGGCGGTCGGCGGCGAGCTGCTCGTCAACACTGCCACGCTCAACGCGCAGAAGGCGCCGGTGATCGCCGCGCTGGCCAACGGCGGCTTTGTCGTGTCCTGGACGGACGCGAGCCTGCAGGGCGGCGACGCCAGCGCCACCAGCGTCAAGGCGCAGGTGTACGATGCCGCGGGCAATCATGTCGGCGGCGAGCTGCTCGTCAACACCGCCACCAACGGCGCGCAGGACTCGTCGGCGGTGACCGGGTTGCAGGGTGGCGGCTTCGTCGTGACGTGGCGCGACGGCAGCCTGCAGGGCGGCGACGCCAGCAAGGATGCGGTGAAGGCGCAGCTGTTCGGCAGCGACGGCGGCAAGATCGGCGGCGAGTTCCTGGTCAACACCGAGACCGCGGGCTCGCAGCAGGCACCCGTGGTGGCGGCGCTGTCGACCGGCGGCTTCGCGATCGCCTGGGCGGACAACAGCTCGCGCGGGGGCGACGCCGATTATTTCGGCATCCGCTTTCAGCTGTACGACGCCGCCGGCGGTCGAATCGGCGGCGAGACGCTGGCCAACACGACGACGCTCGCGGGTCAGCTCGCGCCGACCATCACCGCGCTCGCCGGCGGCAATTTCGCGATCAGCTGGGCGGATTACAGCGGCGTCGGCGCCGAGGGCGGCACCGCCGGGATCAAGGCACAGGTGTTCGCCGGCGACGGCTCCGCGGTGGGTGGCGAGTTCCTGGTCAATCATCAGACGCTCGGCAGCCAGGTCGATCCGGCGATCACCGGCACCGGCGACGGCGGGTTCCTGGTGAGCTGGACCGATTACGGCGGTCAGGGCGGCGACGATCAGGCGACCGGCGTCAAGTACCGGCTGTTCGACCCGCTCGCCTCGCAGGGCACGCCGCCGGTGCTGATCGCGCGCGCCGACACGGTCGCTGCCACCGAGGACCAGACCACGGTCATCGCCGCCGCCGCGCTGCTGGCGAACGACACCGATTCCAACGGCGCGCCCTTCGCGCTGACCGGGGTGGCGGCGCTGTCGGGCGGCACCGCCGCGATCAACGCCGACGGCAACGTCGTCTTCACGCCGCTGGCCAACTTCGCCGGCACCGCGCTGCTGACCTACACGATCGCCGACAGTGCGGGTGAGTCCGCGATCGGGCGGGTCAACGTCCAGGTCGCCAACGTCAACGACGCGCCGGTGGCAGCGGCGGACCAGCTCTCGATCGACGAGGGCGCGACGAGCATCGCCGCGGCCGCGCTGCTCGCCAACGACCGCGACATCGATCCCGGCGACACGCTGCGCCTCGCCGCGCTCGCGGGCACCACCGCCAACGGGCTGGCGCTGACGCTCGCGGGCACGACGATCCAGGTGGCGACCCCGGCAAGCTATCAGGCGCTGCGCGCGGGCGAGACGGTGGTGGATCACTTCGACTATACCGTCGCCGATCGCGCGGGGGCGACCGCCACCGCCTCGGTCACGCTCACCTTCGTCGGCGCCAACGACGCGCCCTCGGCGCTGACGCTGGATCGCGCCCGCGTCGACGAGAATGCCGCGGCGGGGACGATCGTCGGCACGCTCAGCGGCTATGACGTCGATCACGACGAGACGCTGCGCTACCGCCTGCTCGACGACGCCGGCGGGCGCTTCGCGGTCGACGCGACGACCGGCGCGGTGACGGTCGCGAACGGCGCGCTGCTCGACTATGAGACCGCCACCTCGCACCTGATCCAGGCGCGAGTCACCGACGGGGCCGGCGCGACCTTCGACGCCAGCTTCACGATCTCGCTCAACAATCTGCCCGAGCCGAAGAGCTATACCGGCAGCAACAGCGCCAACACCTTCGTCGCGCCGACCAACGACCTGTGGACCATGCACGGGCTCGGCGGCAACGACGTGCTGACCGGCAACGCCAGCTCCGACGTGCTGTACGGCGACGCCAACAACGACATATTGGACGGCGCCGGCGGCGCCGACCTGCTGTACGGCGGGATCGGATCCGACACCTTCTACGTCGATGACGTGGGCGATCGCGTGATCGAATATTATGGTGAGGGTACCGACCTGGTCTACACCAGCGTGGACTTCACGCTGGAGGCCAATGTCGAGCAGCTCACCATGCTGGGCAGCGCCAACCTCGGCGCCACCGGCAACGACTTCGCCAACACGATGACCGGCAATGCGGGCGACAACCTCATCCGCGGCGGGCTGGGCGGCGACCTGCTGATCGGCATGGAGGGCAACGACACGCTCTACGGCGAGGCCGGCGGCGACTATCTCCAGGGCGGGGCGGGGGCGGACACGCTGGTCGGCGGCGCGGGAAGCGACGAGCTGATCGGTGGCGCGGGCGCGGACCGCTTCGTGTTCGACTATCTCGGGGCCGCGAGCGAGCGCGACACGGTCAAGGACTTCGTGGCGGGCGAGGACAAGCTGGTGCTCGCGGGCGCGGTCTTCACCGCCTTCGCCGGGCGCACCGGCGCGATCGCCGCGTCCGAGCTGGCGATCGGTGGCGCCGCGACCACCGCCGACCAGCATCTCGTCTACAACCAGACCACCGGCGCGCTCTACTATGACGCTGATGGCGCCGGCGGAGCGGCGATGGTGCAGATCGCTTTGCTGTCGACCAGGCCAGTGCTGGGAGCGACCGATTTCCACATCATCTGAGCCGCGTTCGATCGTCTTCGTGCTCGCCGGGCTGGGCGCCGGCGGGGCCGAGCGCGTCGTCAGCCTGATCGCGGCGGCGATGGTGCGTGGCGGCGACGAGGTGACGGTGGTGAGCTTCGACCGCCCCGCCGACCCGGTGTTCCATCCATTCCCCGCCGGCGTGCCGCTGGTCCGGCTCGGGCTGCCGCCGGGGGCGGCGCCGGGGCCGCTGCTGGTCGCGCGCCGCGTCGCCGCGCTGCGCGGCACGCTAGGCGAGCTCCGCCCCGACGTGGTCGTGTCGTTCCTCACGAAGATCAACGTGGTGTCTCTGCTCGCCTCACTCGGGCGGCGGCACCGGCTGATCGTGTCCGAGCGCAACAACCCGCGCGCGCAGCCGGCGAGCCGCGGCTGGGGCATGATGCTGCGGGCGCTGCTGCCGCGCGCCGACGCGATCGTCATGCAGACGCGCGCGAGCCTCAGCCTGCTCGACGCGCGCGCGCGGCGCCGCGCGCGCGTGATCGCCAATCCGATGGCGGCGCCCCTGCGCGAGCGCCGGCCGGGCAGAGCGATCGTCGGCGTCGGGCGGCTCGACCGCCAGAAGGGCTTCGACCTGCTGATCGACGCCTTCGCTCGGCTCGCGCCCTCGCATCCCGACTGGACGCTGGTGATATGGGGCGAGGGACCTGAACGGGCGGCGCTCGAGGCGCGCATCGCCGCGCTCGATCTCGGGGAGCGCGCGTCGCTCCCGGGCAACAGCACGGTACCGGGCGGCTGGCTCGACCAGGCGGGGGTATTCGGCTTGTCGTCACGCTACGAGGGCATGCCCAACGTGCTCGGCGAGGCGATGGCGGCGGGCGTCCCCGCGGCGGCCTTCGCCTGCGCCTTTGGTCCGGACGAGATGATCGCGCACGGTGAGACCGGGTTGCTCGTCCCCGCCGGCGACGTCGCCGCGCTCGCCGCCGCGCTGGAGACCTTGGTGGCGGACGCCGCGCTGCGCGAGCGGATCGGGGCCGCGGCGCGGGCGGCGTCGGCGCGCTACGCTCCTGCCGTGATCACCGCCGAGTGGCGCGCGCTGATCGACTCGCTGCTCGGCGTGCGCGCGTTAGTAGGTGAGCCGCAGCCCGAGCGTCGCGGTCCAGCGGCTGAACCGCTCGATCGGCTGGTCGGCGTCGCGGCGGGTGAAGCTGCCGTTGCCCAGCACGGCTAGGTGACGGTTGAGCAGGTAGGTGCCTTCCAGCTCGGCGAAGCGGAAGCGCTGATCGCGATTGATCGCGCCGCGATACGCGATGTCGCGGATCCCGACCGCGGCGCGCGCGAGGACGTCGTGGCGCAACTCTTGGTCGAGCGCCAGGCTCAGCCGGGTATCGACCCGCCCGATCGCGCCGGCGCGAATAGTCGCCACGTCGCCGCGGAAGGCGTCCAGCGTGATCGCGGTGCGGACGCGTGGCTGCCAGGTGAGCTGCCCGCTCGCGGCGAGCCCGGAGAAGGCGCGCAGCGTCGGGTCGGACGGGTCGGAGCGGAAGGCGCCGATCCCGAGCTCACCCTGCACGCGCGAGCTGACGTCGAAGGAAACGCCGGCGAGCGCGCCCGCGGTGGAGGCGTCGCGGTCGATCCCGTAGCGATCGACCCGCAGCCGCGCGTCGCGCCGCACCGCATAGCCCTGCAAATACACGCTGGTGCGCCCGCTCACCGCATAGGAGCCGCGCAGCGCGACGCGGTAGACCGCGAGGTCACGGTCGGCGTCGGCGGCGGGGAGGAAGTTGTAGTCGGTCGCGGTCGCGCTCGCGAGCATGCCGAGCCGCGCGCCCGTAAAGCGATAGTCGAGCCCGGCCTCGGCGACATCGATCAAGGTCGGCCGGCGGCCGGCGCCGAAGTCCGCTTCTGGGTCGCTGCGCCGCTGGTAGCTGCGGTCGAACGAGGCGCGCGCCCGGATCGACTGACGCGGCGCGACGTCGCCGCGCCAGTCGGCCAGTCCGCGGAAGGTGGTGACGTTCTCGCGGTCGTAGCGCGCGTACCGGATGAGGTTGGCGTTGGCGGCGAGCCGCAGGTCGCTGCTCGTCGTCTGGCGCCGGCCCTCCAGCGCGGGCTGGAGGTTGAACACGACGTCGCCGATCTCGCCGGTCCGGGTCGCGAAGATATTGTCATTGTAGGTCGCGCCGAGATCGACCCGCGGCGTCACCACGATCCCGCCGAGCGTCAGCGTGCGCGGCTCGTAGCCGGGGCGGGGCAGGTCGGCGATGGCGGTGGAGCGCTGCGGGTCGGCGGGCGACTGGGCGCAGCATAGCACCCCACCCGCGGTGAGCAGCACGCAGCGCAGCAGCTTCAGCGACACGGCGGCCTTTCCGCCCCGCACGACGCCGTCACAGCGTGCTCTCGGCCACGGTGACGACGTCGCCCGGCAGGATGCGCGCGTCGGGCTGCGCCACGCCCTTGCTGCCGCCGCGGCGCACCACCGCACGGTTCGTGTCGGCGCGGAAGGTGTAGCCGCCCGCGATCGACACCGCGGTCATCAGCGTCATGCCCGGCACATAGGCGTATTGCCCCGGCTTCTGCACCTGCCCGGTGATGAAGAAGGGGCGATAGCTCTGCACCTGTGCGCTGACGCGCGGCTGGTTGACGAGCTGGCGCCGGCTGATCTCCGCGGCGATGGCGCGCTCGGCCTCGCGCACCGTCTCGCCGCTCACTGCGATCGGCTCGAGCAGCGGCAGCGCGATCGCGCCCGAGTCGCTGACGATATAGGTGTTGTTGACCGCGTCGAGCCCGAAGACGCTGACGCGCAGCTCGTCGCCTGGACCGAGCCGATAGTCGCTCGCCGCCACCTCGGGCAGCGGCGCCAGCCCACGATACTCGCTCGCACATCCCGCCAGCGACAGCCCCGCCGCCGCCAGCCCCAGCCACGTCCGCATCATCCATCCCCCCTCACGCATTACTCGGCCGTTCGTCCGGTCAGGACGCCGCCGTCACTCGATCGTCATTGGCCCCCGCCGCGGCGCCCATGCGCCAGCGCGACAGGTCGCGCCCGATCATCGCCTCCAGGCGTAACACATCCTCGCGATAATAGTCGCGCAGCAGCGCGCGCAATTCCACGGTCAGCGGCGGGTAGCGTACCGGTCGCGCCATCGTGCCGCGCAGCCGCGCCAGCAGCGGGTTGCGCCGCAGCGGGTCGAGCAGCGGTCGCATCGGGCGCAGCACGCGGCGGACGGGCAGCGGCAGCATCGCCGCGGCGCCGTCGTTGCGGCGGCTCGCCACCGCGGCGGGCTCGATATGCGGCGCCACGCCGATATGCTCACACACGCGCGTGATGACATGCTCGGGCTGCTCGATCACGTCCTCGTAGAGGAACACCGCGATCCGATCGCGCGCGTGATGCGCGTGGAATCGGGCGAGATGCTGGGCGTAGAGCCCGCCGGCGAGGAAGCGCGCGCCGGCCGGATCAAGCTTCTCCAAGTAGCGGCGCGGGTCGCCGACGACGCGACCATGCCGGAAGAGCATGCAATAGTCCGAATAGGCGCGCTCGACCGGGTCGCGCAGCTGCACCACCATCGGCACGCCGGGCAGCACCGCCGCGATGCGCGCGGCGGCCGCGGGATGCGCGAGATAGTCGGCCGATTTCTCGCCGATGCGCCGCCCCGCCGGGGCGGGCGCAAACAGCGAGCGATAGTGGTCGAGCCCGCGCTCGTAGTCGTCACTGAAGAAGTGCGGCTCGGCGTCGGGCAGCCATAGCTCCGGATGGCAGCGCAGCTGGTGCGAGATCCAGGTCGTCGCGGCCTTGACCGCGCCGATGACCAGGAAGCTGGGCAGACCCTCAACCATGCGTCCGTCCCGTGGCCTCGAGCGCGATCGCGCGCACCGTCTCGCCCATGTAGCGGCATTCCTCCTCGTCGAGCGTCGGGTCGACCGGCAGCATCAGGCTGGTCTCGCCGAGCAGCTTCGCCACGGGCAACGGCGTGTCGCGGCCGAGCCCGCGCTCGACGAAGGCGCGCTCGCGATAGATCTCGGGGCAGCTGCCGGTGAGGCAGGGCACGCCGCGCGCGATCGCCTCGGCGACGATCCGATCGCGCGTCCAGCCCGGCGCGAGCGTCTCGGGCCGGACGAAGGCATAGAACTTATAGTAGGCGTGGCCCACCTCGGCCGGCGGTTCCACCAGTCGGACGGCGTCGAGCCCACGGAGCGGGGCGAGGATCGCCGCGGCGTTGCGCCGGCGCGCGTCAAGCCACGCCGGCAGCTTGGCCAGCTGTGCGACGCCGATCGCCGCCTGCATCTCGGTGAGACGATAATTGCTGCCGACCTCGTGGTGGAGCCAGCGGAAGCCGGTGTTGCCACCCCCGCCGCCGAGGTCGCGCACGTCCTTGCCATGGTCCTTCATCGACCAGGCACGACGCCATGCCGCCTCATCGCGCAGCAGCAGCAGCCCGCCCTCGCCGCCGGTCGACATGATCTTGTCGGTGCAGAAGGAGAAAGCCGCGGCGTCGCCGAAGCCGCCGACCGCCTGGCCGTCGATCGTCGCGCCGTGCGCCTGGGCACAGTCCTCGATCAGCAGGAGCCCGTGCGCGCGCGCCAGCGCGACGATCGGCGCCATGTCCGCCGGGCGCCCGCCGAGATGGACGACGATGATCGCCTTGGTGCGCCGCGTGAGCTGCGCCGCGATCGTCTCGGCGGAGAGCGCCTGCGTCTCGGGATCGACGTCGGCGAATACCGGGGTGGCGCCGCTTGTGACGACGCAGCTCGCCGAGGCGACGAAGCTGCGCGCGGGCACGATCACCTCATCGCCCCTGCCGACCTTCAGCGCGTAGAGCGCCAGTTCCAGCGCGAGCGTGCCATTGGCCACAGCGATCGCGTGCGGCATGGCGCAGAGCGCCGCGAAGCCGTCCTGCAGCCGTGCGTTGAGCGTACCGTGGTGGAGCGCGTTGACCCTGCCCGAGCGCAGCACCACCTCGACCGCGGCGATCTCGTCGGCCTCGTAGCGTGGCCAGCGGCTCGCGATCGGCGCGGGGACGGCGTGGAGTAGCACGGCGGGCGCCGCGGGGAGCAGCGCGGCCGATGCCGCGGCTTGATGAAGTCCGACGCTCATGCCGCCGCCCCCTCGCGGTTCCCGTGGAGCGAGCGCACCACCGCGCCGGCATGCTCGTCCGCGGCCTTGGCGGCGACGATCCGCTCGGGGTCGAGCAGCTCGAACAGCAGGGCGCGCGCGAGGTCCTGATCATGTTCGCCGACCGCCTCGGCCAATCGCGTGAACTGCGCCTGGAGCGCGGGCAGGGGAACCGGGATCGGCTCGGCCTCGAACACGCCCTCGATCGCCGACGGCAGCCGCTGCTCGCGCGCGTCGAACAGCTCCTCGTACAGCTTCTCGCCCGGCCGCAGCCCGACGATGTGGATCGGCACGTCGCGGTCGGGCACCAGCCCGGCCAGCTTGATCATCCGACGCGCGATGTCGAGGATGCGGATCGGCTCGCCCATGTCGAGCACCACGATCCGCCCGCGCTGCACGTTGCGCTCCATCGTGCGCGCGGTGCTGTGCAGCACGAGCTGCACCGCCTCGTGGACGGTCATGAAAAAGCGGGTGATCTCGGGATGAGTGACGGTCAGCGGCGCGCGGCGCGCCAGCTGGCGCTGGAACAGCGGGATCAGCGATCCGCTCGAGCCCAGCACGTTGCCGAACCGCACCGTCATGAAGCGCGGGCTGTCGGGGCGACCGGCGCCCTGCAGGTCCATCGCCTGGACGTACAATTCACCGAGCCGCTTGGTCGCGCCCATCACGCTGACGGGATTGACCGCCTTGTCGGTCGATACCTGGACGAAGGCGCGCGCGCCGAAGCGCAGTGCCGCGTCGGCGACGTTGCGCGTGCCGATCACGTTGGTCATGATCCCGGCGCAGACGTTCAGCTCGACCAACGGCACGTGCTTGAGCGCGGCGGCGTGGAAGACGTAATCGGGCATGTACTGCTCGAACACCGCCATGACGTGCTGGCGCTGGCGGATCGAGCAGAGCACCGCGGTGCACGGCACCTGCGGGTAGTTCTCCCGCAGCTCCATCTCGACGAGATAGAGATTATACTCGCCGCAGTCGACCAGCACGATGTCGGAGGGCTTCATCGCAGCGATCTGGCGAGTGAGCTCGCGGCCGATCGTGCCGCCCGCGCCGGTGACCAGCACGCGCTTGCCCTCGATCGCGCGCGCCGCGACCGTGGCGTCAAGGTCGGTGGCGGGGCGCTCCAGCAGGTCGGCGAGGTCGATCGACTCGGCGTCAAGCGACTGGCGCACGCTGGCGTCGGGCGTCGCGCTGCGCACCGACAGGTGGAGCGCCTGCGCCGCGTTGACGAGCTGGACGCGACGCGCGCCGGGTAGCCCACCGCTGCCGTTGCGCCCTTCTGCGATGATCACGACACTGGGGCGCTCATCGCGTGCGGTGAGCGTGTCGACCGCATGGTCGATCGCGTCGACCATGCCGAGGATCGGCACGCCGCGCAGCCGCAGCGTGGCGTCATGGCTGTCGAGGTCGAGAATGCCGACGGGCAGATAGGCGGGGCTTTCCTCCTGCTCGATCTGGCGCAGCAGCACCTCGACGTCTTCGGGCCGTCCGACGAGCAACGCGCGCTGCTGGCTGACGATCGTCGCGGCGCCGCGCGGTGCGGCCGAGGCGGCGCGGGCGCGACGCGGCAGCTCGCTGGCGACGCGGCGCCACAGCCGCGCGGCCGTCATCGTCGCGGAGAGGACGAACCAGTGGATCACCGGCACCGACAGCGGAAGCCAATAAGCATGGCCCGAAACCGAGAGCAGACCGACCGACAGCGCGACGGCGAGCGCGGCGGCACCCATCAGCAGCAGCGCGTCGGGCAGCGAGGCGAGGCGCCAGACGCGACGGTAGATGCCGGTGGCGTTGAACACCAGGAACCCTACCCCGATGAACACCGGCGCGCTCCAGGCCAACCCCTCCCACATGGTGGCGGGAACGGCACCGCTCATTCGCAGCAGCAGCGCGATGGCGAGCGACGCGATGATCGCGACCGCGTCGAACAGCTGGTTGGCGGTGCGACGCACGCGCCGCGAGTAGCGTTGGTAGTTCAAGATCCGCAGCATAAGCTCCCCCTGCCTGCCCCCAGGCGTCGGATGCGACCGCAGGAGAGTAGACCGTTGCGGCGCAGCATGGCGGGGCGCATCGGGCGATAGCCGGCGTCGATTCAGGTGGGAGCGGCGCTGCTCCTTCGCTCCCCGCGGCTCCCCGATCGGTCGGCAACGCTGCTCTTCCGATCTCCCGTGCTCCCTCGAAGGGGTAATGTGCCCAATCGCCACGCCGTGGTGCCGCCGGCTGCGGCTAAGGTGCGCTGCGTACGGGGGAGTGTGTTGATCGTGGCGGGACGACGTAGCGGGCGGCGCGGCCGGTGAGGGTGCTGCACGTCATCACGGGACTGGATGTCGGCGGCGCGGAGACGATGCTGGCGCGCCTGCTCGAGCACGGGCGTCGCCACCCACGTCTGTGCTCCGAGGTGGTCTCGCTGATCGCGCCCGGCCGCGGCGGCGCACGCATCGCGGCGACGGGCGTGCCGGTGGCGGATCTCGGCATGGAAGCAGGAATGCCGTCGCCGGGCGCGCTGCTGTCGCTCGCGCGCGCGATCGCGGTGCGACGGCCCGACGTGATCGTCGCCTGGATGCACCACGCGCAGCTCGCCGCGACGCTCGCCGCCGCGCTCGCGCGGCCGTGGCTGCGCGTGCCGGTGATCTGGAACGTGCGCCACTCCGTCGCCGATCTTGCCGAGGAGAAGCCGCTGACGCGACTGGTTTTGCGGACGCAGGCGCTGCTGTCGCGCAGTGCGCGTGCGATCGTCTACAACTCGCACGCCGCGGCCGAGCAATATCGTCGCCTCGGTTTTGGCGCGCCGGACCAGCGCGTCATCCCCAACGGCTTCGACCTGGCCGCGCCCGTGCCGCGCGAGGCCGCTCGCGCGACCCTGCAAGAGCGGCTGGGGGTGGACGGCGACGGACCGCTGATCGGCATGGTCGCGCGCGCAGCGCCGATGAAGGACGTGCCCAACCTGCTCCGCGCCGTCGCGATCGCGCGCGGACAGGGGCTCGCCGCGCGCGTGCTGCTGGTGGGAAAGGGGATGGACGAGGATCCCGCGCTCTTGCCGGCCGCGTTCGGACTGCCCGAGGACAGCGTCATCCGCCGGGGGCACCGCGGTGACGTCGGCGATTGGCTCGGCGGGCTCGACCTGCTCGCGCTTCCCTCTGCCTGGGGTGAAGGCTTTCCCAATGTCGTAGGCGAGGCGATGCTGGCGGGCGTGCCGTGCGTCGCCACCGACGTGGGGGACAGCGCCGCGCTGATCGGCGATACCGGCGCGGTGGTGCCGCCGCGCGATGCCGCGATGCTGGCCGCGGCGCTGGTACGGCTCGGCGCGCTGCCCACCGCACAGCGCGCGGCGCTCGGCGAACGTGCGCGCGAGCGCGTTCGCGCCCGTCACGACATCCGCGACGTGGTCGATCGGTACGCCGCGCTCTATCGCGACGCCGTGCGATCGGCTCAGGCGACACGCGACTGGGCGAGGGCACGCGCGTGAGAGTCGTGGTGGTCGCGAGCCTTGCCTACTCGCTGGTTAATTTTCGCGGGCAGCTGCTCGCCGACATGATCGCGGCGGGGCATGAGGTGATCGCCTGCGCGCCCGACGACGACCCGCAGGTGCGCGCGCGCCTAGCCGAGATGGGCGTGGCACTGCGCCGCGTGCCGATGGCGCGGGTGGGGCTCAATCCGTTGGTGGACCTCGGCACGCTGCGCTCGCTTGTCGCGCTGCTGCGCGCCGAGCGACCCGATGTGGTGCTCGCCTACACGCAGAAGCCGATCATCTACGCCGGGCTCGCGGCGCGGCTGATGCGCACGCGCTTCTACGCCATGGTGAGCGGCCTCGGCCATGTCTACGGGGAGGACGCGTCGCCGCGGATGCGGCTGCTGCGCCGCGGCGTGTCGCTGCTCTACCGCGCGGCGGTGCGCGAAGCGGGCGCCATCTTCGTGTTCAACCGCGACGATCACGCCGAAATGCTGCGCCACGCCATCGTCGCACCGGACGCGCGCGTGATCCAGGTGCCGGGCTCCGGCGTCGACATCACGCGCTTCGCGGCGACCCCGCCGCCGCCCGGGCCGGTGTTCCTGATGATCGCGCGGCTGCTGCGCGCGAAGGGCGTCGACGATTATGTCGCGGCGGCGCGCGCCGTACGCGCGCTCTACCCCGGTACGCGCTTCCGTCTGCTCGGACCGACCGACCCCGGCCCCGACGGCGTGACCGCCAGCGAGATTGCGCGCTGGGCGGAGGAGGGCGTGATCGACTATCTCGGTGAGACGCGCGACGTCCGCCCCTTTTTTGCCGAGGCGAGCGTGTTCGTGCTGCCGAGCTGGTATCGCGAGGGGCTGCCGCGCACGATCCTCGAGGCGATGGCGAGCGGGCGAGCGGTGATCACCACCGATCGCCCCGGCTGCCGCGACCCGATCGATCAGGGCGCAAACGGCTTCGTCGTGCCGGCGCGCGATCCGGCCGCGCTCGCCGCTGCGATGGAGCGGTTCTGCGCCGATCCCGCTCTCGCGGCGCGGATGGGCGCGGTAGCGCGCCGCGTCGCCACCGAGCGCTACGCCGTGGAGCGGGTCAATCGGCTGCTGCTCGGCACGATGGAGCTGTCAGCGGTCCGATCGATCGCTGCACCGGCGGCTGAACCGATCGTGGCGGAGGTTGCGGCGTGACCGTGCGGCGAGCGACGGACATCGTCGTCGCGGCGCTCGGCCTGGTCTTCGTCGCGCCGCTGCTGCTGCTGCTCGCGCTGGTGCAGTCGGCCGTGGCGGGGCGGCCGATCCTGTTCGTGCAGGCGCGCTCGGGGCTGGAGCAGCGACCCTTCCCGCTCCGCAAGTTCCGCACGATGAACGATCGGCGCGACGCCGCTGGTACGCTGCTGCCCGACGCGCAGCGGCTGCTGCCGACCGGTCGTTTCCTGCGCGCCACCCGCATGGACGAGCTGCCGCAGCTGTGGAACGTGCTCCGCGGCGAAATGAGCCTGATCGGCCCGCGCCCGCTGCTGCCGGTGACGATCGCTGCCGCGGGTGAGCAGGGCGCGGCGCGCGCGCGGGTGCGCCCGGGGCTGACCGGCTGGGCGCAGGTCAACGGCAACACGCGGCTGAGCGAGGCGGAGAAGCTCGCGCTCGACCTGTGGTACATC
This sequence comes from Sphingomonas phyllosphaerae, assembly GCF_029623345.1. GTDB lineage: Bacteria > Pseudomonadota > Alphaproteobacteria > Sphingomonadales > Sphingomonadaceae > Sphingomonas > Sphingomonas phyllosphaerae_C. Next base: position 115,747 of record NZ_JAPYKH010000003.1, read on the forward strand.
GAGCATCGCGGGCTGCGGCTCGATCTGGAAATCCTGTTCCGCACCCTGCTCGTCGCCGGCGGCGGCGGCGAGCGGCGCAACGCGGACGCCATACGGAGTGCCTATGCGGGCGATCCTCGTCGGCGCGGTTGAGAGCACCCAGGTGGCGCTGCACGCCCTCGCGGCGGCGCCCGATTGGACGCTCGCCGCGCTGGTCACGCTGCCGCCGGAGCTCAGCGCGCGCCATTCTGACTTCGTCGATCTCGGTGACGCGGCACGCGCGCTCGGCGCCGACGTCGTGCATGCCGCGAACTGCAACGACCCCGCGGTGCTCGACCGGCTGCGCGCGCTCGCGCCCGACGTGATCCTGGTGATCGGCTGGTCACAACTGTGCGGCGCCGACTTCCGTGCCGTCGCGCCGATGGGGACGGTCGGCTACCATCCCGCGCCGCTGCCGCGGCTGCGCGGGCGTGGCGTGATCCCGTGGACCATCCTGCTCGACGAGCCGATCACCGCGGGCAGCCTGTTCGTCATCGACGCCGGCACCGACAGCGGTCCCATCCTGGCGCAGCACTTCTTCCACGTCGCGCGCGACGAGACCGCGCAGACGCTCTACGACAAGCACATGGCCGCGCTCGCCACGATGTTGCCGTCCCTGCTGACGCGGCTCGCCGCCGGCGACGCCGCGGGCGCGCCGCAGGACGAGCGTTACGCCACCTTTGCCGCGCGCCGCCGTCCCGAGGACGCCGAGATCGACTGGCGCGACGACGCGGCGACGATCGACCGGCTCATCCGCGCCTGTGGCGAGCCTTATCCCGGCGCGCGCACCCGCTCGGCGGGCGGCGCGGTGACCATCCTGACCGCCGAGCCGCGGTCGGGTCGCGGCCACGACGCCGCTTTCGCCGGGCAGGTGGTGGCGCGCGACGAGGCCAGCTTCACGGTGCGCTGCGGCGATGGCGAGCTGCTGCGCGTGACACGCTGGCAGCGCGATCGGCCCGGTCCGCCGCCGCTCCACGTGCGGCTGGGATGACGACCGTGAGCGAAGGGGGAATGATGCTGGACCGGATCGAGCGCGCGCTGGTGCTCGCGCCCCATCCCGACGACGAGGTGCTCGGTTGCGGCGGCACGATCGCGCGGCTGACCGCGCTGGGGCGCCACGTCGAGGTGGCGGTGGTCACGCGCGGCACCGCGCCGCGTTTCGCCGCCGAGCAGGTCGCGGCGGTGCGGCGCGAGGCGGCGGCGGCGCACGCGCTGCTCGGTGTCGCGACGACGCACTATCTCGACCTGCCCGCGGTCGAGCTCGACCGGGTGGCACAGGCCGACATCAACGCCGCGGTCCGCGCCGTGCTGGTGGCGTCGCGCGCGGACACGTTGTTCGTCCCTTTCGTCGGCGATCTGCACCGCGATCATCAATTGATCTTCGACGCGGCGATGGTAGCGGCGCGGCCACGCGGCAACGACTATCCCGCACGCGTCCTCGCCTATGAGACGGTCTCGGAGACCAACTGGGCCGCGCCCTATCTGGCGCCGTCGTTCCAGCCCAACGTCTTCGTCGACATCGCGGACACGCTGCAAGCCAAGCTCGACGCCTTCCGCTGCTTCGAGTCGCAGTGCCACGCTTTCCCCGACGAGCGCTCGATCGAGACGCTCCGCGCGCTGGCGATGGTGCGCGGCTCGTGCGTCGGGCGCCATGCCGCCGAGGCCTTCGTGCTTGTCCGCGAGGTCGGGTAATGACCGATCTTCGCCTGCTGCTCGGCTCGGCCGGGCGCCGCGTCGCACTGCTGCGTTGCTTCCGCGAGTCGGCTGCCGGGCTCGGCGCAACGCTCGAGGTCCATGCCACTGATCTCGCGCCCGAGTGGAGCGCCGCCTGCGCCTCGGCCGACGCCGCGCATGCCGTGCCCGCGGCGACGACACAGGCCTATGTCGAGGCTACGCTGGCGATCTGCGCGCGCCAGCGGATCGACTTGCTGGTGCCGACGATCGACACCGAGCTCCACGCGCTGGCGCTCGCGCGCGACCGCTTCGCCGCGGTCGGCACGCACGTCGCGGTGGCCGACGCCGAGCTGGTGGCGATGGCGCGCGACAAGCTCGAGACCGCGCGCTTCCTCGATCGCGCCGGCGTGCCCACCCCGGCGACCGCGGCGGCCGAGGCGGTCGACGCCGACTGGCGCTGGCCCGCGATCGCCAAGCCGCGCGGCGGCAGCTCCAGCCGCGGCCTGGCGCGGCTCGGCTCGTTCGCGGAGCTGACCGCGCTCCCGCGACCCGAACCCTATATCGTCCAGCATCTGCTCAGCGGGCAGGAATATACCGTCAACCTGTTTTTCGACGCCGGCGGCACGCTGCGCTGCGCGGTGCCGCACCGCCGTGTCGCGGTGCGCGCGGGCGAGGTGGAGAAGGGCGTGACCGAGCGCCACGAGGCGCTGCTCGAGGTGGCGCGACAGCTCGGCGAGGCGGTGCGCGGGCGCGTGCGCGGCGCCTGGTGCTTCCAGGCGTTCGTCGATGCCGACGGCGCGCCCTCGGTGTTCGAGATCAACGCGCGCTTCGGCGGCGGCTATCCGCTGGCGCATCGCGCGGGCGCGACCTTCGCGCGCTGGCTGCTCGAGGAGCGGCTCGGTCGCGCGACGGGCGCGGCGGACGCCTGGGACGCCGGCGTGACCATGCTGCGCTACGACGATGCCGTCTTCCTCTGAGCCGCGCCAACCCGAGCGGGTCATGGTCTTCGACCTGGACGATACGCTCTACCTCGAGCGCGACTATGTCATCAGTGGGCTTACCGCGGCGGGCGACTGGGCGCACGCGCGGCTCGGTCTCGAGCGGCTCGGCCCGATGATGCGCGAGCGCTTTGAAGCGGGCGCGCGGCAGCGGATCTTCGACGACACGCTCGCAGCGCTCGGCCAACCCGCCACGCCCGCTCTGGTGGCGCGGCTGCTCGCGGTCTACCGCCAGCACCGCCCGCGCATCGCGCTTGCGCCCGATGCCGTGCGCTACCTCGAACGGCGCGATGCGGGCACGGCGATGGCGATCGTCACCGACGGTTTCCTCGACGCGCAGCGTCGCAAGCTGCGCGCGCTCGACCTGTTCCGCCGCGGCGTACGCCAGGCCGTCTGTACCGATCGCTGGGGGCGCGAGGCGTGGAAGCCGAGCCGGCGCGCCTTCGACCATCTCGAGGCGGCCTTCGGGCTCGGCGGCGCCTCCTTCACCTATGTCGCGGACAATCCGTCGAAAGACTTCGTCGCACCGCGCCGGCTGGGGTGGCGGACGGTGCGGATCGTGCGCGCCGGCGGCCTCCATGCCGAGGCGCGCGCGGCCTCCCCCGCGGACGAGGCGGATCGGATCATCGCGAGCCTCGACTCGCTCGATTGAGCGGCTGCCCCGATCGCCCCGCAACGCGCCGGAGGGGTATATCACGAAGAGATGTTGTCGCTGCTCCGCTCCGCCCGCACGGTCGTGACGGGCGCGTGACGGTCCGCGCCGTGGCCCGGAGTGAATGATGCCGCCGATCCCCCCCGCGCTGGACGGCGAGACCCGGCTCAAGCTGCTGCGACGTGCGCGTCGCTACATGCTGCTCGCCGAGCAGGCGCAGGATCCCGAACTGATGCGCGCCTACCGCGACGAGGCCGCCGACTGCCTGCGCCGTGCCGAGCCGCCGCACGCGCGCTGAGGCGGACTTCGAGGCGGGGTTCGTGCGGTTGGTGCTGGCGACGCGCGGTTGTGCCGTCTCGGCTGATCAACATCGCGTTGGAGCGGTCGACCATAGACCGTTGTTGCGCCGCCGCCGCGTCCGCACTCCGGCGCACGAGGATGGTGACCCCTACGGGGCTCGAACCCGTGTTTCAGCCGTGAAAGGGCCGCGTCCTAACCACTAGACGAAGGGGCCGCTGGGGCGGCTGGTCGGTTACGGGCAAAGCATGGAGCGGTCAAGCCGGTTCGCCCACTCCGCGCCTCACACCGCCCAGGCGGCATCGTCGAGGTGGAGCTCGGCGGCACCGCGGCCGCTCCATTCGTCGATCCGCGCGCGACCCGCGAGCCACAGCCGGCGCGAGGGCCCGGCGGCGAGCAGTGCCTGGCCCAGCGCAGTGTCGGCGGCGCGGAACGCCATCGCCTTGAGATTGCGCCCGTCGTCACCCGCGACGATGGCGCGGACGTGGCCGCTGCCGACGACGTCCACCTTGATCGTCCGCACTGGCCCGACCGCGACGCGGGGCGCCGGCCAGCCGCTGCCATACGGGCCGCCCGCCTCAAGCGTCTCCACCAGCGCCGCGGTGACGCCGCCGGGGGCCAGCACCGAATCGACCAGCAGCGCGCGGCCGGCTTGGGCCGCCGCGACCGCGTCGGCGAGCTTGGCCTCGATCCAGTCGGCGAAGGCGGGTATCTGGTCGGCGGCGATCGTCAGCCCCGCCGCCATGGCATGGCCGCCCCCGGCGAGCAGCAGGCCCTGCTCGCGCGCCGCCAGCACCGTGGCGCCGAGGTCGACGCCGGTGATCGAGCGGCCCGAGCCCTTGCCTATGCCGCTCTCGTCGAGCGCGATGACGATGGCAGGACGCCCGGTCTTCTCCTTGAGCCGGCCCGCGACGATGCCGATCACGCCGGGGTGCCAGCCGTTGCCTGCGACGATGCCGACCGAGCGGTCCTGATGGAGCAGCGCCTCGGCGGCCTCCTGCACCATCGCCTCGATCGCGCGGCGCTCCTCGTTGAGCCGGTCGAGCTCGGCGGCGAGCGCGCGCGCCTCGGCGGGATCGCTCGTAGTCAGCAGCCGTACGCCGAGGTCGGCCCGGCCGACCCGGCCGCCCGCGTTGATCCGCGGTCCCAGCGCGAAGCCGAGGTCGGTTGCGGTCGGTGCGCGCGTCAGTCGTGCCGCGTCGGCGAGCGCCGCCAGGCCGATGTTGCGGCGCTGCGCCATGATTTTGAGCCCCTGCGCCACGAAGGCGCGGTTGAGCCCGCGCAGCTGCGCCACGTCGGCCACCGTGCCGAGCGCGACGAGGTCGAGCAGCTCGAGCAGCTTCGGCTCCGCGCGCGCCGCGAAATGACCGCGCGCGCGCAGCACCCGCAGCAGCGCCGCACCGAGCAGGAAGGCGACCCCGACCGCGGCGAGATGGCCGTGCGCGGCGCCGTCGGTCTCGTCGCGACGATTGGGATTCACCACCGCGTGGGCGCGCGGCAGCTCGGTGGCGCATTGATGGTGGTCGACGACGATGACGTCGGCGCGCGCCGCGGCGAGCGCCTCGAATGCCTGCGCGCCGCAGTCGACCGTGACGATCAGCGTCGCGCCCTCGACCGCGAGCCGCTCCATCGCCGTCACGCTGGGTCCATAGCCCTCGGTCAGCCGGTCGGGGATGTAGACCCGCGGCGCGCGTCCGAGCGCGCCGAGCAGTCGCGCCAGCAGCGCCGAGGAAGTCGCACCGTCGACGTCATAGTCGCCGAACACCGCGACCTGCTCGCCCGATACCACCGCGTCGGCGAGCCGCTCGGCGGCGGCGTCCATGTCGCGGAAGATCGAGGGGTCGGGCATGAAGCCGCGGATCGACGGCGCTTTGTGCGCCTCCAGCCCGTCACGCGGGCAACCGCGTGCGAGCAGCAATTGGGTGAGAAGGTCGTCGGGCACGAACCGATCGCGCTGGTCCGCCGCCAGCGCGCGCCAGCGCCAGGGCTGGCCCAGGATCGAGCGCTCGACATCGAGTACGTGACGCATCGCAGAGCTCCTACCGCATCGCGCGGGAACAAGCCACGTGCCCCGAAGCTGGCGAGAAAATTCGCGGATGAGACATTGTAACATCGCCGCGCATCACCTAATTGGCGCGATATGTCGTCGTCGCCACTCCCTCACAGCGAGCGCCCCGGTCGGATCGACCGCTGGGCGATCTGGTTGTCGGCGGCGTGCGTCGTCCACTGCCTCGCCACGACGGCGGCGGTGGCGCTGCTGTCGACCGCGGGCGGGCTGCTCGGCAGTCCGCTGATCCACGAGGTGGGGTTGGTGCTCGCGCTCGCGCTCGGGCTGCTCGCCTTCGGGCGTGGGGTGGTGGCACATCGGCGGCTGCTGCCGGTCCTGCTCGGCGGCAGTGGGCTGGTTTTGATGGCGGCGGCGATCGTCGTGCCGCACGGGGACTCGCATGTGGTCGAGTCGCTGCTGACCATCGCGGGCGTCGTGCTGCTGGCGGCGGGACACACGGTCAACCGACGCGCCCGCGGCTGAGCCGGTGCTTGCTGCCCGGGCGCGCGGCGCTTAACCTGGATCGACCATGGCACATCGTCACCACGAACCCGAGGGCGCGGACCTGCTGGCCGCCGCGCGCAGCACGCTCGAGCGCTCGGGCGAGCAGTGGACCGCGATGCGCGAGAGCGTCTACGCGGCGCTGAGCGGCTTTTCCAAGCCCGCCTCGGCCTATGACATCGCCGAAGAGGTGTCGCGTACGCAGGGGCGGCGGATCGCGGCCAACAGCGTGTACCGCATCCTCGACCTGTTCGTCGCGGCCAACCTGGCGCAGCGAGTCGAGAGCGCCAACGCCTATGTCGCCAACGCGCACCCGGGTTGCCGCCACGATTGTATCTTCCTGGTGTGCGACGGCTGCGGCGTCACCACCCACCTGGACGACGACTCGCTCACGCGCGGGCTGCGCGACGCCGCCGCTGCCGCGGGCTTCGCCGCGGAGCGGCCGGTGATCGAGCTGCGCGGCCGCTGCGGCGACTGTGCCGCCGCCACGCACTGAACCGCCAAATCCGGTAATCGACAGGCTGATGTCGCTCAGCTATTCCGCGTAGATGGCTGATGCCCCCGATACTCCGCTGCTCAACATGGTCGAGACGCCCGACGCGCTCCGCACCCTGAAGCCCGACCAGCTCCGCCAGCTTGCCGACGAGCTGCGCCAGGAGACGATCTCCGCCGTGGGCCATACCGGTGGCCATCTCGGCTCCGGGCTGGGCGTGGTCGAGCTCACCGTGGCGATCCACTATGTCTTCGACACGCCGCGCGACCGGCTGATCTGGGACGTCGGCCACCAATGCTATCCGCACAAGATCCTGACCGGCCGGCGCGACCGCATCCGCACGCTGCGGCAGGGCGGGGGGCTCTCGGGCTTCACCAAGCGCAGCGAAAGCGAATATGACCCGTTCGGCGCGGCGCACAGCTCCACCTCGATCTCGGCCGCGCTCGGCTTTGCCACCGCCAACAAGCTGACCGGCGCGCCAGGCAAGGCGATTGCCGTGATCGGCGACGGCGCGATGTCGGCCGGGATGGCCTATGAGGCGATGAACAACGCCGAGACCGCGGGCAACCGGCTGGTCGTGATCCTCAACGACAACGACATGTCGATCGCGCCGCCGGTCGGCGGGCTGTCGGCCTATCTCTCGCGCATGGTGTCGAGTCGCGAGTTCCTCAGCGTCCGCGAGCTGGCCAAGCGGCTGGCGCGCCGGCTGCCGCGGCCGTTCCACACCTCGCTGCGCAAGACCGACGAATATGCCCGCGGCATGACGATGGGCGGCACGTTGTTCGAGGAGCTGGGCTTCTATTACGTCGGGCCGATCGACGGCCATAACCTCGACCATCTCATTCCCGTGCTGGAGAATGTGCGCGACGCGGCGGAGGGGCCGATCCTCGTCCATGTCGTGACCAAGAAGGGCAAGGGCTACGCTCCCGCCGAGAAGGCGGCCGACAAATACCACGGCGTGCAGAAGTTTGACGTGATCACCGGCACCCAGGCCAAGGCGCCGCCGGGGCCACCGGCCTATCAGAACGTCTTCGGCCAGGTGCTCAGCGCCGCCGCGGACAAGGATCCGCGGATCTGCGCGATCACCGCGGCGATGCCCTCGGGCACCGGGCTGGACCTGTTCGCCAATGCGCACCCGGAGCGCTTCTTCGACGTCGGCATCGCCGAGCAGCATGCGGTGACCTTCGCCGCCGGCCTCGCCGCGCAGGGGATGCGGCCGTTCTGCGCGATCTACTCGACCTTCCTGCAGCGCGCCTACGACCAGGTGGTGCACGACGTCGCGATCCAGAACCTGCCGGTGCGCTTCGCGATCGACCGCGCCGGGCTGGTCGGTGCCGACGGCGCGACCCACGCGGGCAGCTTTGACGTCACCTATCTCGCGACGCTGCCCAACATGGTGGTGATGGCGGCGGCGGACGAGGCCGAGCTGGCGCATATGGTGCAGACCTGCGTCGAGCATGATTCGGGCCCGATCGCGGTGCGCTACCCGCGCGGCAACGGCACCGGCGTGGCGCTTCCCGCCGAGCCGACCGCACTCGAGATCGGCAAGGGCCGGATCGTGCGCGAGGGCAAGAAGGTGGCGATCCTGTCGCTCGGCACCCGACTGGGCGAGGCGCTCAAGGCGGCCGACGCGCTCGACGCCAAGGGCCTGTCCACCACGGTGGCCGACCTTCGCTTCGCCAAGCCGCTCGACGAGGCGCTGATCCGCCGCCTGCTCACCTCGCACGAGGTGGCGGTGACGATCGAGGAGGGCGCGATCGGCGGCCTCGGCGCGCATGTGCTGACGCTCGCCTCCGACGAGGGGCTGACCGACGCCGGCCTGCGCATCCGCACGATGCGGCTGCCCGACCTGTTCCAGGACCAGGACAAGCCCGACGTGCAATACGCCGAGGCGGGGCTCGACGCCGACGCGATCGTCCGCACCGTGCTCACCGCGCTGCGCTACAACGAGGCGGGCGCGATCGCGCGCGCCTGACGCGGGCGTGACCGGCTGGGAGAAGGTCGGCGCGCTCACCGCGCTGTACGTGATCGGCGCGCTCTGGGTTAATTGGCTGATGGTGCGGCGCGTGCGCGGGGCGGTGGCGGTGCGTGCGGCCTGGACCGCGGCGGACTTCGACGCCTGCTTCGCGGAGCTTGACCCGCGCGTTGCGCTCGCGGTGCGGGATGCGTTGGCGCCGTTTTATGGCGAGGGCGTGGTGCCGCGACCGGAAGACACGCTGCGCCGCTTCCTCAAGCTTGACCGGGGTGAGGTGGAGGACGTGGCGCTCGACGCGGGGGCGCGGCTCGGACTTACGGCGGCGGCGGAGCGGGAGGCGCTGCTCGTGGCGGACCTGCCCGATGTGGCCGCGCTGGTGCGGTACCTGGGAGAGAGGGTGAGGCAATCCTAGATCGTCCCCGCAAGCCGGGAAGACTGTAGCGTCACGCCACCTTAGCGACTCGCTCGCCGCAACCCGTTGTGCATCCACGCATTCTGCTTTCTGTGCCGCGTGAATGTTGAGAAAGTTGAGTCGCTGGAGCAGCACGACTCAACATTCGCGGCGGTCGGGCGAACGCGCGCGCTATATCAACGGTGAGAAAGAGCGGCGCGATCTTCACACATCCTCGCTTGTGTAGGACAGACGAGGCTTGCCAAGCGCCCGTCGTCGCTTTATCGTTTAACGCGTTAAACGGAGGTGCTGTTGCTCGGCGTCAGGCTCGACACGGAACTGGAGGAGCGGCTCGCCGCGGTCGCGCGTACCCAGGGTCGCAGCAAGAGCGACATCGCGCGCGAGGCGGTGCGGCGCTATGTCGAACTGCACGACGAGGCGTTCCGGCGCGAGGCGCGGCGCCAGTCGCAGCGCGCGTCGCGCCGCGACACGCAGCAGGATTATGCCTTCTGGGAGACGATCGAGGCGGAGGACTCGGCATGGCGGTGACGCTGGCCGAGCAGGCGACCGGTGCGGTCGACACCGCGCCGGCGATCACGCACGGCGCCATCGTCGAGCTCGCCGCGCCCGTGGATGCGGCCGGCGGCCCGCGCGTGTGCGTCGTGGTTCAAGCCGACCTGTTCAACGAGACGCATGCGACCGTCACGCTCTGCCCGCTCACCGCGGTGGTCGGCGGCGAGTCGCTGTTCCGGGTCGCCATCTCGCCGCAGGAGCATACCGGGCTGACGGTCGAGTGCGAGGTGCAGGTGGATCGCATCACCTCGGTGCGGCGCCATCGCATCGTCAAGGTGATCGGCCATGCCTCGGCGACCCGCATGGAGCAGGTCGATCAGGCGTTGCGCCGCTGGTTAGCGCTTTAAGTACAACTGGATAGGGACGGAATATGACCCCGATCGTGAAGTCCATCCTCGACAAGTACGAGGCCACCAGCCCGGCGATCAAAGCCAATCTCGCGCGCATCCTGATGCATGGCAAGCTGGGCGGCACGGGCAAGCTGATCATCCTGCCGGTCGATCAGGGCTTCGAGCACGGCCCGGCGCGCAGCTTCGCGGTCAACCCGCCGGCGTACGACCCGCACTATCACTATCAGCTCGCGATCGACGCCGGCCTGTCGGCCTATGCCGCGCCGCTCGGTTGGCTCGAGGCGGGGGCGGACACGTTCGCGGGGCGCATCCCGACCATCCTCAAGCTCAACAGCTCGAACAGCTGGGCCACCCGCAACGCGCAGGCGCAGACCGGCAGCGTCGAGGACGCGCTGCGGCTCGGCTGCGCCGCTATCGGCTTCACCATCTATCCCGGTTCGGAGGACATCTTCGAGTCGATGGAGCAGATCCGCGGACTGCGCGAGGAGGCCGCCGCGGCGGGCCTCGCGACGGTGATCTGGAGCTACCCGCGCGGCGGCAAGCTGAGCAAGGACGGCGAGCTGGCGCTCGACGTCGGCGCCTATGCCGCGCACATGGCGGCGCTGCTCGGCGCGCACATCATCAAGGTCAAGCTGCCGACCGCGCATATCGAGCAGCCCGAGGCGCAGAAGGCCTATGAGGGGACCGACTGGTCGAACCAGGCCGATCGCGTCCGCCACGTCGTTCAGTCGAGCTTCGCGGGGCGGCGCATCGTGGTGTTTTCGGGCGGCGCGGCCAAGGGGATCGACGCGGTCTACCAGGACGCGCGCGACGTGCTCGCGGGCGGCGGCAACGGTTCGATCATCGGGCGCAATACCTTCCAGCGCGAGCGCGGCGAGGCGCTGGCGATGCTGGAGAAGCTGATTGCGATCTACCGCGGCGAGGGGTGAGGGCAAGGCTCTCGGAGGGCGGTCAAAACTTCCTTTCATCCCGGACTTGTTCCGGGGTCGAGCCGTCTGCGAGAGCAGCGCTTGCGGAGTTCGCGGGTCAGTGGATCCCGGACCCAGTCCGGGATGACGGATGGTCGGGGATGGGGCTCGTTCGCCGCGGTGGAATAGTGGTGCTTTCGTCATCGTGCCCCGGCGAAGGCCGGGGCCCAGGTGGGTAGGCCGCCGTGGCGCTTGCCGAGCGTCGCCCGACTGCTCCCCGGCCTCCACCTTGGCACGCCAGACGTGGGGCTGACACCAAGACCGGCCCCGCTTCCCCCCGCGCGCCCGACCCGCTAGTCGCACGCACATGACAGACGACCCGCTCGGCCCGCTCGACCCTGATTTCGCCGTCAACTTCAAGCGCGACGATCGCCGGCCACCGTGCCAGCTCTACCTGATCTCGCCACTGGACGTGACCGGCGCCTTCCCCGACCGGCTCGCGCGCGCGCTCGACGCCGGCCCGGTCGCGGCGTTCCAGTTCCGCGTCAAGGACGTGGACCAGCATCAGGCGGCGCGGCTCGCCGAGCCGCTTCAGGCGATCTGCGCCGAGCGTGACGTCGCCTTCATCGTCAACGACAGCGTCAGCCTCGCCAAGCGGCTCGGCGCCGACGGCGTCCACCTCGGGCAGGAGGACGGCGACGCACGCGAGGCGCGCACGATCCTCGGCCCCGCGGTTCAGATCGGGGTGACTTGCCATGGCAGCCGCCATCTCGCGATGGAGGCGGGCGAGGCGGGCGCCGATTACGTCGCGTTCGGCAGCTTCTATCCCACCACCACCAAGCAGGTGAAGCATCGTGCCGATCCGGTGATCCTGTCGTGGTGGTCGGCGGTGTTCGAACTGCCCGGGGTGGCGATCGGCGGCATCACGCCCGCCAACGCCGCGCCGCTGGTCGCCGCGGGCGCCGACTTCCTCGCGGTGTCGGGTGCGGTATGGGGCGGCGACGAGGCGGCGGCGGTGCGCGCCTTCGCCGATCTGCTGGAGCCGCGACGCGGCTGAGTCGTTACGCCTCCCACATGTTCGTGAGAGGTGGTGCCGATGCGTTTCAAGTCTCTTCTCGCCGCGGCTGCGGCCGCGGCCATGGCTCCCGTCGTGGCCGCCGCGCAGGCGCCTGCCGCCGCGCCGCCGCTCGATCGTAACATTCTCCACGTGCAGGTGATTCTGGACCATCTCGGCTTCGCGCCGGGAATCCTGGACGGGCGCGGCGGGCAGTCGCTCGAGCTCGCGCTGCGCGGGTTCCAGGAGAGCCGCGGTCTGCCCAGGACGGGCAAGCCCGATGCGGCGACGATGCGCGCGCTCTACCCCTATCGTGCGGCGCGGCCGACCGTCACGATCAAGCTGACCGCCGATATGGTGCGCGGCCCGTTCCTCGGCGCGATCCCGCACGACTATAATAAGCAGGCCGAGCTGCCGACGCTCGGTTATCGCTCGCCGATGGAGAAGCTGGCCGAGATGTTCCATACCACCCCCGCGGTGCTGTTGGCGCTCAACTCGCCCGCGACGCGGATCGCGCAGGGCGCGACGGTGACCTTCCCCAACGCGCTGCCGACCTCGCGCAATTACCCCGGCGAGATCAAGCCCGAGTGGCGCCAGACGCTGACCATGCTCAACGTCGACGCCGCCTCGCCGCAGGGCGACAGCATCGTCGTCGACAAGTCGGAAGGGTCGCTGCGGGTGCTCGACAAGGCGGGCAAGCTGATCGCGCAATTTCCGGTGACGACGGGGAGCGAGCACGACCCGCTGCCGCTCGGCACGTGGAAGATCCAGGGCAAGGACTATAACCCCAAGTTCCACTACAATCCCTCGCTGTTCTGGGACGCCAAGAAGAACGACCAGAAGGCGATGCTGCCGCCGGGGCCGAACGGGCCGGTCGGCGTGGTGTGGATCGATCTCTCGAAGCCGCATTACGGCATCCACGGCACGCCCGAGCCGTCGACCATCGGCCGCAGCGAGAGCCACGGCTGCATCCGTATGGCGAACTGGGACGTGGCGCGGTTGACGCTGATGATCGGCAACGGCGCCAAGGCGGTGTTCCAGGCGTGAGGCGTATGTGACGAGGCTTGGCTGGGGCATCTTGGCGCTGATCGTCGTCGCGACGGCGGGGTTCGTGTCGCTGCTCGAACCGCATCGGCCCGGGCGCGCGAGGGAAGGTGGCGCGCCGGCGGTCTCGGCCACGCCGGCCGCGGCGCCGACCCCGGTGGCGGCCGTACCGGGCAAGCTGCTCGTGCCGGTCGCGGGCGTGGCGCGCGCCGCGCTGCGCTCGTCCTGGGGCGACACGCGCGGCGGCGGCACGCGCGGGCACCAGGGGCTCGACATCATGGCGCCTGCCGGGACACCGGTGCTCGCCGCGGCGGACGGGCGTGTGGAGAAGCTGTTCCAGAGCGGGCTCGGCGGCACCACGGTCTACCAGCGCTCGGCGGACGGCGCGTGGGAGTTCTACTACGCGCATCTCTCCGGCTACGCCCCCGGCCTCGCCGAGGGGCAGGCGGTGCGCGGCGGGCAGGTGATCGCCTATGTCGGCGACACCGGCGACGCCGGACCGGGCAATTACCACCTCCATTTCGGGCTCAGCCGCATGCCCGCGGGCGCGCGCTGGTGGCAGGGCGAGCCGCTCGATCCCTATCCTTACCTTGCCGTAAGCCCCGCCAGCCGCTAGAGCCGCGCCACCCGGCGCCCCGCTGACCAGCGGCGGTGCCCCAGTTCAGTTGACATAGGCACGGCCCCATGAAGATCAGCGGCGTGGACATTCGTCCCGGCAACATCATCGAGTACGAAGGCGGCATCTGGCGCGCGGTCAAGATCCAGCACACCCAGCCCGGCAAGGGCGGTGCGTACATGCAGGTCGAGCTCAAGAACCTGCGCGACGGCCGGAAGAACAACGTCCGCTTCCGCTCGGCCGAGACGGTGGAGCGCGTCCGCCTCGACACCAAGGACTTCCAGTTCCTGTTCGCCGAGGGCGAGGGCCTGGTGTTCATGGACAAGGACACCTATGACCAAGTCACGCTGCCGCGCGACCTGCTCGGCGACGCCGCCGCCTTCCTGCAGGACGGGATGGACGTGGTGATGGAGCTTCACGACGAGGAGCCGATCAGCGTGCAGCTGCCCGACACGATCGAGGCGACGATCGTCGAGGCCGACGCGGTGGTGAAGGGGCAGACCGCCTCGTCGAGCTACAAGCCCGCGATCCTCGACAATGGCGTGCGCGTGATGGTGCCGCCGCACATCAGCAGCGGCACGCGCATCGTCGTCGACGTCTACGAGCAGACCTACGTCCGCCGCGCTGACTGACGAGAGACGATCCCGCCCTTGATGAGGGCGGCGGGGTGAGGGGGCGGCCCTAGATAGTACCGCCCTATGTCCCTCCGGCCCGGCATCCTCTCCGGGGCAGGGGGAGGAGAATGAACGTATGCCTTCCCATTCCGGCCTGATCACGGTCATCGAGCGCGCCGCGCGCAAGGCCGCGCCGCGGCTGCGCCGCGACTTCAACGAGGTCCAGCACCTCCAGGTGAGCCGCAAGGGTCCCGCCGACTTCGTGAGCCAGGCCGACCAGCGCGCCGAGCGGACGCTGTATGACGAGCTCTCCAAGGCGCGACCCGACTGGGGCTTCGTGATGGAGGAGGGCGGTACGATCGAAGGCGATCCGAGCAAGCCGCGCTTCATCATCGACCCGCTCGACGGCACCAGCAACTTCCTCCACGGCGTGCCGCACTTCTGCATCTCGATCGCGGTCGAGGAGCCGCTCGCCAACGGCAAGCGCGAGATCACCACCGGATTGATCTACCAGCCGCTCACCGACGAGAGCTTCTGGGCCGAGAAGGGCCGCGGCGCGTGGCTGCAGGACCAGCGGCTGCGCGTGTCGTCGCGGCGAGATCCCTCCGAGGCGCTGGTCGCGACCGGGATCCCCTTCATGGGTCACGGCGACTTCGTGCAATGGACGCGCATCTTCGGCGCGGTGGCGCCGCAGGTCGCGGGCATCCGCCGGCTCGGCGCGGCCGCGCTCGATCTCGCCTGGGTCGCGGCGGGTCGGTTCGACGCTTACTGGGAGAGCGACCTCAAGCTGTGGGATGTCGCCGCGGGCATGCTGCTGGTGAAGGAGGCGGGCGGCTTCGTCACCGACTTCCGTGGCGGCGACAAGCCGATCGAGCGCAACGAGTTCCTCGCTGCGAACGACGGGCTGCACTCCAAGCTCCACAAGATGGTGGCGCAGGCGCTTCGCTGAGCCGTTCGCAGCGGGAGGGTTGAGCCCTCGGGCGGCGGCGCCGTGCACCGGCGCGCCACCAGTTCATCTGCGATTCATTCTCACCGCTCGCGGCCTTGCCCCCTCTTGGGCAGGGGTCTAGAGCGTCCGCATTCCATTCGCACCTGCGAGAGAGGCGAGAGAGACATAGTGGTCGATCTGTCGCAATATCTGCCGATCCTCCTGTTCCTGGGAGTGGCGCTCCTGCTGTCGAGCGCGTTCGTGTTCCTGCCGATGGCGGTCGCCAAGCTGACCGGCACCGCCCAGCCGACGCCCGAGAAGCTGTCCGAATATGAATGCGGCTTCCCCGCCTTCGAGGACAGCCGCTCGCAGTTCGACGTTCGGTTTTATCTCGTTGCCATCCTGTTCATCATCTTCGATCTCGAAGCGGCCTTCCTATATCCCTGGGCGGTAAGCGTGTTCACGCTCGGATGGACGGCCTGGTTCTCGATGATGATCTTCATCGCCGAACTCGCGCTCGGCCTTGTATATGCATGGAAGAAGGGAGCGCTGGAGTGGGAGTAGAGGCGCATTCCGGGCCGATCGGGCTCGTCAACAATCCGGAGCCCGCCGGCGGGATCGTGATGCCCGACCAGGGCTTCTTCGACGGCCTCAACGGCGAGCTGAACGACAAGGGCTTCCTGGTCACCTCGACCGAGGATCTGTTCCAATGGGCGCGCACCGGTTCGCTCTGGTGGATGACCTTCGGGCTGGCGTGCTGCGCGGTGGAGATGATCCACGTCAACATGCCGCGCTACGACATGGAGCGGTTCGGCGCCGCGCCGCGTGCGTCGCCGCGCCAGTCGGACGTGATGATCGTCGCGGGTACGCTGTGTAACAAGATGGCGCCGGCGCTGCGCAAGGTCTACGACCAGATGTCGGAGCCGAAGTACGTCATCTCGATGGGTTCGTGCGCCAATGGCGGCGGCTATTATCACTATAGCTACAGCGTCGTGCGCGGATGCGACCGCGTGGTGCCGGTCGATATCTACGTGCCCGGCTGCCCGCCGACCGCGGAAGCGTTGCTGTACGGCGTGATGCAGCTGCAGCGGAAGATTCGTCGGTCGGGGAGCATCGAACGGTGAGGGCGCCCGCTCCTGCCTATGCGGCAAACCTCAACGACGCGACGATCGAGACCGCGCGCGGTGCGATCGGCGCCGGGCTGCTCGATGCGGTGGAGATCGCGGGCGAGGTGCAGCTGCATGTCACGCGCGAGGCGTTGGTGCCCGCGCTGACGGCGCTGCGCGATACGCCGGGGCTCGAATATCAGCAGCTGATGGAGATCGCGGGCGTCGACTATCCGGATCGTGCGGAGCGGTTCGAGGTCGTCTATTGTCTGCTGTCGCTGACGCGCAATCACCGGCTCCACGTCCATGTCGGCGCGACCGAGGACACGCCGGTGCCGTCGGTGACCGAGCTGTGGCCGGTCGCCGGCTGGCTCGAGCGCGAGGTGTACGACATGTTCGGCGTGCTGTTCGCGGGCAACCGCGACCTGCGCCGCATCCTCACCGATTATGGCTTTCGTGGCCATCCGTTCCGCAAGGACTTCCCGCTGAGCGGCTTCGTCGAGATGCGCTATTCCGAAGAGCAGAAGCGCGTCGTGTACGAGCCGGTGAAGCTGGCGCAGGATTTCCGCACCTTCGACTTCATGAGCCCGTGGGAGGGCGCGGAATACGTGCTGCCCGGCGACGAGAAGGCGAAGCTGCCCGAGGCCAAGGGTGCGCCGACGCCCGCGACCGCGACCGAGATCCAGAAGGCCGGCACGAACGAGACGCCGAAGCAGGCGGCGCCCGCGTCGAGCGAGCCGTACGCCAAGAAGGACGCGACCAGCACCGCCGAGACCGGCGCGGGTCGCAATGAATCCGCCGGCGCGCCCAAGCCGGCCGCACCCGACGTCGTGCCGACGAAGGGCGGAGGGCAGAACCAATGACCGACATGCTCGTCGATAAGGATCAGGCGGTCGACCACGAGGTCGATCCCGCGCTGGAGAAGATCCTCCACGCCACCGACGCCTCGCACCCCACCGAGGGCGACGTTGCGATCCAGAATTACACGATCAACTTCGGGCCGCAGCATCCCGCGGCGCACGGCGTGCTCCGCCTCGTGATGGAGCTGGACGGCGAGATCATCGAGCGGATCGATCCGCACGTCGGGCTGCTGCATCGCGGCACCGAGAAGCTGATCGAGTACAAGACCTACGCGCAGGCGATCCCGTATTTCGACCGGCTCGATTATTGCTCGCCCGCGTGCATGGAACATACGTTCGTGCTCGCGATCGAGAAACTGCTCGACATCGAGGTGCCGATCCGCGCGCAATACCTGCGCGTCTTCTTCGCCGAGCTGACGCGCATCTCGAACCACATGCTCAACCTGGGCAGCCACGTCATGGACGTCGGCGCGATGACGCCGAACCTGTGGTTGTTCGAGGTCCGCGAGGATTGCTACGGCTTCCTCGAGCGCGCCACCGGCGCGCGCATGCACCACAATTATTTCCGCCCCGGCGGCGTCCACCAGGATGTGCCGCTCAAGCTGCTGACCGACATCGCCGACTGGCTCGACACGCGGCTGCCGCGCCTGTTCGAGGACGCGATCAGCCTCGTCGCGGACAATCGCATCTTCAAGCAGCGCAACGTCGACATCGCGACGGTGAGCCGCGAGGACGCGATCCGCTGGGGCTTCTCGGGGCCGATGATCCGCGCCGCGGGCATCCCCTGGGACCTGCGCAAGTCGCAGCCCTATGACGTCTATGATCGAATGGACTTCGACGTGCCCGTGGGCACGCGCGGCGACTGCTACGATCGCTTCATGGTGCGCGTCGAGGAGGTCCGCCAGTCGGCGCGGATCATGAAGCAGTGCCTGCGCGATATGCCGGAGGGGCCGATCGCCTCGACCGACCGCAAGGTGGTGCCGCCCAAGCGCGCCGAGATGAAGCGCTCGATGGAAGCGCTGATTCATCACTTCAAGCTGTACACCGAGGGCTATCATGTCCCGGCGGGCGAAGTGTATGTCGCGACGGAGAGCCCGAAGGGCGAGTTCGGCGTGTACCTGGTGAGCGACGGCTCGAACAAGCCGTATCGCTGCAAGATCCGCCCGACCGCCTTCTCGCACCTACAGGCGATGGACTTCATGAGCCGCGGCCACATGCTCGCGGACACCACTGCGATCCTTGGCGCGATGGATATCGTGTTCGGCGAGTGCGATCGGTGACGACCGCGGTCACCAACGAGTTGATCTACTCGGTGCTGCCGATGGTGCAGACCGATGTGTGGGAGCTGAAGTTCGACGTCCGGGACCTCAAGGTGCGGATGACGATGGTCGAGGAGCATCTCGGCAGCTCTCTTATCGCGACGTCGGGCGTGAACAGTCGTCTCGATCGTCTCAATGATCGTGTCGAGCGGATCGAGAACCGCCTCGACCTTACGGAACACCGCTGATGGCCGACGCACATAGCATCCCCGACGAGGCCGAGACCCGCGCGCGCTGGGGCGCGTTCCAGTGGAACGACGACAGCCGCGCCAAACGCGACGCGATCCTCGGGCGCTATCCCAAAGGCCGCGAGCAATCGGCGTCGATCCCGCTGCTCGATCTGGCGCAGCGCCAGGTCGGCGCGGAGACGCAGACGCAGGGCTGGTTGCCCGTGCCGGTGATCGAGTTCGTCGCGCGCGAGATCGGCGTGCCGTATATGCGCGTGTACGAGGTCGCGACCTTCTACACGATGTTCAACCTCGCGCCGGTCGGTCGCTTCCATGTCCAGGTGTGCGGCACCACGCCGTGCATGCTGCGCGGCTCGGACGACGTGCTCGCAGCGTGCAAGAACAAGGGGCTGATCAAGGGCAAGACCACGCCCGACGGCCTGTTCACGCTCACCGAGGTGGAATGCATGGGCAATTGCGCCTCGGCGCCGATGGTCCAGATCAACGACGACAATTTCGAGGATCTTGATTACGATCGCACCGTCGCGATCATCGAGGCGCTCGCCAATGGTCAGACGCCCAAGCCCGGCACGCAGGAGCCCGGCCGGCACACCGTCGAACCCAAGGGCGGCCCGACCTCGCTGACTGCTATGGTCACCGAGAACCACGATTATCGTGGGGAGTGGGCGTGATGGCGGCCGAGGCGGATATCCTCAACTTCATCGGCGAGCAGTTCCGCCGACTGAACGCTCGCTTCGACAAGAAGGACGTCGAGGATGTCGAGACCAAGATGCGACTGTCGTCGATCGACGAGCATCTCGGCGGCATCGTGATGTCGGTCGCCGGACTTAACTCGCGGGTCCACCGTGTCGAGGAGCGCCTCGGCCGGGTCGGACGCCGCCTCGATCTGACGGATGCACGCTGATGCTCGCCGACAAGGACCGCATCTTCACCAACGTTTACGGCTATCAGTCGTGGCGCCTCGACGCTGCGATGGCGCGCGGCGACTGGGACAACACAAAGGCGCTGCTCGAACTGGGGCAGGACAAGATCATCGACGTCGTCAAGGCGTCGGGGCTGCGCGGGCGTGGCGGGGCCGGGTTCCCGACCGGCACCAAATGGTCGTTCATGCCCAAGGAGCCCAAGCCCGACCGGCCGAACTTCCTGGTGATCAATGCCGACGAGTCCGAGCCGGGTTCGTGCAAGGATCGCGAGATCATCCGCCACGATCCGCACAAGCTGATCGAGGGAGCCTTGGTCGCTGGCTTCGCGATGCGCGCGCGCGCGGCGTACATCTACATCCGCGGCGAATATATCCGCGAGGCGGAGACGCTCTTCGCCGCTGTCGCCGAGGCGTATGACAAGGGCCTCGTCGGCAAGAACGCCTGCGGCTCGGGCTATGACTTCGACGTCTTCGTCCACCGCGGCGCGGGCGCCTATATCTGCGGCGAAGAGACCGCGATGCTCGAGAGCCTCGAGGGCAAGAAGGGTCAGCCGCGGCTCAAGCCGCCGTTCCCCGCGGGGGCGGGCCTGTACGGCTGCCCGACGACGGTGAACAACGTCGAGTCGATCGCGGTGGCGCCAACGATCCTGCGCCGCGGCGCCGAATGGTTCTCCAGCTTCGGCGCGGAGAACAACCGCGGCACCAAGCTCTTCCAGATCTCGGGGCACGTGAACACGCCCTGCGTGGTCGAGGAGGCGATGAGCATCCCGTTCCGCGAGCTGATCGAGAAGCATTGCGGTGGCATCCGCGGCGGCTGGGACAATCTGCTCGCGGTGATTCCCGGTGGCTCGTCGGTGCCGTTGGTGCCCGCCAGCCAGATCATCGACGCGCCGATGGACTTCGACGGCCTCAAGGCGGTCGGCTCGGGGCTCGGCACCGCGGCGGTGATCGTGATGGATAAGTCCACCGACGTCGTCCGCGCGATCAGCCGGCTGTCCTACTTCTACAAGCACGAGAGCTGCGGCCAATGCACGCCGTGCCGCGAGGGCACCGGCTGGATGTGGCGCGTGATGGAGCGGCTGCGCACCGGCGATGCCGACATCTCCGAGATCGACATGCTCCAGCAGGTCACCAAGCAGGTCGAGGGCCACTCGATCTGCGCGCTGGGCGATGCCGCGGCGTGGCCGATCCAGGGGCTGATCAAGCACTTCCGCCCCGAGCTGGAGCGCCGGATCAACGACCGCAACGGAAACGGGGGCGACCTGGCCCCGATGCAGGAAGCTGCCGAGTAATGCCAAAGGTCAAAGTCGACGGAGTCGAGATCGAGGTGCCGCAGGGTGCCACCGTGCTGCAGGCGTGTGAGCTCGCCGGCAAGGAGATCCCGCGCTTCTGCTACCACGAGCGGCTGTCGATCGCGGGCAATTGCCGGATGTGCCTCGTCGAGGTGAAGCCCGGGCCGCCCAAGCCGCAGGCCTCGTGCGCGCTGCCCGCCGCGGAGAACCAGGAGATCTTCACCACCACGCCAATGGTGAAGCATGCCCGCGAGGGCATCATGGAATTTCTGCTGATCAACCACCCGCTCGACTGCCCGATCTGCGATCAGGGCGGCGAGTGCGACCTGCAGGACCAGTCGGTCGCCTATGGCCGCGGCCACTCGCGCTACGCCGAGAACAAGCGCGCGGTGACCGAGAAGTACATGGGTCCGATCGTCAAGACGATCATGACCCGCTGCATCCAGTGCACGCGCTGCGTGCGCTTCGCCGAGGAGGTCGCCGGGGTCGAGGAGATCGGCGCGATCTACCGCGGCGAGAACATGCAGATTACCTCCTATCTCGAGGAGGCGGTGTCGAGCGAGCTGTCGGGCAATGTCGTCGACCTCTGCCCGGTCGGCGCGCTGACCAGCAAGCCCTACGCCTTCGAGGCGCGCCCGTGGGAGCTGCGCAAGACGCTGACGATCGACGTGATGGACGCGGTCGGCACCAATATCCGGCTCGACAGCCGCGGCCGCCAGGTGCTGCGTTGCGTCCCGCGCGTCAACGACGAGGTCAACGAGGAGTGGGCGACCGACAAGACGCGCCATGCCGTCGACGGGCTGGTGCGCAAGCGGCTCGACCGCCCCTATGTGCGGCGCGACGGCAAGCTCCACCCAGTGACCTGGGACGAGGCATTCGCGGCGATTGCTGCGGTGGACCACGGCGGCTCGGTCGCGGCGGTCGCGGGCGATCTGGTCGATTGCGAGACGATGTTCGCGGCCAAGGCGCTCCTCAAGGAGCTCGGCTCGTCGTTGCTCGAGGGGCGACAGACCGGCATGGACTATGACGCGTCCAGCCTCGCCGCGGTAAATTTCAACACCACGATCGCGGGGACCGAGGAGGCGGACGCGATCCTGCTGGTGGGCACCAACCTGCGCTGGGAAGCGCCGTTGGTGAACACGCGCATCCGCAAGGCGATCAAGAAGGGCGCCAAGGTCTTCGCCATCGGTCCTGAGACCGAGCTGACCTACAAGGTCGAGTGGCTCGGCGCCGATCTGGCGGTGCTCGGCAGCCTGCCCGAGCGCGTCACCGAGGCGTTCGGCAAGGCGGCTAAGCCGATGGTGATCGTCGGCGGCGCTGCGCTCAAGGGCGCGCACGGCGCGGCGCTCGCGCTGGTCGAGACGCTGGGGCTCGTAAAGGACGGGTGGAACGGCTTCAACGTCGTCCACATGGCCGCGAGCCGGATGGGCGGGCTGATGCTCGGCTATGCGCAGAAGGCCGGGATCTCAGCGCTGTATGACGCTAAGCTCAGCTTCTTCCTCGGCGCGGACGAGTGCGACCACGCGCGCTTCACCGGCTTCAAGGTCTATGTCGGCCACCACGGCGATCGCGGCGCGCATCACGCCGATGTGATCCTGCCGGCCGCGAGCTATGCCGAGAAGTCGGGCACCTACGTCAACCTCGAGGGGCGCGTGCAGCGCGGCGAGCGCGCGGTGTTCCCGCCGGGCGACGCGCGCGAGGACTGGACGATCTTCCGCGCGCTCAGCGAAAAGCTCGGCTGCACTTTGGCGTTCGACACGATCGACGAGCTGCGCGCGGCGATGGCGCTCGACTGCCCCGAGCTGGCGACGCTGGGTCTCAAGACCTTCGCGTGGAACCCGCCGGCGCTCGGCGGCACCGCCGAGGGCGTGCTCGACGGCTATCCGATCAAGGACTTCTACCTCACCAACGCGATCTGCCGCGCGTCGCCGACGATGCAGCGCTGCTCGGCCGAACTGGTCCATGGTGAGAGTTTCGCGGAGGCGGCGGAGTGACCAGCTTCTTCAACATTTCGCTGGGCCTGCCTTATGGCTGGGCCTGGTTCCTGGCGACGATCGTCGGTATCCTCGCGATCGCGCTGCCGCTGATGCTGTCTGTGGCGATGATCATCTACGCCGACCGCAAGATCTGGGCGGCGATGGCGCTGCGCCGCGGCCCCAACGTGGTCGGCCCATTCGGTCTGCTCCAGTCGTTCGCGGACGGGCTCAAGGTATTCCTGCAGGAGACGATCGTCCCCTCGGCGGCGAACCGCGGGCTGTTCCTGCTCGCGCCGATTATCACCTTCACGGTGGCGCTGATCGTCTGGGCGGTGGTCCCGTTCCAGCCGAGCGTGGTGCTCGCCGACATCAACGTCGGGCTGCTCTACGTGCTCGCGGCCTCGTCGCTCGGCGTGTACGGCATCATCCTCGCCGGCTGGTCGTCCAACTCGAAATACCCGTTCTTCTCGGCGATCCGCGCCGCGGCGCAGATGGTGAGCTACGAGGTCGCGATCGGCTTCGTGCTGATCTCGGTCGTGATGTGGGCGGGAACGTTCAACCTGACCGGCATCGTCGAGGCGCAGCGCGGACTGTACGGTTTCATCAACGGCTTCGGGTTCAATCCCTTGCTGTTCCCGATGAGCGTCGTGTTCCTGATCTCGTCGCTGGCGGAGACGCAGCGCGCGCCGTTTGACCTCACCGAGGCGGAGAGCGAGCTCGTCGCCGGCTACCAGACCGAGTACAGCTCGATGGCGTTCGCGCTCTACTGGCTCGGCGAGTACGCCAACGTGCTGCTGATGTGCACGCTGAACGCGACGTTGTTCTGGGGCGGGTATTTGCCGCCGTTCGACTGGGCGCCGCTGTACGCGGTGCCGGGGATCATCTGGCTGTTCATCAAGATCCTCACGTTCTTCTTCGTGTTCTCGTGGATCAAGGCGACGGTGCCGCGCTACCGCTACGACCAGCTGATGCGGCTGGGGTGGAAGGTGTTCCTGCCGCTGTCGCTGTTCTGGGTGTTCCTGGTGTCGGGCGTGCTGATGTTCATGCGCGTGGGAGTTTGAAGATGGGTATCGCGCAGACGATCAAGGCGTTCACGCTCTACGAGTTCGTGAAGGCGCACGCGCTGACGCTGAAGTATTTCTTCAAGCCGAAGGCGACGATCAACTATCCGTTCGAGAAGAACCCGATCAGCCCGCGCTTCCGCGGCGAGCACGCGCTGCGCCGCTATCCCAACGGAGAGGAGCGCTGCATCGCGTGCAAGCTGTGCGAGGCGGTGTGCCCGGCGCAGGCGATCACGATCGAGGCCGAGCCGCGCGACGACGGTAGCCGCCGCACCACGCGCTACGACATCGACATGACCAAGTGCATCTACTGCGGCCTGTGTCAGGAGGCGTGCCCGGTCGACGCGGTGGTCGAGGGACCGAACTTCGAGTTCGCCACCGAGACGCGCGAGGAGCTGATCTACGACAAGGCCAAGCTGCTCGACAACGGCGACCGCTGGGAGCGCGCGATCGCGGCCAACCTTGCCGCCGACGCGCCGTACCGGTAGGCGCTCGCGTGAATTCAGGGGTCGACATGATTCTGACGGACATCACCGCGGCCACGGCCGCGGTTTTCTCGACCGCGCGCCGCCGCGGTGCCGAATTGGGGGCAGCGTGAGATGATCCAGGCCATCGCCTTCTATCTCTTCGCGCTCGTCGTGCTGGTCTCGGGCGCGATGACGATCTCGTCGCGGAACCCGGTCCACTCGGTGCTGTGGCTGATCCTCGCCTTCTTCAACGCCGCCGGGCTGATGGTGCTCGTCGGCGCCGAGTTCATCGCGATGCTGCTGGTGATCGTCTATGTCGGCGCGGTCGCGGTGCTGTTCCTGTTCGTCGTCATGATGCTCGACATCGATTTCGCCGAGCTGCGCGCGGGCTTCGTGCGCTATTTCGGCATCGGCCTGGTGCTGGCGGTGGCGCTGGTCGCGGAGATCCTGATCGGGGTCGGCGCGTGGAGCGCCGGCGGGATCGACCTAGCGCGGCGCGCGGCGCCGACCGTCGCGGCCAAGTCGAACATCGTCCAGATCGGCGAGCTGCTGTACACGCGCTACCTCTTCATCTTCGAGGGCGCGGGGCTGGTGCTGCTGGTGGCGATGATCGGCGCGATCGTACTGACCCACCGCGAGCGCTCGGGTTCGCGCTACCAGAATATCGCGCGGCAGAACGCGCGGCGTCCGCAGGATGCGACGCGCAACATGCGGCCCGAGATCGGCCAGGGGGTACAGCTGTGAGCGGAGCCATGTCGGGCGGGGTCGGCCTGGTCCATTACCTCGTGGTGGCGGCGCTGCTGTTCACCATGGGGGTGCTGGGCATCTTCCTGAACCGCAAGAACATCATCGTCATCCTCATGGCGATCGAGCTGATCCTGCTGGCGGTGAACATCAATCTCGTCGCTTTCTCGGCGGCGCTCAACGACTTGGTCGGCCAGGTGTTCGCGATGTTCGTGCTGACGGTCGCGGCCGGGGAGGCCGCGATCGGTCTCGCCATCCTCGTGATCTTCTTTCGCGGCCGCGGCTCGATCTCGGTCGACGATCCCAGCCGGATGAAGGGGTAATCCGCCCGTGACGTCGATCCTCTTCATCGTCTTCGTGCCGCTGGTCGCGGCGATCGTCGCCGGCTTCGCCAACAAGTCCTTCGGCGCGACGCTGCCCAAGGCGATCACCACCGGCGGGCTGTTCCTCGCGAGCGCGCTGTCGTGGCCGATCTTCATCGGCTTCCTCACCGGCGCGAACGAGGCGACGGTGACGCCGGTGCTGCACTTCATCCACTCGGGCACGTTCGACGTGTCCTGGGCGCTCCGCGTCGACGCGCTGACCGCGGTGATGCTGGTGGTGATCACCAGCGTCTCGGCGCTGGTCCACGTCTATAGCTGGGGCTATATGAGCGAGGACCCGGACCAGCCGCGTTTCTTCGCCTATCTGTCGCTGTTCACCTTCGCGATGCTGATGCTGGTGACCGCGGACAATCTCATCCAGATGTTCTTCGGCTGGGAGGGCGTCGGTCTCGCGAGCTACCTGCTGATCGGCTTCTGGTTCCGCAAGCCGAGCGCCAACGCCGCGGCGATCAAGGCCTTCGTGGTCAACCGCGTCGGCGACCTCGGCTTCATGCTCGGCATCTTCGGCACCTATCTGGTCTTCAACACCGTCTCGATCCCGGCGATCCTGGCCGCGGCGCCGTCGATGGCGGGCTCGACGATCGGCTTCCTGTGGTTCCGCGCCGACACGATGACGGTGCTGTGCCTGCTGCTGTTCGTCGGCGCGATGGGCAAGTCCGCGCAGCTCGGCCTGCACACCTGGCTGCCCGACGCGATGGAAGGCCCGACCCCGGTGTCGGCGCTGATCCACGCCGCGACGATGGTGACCGCGGGCGTCTTCATGGTGTGCCGCCTGTCGCCGATGTTCCAGACCTCGCCGACCGCGATGGGCTTCGTGACCTTCATCGGCGCCGCGACCTGCCTGTTCGCCGCGACCGTCGGCACGACGCAGACCGACATCAAGCGCGTGATCGCTTACTCGACCTGCTCGCAGCTGGGTTACATGTTCTTCGCCGCGGGCGTCGGCGCCTATGGCGCGGCGATGTTCCACCTGTTCACGCACGCCTTCTTCAAGGCGCTGCTGTTCCTCGGCGCGGGCTCGGTGATCCACGCGATGCACCACGAGCAGGACATGCGCTATTACGGCGGGCTGCGGAAGGCGATCCCGATCACCTTCTGGGGCATGCTGCTGGGCACGCTGGCGATCACCGGCGTCGGTATCTACGGCGTCGGCGGCTTCGCGGGCTATCACTCGAAGGACGCGATCATCGAGGTGGCCTGGGCGGCCGGCTCGCCGGTGGCGTCGATGGTGGGCGTCTTCGCCGCGCTGCTGACGAGCTTCTATTCCTGGCGCCTCATGTTCCTGACCTTCTGGGGCGAGCCGCGCTGGGCCGCCTCGGAGCACATCCAGCACGCGCTGCACGACGCGCACGGCCACGATCACGCGCAGGACACGCATCACGACCATGCGCATGATGCGCACGCAGCGGAGCACGGCAGCGCGCACGCGCACGGCTACGACGATGCGCATCATCCCGATCCCGCGGGCGAGGACGCCGGCCACGCACCCGCGGTGGAGTCGCGCGGGTTCAACGAGATTCCCAAGGGGACCGGCGGCTATCACCCGCACGAGAGCCCGCTGCCGATGCTGATCCCGCTGATCGTGCTGTCGATCGGCGCGGTCGCGGCGGGCTTCGTCTTCCATCACTGGTTCATCGATCCGGAGACGGCGGGCGGCTTCTGGAAGGGCGCGCTCTACTTCAACGAGCATCTCATGCATGCGATGCACCAGGTGCCGCTGCTGGTGCAGCTGGCGGCGACGATCGTGATGCTCAGCGGGTTCGTGATCGCGTACCTGACCTACATCCGCTCGCCCGAGATGCCGGCGAAGTTCGCCGACACCTTCCAGCCGCTCTACCAGTTCCTGCTGCGGAAATGGTATTTCGACGAGCTCTACCGCTTCCTCTTCGTCCGTCCCGCCTTCGCGATCGGTCGCCTGCTGTGGCACCGCGGCGACGAGGGGACGATCGACCGGTTCGGGCCGAACGGCTCGGCCTGGGTGGTGCAGGTCGGTAGCCGCGTCGCCGGCCGCCTGCAGACCGGCTATGTCTATACCTACGCGTTCGTCATGCTGATCGGGCTCACCGCCGCGATCACCTGGGCGATCGCGGGCTGAGGGGCTCCATCACGTGTCGTTCCCGATCCTCTCGCTGATGCTCGCGATCCCGGCCGCCGCGGCGGTCGCGTGCCTCTTCCTCTCGCCCTCGGCCGCGCGCTGGACCGCACTGGCGGCGACGTTGGTGAACCTCGCGCTCGGCGTCGTGCTGTGGCTGTCGTACGACATCGGCGGAGCGCAGTGGCAGTTCGTCGAGTACGCGCCCTTGTTCGGCCGCTTCGGCTGGGCGCTCGGCATCGACGGCTATGCGCTG
This sequence comes from Sphingomonas phyllosphaerae, assembly GCF_029623345.1. Classification (GTDB taxonomy): domain Bacteria; phylum Pseudomonadota; class Alphaproteobacteria; order Sphingomonadales; family Sphingomonadaceae; genus Sphingomonas; species Sphingomonas phyllosphaerae_C. Next base: position 143,546 of record NZ_JAPYKH010000003.1, read on the forward strand.
CTGCTGATCGTGCTGTCGGTGTTCCTGATGCCGATCTGCATCGGCGCGAGCTGGCAGGCCATCGAGAAGCGCGTGCCGGAGTACATGAGCGCGTTCCTGTTCACCGAGGTGCTGATGATCGGCACCTTCGCGGCGCAGGATCTGTTCCTCTTCTACATCTTCTTCGAGGCCGGCCTGATCCCGATGTTCCTGATCATCGGGATCTGGGGCGGCGCGAACCGGATCTACGCCTCGTACAAGTTCTTCCTGTACACGTTGCTCGGCTCGCTGCTGATGTTCATCGCGATGCTCTACATGAGCATCACCGCGGCGACGACCAGCATCCCGGCGCTGATGAACTACGACTTCCCGCCGCAGGTGCAGACCTGGCTGTGGCTCGCCTTCTTCGCCTCGTTCGCGGTGAAGATGCCGATGTGGCCGGTCCATACCTGGCTGCCCGACGCGCACGTGCAGGCGCCGACCGCCGGCTCGGTGATCCTGGCGGGCGTGCTGCTCAAGCTCGGCGGCTACGGCTTCCTGCGCTTCAGCCTGCCGATGTTCCCCGAAGCGTCGGCGCAGCTGGTGTGGCTGGTGTTCGGGTTGAGCGCGGTGGCGGTGATCTACACCAGCCTCGTCGCGCTGGTGCAGTCCGACATGAAGAAGCTGATCGCTTATTCCTCGGTCGCGCACATGGCGATCGTCACGATCGGCCTGTTCGCGTTCAACGCGCAGGGGATCGAGGGCGCGATGATGGTGATGCTGGGCCACGGCCTGGTGTCGGGCGCGCTGTTCCTGTGCGTCGGCGTGATCTACGACCGGCTCCACACCCGCGAGATCAGCCGTTATGGTGGCCTGGCGATCAACATGCCGCGCTATGCTTTGCTGTTCCTGCTGTTCACCATGGCCTCCATCGGGCTCCCGGGGACGAGCAACTTCGTCGGCGAGATCCTGAGCCTGATGGGCACCTACCAGGTGTCCACCACGGTCGCTTTGCTGTGCACGACCGGCATCATCCTGGGCGCGGCGTACATGCTGTACCTGTATCGCCGCGTCGTGTTCGGCGAGATCAAGTCGCCGGAGGTCGCGGCCATGTCCGATCTCAGCCCGCGCGAATTGTGGCTGCTCGCGCCGATCGCCGCCGCGGTGCTGTGGATGGGCGTCTATCCGGAGAGCTTCCTCGCACCGATGCGCAAGGACACGCAGATCCTGCTCGCGCGGATCGATCGCGCGCGGCCGGCGGGTGACTCGCTGCCGACGAAAGGCAGCGGCATCGTACCCGCCGCCCACGCCGAAACTCACGCGCAAGGGAGCGCGCACTAATGGACTATGCCGCTAATCTCGCGATGACGCTGCCCGAGGTGGTGCTCGGGCTGGGCGCGATCGCGCTGATGCTGGTCGCCGCCTGGGGCGGGCCGACCTCGACCAAGGCGGTGTCCTGGACTGCGGTGGCGGTGCTCGCGGGTGCCTGCGTCGCGCTGATCGGTCCCGCCTCCTCGGGTGGTCAGGCCTTCTACGGCCTGTACCGCGCCGACAGCTTCGCCGCTTTCTCCAAGGTGCTGATCTACATCGCCGCCGCGGTGGCGATCGTGATGGCGCCCGATTTCTTCCGCCGCACCTTGGGTGACAACCTCCGCCCGGAATATCCGGTACTTATCCTGCTCTCCGCAGCGGGCATGGGGATGATGGTGTCCGCGGCCGACCTGCTGACGCTGTACGTCGGGCTGGAGCTGCAGAGCCTCGCCGCTTATGTGTTGGCGAGCTTCATGCGGCAGGACCAGCGCTCGGCCGAAGCGGGGCTGAAGTATTTCGTACTGGGCGCGCTGGCGAGCGGCATCCTGCTCTACGGCATCAGCCTCGTCTACGGCTTCACCGGCTCTACGTTGTTCGACGAGATCGCGGGCGCCTATGCTGCCGCACCGCTAACCGGCGACGCCAAGTCGACCGGGCTGCTCTTCGGGCTGGTCTTCGTGTTCGCGGGTATCGCCTTCAAGATCTCGGCGGTGCCGTTCCACATGTGGACGCCCGACGTGTACGAGGGCGCGCCGACACCGGTCACCGCCTTCTTCGCCTCGGCGCCCAAGGTGGCGGCGATCGGGCTGGGCGTGCGCGTCGCGGTCGAGGCGATGGGTCCTGCGGCGGACCAGTGGCGCCAGATCGTGATCTTCGCCGCGCTGGCCTCGATCCTGCTTGGCGCGGTCGCCGCGATCGGCCAGCAGAACATCAAGCGGCTGCTCGCTTACTCGTCGATCAACAATGTCGGCTTCGCGCTGATCGGTCTCGCGGCGGGCACGCCGGAAGGCGTCGCGGCGGTCCTGACCTATATGACGATCTACGTCGCGATGACGCTCGGCAGCTTCCTTGTCGTGCTGCAGATGCGCGACGCGGACGGGCAGCCGATCGAGACGATCGACAGCCTCGCCGGCCTGTCGCGTACGCGGCCGGGCCTCGCCGCGGCACTGGCCATCTTCATGTTCTCGCTCGCCGGGATCCCGCCGCTGTTCGGCTTCTACGCCAAGTTCGCGGTGTTCTATGCCGCGGTGCAGGCGGGCCTGTTCCCGCTGGCGGTGGTCGGCGTCGTGTTCAGCGTGATCGGCGCTTATTATTATCTGCGCCTGGTCAAGACGATGTACTTCGACGAGCCCACGGGCGTGTTCGGCGAGGGTGACCGGCTCGAGGGCGGCCTGATCGCCGCGGCGGCGGTGATCGTCTCGCCGCTGGGCTATCTCGCCATCCCGGCACTCTCGGCCTGGACGCTGGCGGCGGCCGCGAGCCTGTTCTGACGCGGACGCTCCACGTACCCGAAACCGGTTCGACCAACGCCGACCTGCGCTCCTTCGCGCGCGACGGCTATGGCGAGCACGGCCTCTGGCTCCGCGCCGACCGCCAGACTGCGGGGCGCGGGCGTGAGGGCAGGGCGTGGGAGTCGCCGGTCGGCAACCTCTACGCCAGCACGCTCGTCCGGCTCGCCGCGGGTGACCCGCCCGCGCCGACGCTCGCGCTGGTTGCTGCAGTGGCGCTGGAGGAGACGGTGCGCGCGGTGCTGCCCGATGCGGGGGCGCTACGGATCAAATGGCCCAACGACCTGCTGCTGGACGGGGCGAAGCTCTCGGGAATCCTGCTCGAGCGCGTCGAAGAATGGGTGGTCATCGGCTTCGGCGTCAACGTGACGAACCATCCGGACGTCGCCGAGCGCGCCACCACAAGCCTCCGCGCCGCCGGGGCGACGATCGACGCCGCCGCGCTCCAGGGTGAGCTCGCCGCGACGCTGGCGCGCTGGCACGGGCGCTGGCGCGAGGAGGGCCTCGGCGCTGTCACCCAGCGCTGGCGCGAGCGCGCGCACCCGCCCGGCACCGAGCTGCGCGCGCGGCTTCCCGACGGGAGCGAGTGGCACGGGCGCTTCGAGACGCTCGACCACGGCGGGGCGCTGGTCCTACGCTTGGCGGACGGAACCCAGCGTGTCATGCACGCGGGCGATATATTCCTGCTGTGAGAGAGGGTGCGATGCTGCTCGCGGTCGACGCCGGCAACACCAATGTGGTCTTCGCTCTGGTTGAGACCGCGACCCGCACGATCCGCGCGCGCTGGCGCATCGCCACCGACCCGCGCCGCACCGCCGACGAATATGCGGTGTGGCTGAGCCAGCTGCTCGCGCTCGAGGGCTATAGCCGCGACGACGTCGCCGCGGTGATCGTCTCGACCGTCGTGCCGCGCGCGCTCCATAATCTGGAAGTGCTCGCCGCGAAGTATTTCCGCACCGACGCGCTGATTGCAGGCCGTGCCCCGCTCGACTGGGGGATCGCGATCGATGTCGACGAGCCGAAAAGCCTCGGCGCCGACCGCGCGGTCAACACGATCGCGGCGCACGCGCTCCACGCCGGCGACCTGATCGTGATCGACTTCGGCACCGCCACGACCTTCGACCATTCCGATTACACGGGTGCCTACAAAGGCGGGATCATCGCGCCGGGAATCAATCTCTCGCTCGACGCCCTCGTCATGGCGGCGGCCAAGTTGCCGCGGATCGCGATCGAGGCGCCGGCGGGTGACAGCGTGATCGGGCGCAACACGGTCGACCAGATGAACATCGGCATCTACTGGGGCTATATCGCGATGATCGAGGGGCTGGTCGCGCGGATGCGCCGCGAGATCGCGCGTCCCGTCAAGGTGATCGCCACCGGTGGGCTCGCCACGCTGTTCGAGCGCCATACCGACGCGTTCGATGCGATCGAGCCCGATCTCACCATCCAGGGGCTGGCGATCATGTACGAACGCGCCCATATATCAAAGTGAACGCCCGGCCGGCGCGCAGTTCGGCCCTTCTCTCTCCCTCCCGCTTCACCGGCGCATCCGGCGCCCGCGGGACGATAAAGGACTTCGATGACTCCCACTAACAAGGAACTGCTCTTCTGCGCCCTCGGCGGCTCGGGCGAGATCGGGATGAACGTCACGCTCTACGGCCACGCCGGCAAGTGGCTGATGGTCGATTGCGGCGTTACCTTCGCTGACTCGCACTATCCCGGCATCGACGTGATCCTGCCCGACCTGCGCTTCATCGAGGAGCGGCTCGACTCGCTCGTCGGCATCGTGCTGACGCACGGGCACGAAGACCATATCGGTTCGCTCCCCTATCTCGCCGAGGATCTCGGTGTGCCGATCTACGCGACCGCGTTCACCGCCGGGCTGGTGCGCGGCAAGCTGGAAGAGGAACGGATCGAGGAGCGCGTCAAGGTGCGCTTGGTCCACGCGCGCAAGCCGTTCAAGGTCGGCCCCTTTTCGGTGGAAGTGGTGCCGCTGTCGCACTCCATTCCCGAGGCCAACGCGCTGCTGATCGACACGCCCGTGGGCCGCGTCTTCCACACCGGCGATTGGAAGCTCGATCCCACCCCGGTGATCGGCAAGCCCTCGACCCCCGAGGAGCTCGCCGCGATCGGCGAGCAGGGCGTCGACGTGCTGGTGTGTGACTCGACCAACGTCTTCAACAGCGAGGCCTCGGGTAGCGAGGCGAGCGTGCGCCAGGGGTTGGGCGAGAGCGTCGCGCGCGCGCGCGGACGCGTCGTGGTCACCACCTTCGCCTCCAACGCCGCGCGGCTGCACACGCTGGCCGAGGTCGCCAAGGAGAGCGGGCGGCGCCTGTGCGTCACCGGCCGCTCGCTCGACCGGATCATCCGCGTCGCCAAGGCGACCGGTTATCTTAAGGACTTCCCGGAGACGATCGACGTCGACGCGGCGATGCGGATGCCGCGCAACAAGGTGCTGATCATCGCCACCGGCGGTCAGGGCGAGCCGCGCGCCGCGCTGGCGCGCATCGCCGACGGCTCGCATCCGGTCCGTCTCGACATGGGCGACATGGTGATCTTTTCCGCCAAGCAGATCCCCGGCAACGAGGTGGCGGTGGGCCGCATCCAGAACCAGCTCGCCGCCAAGGGCGTCGAGATGGTCACCGAGAAGCAGGCGCACGTCCACGTCTCGGGCCACCCGGGCCGGCCTGAGCTCGCGCAGATGTACGGCTGGATCCGGCCCGGCGCGCTGCTGCCGGTCCACGGCGAGATGCGCCACCTGATGGAGCATGCGCGCTACGGCCAGACGCAGGGCATCCGGGACGTGCTGGTGCAGACCAACGGCGACCTCGTCCGGCTCGCGCCCGGCGCGCCGAAGAAGATCGGTGACGTGCCGGTCGGTCGTCTGGTGCTCGACGGCGACGTGATCCTGCCGGCGGATGGCGGGACGATCAACGACCGCCGCCGCATCGCGGTCAACGGCCAGATCTCGGTCGGCATCGCGGTCGACCGCAACGGTCGCGCCGGCGGTACCCCCGAAGTCCGCATCCAGGGCGTGCCGGTCGAGGAGGAGCGCGAGCCCTTCCTCGCCGAGGCGGCCGAGGCCGCGGCCGAAGCGATGAAGGGGCGCGTGCGCGACCGCGAGCGGCTGCGCGAGGACGTTCGCCTCGCGGTGCGCAAGGTTGCCACGCGCTGGACCGGCAAGAAGCCGGTCATCGACGTGGTGATCGTCCAGGTCTGAGCGGGGAGAGCAGGCGATGCGCTGGACCTCGCTTCTGGCGATCTACATCCTGTTCTGGGCCTTTTCGGTTTTCCTGGTGCTGCCCTGGGGCGTACGGACCTCGGCCGAGATCGGCGCCGAGCACGTCCCGGGCACCGCCGAGAGCTCGCCGCACAGCTTCTCGCTCAAGCGCGTGCTGGTACGCACGACGATCGTCGCGACTCTGCTGTTCGGGCTGTTCGTGGCGAATTACGAGTTCGGCTGGGTGACCGCGGGGATGCTCGACTTCGCGGATCCAGCGAACGCGGTGTAGGGCGAGCGGAAGCAATTTAACGCCAGCCCCTCCCCTTCGGGGGAGGGGCTGGGGTGGGGCAGTTCCGAGAGCGTCACGTTCGCGGCGGCGCCCACCCCCGATCGCTCCCTGGAAGGGGCGGCGAGGACCGTCCAGGTCAGTCGGCTCGCTACCGCGCGTGGGCTCATCGCACGGAGTACGGCACCGACACGCTGATCGACGAGCCCGCCGCCATACTCGACTTGGGCTTGATCCGCACGCTCGTCACGGCCGCCTGGCTCGTCGCGTTGCCGGGCAGCGGGACATAGGTCCAGGTCGCCCCGCCGTCGCTCGAGAAGTCGATCTGGTCGGTTGTGCTCCCGGGTGAGGCGTAGGCGATCGTCGCGCCCGATGGCGGGGACCCCTCGGTCACCTGCACCACCGCACCGCTGCCAGTACCGTCGCCGTCGAGCGCGATCGCCATGCGCGTCGCGGTGGGTACGACGAGGGTGGTCGCGTCCAGCTCGGTCGCGACCAGGTCGGGGTTGCTCAGCGTCATCACCATGCGGCGCTTGCTGCCCGGTATGGCCTTGGGGTTGAGCGTGCCGTTGACCGGGTCCCAGGTGACGGCGCCGAGCGCCAGCGCCACGGTCGGCGGCTTGGGCACGACATAGAGCGTCACCGCGATCGTCACGGTCTGGCTGCCGCTGTCCGTCGCGCCGACTGCGCACAGCCCGCCCACCGCGACGCCGTTGCAGAAGTTCCAGTCCCAGCGGATGGCGATGCTGCCCTTGTAGGTGCCCGCCGCAGGCGCGGCGCCGCTCGCCAGCTTGAAGAACAGCGGTACGTTCGCTCCCTGGCTGCCGACCGTGAGCAGGGTAATCTGCCCGCTCTTCATGTAATAAGTGGTCGCGCCCGGTCTGATCTCATAGCTGCTGCCGGCGTTGGCAAAGAGCTGGTAGGTCAGCGTGTCGGCGGCGTTGCTGGTGGAGGTGAGCTTCAGCGTCGCGCCCGCGGCGATCGTCGCGCTCAGGTAATTGGCGCCGAGCACGTTGAGCACGGATAGCGTGGTGCATTCGAAGCCCGAGGCGGTCTGTGCATAGGGCACTGCGCCCGCCTTGATCGCGGCGGGGGAGTAGCTGCCGACCGTCACCGGGGCGTTGGCGGGCATGGTGCAGGCCAGCGCCGGGCTGGTGACGAGCGCGAGCAGCGCGGCGAGCAGGCGTACGAGCCATCGCGACAGCGGGGTGGGGGAGCGTGGCGGCGCGCGCATGCGGCACCAAAGGCCCGACGCTGGTTAATTGAGGGTTAGGTTAGCGGGTGAGGGGGCGGCGCTTAGACTGAAGTCGAGGTGGGGCGGGTTCGCGGTGCCGTTGTACCGCGTGCCGACGGTTCGGCGCTCGATTGTGCCGTCGCCATTCAAGCCGTCATCCCGGACTTGGTCCGGGACTCCTGGCTCTGACCGCGCGCGTTCGGTTGCTCACGCGGCATGGTGGATCCCCGAACAAGTCCGGGATGACGGATAAGACGGTATGCCGAGCGACCGGCTCAGCCTAGCGCAGCCGCTCGATCGCCTGCGCCAGCGCCACATACAGCTTGCCCATGTCGGAGGACAGCAACGTCACCCCCAGCGGCGAGCCGTCGCGCTGCGCCAGGATGGTGCGCAGCATCGCCTCGAAATCGTGGATGTATCGGTTGACCTGCTCGCGGAAGGCGCCGTCCTCGTCGTACAGCCGCGCGACATCGCGCTGCTCGCCGCCGTCGAGCAGCCGCACCGCGCGCCGCGTGAACACGCCGCGGTCACCCTTCAGATAGGCCGCCCAGGCGCTGTCCGAGATTTCGGGCGCGAAGGTCCGGGTCAGGTCGATCGAGGCCGAGTTGAGCGACTCGATCAGCAGCGAGGCGCGACGCGCGAAGCTGTCGCGCTCATTCTCCTCGCCCGCCGCGCGCGCTTCCTCCAGCCTTTGGTCGATCAGCGCGATCGTCGCCTCGATGCCGTCGAGCTGCTGCTGCAGCCGCTCGCCCGCGCGGTTGGTCGCCGCGACGGCGGCCTCGGCGACCTGCGCGACCTGGCGGACCTGGCCCTGCACCCCGCTCTCCACCGCGCGGCTGAGCGCGGCGGCACCCGCGTTCTCCAAGGCGTCGGCGGCCTCGGGAATGACGCGAGCGATCGCCTCGCGCGCATGGTCGGCGGCGGCGGACGCGGTCTCGCGCACGCGCAGCAGCGCCTCGACCAGCCGCGGCGCGGCCTGCTCGGTGAGATCGTCGATCTGGCGCGAGGCGTCGCCCATCGCCTCGCCGATCTCGTCGGCCTGGCTGCGCCCGCGCGCGAGCCCGTCGTGAAGCCGACTGGTGAGCGACTCCACCGTCTGGCGCTGCTCGGCGACGACCTGTGCCACCGCCTCGATCGCGTCGTGCGTGCTCTCGGCGGCGGTGACGAGCGCGAGCAGCTCGGGCTTGGCCGCGGTGATCACCTGCTTGGTCGAGGCGACGCGGCTCTCCAGCCGCGAGATCGCCTCGGGCATGGTCTCGTCCATCTCGCGCGCCGCGGCGTCGAGCGCGACGAGCAGATGCTCGGTGGTCGAGATCGTGTGCTGCGCCGAGGCGTGGCCCGCGTCCATCGCGCGTCCCAGCGCCTCGGCCGAGACGTGGAGCGCGCTCACCGAGGCGGCGAGCTGCTGGGTACGCTCGCCGCCGTCGCGGTGGAGCGCGACGAAGCGCTGGTCGACGCGCAGGATCGCGTCGTCGAGCGAGTCGAACAGCTGGCGGCCGGCGCCCTGCTGTGCGTCGAGCCGCGCTGCGATCCGCTCGATCACCACCTCGATCAGCCCGATCCGCTCGGCCAGCGCCTCGGCGCTCTCGCGCGCGGCATGGTCGAGTGCGGTCTGGTTGGTGCTGACCATCGCCAGCATCGCGTCGCCCTGCGCCGCAATCGCCTTGCGCGACTCGTCGATCGCGCGCGCGGTGCGGTCGAGCAGCGCGTCGACCGCACCCGCCGCTGCGGAGGTGACCGCCTCGAGCCGCGCCCCGGCGGTGTGGCTGGTCGATTCCATCCGCTGCATGTAGGCGGCAAGCTTCTCGGCCGCGCCGCCCGCGATCGCCTCGGCGTCGCGCCCGCGCGCCACCAATGCCGCGACCTGCGCGTCCAGCCCGGCGCTGTGCTCGTAGGCGACCAGCCCGGCCTGGTCGATCGTCTCGGTGAGCGAGCGCGTCTCCTCCGCGGCCCGTGGCAAAGCGGCGATCAAGGCGTCAAGTCGCTCGTGCGCGGCGCCAGCGGTGGCGGAAAGCGCGCCGGTCTGCGCGTCGACGCGCTGAACCTCGGCGGTTAGCGTGCCCGCAATGTCGGCGAGGCGCGCGGTCGCGGCGTCACCCAACGCGGTGAGCAGGCGCACCTGCTCCGCCATCTGCGTGCGCTGCTCTTCGATCGTGGTGCCGAGCACCGCCACGGTGTTCTCCAGCGCCACCGCCTCGCCGCGCATCGCGCGCGCGGTCGCGCCGAAGCGCTGCGCCTCGGCCGTGGAGGTGCGCAGCGCTGCGAGCCAGACCACGCCGGCGAGCGCCGGCACGGTCGCCAGCGCGGCGCCGAACTGCGCCAGCGCGAGTGGCGTCATCGCGCCGAGCGAGGCACGCGCCAGCCACAGCAGCGCGGCAACCCACAATATCGCGAGCGCGATCGCGACCCAGCCGAGCACCGGCCGCGGGCCGCCCGGCGCGGGGCGATCGGGAGCGTCGTCGGAGAAGAACGGGTCGGTCACGGTCGGGGCAGGCTCCGCAGACGGAAGGGTGGCGGGATCGGGCCAGCTCTCCGGCCAATGATCGGGCCAGCGCGCGCCAGGCTCGGCCGCACGTGCATCGGATAGTGAAGTCGGCCCCCCGGTCATCCGCTCCATCTAACACGTTTGCCCGTATCGGGAAGCCGTCTCGGTGGGGCACAGTCGCTCGGTCCGGCGCGTCGCTGCGCCGCGTCACGGATATTGCCGCGGTGCACGCCACCCCGTAACAGCCATGGCATGCTGGCCGGGCTCCTGTTTGCGATCCATGAGGCAGAGGACCGACCGGGGACGCTCGCGGCCACGCTGCCCTTCGCCGCGGCCTCGCTGATCGAATATCAGGCGCGGCTGCTGGTTGCGTGCGACTCCGCGCAGATCGTCGTCGTGGTGGCGCGCGAAACGCCCGAGCTGGCAGGCGCGCTGGCGCGGATCGGGCGGCGCGGCGTCGCGGTCGACGTGGTCCGCACCGCCGCGGAGGCGCTGGCCAAGCTGCACCCGCTCGCGCGCGTGGTGATGATGGCGGACGGGCTGGTCACCACCGAGGGCGTCGTCCACGCGCTGGCGGGCGAGGGCGGCGACGCGCTGCTGGTGGTGCCTGGTGCGCAGGCCTCGCCGTTGTTCGAGCGTGTCGGTGCGGGCGCGGCCTGGGCGGGCGTGGCGCGGCTCGACGCGCGGCGCATCGCGGAGGCGGCGCGGCTCCCCGACGATTACGACCTCCAGTCGACGCTGCTGCGCGCCGCCGACCAGGCGGGCGCGCGGCATATCTCGCTGCGGCTCGACGACATGGAGCTGGGTCACGGCATCGAGCGGCGTGCGAGCGCGCTGGAGGAACGCGGCCGCGCGGTGCTGTCGGCCTCGATGGCGGTGCGGCCGAGCTGGTTCGAGCGGCTGGTGCTGCGCCCGCTGGCGCGCGCGGTGATCCCGGTGATCGCGCGCCGCGCGATCGGCACCGGCACCTGCACCGCCGCGGCAGGAGCGGCGGGGCTGGTCGGCTGCGCCGCGATCGCGCTCGGTGCGCCCGGGCTCGGCATCCTGGTCGCGCTCGCCGCGGTGCTGCTCGCCGAGATCGCGGGGGCGCTGGCGCTGTTCCGCGACGAGCCCGCGCTGCTGCGCGCCAGCCGCGCGCTGATCATGGCGGTGCCCGCGCTCGCGGCGCTGCTGCTGGCGTATGTCGTCGATCGCGAGGCCGCGACCGCGAGCGCGCGACTGCTCGCGCTCGGCGCGCTGGTCGCGGCGGGCGTGGGCGAGCGTGCCGCCGGCGCGGCGCCGCGCCGCGCCTGGTGGGGCACCGCGCCGGGCTATCTCGCGATCCTGGCGCTAGCGACGCTGTTCGGCTGGCCCACGCTCGGGCTCGGCGTCGTCGCGGTCTACGCCGCGCTGACGCTGGTGGTCGCGGTCGAGTGGCTGCGGCGAGTGACTTAGAGCGTGGTTAAGGATCGTTCGCTAAGGGGTGGGGAGATGCCCGCCCAACCCTCTCACGCGATCGATTCGGACCTAGCCGCGCGAGTCGCGGCGCAGGCGGCGTCGGCCGACGGCCGCGCCGGAGCACGGCTGAGCGCCGCGATCGCCGACGTCTTCGCTGACGAGCGCGACCGCTTCGACGAGCGCAGCCGGGTGGCGATCAACCGCCTGGCCGAGACGACCGTCGCCGCGATCGAGCGCGACATCGCCGGCCACGCCGCGCGGCTGCTCGAGGCGCGCGGCTTCCCCGACATCGCCGCCCTGCTCGCCGGCAATTGCGCGATGACGCTGCCGCGGCTGGTCGAGTCGGGGCTGATGCGCGACCCGGAGGTCATGGGCGAGATGATTGCGCAGGCGCGCGTCGATCTGATCGACGCGGCATTGGCGGCGCAGCGCGCGCCGGGCAGCACCGCGGCGCTGCTCGCCGCGCTGGGCGAGAGCGCCGACGGCGTGGTGCGTGCCCGTGCGGTGGCCTACCTGGTGGCGGACAGCCGGCGTCGCCTGGCGCATGCCGACCGCCACGCCGAGTTGCCCGACGTGCTGCACGAGCGGCTCGCCTGGTGGGTGGCGGCGGCGCTGCGCGAGCGGCTCGGCCACGGCGTCCCGCCCGAGGTCGACCGCGCCTTGTCCGAGGCGACTCAGCGCAGCATCGCGGCGCACGACGATGGCGAGCGGGTCGAGGCCGCCGCGGCGCAGCTCGCCGCTGCGATCGACCCCGTCGCCGGCGCACTGCCGCAGCTGATGATCGACTCGCTCGGTGAGGCGCGCACCAGCTTGTTCGTCGCGCTGCTGGCGCACGCGCTGGGGATCGAGTTCACCGAGGCGCGCGGGCTCACGCTCGATGCCGACAGCGATCGGCTGTGGCTGGCGCTGCGCGCGCTCGGGATCGAGCGCCACTTGATCGCGCGGATTGGCTTCGTCTTGTGCGAGGCCGATCGCGCGCGCGACGTCGAGACCCTGCCCGAGTCGCTCGACCGCGTCGCCACGCTCGCGCCCGAGACCGCCGCGCGCGCTGTCGCCCCGCTGACGCTGCACCGCGACTTTCGTGCCGCGGTGCGCGCGCTCGCGCGCAGCCCGCGCGCGTGATCGTGCTGGCGACGCTGCATGCGGCGGTCGACCGTCACGACCGGCTGGCCCGTGCCGACGACGCCTTCGCCGCGCTTAACGCGCGCGCGGGCGGGCGCCACGGCGCGCTGCTCGCCATTCCTCAGGTCGCGGTGCTGGCGCGGCTGGCGCGACGGCTGCGAATCCTGGTGTCGCGCGCGGTGACGATCGCCGACGGCGACCGCGACCTCGACTGCTGGATCAAGGCCGTGCCCGACGAATCCGGGGTAACGTTGACCGTCTCGCTGCTTCGCGAGCGCGCCGCCGGGGATGCCCGCGCCGGTGCGGCCACCCTGACGGAGGTGACCGCGCCCGAGGACGCCGATTGGACCTGGGAGGTTGACTCGGCGCTTCGCGTCACGCGGCTGTCGCTCGACACCGCGGCGCGGCTCGGGCTCGATCCAGCCTCGGCGCTGGGCCGCCCGCTCAGCCGGCTGTTCGTGCTCGAGCCCGATCGCGAGGGCACGATGCCGCTGCTCGACGCGCTCACCGAGCGACGCGACTTCGCCGATCAGCCCGCGCGTCTGCACGGCGGCGGCGCGCGCGTGACGCTCGCCGGACATGTCCGGCTCGACACTGGGGGCGGCTTCGACGGCTTCGTCGGCGGCGCCTATGCCGCCGCGCCACAGCCCGTCGCCCCGCAGCTCCGCCCCTTCGATCACCGGCTCGACTCGCTGCTGCGCGGCGCGTTGGCGCGGATTATCGCCAACGCGGAGGGGATCAGTGCCGCCGGGGACGGACCGCTCGACAGCCACTACGCTGACTATGCCGTCGACATCGCTGGCGCCGGGCGTCACCTGCTCGGGCTGATCGACGATCTCGTCGACCTGGAAGCGATCGAGCGCGACGATTTCACCACCGAGCGCGCGCCGGTTGACCTCGCCGACGTGGCGCGCCGCGCCGCCGCACTGCTGGCCACGCGCGCGGCCGAGGCGGGCGTCACGATCGATCGCTCGGGCTGCAAGGGCGAGCTGGTCGCGCTCGGCGAGTTCCGGCGGATGCTGCAGGTGGCGGTCAATCTGATCGCCAACGCGGTCCGCTATGCGCCGCGCAACAGTGCGATCGTGCTCTCGCTGCGGCGCGAGGGCGCGCGCGCGCTGTTGACCGTGGCCGACGCCGGCCAGGGCATCGCCGCGGCCGACCAGGCGCGCATCTTCGGCAAGTTCGAGCGCGTCGATCCCGGCGAGCCGGGCGGCAGCGGGCTCGGCCTGTACATCGCGCGGCGGCTTGCCGAGGCGATGGGCGGTACGCTCACCGTTGACAGTGCGCCGGGCGAGGGCGCGCGCTTCACGCTGGCGCTGTCCGCGGGCTGAGCCGCGCTCAGCGCTGCCGCGGGTCGAGCGCGGGCACCTGTCGTGCCGCGCCGGTGGGTTCGATCCCGGGCCGCGCCCCGGTGGGCAGTCGTTCCTCGCCGCGGATGGCGCGACCGGCGCGCTGGATCGCGGCGGTGAGGCGCGGGTAGATACCGCAGCGGCAGACATTCGTGATCGCCGCCGCGATCGCCTCCTCCGACGGCATCGCGTCGCGTCGCAGCAGCACCGCCGCGGCCATGACGATGCCGGGAATGCAGAAGCCACACTGCGAGACGTTCTCTGCGAGCAATGCGAGCTGGACGGGATGGGTACGGTCGCGCGACAGGCCCTCGATCGTCGTGACGAAGGTTCCCTCCGCCGCGGCGAGCGTCATCTGGCACGAGCGCACCGCGCGTCCGTCGACGTCGATTGTGCAGGCACCGCAGCTTCCCGTGCCGCAGCCATATTTGGTGCCGGTCAGGTTGGATGCATCGCGCAGCGCCCACAGCAGCGGCGTGTCGGGCGGAAGGCGGTACTCGACCGCCTCGTTGTTGACGGTCAGCCGCGTCATCCGCGCTCGCGATAGGCGTCGCGGATGTGCTGCATCCAGCCGGCGCTGGGCTGGACGCTGGTGTTGCGCGCGCGCGGGCGGCGTGCCGCGGCGATGTCGACCTGCGCCTCGAAATGCAGCCCCGCCAGCGTCGCCTTCGCCCACATCACGCGCGCGGCGAGCTGCTCGAGCGTCCCCATCGTCACGCGGACCTCGTCGCCCTGCGTGAGCCCGGCGCTGTTGTCGACACAGGCGCCGGTGACCGAGAGATTGCGGACGCGGCACTCGACCGCCTTGGTGCCGGTGTCGACCAAAGCATAAAGGATCACGCTGCTGCGCGGTTCGCGGGGAGGAGTCGACATGCGGGCAGCTCTAGGTCCGGTATCCTAACGGGTTGCTACTCCGATTCCATTGTCTCGCCGCCGGGGCAAGTCTTGTGTGTCGCATGTCTCGGGATCGCGCAGAAACCCTATGAAATAGCGTCCGATCAGTTGCCTGAAACGGGAATACTGCCATAAGCACGCGATGGCAGGTCCTACCGTCCAACGCGGCCCGACCGCGGAATCGCTCAACCTGACGGCCTGCGACCGCGAGCCGATCCATGTCCCCGGCGCGGTAATGCCGCACGGCCTGCTGCTCGTCGCCGATGCGCTATCGCTCGAGGTGGTCGCCGGCGCGGGCGCGATCGAGGCGTTGTTCGGCGACGATTGGCTCGGCGCGCGGCTGGACGATCTCCTCGCGCAGGACGTCAACGCCCTCGCCGAGGCTGTGCCGATCGGGCCGGGCGGGACGATCCTGGCGGCGCCGGTGCACGGCCACGACGTCGCGCTTCACCGCACCGGTCAGTGGCTGCTCGCCGAGCTCGAGCCGATGGGCGAGACCGCTGGTGGCAGCGTAGCCGAGACGCTCGGCTGGCTTGACGCCATGGCGGCGGGGTTCGAGCGCACCACCACCTTCGTGGCGCTGTGCGAGCGTGCCGCGGTGGCGTTCCGCGCGCTGACCGGCTTCGACCGGGTGATGATCTATCGCTTCCTCGACGACGAATCGGGCTGCGTCGTCGCCGAGGATCGCGCGCCGGGACTCGACACCTTCCTTCACCATCATTTTCCGGCGAGCGACATTCCGCGCCAGGCGCGCGCGCTGTACGTGCGCAACCGCACCCGCGTGATCCCCGACATCGACTATGTCCCCGCGCCGCTGCGTCCGGCCGGCTTCGAGCTGACCGACCTAAGCGACGTCGCGATCCGCAGCGTCTCGCCGATCCACGTCGAGTATCTCCGCAACATGGGCGTGTCCGCCTCGGCGTCGATCTCGATCGTCAAGGACGGGCTGCTGTGGGGCTTGGTGGCCTGCCACCATGCGACGCCGCGATTGCTGCCGCGCGCCACCCGCGCCGCCGCTGCCGCGCTCGCCGGCGGGCTGGCGCGCCAGCTCCGCGCCAAGGAGGAGGCCGAGGCGTATCGCGAGCGACTCGCGCTGCGCGGCGAGGAGGACTCGCTGCGCGCCCTGCTGCTCACCAGCGACTCGCCGATCGACGTGGTGCAGGCGCGCGCCGAGGACGTTCGCCACGCTTTGGGTGCCGACGGGCTGGCGCTGGTGCGCGGCGGTCGCGCGACGACGGTCGGGATCGCGCCCGACGAGGCCGCGCTGGTGGCCCTGGCGCGTTGGCTCGGCACGCGCGACGATACCGCGCCGCTGGCGACTCGTGAGCTGGGCAAGGACTGGGCCGAGGCCACGACGGTGGCGCCCATCGTTGGCGTGCTCGGCTTCGCGCTCGGCGGCGGCGACGCTTTGCTATGGCTGCGCGCCGAGCGGATCGAGGAGATCGAATGGGCCGGCAACCCGCACAAGGCGGTGCCGCACGATCCGGAGGCGACGCTGCGCCCGCGCGCCTCATTCGAATCGTGGCGCGAGCAGGTGCGCGGGCGCGCGCGGCGCTGGACGCTGGAGCAGGTCGACGGCGCGGCGCGGCTGCGCCGGCTGCTCGGCGAGGCGCGCGCCGCCGCCGAGCTGCGCCGACTCAACCGCGAGCTGGAGCGCGCCGGCGCGGAGAAGGACTCGCTGCTCGCGCAGAAGGACCTGCTGATGCGCGAGG
Source organism: Sphingomonas phyllosphaerae (assembly GCF_029623345.1). Lineage (GTDB taxonomy): Bacteria > Pseudomonadota > Alphaproteobacteria > Sphingomonadales > Sphingomonadaceae > Sphingomonas > Sphingomonas phyllosphaerae_C. The sequence continues at coordinate 160,065 of NZ_JAPYKH010000003.1, forward strand.
TTGACCATCGCGTGCAGAACAGCCTGCAGCTGGTCTCGTCCTTCCTCGCGATCCAGGCGCGCGACGCGGGCGCGGGCGCGGTGGCCGACCAGCTGCTCGAGGCGCGCTCGCGGCTCTCGGCGGTGGCGCTGGTGCATCGGCGGCTCTACCGCGACGACCAGATCGAGGTGATCGACCTCAGCCGCTATATCGGCGAGCTGATGCAGGACCTGCGCTCCTCGCTGGGCGAGGAATGGGGGCGGCACCTCACGCTCGACCTCGCGCCGGTGCTGATCCCGACCGACCGCGCCGTCAGCGTCGGGCTGATCGCCGCCGAGCTTGTGATCAACGCGACCAAATACGCCTATCCGCAGCAGAATGGTGGCGCCATCGACGTGGTGCTGGAGCAGCACGGCCACCTGCTGCGGTTGATCGTGGCGGATCGCGGCGTCGGCAAGGTGGCTGGTGGCGACGGCGGCTTCGGCAGCCGGATGATGACCGCGGTGGTGCAGCGCATCGGCGGCTCGGTCGAGTTCCAGGCCAATGACCCTGGCACGCGTGCGCTGCTCACTGCGCCGATCGAGGGCGACTAAGGGCTGCCGCAGCGCGGCGTCGGGGGCGGGGCGACGATGTCGCGAACGAGTCGATTGTTCGAGCTGATCGGCGAGCTCCGCGCGCGCCGGCTGCCGGTGACCGCGCTGGAGCTCTCCGCCGAGCTAGGCGTATCGCCGCGCAGCATCTACCGCGATATCGAGACGCTGCGCTCGTTGGGCGCGCCGGTCGAGGGGCAGGCGGGGGTGGGGTACTGCCTCGGCGCCCGCTTCTTCCTTCCCCAGCTCGCCTTTACGCAGGATGAGCTCGACGTGCTGGCGCTCGGCCTCGGCTGGGTCCGCGAGCGCGGCGATCCCGATCTGGTCCGCTCCGGTGAGAGCGCGCTCGCCAAGATCGACGCAGCGCGGGCCAGCGACGCGATGCCCGACGGGGCGTCGCCGGCGCTGGTCGCCGCGGCCCCGCTGTCGCGGCGAGCCGATGCCGAGCCGGTCGCGCTGCTGCGCCACGCGATCCGGCGCCAGCGCAAGGTGGCGATCGCCTATCGCGATGCCGAGGGCGTGCCGACCGAGCGTTTGATCTGGCCGATCGCGATCTTCTATTTCGACGAGGTCCGCGTGCTGGCGGCCTGGTGCGAACGGCGCTCGGCCTTCCGCCATTTTTGTGTCGACCGGGTCGAGGTGCGCGCGGTGATGGAAGAGCGCTACCCCGGCCGCCGGCACGCATTGTTCACGCGCTGGCGCGAACAGGACCGTGACTGGCGCTCACTGCTGACAATATCTGACGCATCGCCTGCTTAAGACCGTTGCACCGGCCGCCCGCATCGGATGGCGCGATCGGAGCGACAGTTCAGATGGTAGCCTTTTCCCCCGAGGTTTTCGCGGCTTTCCTGGCCGACGAGGACGACTCGCCCGTCGTCATGCTGAACCTCCTGCGCTTCGCCGCCGACGGCGGTCGCGAGCGCTACGCCGCGTATCTGGAGCTGGCGCGCCCGATCCTCGCGCGCTTCGGCGCGCGGATCCTCGTCGGTGGCGACGGACTGCCCGTGCTCACCACCGGTGACGTCACGGGCTGGGACGCGGCGCTGCTGGTGGAATATCCGCGCCGTGCCTCGTTCAAGGCGATGGTCGACGATCCCGACTATCAACGTGCGTTTCAGGTCGGTAGTTCGGCGCTGGCCGACATCGTGCTCCAGCCGCTGCGGCCCAGGCCGGACTGGCTCTGACGGAAAGGGCATGCGCCCGGCGATCGCGGCCAACAGCCGATCCGCTCACGTCATCGATGTGCTCCGGCAAACACTAGCGCCCAAAGCCACGAAAATGACGCTCGTGGCTGCGGGCTCTGCCTGCGCAGGAGCACCGTACCGCGGCGGAACGCTACGCGCTCAGTCGAATCCGCGCTCCAGGAAGCGGTCGGCCAGCGCGCAGTGCATCGCCACGCCGGTGGCGAAGACCTGCTCGTCGATCGTCATCCGCGGGTTGTGGAGCGGCGGGTTGGTCTCGGGCGTGGAGCCCGGCGCCGCCGCGCCGACGAAGGCGATGGCGCCGGGCAGCTCGCGCAGCACGTAGCTGAAGTCCTCGCCCCCCATGATCGGCGCGGGCATCGTCGCCCAGCCGGAAGCGCCGCCGATCTCCTGCGCCAGCGTGCGCATCAGTCGCGTGGCACGCGGGTCGTTCATCGTGACGGGATAGCCCTCGTCGATGCTCGTCTCGGCGGTACAGCCGTGCGCCTCCGCCACGCCGCGCGCGACCTGGTGGAAGGCGGCACGCATCGCCGCGCGCGTGCCCGGCGACAGCGTCCGCAGCGTGCCGGCGAGCTGGACCTCGTCGGGGATGATGTTGTGCGAGGCGCCGGCGTGGATCTGCGTGATCGTCAGCACCGCGGGGTCGGCGACGGGCACGCGCCGGGCGACATGCTGCTGGAGCGCGGTGACGATCGCGCAGGCGACCGGGATCGGGTCGATCGCGTCGTGCGGCATGGCGGCGTGGCCGCCGCGACCGCGGACGGTGGCGCGCACCGTGTCGGTGGAGGCGAGCAGCGCGCCCTCGCGCCCGATGAACACGCCGGCGGGCGCGTTGGGCAGGACGTGCAGCGCGAAGGCGGCGTCGGGCCGCGCCTGGTCGAGCAGCCCGTCGGCGATCATCTCGCGCGCGCCGTGGTGCCCTTCCTCGCCGGGCTGGAACATGAAGACGACCGTGCCGGCGAGCTGTTCGCGCCGCGCCGACAGCGCCTTGGCGGCGCCGACCAGCATCGCGGTATGCGCGTCATGGCCGCAGGCGTGCATCGTGCCGGGCAGCGTCGAGGCGAACGGCAGGCCGGTCTCCTCGCTGATCGGCAGCGCGTCCATGTCGCCGCGCAGCAGCACCGTGCGCGCGTTCGAGCCGGCACCGCCGTCACTCCGGCCGCCGCGCAGGATCGCCACGAAGCCGGTGGTGCGCGTGCTGTCGTGGATCTCGAGCGGCAGGCCGGCGAGCGCCGCCTTCGCTTTGGCGGTGGTCAGCGGGCAATGCAGCCCCATCTCGGGCTCGGCATGGATCGCGCGGCGCAATGCGATGACGTCGGCGAGCTGCTCGGCGCCGAGCGCGGTCCAGTCAGTGGGCGAGTCGAGCGGTGGTGACATCGGGGCACTCCTTCTCGCCCCGATGTAGCCCCTCGCGCGGCGCTAGTCGACGCGCCGCGCCGCGGTGATCTTGATCACGGGCGCGAGCATCTGTCCCTTCATCACGCCCTCGCCCAACGTCGCTGAGGTCGGCGCGGTGAGGATCCGGCGCACCACGTCCATCCCCTCCAGCACGCGGCCAAAGGCGGCGAAGCCGGGAGTGTCGGCAGTGGCATCCATCGAGCTGAGGTCGCCGACGGTAATGAAGAAGTCACCTGCGGCGGTGCCCGGCGTGGCCATCGCCATCGACAGCGTGCCGTCGCCGTGGCTCAGCTTGGTGAGCGTGGTGGGCTCGTGCTTGATCGGCGGGAGCGTGCGCTTGGGATCGTTGCGCGTGCCGAACTGTGCAAGGCCGTAGCCGTCCGCCACCTTCACCGCGCGATAGAAGCCGATGCCGTCGAGCTTGTGCTGGTCGACGTAGCGCAGGAAATTGCCCGCGGTGATCGGGGCTGCCTTGGTGTCGACACCGACGAGGATGTCGCCGGCCTCGGTGCTGAGGCGCACGCGGGTGAGCGCGGTGGCATCGGCGGTGGGCGTCGGGGCAGACGATGGAGCCGGGGGTACGGCGACGGGTGCCTGTGGCGGCGTGCCGGTCGACGACGCTGGTGCAGCCTGGGCGGCGAGCAGCAGCGCGAGCGCGGCGATCATGCTGCCACCTGCGGCGCGCGCGCGATCATGACCGGCAAGGACGCGGCTTTGGTCCCGCTCAGCTGGAGCACGTAGCGACCGGGCTCGAGCTTGAAGTCGACCATCTTGCGGATGCCTGTGCACGCCGGACCGTGGCCGTGCGCGCTCGCCGTCAAGGCGCGGCCGGCGCGCACCACGTCGATCCATGCGGCGTTGCCCAGCGCAACGCGATAGGTGCCGGGACGCGCGACCTGGAAGAGCGCGAGGCCGGCGGTCTCGCCGGTGTCGGGCTCGCGCTGCGACGTCACCGCGGGGGTGACCTGGTCGGCCGGGGCGAGCCGCAGATCGGCGCCGTGGCCCACCACGATAACCGGCGCGCTGCGCGTGCTGGTGCCGGCGGCGAGCGGCGCCCGGCGAGACCAGCCGGTCAGTCCGGCCGGCAGCGGCGGGCGCGACACGGCGCAGCGCTGGTCGGCGGTCGGCTCGGCCCCCGGTGCCTGCGCGATCGGCGCCGCGGCGACGAGCAGGGGTAACAGCAGCGAGAGGGTCAACATCCTGGGCTCCATGGGATGCTTCTCCCTACGCTCTCGCCGCGGGCGCATCCAGCCCGCGAGTTCGGCGTTGATCCCTTCAGGCGACCCGAGACGGTGCGATCGCGCCCGTACGAGGCCGCCGGCACAGGAGAGCGAGCATGAGCGACTCGGACGGCGCGGGCAAGGACGGCGAGGGCGGTATCGGCGGATCGGACGCGGCGGATCAGGCGCGGCGCGGCGCCGAGCAGATGCGCGACGCCTTCAACGAGCATGTCGTGGATCCGGCGCGCCGCGCGGGCGAGGCGATGCGCGCCTCGGGCGAGCGGATCGCGCAGAACGGGTCGACGCTGGGTTCCACGATCATCGACCAGGCCGAGGCCAACGCGCGGGAGGCCTTCACCGCGCTGCGTTCTGCCGCGGGCGCGCGCGATCTCACCGAAGTGATGCGGATCCAGGGCGAGTATCTCCGCGAGCAGGGCCAGCGCTCGATGGAGCAGGCGCGCGAGATCGGCCAGCTGATCATGCAGTTCGGTCGCGAGGCGATCCGGCCGCCCGGACCGGGCGAGGAGCCGAAGCGGGGGGAGTAGGGGCCACCCGCACTCATCGAGGCGACATTCTGACCTTGTCCCAGGATCCACTGTCCCGCAGGCACCGTGCCGTCTGATGGTGCGGCACGGTGGATCCTGAAGCGAGCTCAGGATGACGGATGTTGCTGAAGGAGCGGTTCATAGCTCGAAGCCGTGCTCGTGCGGACGCAGGAGCAGGGCTCATGGTCGGCTACCGCGCACCCGCCGGCGCGCGCACACCGGCCGCATCCGCCTCGCCGCCCGTCGGCGTCATCGGCCCCTGCGGCGTGGCGTCGAGCAGCGAGTCGCCGCCCAAGGTGCGGTAGAGCGTCACCAGATTGGTCGCGCGGGTGAGCTGGGTCTGCACCAGGATCTGCTGCGCCGAATAGAGCTGGCGCTGTGCGTCGAGCGACGACAGGAACGTGTCGATGCCGCCGCGGTAGCGCGCGTTGGTGAGGTTGAGCGTGTCCTGCGCCGCCTCGAAGAAGCGGCGGTTGGCGGCGAGCTGCTCGGTGATCGTGCCGCGCCGCGCCAGCGCGTCCGACACTTCCTGGAAGGCGGTCTGGATCGTCTGCTCATAGCTCGCCAGCGCCGCGTCGCGCTGCGCCACGCTATAGGCAACGCCGGCTCGCCCCGCGCCGGCGCGGAAGATCGGGTAGCTCGCGTTGGGCGCGACCGAATAGTTGAAGGAGCCGCTGTTGAAGAGCGTCCGCAGCGCGGTGCTGGCAAAGCCGACCAGCCCGGTGAGGGTGATGCGCGGAAACAGTTCGGCGCGCGCCGCGCCGATCTCGGCGTTGTAGGCGCGCAGCGCATATTCCGCCTGCACCACGTCGGGGCGGCGCAACAGCACGCCCGAGTCGATCCCGGCGGGCAGCTCGCCGATCGTCGCCGCGGCCTGCTCGATCGAGCCGGGCAGCAGCGCCGGGTCGACCGGCGCGCCGACGAGCAGCTGGAGCGCGTTGACGTCCTGCGCCAGCAGCGTGGTCTGCTGCGCCAGGTCGGCCTCGGCGGTGGCGAGGATCTGCTGCGCCTGGCGCAGGTCGGTGCGCGGCGCCACCCCGCCACGCAGGCGCGCGTCGGTAAGGCGCACGCTGGCGCGCGCCGCCTCGGCGGTCTGCTGCGAGACGGCGAGCAGGCTGCGATCGGCGGCGTAGGTGAGCCAGGCGTTGGCGATGTCGCCGACCAGCGTCAGCCGGGTGGCGCGCGCCGCCGCCTCCTGCGCGAAATAGCGCGACAGCGCCGCGCTGGTGAGCGAGCGGACACGGCCGAACAGGTCGATCTCGAAGGCGGTGACGCCGAGCTGCGCCTGGAAGGTGCTCCGCGCCGAGGAGACGGTGGTGACGCCCGCGCCGGTGCCGGTGCCGCCCGCACCCGTCCCGGTGCCGCCGGTGCCGGTACCCGTGCCGCCCGTCCCGGTACCGGTCCCGCCGGTGCCAGTGCCGGTGCCGCCGCTGTTGGTGCCGGTGACCACCCCGCTGTTGCCGCTGTCGCGGTAGCTATAGGCGCCGGTGGCGTTGACCAGGGGGAAGAGATCGGCGCGCTGGATGCGATATTGCGCGCGCGTCGCCTCGATGTTCGCCACCGCGACGCGCAGGTCGCGGTTGTTGGCGAGCGCCTGGTCGATGATCGCCTGCAACCGCGGGTCGCGGAAGATGTCGCGGTAGGTGACGCTGGGCAGTCGCGCCTCGGACTGGCGCAGATAGGCGTCGCCGGCGGGCCAGGAGGTCGGCACCGGCGCGGCGGGGCGCACATAGGTCGGCGCGAGCGAGCAGCCCGCCAGCGCGGTGCCGGCGGCGAGCGCGACGAGCGCGGGGAGGCGGGTCATCGGGCAGGCTCCGGCGCGGGCAGCGCGGGGTGGTCGATCGGACGCGGCAGCTGCGGCGGGCGATCGCCGCCGGGCGCGCCGCCCTTCGGGCCGCCGTGGTCATCGCTTCCCCCGCTTTCGTCCTCGTCCGGGCTCGGGTCGGCGCCGCGGCGCAGGCCCTTGAGGCCGTCGCGGAAGCCGCGCCGCACCAGCACGAAGAACAGCGGGATGTAGAAGATCGCCAGCACCGTCGCGGTCAGCATGCCGCCGATCACCGAGGTGCCTATCGCGATCCGGCTGTTGGCACCCGCGCCGGTCGAGATCGCCAGCGGCAACACGCCGAAGATGAAGGCGAGGCTGGTCATGATGATCGGTCGGAGCCGGATACGCGCGGCGGAGAGCGCGGCGTCGATCACGCGCTTGCCCTTCTTCTCCTCCTGCTCGGCGAACTCGATCATCAGGATCGCGTTCTTCGCCGCCAGCCCCATGGTCGTCAGCAGGCCGATCTGGAGGTAGACGTCGTTGATCAGCCCGCGCAGCGTGGTGAAGAGGATCGCGCCGATCAGCCCCAAGGGGATGATCAACAGCACCGCGAAGGGGATCGACCAGCTCTCGTACAGCGCGGCGAGGCACAGGAAGACGACGAGGATCGACAGGCCGTAGAGCAGCGGCGCCTGACCGGACGACAGTCGCTCCTGGTACGACAGACCGGCCCAGGACACGCTCGTCCCCGGGATCTGCCCGGCGAGCTCCTGGATCCGCGTCATCGCGTCGCCCGAGCTCTTCCCCGCCGCGGCCGAGCCCTGGAATTCGAACGAGGGCACGCCGTTGAAGCGCGACAGGATCACCGGCGCCTGGCTCCAGCCGATCCGCGCGAAGGCGGAGAAGGGCACCATCTGCCCGCTGCTGCCGCGCACGAACCATTGGTTGAGGTCGGTCGGCGCGGCGCGGTACGGCGCGTCACCCTGGACGAACACGCGCTTGACCCGGCCGCGGTCGACGAAGTCGTTGACGTAGCGGCCACCCCAGGCGGTCGATAGCGTCGTGTTGACGTCGGCCTGGCTCAGCCCGAAGGCGGCGAGCTTCTGCTGGTCGACCTCGACCTTGAGCGTGCCGACGTCGGGCAGCTCGGTCAGGCGCACCGCGGTCAGGGCCGGGTCGGCGTTGGCGAGCGCGAGCAAGCGGTCCTTGGCGTCGTTGAACTTCTCCGCGGTCATGCCGCTGGTGTTCTGCAGCTCCATGGTGAAGCCGTTCGACTGGCCAAGGCCGCGGATCGCGGGCGGCACCAGCGCGAAGACGCGCGCGTCGCGCAGCCCGCGGAACGCCGCCGAGGCGCGCGCCACGATCGCGTCGGCGGTATTCTCCTTGCCCTTGCGGTCGTCCCAGTTCGTCAGGTTGACGAAGCCCTGGCCGGTGTTCTGCCCGCTGACGCCGCCGCCACCGCCGCCGCTGACGGTGAACATAGTGGTGACGTTCTTGCCCTCGCTGCCGGCGAGATAGTCCTCGACGCGATGCTGAACCTCCTCCGTGCGCGAGCGCGTGGCGCCGGCGGGGAGCTGGAACTGCACCAGCGCACTGCCCTGGTCCTCGGTCGGCAGAAAACCCGTCGGCAGGCGCAGGAACAGGATCGCCAGCAGCGCCACGGTGGCGACATAGACCAGCAGGAAGATCCACTTGCGGTCGATTACGCGGCGCACGCCGGCGACGTAGCGGGCCACGCCCCTGTCGAATGTGTCGTTGAACTTGTCGCGTGCGCGCTCGAGGAAGTGCGCCACCTTGGGAAACTTGCGTCCGAGCCAGCTCTGCTCGATCGGGTCGCCGTTTCCATCGTGGCTCTGCTTGAGCAGGGTCGCGGTCAGCGCGGGCGAGAGGATCAGCGCGACCAGTACCGAGAGCACCATCGCCGACACGATCGTCAGCGAGAATTGACGGTAGATGACGCCGGTCGAGCCGCCGAAAAACGCCATCGGCATGAACACCGCGGAGAGCACCAGCGCGATCGCGACCAGCGCGACGGTGATCTCCTTCATCGACTCGATCGTCGCCTCGCGAGGCGTCATGCCGGGATTCTCGTCCATCAGCCGCTCGACGTTCTCGACCACGACGATCGCGTCGTCGACCAGCAGGCCGATCGCGAGGACGAGGCCGAACAGCGTGAGCGTGTTGATCGAGAAGCCCGCAACGTAGAAGACCGCGAACGTCCCCAGCAGCACCACGGGCACCGCGATCGCCGGCACCAACGTGGCGCGCCAGCTCTGCAGGAACACGAACATGACGATGACGACGAGGATGATCGCCTCGATCAGCGTCTTCACCACTTCCTCGATCGACAGCTTGATGAAATCGGTGGTGTCGTTGGCGAAGGCGTATTCCAGGCCGGGCGGGAAGCCCTTGGCGGCCGCGGCGACCTGCGCCTTGACCAGCTCGGCGGTCTTGAGCGCGTCGGCGCCGGGGGCGAGCAGCACCGCGATGCCGGCGCCGGGGTGGCGATTGACCCGGCTGAACGCGTTGTAGCTCTCCGCGCCAAGCTCGATCCGCGCCACGTCGGCGAGCCGCACCGTGGCACCGCTGCTCTGCGTCTTGAGGATGATGTTGGCGAATTCGGCGGGCGTCTGGAGCCGCGACTGCGCGGTGACGATCGCGTTGAGCATCTGCGTCGACGGCATCGGCTGGCCGCCGATCTCGCCCGCCGCGACCTCGGTGTTCTGGTTGGTGATGGCGGTGACGACGTCACCGGGCATCAGCTGGAAGCTGTTGAGCTTCTCCGGATCAAGCCACACCCGCATCGCGTATTGCGAGCCGAACACGTTGGTGTCGCCGACGCCCTGGATGCGGCCGAGCGGATCCTGGAGATTGGAGACGAGATAGTCGGAGACGTCCTGGTTGGTCAGCTTGTCGGTGACGTCATAGACGCCGACGATCAGCAGGAAGTCCGGGTTGGACTTGCGTACCACCAGGCCCTGTTGCTGGACCTGCTGCGGCAGCCGGCTGAGCGACTGCTGGACCTGGTTCTGCACCTGGACCTGCGCGATATCCGGGTCCGTCCCCTTGTTGAACGTCGCGGTGATCGTCACCGAGCCGCGGCTCGACGAGCTCGACTGGAAGTAGAGCAGTCCGTCGATGCCGGTAAGCTGCTGCTCGATCACCTGGGTGACGCTGTTCTGCAGCGTCTGCGCATTGGCCCCCGGGAAGGTCGCGCGGATCGAGACCTGTGGCGGCGCCACGTCGGGATATTGCGCGATCGGCAGCGACAGGATCGCGCCGACGCCCGCCAGCATCACGATGATGGCGAGCACCCAGGCGAAGATCGGCCGATCGATGAAAATGCGGGACATACTGGATTAGCCGGCCTTGCCTTTGGCCGACGACATCTTGTCCATCTGCTCGGGGGAGGGCGCCTGTACCTTCTGCGGCGTGTCGGCCGGCACGGGCTGGAGCGGTGTCTTGGGCTTCACGTTGGCGAGCCCCTGGGTGATGACCTTGTCGCCCGCCTTGAGACCGGACGTCACCACCCAATAAGCGCTTTGGGTGCGCTCGGCGGTGATGGTGCGCTGCTCGGCGCGGTTGTTGGCGCCGACCACGTAGAGCGTGGCATTGCCCTTGGGGTCGCGCGTCACCGCGGTTTGCGGCACGAGAAAGGCGTTCTGCTGGATCGACTGCGAGAAGACCGCACGGACGAACATGCCCGGGAGCAGCAGACCGTTGGGATTGGGGAAGCGCGCGCGTAGCGTCACGGTGCCGGTGCTGGGATCGACCACCACCTCGGCGAACTCGACCGCGCCCTTGATGCCATAGTCGCTGCCGTCCTCGAGCTTGAGCGTCACCTCCGCGCGTGCCGGCACCGCGCCGCCCGAGGCGAGGCTGCGGCGCAGCGCGAGCAGGTTGGCGCTGGACTGCTGGATGTCGACGAAGATCGGATCGAGCTGCTGGATCGTCGCGAGCGGATCGGTCTGGGTCGAGCTGACCAGCGCGCCGACGGTGAAGAGCGAGCGGCCGATCCGCCCGCTGATCGGCGCAGGCACGGTGGTGAAGCGCAGGTTGACCCGCGCGGTATCGAGCTGCGCGCGGTTGACCGCGATCGTCGCCGCGGCCTGGCGCTGCGTCGCGACGGCGTCGGTATAGTCCTGTGCGCTGATCGCCTCCATCTGCGCGAGCGGCTTGTAGCGGTCGGCGCGGATCTTGGCGGCCTCAAAGGTTGCCTGGGCGTTGGCGACGTTGGCGCTCGCCTGGTTGGCGCTGGCGCGATAGAGCGAGGGATCGATCTGGTAGAGCGGCTGACCGCGCTTCACGATCGCGCCCTCGGTGAAGAAGCGACGCTGGATCACGCCCGAGACCTGCGGGCGCACTTCCGAACTCTGATAAGCGACGGTGCGGCCCGGCAGTTCGCTGGTCGTCGGCACCGACGTCGGCTGGACGACGACAAAGCCGACCGTCACCGGCCCCGACTGGCCCGGCGCGCCGCCCTTATCCTTGCCTTTGGCCGCATCGCCCCCACCACCGCCGCAGGCGGCGAGCGCGAGCAGCGCCGACGCCGCCACACCGCCGATGACCTGGCGGCCCGGCCGAACCTCGATACGCATTCTCAGTCAATTCCCCGCGAGAGACTTAGGGCTGCCCCCGCGCCTAACCGCAATTTGTCGCAAATGTTTCGCAAGGGTGCCAGATTTTTCGCCGCCATCGACCTGCTATGGCGATCGTGCGAGGGAGTGGCGCGGCAGCGTCGTGAAACCGATCCCGCGCTGGCTCGTTGCAGGCTAACGGGGCTTTAGCGGAATGCCGCATGCCTTACCTAAAGGGGCGCAGTTTTTGTCTTTTCCTGTCCGTCGCTCGCGTCTCCTGCTCGCCACTGCGGGTTTGGCGCTGGCCTGTGCCGCCGCGTCGGCGCAGATGCAGAAGCCGGGTAGCGCGCCGGCGCAGGGGCCTGACTCACCCAAGCCTGCTGAAGCGGCGCCGACCGCGGATAGCACGCCGATCGTCCCCGAGGCGGAGTTCGACGCCGCGTTGCCGCCGCTGTCGGGCGACCTCAATGCGCCCCTCGAACCATTGCCGACCGACACGGCGACTCCGGCGCCAGCAACCGATCCCGCTCACGCTCCGGCGCAGGCAGCGGCGCAGCAGCCGATCACGCCCGGCGCGCTGCCCCCCGCGCCGCCGCAGGACCCGCAGCTGGCGCGACCGCTCGACCCGCTCTCCAGCTTCAACACCGAGCCGTTGCAGACCGTCGCCGATCCGGCGAGCGGCGACCAGCCCGACGTGCGCTACGCCAGCGAGGTGCAGGGGCTCGACCCGCTCGGTCTGACCGACGAGTTCGACTCGCTCTCCGCGCTGAAGAAGGGTGGCGGCAAGGCGGACAATGCCACCCAGGTCTCGGCCCGCGCGCGCGAGGACGAGCAACTCGCGCTGCGGCTCATGAAGTCGCTGGGCTATTACGACGGCACCGCGGTGGCGACGGTGGAGACGGTGGCGGGCACCCCGGCGAAGTTGCGGGCGCTGGTCACCGCCTCGCCGGGGCAGCAGTACAAGCTCGGCAGCGTCACGGTGAAGGCCGCCGCCACCCAGCCGCCCGAGCTCGTCCGCCGCGAGCTGCCGCTCAAGGTCGGCGATCCGATCGAGGCGGCACGGATTCAGGGCGCCGAGGCGAATGTCAGCCTGCGGCTCCCGCAGCAAGGCTATCCCTTCATCAAGCTGGGCGAGCGTGACGTGCTGCTCGACGAGCAGACCGGCAAGGGCGACTATACACTGCCCGTCGACACCGGCCCGCGCTCCTCGTTCGGTGTGCTGCGCACCGAGGGCGACCCGGTGTTCGATCTCAAGCATCTCGACGTCTTCCCGCGCTTCGACCAAGGCCAGCTGTACGACGCGCGGCTCACCGACGACCTGCGCGAGGCGCTGGTCGCGACGGGGCTGTTCAACGGCGTCGGGGTCGAGCCGGTGCGCACCGGCGTCACCGCGGCGGACGGGACCGAGCAGGTCGACCTGCTGGTGCGCCAGACGCGCGGACCGGCGAAGAGCTTGTCGGGCTCGGTCGGCTACAACACCGGCGAGGGCGTCAAGGCAGAGGCCAATTTCACCAACCGCAACCGCTTCCCGCCCGAGGGCGCGCTGATCCTCGGCGTGATCGCGGGCACGCAGCAGCAGGGCCTGTCGGTCGGCTTGCGGCGACAGAATGCGGGCAAACGCGACCGTACCGTCAGCTTGCTCGCGAGCGCGAATCACTCCAGCTACGACGCATTCGACGCCTTCACCGGCACGCTGTCGGGCCGGGTGAGCTACGATTCGACGCCGATCTGGCAGAAGCGCTTCACCTATGCCTACGGCTTCGAGCTGGTCGGCACCAACGAGAGCGTGTTCGACTTCGACACGTTCGACCGCGACCGCCGCACCTATGGCGTCGTCGCGCTCCCCGGGCAGGTGCTGTTCGACACCTCGGACGACCTGCTCAACCCGACGCGCGGCTATCGTCTCAAGCTCAACCTCAGCCCCGAGGTGTCGATCTCGGGCCAGACCAAGCCCTATGCGCGCACGCTGATCGAGGGTACGGCCTATTATCCCGTGAGCGACAGTCTGGTAATCGCGGGCCGCGCGCGCGCCGGCAGCATCGTCGGCATTGCGCGCGACGACATCGCGCCATCGCGGCGCTATTACGGTGGCGGCGGCGGTTCGGTGCGCGGCTACGGCTTCCAGCGGCTCGGGCCGCTCGAGCCGGTCGCCTCGCTCACCCCGGACTCGAGCGGCAACGTCGATCGCGCCGACCTGCGCCCGCTCGGCGGCCGCAGCATCAACGAGTTCGCGCTCGAGGCGCGGTACCGCTTCGGCGATTTCGGGATCGTGCCCTTCGTCGACGCCGGCAACGCCTATGAGAGCAGCCTGCCCAAGGGCAGCGACCTGCGCATCGGCGCCGGCATCGGCGGCCGCTTCTACACCAATTTCGGGCCGCTGCGCGTCGACGTCGCGACGCCGCTCAACCCGCGCGAAGGGGACGGCAAGATCGCGCTCTATATCTCGATCGGGCAGGCATTCTGATGGCCGAGGACACGCTCCCGACCGCCGACGAGACCGTCGTCGTCCGCCGTCCTCTCTGGCAGCGCGTGCTCAAGTGGGTCGGCATCGTGCTCGCCGCGCTGGTGCTGCTCGTGGTTGCGATCGTGCTGGGGATCAACACCGATCCCGGCCGTCGCTTCGTCGCCGACAAGATCGGCGGCTACACCACCGCCTCGGGCCTCAACATCAAGGTCGGGCGGATCGACGGATCGCTGTACGGCCAGCTGCGGCTCAGCGACGTGCGCGTCAGCGATCCCAAGGGCGTGTTCCTGACCTCGCCGCGGCTCGACCTCGACTGGCGGCCGTTCGCCTTCGCCCGCAACCACGTTGACGTGCGCAGCGTCTCGGCCAGCCTGATCACGCTGCGGCGCAACCCCGAGCTTAAACCGACGCCGACCACGCCCGAGGACGAGAACGCGCCGCTGCTGCCCGACCTCGACATCGACATCGACCGGCTCCACGTCGCGCGCTTCGTGATGGAGCCGCCGGTCGCCGGCGCACGCCATGTCGCGCGCTTCGACGGGCAGGCGCATATCGCTGATCGCCGGGCACAGCTCGTGGTCGACGCGGCAACGCTGCGCGCGCCCGGCGTCGCCGGCGGTGACGTCGCGCAGGTGCGGCTCGACGCGGTGCCCGACGACGACAAGCTCGACCTCGACGTCCGGCTCACCGCGCCCGCCAACGGCGCGGTGGCGCAGCTCGCCGGGCTCAAGGCGCCGCTCACCGCTACGCTCGGCGGCAAAGGCAGCTGGACATCATGGCAGGGGCGTCTGCTCGCCAACCTCGGCGGCGGCGAGCTCGCCAACCTCGCCCTTACCGCGCGCAAAGGCCATTTCGAGGTGCGCGGGCCGACGCGGCCGGGTCTCTACATCGAGGGGCCGGTGGAGCGGCTGACCGCCCCCGCCTTGAACGTCGCCGCCGACGTGACGCTCGCCGAACGCCGCGCGGACACCCGGATCAGGCTCGCCTCGCAGGCGCTCGCGGTCGACGCCGGCGGGATGCTCGACCTCGCCAACAGCCGCTTCGGCAATTTCGCGGTCGACGCCAAGCTGCTGACCCCGGGCGCGATCATGCCGGGCGTTAGCGGGCGCGACGTGCTTGCGCGCGTGGTGCTCAACGGCGCCTTCGCCACCCCGACGGTGGACTATAAGATCCGCGCCGCCGCGCTCGGTTTCCAGCAGACCTCGGTGCAGGACCTGTACGCCGAGGGCCTGGCGCGGGTGAACAGCGACCGCATCCTGGTGCCGGTCCACGCGCGCGCGCGCCGCATCGCGGGGCTCAACGCCGCGCTCGGCGGGCTCACCACCAACGCGCGCATCGACGGCGACCTCGCCATCGCCATGCCCAGCATCCTGTCCGACAATCTCCGCATCCGCTCGGACACGATCGACGCCACCGCGATCATCGCCGCCAACACCGCCACCGGCCGCTACACCGGTGGGTTGCAGGGCCGCGTCAACAACTTCCGCGTCGACAGCGTCGGCGTGGTGAACGTGCAGACCGACGCCAGGCTCGTGCCCGGGCCGAACGGCGGGTTCGGCATCACCGGCCGCGTCGCGCTCCAGACCAAGCAGCTGTTCAACGAGGGCGTCCGCACCTTCCTCGGCGGCAACGCGGTGATGAGCACGCGCTTCGGCTACTCGCCGACCGGGGTGGTGACGTTCCAGAGCCTGTCGCTCAACGCGCCGCAGTTCCGCGTCACGCGCGGCCAGGGTCGCTTCGACCCCGCGAGCGGCGCACTGCTGGTCGACGCCGACGCTTACTCGACCCAGTACGGCCCGCTCTACGCGCGCGTGACCGGCTCCTCGACGGCGCCGGTGGTGCGACTGCGCGCGCCGCGCGCGGGCGTTGGAGTCGGCCTCGCCAACCTCGACGCACGCGTAGTCGGGCGCGGCGGCGCCTATCAGGTCAATGCCAGCGGCGCGACCAACTACGGTGGCTTCACCGCCGACGTGCTGGTCACCCCAGGCAACCAGCTCGCTGTCGATATCCGTCGGGTATTGTTCGCCGGCATCGACTTCGCCGGCCGCGTCGTCCAGACCGCCGCCGGGCCCTTCGCCGGCCAGGTGCGCTTCGCCGGCAACGGGCTCAACGGCAATGTCGCGCTCGGCGCCCAAGGCAAGTATCAGCGCGCCAGCGTCAACGCGCGCGCCGCGGGTGCGACGATCCCCGGTATGGCGGGCTTCAGCATCGGCCGCGCGATCGTCACCGCCGACGCGGTGCTCTACGACAAGCCGCAGATCGTTGCCGACGCTCAGGTGGCCAACCTGCGTTATGGCGCGACGCTGCTTCAGACCGGCCGCGTCAAGGTCGATTATCGCAACGGGGCGGGCATCGCGCAGGCGCTGTTCAACGGCTCCAACGGCGTGCCGTTCCGGCTCGCCGTCAACTCGCGGCTCTCGCCCAGCCTCTATCTCGTCGCGCTGAGCGGCGCGGCGAACAATGTGGCGTTCCGCACCGTGCAGCCGGCGCGGATCGTGCCGGCGGGCGGCGGCTATCGGCTCGAGCCCGCGCGGCTAGACTTCGACAAGGGGTCGGTGCGGCTCGCGGGCCGCTTCGGCG
The DNA here is from genome assembly GCF_029623345.1 of Sphingomonas phyllosphaerae. GTDB lineage: Bacteria > Pseudomonadota > Alphaproteobacteria > Sphingomonadales > Sphingomonadaceae > Sphingomonas > Sphingomonas phyllosphaerae_C. The sequence goes on from NZ_JAPYKH010000003.1 coordinate 176,385, forward strand.
GCGGCGCGACCCAGGCGCAGATGCGGCTCGACCGGCTCGATCTGTCGTTGATCAGCGCGCTCGTCCCCAACCTCGGCGTCAACGGCCAGGCGACCGGCAGCCTCGACTATGTCCAGGACAGGGGCGAGGCGTTCCCGCGTGCCGACGCGCGGCTCAACGTCACCAACTTCACGCGATCGAGCCTGGTCGCGGTGTCCGAGCCGGTCGACGTCGTCTTCCAGGGCCGGCTGTCGAGCGCGGCGGGCGAGGGGCGCGCGCTCATCAAGCGCGCCGGCACGCCGGTCGGGCGGCTGGTGGCGACGCTGACCCCGACGGGTAGCGGTAGCTGGACGACTCAGTTGATGCAGGGGCCGCTTGGCGGTGGAATCCGCTACAACGGGCCCGCGGGCGTGCTGTTCAGCTTCGCCGGCCTGGCGCAGCAGCAGCTCACCGGGCCGATGGCGATCGCCGCGGACTTTGGCGGCACCGTGTCGGCGCCGCGCGTGATCGGTCTGATCCGTGCCGACAACCTCACCTACGACAACGAAGCCTATGGCACCCGCCTGACCAACATGAAGATCGCCGCGCGCTTCAACAACGACCGGCTCGAGCTGCAGCAGATGCAGGCGCGCGCCGGGCAGGGTACGGTGCAGGCGTCGGGTAACGTCGGGCTCGCCGCGGCGCAGGGCTTCCCGCTCGACGTCCGCGTCGTGATGCGCGAGGCGCAACTGGCGCGCTCCGACGCGCTCGGCGCCACCGCCAGCGGCGACATTCGCATCCAGAACAGCGCGAGCGGCGGGCTGATCAGCGGGCAGATCAACGTGCCCAACGCGCGTTACGAGATCATCCGCCAGGGCGCCGCCGAGGTGCCCGAGCTCACCGGCGTGCGCAAGAAGAGCGTGATCGCTCAGCAGGCTGCCGCGGCCGCGGCCAAGGCGGCGGGGCAGCCGCCCGCGCCCGCGTCGCCGCCCGGCTTGTTCAAGCTCGACCTGCGGGTCCGCGCCGACAACCAGCTCTACGTTTCCGGCATGGGGCTGGAGAGCGAATGGCAGATGGACATGCGCATCGGCGGCACCTCGGCGGCGCCGGTGATCAACGGCGGGCTCGACTTGGTGCGCGGCACCTATTCCTTCGCGGGCAAGCGCTTCGAGGTGGAGCGCGGGCAGGTGCGCTTCCGCGGCGGCGCGCTGACCGATCCGGACATCAACATCCTGGCGACCACCACCAACGACAACGTCACCTTCAACATCGCGATCACCGGCACTGGCCAACGTCCGCAGATCGCCTTCACCTCGACCCCCTCGCTGCCCCAGGACGAAGTGCTGAGCCGCCTGTTGTTCGGGACCAACCCGGAGAATCTGTCGGCGACCGAGGCGATCCAGCTGGCCAGCGCGCTCAACTCGCTGCGCGGCTCGGGCGGCGGGCTCAACCCGCTCGGCAAGCTGCGCTCGGCCACCGGCTTCGACCGGCTGCGCATCCTCGGGGCCGACGAGGCGAGTGGGCGCGGCTCGGCGTTGGCGGCAGGCAAGTATCTGACGGACGACATCTACGTCGAGATCGTCACCGATGCGCGCGGCTTCACCGCAACCCAGCTGACGATCGCGTTGACGCGCGCCATCAGCGTGCTGTCGCAGGCCGGGTCGTTCGGCGGGTCGAACGTGCAGCTGCGGTACTCGCGCGACTTCTAGGGCGGTCGGGGGGGGCGGCGTGGGCCAGCCCCCCCCCCTTCGCCGCCGTCATCCCGACTTCGTCTCGGGGCCCACGTGCCGCGCACTCAGGTGGCGAGGTTCACTGCGGAGCAGTGGGTCCTGAAGCGAGTTCAGGATGGCGCCAGAGAGCGGGAGAGGCGCGGTGGAGCGAAATGACGTCATCATCATCGGCGCCGGTCTCTCCGGCATCGGCGCGGCCTGCCGGTTGCGGCGACGGCTGCCCGACCGGCGTTTCCTGATCCTCGAGGCGCGACACGCGATCGGCGGCACCTGGGACCTGTTCCGCTATCCCGGCGTCCGCTCGGACTCGGATATGCACACGCTCGGCTACGCCTTTCGCCCTTGGCTCGCCGCCGAGGCGATCGCCGACGGCGCCGCGATCCGCTCTTATATCGAGGAGACCGCGCGCGAGGAGGGCGTCGCCGAGCACATCCGCTTCGGTCATCGCGTCACCGCGGCGGATTGGTCGAGCGTCGAGTCGCGCTGGACGCTCACGGTCGAGCGGGAGGGCGAATCGTCACTCCTACTCGCCTGCGACTGGCTTCACGCCTGTACCGGCTATTACGCCTATGACCGCGCGCATTGGCCCGCTTTCACCGGGGAGGAGGTGTTCGCGGGCACGATCGTCCACCCGCAATTCTGGCCCGAGCGGCTCGACTATGCCGGCCGTCGCGTCGCGGTGATCGGCAGCGGTGCGACTGCGGTGACGCTGGTGCCCGCGCTGGCGCGCACGGCGGCGCATGTCACGATGGTGCAGCGTTCGCCGAGCTACGTCGTGTCGCGGCCGGCGCGCGACCGCGCCGCCAATCGTCTGCGCAAGGTGCTGCCGGAACGCGCCGCTTACGCCGTCACGCGGTGGAAGAACGTACTGCTCGGTCAATTCTTCTACCGGCTGGCGAGGGCGCGACCGGGTGGCGTCGCGCGGCGATTGATCGCGATGGTGCGCCATGAGCTCGGTGCCGATTACGACGTCGCGACCCACTTCACCCCACGCTACGATCCGTGGGATCAGCGGCTCTGCCTCGTCCCGGACGGTGATCTCTTCGTCGCGTTGCGCGAGGGGCGCGCCAGCGTCGCTACCGGGACGATCGAGCATCTCACCCACGACGGCCTGCTGCTCGCCGACGGCACCCATGTCCCGGCTGACATCGTCGTGACCGCCACGGGTCTCGAGATTTTACTGCTCGGTGGGCTCGCTTTGTCCCGGGACGGGACGGTCATCGATCCGGCCCGGTCGCTCCAGTACAAGGGAATGATGCTGTCCGACGTACCGAACTTCAGCTTCGCCTTCGGCTACACCAACGCCTCGTGGACGCTGAAGGCGGACCTCGTCGCGGCCTATCTGTGTCGGCTGCTCCGCGCGATGCGGCGACGTGAAGCGACGAGCGCGACGCCGCGGGTGCGGAGCGGCAGCGTCACTGAGGTGCCGTTTGCGGATCTGAGCTCGGGTTACATCCGGCGTGCCCTATCGTCGCTGCCGCGTCAGGGGCACCGCAGGCCATGGCGGCTCAACCAGAATTACGCGCTCGACGTGCTGGCATTACGCTTCGGCTCGGTCACCGAGGAAATCGAGTTCGCCGCGGGCGGTTTACGCACTCGGGCTTAGTTACGACCCGATACAATACTTGACCCGGTGGTGGCGACGAAGTCGCGGCACACACCGGGCCGAGGATCTGCTTACCAGGGACGGATCGTCGTGCCGACGAAGCCGGCCAGCGCGAGAACGAAAGCGAGCATCGTACTTCTCCGATTACCAGGGACGGATGGTGGTGCCGACGAGGCCGACCAGCGCGAGAATGAAAGCGAACATCACGAGCCTCCGATTACCAGGGACGGATGGTGGTGCCGACGAAGCCGACCAGCGCGAGAACAAAAGCGAGCATCGATCTACTCCCGATTACCAGGGGCGAATGGTGGTGCCGACGAATCCGATCAGCGCGAGAACGAATGCGAACATGGGTCTTCTCCCTATTTATTGCTCAACCCCCCCGAAGGGTAACGCGCAGGTAACGCTTTTTTCACCACGTCTCAATGGCATTAACCAGTGGTTAACCCAAAGTGGGACGTACTTAAGCTATTCATTAAGCTGGCAGGCCTAGGGTGGCTCCGGAATGGATATGCCTTGCTCCTCTAAGCCGTCCGGATCGGACTGCGCCGCGCGTGACGATCAGCTCGCGGGTGCCGGCCATCGTGGCGAACTGCTGGCGCGACTGCGCGACTTCGCCGCCGTCCGGCGGTCGCTCGGGGCGGATGCGGCGGGCAAGTTGGTGTCCGACGCGGCGGCGCGACTGGCTGGCATGCTGCCGCTGGCGCGGGTCGCCGCGATCGGGCAAGATGTAGTACGTGTTAGGTGCGGTGGCGCGCTCGACGAGGTGGAGCATGTATCAGCGGCAGTGCGGGCCTTCTTCGATCCGACGGATGAGCGGTGCGACGATGCCGCGCGTCACGGCTGGGCGGTGGGCAGCGCGTTGGCCGCGCCCGAAGTCGACGACGTGACGCTCGCCGAGACCAGCGAGGCGGCACTGGTGCAGGCGCTGGCGTCTGCCGTGAGCGAGACCGGCGGCGCCGCCTTGGTCGCCGGTCAGGATCTCGCGAGCGAGCTCGATCGTGCGCTCGCCGAGGACGAGATGGAGCTGTTCTACCAGCCCAAGCTCCACGTGCGCCAGCAGGTGATCAAGAGCGCCGAGGCGCTGATCCGTTGGCGCCATCCGGCGCGAGGGTTGATCCCCCCAGCCGACTTCATCCCCTTGGCGGAGGAGCGCCGCCGCGTCGGCCCGCTCACCTTGTGGACGGTCCGGCGCGCGATCCAGGACCAGCGCCGGCTGCGGCGGCTCGGCCATGACGTGCGGATCTTCATCAACATATCCGGGCAGGTGCTGGCCGACGCCGCTTTCGCCGAGGCGGTGTGCCACTATCTCGCCGCGGCGCCCGACGCGCGGCTGGGTTTCGAGATCACCGAGACGGCGGTGATCCGCGACCCCGAGGGCGCGATCGCCAATCTCCAGCGCTTCGCCGCGATCGGCATCACCGTGTCGATCGACGATTATGGCGCGGGCCTGTCAAGCCTCGCCTATCTCAAGCAGCTGCCGGCGCGGGAGCTGAAGATCGACAAATTGTTCATCACCGGGATCACCAGCTCGCATCGCGACCCGCTGATCGTCCGATCCACCATCGATCTCGCGCACGCGCTCGACATGGAGGTGGTCGCCGAAGGGGTCGAGACGCACGCCGCACTGGCCCTGCTCTCGGTGATGGGGTGCGACATGGTGCAGGGCTATGTGCTCAGCCGTCCCGTTGAACTCGAGACGCTCGCGGGATTCCTCGCGGAGGAGCGCCATCACCGCGCCTCGGCTGACACGCGCGCCTCGTTCACGCGACTGAGCGCGACGTGGAAGCGCGCCTAAGGCGCCTCGTCGCCGCGGTCACGTTGGCGCTCGCCTTCGTCACCGCGGCGGCCGCGGCAACCGTCCAGGACCCGCTCGTCGCGCGTGTCCAGCAGCAGATGCTGGTTGACCCGCGCGGCGCGATCGCGCTGGTGGAGCAGGCGCGGCAGCCGCTCGGGTCGGCGGCGACCCGCGCCGACTACACGCGCTCGGCGACGCTCAACTGGCTTGAGGCCGAAGCGTACACGCGAATCGATCAGCCGCGGCGCGCATTGCAGCTGCTCGCGGTGGCACAGCGCCAGGCCGAGAAGGCCGATCGCGGCTCCCATCTCGCCGCGGATATCCTGCTCTCGCAGGGCGGAGCGCTGACTGATGCGGGGCAGATCACCGACGCGCTCGGGGCATTGCAACGCGCGCACGATCGCTACGTCGAACTGCGCGATCAGCGAAGCCAGGCCAAGGCCCTGACCTATATCGCGCTGCTTTACCGCAGCGCCAATGACCATGCCACGGCGCTGCGGTATTTCTCCGAAGCGTCCGAGCGCTATGCTGACGATCCGGGACTCACCGTCGCGGTCGAGAATGGCCGTGGCCAGTCGCTCACCGCGCTCGGCCGCTATGCCGAGGCAGAGGCAGCGTTTCGACGAACGGTCGGCGCGGCGACGGCGCTCCGCAGTCCACTCGCACTCGCGCAGGCGCTCAGCGGTGTCGCTGAAGCCGAACTGCGGCAGGGGCGGATCGAGCGCGCGCGTAACACGATCGAGCGTGGCCTTGCGTTGACCCGGCAGGCCGGCGCCGAGGTGCAGCGTCCGCAGTTCGTCGCGCTCGCTGCCGAAGCCGCACTGCAGGCCCGCGATCTTCCGCGCGCGCGCGATCTGATCATGGAGCGCTTCGCGGGCGTCGATCCCGAGCGCACGTTGATCGCCGACCGCGACGTGCACGACATCGCCTATCGCATCTACGTCGCGAGCGGTGACGCCGCCGCTGCGCTGACGCAGCTGCGCGCGGTCAAGCGGCTTGACGATCAGGCGACCGAGATCGCGCGCTCGAACAGCGTCGCGCTCGCCGCCGCGCGCTTCGACTACGCCAACCAGGAACTGCGGATTGCACGACTCAAGGCGGCCGATCTCGCCAAGTCGGTCGCGTTCGAGCGCCAGACCGCGCACACGCAGCGGCTGCTGCTCTACGGCACCGTTGCCGGTACGCTGCTGATCATCGCGCTGCTCGCGATCGGCCTCTTCACGATCCGGCGCAGCCGCAACGAGGTGCGCGCCGCCAACGCCGATCTCGCCGCGAGCAACACCGAGCTGGCCAAGGCGCTGCGGGCCAAGACCGAGTTCCTCGCCACCACCAGCCACGAGATCCGTACCCCGCTCAACGGCATCCTCGGCATGACCCAGGTGATGATCGCCGACGCGACGCTCGACCCCCTGACGCGCGACCGGCTCGGCATCGTCCACGGCGCCGGCATGACGATGCGCGCGCTGGTGGACGACATCCTTGACGTCGCCAAGATCGAGACCGGGCGGATGACGATCGAGACCGTGCCGCTCGACCTGCGCGCCGTGCTCGCCGAATCGACTCGGCTGTGGCGCGACCCCGCACGCGCCAAGGGGCTGGCGTTCGACGTCGACGCGGACGCGGCGCCGCACTGGATCATGGGGGATCCCGGGCGATTGCGACAGATCATCTTCAACCTGCTCTCCAATGCGGTGAAGTTCACCCCGGCGGGGCACGTGGCGCTACGCGTCGCCGTCGCGGGCGAGCGGCTGCGCGTGACCGTGGCCGACAGCGGCATCGGCATCGCCGCGCAGGCGCAGGAGCTGATCTTCGAATCGTTCCGCCAGGCGGACGCGGGGACGACCCGGCAGTTCGGCGGCACCGGCCTCGGGCTGGCGATCTGCCGCAACCTGGCGCGTGCGATGGGCGGCGACGTCAGCGTGACGAGCCGGCTCGGCGAGGGCGCGACCTTCGTGCTCGACTTGCCCTATGTTGCCGCCGCGGAGGTGGAGCAGGAGGAGGCGGCGGTCGCGTTGGTCGTGATCGAGCGCAATCCCATCACCCGGGCCATGTACAAGACGCTGTTCGACGGGCAGGGTCCGATCCTCTTCGCCGACGGCGATGAGGCAGCCGCGGCAGTGGCGCGCGCGCGTCCCGACCGCGTGTTGGTCGATGCGGCGTCGCTCTCTCCCACCGGGCTGGCCGCGCAACTGGCAGCGATCGTCGCGGCCGCCGAAGGTGCTCCCGTGGCGCTGCTCGCCACCGCCGAGACCGCGGCGCGGCGCGCCGAATGGGCGACGTCAATCACCCATGTTATCGAGAAACCGATAGCCAAGAAAGCGTTGGTCGCGGCAGTGCTGAGCATGCCTCGCGCGACCGTGCGCGACGCCGCATGATGTGGTAGGATCATTGTGAGAGAAGAAGCGGGGTCGCGTTGCCGAAGGGGGAGGGGTTCTCGGAAGTGACGGCTTTGACGGCTCTGTTTATCGAAGACGATCGGATGAACCGGCGCGTCGTCCGCGACATGCTCGATGTCGCCGGCGTCGCCATGGTCGAGGCCGAGAGCGCGGAGCTCGGTCTCGAGCTGATCGACCGCGACGACTTCGACGTGATCCTCGTCGACTTGCGCATGCCCGGCATGGACGGCATCACCGCGATCCGCCACATCCGCGCACGTCACGATGTCAAGGCGCGGTTGCCGATCATCGTCGTCACCGCGGACACGGCCGTCGACCTGCGCCAGCGCTGCCTCGAGGCGGGCGCGGACGACGTCATCTTCAAGCCGGTGGCGATGGACGCGCTGTTCGACTCGATGGGTCGCCTGCTCGCCGAGGACGACGACGACGAACTGATCTGAGGCGGTTTTCGCTGTGTGGGAGCGACCGTCCGCTCTCCACCGAGTGCTGAACTCGTCGCGCGATCTACCGCACCACATCGTTGGACGGGCAGAGACGGACCGCGCTGCGAATCCGGAAACGAGCTCAGGACGTCGTCCGAAGAGGCTGGCTCCTCCAAATCAGCGCGAGCGGGACACAGCATAGCGCACGCACCGCGCCGATGCGCTCACGCCTTTACGCTTCCTCTACGCTGACCACGCCGTCGCGCACCGCGACGATCCGCACCCGCGCGCCCGCGGCCAAGTCGGGGCCGCGCGCCGGCCAGCTTCCATCTCCCACCGCGACGCGGCCGCGGCCATCCACGATCGCGCTCTCCAGCCGCGTCACCTCGCCGACCAGTCGTGCGGCGCGATCGTTGAGGCGCGCATCCCCGCCTGCCACGGGATAGTCGCGGTACCAGCGCCGACCGACCACGACCGCGACCGCGCTCCACAGCGCGAAGCAGACAAGCTGTGCCGCGAGCGGCAAAGGTACGAGCGCGTAGCTGATCGCCGCGGTCACCGCCGCCGCGAGCGCGAGGAAGACGAGGAACACGCCCGGCACGGCCAGCTCGGCAATCCCGAGCAGCAGCGCCGCGGCGAGCCAGGCGGCGCCGGGTTCGCTCAACCAGTCCCAGCTCATCACCGCGGGTCGAGCGCCGAGCGCGGCAGGTCGAGCGGCGGCTCGGGCGGATCCTTCGGCGCGAGCACGCTCTTGGTCAGCTCGCCGATCCCGCCCAGCGTGCCGATCAGCTGCGTCGCCTCGACCGGGAAGAGGATCGTCTTGGCGTTGGGGCTGGTCGCGAACTTGCCCACCGCCTCGACGTACTTCTGGGCGATGAAATAGTTGATCGCCTGCGTGCCGCCCGCCGCAATCGCGTCCGACACCACCTGCGTCGCCTTGGCTTCCGCCTCCGCCGCACGCTCGCGTGCCTCGGCATCGCGATAGGCCGACTCGCGCCGACCCTCGGCCTCGAGGATGCGCGCCTGCTTCTGCCCCTCGGCGCGCAGGATCTCGGAGGCGCGCGACCCCTCTGCGTCGAGGATGTTGGCGCGCTTCTCGCGCTCGGCCTTCATCTGGCGGCCCATCGCGGCGACGATATCGGCGGGCGGGCGGATGTCCTTGATCTCGACCCGGGTGATCTTCACGCCCCAGGGCACGGTGGCATGGTCCACCACCGAGAGCAGCCGCGCGTTGATCTCGTCGCGCTTCGACAGCGTCTCGTCGAGGTCCATCGACCCCATCACGGTACGCAGGTTGGTGGTCGTCAGCTGGAGCAGCGCGACATAGAGGTCGGACACCTCATAGGCTGCCTTGGCGGCGTCGAGCACCTGGAAGAAGACGACGCCGTCGGTCGAGACGATCGCATTGTCCTTGGTGATGATCTCCTGCCCTGGGATATCGATCACCTGCTCCATCATGTTCACGCGCCGGCCGACGCGGTAGAAGAAGGCGGGGTAGAAGTTGAAGCCGGGCGAGGCCGTGCCAGTGTAGCGGCCGAAATGCTCGATCGTGTACTGATAGCCCTGGCGGACGATCTTGATGCTTGTCAGCAGGTAGAAGACGACCAGCGCCAGGAACAACAGGGCCAGCGTCACCGTCATCGTCTCTCTCCCCCGCGGTCTCACCACGATCACGCCGCTGTCATAGCCGGTGCGGAGCGGGGGGCCTAGCGAGATGCGGGGAACGCGGTTACATGGCGCGCCACTCCTCGCTCCCAAGGATTCGGCGCCCCATGGACATCCGCCTCGGCCTCACCTTCGACGACGTGCTGCTCACGCCCGCCGAGTCCGCGGTGCTCCCAGGCGCGGCGGACACGCGCACGCGGCTGACGCGCGACATCGCGCTCAACATCCCGATCCTGTCCTCGGCGATGGACACCGTCACCGAGTCCGACATGGCGATCGTGATGGCACAGCTGGGCGGCATGGGCGTGCTCCATCGCAACCTCACCGTCGACGAGCAGGTCGCTGCGGTGCGGCAGGTCAAGCGCTTCGAGAGCGGCATGGTGGTCAACCCGATCACGATCGCGCCCGAGGCGACGCTGGCGCAGGCGCAGGCGCTGATGAAGCTCAACCGGATCAGCGGCATCCCGGTGGTGGAGCGCGACGGCAAGCTGGTCGGCATCCTCACCAACCGTGACGTGCGCTTCGCCGAGAACCCGAACCAGCTGGTCGCCGAGCTGATGACGCGCGAGAACCTCGTCACCGTCTCGACCGGCGTCGCGAAGGAAGAGGCGCGTCGGCTGCTCCACCAGCGCCGCATCGAGAAATTGCTCGTCGTCGACGACGCCTATCGCTGCGTCGGGCTCATCACCGTGAAGGACATCGAAAAGGCAGTGATGTACCCGGAGGCGACCAAGGACGCCGCGGGTCGCCTCCGCGTCGCCGCCGCTACCACCGTGGGTGACAAGGGCTTCGCGCGCACCGAGGCGCTGGTCGACGCCGAATGCGATCTCATCGTCATCGACACCGCGCACGGCCACAACCTCGATGTGGCGCGCGCGGTCGAGCGGGTGAAGAAGCTGTCGAACTCGGTCCAGGTCGTCGCCGGCAACGTCGCCACCGCCGAGGCGACTCGCGCGCTGATCGGCGCTGGCGCGGACGGGATCAAGGTCGGCATCGGCCCGGGTTCGATCTGCACCACGCGCGTCGTCGCGGGCGTCGGCGTGCCCCAGCTCACCGCGGTGATGGACTGTGCCGAGGCCGGCGCCGCCGCGGGCGTGCCCGTGATCGCCGACGGGGGCTTACGCACCTCGGGCGATCTCGCGAAGGCGCTGGCCGCGGGTGCCTCGACCTGCATGGTCGGCTCGCTGCTCGCCGGGACCGAGGAGGCGCCAGGAGAAACCTTTCTTTATCAGGGGCGTGCGTATAAATCCTATCGCGGCATGGGAAGCGTGGGCGCGATGGGGCGCGGCTCGGCCGACCGCTATTTCCAGGGTGAGGTGCGCGATCAGCTCAAGCTCGTTCCCGAGGGGATCGAGGGGCAGGTGCCCTACAAGGGTCCGGCGCGCGACGTGATCCACCAGCTGGTCGGCGGCATCAAGGCGGCGATGGGCTACACCGGCTCGGCGACGATCCGCGACCTGCAGGAGCGCGCGCGCTTCGTCCAGATCACCGGCGCGGGGCTCAAGGAGAGCCATGTCCACGACGTGACGATCACGCGCGAGGCGCCCAATTATCCGACGCGCTGAGTGACTCCCGCGGCGCGTACCCAGGCGGCGATCGAGCTGCTCGACTCGATCGTCGCCGCCGCCGAGCAGGGCGGCGCCGCGGCGGACACGCTGATTGCGCGCTATTTCGCCGCACGGCGCTACGCTGGATCGAAGGATCGTCGGGCGGTGCGCGAGCTGGTCTATGCCGCGATCCGCGCGCTCGGCGAGCGGCCGGCGAGCGGGCGCGCCGCCTTGGTCGCGCTCGCACGTCAGGACGCGGCGCTCGCCGCCACCTTCGACGGCTCGCCGCACGGTCCGGCGCCGATCGGCGACGAGACCGCGGCAGTGTTGGGCGTGCTGCCGCACTGGCTCGCGGAGCGTCTGATGGCGGCGGGCCTCGGCGGCGACGAGCAGGCCGCGCTGGTGGAGCGTGCGCCGCTCGACGTGCGTGTCAATCGGCTGTGCGGCGACGCGCCGGTGATGGACAGCGCCACGCCGATCGCCGGACTTCCCGATGCGCTGCGGCTGCCGGCGGGCACTGATCTCGCACCGTACGCCGGTCTGATCGAGCCACAGGACGCCGGCAGCCAGGCGGTGACGCTCGCCGCCGGTGCCGCACCGGGGATGACGGTGCTGGACCTCTGCGCCGGGGCGGGGGGCAAGAGCCTCGCGCTCGCCGCCGCGATGGCGAACCAGGGGCGGATCATCGCCAGCGACGTCGACCGCGCGCGGCTGGCCCGGCTCGCGCCGCGAGCGGACAAAGCCGGGGCGACGATCATCGAGACTCGCCTGCTCGACGGTGGCCGCGAGGCCGCCGCGCTCGCCGACATCAGCGCGGACGTCGTGTTCGTCGACGCGCCCTGCTCGGGCAGCGGCACGTGGCGACGCAATCCGGAGGCGCGCTGGCGCCTCACCCCCGCGCGGCTCGAGCGCTTCGCCGCAATGCAACGCCACGTGCTCGCGCTCGGGGCACCAGCGGTGCGCCCCGGCGGCGCGCTGGTGTTCGTCACCTGCTCGCTGCTCGACGCCGAGGGCGCGGACCAGGTCGAGCACTTCCTCGCCGGTCTTCCCGGCTGGTCGGCCGAGCCGCTCGCGCTGCCGTTCGGGCGCGCGCGGGGACGCGGCGTCCGGCTCACCCCCGCACATGACGGCACCGACGGTTTTTTCGTCGCGCGGCTGCGGGCACCATGCTAGGCGCTGGCGATCGTGTCGAAGCTGGAGCCGTTCATGCGTTTCACCTCGGTCGCCGCTGCGGCGGCGCTGGCGCTGGTGTCGATCTCGACCTCGCTGCACGGCCAGCGTCCCGACGACCAGATTGACGCGCGCAGCATGGCGCTGCTCCAGCAGGGCAAAGCGGCGCGCGCCGCGGGCAATATCGACGGCGCGACCGATCTGTTCGAGAGCGCGGCGGCGGTCGATCCGCGCAACCGCCAGGCTTTTATCGCGCTGGCGCAGGTGGCCGAGGCGCGTCAGCTCCCGGGCAAGGCGATCCGGCTCTATCGCGAGGCGCTGCTGCTCGAGCCCAACGACATCGCCGCGCTGACCGGTCAGGGAGAAGCGATGGTGGCCAAGGGTGCGGTGGAGCGCGCCAAGCAGAACCTCGCTCGGGTGCGCACCTTGTGCCAGGGCCAGTGCACCCAGGCGACCGAACTCGCCGCAGTGATCGCCAAGGGCCCGCCGGTCACCACTGCGCAGGTCAGCGCGCCCAGCACCGTGCCGCCCGCGGCGCCGCCGTCGTCGCGCGACTGATCCGCTCGCGTCATCGCGCGAGTGCCGCTAAGCTGCTCCATCGCCTAGCTGATTCACCCGCCTGACCTGATCGATCGCACCGCCCCTTGCCGACGCTTCACGCCCTCGCCAATCCCGCCCGCTTCCTGCGGATCGCGCGCCCGCTCACCCCTTGGCTGTGGTGGCTCGGCGTGGCTTTGGTCGCGTTCGGCAGCTGGGCCGGGTTGACCCAGACCCCGCCCGACTATCTCCAGGGCGAGACGGTGCGGATCCTCTACGTCCACGTTCCCGCCGCCTGGCTCGGCATGGGCGGGTGGAGCGCGATCGCGATCGCGAGCACCGCTTTCCTGGTGTGGCGTCACCCGCTCGCGGAGGTCGCCGCGCGCGCCGCGGCGGTGCCGGGCGCGACCTTCGCGGCTCTGTGCCTCGTCACCGGCGCGATCTGGGGGCGGCCGACCTGGGGAACGTGGTGGCAGTGGGACGGGCGGCTGACCTCGATGCTGCTGCTGTTCTTCGTCTATCTCGGCTTCATCGCGCTCTCCAATGCCGACCGCGAGCGCGGTGGCGACGGGCGCGTGCCCGCGATCTACGGCATCGCCGGTACCGTGCTGCTGCCGATCATCCGCTATTCGGTGGTGTGGTGGAACACGCTGCACCAGGGCCCGAGCATCGGGCTGACCTCGTCGACGATCGACCGGTCCTTGCTGTGGCCGCTGCCGATCATGCTCGTCGGCTTCTCCTGCCTGTTCGGCGCGATCGTGCTGATGCGGATGCGCGCGATCCTCGCTGCCGCCAAGGCCGAGGCGCGGCTGCGGCGGAGGGCGCTGGCGTGAACCCTTGGCCCTTCGTCACGGCGGCCTATGCGCTCGTCCTCGGCGCCGGCGTACTGGTCGGCTGGCTGAGCTATCGCGCGATGCGGAAGCACGAGAAATGACGCCCAAGTCGCAGCGGATGACGCTGGTGGCGCTCGGCCTCGTCGCGCTCGCGGCGGCGGCGCTGCTGGCCTTGTCGGGGCTGCGCGGGCAGGCCGCCTTCTTCTACGCCCCGAGCGACGTGCGCGGCGCGCTGCCCGCGCCCGACCGCGCGGTGCGGCTCGGCGGCATGGTAGAGCGCGGCTCGCTCCGGCGCGCAAGTGACGGCGTATCGATCGCCTTCACCGTGACCGACGGGCAGGCGACGACTCCGGTGCGCTTCAGCGGCATCGCCCCCGACCTGTTCCGCGAGGGCTCTGGCGTGGTCGCGGAGGGGCACTTCAATCGCGACGGCTCGTTCAGCGCGACCAACCTGCTTGCCAAGCACGACGAGAAATACATGCCGCCGCAGATGGCGGGCAAGATGCATGAGACCCGCACGCTGGAGAAGCAGTGATGGGCTTCGTCGCGCTGCTGCTGCTCGGTGCCGGGGCATTCGCCGCCCTGGCGCTGCTGCGGGCGGAGCGGGCGTTGTGGACGCTGCTCGCCGCGGCGCTTTGCCTCGGCGGCGCCGGCTACGCCTGGCAGGGCTCGCCGCTGCTCGCTGCCAAGTCGGCGACGCCGCGCACCGAGATCGCGCCGATCGACCCTGACGAGATCGCGCTACGCGATAGCCTCCTCGGTCGCTACACCGCGGACACCGCCTATCTTGTCGCCGCCGACGCGATGACGCGCAGCGGCAACAGCCGCGCCGCCGCGCGGGTGGTGCTGGGGGGCCTCTCGAAGCTGCCGAAGAGCTTCATCCTGTGGACTTGGGCAGGCGTGACACTCGCCGCCGACGCGGACGACCGGCTCTCGCCGCCAGCGTTGCTCGCCTTCCGCCAGGCGGCGCGGATTGCGCCCGAGCATCCGGCCCCGCCTTACTATCTCGGCATGGCATATCTCAAGGCGGGCCAGCTCGCGCAGGCGCGCGCGCTGTGGCTGCGCGCGGTGGCACTCTCCGCGCCCGGCACCGATTATCGCCGTGAGCTGGTGCGGCGCGTGCTGGTGCTCGATCAGTTCATCGCGGCGGGCGTCGAACCCTCACGCGGAGGGTGACGCCCGCGCGATCGGGTCAGTCGGCCTTGCCGCGCCCGGTCTGCTCCTGCAGCGAGTCGATCTTCTTCGACGCGTCGGCCTTGCTCAGCGTCTCGTCGAACGATTCGCCCGCCTCCTCGCTCAGCGTCTTGAGGTAGCTCGCCTGCGCGCCAGTCATCGGCTCGTCGCCGGTGGTCCAGTCGTCGGGATTCTTCTCGGCGTTCGAGAAGGGGTGGGTCTTGGGGTTGTCGTCGCTCATCACCATCTCCTGTAGTGTGTCCACAACCCCGCCGTTCGATATCTGTTCCGCGTTGCCGGCCCCCGGCGCGCGTGCTAGGCGCGCCAGTACCATGGGTAAACACGCGGGCGACGCCTCGAGCACGGTCGGCAACGCATGAGCGTGAACACCGACGATCCCGCGGTCCGGGCGCAGGCCCAGGCGGGGCATCATCACGGCAGCGGCGGCGGGCTCGCCCGGCTCGCGCTGGGCGCGATCGGCGTGGTGTACGGCGATATCGGCACCAGTCCTTTGTACGCGATGAAGGAGGTGTTCGTCGGGCACCATCCGCTCGCGGTCGACCCGCTTCATATCTTCGGCGTGATCAGCCTCGTGTTCTGGTCGCTGATGCTGATCGTCACGCTCAAATACGTGCTGATCATCCTGCGCGCGGACAACAACGGGGAGGGAGGCAGCCTCGCGCTGCTCGCGTTGATCCAGCGCCGCTCGGGGGCGGGCAAGCGCTGGGGGCCGAGCCTCGTCATCCTCGGCGTGCTCGCCACCGCGCTGTTCTTTGGTGACTGCATGATCACGCCCGCGATCTCGGTGCTGTCCGCGGTCGAGGGCCTGGCGACGGTGGAGCAGGGCTTCGACTCGTTCGTGCTGCCGATCGCGGTGACGATCCTGATCGCGCTCTTCTACATGCAATCGATCGGGACGGAGAAGGTGGGGCGGCTGTTCGGGCCGATCATGCTGGTCTATTTCGTCGTCCTCGCCGTCATGGGCGGGATCCACATCGTCGAGCGCCCCGACATCTTCTACGCGCTCAACCCGATGTACGCGGTGCGCTTCGCCGCCAACGACGGCACGCTCGCCTTCCTCGCGCTCGGCTCGGTGGTGCTGGCGGTGACCGGCGCGGAGGCGCTCTACGCCGACATGGGGCATTTCGGGCGCAAGCCGATCTCCTACGCCTGGCTCGGCTTCGTGCTGCCCGCGCTGATGATCAATTATCTCGGCCAGGGCGCGCTGCTGCTGGAGAACCCCGCCGCGGCGGAGAACCCCTTCTTCCTGATGGCGCCGGAGAGTTGGCGTCTGTGGCTGGTGATCCTCGCCACGATGGCGACGGTGATCGCGAGCCAGGCGGTGATCACCGGCGCCTATTCGGTGGTGCAGCAGGCGGTGCAGCTCGGACTGATGCCGCGGATCCGGATCACGCACACCAGCGCGTCGGAAGCGGGCCAGATCTACATTCCGGCGGTCAATTGGGCACTGATGATCATGGTGCTGCTGCTGGTGTTCGGTTTCGGCGAATCGTCCAACCTGGCCGCGGCCTATGGCATCGCGGTGACGGGAACGATGTTCATCTCGACCTGCATGGTCGGGGTGCTGATCCGCCGCGTATGGCACTGGCCGATCTGGGCGACCGCGCTGTTCGAGATCACCTTTCTTTCGATCGACGGGCTCTATTTCGCCTCGAACCTGACCAAGGTGCCCGACGGCGGCTGGTTTCCGCTGCTGGTCGCGGTGATCGTCTTCGTGCTGCTCACCACCTGGTCGCAGGGGCGCAAGCTGATGCTCGAGCGGATGCGCGAGGCGGCGATGCCGATCAAGATCTTCATCGACTCCGCCGCCACCTCCGCCACGCGCGTCCCCGGCACCGCGGTATTCATGACCTCGACGCCGGAGGGCGTGCCGCACGCGCTGCTGCACAATCTCAAGCACAATCGCGTGCTGCACGAGCGCGTGATCCTGCTGACAGTGCGCGTCACGGACATGCCGTACTTCCCTGAGCAAGACCGTTTTCTTCACGAGGATCTCGGCCAGGGGTTCCACCGTGTGGTGCTGCGCTATGGCTTCATGGAAGAGCCCGACGTGCCCGCGCACTTGCGCTCCTATGACGGCTGCGGTGCCGAGTTCCGCATGATGGACACCAGCTTCTTCCTTAGCCGCCAGACACTGCTCGCCTCGGACCGGCCGGGTATGGCGATCTGGCGCGAGAAATTGTTCAGTTGGATGCTGCGAAACGCCGAGAGCGCGATGGAATTCTTCCGCCTGCCGACCAATCGCGTGGTCGAGCTGGGCAGTCAGATCGAGATTTGACCGAGCCTGCCGCCCCGACCCAGGCGCCGATCATCGTCACCGCGCTGTTCGGTGCGGCGGACCAGGCGTTCCTCGACGCGCAGCGTCGCGCTCATTTCCCGCCCGAACGGAACCAGCTGGCGGCGCACCTGACGATGTTCCACCATCTGCCGCCGAGCGGCGCGGCCGAACTGCGCCAGCGGCTGGTGGCGGAGACTCGCGGCGTGGCACCGCCGCGGGCGCGGCTCGCGGGGGTGATCTCGCTGGGGCGCGGTGTCGCCTATCGCATCGAAAGCGCCGAGCTGGAGGCGATCCGTGCGCGCCTCGCCGAGGCGTTCAGCGGGTTGCTGACGCCGCAGGATCAGGCCGGCTGGCGCGCGCACGTGACGGTGCAGAACAAGGTCGAGCCGAGGGAGGCGCGCGCGCTGCTCGAGCAGCTCACGGCGACGTTCGTGGCGCGCCCGGTGGCGATCGCGGGGCTCGCGGCCTATTGGTATCGCGGTGGCCCGTGGGAGCCCTTGTCACGCCACCCGTTCGACGGCTGAGCAAGACGGCAACCGGCGTGATACGCGAGGTCGCAGCTATGGTGATCGCGTGCGCTCAGATCCGCCCGTCGCACAGGCCTGATCTTCGTGACCAGGAAGATAATCCACGTGCACGACATCAATCCGCTGCGCGCGATGTGCGGCGATGATCCGACCTACCTTCACCTACGCCGGCGCGTGTAGCTGCGCGCACGAGCGGCGCGCCGAGCGGCAGCGCGTGGCGACGGTCGCGGTGCGGCGTGCAAAGAGTTGTTTGCCGCTGAGATCGGGCAGGTCGCTGGCGGTCGCTCGTTGCTGAAGATCCGATGAGACAAATGTTATCCTGCGACAGGGTGCGAGCACGCGACGCCGCGCTGCTCGAGCGATGAGGATCGTCGCTCACGGCACGAACACGGCACGAAGGTAGCCCTCCTCCTTATGCTTGAACATGCGATAGCCGGTAGGGCTGTCCTCGAGCGCGAAGCGGTGCGTCGCCAGCGCGGCGGGGTTAGTTCGCTGCGCTGCGCGTGTTCGAGCAGGCGATCGACATTGGCCTGGCCGTGCCCGCGGTGGGATAACCGAGCAGCGGCTCCTGCAACTCGGGCTTGGGTGAGTGGTGTCGCACAAAGAGTAGAGATCGTGCTGGCAATACCAGCATTGGCCGCAGGAAATGAACGAGGGGACGACGACACGATCGCCCTTCGCCACCTTGGTCACGTCGCGCCCGACCTCGACGACCTCGCCCATGAACTCATGCCCGAGCACGTCGCCCTCGCGCATCGTCGGGATCAGGCCGTCGATCAGATGCAGGTCCGAGCCGCAAGTGGTCGAGAGGCGGACCTTGAGGATCACGTCACTGGGATTGAGGATCTCGGGATCGGCCACGGTCTCGACGCGAAGGTCGTTGACGCCGTTCCAGCAGAGTGCGCGCATGGGGAAGCTCCTAGCGATCGGCCCCGCCCTTGCGGGCGGCGGGCTGCGGGTCGACGGTGGGGATCTCGCCCGTCACGGGGCACTCGACCGCGAGGCGGCGCACGAGGTCGGGCCGCTGCGGCACGCCGAGCAGAGCTGGCGGCTCCGTCACCGCTATCTTGCCGCCTCGACGATCCTCTCGCACGCTCATGTAGCGGTGCAGGCCAATCGTGCCGACCATTACGTCTCATCGCGCCGCGAATGGGAGCCCGCGGCTGAACGCGTCGCCTCCGCCTTTGGCTATGCCATGAGCAAGGTGGGCGGCAGCTTGCCAGCAGAAGGGAAAAGCGGGCAGGCGTAATCCTTTGATGCCAGCAGCCGCAACGACAACGTCATCGTCGGCCAAGATCATGTCGAGTGCGATCCGGCATCTGAGCACCTGAGATCCGCTCTTGGTCGGCGCATGGGACGCCCTCTCGGTCAAGCCGGCGAACACGTCGCGAAAAGTGGGTCTATGTATCTGAGCTAGATCGTAATTAATGCTGGAGCTCGGTTGTCGAGCTATCCCGAGCACATGGGTCAGCGTCGCCGTCCTGCTGCTGTCGATGTTCAATCAGCAGCGGAGGGCATCCGGACGGCAGCCAGGCTCGCGCGTCCCAAGACGGACATTGTGGCGGCCGCGGACAGGAGCGCGTCGGGTAAGACCGATCGGGTGATCGAAGCGATGGGCTTATTCGCGGACGAACTCCACGCCATCGCCGATCACGTCACCGCCGTGAAGTCGCCACGAGCTAGGCCGCAGTGATTCCGAAGGACTTGATGCAGGAGAGCGCGCACGCGCCTCGATCGCTTGCCGGCGGCGGATAGACAGAAACCACAAAGCCCATGATGCAGGCAGCGAGCGCGACATCTCACTTGATGTCGACTAGCACCCGCATCGGCCGCTTCGCCAGCGCGGCGGCGTCCTCCACCGCCTAAACCGACGGCGACAGGATGTTCGGACGCGGGATCGCGCTGGTGCTCGACGCCCAGCTTCAGCGCGTCCGCCGGCACGCGCCAGATCGGTTCGGCGCTGCGAGGGCTGTGGCGGAATAGGGCTGTGGTCGGGGAGACAGGATTCGAACCTGCGACATCCTGCTCCCAAAGCAGGCGCGCTACCAGACTGCGCCACTCCCCGACGCGATTGCCGGCCTAGTCGCCGCGGCGTGGCGGCGCAAGCTCGGCTGGACAAGCGAAGGGGCACCCGCAGGTGCCCCTAGCCGATCCCGACGCCTCCCCGGTTCCGCTCAGCGCGTCGCCGGTTCAGCCGCAACGTTGCCGGCATTGCCCGCCTCGTCGCCGAAGTTCGTCTCAGCGCCGGCCAGCATCGCCGCGGCACTGTCGTTGGCGGCAGCCTCAGCCATCGCCTCGAGATTGTCGGCGCGGCGCTCGAGCGCGTCGGCCATCATCTCGGCATTGTTCCCGATCGAGGCGGGTTCGGGGCTGCGGTCACACGCGGTGGCGCCGAGCGGCGCGACGGCGGCGAGCAGCGGAAGCAGCGAGCGCCTCATCCTCCCGAACCCGACCCGGTCGATCACATGTTGTGCGCGGCGTCCTCGCCGGCGTCGCGGACGTTGTCAGCGGCCGAGTGGATGTTCTCGGCAACCGCCTCGGCATTGTCCTCGGCGAACGGGTTCGCGGTGGTGTTCGACACGTCGGCGACGTTGCTGGCGAGCGCGTCCATGTTGTCCGCCATCATGTCGGCATTGTTCTCGACCGCGGCGGCCTCCGGCGACTTCGAGCAGGCGGCGACCGACATCAGCGACGCGGCGGCGGCGACGAGCAGGATCTTCTTCATCTGAATGCTCCCAAGCATCATAAACCATTCGCGGCCGACCCCAACGCCGTCGCGAACTCCCGCCATACCCTACCGCGGTGGGGGGTCAATAAGCAAAATTCATCTCTCCGAAAGACTGCGACGAACGGTGGTCGCTTGGCGCAGCCTTTTAGCTCAAGGCCGCGGCACCGGCCCGATCTCCTCCGGCGCGTTGGCGACCACCGCCAGCATCGTCGTCCAGGCCGCGACATTCTGGCGCAGCTGCTCGGGATCGACGCGCTCGAGCGTGTCGTCGGGCGTGTGGTGCGTGTCGAAATAGCGCAGCCCGGACTGGTTGAGGTCGATGCCGGCGACACCGGTGGCGATCGTGGCGGCGATGTCAGTGCCGTCGCCCGCCTTGCCCGCGCCGTGCACGATGCCGAGCGGGGCGAGCGCGCTGACGAGCCGGTCGCCCACCGCCGCAGCGCTCTCCGGCAGCATCGTCTCGAACCGCCACACCCGATCGGCGCCGAAGTCACTCTCCGCCGCGATCGCGTGGCGCTCCTTGCCGTGGCGCTCGGCATAGGCCGCGCCGCCGAGCCCGCCGACTTCCTCCGCCCCGAACCACACGACGCGGATCGTGCGGCGCGGCCGCTGCCCGCTGTCGAGGATGCGCTTGGCCGCCGCGGCGGTGATCGCGACGCCGCTGGCATCGTCGATCGCGCCGGTGGCAAGGTCCCAGCTGTCGAGATGGCCGCCGACCAGCACCACGCCCGCGCTCGGGTCGGTGCCGGGCACCTCGGCGATGACGTTGCCCGACTGGCTCGGCCCGGGCGAACGGGGGGTGAGCAGCAGGTGCATCCGGATCGGCTGGCCGCGCTGCGCCATGCGCTCGATCAGCGTGGCGTCCGGCACCGATAGCGCGGCGGCGGGGATCGGCCTGACGCCCTCGGGGAAGTCGGTGGTGCCGGTATGCGGCAGGCGGTGGGTGTCGGTGCCGATCGAGCGGATCACGATCGCGGCCGCGCCCTTGCTCGCCGCCACGCCGGGGCCGTTGAACCGCGCGACGCCGTTGGCGCCGTAGCCGGAGCCGTCCTGCGTCGGCTGCATGCTGTTGCCGACATAGGCGATCTTGCCCTTGAGCGAGCCCGCCGGCGCGGCCACCAGGTCGCCGTAGGTCGGGAACACGACCAGCTCGGCGGTGAGCCCCTTGGGCGGCGTCGCGGCCGAATGGCCGAGCGCGACCAGCTTCACCTTCTGCGGGAAGGGCGCGACGATCTCGGCCTCTTCCTCGCCGCGCAGCCAGAGCGGCATGGTGAAGGGCTCGGCGCGGACGTTGCTGAAGCCGAGCGCGGTGAGCTTCTTCACCGCCCAGTCGCGCGCGCGCGCCTCGGCGTCGGTCGCGGCGAGGCGCTGGCCGATCTCGGTGGTGAGTCCCTCGACCAGCTCATAGGCGAGGTCGTCCTTCAGCGCGGCGTCGCGCAGCGCCGCCACCTCGGGCGCCACCGCGGCGGGCGCACGCGGCACCGCGTGCTGCGCGGCAGCGGGCGCGACGAGCGCGACGAGGGTGGCAAGGGCGCTGGTGGCGAGCGCGGCGATCCGGAGCGGGGAGCGGTTCATCCGCAGCGGCGTAATCAAGCGTTGCCAGTTTGCCAACGCACGCCGGCGGGCTTACATGCGCGCCACCGATTTCCCGACGCACCCAGTTCATGGAGCAGCGCGCCAGATGGCCGTCCAGTACACCTATGTCATGAAGGGTCTGACCAAGACCTTCCCGGGCGCGAACAAGCCCGTGCTCAACAACATCCACCTGCAGTTCATCCCCTCGGCGAAGATCGCGATCATCGGCCCCAACGGCGCCGGCAAGTCGACGCTGATGAAGATCATGGCGGGCATGGACCCGGACTTCACCGGCGAGGCCTGGGCCGCGGAGGGCATCCGCGTCGGCTATCTCGCGCAGGAGCCGCAGCTCGACCCCACCAAGGACGTGATCGGCAACGTCAAGGACGGCGTGCGACCCGTCGCGGACCTGGTCGACCGCTTCAACGCGATCTCGGCCGAGATGGGCGATCCGCAGGACGATACCGACTTCGATGCACTGATGGAGGAGATGGGCGAACTCCAGGGCAAGATCGACGCGGTCGACGGCTGGACGCTCGACAACCAGCTCGAGGTGGCGATGGAGGCGCTGCGCTGTCCGCCGGGCGACGCCGACGTCACCAAGCTGTCGGGCGGCGAGCGCCGCCGCGTCGCGCTCTGCCGGCTGCTGCTGGAGAAGCCCGACATCCTGCTGCTCGACGAGCCGACCAACCACCTCGACGCCGAGAGCGTGTCGTGGCTCGAGAACTTCCTCAAGGAGTATGCGGGCAACGTCATCCTCGTCACCCACGACCGCTACTTCCTCGACAATGTCGTCAACTGGGTGCTCGAGCTCGATCGCGGGCGCTACTACACCTATGAGAGCAACTACTCCGGCTATCTCGAGAAGAAGGCCAAGCGCCTCGAGCAGGAGGAGCGCGAGGAGGCGGGCAAGCAGAAGGCGATCGCCGACGAGCTCGCCTGGATGCGCCAGACTCCCAAGGCGCGCCAGACCAAGAGCAAGGCGCGTATCCGCGCCTTCGACGAGCTTATGGCGAAGCAGGAGAATCGTGTTGCCGGCAAGGCGCAGATCCTGATCCAGCTGCCCGAGCGGCTCGGCGGCAAGGTCATTGAGGCCAAGGGGCTGACCAAGTCGTACGGCGACAAATTGCTGTTCGAGAACCTCGATTTCATGCTCCCGCCGGGCGGGATCGTCGGCGTGATCGGTCCGAACGGCGCGGGCAAGTCGACCCTGTTCAAGCTGATCACCGGGCAGGAGCAGCCCGACGCGGGGACGATCGAGGTCGGTTCGACCGTCAAGCTCGGCTATGTCGACCAGAGCCGCGACGACCTCGATCCCAACAAGAACGTCTGGCAGGAGATCTCCGACGAGCTCGAGGTGTTCCGCTTCGGCAAGCAGGAGCTGGGCACGCGCGCCTACGTCGGCGCGTTCAACTTCCGCGGGCCTGACCAGCAGAAGAAGGTCGGCCAGCTTTCTGGCGGCGAGCGCAACCGCGTCCACATGGCCAAGATGCTCAAGGAGGGCGGCAACGTCCTTCTGCTCGACGAGCCGACCAACGACCTCGACGTCGAGACGCTGCGCGCGCTCGAGGAGGCGCTGGAGACCTTCGCGGGCTGTGCGGTGGTGATCAGCCACGATCGCTTCTTCCTCGATCGCCTGTGCACGCACATCCTCGCCTTCGAGGGCGACAGCCACGTCGAGTGGTTCGAGGGCAATTACGAGAGCTACGAGGAGGACAAGCGCCGCCGCATGGGCGAGGCGGCCGATCGTCCGACGCGGCTGGCGTACAAGAAGCTGACTCGCTGAGGGTAGGCGGGGCGGGGTGGCGGGCGCGAGCGATCGTGCGCGCGCCGCCGCCTGCCCGCCTCCGCCGCGCTCTCCGCTTCCCCTCGCGGTGGCGAATGGCCTAGCGCTGCGCGGATGGAACGACCCAATTACATCACCCCCGCGGGCTTTGCCGCGCTGCGGGCCGAGTACGACCAGCTCTTTGCCACCGAGCGGCCCGCATTGGTCGAGACCATCGCCTGGGCGGCGGGGAACGGCGATCGTTCCGAAAACGGCGATTACATCTACGGCCGCAAGCGGCTACGCGAGATCGACCGCCGCCTCGGCTGGCTGTCGAAGCGAATGAAGGCGGCCAAGGTGGTCGATCCGGCGCAGCAGCCCGATCGCGCGCGCGTCTGGTTCGGCGCTACTGTCACGATCGTCGACGAGGACGACAAGGAGCGCGTGCTCACGCTGGTCGGTGACGACGAAGCCGATGCGGGCGCCGGGAAGGTCGGCTGGAATGCCCCGGTGGCGCGCGCGCTCCGCGGCGCCGCGGTCGGCGACCTGCGCCGCGTCCATCTCCCCGCGGGCGAGCGCGACTATGAGGTCGTGGCAATATCCTATCCGCCCGGCTGAGGAACGGTGACGTCAGCTAAGCCGTTGATCTCTCAACAAGGAGAGAGACGATGGCGAGCGAGAACCCGCGCACCGAGAGCGCGCGTGACCATGACGACAAAGCCGTGATCGAGGGCATGATCCCCGGCGGTGCGGCGGTGCCGAGCAGCGGCGGCGGCGCGCTGGCACGGGAGGTCGGCAGCGCGGCCGATCTGGACCAGGTCGACGATCCCGAGGGCAGCGTGCGACCAACCAAGCAGGACGATATCGACGCGGGCGTGGCTTATCGCAGCGATAGAGGGTGAGGCGGCTATCGGACAGGCCGGGTCGGCGACGGTGCACGCCGTCGCCGCTCACCAACGGTTTAAACGAACGTCAGGTAAGGCGCAGTCCGTGCGCGATCTCAACCGACTAGCGGCGCTATCCTCATAATCGTTGACCTGCGTCCTCCCACCGTCGATGCAGCGGCATGCCCTCTGACGACCTTCCCACCCGCAACATCGCGCTGTTGATCGACGCCGACAATGCGTCCTGGCACACGCTCGATCCGGTGCTGACCGCGCTCGCCGAGTTCGGCAGCGTCAACGTTCGCCGCGTGTACGGCAATTGGGTCAAGGAAGCGCTCAAGGGCTGGCGCGACATGACCGTCAAGCACGGCATCGAGCCGCAGCAGCAGTTCGATCTCACCCGCGGCAAGAACGCCACCGACATGAAGATGACGATCGACGCGATGGACCTGCTCCACCGCGGCCGCGTCGACGCCTTCGGGATCATGTCGTCCGACAGCGACTTCATGCCGCTCGCGACGCGGATCCGGCAGGACGGGCTTGACGTCTACGGTTTCGGCAACAGCAACACGCCGGAAGGTTTCCGCAACGCCTGCACGCGCTTCATCGACGTCAACGCGCTGCTCGAGACGACCAAGCCCAAGCGCGCGCGCCGGGTAGAGGTGCCGTTCGACCAGTCGGTACCGCCCGCGATCGGCACCGCCGCCGCCGCTGCCGCTCCCGCGCGTGCCGCGGGGACGGTGGACGATCCCGAGCTGCTTCACCTGCTCCACGACGCGTACGACTCGCTCAAGCCCGACAGGGACGGGTTCGTCGGGCTCTCGGCGCTCGGGCAGCGCGCCGCCAACCGCTCGAGCTTCGACGTGCGCAATTATGGTTACAAGCGGCTTTCCGATCTGGTCGATGCGATCCCCTCGATCGACGTCGATCGGCGCGAGAACCACGTCTACGTGCGCTGGAAGGACTGACCTTTGACCCGACGCCTCACGCCCTTGGCCGCGCTTATGCTGATCGCGGCACCAGCGCTCGCGCAAACCGCGCCGCATGCCGATCCGAAGCGACTCTCCGACGATGTCCGCACGCTCGCCGCACCCGACTTCGGGGGGCGTGCGCCGGGGACGCCGGGCGAGAAGCGGACGCTCGACTGGCTGGTCGCACGCTTCAAGGCGCTGGGGCTCGCGCCGGCCGGGTCGAACGGGCAGTATCTCCAGCAGGTCCCGCTGGTCCACACCCGCGTCGCACCCGATGCCGCGATGCGCGTCGGCGACCTGACGATGGTGCAGGGCAAGGAGGTCGCGGTGACCAGCGTGCGCCCGGCGGCGACGATCGCGATCACCGACTCGCCGCTGGTCTTCGTCGGTTATGGCGTGCGCGCGCCCGAGGCCAAGTGGGACGATTTCAAGGGCATGGATCTGCGCGGCAAGACCCTGGTCTTCCTCGTCAACGATCCCGACTTCGAGGCGCAGCCGGGCGACGACGCCAAGGGCCGCTTCGGCGACCGCCGGATGACCTATTACGGGCGCTGGACCTATAAGTTCGAGGAGGCCGCGCGGCAGGGCGCCGCCGCGGCGCTGATCATTCATGATACTGCGGGTGCAGGCTATCCTTGGTCGACCGTCAACGCGTCCAACGGCGAGAATTACGATATCGTTCGCGGCGCGGATGACCCGCGCGTTCCGCTCCAGGGCTGGATCGAGCACGACACCGCCGAGCGTCTGTTCGCCGCCGCCGGGCTCGACCTGGCGGCGCTGCGCGTCAAGGCGCGCTCGGCGTCCTTCCGTCCGGTGGCGATGGGCAAGAGTTTCTCCGCCGCCGCGACGGTGAAGGTCGAGCGGATCACCAGCGCCAACGTGCTCGCCAAGATCCCCGGCCGCACCCGCCCGCGTGAGTCGGTGATGTTCGCGGCACATTGGGACGCCTATGGCGACGGCCCGCCCGACGCGAGCGGCCGCACGCTGCGGCCGGGCGCCAACGACGACGCGCTCGGCACCGCGGGCGTCGTCGAGCTGGCGCGGCTGTTCAAGGCGGGGCCGGCGCCCGAGCGCTCGCTCGTCTTCGCTTTGTGGACCGGCGAGGAGCGCGGGCTGCTCGGGTCCGAATTTTATGCGGCGCACCCGACGATGCCGCTTGCCACCACCGCGGCGAACCTGACGCTCGACATCCTCCAGACCGCGGGACCGGCGAAGGATGTGGTGCTGGTCGGCCCCGGCCAATCGACGCTCGACCCGCTGCTCGCCGCGGCGGCGCGCGGGCAGGGGCGAACGATCACGCCCGAGACGTTCAGCGAGCGCGGACTGTTCTACCGTGCCGACCATTTCTCGACGGTGCGGCGCGGCGTCCCCGCGCTGCTGCTGATGGCGCTCGGCGGCGCGCCCGATCTGGCAGAGGGCGGTCAGACCGCTGGGCAGAAGTGGCTCGACGATTACATGGCCTGCTACCACAAGACCTGCGACAGCTGGGACGCTGGCTGGGACCTGCGCGGCGCGGCGATGGACGTGGACCTGTTCCACACGGTCGGCGTGCGGCTGGCGCGGCCCGGGGTGTGGCCGAGCTGGAGCCCGGGCAGCGAGTTCGCCGCCACGCGTGACCGAAGCGGCGCCGAGCGGAAGTGAGCGGCGCTTTGGTCTGACCCGTCGTCGGCGGGTCAGGCGGCGCGGTCAGCCGCCGCGGCTCCGCCCCAGGTACCAGCTCAGGTTGTTGGGCCCGCGGCTGCGCGCGCGGGGCGGGTTCATCAGGTCGTACACCACGGCGTTCTCGAGCACGCGCTGCACGTAGTTGCGCGTCTCGGAATAAGGGATGGCCTCGACCCAATCGACCATGTCGACCGCGCCGGTGCGTGGGTCGCCGTTGGCGCGGAGCCATTTGTTCACGTTGCCCGGCCCGGCGTTATAGGCCGCGATCGCCAGCGGGTAACTGCCATACAGCCCGAAGATCCGCTGAAAATAGCTCGAGCCGAGCTGGATATTGTACCCCGTGTCGTCGACCAGCCGCCCGGCGTCATAGGACAGGCCGAGCTTGCCCGCCTGCTCGCGCGCGGTAGCGGGCATCAGCTGCATCAGCCCGGCGGCGCCGACGGGGCTGCGCGCGGTGCGGTCGAACTGGCTCTCCTGCCGCGCGACCGCGTGGATCATCGTCCACTGGTCCTCGTAGCCGCTCGGCACCGCCACGGTCGGAAAGCCGTTGGCGCTATACTCGGTCAGCCCGTTCTGCATCGCGCTGCGCCCCACCAGCACGCCGAGATCCGGGCGGCGCAGCTGGCGCGACAGTTCGTCGGCGAGATAATGGTCGGTGTCGCCCTTCGCCACCGCCGCGATCTGCTTCACGAAGGCGGTCTGGTCCTGATATTGGCCGGTCTGGCCAAGGAACTGCGCGGCGCGGACGATCTCGCGCGCATAGAAGGCCTGCCGCGCGGCGGGATCGATCGCTGGCGTCGGCGGTGCGGGCGGGGCGGTGAGGCGGCGCCCGAGATGCTCGATCGCGAGCTGGCCGTAAAATTGGTCGCGATAGCCAGCGGCGCGCTCGAACAGCGCGGCGGTGTCGGGCTGCTGCGCCTTCTCGGCGCCGCGTGCCGCCCAGTAGAAGCCCTTGGCACGCGTCTGCGGTGCCTGGCTGGCGCGGCCGTAGCGCTCGAACATCGCGCGGGCGTCGGCCGGGCGGTTGAGCCTGGTCGCGGCCTGGCCGGCCAGCCATGCCAGCGAGGTGTAATCGTCGCGCTCGCCATAGCCCTTGGTCGAGACATCGGTGCCCGGCGGATAGGCGTCGTCGATCTGCCGCGCGATGTCATAGGCGGTCTGCCACTGACCATCGGCTGCCGCGGCGCGCGCGTTGACCAGCAGCACCTCGTAGAACTTCTCGGCATTGCCAGGCAGCGCCATGCCGCTGCGCGCGCGCGCCAGCCAGGAGCGTGCGCTGGGCGAGGCGCCTGCATTGCGCAGCCATGTCGCCTTGTCCGCGATATAGCCCGGGTCGCGTGCGCCGATCGCATCGCCGCTCGCCGCCAGCGACGATGCCTCGGGCGAGTCGCTGCGAAAGGCGAGCCGCGCGGTGAACAGCGGCCGCGCCGCCGCGCTGGTGTAGGGAAGCACGCGCGCCGCCGCCGAGACATTGCCCTGCCAGAGTAGCGCGTCGAAGCGGCGGTCGTGGTCGGCCGGGATGAGCGCCGAGCCGAACTGGCCCAGCACCGCCGCCTCGTCCTGCGCCGAAAGCGACCCCAGCCGCCACGCGGTGCGCGCCGCCTCCTGCGCCTGCGCGCTGGAGCCCGTGGCCATATAGGCGCGCGCGCAGGCGACCCAGCCCGCCGCGGTCAGCGACGCCCAGCGGCGGCAATAGGCCGCAACGCTGGCAGGCGCGACGTTCGGGTCGGACGCCTTGCGCTCCACGGTGCGGCGCATCGCCGCCTCGCCGGGCCAGCCGGGGTGCGCGGTGAGGAAGCTGACATAGCTGTCGAACGGCAGCGCGTCGGTCTGCTGGAGCACCTTCCACTGCGCCAGCGGCTGCGCCATGCCGGGTAACGACGCCGCCGGGCCGGGGATTGGGGCCGGAGCACCCTGCGGCTCGGAGACGCTACCATAGTGACTCGCCGCGAGAACCGCGGCGCCTGCTGCTGCTACGACGAAGATCAACGAACCTGCCTTCACTCTCTGACCGACGCGACCGGTGGACAGACTAGCGACCCTAGCCGTATCTGCGCTGAACGGCGCCCCCCAATCGGTCGCAGGAGCAAATTCACCTCATGTTCTCCGGTTCCATCCCCGCCCTGGTGACCCCGTTCGACCCGACCGGCGCGTTCGACGAGCACGCCTACCGCGACCTGATCGAGTGGCAGATTGCCGAGGGCTCGTCCGCGCTCGTTCCCTGCGGCACCACCGGCGAGGCCGCGACGCTGACGCAAGCGGAGCAGTTCGCGATCGTGCGGGTCTGCGTCGATCAGGCGCGCGGGCGCGTCCCCGTGATCGCGGGCGCTGGCTCGAACGACACGCGGGTCGCCGCCGCCAACCTGCGCGCCGCCAAGCAGGCCGGCGCGGACGCGGCGCTGATGGTCCCACCTTATTACAACCGCCCCTCGCAGGAGGGCATCTACCGTCATTTCGAGGCTTTGGCGCAGGACGCGCCGCTGCCGATCGTGCTGTACAACGTGCCCGCGCGCACCGTGACCGACGTTCTGCCCGACACGCTGGTGCGGATCGTCACCGCTTTCCCGCGGGTGTTCGTGGCGGTGAAGGACGCCTCGGGCGTGCTCCAGCGCGTGTCGCAGCACCGCGCCGCGCTCGGGCCGGACTTCTGCCAGCTCTCGGGCAATGACGATCTCGCGCTCGGCTACAACGCCACGGGCGGGGTGGGGTGCATCTCGGTCACCGCCAATGTCGCGCCGCGGCTCAGCGCCGATTTCCAGCAAGCCTGCGCCGCGGGCGACGCTGCGCGCGCGCTGGCGCTGCACGACCGGCTGTTCCCGCTCCACGTCGCTCTGTTCAGCGACGCGTCTCCGGGACCGGTGAAGTACGCGATGACGCGCGTACGCCCGGCGTTCCCCGCGGGGCTGCGGCTGCCGATGACCTGGCCGAGCGAGGCGAGCCGGCAGGCGGTCGACGCCGCGCTGGCGCACGCTGGTCTGTAGATCGCGAGACGCGCGCCCTCTCTCGTCTCTGTGTCTGCGGTCGTCGCGGCAAGTAGAATTGCCGCACAGGCGATCGTCTCAGCCCCATTCCGACCAACCCGCACGTCCCCCTTTGCCCTGGCGCGCGGCTGCGCCTACATCGCGCCCATGTCGCGTCCCAAGCCCGCCACCTTCGACAAGAAGAAGATCGTCGCCGAGAACCGCCGCGCGCGCTTCGACTATGCGATCGACACCACCTATGAAGCGGGGATTGTGCTCAGCGGCACCGAGGTGAAGAGCCTGCGCTTCGGCGAGGGCTCGATCGCCGAGAGCTATGCCGAAGTGAAGGGCGACGAGGTCTGGCTGGTCAACTCAAACATCCCCGAGTTCAGTCACGGCAACCGTTTCAACCACGAGCCCAAGCGCCCGCGCAAGCTGCTGCTCCACGAGCGCGAGATCAACAAGCTGCACGGCGCCGTCGCGCGCGAGGGCATGACGCTCGTGCCGCTCACCGTCTATTTCAACGGCCAGGGCCGCGCCAAGGTCGAGCTCGCGCTCGCCAAGGGCCGCAAGGCGCACGACAAGCGTGAGCATATCAAAGAACGCGAGTGGAAGCGCGAGGCCGGACGCGTGCTGCGCGAGCACAGCTGAATGTCGGCACGGCCGATCACCGCCTGGGACCGGATCGCGGCGTGGAGCCGCCGCAACCTGCCGACGCGCGAGTCGATGGAGCGCAGCCGGCTGCTCCGCCCCGTCGCGCACCGCGTGCTCGCGCCCGAGCTGTGGCGCTTCACGCGCCGCTCGGTGCCGCGCGGGGTGGCGCTGGGCATGGTCGCGGGGATCCTCTTCCCGGTGGCGCAGATCGCGATCGCCGCGCTGATCGCGCTGCCGTTCCGCGCCAACGTCCCCGTCGCGGCGCTGGTGACCTTCATCACCAATCCCTTCACCACGCCTTTCATCCTGTTCGTGGCCTATCAGATCGGCGCCTGGTTGCTGCGCTCCAACGCACCCGCGGCGGCCCAACCGGTGGCGGATGCGGCGACGGGCTGGCTGCAGTGGCTGTGGGACGCGGGGCCGCCGCTGGTGCTCGGATTGCTGGTGCTGACCGCGGTCGCCGCGGCGCTCGGCTACGCGTTGGCAGCGCTCGGCTGGCGGCTGTGGATCGCGCGCAAGTGGCGGCATCGCCACGAGCATCGCCGCAATGGTGGCTGCCACTAAGTCCCCCGCGACGCTGGCGCCTTGTGCCCCGCATGGTTAAGAGAGCGCAGCCCAGCTGTGACAGACGAGAGGGTGCCACGTACATGCGTTTGACCGCTGCGGCCGCGACGTCGCTGCTCGCTTCCCGTCCCGTGATGCAATTCGCGCGGGATCGACGGGTTGCGGCGGCTGCCTTCCCGTCCGCGTGCGTCCACCGAGCAGCGCGATCGCTCGTGCGCGACGTGTCGCCTCGGCGTCAGGCATTCGGCGCGACGCCGGGCGAGACGCCGTACCTCGTCCCGAACCAGCGCGTGACGATGTGGTGAGCGCGGGACGATGATCCCGCTCGCCTCGCTCGACTCGCGCGGTTGGTGGCGCGGCCAGCGCGGCGCGCTCGGCATAGCGCTGCTCGCCGGCGCGCTTGCGGCGGCGCTGGTGCTGTGGCTGATCGGCGACATGGCAGTGGCATGCGGGTTCCTCGCTGCCGCGCTGGTGCTCGCCGGCGTCGCGGTCACCGTCATGCGGCTGCGCACGCCCGAGACGGTCGGGCCGGCGGTCGAGCATGACTGGGAGCTCGTCCGCTCGCTCGCCGAGTCGAGCGACGACGCGGTTGCGATCACCGATCGCGGCGGAAAACTGGTCTGCGCCAACGATCGCTACGAGCAGCTCTTCGGCGGCTTCCCGACGCCGCCTGCTCTGCCTTTGGTCGGCGACGGTGCCGGGCAGCTGGCGGTGTGCGGTCGCGCGGCGTGGCGCGATGGCACCGCGCGCGCCTCGCTGCGCGGGGCGGCGGGCGCGATCGACGCGGTGATCGCACGCACCGGGCAGCAGCAGGACTTCCTGATCTGGCGCTTCCTCGGCGCGGCGGCGCCCACCGGGCAGGTGGCGCGGCTGCTCGAATCGATCGACGGCGGGCTCGGCCAGCAGCTCGGCGCGGCGGGGGTGATGGCGGCGCTGATCACCGCCAACGGCCATGTCCTCTCCGCCAACGCGGTGCTGCGCACGCGCGCCACGGGCACGCCCGACGGCACGATCGTGGACGAGGACCTCGCGCGCTTCCTCAGCGAGGATCCCGGCGGCACCGTGCGCTTCCTCGCCGAGGGGGCGAGCGCGACGCCGCTGCGGCTGCTCCAGATACCGCTCGGTGACGATCCGGAAGCGCCGATCCTGGTGGCGATGGTCGACGTCGACAGCGGCATCGCCGGCGGCGGCGCGGCGGAGGACCTCGAGGGACTGCTGATGCTGATGCCGTTCGGCGTCGCGCTGGTCGATCGCGAGGGGCGCTTCACCCAGATGAACCGCGCCTTCGCGCGTGCCGCCAGCGTCGAGCCCGGCGCGACCCCGACCTATCCCGGCGACCTCGTCGTGCGCGAGGACAAGGCCGCGGTGGCGGACGCGATCCGGCGTGCCAGCGGGGGCGGCCGCCCGATGGATCTGGCGGTACGGCTCAAGGACCATCCCGACGAGCCGGTCGCACTTTCGATCGCGGCCGCGCGCGGGCTGGGCGACGCCGCGGTGCTGCTCAGCCTCAAGGACAATAATGAGGAGAACCGGCTCAAGCGCGAGGTGGCGCAGGCCACCAAGATGCAGGCGGTGGGGCAGCTCGCCGGCGGCGTCGCGCACGATTTCAACAATATCCTTACCGCGATCATCGGCCACTGCGACCTGATGCTGATGCGTCACTCGCCCGGCGACAGCGACTATGACGACATCCAGCAGATCCGTGCCAACTCGAATCGCGCCGCCAGCCTGACGCGCCAGCTGCTCGCGTTCTCGCGCCAGCAGACGTTGCGCCCGCAGGTGCTACAGCTTCCCGACGTCGTCTCGGAAGTGTCCAACCTGCTGCGCCGGCTGATGGGCGAGACGGTGACGCTGGAGGTCAAGCACGGCCGCGACCTCGGGCCGGTGCGCGCCGACCCGGGCCAGCTCGAGCAGGTCGTCGTCAACCTCGCGGTCAATGCGCGCGACGCGATGCTGAGCAAGGGCAGCGGCGGCAAGCTGACGATCCAGACGCGATCTGTGCCGATCGCCGAGATCCGCCGTCGCAACAGCGACATCATGCCGATCGGCGATTATACCGCGCTCGAGGTGTCCGACACCGGCACGGGCATCCCGCCCGAGGTGCTGCCCAAGATCTTCGAGCCCTTCTTCACCACCAAGGATGTCGGCAAGGGTACCGGGCTCGGTCTGTCGACCGTCTACGGCATCGTCAAACAATCGGGCGGGTTCATCTTCGCCGATTCGAAGCCGGGGCAGGGCGCCACCTTCACCATGTACCTGCCGGTCTATGCCGCCGCCGGGGCGGAGGCGGGGGCGGCACCTGCCGCGAGCAGGCCGGCGCCGCGCCAGCGCACCGGCGACCTGTGGGGCAGCGGCACGATCCTGCTGGTCGAAGACGAGGACATGGTCCGCGCGGTGGCGGAGCGAGCGCTCGCGCGCCAGGGCTATACCGTGCTCGCCGCCGAGAATGGCGAGGCGGCGTTGGAGCTGATGCAGGGAGTCGACCGGCCGACGCTGGTGATCTCCGACGTGATGATGCCGGTGATGGACGGGCCGACGCTGGCGCGCCAGCTGCGCCAGACGCACCCGAACATTCCGATCCTCTTCATGTCGGGCTATGCCGAGGAGCAGCTGCGCCGCTCTATCGACCTCGACAACGTCGCCTTCCTGCCGAAGCCCTTCTCGGTCCAGCAGCTCGCCGAGGCGACGCGCGACGCGCTGGTGGCGCAGGAGGCCCGTGGCGGATCATAACGGGTCCAACCATCTGTTGCGCCCACGCGGGAGCACGCTATGGCACGCGGCATGACGATGCGCGTGCTTTTGGTCGAAGACGAACCCCTGATCGCGATGATGCTCGAGGATTTCCTCGACGCGCTCGATAAAAGCCATGCCGGCACCGCCGACAGCGTGGAAGCCGCGCTGCCGATGGTGGAGGCGGGCGGCTTCGACGCCGCGATCCTCGACGTCAACCTGCGCGGCGGCGAGAAGAGCTTCGCCATCGCCGACGCGTTGGCGGCACGCGACATCCCGTTCGTCTTCGCCACGGGCGGCGGCGGCGACGAGATCGCGCTCGAGCATCGCGCGCGTCCGCGCCTCGCCAAGCCCTTCACGATGGACAATGTCGAGAAGGCGCTCGCCGATCTGGGGTGAGGGCGGAGGGGCTTGGCAGCGTGCGGCGAAGGTCAGGGCGTCTGGGTCCCGGTGCCCTCCAGTTGCCTCGCGCCCTCTGCCGCTGAGGCCGCTCGCGGCGGAGCGTTGTTTCGTCGTCCCGTTCCACTCTCGTCATCCCCGCGGTGGCGGGGATCACAGCGCTGACGAACCGTCAGCCGCTTGAGCCATCTCTCTGCCACAACATACTTGCGCGAGCGCTACCTCCCGCGACATAGGCGTGCGCAATATGACCCAGACCTTTGACAAATCCCGTCTGCCGAGCCGCCACGTGTCGGTCGGACCCGAGCGCGCGCCGCATCGCAGTTATTATTACGCGATGGGACTTAGCGAGGAGGAGATCGCGCGCCCGTTCGTCGCGCTCGCCTCGGCCGGTAACGATAGCGCGCCGTGCAACACCACGCTCGACGCCCAGGCCGATGCCGCCCGCCGCGGGGTCGAGCAGGGCGGCGGGATGCCGCGGCGCTTCAACACGATCACCGTCACCGACGGGATCGCGATGGGGCATCAAGGCATGAAGGCCTCGCTGGTCAGCCGCGAGGTGATCGCCGACTCGGTCGAGCTCAGCGTGCGCGGCCATTGCTATGACGCGCTCGTCGGCTTCGCCGGCTGCGACAAGTCGCTGCCGGGCATGATGATGGCGATGCTCCGGCTCAACATCCCGTCGATCTTCGTCTATGGCGGCTCGATCCTGCCCGGCCGCTTCCACGACCGCGACGTCACCGTCGTGGACGTGTTCGAGGTGGTCGGGAAATATGCCGCGGGCGCCTGCCCGTTGTCCGAGGTGCACGAGCTCGAGAAGGTCGCCTGTCCGGGCCACGGCGCGTGCGGCGGCCAGTTCACCGCCAACACCATGGCCTGTGTCGGCGAGGCGATCGGCCTCAGTCTGCCCAACAGCAACATGGTGCCCGCACCTTATACGACGCGCGAGCAGATCGCCGTCGCGGCGGGCGCGCAGGTGATGGAGCTGGTGGGCCGCCAATTGCGCCCGCGTGACATCTGCACGCGCGCGGCCTTCATCAATGCCGCGCGCGTGGTGGCGGCCACCGGCGGCTCGACCAACGCCGCGCTCCATCTCCCCGCCATGGCCAACGAGGCGGGCATCGACTTCGACCTGTTCGACGTTGCGGAGGCTTTTAAAACAACACCTTACATCGCCGACCTCAAGCCCGGTGGTAAGTACGTCGCCAAGGATATGTACGAGGCCGGCGGCGTCTACATGCTGATGAAGACGATGCTCTCGGGCGGGCTGCTCGACGGCGACTGCCTGACGGTCACCGGGCGTACGCTCGGCGAGAACATCGACCAGGTGACGTGGAACCCCGATCAGAAGGTGATCTACGACGTCGCCACGCCGATCACCCCGACCGGCGGCGTGGTCGGGCTGCGCGGCTCGCTCGCGCCCGACGGCGCGATCGTCAAGGTGGCGGGCATGCACCGGCTCCAGTTCGAGGGGCCGGCGCGCTGCTTCGACTGCGAGGAGGACGCCTTTGCCGCAGTGGAGGCACGCCAGATCGCCGAGGGCGAGGTGATCGTGATCCGCTACGAGGGGCCCAAGGGCGGTCCGGGCATGCGCGAGATGCTGTCGACCACCGCGGCACTTTACGGCCTCGGCATGGGCGAGAAGGTGGCGCTGATCACCGATGGCCGTTTCTCGGGCGGCACGCGCGGCTTCTGCATCGGCCATGTCGGCCCCGAGGCGGCCGACGGTGGTCCGATCGCGCTGGTCGAGGACGGCGATCCGATCCGCATCGACGCCGAAGCGGGGACGATCGACCTGCTGGTCGACGAAATGGTGGTGGCCGAGCGCCGTGCACGCTGGCAGGCGCGTGAGAACGCTTATGGCGCCGGCGCGCTGTGGCGCTACGCGCAGAGCGTCGGGCCGGCCTATCAGGGCGCGGTGACGCACCCCGGCGCGAAGGCGGAGCGCCACATGTTCGCGGATATCTGAGCGGGGGTGCCCTGCGTCGCCACGGCCAGTGTCGCGGCACCGAGGACCGAGGGGGCGGAGGTGCCGTCACCCAGCTGAGGAAGCGGATCGGGCCACTTTCCCCCGTCGTCCCGGACTTGATCCGGGATCCAGGCTCCGCCGGAGCACCGGCTTCCGAGTACGCGGCCGCATGAATCCCGCACCCGGTCCGGGACGACGGAAAGTGTCAAAGGCGCGGCGTGCCTCGCGCGACCGGACGACGACGTCGACGTTTGATCGCAGCCAGTCGCGGCGACGCCCGCCAAGCGTTCGCATCGCCCGCATCTTCGATCCGCAGCATCAACCCGCATTGACAGGCGCGCCGCCATGCGGCTCAGACGTGCCGCTCGCGCCCGCGCCGATCGCGCCCGCGCCGTGAGATGAGGGACCTGACGCCAATGACGCCGCTTGACGGCACGATCGTGCTCGACGCCGCGGCGATGCGGGCCGCCGAGCATGCGGCGATCGCCGCCGGGAACAGCGTCGAGTCGCTGATGCAGCGCGCCGGCCGCGCGGTCGGGGATGCGGTCCACCGGCTCGCGGGTGCGCACGCGGTGCTGGTGGTGTGCGGCCCCGGCAACAATGGCGGTGACGGTTACCTCGCCGCGGCGCGATTGCGCGCGCTCGGTCGCACCGTCCGCGTCGCCGCTGCGGCCGAGCCGCGCGGTACCGCCGCCATCGCCGCACGCGAGGCGTGGGGCGGGGCGGTCGAGCCGCTTGGCACGGCCAAGCCAGCTCCCGTGTTGGTCGACTCGCTGTACGGCACCGGGCTCAGCCGCGCGCTCGCGGCGGACGAGGCCGCCGCGCTGGTGCGGCTCGCCGCCGGTGCGACGCTGGCGATCGCGGTCGATCTGCCCAGCGGGGTGGCCAGTGACGACGGCGCGGTGCTCGGCGAGGTCCCGCACCACCATGTCACGCTCGCGCTCGGCGCGGCCAAGCCGGCGCATCTGCTTCAGCCCGCCGCGGCGCGTTGCGGCGCGGTGCGCGTGCTGCCGCTCGGCATCACGCTGAACGGCGACACGCGCGCGCTCGCACCGCCCCGTCTCGCGGCTCCTCCGGTGGACAGCCACAAGTTCAGTCGCGGCATGGTCGCGCTGATCAAGGGCCGCATGGCGGGCGCGGGTGAGCTCGCCGCGCGCGCCGCGATGCACGCCGGCGCCGGGTACGTAGCGCTGCTCGGCGCGACCATCCCGCAGCCGCCGCACGCGCTGGTACGCCGCTCGCTCGACCGCGACGACCCGCTCGCCGACGCGCGTATCGGCGCGCTGGTGGTCGGCCCCGGGCTCGGCCGCGACGATCACGCGCGCGATCTGCTCGAGCGGGCATTGGCGAGCGACCGCGCGTTGCTGATCGACGGCGACGCGCTCCATCTCGTCACGCCCGAGCGGCTGCGCGCGCGCGGCGGCACGATCGTGCTCACGCCGCACGCGGGCGAGTTCCACGCGCTGTTCGGCGCGGCCCACGGCTCCAAGCTCGCAGCCGCTCGCGCTGCGGCGGAGCGCATCGGCGCCGTCGTGGTCTACAAAGGCGCCGACACGGTGATCGCCGCGCCCGATGGCCGCGTTCTGCTCGCGGGCGAGGCGAGTAGCTGGCTCTCCACCGCGGGCAGCGGCGACGTCCTGGCGGGTGCGATCGCGGCGCGGCTGGCGGCGGGCGGGGACGCGCTTGACGCCGCCGCGGCGGGCGTGTGGCTCCATGCCGCCGCGGCGCGCCGGCTCGGCGCGGGCTTCATCGCCGACGATCTCGCCGCGGCGCTCGCCCCGGCGCTCACCGCGCTGATCCGGGAGACACCTGCGTGAGCCTGATCGTCAAGGTCGCCGGTCGCGGCGACGGCGTTACCGCCGACGGCCGCTACGCCGCCTTCGCCGCGCCGGGCGACACGCTTGCCGACGACGGCAGCGTCCTGCCCGGCCCGCACCACCAGGTGCCGCCGTGCCGCCATTTCCCGACCTGCGGAGGCTGCCAGCTCCAGCATCTCGACGATCCGAGCTGGGCGAGCTTCATCATCGAGAAGATCGAGTCGGCGCTGGCGGCGCAGGGGCTCGTCGCGCCGATCCGCGCGCCGCTGCTGTCGCCGCCGCTGACGCGACGTCGCGCGACGCTCCACTTCGAGCCGTCAGGACGGCTCGGCTTCAGCGCGGAGAAGAGCCACCAGCTCGTCGACCTGCACGAATGCCACGTGCTCGCGCCCGAGCTGTTCGCGCTGGTCAAGCCGCTCAAGCGGCTGCTCGCCTCGTTCAGGGCGAAGCGGCGTCTCGACGTGCATCTCGCCCTCGCCGACCAGGGGCCGGACGTGCTCGTCACCGGGGTCGCGCCCGAGGGTTTGCAGCACCACGACTCGATTACGGCCTTCGCCCAGGCGCACGGCGTCGCGCGCGTCGCCTTCGACGCCGGGGTCGGCGCGGAGACGCGATGGGAGCCGGAGCCCGCGACGGTGACGCTCGGCGGAGTCGCGGTGCCGCTGCCGCCCGGCGCCTTTCTCCAGGCGACGCGCGAGGGCGAGGCGGCGCTGGTCGCGGCGGCGCGCGAGGCGGTCGGTGCGCCGCGCACCGTGGCCGACCTGTTCGCGGGGCTCGGCACCTTCGCGCTGGCGCTGCCCGCGCGTGTCTATGCCGCCGAGGGCGGGCGCGACGCGCTGCTGGCGCTGAAGGCGGCGGCGGGGCGTGCCGGGCGGCCGGTCTTCGCCGAGCACCGCGACCTGTACCGGCGCCCGCTCACCGCGGCCGAGCTCGACCGGTTCGACGCGGTGGTGCTCGACCCGCCGCGCGCCGGCGCGCGCGAGCAGGCCGCGCAGCTGGCCGCGAGCAAGGTCCCGGTGGTCGCCTATATCTCGTGCAATCCCAGCAGCTTCGCGCGTGATGCTAAGGAGATGGTCGAGACCGGCTATCGGCTCGACTGGGTGCAGCCGGTGGGGCAATTCCGCTGGTCGACCCATGTCGAGCTCGCGGCGCGGCTGTCGCGGGAAGGGTCGGAGACGGCCTGATCGTGAAGCCCGTACTCTCGTCATCCGCGCCGCGGCGGGGATCCAGACGCGCGCACGTAGCGGCGTTTATCGCTGGCGCGCGCCTCTCTGGATTCCTGCCTGCTTCGGGATGACGGCGGGAGGGCCTAAGTGGGCGGCGGGGAAGTAGCGTACGGCGACGGAAAGCCGGGAGCGTGGGCTCGACACCTCACGCCGGATAGCGCGCCTCGACGAAATACAGGCCGTCCGGTGGCGCGTTGAGCCCGAGCCGCGCTCGATCCGCTGCCCGCAGTGCGTCGCCCAGATCGTCCGCGGTCCACCGTCCGAGTCCGACCAGCGCGAGGCAGCCGACCATCGATCGCACCTGATGGTGGAGGAACGACCGCGCCGCCACTTCCACCTTGAGCCGGTCACCGGCACGCGTCACCACGATCGAGTCGAGCGTCTTGACCGGGCTCGCCGACTGGCAGTGCGCCGAGCGGAAGGTGGTGAAATCATGCTGACCGACGAACCGCTGTGCCGCCGCGTGCATCGCCTCGGCGTCGAGCGGCTGCGTCACCTGCCAGGCGAGGCCGCGCTCCAGCGTCAGCGGCGCGCGGCGGTTGACGATCCGATAGGTGTAGGCGCGGCCCAGGCAGGAGAAGCGCGCGTGCCAATCGTCCGCCACCGCTTCGCACGCGGTGATCGCCACCGGGGCGGGGCGAAGCCGCGCGTTGAGCGCCTCACCGAGGCGGAAGGCGGTAAGCGGCTTGGCGACGTCGAGATGCGCGCGCATCGCGCTGGCGTGGACCCCCGCGTCGGTGCGACCCGCGGCGTGGACCACCAGTGTCTCGCCGGTGACCGCATGCGCGGCTTCCTCGATCGCCTGCTGCACGCTCGGCCCATGTGCCTGGCGCTGCCAGCCCATGAACGGACGCCCGTCGAACTCGACGGTGAGCGCGTACCGGGTCACAGCCTCGTGCCCGGCGGCAGCGCGAAGCCGCGCAGCAGCTCGCCCGCGTCCATCTCGCCGCGGCCGGCGCGCTGCACCCGCAGCAGCCGGATCGCGCCGCTGCCGCAGGCCACCAGCAGCGAGTCGTCGAGCACCTCGCCCGGCGCGCCGGTGCCGTCCTCGGCGCGCGCGGCGCGCACCTTGATCCGCTCGCCGGCATGCTCGACGAAGGCGCCCGGCGCGGGGTCGAAGGCAAGCACCTGGCGCTCGACCT
Organism: Sphingomonas phyllosphaerae; assembly: GCF_029623345.1. GTDB lineage: Bacteria > Pseudomonadota > Alphaproteobacteria > Sphingomonadales > Sphingomonadaceae > Sphingomonas > Sphingomonas phyllosphaerae_C. The sequence continues at coordinate 217,092 of NZ_JAPYKH010000003.1, forward strand.
GCGCGGCGGGTGCGGTAAAGTCGAGGCGCGCCTCCTCCTTGCTGATCTTGGCAGCGTAGGTGACGCCCTCATCGGGCTGCGGCCGGGGCGGATAGGCGTCGGGGTCGGCGAGGACCTGCACCATCAATCGCGCGCCCATCGCGGCGAGCTCGGCGGTGAGCTGGCCCGCGCTCTTGCCCGCGCAGGCGGTACGCCCCTCGAGCCGCACGGGACCGGTGTCCAGCCCCGCCTCCATCTGCATGATGCCGACTCCCGTCTCGGCGTCGCCGGCGAGGATCGCGCGCTGCACCGGCGCTGCGCCGCGCCAGCGCGGCAGCAGCGAGCCATGGACGTTGAGGCAGCCGAGCCGGGTCGCGTCGAGCACCGCGCGCGGCAGGATCAGCCCGTAGGCGGCGACCACCGCGACATCGGCGCCGAGCGCCGCAAACGCGGCCTGTGCGCCCGCGTCGCGCAGCGTCACGGGCGTCCGCACCTCCAGCCCGAGCGCCTCGGCACGGCGCTGCACCGGCGAGGCGACCAGCTCGCGACCGCGCCGACCGCCCGGGCGCGGCGGCTGGCTGTACACCGCGACGACCTCGTGCCCCGCGGCCACCACCGCGTCGAGCGTCGGCACGGCGAAGTCTGGAGTTCCCATGAAGATGATCCGCATGGCGCCAGCTCTCGACACGCTGGCGCGGCGCGACGCAACCCCCTATCTGTTCCACATGGCATCCCCCGAGATCGAGGCGCTGACCAACGCGCTGGCGCGGCTCCCTGGTTTCGGCCCGCGTTCGGCGCGCCGCGCGGTGCTCCACCTCGTCAAGAAGCGTGAGGGTGCGCTGGCGTCGCTGCGCTCGGCGCTGGTGGCGGTGGAGGAGCGGCTGTCGACCTGCTCGACGTGCGGTAACGTCGACACGACCGATCCGTGCGCGATCTGCGCCGACCCGCGCCGCGACGAGCGCTCGCTCTGCGTCGTCGAGGATGTCGCGGACCTATGGGCGCTGGAACGCTCGCGGCTGTTCCCCGGGCGCTTCCACGTGCTCGGTGGGCGGCTCTCCGCACTGGAGGGGGTGCGGCCCGAGGACCTCGCGATCGAGCCGCTGCTCGCGCGTGTGGCCGTGGGCGGGGTCGACGAAGTCGTGCTGGCCATGAACGCGACGCTGGAGGGTCAGACCACGGCGCATTATCTCGTCGAGCGGCTGGAGCGCTTTCCGGTGCGGCTCACGCAGCTCGCGCACGGTCTGCCGGTCGGCGGTGAACTCGACTATCTCGATGAGGGCACGCTGGCGCAGGCGCTGCGCGCGCGCCGGCCGGTGGGGTGAGCGCGCTCGCTTGACGCTTCTCCGGTGCGCCCCTAGCTCGCGCGCATGGCCATTCTTCCGATCGTAGAGGTACCCGACGCGCGGCTGCGCGAGACCTGCGCCCCTGTCGCCGAGGTCAACGACGAGGTGCGCGGCATCGTCGCCGACATGTTCGACACGATGTACGATGCGCATGGCATCGGCCTCGCCGCGATCCAGGTCGGCATCCTGCGGCGGATCGTCGTGATCGACCTGCAGGAGCGCGAGCTGGAGGAAGGCGAGCCACCGGAAGCGGCGCGCGCCCCTCAGGCCTTCATCAACCCCGAAATCACCTGGGTGAGCGAGGCGCAGTCGAGCTACAACGAGGGCTGCCTGTCCATCCCCGAGCAATATGCCGAGGTGACGCGCCCCGATCGTTGCCGCGTGTCCTGGCTCGACACCGCCGGCGAGCGCCACGAGGCGGAGTTCGACGGGCTGATGTCGACCTGCATGCAGCATGAGATCGACCATCTCAACGGCGTGCTGTTCATCGACCATATCTCGCGGCTGAAGCGTGGCATGTTGCTGAAGAAGCTGGACAAGCTCCGCCGCGGCGGGTGAGCGGAGGGTAGCCGCGCCAACGTCCTAACCTATCTATCGGCGTGATCCTGAACCCGTTTCAGGATCTACGGTGCGGTGCCTCCATCGGGCGGTGACACGCGGCCGGGGGAATCCCGAAACGAGTTCAGGATGATGCCCGCGGTGGGTGAGATGCGCCGCGCGCGTCCGTATGCCGGTGCACGCAGGCACCCAGGGCCGCGAGCGTCCCGCTCGCCGCTCAGGATTTCTACCGTCGCGGGAAGACCGCCACCGCCGATATCCCCGCTCTCGCACCCCGCGCTTGCGACCGCGCCCCCGTTCGATCTATGTTCCGGCGATGATCGACCTCCTTCCCGTTGCGCTGATCGCGCTTGCGCTCGGCGCGCTCGCCGGCTGGCTGCTGACCCGCGCCGCGGCCGAGCGGCTCCGCGCCGAGCGCGACGCGCAGGCCGAGCTGTTCCGCCGCGCCATCGCCGATCTCGCCGGCGCGGAGGAGCGCGCGCGCGCGGTCGAGCCGCTCCGCGCCGAACTCGTCCAGGTGCGCGACGAGCGCGAGGCGGCGCGGCTCGAGGTCGCGCGGCTGACCGCTGAGGGACGCGCCGCCGAGCAGCGCATCGCCGACCTCAAGCTCGCCGCCGACGAGCTCAGCGCGCGCTTCCGCGATGCCGCGCAGATCGCGCTCACCGACGCGCAGAAAGCCTTTCTCGAGCGCGCCGAGGCGCGGCTGCGCCAGTCCGAGGAGCAGACCGGGCAGGGGATCAAGGCGTTGCTCCAGCCGGTCAACGACCGGCTCCAGCGCTACGAGGAGGGCGTCGCCAAAATCGAAGCCGAGCGGCGCGACGCGTTCGGCCAGCTCCACGGGCAGATCGAGGCGATGCGCGCCGGGCAGGAGCGTGTCTCCGGCGAGGCGGCGAAGCTGGTCAACGCGCTGCGCAACGCGCCCAAGGCGCGCGGGCGCTGGGGCGAGCAGCAGCTGCGCAACGTGCTCGAGTCGTGCGGGCTGGCGGAGCACACCGATTTTCAGATGGAGGTCAGCGTCACTGCGGAAGACGGCGGGCGGCTGCGCCCCGACGCGATCGTTCGGGTGCCGGGCGGCAAGTCGCTGATCGTCGACGCCAAGGTTTCGCTCAATGCCTATCAGGATGCCTTTGGCGCGGTGGACGAGGCAGAGCGCCAGCTCGGGCTTGCGGCGCACGCCCAGTCGATGCGCGCGCACGTCAGCGCGCTCGGCGCCAAGGCCTATTGGACCCAGTTCAGCGACGCGCCCGAATATGTCGTGATGTTCGTGCCAGGCGAGCATTTCCTCTCCGCCGCGCTGGAGCATGATCCGACCTTGTGGGACTTTGCCTTCGATCGCCGCGTGCTGCTCGCCACGCCGACCAACCTGATCGCGATCGCGCGCACGGTCTCGGCGGTGTGGCGGCAGGAGAAACTGGCGCGCGAGGCGCAGGAGATCGGCGCGCTCGGCAAGGAATTGTACGCACGGCTGGCGACGATGGGGACGCACGTGGCGCGGCTCGGCAAGAACCTCGACACTGCTATGGGCGCGTACAACAGCTTCGTGGGAAGCCTCGAGAGCCAGGTGCTGACCAGCGCGCGGCGCTTCGAGGCGCTCAACATCGACACCGGCAACAAGACGATCGAACCGCTGCCGGTAGGGGAGCAGGCGGCGCGGCCGTTGACCAAGCTGGCGGTGGCGGAGCCGGCCGTGCCGAGCGAGGGCGCGCTGGAGGAGGCCGCGGAATAGCGTGACCTGCCGGTCATAAGGGATGACGAGAGTATCGCCATGAGTGTGTTGTTCCTTGCCTCTACGGCGCTCGCCGCCAGCACGGCCGCGGGGCCGGCGCCGGAGCCCGCGCCGATGGTCCGCATCGCCGAGCTCGAGATCGATCCGGCGCAACTCGACGCGTACAAGCGGCTCCTCGCGGAGGAACAGGAGGCTTCGGTTCGGCTCGAACCCGGCGTGCTGATGCTTCACTCGGTCGCGCTGGTCGAGCGGCCGACGTCGGTGCGGCTGCTCGAAGTGTATGCCAGTCGCGCCGCTTATGAGGCGCACATCCGATCGCCGCACTTCCTTAGCTATAAGAGCGCGACCGAGCGGATGGTGCGATCGTTACGGCTGATCCAGACCCAACCGATCCTGCTCTGCGCCAAGTCGAAGGGTGCCGCGGGCGGCCCCGTCACTTGCCTGTGAGCGGCGCGCGCGTCGGCGCAAACGCCCACCGCGGAGAAGACGCTGTCGCTTCCCCGATCACGCTATCCGGCGCCCGCTCGGCACCGCTGCGCGCCGCTTCGGCATCGAAGGTGCGCGCAGGTGTACTGTCCTACGTCGGCGCCGAGGCGTTATCACGACGGCGTGACCGCACAGCCGCCACCCCGCCGCCCCTGTCTCTCACGGGCGATCCGCACGCGCGTCGCTGCACCGATCGCTATTCGCGCCAGTGACTCAACATTCGCAACATTCGCCCCTGCCGCGAACCTCGCCGGCGACTCAACATTCGCAACATTCGGCCGTTGGCGCACGCTCGTTCCGTCACTTGCGATGCTGCGCCAGCACCTCGTACGCCATCACCGCGGTCGCCACCGCGGCGTTGAGGCTGTCCGCCTTGCCCAGCATCGGCAGCTTGACCAGCAGGTCGCACTCGCGCTCATAGGCCTCTGGCAGCCCCTGCGCCTCGTTGCCGGTCAGCAGGAAGGTCGGCGCGGCATAGGTCGCGTCGCGATAGCCCTGCTCGGTCTGCAGGCTCAGCCCGACAAGCTGTCCGGCGCCGCCGCGCAGCCACGCCAGGAAGTCACCCCAGGGCGCGCGCACGATCGGCACCGTGAACAGCGCTCCCATGCTCGCGCGCACCGCCTCGGTGGAGAAAGGGTCGACGCACTCGTCCACCAGGATCAGCCCGCCCGCGCCGACCGCATCGCCGGTACGCAGGATCGTGCCGAGGTTGCCGGGATCGCGCAGCCGCTCCGCGACCAGCCAGATCGGCGCGGCATGGCGGTCGAGCGCGGCGAGGGGCGTCTCGAACGTCTCGAACACGCCCACCACCGCCTGCGGATTGTCCTTGCCCGACAGCTTGGAGAGGATGTCGGGGATGGTCTCGATCGCTTCGCCGCCGCGCGCCTCGACCGCCTCGACCAGGGCGAGCACCAGCGGATGGCGCGCGCTCGCCGCGGCGAAAAACAGGTAGACCGGGATGCGCCCGGTCTCGCGCGCCTCGGTCAGGATGCGCAGCCCCTCGGCGAGGAACAGCCCTTCCTCGCGGCGGTGGCGCTTGTCGCGCAGGCCTTGCACGCGCTTGACGAGCGGGTTGGAGTAAGCGGTGACGGTGCGGGGCATGAGCGGGTCGCGGCGCGGAGCTCAGTCCTCGCCGAATTTGCCTTCGACCAGCGCGCACATCGTTGCGACCACGTCCTCGGCCGAATCGCCCTCGGCGCTGATCGTGATCTGGTCGCCCTTGGCGGCGCCGAGCATCATCAGCCCCATGATCGAGGTGCCGACCACCTCCGAGTCGCCTTTGGCGACCTTCACCGGCGCGGGCAGGCCCGAGGCGAGCGTGACGAACTTGGCGCTGGCGCGCGCATGCAGCCCGCGGCGGTTGGTCACCTCCACGGTGCGCGACACCGTCACGCCGCCGCCTCGCCGAGCACTTCCGACGCCACCGAGATGTACTTGCGCCCCGCCTCGCGCGCCGCGGCGACCGCGGCGGTGACGGTCATCGCCTTGCGCGCCGACTCGAGCCGGATCAGCATCGGCAGGTTGATCCCCGCTATCACCTCGATCCGCCCGCGCTCCATCAGCGAGATGGCGAGGTTGGACGGGGTGCCGCCGAACAGGTCGGTCAACACGATCACGCCGCGCCCCGAATCGACCTCGGCGATCGCGCCGGCGATGTCGGCGCGCCGCGCCTCCATGTCGTCGTCAGGGCCGATCGCGACCGTGCGCACCTGTCCCTGCGGGCCGACGACATGTTCCATCGCCGTCACGAACTCGTCCGCGAGGCGGCCGTGGGTGACGAGCACCAGACCGATCACGGGTCCGAGCATGGGCTTCGATACTTCGTTCATTGACGCGATGGTCGTCCTTCGAGCGCATCCTGCGGTGCCGCCGCCAGGTCACGATGCGTGATGGTGGGACAAAAGCCCGCCTCGCGCAACCGACGACCGACCCGCTCGGCGACATGCACCGAGCGGTGCTTGCCGCCGGTGCACCCGAAGGCGACGGTGACGTAGGGCTTACCCTCGGCGTGATAGCGCGGGACCAGCAGCAGGAGCAACTCCTCGATCCGGCCAACTGCCTCATCATAGGCCGGATCCGCCGCGACATAGGCGGCGACCTCGGGGTCCAGCCCGGTGCGCGGGCGCAGCTCGGGCACCCAGTGCGGGTTGCGCAGGAAGCGCATGTCGAAGACCAGGTCGACCCCCGCGGGCACGCCGCGCGCGAAGCCGAACGACTCGACCGTCAGCGTCGTGCCGACGGTGCCGTCGCGGCGGAAGGTGCGGCGGATCTCCTGCGCCAGCTGGTTGCTGGTCAGCCGGGTGGTGTCGATCAGCCGGTTGGCGCGCGCACGCAGCGGCTCGAGCAGCCGCCGCTCCAGCGCGATTCCCTCCGCGGCCGGGCGGTCGTCGGCGAGCGGGTGACGGCGGCGCGTTTCGGCGAAGCGCCGTGCCAGCTCGCCCTCCGAACAGTCGAGGAACAGCATGCCGACCTCGACCCCGGGCTCCTCGCGCAGCTGCTCGAAGCGGCGCAGCACCGCGGCGGGGTCGAAGTTGCGCGTGCGCGTGCCGAAGCCGAAGGCGAGCGGGCGCGGCGTCTCGCCGCTGTCGGGCGGCAGCGCGACGACGCGGGTCAGCAGCGACAAGGGCACGCTGTCCACCGTCTCCCAGCCGAGGTCTTCCAGCGTCTTGAGTACGGTGGTCACGCCCGCGCCGGCCATGCCGGTGATCAGCAGCACCTCGGTCACGACGGCATCTCCTTCAGCCGTGCCAACGCATATTCGACCTTGATCGGTGCCGAGGGCCAGCGCGGGTCGATCACGATCTCGGGCAGGGTGACGCCGGCGAGCTCGATCCAGCGCGGATCGGGCATGCGCTCGTCTTCCTCGCCGAGCGCCACCACGAGCGCGACCGGTGCGCCGCGCCGGTACGGCCGATCGACGATACCGAGCCCGCGCACCTCCATCCGCCCCGCTATCGTCGCGGGCGAACCTGCCACCAACTGCTCGCCGTCATGCACCAGCAACGTGTAATCGTCCGCCACCAGCTCGGCGCCGCGATCGATCAGCCGCAGCGCCAGGTCGGACTTGCCCGCGCCCGACGGTCCGGTGAGCAGCACCGCGCGCCCGCCGAGCGCGACCGCGGTGGCATGAAGCGTCACCGGCGCGGTCACGCCGCTGCCTCCCGCTCGGCGAGCGGCAGCCGCACGACGAAGCGGGCGCCGCTCAGCCGGTCCTCGCGCGACTCGACGCCGATCTCGCCCTGGTGCGCGTCGACGATGGTGCGCGCGATCGCGAGGCCCAGGCCGCTATGCTCGCCGAAGCCTTCCTGCGTCGGACGCACCGAGTGGAAGCGCTGGAAGATCGCCTCACGCGCCTGCTCGGGCACGCCAGGACCCTCGTCCTCCACCCGCACCTCCAGCATCGAGCGGTCGCGCCGCACCGCGACGCTGACGACGCCGTCATCGGGCGAGAAGGAGATGGCATTGTCGATCAGGTTGGCAAAGACTCGCTCCAGCCGCCCGCCCTCGCCGAGCACGTGGAGCTCGCCGTGATCGCGCGCGTCGAGCCGCACACGGACGCCCCGCGGCACCCCGCGGGCGTCGCGCTGCGCCACCATCGCCGCCAGCATCGCCTCGAGGTCGACCGGCTCGAAGGTCGCGCGGCTGAGCTGCGCGTCGAGCCGCGAGGCGTCGGAGATATCGCTGATCAACCGGTCGAGCCGGTGCACGTCGTCGCCGACGATCGCGAGCAGCTGCGCCTGCGCATCGGGCGCGCGGACATGGCCGAGCGCGTCCACGGCGGAGCGCAGCGAGGCGAGAGGGTTCTTGAGCTCGTGCGTGACATCGGCGGCGAACGCCTCGGTGGCGTCGATGCGCGCGCGCAGGGCGAGGCTCATGTCACTGAGCGCGCGCGCGAGCATGCCGATCTCGTCGCGCCGCTCGGGCAGGCGCGGCACCACCACCTCGCGCGCGCGGCCGAGCCGCACCCGCACCGCGGCGCGCGCCAGCCGACGCAGCGGCTCGACGATGGTGCGCGCGAGGAACAGCGACAGGCCGATCGAGATCGCCGCCACCACCAGCAGCACCACGCTCAGCCGGAAGCGCTCGAGCCGCACGCGCTCGGTGATGTCGCGCGCGTTGACCGCGGAGAGAAGCGCGCGCCCGCCGGGCAGCGGGGCGGCGGCGGTGATCACCGGGGTGCGATCGGGCGCGCGCCAGACCGTCACCGCGCTCGGCGCGCCGGCGAGCACCGCGTGCACGTCGGGCCAGCGCCGCCCATCGGTACGCTCGCGATAGCCTGGCGCGAGCGGAGCGCGGACGACGCGGTCGATCGCCGCGTCGAGAAAGCGCGCGCCACGCTTGGCGATCGAGTCGTCGTCGGGATCGTCGAGGCGGAAGTTGGCGACGCCGAGCCCCCGCGAATCGGCGCGCGTGGCGCCTCCGGAGTCGTACAGCCGCAGGCGCGTGCCGGTGTCGGTGGCGAGCCGCGCCAGCAGCCAGTCGCGCCGTGCGTCGGGGATGGCGGTGAGCGCCTCCGCCATCAGCCGCGCCTCGCGCGACGCCTGCGCGGCACGCTCGTCGAGGATGCGGGTGCGGAAGGAGTCGAGATAGAAGAAGCCGCCCGCCAAAAGGAGCAGCGCCAGGATGTTGACCGCGAGGATGCGCGGGGTGAGCGAGACCTTGCCGGACCAGGAGCGCGCCTGCTCGGCGGCGTCACTCCTCCGAAAAGCGGTAGCCGGCGCCATACAATGTCTCGATCGAGTCGAAGCCGGCATCGACCTCGCGGAACTTGCGGCGAACGCGTTTGATATGGCTGTCGATAGTGCGGTCGTCGACGTAGATGTCGTCCTGATAGGCCGCGTCCATCAGCTGGTTGCGCGTCTTCACGATGCCGGGGCGCTGCGCCAGCGTCTCAAGGATCAGGAACTCGGTGACGGTCAGCGTCACGTCATGGCCGTCCCAGCTGACCCGGTGGCGCGCCGGATCCATCACCAGCCGGCCGCGCTCGATCGGGCCCTGCGCAGCGGCATCCTCACCGCCAGGCGCGGCACTGCTCTCGGTGCGGCGCAGGATGGCGCGGATGCGCGCGATCAGCAGCCGCTGGCTGAACGGCTTGGCAATATAATCGTCCGCCCCCATCGCCAGCCCGAGCGCCTCGTCGAGCTCGTCGTCCTTGCTGGTGAGGAAGATCACGGGGACGCGGCTCTTCTCGCGCAATCGCCGCAGCAGCTCGAGCCCGTCCATCCGCGGCATCTTGATGTCGAAGATCGCGAGATCGGGCGGGTTGTCGGTAAGCGCCTTTAGCGCCGCCTCGCCGTCCGAATAGACCCGCGTCAGGAACCCCTCGGCCTGCAGTGCGATTGACACCGAAGTGAGGATGTTGCGATCGTCGTCGACCAGCGCGATCGTGGCCGTCATCGAGGGATCCGGGTCATAGCTCCGGTGGGTAGTCCAAAGCGCGCGCCCGCTCAATGGGACGCGACAAACTGCAGCAGGATGGTGTTTAACATGTTTGACGCGACCGCATGCGCCGCGTAAAACATGTTTAGCACAAGCCACTTCGCGAGGGCGTGGCGGCGAAGCAGAGGATAGACCATTGAGCGATCGCATTCCGGACGCCGGGCTCGAGGCACAGGGTATCGAGACTCGCGCCACGCTCCACTGGAACCTGGTCACCGCGCGGCTGGTCGAGGCCGCGGTGGCGCGCAACGAGGGCAAGCTTTCCGCCGACGGGCCGCTGGTGGTCGAGACCGGGCAGCACACCGGCCGCTCGGCACAGGACAAGTTCATCGTGCGCGATGCCGAGACCGAGGCGAGCGTGTGGTGGGGCAAGTCGAACAAGGCGATGACGCCCGACCATTTCGCCGCGCTGAAGGAGGACTTCGTCACCGCACTGCGTGCCAAGAGCGATCTGTTCGTGCAGGACCTGTACGGCGGCTCTCAGCCGGGCCATCGCGTCCGCGTCCGCGTGATCAACGAGCTGGCGTGGCACAACCTCTTCATCCGTACCATGCTCGTCCGACCCGAAGAGCGTGAGCTCAAGAACTTCGTCGCCGACTACACGATCATCGACCTGCCGAGCTTCCGCGCCGACCCGGCGCGCCACGGCTGTCGCAGCGAGACCGTGATCGCGGTGAACATGAGCGAGAAGCTCGTGCTGATCGGGGGCACGCGCTACGCCGGCGAGATGAAGAAGTCGGTGTTCGGCATCCTCAACTATCTGCTGCCTCCGACCGGGGTGATGCCGATGCACTGCTCGGCGAACATGGGCGCGGACGGACGCACCGCGGTGTTCTTCGGTTTGTCGGGCACGGGCAAGACGACGCTGTCGGCTGATCCCAAGCGCACGCTGATCGGCGACGACGAGCACGGCTGGTCCGACGACGCGGTCTTCAACTTCGAGGGCGGCTGCTACGCGAAGATGATCCGCCTCTCGCGCGAGGCCGAGCCCGAGATCTTCGCCACTACCAAGCGCTTCGGGACCGTGCTCGAGAACGTCGTGATGGACGAGGTGACACGCCAGCTCGACCTCGACGACAATTCGCTCGCGGAGAACAGCCGCGGCGCCTATCCGATCGACTTCATTCCCAACACGTCCGAGCGCAACATGGGCGGCACGCCGCGCAGCATCGTGATGCTGACCGCGGACGCTTATGGCATCCTGCCGCCGATCGCCAAGCTGACCCCCGATCAGGCGATGTACCACTTCTTATCCGGCTACACCGCGCGTGTCGCGGGCACCGAGATGGGCGTGACTGAGCCCGACGCCACCTTCTCGACCTGTTTCGGCGCGCCCTTCATGCCGCGCCACCCATCGATTTACGGCAATCTCCTCAAAGAGCGGATCGCGCGCGGCGGGGTCGACTGCTGGCTGGTCAACACCGGCTGGACCGGCGGCAAGTACGGCGTCGGCCATCGTATGCCGATCAAGGCGACCCGCGCGCTGCTCGACGCCGCGCTCGACGGCAGCCTCAACCATGCCGAATTCCGCACCGACCCAAATTTCGGGTTCAAGGTGCCGGTAGGGGTGCCGGGCGTCGACAGCGCGATCCTCGACCCGCGCGCGACCTGGGCGGACAAGTCTGCCTATGATGCCGCCGCGGCGCGGCTGGTCGACCTGTTCAACGATAACTTCGCGCAATTCGCCGAGCACGTCGACCAGGGCGTGCGCGACGCCGCGCCGAGGGGGGTCGCGGCGATGTGAAAGGTTTGAGGGAACGCGAAGCCGCGAAGGGTTCGATCGGCGTGGGAGCACGCGTCGGGCGGCTCTGCGGCAAATGCTCCCCGCCCGGCGTGGGAAAGTCGGTCAACGCTGGCTTTCGCCGGCGCTCTGCCGCGCGCCGTCCGGGGCAACCCTCTCCAAACCTTTACGTGACACTGTCTTCCTCGTGCCCCGGCCACGTTTGGCGCAGTCGGCTACCCGCGGCGGTCGAGCGACAACCGCTATCCCAAGCGAGCGCCGGCTTGTGCCGGCTTCCAAGCTCGAGGTGCAACAGCTCAACGGCCTCAACGAGAAGCGCCGCCCAAGTCCCTCGACGCGGGCGGCGCTCCTGTTTCAGCTCAGGCTTTGATCAGCGCGGCTTGCGCTTGGCCTTGGTTGTCGTGGTGGTCGCGCCCGGCGCGCTCGTCGAGGCGTCGGCGGTGGTGCCCGGCGTCGACGCGCTCTCGGTACCGGTCGCGGCAGTGGTGCCGGCAGCCATGTCTCCCGCCGTGGTCGAGGAGGTCGCCGACGAAGCGCTGGCGTTGCCGCCACCTGCCGCGGTCATCGCCGCTTTGAGCTGCGCCGCGGTCATGCCGAGCACGATACCCTGCGGACCAGGCCCGAAGCCGCTGGTCGGCAGCATGACCGGACCGTCGGCAGTGGTGAGCGTCACCCCGCTGGCGTCGACCGACTTGATCGTACCGAGCTGCGTGCCGCCGGTACCATAAACGGTGGCGCCGGGGACGAGCTTCGACTTGAAGTCGGCCGAGGCCTGCTCCTGTTGCTGCCCGGCGGCGGCCTCAAGCTGCGCCTTGGTCATCGCCAGCACCGGGCCCTGTGCGCCCTGACCAAGCGAGGTCAGCGGGATCGCCGCCTTGACGGTGCCGGTGTTGACCACCGCGTTGGTGCCGTCGGTGCTCTCAACGGTGCCGACGACGCCGCCCGAGGTGTCGTAGACGGTGGCGCCGGCGGCGACCGGGGCCGCACCCGTGGCAGGCGCCTGGGCCGGCGCCGCCGCTTGCGCCAGCGCGGTCCCGGGAAGGGCAGCGGCGGAAGCGAGGGCGAAAACGGCGAAGTGCTTCACGAGAAACTCCTTTGGTCGTTTGCAAATAGTTATCGCTGCTGAAACGATCACGTCACAGCGAGGGTTCCCGGTGATGGCCGACTCGCCCTGCACCTGCGGTGAACCGCCTGTTCATCGAACAGCCGTTCCCTTCCTGTTCTCACTGCGCTACGATCCCGCCATGGCGAAGATCAACAAGCGATATGTCTGCCAGTCGTGTGGCTCGGTCACCCACCGTTGGCAGGGGCAATGCGCCGACTGTTCGGAGTGGAACACCTTGATGGAGGAGGTGCCGGTCACCGCCACGCCCTTCCAGGCCAAGCACAATCTACAAGGCGGCGGGCGGACGATCGCGCTCGTCGGGCTCGACGCGGAGATCGCGCTGCCGCCGCGCACTTCGTTCGGCATCGCCGAGTTCGACCGCGCGCTCGGCGGCGGGCTGGTGGCGGGATCGGCGACGCTGATCGGCGGCGATCCCGGCATCGGCAAGTCGACGCTGCTCCTCCAGGCCGCAGCGGCACTCGCCCGGCGCGGGCACGACGTCGCATACGTCTCCGGCGAGGAGGCCGCCGACCAGGTGCGGCTGCGTGCGCGTCGCCTCGGGCTGGGCGACGCGCCGGTGAGGCTCGCCGCCGCCACCTCGACGCGCGACATCCTCACCACGCTGTCGCAGGACCGCCCGCCCGCGCTGCTGGTGATCGACTCGATCCAGACGATGCACTCCGATCTGATCGAGGGCGCGCCTGGTACGGTCAGCCAGGTCCGCGCCAGCGCGCAGGAGTTGATCCGCTTCGCCAAGGAGCGCGGCACCGCGGTGGTGCTGGTCGGCCATGTCACCAAGGACGGCACGATCGCGGGGCCGCGCGTGCTCGAACATATGGTCGACACGGTGCTGAGCTTCGAGGGCGAGCGCAGCCACCAATATCGCATCTTGCGTAGCCTCAAGAACCGCTTCGGTGGCACCGATGAGATCGGCGTCTTCGCGATGGTGGCCGAAGGACTGGAGGAAGTGTCCAATCCCTCGGCCCTGTTCCTCACCCAGCGTGACGAGGGCGTGACCGGCGCCACGGTCTTTCCCGCGCTGGAGGGCACGCGCCCGGTGCTGGTCGAGATCCAGGCGCTGGTGGTGCGGCTCGCCAGCGGGGCGACGCCGCGGCGCGCGGTGGTCGGCTGGGACTCGGGCCGGCTGGCGATGATCCTGGCGGTGCTGGAGGCGCGCTGCGGGCTCAGCTTCTCGACCTGCGAGGTGTATCTCAACGTCGCGGGTGGGTATCGCGTGCAGGATCCGGCGGCCGACCTCGCAGTCGCGGCGGCGCTGGTGTCGGCGTTGAGCGAGCGGCCGGTGCCCGCTGACGCGGTGGCGTTCGGCGAGATCGCGCTGTCGGGCGAGCTGCGCCCGGTCGCGCACGCGCCGCTGCGACTGAAGGAGGCGGCCAAGCTTGGCTTCGAGCGTGCCCTGCTGCCGGACAGCGCGGCGGGGGCGGAGCGCGATGTAATGCGACGGTCGAGCTTCCGGACCTTGGGGCAGTTCGTCGATCATCTGCTGGGGAGAGGGTGAAGAGACACGATCGGCGAACCCAATCCTCCCCGTCCCGGGGAGGATCTGTGCGGAACGTCCGGTGCGACGTACTCACCAGTTTGAGCCGCCTCGTCGCGTTCGCCGCACCCGCTCTCGCCGCAACTCGCGCTGGCCCCCGCCGCCGCCACGCCATATGGGTGCGCGGATGGATTTGCAGGGGCTCGACATCGCCGTGCTCGCCGCGGTGGCGCTGACCGCGCTCGGCGGCGTGCGGCGTGGTTTCGTCGGCGAGGTGCTGGCGCTGTTCGCCTGGGTGGCGATGGTGTTCGCGCTCAAGATCTTCCATTTGCCGCTTGCGCGCGCCCTCAGCGGCTCGGTCGGCAGCGCCTCCGGAGCGGCGGTGCTGGCCTTCGTGATCCTCACCGCCGGCACCTATGTCCTCAGCAAGATCGTGGTGAATGCGGTGGCGCGGCGCACCCGCACCTCGGTGCTCGGCCCGATCGACCGCGCGTTGGGGTTCGGGTTCGGTGCGCTCAAGGGGTTGATCCTGGCCAGCCTCGCCTATCTTCTGATGATCCTCGTGCTCGACACGACGGGCGGCGGGCCGTCGCACCGGCCGGCGTGGCTGACGCAGGCGCGGACCTACCCGCTGCTCAGCGCGACGAGCGCGTCGATCGCCGATTTCGTCGATCGTCGGCGGCGCGGCGAGCCCGTCTTCGCGCCACGTGTCCCGCCGCGGCCGGCCAGAGAGAGCAGAGCGTCATGAGCCTCGACCTGTACACTCCCGAGATCAGCGCGCTCGCCATCGGCAACCCTTATCCCGAGCGGCTCGCCGGCCCCGCGGGTTCGGCGGAGAAGCGCTCGCCGATCTGCGGCAGCCGCGTGACGGTGGACGTCGATCTCGACGGCGACGGGCGAGTGGCGGCGCTGGGCACGCAAGTGCGCGCCTGCCTGCTCGGCCAGGCTTCGGCGACGCTACTGGCGCAGCACGCAATCGGCCGCACGCCCGAGGAGCTGGCGGCGGCGCGCGACGCGCTCACCGCCTGGCTCGCCGGCACCGGCGACACGCCCGACTGGCCCGGCATCGCGATCTTCGCGCCCGGGCTCAAGCTCACCGCGCGCCATCCTTCGATCCGGCTTGCGTTCGAAGCGGCGGCGGAAGCAGCCGAACAGGCGCGCGCCGCGAGCAAGGTCGTGGTCTGATGGAGCACGCCGCCGACGGCTCGCTGGTTCGCGACGGGACGATCTTGCTCGGGGCGGGGCTGGTCTTCGTGCTGCTGTTCCGGCGGCTCGGTCTGGGCGCGACGCTGGGCTTCCTCGTCGCCGGCGCGCTAGTCGGGCCGCAGTTGCTGGGACTGGTCGGCGACGCCGAGACCAAGCTGGGCTTCGCCGAGCTCGGCATCACCCTGCTGCTCTTCATCGTCGGGTTGGAGCTGAGCCCGACTCGGCTGTGGCGGCTCAAGGAGGATATTCTCGGGCTGGGTGCGATCCAGGTGATCGGCTGCGGTATCGCCATCGCCGCGATCCTCGCGCTTGCCGCCAAATTCTCGCTGGCCGCGGCGCTGGCGGTGGGCATGCCGCTGGCGCTGTCGTCGACCGCGCAGGTGCTGCCCATGCTGCAATCGTCAGGGCGGCTGCGCACGCCATTTGGTGAGCGCGCCTTCTCAATCCTGCTGTTCCAGGACCTGTCGATCATCCCGATGATCACGATCATCGCTGCGATGAGCCGCAACCCCGAGGCGGCGGCGGGGCCGCCCGGCTGGCTGCTGGTGGTCTATACCGTACTCGCCATTGCCGGCCTGGTCGCGGTGGGGCGTTTCGCGCTCCGCCCGTTGTTCCGGGGCATCGGCAATCTCGGCGAGCGCGAGATGTTCGTCTTCGCTGCGCTGTTCACAGTGATCGCCGCGGCGGCACTGATGGAGTGGCTCGGCCTCTCCACCGCGCTGGGCGCCTTTGTCGCGGGCGTGATGCTGGCGGACAGCCCCTACCGACATGAACTGGAGACCGACGTCGAGCCGTTCCGCTCGATCCTGCTCGGCCTGTTCTTTCTCGCGGTCGGGATGATGCTCGACCTTCACGCGATCGCCGAGCGGCCCTTCTTCGTGGTCGCGATGGCGGCGGCGTTGATCGCCACCAAGGCCGGGTTCATCACGCTGCTCGGGCGTGCCTTCCGCATGAAGTGGCGGCAGGCGGTAGCGCTCGGGCTGCTGCTGAGCCAGGGGGGCGAGTTCGGCTTCGTGCTGCTCGCCCAGGCGCAGAACGCGTATCTGATCGCCCCCGAGGCGGCGAGCCTGTTCGGCGCGATCATCACGCTGTCGATGGCGACAACGCCCTTTCTCATGATGTTCACCCGCCGCTTCCGCGAGGAGCCGATCGTCGCTGACGGGGCTCGTGACGGTCCCAAGGCGGACGGCGCCAATGCGATCATCGTCGGCTATGGCCGCTTCGGCCAGACGGTCGGGCAGATGCTGATGATGCAGGACATCCCGGTCACGCTGATCGACACCGACATCGAGATGATCGACATTGCCGAGGAGTTCGGGTCCAAGGTCTATTACGGTGACGGGACGCGGCTCGACCTGCTCCGTCAGGCCGGTGCGGCCGAGGCGGAGTTGATCATGTTTTGCATGGACGGCGACCAGCTCGACCTCGGCCAGCTCGAGGCCATCCACGAAGCCTTCCCGCGTGCCGCGATCTACGTCCGCACGTTCGACCGGCGCGCGCTGGTGCGGCTCAAGCCGGGGCCCGCGCGCGCGGTGGTGCGCGAGGTACTGGAGTCGGCGATCCGCATGGCGCGGCTGGCGATGGAGGGGCTGGGCGTCTTGCCCAGCGAGATCGATCGCGCCGAGCAGATGTACCGCGCGCGCGACCGCGAGCGGCTGCGCATCCAGATCGAGGCGGGCGACATCCGCGCCGCGCGCGCGCTGGTCGCCGAGCAGGCGCCATGGGGCGGGGGGCAGCGCGAGTGAGCTGGTTGATGGTCGTGGCGGCCTTGTCGGGCGCGCTGGCGGTGGGCGCGGGCGCGTTCGGTGCGCACGGCGCGAGCGGCGCGGCGGTGGAATGGCTTAAGACCGGAAGTCATTATCAGCTGGTCCACGCGGTCGCCGCGCTAGTGGCGCTGCGGCTGGAGGCGCGCGGGCCGGCGTGGCTGTTCCTCGCCGGCGGCGCGCTGTTCGCGGGAACCTTGTACCTCATGGCACTTGGCCTGCCGCGTTGGCTCGGCGCAGTGACGCCGATCGGCGGCACGCTGCTGATCGCGGGCTGGCTGTGGCTGGCGTGGAGCGGCATGCGGGGTTAGATCCTGGCTCATCGCACCGTCGGTCGCGTGCAGCATCCCCGCCGTGAGATAGGCACCGAGCGCGCCGATCGAGCCGCTTGCCCGCCAATCATCGCGCGGCGCGACTGCCGCTGTGACAGCTCGCCTGTCTGGGGTGGATAGCGCACGATCGCGCCATCTCGAATCTGTTGTCCAAGAAGCAAGCCCTTCATCGCGGCACCGACCTTTGCATATCATGTCCGACGGATCGCAGCGCCCCATTCGCGCATTGCCCCGGCATGCAGACGATGACCGACGCCCCGCTGGCCGCCGCTCCGCGGCTGATGCCCTGGTGGGCGGTCGGTTTCCCGCTCGCCGGCGTTGTCGCGGTGCTGCTAGGCCTCGCCAAGTTGGGGAGCGGCGGCACGGTCGCGGCGGCGGTGATCCTGTTCGGCGCCGTGCTCGCCGCGGTCCATCATGCCGAGGTGGTGGCGCATCGCGTCGGCGAGCCGTTCGGAACGCTGGTGCTCGCGCTCGCGGTGACGGTGATCGAAGTGTCGCTGATTGTCTCGCTGATGCTGTCCGATGCCGGTGATGCCTCGGCGCTGGCGCGCGACACCGTCTTCGCCGCGATCATGATCATCCTCAACGGCATCATCGGCCTGTGCCTGATGGTGGGTGGCGTGATCCACGGCGAGCAGCGCTTCTCGCTGCGCGGCGCGAGCGCGGCACTGTGCACGCTGGCCGCACTGGCGATCCTGACGCTGGTCCTTCCGAACTACACCTCCACCACTACAGGGCCGAGCTATTCGACGTCGCAGCTGATCCTCGTCGCCGTGGTCAGCCTGTTCCTCTACGGCGTGTTCGTGATGGTGCAGACGCTGCGGCATCGCGACTATTTCCTCAGCGCCGAGGGCGAAGAGGATCATGGCGCGGTTCCCGACGCGCGCACCACGTGGACCGCTTTCGCGCTGCTCCTTGTCGCGCTGGTCGCGGTGGTGCTGCTCGCCAAGGCGCTGTCGGCGACGATCGAGCGCGCGGTGCTCGACGCGGGACTGCCGCTCGCCGTCGTCGGCGTGGTCATCGCGGCGCTGGTGCTCGCGCCCGAGAGCCTCGCCGCCGTTCGCGCGGCGCGGCGCAATCGCATCCAGACCAGCCTCAATCTCGCGCTCGGCTCGGCGCTGGCGACGATCGGGCTGACGATCCCGGCGGTCGCGATCGTCAGCCTGGTGCTCGACCTTCCACTCGCGTTGGGGATCGGGGCGAAGAGCCTGGTATTGCTCGCGCTCTCGCTCTTCGTCGCGACGATCTCGCTCGGCAACGGACGGACGACGGTGTTGCAAGGCGCGGTGCACCTGGTGATCTTCGCGGTCTATCTGTTCACCACGGTGGTGCCGTAAGCCGCCACGAGAGCGCGACCACCACAGCTGAGCGGTGCTCCTGCGGACGCAGGAGCCCAGACTTCCGTAAATGGCATTCTTGGCAATGGGGTCCTGCGTGTGCAGGAGCACGGAGGCGGAAGCCTCACCGCGCGCGCTGTCGTGCCGCGAGCGCGATGCCGATCGCGATCTGCAGCACCGCATAGGCGCGCCGCCGCCCCGGCCGGTCGACGAAGGGCGCGACCAGCGCCTCCGCGCCGAGCGCACGCTCCTGCCACAGCGCGACGTGGCGGCGCGGCTGGAGCAGCCCGAGCATGCCGTCGCCGATCATGAAGACCGCGGCCATCTCGGCGCTGCGTCGTGCCAGCAGCCGGCTCACTTCAAGGTCGTCGATCGCGCGCGCCATGCCTGATACTCCTCCACTGCGACCGAGCGACGCAGCACGCGCGCCGCCGGATCGATCGTGACGTGCGCCCCGGCGGGAACGCGCACCCCGCCCGGCACCGCGACGCGACGCAGATCCTCGCCGACCTGAACCTCCACCGGCATCGCGAAGATGCGCGGCTGCTCGGTCTTCCAGACCAGGCGCAGCACGCCGCGATCCCGCGTCGCCAGCAGCTCGGGTAACGCGCGGTCGCGCAGATAAGTGTCGAAGAACCAGCGGAAATCCTTGCCGGTCACGCGCGCGACGATCGCCTCGAAGTCGCGCGTCGAGCCGAACCGTGGGCGGAAGTTGCCGGGGCGCGGGTCCGGGCGACCGTAGACCAGCCGCCGCACCGACTCGTAGAAGGCGGCGTCGCCGATCAGCCAGCGCAGGGTGTGGAGCGTCCACGATCCCTTGTAATAGATATCGGTGCCCGCGCCGCCTTGGGTGGGCTCGTACACCTCCTCCTCGGTGAGCACGCGATCACGCACGACCGGCGCACGGTTCGCGATCTGGTTGCGCTGCGCCTCCAGCATCACCGCGTAACGCGCCTCGCCCTCGCGCCAGCGCCCGTACAGCGGCTGCATGTAGCTGCCGAAACCCTCGTGCAGCCAGTAATCGTCCCAGTTGGCGGCGGTCAGCTGGTTGCCGAACCACTCGTGCGAGAATTCGTGGTGGAAGAGCCAGTCGAAGCCCTCGGGCGCCTTGGCATAGCCGTTGCCGTAGGCGTTGATCGTCTGGTGCTCCATGCCCTTATGCGGCGTCTCGACCACGCCGAGCTTCTCGTCGCCGAAGGGATAGGGGCCGATCACCGTCTCGAAGAAGTCGAGCGTCGGCGCAAACTCGGCGAAGAGCGCGCGCGCCTGCGTCTCCTCGCCCGGCAGATACCAGTAAGCGAGCGGTATCTCGTTGCCGTAGCGGCTGCGATATCGCCCCTCGATCACCTCGTAGGGGCCGAGATTGATGGCGATGGCATAGGTGTTGGGCTGACGCGCGCGCCAGTGCCACACGCTGCGCCCGTCGGGCAGCGGGTCGACCCCGAGCAGACGGCCGTTCGACGGCGCCTTCAGCCCCCGGGGTGCGGTGATGTGGAGCAGAGCCTCGCCCGGCTCGCCCTCGGGGAAGTCGAGGCAGGGCCAGAGCAGGTCGCAGCCATAGCCCTCGGTCGTGGTCGCGATCCACGGGCGACCGTCGGACGTGGTGGACCAGACGATGCCGTCGTCCCACGGTGCGTTGACCGCGACGTGCGGCGTGCCGTCATAGGCGATGTCGACCGCCGCGACCGCCCCCTTCGCCAGCGGCACCGCGAGCGCGAGCTGGCCGTCCGGGCGCTGCACCGACGTGGCGGGGAGTGCGCGGCCATCAACCGTGACCGAGCGCACCGTGTAATTGGAGTCGAGGTCGAGCAGCAGACGCGGTACCGTCGCCGCCGCGCGCACGCCGAGCCGTGCACGCGCCGTCAGCGTCCGCCGTGCGGGGTCGAGCGCGAACCAGAGTTCGGCCGAGACGAGCCGGATCGCGGCCTGCTCGGTCGGGCGGATACCCCCCGAGCGCTGCGTCGGCGCGGTGATCGCGGGCTCGCCCTTCCCGGGCAGGTGTGGGCTCTGCGCCGCGGTGGCTCCGCTCAAGCTCAGCGCCAGGGCGGTCGTTCGCACTGCCAGATTGATGCGGCGCCCCCACACACCATATAAAGCGCGTTGGCCGTCCTCATCGGGCGGCGCCGGAGTATCCATGACGTCCACTTTCCCCGTACTGCCGCTTCGCGACATCGTCGTGTTCCCGCACATGATCGTGCCGCTGTTCGTCGGGCGCGACAAGTCGGTCGCCGCGCTGGAGGCGGCGATGGCCGCGGACAAGGAGATCTACCTGGTCGCGCAGCTCGACCCGGCCGAGGACGACCCGTCGCGCGACGACCTGTACACGATGGGCGTCACCGCCACGGTGCTCCAGCTGCTCAAGCTGCCCGACGGCACCGTGCGCGTGCTGGTCGAGGGTAAGGCCCGCGCCACGCTGGAGACGCTGGAGGAGAGCGGGGTCTATCTTACCGCCACGGTCGCGCCTGTCGCCGACGCCGAGGTGGAGGGGCCCGAGCTGGCCGCGTTGATGCGCTCGGTGGTCGACCAGTTCGAGAATTACGCCAAGCTCAACCGCAAGCTCCCCGCGGAACTGGCGGCGCAGCTGGCCGAGATCACGGGCGCGGGGCAGCTCTCCGACACGGTCGCGGGCAACATCCAGGTCAAGGTCGCCGAAAAGCAGTCGCTGCTGATGGAGGCCGATCCGCTCAAGCGGCTCGAGATGGCCTATGCGCTGATGGAGGGCGAGCTCGGCGTCCTCCAGGTCGAGAAGAAGATCAAGAGCCGCGTCAAGCGCCAGATGGAGAAGACGCAGCGCGAATATTATCTCAACGAGCAGCTCAAGGCGATCCAGCGCGAGCTCGGCAACGAGGGCGAGGAGGGTGAGGGCGACGAGATCGCCGAGCTCACCCAGAAGATCGCGACGCTCCGCCTTTCCAAGGAGGCGCGCACCAAGGCGACCGCCGAGCTGAAGAAGCTCAGGACGATGGCGCCGATGAGCGCCGAGGCGACCGTGGTTCGCAATTATCTCGACGTGCTGCTGGGCCTGCCCTGGGGCAAGAAGAGCAAGATCAAGAAGGACATCGCCGCCGCGCAGGCGGTGCTGGACGAGGATCACTACGCGCTGGAGAAGGTCAAGGACCGGATCGTCGAGTATCTCGCGGTGCAGGCGCGCACCAACAAGCTGAAGGGGCCTATCCTGTGCCTCGTCGGTCCGCCGGGCGTGGGCAAGACGTCACTGGGCAAGAGCATCGCCAAGGCGACCGGGCGCGAGTTCATCCGTCAGTCGCTCGGCGGCGTGCGCGACGAGGCCGAGATCCGTGGCCATCGCCGCACCTATATCGGCTCGCTGCCGGGCAAGGTCGTTACCAACCTCAAGAAGGCAGGGGCGAGCAACCCGCTGTTCCTGCTCGACGAGATCGACAAGCTTGGGCAGGATTTCCGCGGCGACCCGGCCTCGGCGCTGCTCGAGGTGCTCGATCCCGAGCAGAACGCGCGTTTCAACGACCATTATCTCGAGATCGACATCGATCTCAGCGACGTGATGTTCGTCTGCACCGCCAACTCGCTCAACCTGCCGCAGCCGCTGCTCGACCGCATGGAGATCATCCGGCTCGAGGGCTACACCGAGGACGAGAAGGTCGAGATCGCCGAGCGCCACCTGATCGCCAAGCAGGTGCAGGCGCATGGGCTCAAGCCGGGCGAGTTCACGCTGACCGACG
This sequence comes from Sphingomonas phyllosphaerae, assembly GCF_029623345.1. Classification (GTDB taxonomy): domain Bacteria; phylum Pseudomonadota; class Alphaproteobacteria; order Sphingomonadales; family Sphingomonadaceae; genus Sphingomonas; species Sphingomonas phyllosphaerae_C. Next base: position 239,300 of record NZ_JAPYKH010000003.1, read on the forward strand.
AGGGGCTGCGCTCTCTGATCCAGCGTTACACGCGCGAGGCGGGCGTCCGCACGCTCGAGCGCGAGGTCGCCAAGCTGTGCCGCAAGGCGCTGCGCCAGATTCTCGAGGGCAAGATCACGAGTGTGACGATCACGCCCGAGAATCTCGCCGACTTCGCGGGCGTGCAGAAATTCCGTCACGGCCTGTCCGAGACCGAGGATCAGATCGGCGCGGTCACCGGTCTCGCCTGGACCGAGGTGGGTGGCGAGCTGCTGACGATCGAGAGCGTCACCGTACCGGGCAAGGGCCAGGCCAAGGTGACAGGCAAGCTCGGCGACGTCATGAAGGAATCAGTCCAGGCCGCCTACAGCTTCGTCCAGGCACGCTCGCCCTCGTTCGGGATCAAGCCCAGCCTGTTCCATCGCAAGGACATCCACATCCACCTGCCCGAGGGCGCGGTGCCTAAGGATGGGCCGTCGGCGGGCATCGGGCTGGTCACCTCGATCGTCTCGACGCTCACGGGCATCCCTGTCCGCAAGGAGGTGGCGATGACGGGTGAAGTGACACTGCGCGGCCGCGTCCTGCCGATCGGCGGCCTCAAGGAGAAGCTGCTCGCGGCGCTGCGCGGCGGGATCGAGACAGTGCTGATCCCGAAGGAGAATGAAAAGGATCTGACGGAGATACCCGCGAACATCCGCGAAGGGCTGCGGATCGTGCCGGTCAGTCACGTCGACGAGGTGCTGAAGCTCGCGTTGACCCAGCCGCTCGAGGCGATTGACTGGACCGAGGCGGACGAGCTGGCGGCGCTGCCGCCCGCGCCGATCACGCCCGTCGGCGGCGAGCTGCATCACTAATTTACGTTAACACGACGTAACTTACTGCCGCCGCGTCCTGTCCCGGGGCGCGGCGGTTTCAATTGACTTGACGCCGACCGCGCGCCTTATTGGACGGATGCGGGCCACGCTCCGCGAATCCATCACGAATGCGTAACGGTAAGGGACGGGGTCTTCTCGCATGAATAAACAAGAATTGATCGCGCAGGTCGCGACGGCGGCCGGGCTCGGCAAGAGCGAGGCGAGCCGCGCGGTCGAGGCGGTGTTCGACGCGATCTCGACGAGCCTGAAGAAGGGAGACGAGGTGCGCCTGGTCGGCTTTGGCACCTTCGCGGTCAGTCGTCGCAAGGCGTCGACGGGGCGCAACCCGCGCACCGGTGAGCCGATGACGATCAAGGCCTCGAGCCAGCCCAAGTTCAAGGCGGGCAAGGTGCTCAAGGACTCGCTCAATTAAGTGCTGGACAGGGCTGGCGCGCTCCCGTAGGTGCGCCGCTCCCGACGCGGATGGGCGCGTAGCTCAGCGGTAGAGCACACCCTTCACACGGGTGGGGTCACAGGTTCAATCCCTGTCGCGCCCACCATCCGACCGGCCCGAACGCCCCGCTCGTCCCAGTGACCGGCGGGGGCTTCTCTTATGTGCCGGGGACGGTCGCGCGCTCCCTCAGACGGCGCGCTCCCGCGCAAGCAGGATCCCAGCATTCGGACTCGTGTCGATCGCGGCTCCGTTTTCCCGCGGGCGCAGGGACACGGTCCATCTGTGTCTCGTGAGCCGACGATCACAGGCTGGCGCTGGAGTAGACGCGCTCCGGCCGCTCGCGCATTGACAAGTCCCAGATCGGGGCACTGACGCGTCTGTCATGTAAGCGTAACTGAAACGACGCCGAAACGTCTCGGAAGACTCATTCAGCTGTCATCGAGCGGGCCTAGCGGCGCTGCTCAGGGAGCGAGCGGGCGCACATGGTTCGACTCGCCGCACCGAGCCCCAAAGCGGGGCTCGTCCTAACAGGGAGTGAGTCATGGTCAGCTTCAGCCGTCGCAGCAAGTTCCTGCTGGCGACCTCCGCCACGTTGTTCCTCGCCTCGTGCGGAGCGGACGATGTCGCCTCGCCGGGCGCCGGCAGCCTGCCGATCACGATCGTCCAGCCCGCCCCGACCCCGACGCCGACCGGCACGCCGACCCCGACGGCCCTGACCAACGCGCAGATCGCGCTGGCCACGACGCAGTCGGGCGTGACTGTCACCGCCGACGAGCAGGTTGCGATCCTCAACGCCGGGCAGAACAACAATCTGCAGGGTTTCGGCAGCACGCTGAGCGGTGTCTACCCGGTCAGCGGCGCCTCGCTGGCGACCGCGAGCAACCCGCAGACGGTGCTCGGCAATACCAGCTTCATCCAGAACACGAGCTTTGTCGGCGCGCTCAGCGGACCCAACGACGCGGCCTTCTCGGGCTGGACCTGCAGCTCGACCGCGGCGAGCTTCCTGAATAGCAGCAACTGCACCGCAGTGCCCTCGATCGGCAGCGGGACGCCCGCCGCCTCGTGCCCGACCGGGTTGACCGACGACGGTGTGAACTCGTCGACGGCGCCGACCTTCCGCTATTGCCGCCTGCCGCAGATCATCACCGCGGACCTGACGCTCGCCAAGATCCCCGGCCTGGTCTATCGCTTCCGCGGCCAGACTGAGGTCGGCGACGTCAGCAGCGCCACCGGGGTCACGCTGACGATCGCGCCGGGTGTCGTGCTCGCCGCCGACTCGTCCGAAGCAACGAACGACCTGCTGCTGGTCAATCGCGGCAGCCGGCTCAACGCGGTCGGCACCGCTGATGCGCCGATCATCTTCACCGCGCAGCAGAACCTCGCCAACAATGGCGTGTCGGACGCGACCCAGGGTCTCTGGGGTGGCGTGATCCTGCTCGGTCGCGCGCCGACCGCGGTCTGCGCCGCCGGCACCGGCCCGAACGATGCCAACGGCAGCTCGGCGACCTGCCAGCAGGCGATCGAGGGCGTCACCGGCCGCTTCTACGGCGGCTCCAACCAGGCCGACAGCTCGGGCACGCTCCAGTACGTCCAGATCCGCTACACCGGCATCGCGATCAGCGAGGGTAACGAGCTCCAGGGCCTGACGCTCGGCGGCACCGGCTCGGGCACGACGATCGACCACGTGCAGAGCCACAATTCGTCGGACGACGGCGTCGAGATCTTCGGCGGCGCCACCAACCTGAAGTATTTCGTCGTGACCGGCGCCGACGACGACGGGTTCGACGTCGACAACGGCTGGCGCGGCTTCATGCAGTTCATCATCGCCGCGCAGAAGGCCTCCGGCTCGACGGCCGACTCGTTCGCGACCGAGATCGACTCGAACGGGGCCGAGGACCTGCTGCCGCGCACCTACGGCCGCTACGCCAACTTCACCTTCATCCAGACCAACTCGGCCCCGGCCGCGATCCGCCTGCGCGGCGGCGCGGACTTCGCCTTCGTCAACGGCGTGGTGAAGTCGGCGGCCGGTGCGGCGTGTGTCAACATCATCGCCGGCGCCGGCGACGGGGCGACGCGCACCACGATCCGCGCCGCCGACAGCGCGCTCCAGGACGTCGGGCCGCCGACCTTCAACTCGGTCTACTTCCAGTGCCAGGGCCGCTGAGGCGCCACCAGCCCTCGTGATGCTCGGCGGAGCCCGGGGAGCGCCTCGCAGCGCCGCCCCGGGCCCGCTCATAGAAAAAGACTGGAACCTTCCGCCATGCGCCAGCGCACCTATGCCTCGCTCCTTCTCCTGACGACCACCTTGGTCGCCCCCGCGGCGCTGGCGCAGGTCGCGCCGCAGACCGGCGCGCCGACCACGTCGTCGCCCGCCGGCCCACCGCCGACGAGCACGACCACCAATCCCGACGCCGCCCCGACGACGCAGGATCAGGCGACCGCTACCGCGACGCCCGGCGCCGAGCAGAGCACCGACACCGCAGCCGACGAGCCCCAGGCCGAGGTCTCCGCGCCGGGCCTCGACGCCAGCGGCGGCGGCGACATCGTCGTCGTCGGGCGCAACATTCCCAACACGATCCGCGCCACCGCGCAGGTCGTCAGCGTCCTCTCCAGCGCCGACATCGCCCGCACCGGCGAGGGCGATATCGCCGGTGCGCTAACGCGCGTCACCGGCCTGTCGGTGGTCGGCAACGGCTATGTCTTCGTTCGCGGCCTGGGCGACCGCTACTCCTCGGCCCTGCTCAACGGCTCGCCGCTGCCCAGCCCCGAGCCGCTGCGCCGCACCGTTCCGCTCGACATCTTCCCGACCACGGTGGTCGGCTCGGCGTTGGTGCAGAAGACCTATTCCGCCAATTACCCCGGCGAGTTCGGCGGCGGCGTCATCAATCTGACGACCAAGGCCATCCCCGACGAAAACTTCTTCACCGTCGGCGCCTCGGGCGGGATCGACACCGAGTCGACCGGAAAGCTCGGTTATACTTATTTCGGCTCCAAGACCGACTGGCTCGGCTATGACGGCGGCGAGCGCAACGTCCCCGACTTCATCAAGCAGGCGCCCACCGGCAACGGCGTGATCCCGAGCGCGCAGGTGCTTCAGCTCTCCAACGCTCGGACCACGTTGCTCCAGCGCACCACCGATACGCCCGCCAATTACTCCGGCAGCATGGACCTGGGCGTCACCGGCGATATCGGCGCGACCCGCGTCGGGCTGATCGGCAGCCTCGGTGTGTCGAACACCTGGCGCACGCGCGACGCGACGCAGCAGGACACGGTCAGCGTCGACGGCACGCTGCGCAACGACTTCCACACCGTGATCACCGACAATCGCGCGGTCGTGAACGGCCTGCTCGGTCTCGGCGCCGAGTTCGGTGAGAACAAGGTGCGCTGGACCAATGTCTACATCCACGACACGCTCAAGCAGGGCCGCGCCTCGGGCGCGACCGTGTACAACAACTCGAGCGGCAACCCGCTGTTCCAGCAGAACACCAACTGGTTCGAGCGCAAGCTGATCGAGACTCAGCTGGTGGGCGAGTTCAAGCCGGTCACCGATCTGTCGATCGATGTGCGTGGCGCCTATGCTAACACGAAGCGCAACTCGCCCTATGAGCGCCAATTCATCTATCTCTGCAACACCAGCCTGACCGACCAGACCGGCGACGTACCGGTCAGCGACCGTGGGCTCAACTGCCCGGGCGCGTGGCAGGCGACCAACGCGTTCGACCGCTTCGCCACGGTGGTGTTCAGCGAGCTCAACGAGAATCTCTACTCGGGCCAAGCCGACGTCGCCTACAAGATCCCGGGCGAGCGCCCGATGACGGTGTCGGCGGGTTATTACTTCTCGCAGAACGACCGCACCTCGACGCGGCTGCCGTTCGTCTATCAGACCGCAACCGGCGGCGCGATCCCGTTCCCGTGCAATCTGCTGCGCCCAGACTATCTGCTCTCGCCCGACGTGGTGAACGGCTGCCCGACGCCGATCTCGGGCAACCCGGCGGACACGGCAGTGCAGCTGCGCTTCGACGCGGGGCAGAACGGTTCGTATGAATATGACGCGCTGCTGCGCGTCCACGCCGGCTACGCCCAGGTCGAGGCGGAGGCGCTCGACGGGCTGCGCGCGATCATCGGCGTCCGCTACGAGACCGCGACGCAGCGCGTCACCCCGATCAACGCCACCTCGACCCGGCTGAAGAACGACTATTTCCTGCCGGCGGCGACGCTCACCTGGAACTTTGCCAGCAACCAGCAGCTGCGCCTCGCGGCCTCCAAGACGATCGCGCGGCCGCAGTTCCGCGAGCTGGCGCCGCAAGCGTTCCGCGACTTCGAGTCGGACCGCCTGTTCTTCGGAAACCCGCGGCTCAAGGACTCGGAATTGTACAATCTCGAGGCGCGCTACGAGTGGTTCTTCGCGCGCGACCAGCGGATCACGTTGGCCGGCTTCTACAAGCGGATCGACAATCCGATCGAGCAGGTCGGCTTCTTTCCGACGCCCGACGCGCGGCTCCAGACCGGCTTCACCAACCTGCCCACGGCTAAGCTGTACGGCGCCGAGGTCGAGGCGCAGAAGTACGTCCCGCTAGACTTCCTCTCGGCGGGCATGGCGGGCAAGCGCGCGGTGCTGATCGCCAATTATACCTGGACCCACTCGGCAATCACCGCCGACGGCAGTTGCGTGCCCGGCGTGCTCGAGGGAACGACGCTGGGCGGCTGCCAGGCCAACTTCGCGCCGGCGCGTGCGCTATTCCGCGACGGCGCGCCACTCACCGGCCAGTCGGACCATCTCGTCAACCTGCAGCTCGGCTATGAGGACACCGAGAACGGCACCCAGGCGACCTTGTTGTTCAACTATGCCAGCGAGCGCGTCACCAATCGCGGCCCGTCCTTGCTCGACGGATCGGGCTTCCAGCCCGATATCATCGAGAAGCCTGGCATCCGGGTGGATTTTGTGATGCGCCAGCAGGTGCAGCTGGTCGGGCAGAAGGTCGAGATCAAGGCCGAGGCGCGCAATCTAACGGGAACGCGTTACCAGGAGTTCCAGACCTTCGACGGCGGCAATCGGGTCGATATCAACCGCTACCGGCTGGGTCGGCTGTTCACGCTCGGCGCCAGCGTGAGCTTCTGATCGGTCGTGGCGGCCAGCGGAAACAAATGCCGGTCGCCCGTTAGATCCAGGGCCGCTCGCGAAACCATTTGGTGATGACGTATTTGACCCCGGCGCGCACCTTCATGCCGTGGTGGAGCGTGGCGGGGTTGGGGGTGTCGTCGGCACGGCGGTTGTTCCAGCAGACCAGTTTACCCGGCTCGGGCTGGATCGTCTTGTCGATGGCCTTGAACCGCGTGGCGCCGCCCGCCTCGGGAGCGTTAAGATAGACCATCATCGTCCAGGTGCGATTGCCCGCGACGCTGCAGAAGCGCGCGAAATCGGTACCGGTCGGCTCGAAATAATCGGTGTGCGCCTTGAACTCCTGTCCGACCGCGTAGCGCTGCCCCTGTAGCGGCTCGCCGTGGCGTGGATCGAGGCCGGCGAAGGCGGCCAGCCGTCGGTTGACCGCGGCGACGAGCGGGTCATCGTCGCGCAGGTCGCAGGTCTCGCTGGTGCGGAAGGCGTTGTCGCCGTTCGGGTCCGCGATGGTGGAGGGTCGCCGATCTGTGTCAATCAGAGCGGTCAGTGCGGCACACTCGTCGGGACTTAGAAAGTCTCGCCGAATGAACAAGGTCAGCTTGGGGGACGGGACACGCTGGATCAGCGGCTGCGCACTCAATCGCGCAATTACGGGGTCGGTCGCCATGCGTCTGCTATATCCCACCTGAGGCAAGTCGAACCAGCCACAGAAATATTACACAAGCCGCCGACGCCGATGTAACAGGGTTATCGTGGTGGCGCAGGGAGTTCAGCCGAGCGCATGCGTTTAAAGTTCGACGCCCGGGCACGGGCGATCCTGCGGCGGTTGCCGGTGGTGAACGCTTACTCGGTCGTCGAGCTGCTGCTGCTCGCCGGGCTCGCCGTGCAATGCGCCCGGCTGATGTGGGTGATCGTGACTCCGGTGTCGCCGCTCGGCGCCTGGGTGCCTGCCGGCCCGACGATCCCGGTCGATCCCGCCGGCGTGCTCGGCCGCGTCGATCCCTTCTACCGGGTCAGCGGCGCGCAGGCGCAGGGACCAGCGGTGGTCACTTCGCTTCAGCTGACACTGTTCGGCACGCGGATGGACGACGCGCAGGCGCGCGGCGCCGCGATCCTGGCGGGGCCGGATGGATTGCAACGCAGCGTCAGCGTCGGCGAGGAGGTCGTGCCCGGTGTGGTGCTGCGCGGGGTCGCCTTCGACCACGTCACGCTAGAGCGCGGCGGCGCGCGCGAAGACCTGTTCCTCGATCAGTCGACCAAGCCGAGCGCCGAGGTGCCGCCACCCGGCGCCGCCCCCGCCGCGATGCCCGGCCCGGACCCGCGCGTGGCGCGCGACTCCGACGCGGGCGGCGGCGCCATGTCGCCCGACCGGCTGCGCACCGACATCACCGCCATCCCGCAGATCGAGGGCGGCCGCGTGATCGGGCTCACCGTGCGCGGGCAGGGCGGCAACGCCTTCCGTGCCTCGGGGCTGCGCGACGGCGATGTTGTCACGCAAGTGGCGGGGCGTCCGGTCTCTGGCCCGGCCGACCTCGACCAGTTCACACGCGAGCGCGCCCCGGGCGGCTCGGTCCCCGTCACCGTCCAGCGCAACGGCCAGACGGTCGCGCTCGCCATTCCGGTAAAATGATGAAGCGTCCTCACGTTCTCCTCGCCCCTCTCGCGATCGCCGCCGCGGCGCAGCCCGCGCTCGCGCAGACCACGCTCAACGTGCGCGACGCTGACATCCGCGCCTTCATCGCCGACGCCGCGAAGGTGACCGGGCGCACCTTCATCATCGACAATCGCGTCCAGGGGAAGGTGACCGTGGTCACCGACCGGCCACTGTCGCGCTCCGAATATCTGGAAGTGTTCCTTTCGACGCTGCGCGCCAATGGCCTGGTCGCGGTACCGAGCGCCAACGGCGCTTTCCGCGTCCAGCCGATCGACAATGCGGCGAGCCAGCCGGGACAAGTCGGCGTCGCGGGCGCGCCGCGCAACCAGCTCGTAACCGAGATTATCCGGCTGCGCTCGGTCGACGCCGCGCAGGCAGTCGACACCGTTCGCCCGTTGGTCAGCGCGCAAGGGTCGGTGACCGCCAATCGCGGCGGCAACAGCCTGGTGGTTGTCGACTTCGCAGACAATGTCCGCCGCGTGCGCGAGGTCGTGCGGCGGATCGATTCAGACACGTCGGCGACGCGCATCATCCCGCTCAAAAACGCGCGGGCGAGCGAGGTCGCGACCGCTCTGCAGGGATTGATCGGCGGAAGCGGCGGCGCCGCGTCTCCCGGCGGGGGCGCTTCGGCGGTGGCGATCGAGAGTTCCAACGCGGTGGCGCTGCGCGGCGACCCGCAGACCGTCGCACGGCTGGCGGCCCTGGCGCGCGAACTTGACCAGAGCGCGCGCAACGCCACCGAGATCCGCGTCGTCTTCCTCGAGAATGCCGACGCCAACCAGCTGCTGCCGGTGCTCCAGCAGCTCGTCGGCCAGGCGCCCGACGCGATCGAGGAGCAAGCGCTCACCCGCTCCGGGCTCAGCAGCTCGAGCACCGGCTCGACCGGCGTGGGCGCGACGCCGCAGCCCGCGACGCGCTCGCGCCCGACCCAGTCGACGACGCAGCAGTCGGGCAGCCAGCCGCAGCAGGCCGCGATCACCGGCCAGGGCAATCGTACCGCGGCGGTGGTGACCCGCTACGCCGGCGCCAACGCGATCGTGATCGCGGCGCCCGCCGACATCCAGCGCCAGCTCGCCGACGTGGTGAAGCAGCTCGACCAGCGCCGCCAGCAGGTGCTGGTCGAGGCGATCGTCGCCGAAGTGTCGGACTCGACCGTCAACCAGCTCGGCGCGCAGTTCATCCTCGGCAACCTCGACGGCGGCGCCTTCGCGGCGTCGACCTTCAGCAACTCCGCGCCCAACATCCTCCAGATCGCCGGCGCGATCGGCGCGCGTGAGCTGGCGAGCTCGACCACCACCACGATCGCCAACGGCGTTACCACCACCGTAACCAACAATACGCCCTCGGACACGCTGACCCAGTCGGCAATCCAGTCGATCATCGGCTCGTCGGGCGGGTTCGGCGGTTTCGGCGGGCAGATCGGCAGCACCATCTTCGGTGCGATCATCAACGCGGTGAAGCGGGACAATACGTCGAACCTGCTCCAGGTGCCGCAGATCATGACGATCGACAACCAGGAGGCGCACACCCTCGTCGGCCAGGAGATCCCGATCACCACCGGCGAGGCGCTGTCGAACAATTTCGACAACGCTTTCCGCACCACGCAGCGGCAGAATGTCGGCATTGGACTGGACGTGCGGCCGCAGGTGAACTCATCGGGCACGATCAAGATGAACCTCCATCTCGAGGTCAGTTCGATCGCGGGGCCGGTGTCGAGCAACAACTCCGACCTGATCCTCAACAAGCGTGAGGTCGAAACGGTGCTGACCGTCGACGACGGCGCGATCGGCGTGATCGGCGGGCTGCTCTCCGACGAGGAGCGCCGCACAATCGAGAAGATCCCGCTGCTTGGTGACATCCCGGTGCTGGGGAATCTCTTCAAGTCGCGCGCCAAAACTCGGTCTAAGACCAACCTGATGATTTTCATCCGCCCGACCGTGATCCGCAGTGCGGCCGACAACCGCCGCGTCACCGAGCAGCGCTACGGTTATCTCCGCCTCCAGCAGGCGGCGCAGGAACCCCTGTCCGAGCCCTCAATCGACACCTTGGTGCGGGATTATATGGGCGCCGCGCCGCCGCTGCCGCCGGCGGGCCAACCCGGCAGCATCGAGGACCCGCGCGTGGCGGTGCCGGTCTATCGCAACTCCACCACCGTCATCCCCGGAGGAGATAGGCGCAAGTGATCGTGCGCACCGGAGCCGAGATCGACGCCGTCGCCGCGCCGCTGCCGCCGCCCGGTGATGGGGTGACGGTGCCGCCCGCGGTGCTGCCGCCGGCGGCTTTGCCTTACTCCTTCGCGCGCAAGTTCGGCGTCGTGCTCGATCAGGGCGGAACGGTCGGGACGCCCAAAGTGGCGCTGCGCGAGGGCGCCGATCCGCGCGCGCTGATCGAGGTGCGGCGCGTGCTCGGCCGGGCCTTCGACGTGACGGTGGTGCCGGTCGCCGCGTTCGACCGGCTGCTCAGCGACAATTACGCGATGGACGGCCAGGCCACCGCCGCGGCCGCGGTCGGCATGGGCGACGAGCTCGACCTGCTCGCCGAGGGACTGCCTACCGCGGAGGACCTGCTTGACACCGCCGACGACGCACCCGCCATCCGGCTGATCAACGGCATCATCGCCGACGCCGCGCGCAACGGCGTGTCGGACATCCATATCGAGCCGTACGAGACCGGGCTGGTGGTGCGGATGCGGATCGACGGCGTGCTGCGCGAGACGCTGCGCATGCCGCCGCACGTCGCCCCGGTGGTGGTGAGCCGCATCAAGGTGATGGCGCGGCTCGACATCGCCGAGCGGCGCGTCCCGCAGGACGGTCGCATGGGGCTGACGCTGGGCGGCAAGTTGCTCGACGTTCGGGTCTCCACGCTGCCCAGCCGCGCCGGCGAGCGCGTGGTGCTGCGTATCCTCGACAAGGAGAATGCAGGCATTGACCTCGACGCGCTCGGCATGACGCCGCCGATGTACGCGCTGCTGCGCGAGATCATCGCCGAGCCCAACGGCATCGTGCTCGTCACCGGCCCCACCGGCAGCGGCAAGACGACGACGCTGTACGGCGCGCTGCGCCTGCTCAACGACGGCAGCCGCAATATTCTGACGGTCGAGGACCCGGTCGAATATGCGGTCGAGGGCGTCGGGCAGACGCAGGTCAACAGCAAGGTCGGGCTCACCTTCGCCGCCGGGCTGCGCGCGATCCTGCGCCAGGACCCCGACGTGGTGATGGTCGGCGAGATCCGCGACCGCGAGACCGCCGAGATCGCGGTCCAGGCCTCGCTCACCGGGCATCTCGTGCTCTCCACCGTCCACACCAACGACGCGGTCGGCGCGATCACGCGCATGCGCGACATGAAGGTCGAACCCTTCCTGCTCGCCTCGACCTTGCGCGCGGTGATCGCGCAGCGGCTGGTGCGGCGGCTGTGCACCAACTGCCGCCACGCGGTGCGCGCGAGCGAGACGGTGGCGCCGCTGCTCGGGGTCGACCCGGGCGCAACCGTGTACGAGGCGGTCGGCTGCGAGCAGTGCAACCGCACCGGCTTCCGCGGCCGCATCGGCGTGTTCGAGGCGGTGCGCGTCGACGCGGTGGTGCGCCGCATGATCAACGACGGCGTCGACGAGGACGCGATTGCGCGCCACGCTTTCGCGCACGGCGACACGCTCGCGATCGCGGCGCGCCGGCTGGTCAAGAACGGCCAGACCACCGCGGAAGAAGCGGTGCGCGTGTCGCGCAGCGAGAACGCCGACGCCGCCGAGGCGGCCATCGCCGATGCGTGATCCGGCCGGCCGTTCTCTCGCACCACCGCCGTCATCCCCGCAGACGCGGGGAACCAGATACGCTGACGTGGCGGTTCTGTCACGAAGGTCCGCGCGTCTGGATCCCCGCCTGCGCGGGGATGGCGGTAGGGGTGGGATGGCTTCCTCATGTTTCGGCGGCTACCGGCTCCGCGCTTCGGCCCGCCCCCGTGGCTGACTTCGACTATCTCGCGATCGACACGCGCGGCAACGAGACGCGCGGGCATGTCGCCGCGGCGGACGTCGCCGCCGCGCGCGCAGCGCTCGACCGCCGTCGCCTCTACGTCGTCCGCATCGAGCCCGGCAGCGCGCCCGCGACGCGCCAGCGCCCGCTCTTCGGGCTCGAGCTCGGCCGGGCCAAGATGTCGGGCAAGCAGCTGACGCTGTTCACGCGCCAGCTCGCCACGCTCAACCGCGTGTCGCCGCTGGAGGAGTCGCTCCGCACCATCACGCGCCAGACCGAGCAGGAGAGCGTGCGCGCAATCGTGCAGACCGTGCACACCGGCGTGGTCGAGGGCCGCCGGCTCGCCGACGCGATGGCACGCGAACCGAAGAGCTTCCCACCCTTGTACCGCGCGATGGTCGCCGCGGGCGAGAGCTCGGGGACGCTGCCCGAAATCATGGAGCGGCTCTCCACCTTGCTCGAGCGCCAGGCGGAGATCCGCGGCAAGCTGCTGACCGCCATGGCTTATCCTAGCGTGCTGTCGGCGGTGGCGTTCAGCGTGGTGATCGCGTTGATGACCTTCGTGGTGCCGCAGGTGGTCGAGCAGTTCGACACTGTCGGCCAGCAGCTGCCGCTGCTTACGCGCATGATCATCGCCTTGTCCGACCTGCTGGTCGGCTGGTGGTGGCTGCTGCTGCTGATCGTGGTCGCGGCTGTCGGCGGCGCGGTGCTGGCGCTCCGACAGCCGCCGATCCGGCTCGCCTTCGACACCTGGCTGCTGCGCGTGCCATTGATCGGGCGGCTGCTGCGCGACCTTCACGCGGCGCGGATCGCACGCACACTCTCGACCATGGTGGCGAGCCGGCTGCCGCTGCTCGAGGGGCTGGCTCTGACCGCGGTAACGATTCACAACCGGCGGCTCAAGGCCGCGTCGGACGAGATCACGGAGTCGATCCGCGGTGGTGGCAGCCTTTCCACCGCGATGCGGCGCACCGGCGTGTTCCCGCCGCTCTTGGTCTATCTCGCCGCCAGCGGCGAGGCGGCGGGGCGGCTGGATGAGATGCTCGAGCGCGCCGCCGACTATCTCGAGCGCGAGTTCGACCGCTTCACCGCCACGGCGCTGTCGCTGCTCGAGCCGCTGATCATCGTCGTGATGGGTGCGATCGTCGCCACGATCGTGCTGTCGATCCTGCTTCCGATCCTCCAGCTCAACACCTTGGCCGGCCAGTGAGACCCTTGATGCACAACGAACAAACCCAGCGCCGCAAGAAGAAGAACGGCTTCACCCTCGTCGAGCTGATGGTGGTGATCGTGATCATCGGCCTGCTCGCCACGATCGTCGCGCTCAACGTGCTGCCCTCGGGCGACACCGCGCGGATCCAGAAGGCAAAGGCCGACATCGCCACGATCGAGCAGGGGTTGGAGCTGTACCGGCTCCAGGTCGGCGGCTATCCGACGACGTCGCAGGGTCTTCAGGCGCTGGTGACGGCGCCAGCCGGTGCCGACGCCGCGCGTTACCAGGCGGGCGGTTACGTCAAGAAGCTGCCCAAGGACCCGTGGGGTCGCGAATATCTCTACGCCTCGCCGGGGCAGCACGGTGCCGCCGACGTGTGGACGCTGGGTGCCGACGGCAAGGACGGCGGCGAGGGGATCGATGCCGATATCGGCTCCTGGCAATAGGCGCGGCCCGGTGCGGGTGGGGCGACGGCAGGCGCGTTGCGTTCGGCGTGCCGTGGCTTCTCGCCCCCTCGAACCACTCTGTCATCCCGAACTTGGTCCGGGATCCACCCATCCGCGCGACGCGAAGTTTCGGCGCCTGCGGCACGGTCGATCCCGGGCCAAGTCCGGGATGACGGTAGAGCAGGAGGCGGTCGCTAGGGCAGGGGCCGCGGGCGCGCACCGCCACGTCCCTGCGCCTGCCTCACGCGGCTTCACCCTGATCGAGCTCATGGTCGTGATCACCGTGATCGGCCTCGCCTCCGCTGCGGCGGTGCTGGCGATGCCCGACACGCGGGGCCGCCTCGCCGATGAGGCAACGCGCTTCGCCGTCCGCGCGCGCAGCGCGCACGATGCGGCGATCATCGAGTCGCGCCCCGTAAGCCTGTGGGTGACCGAGACCGGCTACGGCTTCGATCAGTGGCGCGGCGGGCGCTGGTCGCCGATGGAGCCGCCGCTCGGGGTCGAGCAGTGGCGGCCCGGTACCGCCGCGGCGGGGCTGGTGCGCGAGCGCGTCACCTTCGACACCACCGGACTGGCGGACCGCCCGCTCACGATCACGCTGACGCGCGAGGGCGCGCGCACCGACGTCGTGATCGAGCCCGACGGGCGCGCGCATGTCGCGGGCTGAGCGCGGCTTCACGCTGATCGAGATCATGGTGGCGTTGGCCGTGTTCAGCCTCGCCGCGCTCGCGCTGATCCGGCTGGAGGGGCAGACGATCCGCTCGACCGGCATCCTCTCGGCGACCCTGCTGGCGCAGGCGGTGGCGCGCAACGTTGCGATCGAGGCGGTGACCGACGCCGAGCCGCCGGTGCGCGGGCGCTCCTCCGGCGTGGAGCAGAATGGCGGCCGCGCCTGGACCTGGGTGCGCGAGGTACAGCCGCTCGGCGACGGCGACGTGATGCGGGTCGACGTCAGCGTCAGCGACCGCGGCGGCGCGGTGCTCGGCCGCATGACGATGGTGCGCCCGCCAGCGCCCGCGCTTTCCGTGGATGTGGCGGGATGAGCGCGCGTCGCGACGCCGGATTCACCCTGGTTGAGGTGATGATCGCGCTGATGATCTTTGGCATGATCGCGGCCGCCGGGGTCGCGCTGCTCGCCTTCAGCGTGCGCGCACAGGGTGCCAGCGCGGCCGCGCTCGATGACACCGGCGCGCTGAGCCGGCTCTCCTCGATCCTCACCGCCGACCTTGCCCAGGCACAGGATCGCAACACGCGCGACGTGAACGGCGTGCTGCTGCCCGCCTTCAGCGGCGACGCCGCCGCGACGCCGCTGCTGCGGCTGGTCCGCGCCGGCTGGAGCAATCCCGATCAGGCACCGCGTGCCGAGGTGCAGAAGGTGGAATATCGCCTCGCCGGCGACGGTCTCGAACGAGTCGCCTATCCGGCGCTCGACGGCGCGGCGCCGCTGCCGCCCGCCTTGCTGCTCGACCGTGTGCGCACGGTGCAGCTGCGCTTCCGCTATCGCGGCGCCTGGAGCGACACGTGGCAGGGCAACCCGCGCGCGGCGCTGCCCCAGGCGGTCGAGCTGGTCGTGACCCGCGCCGACTCGCGGTTGTACCGGCTGTTGTTTCTCGTTGGCACCGGCGCGGGGCGGGTGCAGGAGAACGGCAGCGGAGCGCCGGGCGATGCCGTGGGCGGCGGCACGATGTCGCCGGGGGCGGGGGCGCCGGCGCGGATGCCGGGAGGCAGCGATGCGGCACGGTGAGCGCGGCGCGGCGCTGCTGACCGTGCTGCTGCTCGTCGCGGTGATCTCCGTCATGGCGGCGAGCGCGCTCGAGCGGCTGCGGCTGTCGACCCGGCTGGCCGCCAACGCGGTCGCGCTCGACGGCGCGCGCGGCTACGCCTACGCCGCCGAGACGCTGGCGACCACGCGCGTGACCTCGCTGCTGAGCCAGGCGCGCGATCGGGTCGCGCTGACGGGGGGATGGAGCGGGCGGCCGTTCGGGCTGCCGATCGCGGGCGGCTCCGCGACCGCGCGCGTCACCGACGGCGGCAATTGCTTCAACCTCAACAGCCTTGTCCTGCGCGCGCCGGACGGCAGCTACGCCGTCAACATCGAGTCGCTCCAGCAATTGCAGCGGCTCGCGCGGCTGCTGCGTGTGCCCGATGGCGACCGCGTCGCGGCCGCGGCGGCGGACTGGATCGACAGCGACGACAGCCCGCTTCCCGGCGGCGCCGAAGACAACGATTATCGCGGCTATCGCACCGCGGGCGTGCTGATGGCGGACGTAAGCGAGCTGCGCGCAGTCCGCGGCGTTACCGCTGAGGTGTATCGCGCGCTGCGACCCTATGTCTGTACCCTGCCGCTGGCGCAGCGGAACGTCTTTAACGTCAACACCCTGCTGCCCGAGCAGGCGCCGCTGCTGGCGATGCTGGTGGGAGAGTCGCTCAGCGTCGAGGCGGCGCAGGGCGTGCTGCTGCGCCGGCCGCCCGATGGCTGGTCGCAGGTGGGCCAAATGTGGGCGCAGCTGTCGACCCAGAGCGGCGGTGCCTCGCAGACGTCGGCGCAGCAGTCGACCAGCGTGAAGACCGTGTGGTTCGCGCTGCAGGTCGACGTGACGCTCGGTGCCGCCGAGTTGCACGAACGGGGACTGATCGACGCGCGGACCCTTCCCGTCCGGCTCGTGACGCGGCAATGGGGGGATGCGCCATGACTGCTGCCACGCTCCTCTTCCTTCCCGCCGCCGAGGACCAGCCGTGGCGCTGGTGGCGGATCCGCGACGATCGCGTCGAGCGCGAGGGCGAGGGCGTTCCCGCGCGTGACGAGGAGGTGCCGGTGATCGCGGTGGCCCCCGCCGACGCGGTGACGCTCCACTGGGCCGAACTGCCCGCGCGTTCGCCGGCGCAGGCGCTCGCCGCGGCGCGCGTGGTGGTCGGCGACGCCACCGCCGAGCCGGCGGGGGAGCTCCACGTCGCGGTCGGCGGCGAGAAGGGCGGGGAGCGCGCGATCGCGGTGGTGGCGCCGGCGCTGATGCGAGGCTGGCTCGAGGCGCTCGCGCGCGCCGGGATTGATCCGGGCGCGATCATTCCGGCCCCGCTGCTGCTGCCAGCACCGGAGGACGGCTATGTGGCGGCCGACCTGCCGGGACAGCGGGTGGTGCGCGGCCGCACCAGCGGCTGGGCCGACGAGCCGCTGCTCACCGAGCTGATCACCGGGGGCGAGCGCCCCGCGCCACTCGCGCGCGACGCGGTGCGCCACGCCGCGGTCGCCGCGATTGCCGCGCCGGCGATCGACCTGCGCCAGGGTGCGTTCGCTCGGCGGCGTCAGCGCGCGGTCGACTGGGCATTGCTGCGCCGCATCGCGGTGCTGGTCGGTTGCATCCTGCTCGCCACGCTGGCGATCGATCTGGTGCGCATCCTGCGCTATTCCTTCGGCGCCGACGCGATCGAGGCGCGGGCCGACACGGTGGCGCGCCAGGCGCTGCCACGTGGGGCGAACGCGGGCGACCCGGCGCGGCTGCTCGGCGAGCGGCTGATGCGGCTGCGCGGGCCGGGGCAGGGCTTCACCCGCACCGCCGCAGCGGTCTATGCGATCGTCGACGCCGTGCCGGAGAGCGAGATCACCGCGCTTCAGTTCGAGCCCAACGGATCGCTGCACGTGTCGTTGTCGCTCGCCGGCGAGGCGCAGGCCAATACGATCAAGCAGCGGCTCGCCGGCGCGGGCTTCACGGTGGAGTCGAGCGTGTTCCAGCAGGCCAACAACCGGCTCACCGGCGACATGACGGTGCGGCCGTGAACGCGGCGCGCGCCTGGTTCGAGTCGCGCTCGCTGCGCGAGCGGCGGCTGATCGCGGTGATGGCCGTGCTGCTCATCGTCACGCTCGTCTGGGCGGCGGTGATCCTGCCGGTGCGCAACGGCCTCTCGTCGTCGCGCGCGCGCTATACCGACGCGGTGGTGCGGCTGGGCGCGGCGCAGAGCGGGCTCGCGCAAGTGAAGGGGTTGCAGCGTCGTGGCGCCACCGCGCTCGGCGGCTCGCTCGCCGACGTGGTGCGCGCGCGCGCCGATGCGGCAGGCTTGGCGTTGGCCTCGCTCGACGTGGTCGCGCCCGATCAGGTGCGCACCTCGATCACGAGCGCGCGCGCCGGAGCGCTGATGCGCTGGGTCGCCGGACTGGAGCAGGAGGGCATCCTGATCGACTCGCTCAGCGTCACCGGCAGCGGTGCGGGCAGCGTCACTGCGCAGCTCAGCCTGCGCCAGCGAGGCGAGTGATGCGGATCCGTCTCGCCACCGGGCGCCGCGCGCTCTTCATCGCACTGTTCGCGCTAGCGGTGCTGGTCTTCCTGCCGATGCGTCTGGCGCTCGGCTGGGCCGGGCTCGACGCGCAGGGTTTCACCTCGCGGGAGGTGACCGGCAGCCTCTGGTCGGGCCGGCTGGTGGAGGCGCGCTTCGGTGACATCGCGCTGGGCGACCTCGACGCCGGCGTGTCGCCGCTGGCGCTGCTGATCGGGCGCGCGCGCATCGCGCTGGCGGGGGCGAGCGCCGATCCGTCGCGCCAGCTGTCGGGCACGGTCGAGCTGGCGCGCAACCGCGCCGCGATTATCGGCGCGCGCGGGCCGCTGACCCCCGGCAACGCCTTCCGCCCGCTGCCGGTGACCGCGCTCGACCTCGACGACGTCACCGTGCGCTTCGTTGATTCAACCTGCGAGCAGGCCGAGGGGCGCGTGCGCGCGACGCTGTCGGGGCAGTTCCTCGGCCAGCCGCTGCCCGGCGCGATTAGCGGTGCGGCGCGCTGTGACGGAGGCGCGCTGCTGCTGCCGCTGAGCAGCGGCGCGGGCGAGGGCGTCAACCTGCGGCTGTGGCCGGACGGACGCTATCGCGCCGAGCTGACGTTGGTACCGACCGACCCGACCATCGCAGCGCGGCTTGACGCCGGCGGCTTCGTCGCCAACGGCGCCGCTCGCACCTTCGCGGTGGAAGGAAGATTCTGAGCGCCTTGACGAGGGGCCACACGCCCCGCTAGGGGACCGGCCTTCGCGGCGATCGTAGCTCAGTTGGTTAGAGCATCGGTTTGTGGTACCGAGGGTCGCGGGTTCAAGTCCCGTCGGTCGCCCCATTTCCCCCCCTTGTGCATTTCACGCTGGCGCAGACCGCCGGCTACGAATATTGCGCTTCGCGGTAATTATCTGCTGCGCTTGACGGAGGCGTGATGACCTCGCTGTGGGACTATCCCGATTTCGACGCCCATGAGGGGCTTCACCTGTTCGCCGATCCGGCTTCCGGGCTGAAGGCGGTGATCGCGGTCCACTCGACCGCGCTCGGGCCGGCCGCTGGTGGCGTGCGCTTCTGGCATTATGCCGACGATTCGCGCGCGCTGACCGACGCGCTGAGACTGTCACGCGGGATGAGCTACAAGAACGCGATGGCGGGGCTGGCGCTTGGCGGCGGCAAGGGCGTGGTGCTCGCGTCGCGGCCGGGCGAGACGATCAGCGAGGCGCAGCTGCGCGCCTTCGGCCGCGCGGTCGAGTCGCTCGGCGGTCGCTACGTCACCGCCGAGGACGTCGGCATGTCCGAGGCGCGGATGAAGCTGATCGCCGAGGAAACGCGCTACGTCTCCGGCCTGCCCGTGGCGCAGGGCGCAGCGGGCGGCGATCCCGGGCCGTACACCGCGCATGGCGTCTATCTCGGTGTCTGCGCCGCCGCCAAGCGCGGACTGGGCAGCGACGACGTGCGCGGCGTGCGGGTCGCGATTCAGGGGCTCGGCTCGGTCGGTGGTGGACTCGCCAAGCTGCTCGCGCGCGACGGTGCGGTGCTGACGCTCGCCGATGTCGACCAGGCACGCGCCGAGCGGCTCGCGGCCGAGCTGGGCGCGACGGTGGTCGCACCCGAGGCGATCCTCCGCGCCGACGTCGACATCGTCAGCCCCAACGCGCTCGGCGCGATCCTGACGGAACAGTCGATCGCTGCGCTCAGCGCGAAGATCGTGGCGGGCGGTGCCAACAACCAGCTCGCCACTGCGGCGGACGGGCGGCGGCTGCACGAAGCGGGGGTGGTCTACGCGCCGGATTATGTCATCAACGCGGGCGGGATCATCAACGTCGGACTCGAGTATCTCGGCCACGGCGACGAGGCCGAGGTGATGGCGCGGATCGCGCAGATCCCGGGCCGGCTCGACCAGGTGTGGGACGAGGCCGAGGCGACGGGCGACCCGACCGCCGAGGTGGCGGACCGGATCGCGCGGCGGCTGATCGGGCGCGCGTAACCGCGGAGGTGCGCCGTGTTACGTTGAGCGGCGCGCATCAAAGGCGATCTCGTGGGGCGGCAGGGTCGCCATGGCGAACGCAGCCTCTCCGCTCCCGCCACCGCCATTCCAGACTTGGTCCGGGATCCACTGGCCCGCGTACTCACGCGCCGATAGGTACTGGGCACCATGGATCCCGGACCAAGTCGGGATGACGGAAGGCGGAGGCGGGGGCCCTAACTGCGACCAGCGCGCCTCCCGTCAATCCTAGACCGGCCTACCGCGCCAGCCCCGCTGCCGCGCGCGCGCGCGCCTCGATCTCGGGCAGCGTGCCCTCGGTAACCCAGCTGCCGCCAACGCACAGCACCGGATCGAGCGCGAGCCAGTCGGGCGCGCTCGCCTCGGTGATGCCACCCGTCGGGCAGAAGCGGCACTGGTAGAAGGGCGCCGCCAGCGCCTTGAGCGCCTTGATCCCGCCGCTCGTCTCCGCCGGGAAGAACTTGAAATGCGAGAGCCCCATGTCCAGCCCTCGCATGATGTCGCCCGCCGTGGCGATCCCGGGCAGCCAGGGGATGCCGCTCGCCAGGATCGTCTCGCCCAGCTTCTGCGACAGGCCCGGCGAGACGATGAACTCGGCGCCCGCGTCCTTCACCTGCGCCACCTGCTCGGCGGTGACGACGGTGCCCGCGCCGACGATCGCGCCGGGCACTTCCTTCATCGCGCGGATCGCGTCGAGCGCGGCGGGGGTGCGCAGCGTCACCTCGAGCACCTTGAGCCCGCCGGCGACCAGCGCCTCAGCCAGCCCGCGCGCCTGCGCGGCGTCTTTGATCACCAGCACCGGGATCACCGGGCTGGTGCGCATCACGGTCTCGATGTCGCTCATGGTCTCACTGATGCTCCTGCGCGAAAGCCGCCGCGGCGCCGAACAGGCCGGGCTGCGGATGGGTGATAAGCTTGACCGGGATCGCCGCCATCATAGACTGGAACCGGCCCTTGGCGACGAAGCGCTGGTCGAAGCCCGAGCGCAGCAACTTGTCCTTGATCCGCAGCCCCAGCCCGCCCGCGATCACCACGCCTTTGGCGAGGTGCGCCAGCGCGAGGTCGCCCGCAACCGCGCCGAGCGCAAGGCAGAAGCGGTCGAGCGCGGCGAGCGCGATCGAGTCGGTGCCCTCCAGCGCCTCGGTCCAGATCGCCTTGTCGTCGCGGCGGAGTACCGCGCGCCCCTCGAGGTCTGCGAGCGTCTCGTAGATCGCGACGATACCCGGTCCGGCGACGATCCGCTCAACCGAGACGCGGGTGTAGGTCTTGCGCAGCCGCTTGAGGATGGCGTCTTCGATGCCGTCGAGCGGGGCATAGTCCATATGGCCGCCCTCGGTCGGCAGCACCCAGTAGCGGCCCTGCTGCTGCAGCACCTGCGCTACCCCGAGTCCGGTGCCTGGGCCGCAGACGGTGGTGATGCCCTCATCGGGCAGATTGATGTTTGGCCCGCAGATATGCTCGAAGTCGTGCGCTGGCAGCTGCGCCACGGCATGGCCGATCGCGCCGAAATCGTTGATGATCGTCCATTGCTCGGCGCCGAGCCGCTCGGGGATGAGCGAAGGGCGGATCACCCAAGGGTTGTTGGTCAGGCGAATGACGTCGCCCGTGATGGGCGAGGCAACCGCAATCGCCGCCGCAGACGGCAGCGTGCCGCCCTGACGCGCGCGGAATGCCTCATAGGCGGTCTGAAGACTGGCGTGCTCGGCGGTCTTGAGCGTCACCGGCTCGCCGAGCGACAGGACACGGCCCTTGTCCACCTCGGCGATCGCGAAGCGGGCGTGGGTGCCACCGATGTCCACCGATACGATCTGCATGCTCTTCTCCCTCTCCCCGCCGCGCGGGCCGCCGGTCGCCGCGACGCGTGTCGCGGTGCCGCGCTCGCGACCCTCTTCCCGCGGGAGAGGGTCTTCCGCTACTACAATCCGGCGCCCGCCAGTATCGCGCTGGCACCTTTCTCCGCCTCGTCGGCCAGGCCGCGGAACAGGCCGAACAGCTCGCGCCCCATGCCGCTGGCGGGCGGCGGCGCCGCGGCGGGCGTGCGCGCCGCCCACTCGTCCGCGTCGACCAGCGCGGTGAGCGTGCCAGCTTCGGCGTCGACACGGATCAGGTCGCCATCGCGGATCAGTCCGATCGCGCCGCCGCCCAGCGCCTCGGGCGAGCAGTGGATCGCGCACGGCACCTTGCCGCTCGCCCCCGACATGCGCCCGTCGGTGACCAGCGCCACCTTGAAGCCGCGGTTCTGCAACACGCCCAGCGGTGGGGTGAGCTTGTGCAACTCGGGCATGCCGTTGGCGCGCGGTCCCTGGAAGCGGACCACGACGACGACGTCCTGCTCCAATTCACCGTTGCGGAAGGCGGCGAGCACGTCGAGCTGATCGGCGAAGACGCGCGCGGGCGCCTCGATCACCCAGCGCTCGCGTTCGACCGCGGATACCTTGATGCAGGCGCGGCCGATGTTGCCCTGAAGGATGCGCATGCCGCCGTCGGGTGCGAACGGGCGGTCGGCGGGACGCAGGATGCTCTCGTCGCCGCTCGCCGCCACCGGCTCCCACGCCAGCTTCTCGCCCTCGATCACCGGTCGCTCGCCATACGCGGCGAGATCGTCACCCGCGACGGTCATCAGGTCGCGGTGGAGATAGCCTGCGCCGATCAGCTCGCGGATCACGAAGGGCATGCCGCCCGCCGCCTCGAATGCGTTCACGTCGGCCGAGCCGTTGGGATAGACCCGCGCCACCGTCGGCACCGCGGCGGAGAGCCGGTCGAAATCCTCCCAGTCGATCACGATCCCCGCCGCGCGCGCGATCGCGGGCAGGTGGAGCAGATGATTGGTCGAGCCGCCGGTGGCGAGCAGCCCCACCGCGGCGTTGACGATCGCCTTTTCGTCGACGCAGACGCCGAGCGGGCGATAGTCGTCGCCGTGCACCCCGATCGCGGCAAGCCGGTGGACCGCGGCGCGGGTGAGTTCCTGGCGCAGCTTCGTGCCCGGGTTGACGAAGGCGGCGCCTGGCATGTGCAGGCCCATCACCTCCATCATCATCTGATTGGTGTTGGCGGTGCCGTAGAAGGTGCAGGTGCCTTGCGTGTGATAGGCCTGGATCTCGGCGTCGAGCAGTTCGTCGCGTGTGGCTTGGCCCTCGGCGAAGCGCTCGCGTACCGCCGCCTTGGCCTTGTTGGGCAGGCCCGACGGCATCGGGCCGCCGGGGATCAGGATCATCGGCAGGTGACCGAAGCGCAGCGCCCCCATTAACAGGCCGGGCACGATCTTGTCGCAGATGCCGAGCAGCGCCGCGCCCTCGAAGGTGCCGTGGCTCAGCGCGACCGCGGTGCTGAGCGCGATCGTGTCGCGGCTGAACAGCGACAGCTCCATGCCGGCATAGCCCTGGGTCACGCCGTCGCACATCGCGGGTACGCCGCCCGCCACTTGCGCGGTGGCGCCGACCTCGCGCGCCCACACCTTCATCTGCTCGGGATACCGGTAATAGACCGCGTGCGCGGAGAGCATGTCGTTGTAGGCGGTGACGAGGCCGATGTTCATCGCCTCGTGCCGCGTCGTCATCGCCTCGCGGTCCTCGGGCGTGCCGGCATAAGCGTGCGCGAGATTGGCGCAGCCGAGCCGCGGGCGGCCGATCCAGCCGTCACGCTCGCGCTCGATCAGCGAGAGATACGCCTGACGGGTCGGGCGCGAGCGCTCGACGATCCGGTCGGTGACGGCGCTGACGGCTGGATTCATGCTGCTACCTTCGGCTCGGGCGGGTCGTCGCGCGGCGGCGCGGTTGTGCGGCAGGGCCCTGCCGCACTCAAGTCCCGCGAGGTCGGAATACGTATGTGTGGGCGGCTCAGGCGGCCCAGTGGATGTCGACGGGCAGCTCGACGTCGGCGAGCACGCGACCGATCGGATAGGGCGAGCCCGCGCCTTCCTTGATGGCGTCCTCGATCACCTTGCGCTTCGCGTCGCCGGTCACCGCGATCAGCAGCGCGCGCGCGGTGGCGATCGCCTGGCGGCTGAGCGTGACGCGCGCCACCGGCGCCTCGGGCGGCAGCGGATCGGGCATAACGCCGAGCGCGCGGCGCTCCTTCGGCCCGTTGAGCGCCTCGTCATAATCGGGGCCGGGGAAGATGGAGGCGGTGTGGCCGTCGCCGCCGACTCCGAGCACGCAGAGGTCGAGCGGCCAGTGCAGGTCCTGCATCAGCGCGTCGGCGGAGCGGCCCGCGGCCTTATAGTCGTCCGTCGCCTTGGGCACGATCGGCATCACGCGCGCGCCCTTCGGAATGAAGATCTTGCCCAGCGCGGTGACGTTGGAGAGCGGGTCGCCGAGCGGGACGATGCGCTCGTCGCCGGGAATGATCGTCACACGCTTCCAGTCGAGCTTGGCCTGCGCCAGCTTCTCATAGGCGGGCAGGGGGGTCTTGCCGCCCGCCAGCGCGATCACCGCGGAGCCGCGCGCGTCGATCGCGCTCTCGATGACGAACTGGATGTCGCCCGCGACCGCATCGGCCAGCTCGGCCGCGTCGTCATATTCCCACCATTCAATTTCGGTCATGTCTCTCTCCGTCGCGGCGCTCGGGGCCGCGCTGGTCGCCGCGCGGGTACCGCCGGCAGGGTCGGGGCCCTGCTTTCGCAGGAAGTTCGGTCAGGTCAACCGAGCAATGCGATGAGCGCTGAGGTTAGAGCCTAGCAAGCGGCCTCACACGAGGCGCCACCCCGGCGAACGCCGGGGTCCAGTTGGGTAGGTGGTGGCGAGTCTCGGTGGGGCCTTCCCACCTACGCCCCGGCGTCCGCCGGGACGCTAGCCATGTGAGCGAGCCGTGCTCCTGCAAACGCAGGAGCACAGAGCCACGATCGCGCCGCCCGACCACACGGTGTTCCTGCCTGCGCAGGAACACCGAACATCTCAATCGTCGTGCCAGCTCACGCCGTCGCGCTCGGTCAGCGCAATCGCGCCGGCGGGGCCCCAAGTGCCAGCGGCATAATGTTTCGGCTTGGTCTGCGCGGCTGCCCAGCCGGAGCGGATCGCGTCGATCCACTTCCACTGCGCCTCGACCTCGTCGCGGCGGACGAACAAGGTCTGGTCGCCCTCGATCAGGTCGAGCAGCAGCCGCTCATAGGCGATGCGGCGGCGCGAGCCTGCGAACTGCGCGTCGAGGCTCAGATTGAGCGGCACCTCGCGCAGCTTGATCCCCTCGCGATCGAGCCCCGGCTCCTTGGTCATCACCAGCAGCTGGATATATTCCTCGGGCTGGAGGCGGATGATCAGCTTGTTGGGCTGGAGCAGTCCCCCCCGGCCCGAGAACATGGAGTGCGGCACCGGCTTGAACTGGATCGCGATCTCGCTGCGGCGCTTGGCCATGCGCTTGCCGGTGCGCAGGTAGAAGGGCACGCCCTGCCAGCGCCAATTGTCGACGAACGCCTTGATCGCGACGAAGGTCTCGACGTCGCTATCATAGCCGAGCTCGGAATCGTAGCCGCGCACGACCTTGCCGCTGACCGCGCCCTCCTCATACTGGCCGGTGACGGTATAGCCCTGCACCTCCTCCGGCTTCATGTGGCGTAGCGAGCGGAACACCTTGGCCTTCTCGTCGCGGATCGCGGTGCCGTCGTACAGCGCGGGAGGCTCCATCGCGATCAGCGCGACCAGCTGGAGCACGTGGTTGGCGACCATGTCGCGCAGCGCGCCCGCCCCCTCGTAATAACCGGCGCGATCCTCGAGCCCGACCGTCTCGGCGATCGTGATCTGGACGTTGTCGATCCCGGTGGCGTTCCAGATCGGCTCGAACATCGAATTGCCGAAGCGCAGCGCCAGGATGTTCTGCACCGTCTCCTTGCCGAGATAGTGATCGATCCGGAAGATGCGGTCCTCCGGGAAGGCGGAGGCGACGGTGTCGTTGATCTCCCGGCTCGACTCGAGGTCGTAGCCGAGCGGCTTCTCCAGCCCGATCCGCACCGTGTCACCGGCGAGGCCGACGCTCTCGAGTCCCTTCACCGCTGGCTCGAACAAGGACGGCGCGGTGGACAGATAGATGGCAAGGCCACCGGTGACGTCGCCGATCTTGTCGGCGAGCGGCTGGAAGCTGTTCGGGTCCGACAGGTCGGCCGGCTGGAACTGGAGCCGCTGGAGAAAACTGTCGATCGCGCCCGCGTCCTTGCGGTCGGCCGGCAGGAACTCGTCCAGCGCCTTGCGCGTGACGTCGCGGAAGGCGTCGTCGTTGAGGTCGCTGCGGGCCGAGCCGGTGATCGTCAGCCCGGCGGGCAGCAGGCCGTCGGCGTGTAGCCCGTACAGCGAGGGCAGCAGCATTCGCTTGGCGAGGTCGCCGGTCGCACCGAACAGCAGCAGCTTGCCCACCGGATTGCGCTCCATCTGAGTCTCCTGCGTCGCTTTCTAGAGGGTCAAACCGGCGACGGGGTCGAAGCCGGCCATGATATTGAGATTTTGCACCGCCGCGCCCGCGGCGCCTTTGCCGAGATTGTCGAGCGTGGCGATCAGCAGCGCTTGGCCGCTGGCCTGGTTGCCGACGACGCGCAGTGTCATGCGGTCGGTGCCGGCGTCGTCCTCGATCTTCACGACGGTGGCCGCCTCGTGCGCGAAGCGGACCACGCGCTCGCCGTCATAGGCGGCGGCCAGCACCTCGGACAGGTCGGTGAGCGTGGCGGCGCGGGCAAGCTGGCTCAGGTGAACCGGGACCTGCACCACCATGCCGCGATAGGTGCGCGCCACGGCGGGCTGGAAGATCGGCGCAACGGTGAGCCCGGCGTGCCGCGTCATCTCGCCGACATGCTTGTGCGCGAGCGCCAGCGCGTAGGGGCGGAAAGCAGTGGCCACCTCGCCACCCTCGAACTCGGCGATCATCGCCTTGCCGCCGCCCGAATAGCCGGAGGCGGCGTTGACGCTGAGCGGCGTGTCGGCGGCGAGCAGCCCCGCGCGCACCAGGGGGCGCACCAGCGCGAGGAAACCGGTGGGATAGCAGCCCGGATTGGTGACCAGGCGCGCCGCCGCGATCCGGTCCGAGTGATCGGGCTCCAGCTCGGCGAGGCCATAGGTCCAGTCGGGAGCGACTCGATGCGCCGTGGAGGCGTCGATCACGCGGGTGCGATCGTTGGCGATCATCGCCACCGCCTCGCGCGCAGCGTCATCGGGGAGGCAGAGGATCACGACGTCGGCGTCGTTGAGTGCCTGGGCACGCGCCGCGGCGTCCTTGCGGCGCGACTCATCGACCGTCACCAGCGCGACGTCGCCGCGGCTCGCGAGCCGCTCGCGGATCTCCAGCCCCGTGGTGCCCGCGGCGCCGTCGATGAAGACCGATATCGTCACGCGGCGCGCACCGTCGCGGCGTCGACATAGCCGACGAGATTGGCTTCCACCGCAATCCCCCAGGCGACGCCGCCGGTAAGGTCAAGCAAGTCGAACGCCGCGCCCGCGGGCAGCTCTGCCAGCGCCGCAGAGGCAGGATCGCGCGATTCGCGCAACATCGCCGTCGCGGCGAGCGAACGGCGCAGCGGCGCGGCGTAATGCGGCGCGAATACCTGATCGGCGAGGCGCACGTCGGCGATATCGGCGCGCACGGCATGGGTGCGCGGGTCGAGCGTGCGCGACCGCCCCGTCAGCGTGAAGCCGCTACGCGGTGACGTGCTGCTGCCCGACGGCGCGGGCGGGCGGGTGGTCGCCGTCACCGATGAACTGGCCGAACTCCTCAAGAAAATCTGCCCCTTCGGATGTGCGCGCGACGAAGATGTTGCGCTTGTCGCTGTCGTCGCGTTGGCGGCGCAGATAGCCGAGCGCACCCAGTCTGTTCAAGGCGCGCGTCACCACGGGTTTGGAGACGTTGAGTACGCGTGCCAAGCCGCGCACCGTATGCGGCCCCGGCCGCAAGTAAACGACCAGGAGGAGCGCCATCTGGCGATTAGTGAGGTCGGGCTCGCCCGAGCGCACGTAATCGACCAGCGCGTTCATCCACGAACTAAGTTCGGGTTGCGCTAATGTTGCCACGTCCTCGTCCCGCTGCATCGCGCCCGGTCCGTTCCGGGTTTGTGCGAGAATAACGCCCGCTTCCGCGGCTGGTTTCAGCCATGTCACGAATTAGCGAAGCGAAATCGTGCCGTTGCGGGCGCGAGCGGCGCGGTTGATCCGCGCCCGCCGCTCCCCTATGTGCCCGCCATCCGGCGTGCGCGACCTGCTCGCGCCTGCCCCTGGCTGTATCGGACCCGCGTCGCTCCCATGTTCACCTTCCTGCTCGTCGTCCAGGCCATCATCGCGGCTGCCCTCGTCACCGTGATCCTGATGCAGCGCTCGGAAGGCGGCGGCTTGACCTCGTCGGGCAGTCCGTCCGGGCTGATGTCGGCGCGCGGCGCGGCCGACTTCCTCACGCGCGCCACCTCGGTGCTGGCGGGAATTTTCGTGTTGATGAGCATCGTGCTCGCCTTCATCGCGGCGCATCGTGGGGCAGTCTCGGTCGATACCTCGCTGCAGCGGCGCGTGCCTGCGGCGCAGACGCAGCAGCCGGCGCCGACCCAGCCAGACGCCGCTTCGCAGGTCCCGCTCGCGGGTGCGCCGGCGAATGCTGCCGCGCCGGCTCCGGCACCGGCCGACAACGGCGTGCCGCTGGCGCGCTGATCACTCCTACAGCGTCGACTCGTCGCGCGCGGCCTCACCGCGCGCTTGCCCTCGCTCGTACTATAAGGTTAGGCAGTTCGCCCCATGGCGCGGTATATCTTCATCACCGGCGGCGTGGTCTCCTCGCTCGGTAAAGGTCTCATGGCGGCGAGCCTCGCGGCACTGCTTCAGGCGCGCGGCTATCGCGTGCGCATCCGCAAGTTCGATCCCTATCTCAACGTCGATCCGGGGACGATGAGCCCGTATCAGCATGGCGAGGTCTACGTCACCGATGACGGCGCCGAGACAGATCTCGACCTCGGCCATTACGAGCGCTTCACCGGTGTGGCGTCCCGCCAGTCGGACAACATCACTTCCGGTCGCATCTACAAGACGATCATCGAGCGCGAGCGCCGCGGCGACTATCTCGGCGCGACGGTGCAGGTGATCCCGCACGTCACCGACGCGATTAAGGCGTTCGCGCGCGCCGAGACCGACGACCTCGACTTCGTGCTGTGCGAAATCGGCGGGACGGTGGGCGACATCGAGTCGCTGCCCTTCATCGAGTCGATCCGCCAGCTCAAGAACGAGGTCGGGCGCGGGAATGCCATCTCGGTCCACGTCACGCTCGTGCCGTACATCGCCGCCGCGGGTGAGCTGAAGACCAAGCCGACGCAGCATTCGGTGCGCGAGCTCGCCGCGCTTGGCGTACAGCCCGACGTGCTGGTGTGTCGCTGCGAGAAGCCGCTCCCGGTCTCGGAGCGCGCCAAGATCGCATTGTTCTGCAACGTGCCCGAGAGCGCGGTGATCCCGGCGCTCGACGCGGCCAGCATCTACGCAGTGCCGCTGCAATATCACGCCGAGGGCCTCGATTCGGAGGTGCTGCGCGCCTTCGGCATCACGCCGTCCTCGCCACCCGAGCTCAGCCGCTGGCAGGAGATCGTCGATCGCCTCCAGCATCCGGAGGGCGAGGTGACGGTCGGCGTCGTCGGCAAATATGTTGGCCTGCAAGACGCCTATAAGTCGCTTAACGAGGCGCTTGTGCACGGCGGAATCGCCAACCGCGTCAAGGTCAACGTCCGCTGGATCGACGCCG
Source organism: Sphingomonas phyllosphaerae (assembly GCF_029623345.1). Taxonomy (GTDB): domain Bacteria; phylum Pseudomonadota; class Alphaproteobacteria; order Sphingomonadales; family Sphingomonadaceae; genus Sphingomonas; species Sphingomonas phyllosphaerae_C. The sequence goes on from NZ_JAPYKH010000003.1 coordinate 268,924, forward strand.
AGCTGTTCGAGCATGACGACGAGGAGATCGTCAGCCAGCTCGAACCACTCGACGCGATCCTCGTCCCCGGCGCATTCGGCGAGCGCGGCGCCGAGGGCAAGATCAAGTCGGTGCGCTTCGCGCGCGAGCGCGAGATTCCTTATTTCGGCATCTGCTTCGGCATGCAGATGGCGTGCATCGAGGGCGCGCGCGACCTCGCCGGCATCGCCGAGGCCTCGTCGACCGAGTTCGGGCCGACCGAGCAGCCCGTCGTCGGCCTCATTACCGAGTGGATGGGGCGCGACGGGCTCGAGCAGCGCGAGGCGCAGGGCGACATGGGCGGCACGATGCGGCTTGGCGCCTATGACGCGACGCTCGCGGGCAACAGTGTGGTCGCCTCGATCTACGGCGACACGCATATCTCCGAGCGGCATCGCCACCGTTACGAGGTCAACACCGGCTATCGCGAGGCGTTGGAGAAGGGTGGGCTGGTCTTCTCGGGCATGTCGCCCGACGGCACCTTGCCCGAGATCGTCGAGCGTCCCGACCACCCGTGGTTCGTCGGCGTGCAGTTCCATCCGGAGCTGAAGAGCAAGCCGTTCGATCCGCACCCGCTGTTCGCCAGCTTCATCGAGGCCGCGGTCAAGCAGAGCCGGCTCGTGTAGCGGCGCGACGACCGCTCCGGCGAGCGGCCGTCTTATAATTGAGGCAGCGGAACCGCAGCCGAATGGCGGCGCGGTCAACGGAGCTCGCCTCAGATGAATCAGGTACGCATCGCGCCCAGGCTCATCCTGTCGTACGCGGTGATCTTTGTCGTCATGCTGGGGATCAACCTGCTCGCGCTCGCCAACGTGAGCCGCATCGAGGCGGTCGCGGAAGATATCGGCGTTCACCGCCGCCTCAATTACGAGTCGGCCTCGGCGATAGCGCTGGCAGCCACGCAATATCGGCTCGGCGAGGCGACAATGGCAGGCGCGCGCGACGGTGCCGAGGCGGCCGCAGCGGAGCAGGACCTCGCCGAACGCGCGCGCTCGGTGGAAACCCGGATCGCGGAGCTCGACGGTCGGCTGCGCTCACCGGTGACGCAGGGCTTGTTGCACGAATTCGCACATGACTGGGCGACCTATCGCTCGTTCGGATCGAGCCAGTATCGCCGTGCCGGGGCGGCGGCGCTCGCGGCCTTCCGCGCGCGCGCGCCGGCCTTCTCCGACGTCGCGCGCGATGCCACTCGCTTGCTGGTGCAGCAGTCGGGCTCGCTGGATAACGGCGTCGCCACCGCGCGCTCGCTCGTCGGCGAGGCGCGAGCGATCACGTTCGTGGCGATGGGTCTGACCGCGCTGCTCGTGATCGCGCTGCTGATGATGCTGATCCGCGGCATCGCGCGGCCGCTCGATGCAGTGACCAACGGGTTGCTGCGGCTCGCCGACGGCGACCTGGGCGTCGAGATCGCCGGTGCGGGGCGCGGCGATGAGGTCGGCGACCTCGCCGCCGCCGCAATCAGGCTGCGCGACCGGTTGCTCGCCGCCGAGCAGGAGAAGGCGCGGCAGACTGCGCTGATCGTCACCAGCGTGGGCGCGGGGCTCGACTCGCTCGCCCGCGGTGATCTGACGACCCGCGTCGACACCGAACTGGAGGGAGCATTCGGCAAGCTGCGCACCGACTTCAACGATGCGATCGAAGCGCTGGCAGCCGTACTCGCGTCGGTGCAGGCGAGTGCCGCCGGGATCAGCGAGGGAGCCGACGAAATTCTTCAGGCGAGCGACGATCTGTCGCTCCGTACCGAGAAACATGCCGCCGGCTTGGAGCAGACCTCGGCGGCGATGCAGCAGATCACCGAGACGGTGCGGCAGACCGCGGAGGGCGTGTCGCGCGTCAACGGCGTGGTGGTGGAGACCCGCAGCGACGCCGAGCGCTCGGGCGAGGTGGTGCGCCGCGCGGTCGCGGCGATGAGCGGGATCGAGCGCGCCTCGCACGAGATCGGCGATATCATCAGCGTGATCGACGGGATCGCCTTCCAGACCAACCTGCTCGCCCTCAACGCGGGGGTAGAGGCGGCGCGCGCGGGCGACGCCGGGCGCGGCTTCGCAGTGGTGGCGCAGGAGGTGCGCGCGCTGGCGCAGCGCTCCGCCGACGCCGCGCGCGACGTGAAGAAGCGCATCGGCGCCTCGACCGAGCAGGTCGGCGCGGGCGCCAAGTTGGTGGTCGAGGCGGGTAACGCATTGACCCGGATCATCGCGCGGGTCGGCGAGATCGGCGCGCTGGTGGCGCAGATCGCAGAGGCCGCCGACCAGCAGTCGACCGGACTGGTGCAGGTGAGCAAGGCCATCGCCGAGATGGATGGCGTCACCCAGCAGAACGCAGCCATGGTGGAGCAGACGACGGCCGCGGCGCGCGCGCTCGCCGGCGAGGCGGACGCGCTCGCGCAGGAGGTCGCGTGTTTCCTGCTCGACCGCCCCACGCCGACCCGAGCCGGCGCGCCGCGCCATCGTCAGATCGAAGCCCCCGCGCGTCGCTTGCCCAAGCCCGCGCCGCGGCTCGGCCACGCCCCGCGCGGGCGAGGGGGCGAGGATGGCGGCAACCGACGCGCCGAGTGAACCTATAAGGGAAAGGCGCCCGGACCTGTCGGCCCGGACGCCCCCACCGGCGCCTCGAAAGGGAGCAAAGAGACGCCGATCCCGCTCGCGCGGCTGACGCTTACGCGGCGCGCGCCGCGTCGATGGCTTTGTCCTCCACCGCAGCGAGCTGAGGGCCACTCTTGATCGCGATCGACTTCGGCTTCATCGCCTCAGGCACCTCGCGAACCAGATCGATCACCAGCAGCCCGTCGTTCAGCCGCGCGTCCTCCACGAACACGAAGTCGGCCAGCTCGAACCGCCGCTCGAAGCTGCGGTTGGCGATGCCGAGGTGGAGGAACTGCGCATTCTCCGCCCGATCGTCCTTCTTGCCGGCCACCTGCAGCAGATTTTGCTGCGCGGTGATCTCGATCTCGTCGCGGCTGAAGCCGGCGACGGCCAGCGTGATGCGGTAGCGGTCGTCGGCGACACGCTCCAGGTTGAACGGCGGATAATTCTCGGATGCGCCGCGCGCGTTCGCCTCGATCATGTCGAACAGACGATCGAAGCCGATGGTCGAGCGGCGGTAGGGAGTCAGGTCGAAACGCATGTTCAAATCCTCCGATGAGCTATTTGAAGCAAGGCGCCCGGTCATCCGCGGCGCCTCTGTTCGTGTGGCCCGGCCAGCGGCGCCGCACGCTAGCTACATGGGAGTAGCGCGAAGCGTTTCAAGTCCCCCTGATACTCCTACTTCGTTGATGGACTATGCGGGATCGGCGATGCAGGATGATGTCGAGGTAAACAGGGGGAAATCGATGTCGCTCACGCTCGCGCTTCTACTGGCGCAGGCCGCCGTTCCGTCCGCCGCGGCTGATCAGGCGACGGGTGCGCCCGCCGATCCAGCACCGTCGCAGGATGATGCGGTGGTGCGTGGCACGGTCGACGGCAGCGGCAACACCGAGCGGGGTCGGCTCGGCCCGGCGCAGCAGGGCGGGGGCGACATCGTCGTCACCGCGCGGCGCCGCGCCGAGAGCGTGCAGCGCGTGCCGCTCGCGGTCTCGGTGATCGGCGGGACCGCGCTGGCGGAGACCGGCGCGTACAATGTCAGCCGGCTCACGCAGATCCAGCCGACGTTGCAATTCTACTCGACCAACCCGCGCAACTCGGCGGCCAACATCCGCGGCCTGGGTGCGCCGTTCGGCCTCACCAACGACGGGATCGAGCAGGGCGTCGGCATCTATGTCGACCAGGTCTATTACTCCCGCATCGCCTCGGCGACCTTCGACTTTACCGACACCGAGCGGATCGAGATCCTGCGCGGCCCGCAGGGCACGCTCTACGGCAAGAACACCACCGCGGGCGCGATCAACATCACGACGCGGCGGCCGAGCTTCACGCCCGAAGCGCGCATCGAGCTGACCGCGGGCAATCTCGAGTTCCTCCAGGCCAAGGCCTCGGCCTCCGGCCCGCTGATCGACGACACGCTGGCGATCCGCCTGTCCGCCTCGGTGACGTCGCGGCGCGGCACGATCTACAACACGCACACCGGCGCCTATGTCAACGCGCAGGACAATCGCAGCCTGCGCGGGCAATTGTTCTGGCAGGCCGCGTCGAACCTCGATCTCACGCTCGCCGGCGACTATAATCACCAGAACCCGGACTGTTGCGCGCAGATCTTTGCGCGTGTCGGCCGCACGCAGCGACCGCTGGCGCGGCAATATGAGGCGCTCGCCGCCGCCTTCGGCTACGCGCCGCCGTCGCGCAACGCCTTCGATCGGCTGACCGACCTCGACACACCCTTGCGCGCGCGGCAGGAGTTGGGCGGCGTGTCGCTGGTGGCCAATTGGGACGTCGGCGCGGCGACGCTCACCTCTGTTTCCGCGTGGCGCTTCTGGGACTGGGACCCGTCGAACGACCGCGACTTCATCGGCCTGCCGATCACCACCGTCTCGGCCAACCCGTCGCAGCAGAAGCAGGTGAGCCAGGAGCTGCGCGTCGCGTCGAACGGGCAGCACCGCGTCGACTATGTCGCCGGCCTGTTCTACTTCCGTCAGACGATCGACACGCAGGGGCTTCAGGTGCAGGGCCCGGCCGCAAGCCGGTGGCTGCTCAACCCGGGTGATCCGCCGTTCGGCGCCAACGGCTGCGCGCGCCCGAGCAGCGCGGCGTGCAACCCGGCGATCCTCGACGGGCTGACCGCGCGCAACACGATCGGCTTTAGCAACACGTCCGCCGCGGCGTTCGGGAAGCTGACCTGGCACGTGGGCGAGACCTTCTCGATCGCGCCCGGCCTCCGCGTCAATAATGACAAGAAGCGCGGCTCCTATGTCTCGGTCGTGACGACGGGCAGCGGCTCGACCACGCTGACCAGCGACCAGCGCGGCGTTCTCGCGCCGCAGAGCTACGCGCCCGACTTCGACAACTGGAACGTCTCGGGTGACATCACCGCGGCCTGGGACATCGCCGCCGACGTGCACGGCTATGCCACTTACGCACGCAGCTACAAGTCGGGCGGGATCAACCTCTCGGGTCTCCCGCTCGATGCGAGCAACAACCCGATCCTGAGCGCGGAGACGGTGAAGCCCGAGAAGGTCAACCATTATGAGCTGGGACTCAAGACCCAGTTCCTCGACCGCCGCGCGACAGTGAACCTGGCGGCCTTCTGGACCGATATCTCGGACTATCAGGCGACCGTCACCAACGGCCAGCTGGGCGTGCTGCGCGGCTATCTCGCCAATGCGGGCAAGGTGCGGACCCGTGGCGTCGAGCTCGACTCGGCGTTCCGCCCGACAACCCGGCTCAACGTCTACGCCAACGCGGCTTATACCGACGCCAAATACGTCGACTTCACCGATGCGCCGTGCCCGCCCGAGCTGTCGGGTGGCACGAACAGCCCGGCCAATTGCGACATCTCGGGCCAGCGCCTGCCCGGCATCTCGAAATGGGCCTTCTCCTACGGTGCCGAATATGCGGTGCCGGTGACGCTGGGCGGCGAAGGCGGCAACGTCTATCTCGGCTATGACGGCAGCTACCGCTCCGACTTCTCGAGCAACCCGTCGGAGTCGATCTACACCAACATCGCGGGCTACTCGATCTCGAACGTGCGGCTGGGCTATCGCAGTGCTCGCGGGCTCAACGCTTTCCTGTGGCTGCGCAACGCCTTCGACCAGGATTACTACGAGCTGCTGGCGACCCAGTCGGGCAACACCGGGCTGGTAGTCGGCCAACCGGGTGACCCGCGCACTTATGGTGTGACCGTATCGGCGAATTTCTGATCCCGGATCATGCTCCCGCTTGCGCGGGAGCATGGCGGCACCACATTGCTGCCACAAAGCAAACGCCCGGGCCGCTCATCGCGACCCGGGCGCCTGCGTGACGATCGCTCGTCAGCCCCCTATCCCGCCATCTGCCCGCACGCTTCGGTGTGAAGCGGAGCTCGACGGCATTCCCCGAACCACGGCCGTTGCCTGTGTGCCAGTGAGGAAAGGTATGCTGGTGCGGCGTTCGGCTGTCGACCGAAATGAACGCCGGCAAAACCGATTGCGGCAGCTCTGTGTCGAATCCGCCACACGCCCCGTTGCGCCGCCGCGCGCGTCATCCTAGAGGCGGCGGCATGTTGCTGTCGCGCTACGAGAGCATGATCGCGCGGCGGTATCTGCTGCCCGGTCGCGGTGAGCGGTTCATCGTCCTGGTCGCGGGCTTCTCGCTCGGCGCGGTGATGCTTGGCGTCGCCGCTCTGGTCATCGTCATGAGCGTCATGAACGGCTTTCGCGCCGAGCTGTTCGACAAGATCGTCGGGCTTAACGGCCATGCCGTGATCCAGGGCTATAACGGCCGTCTGCCCGACTGGCGCCGCGCGCTCGCCGAGGCGAAGGCGACCCCCGGCGTCACCGGCGCGATCCCGATGATCGAGCAGCCGCTGTTCGTCACCTACAACGGCCGCGCCGAGGGGATCATCCTGCGCGGCATGCGGCCGGAGGACATCCGCAGCAACCCGACGATCAACTCCAAGGTGATCGTCGGCCGCCTCGCGAGCGTGACGCCGGGCAGCGACAATGTCGCGATCGGCGCGCGGCTGGCGGAGCAGCTCGGCGCGACGATCGGGTCCGAGATCACGCTGATCAACCCGCTCGGCCCCTCGACCCCGTTCGGCACAATGCCGCGCTACGTCAATTATACCGTCGGCGCGATCTTCGAAGTCGGCGTGTACGACTATGACAAGGCCTATGTCGTGATGCCGCTCGCCGACGCGCAGACGCTGCTGCTGAGCGGCGACAGCGTCGGCATCATCGAGCTGCAGACCAGCGATGCGGATCGCGTCGGCGAGATCCTCGCGCCGCTCACGCGCAAGGTGCAGGGCTATGCCGCGGTGGCCGACTGGCGCCGGCTCAACGCCGAGCTGTTCGACGCGCTGGCGGTCGAGCGGGTCGCGATGTTCACCGTGTTGTGCATCATCATCCTGGTCGCCGCCTTCAACATCGCCTCGTCGCTGATCATGCTGGTGCGCTCCAAGACGCGCGACATCGCGATCCTGCGCACCATGGGCGCGAGCCGCGGCGCGATGCTGCGCATCTTCATCACGGTGGGGACGACGATCGGGGTGCTCGGCACCGTCGCGGGGCTGCTGCTCGGCTTCGGCTTCCTGTTCATCCGCCAGTCGGTGGTGAACGCGGTGCAGGCGATCACCGGGCAGAATCTATGGGACCCGTCGATCCGCTATCTCACGGAGCTGCCGTCCAAGCCCAACCCGGTCGAGATTGTCGCGATCGTGCTGATCACGCTGCTGATGACCTTCCTGGCCACGGTTTATCCCGCGCTAAAGGCGGCGGGCACCGACCCGGTCGAGGTGCTGCGCTATGAGTGAGGCGATGCTGCGTCCCGGTCGGAGTGAGGCGGTCCTCCAGACGAGCAATCTGGCGCGCAGCTTTACCCAGGGTGGGGCAACCATCCACGTGCTGCGCGGCGTCGACCTCGCCATCGCGCCGGGCGAGATCGTCGCGCTGCTGGGGCCATCGGGCTCGGGCAAGTCGACTTTGCTCCAGGCGGTGGGGCTGCTCGAAGGCGGGTTCGGGGGCTCGATCCGGATCGGCGGGGTGGAGGCGGCGCAGCTCGACGCCGCGGGGCGGACCGCGATGCGGCGCGACCGGCTCGGCTTCGTCTACCAGTTCCACCACCTGCTGCCCGACTTCAACGCGATCGAAAACGTGGTGCTTCCGCAGCTGATCCACGGCGCCGAGCGCGCGCCCGCGGAGGAGCGCGCCGCGGGGCTGCTCACTGCACTCGGCGTTGGGCACCGGCTGACGCATCGCCCGGCGCAACTCTCGGGCGGCGAGCAGCAGCGCGTCGCGGTGGCGCGCGCGCTCGCCAACCGGCCCGCGCTGGTGCTGGCCGATGAGCCGACCGGCAACCTCGACGAGCATACCGCCGACGTCGTGCTCGCCGAGTTCCTGCGGCTGGTGCGCGGCGAAGGCTCGGCGGCGCTGGTGGCGACGCACAACGAGCGGCTCGCCGCCAAGATGGACCGCGTCGTCCGGCTGCACGAGGGCACGATCGCGTGAGCCGCTGGCGCGAGACGCCGCGGCTGGTGGGCCAGCACGTGGTGCTCCGCCCGCTCACCCTTCATGATGCGCCCGCGCTGGCCGCCGCGGCGGGTGACGGCGACCTGACCGAGCTTTTCTTCGCCAACGTCTCCGGCCTGACCGACCCCGACGCCTTCGTCGCCGCCGCGCTGCGCGAGCGTGACTTCGGGCGAGCGCTGCCGTTCGCGGTGGAGACTCCCGACGGACGGGTGGTCGGGCTCACCCGCTTCATGCGGATGAGCGAGGCGCATCGCCGTGTCGAGATCGGTGGCACCTTTTACGCTCGCTCGGTACAGCGCACCGGGGTCAACACCGAGGCCAAGCTGCTGCTGCTCGGCCACGCCTTCGACGCGCTCGGCTGCCAGGTGGTGCAGATCCGCACTGACTGGTTCAACAAGCGCTCGCAGGCCGCGATCGAGCGGCTCGGCGCCAAGCGCGACGGGGTGCTGCGCTCGCACCAATTGTTCAACGGGCGGGTGCGCGACCTGGTGGTCTACTCGATCATCGCATCGGAATGGCCGGGCGTGCGGACTAACATCGACTTCCTGCTGCGGAGGCACGGATGAGCGCGATCACCGACCTGAGCGTCCGCACCGCCGCGGGCGGCGAGCAGTCGCTGGCGGACTATGCCGGCAAGGTGCTGCTGGTGGTCAATACGGCGTCCCAGTGCGGGTTCACGCCGCAATATGCCGGGTTGGAGGAGCTCCACCGAGCCCACGCCGAGCGCGGGCTGGCGGTGCTGGGATTCCCCTGCAACCAGTTCGGTGCGCAGGAGCCCGGCGACGCCGCCGCGATCGCGACCTTCTGCTCGACCAGCTACGACGTGACCTTCCCGATCTTCGCCAAGGTCGAGGTCAACGGGCCGGGCGCCGACCCGTTGTTCGAGCGGCTCAAGCGCGCCGCGCCGGGGTTGCTGGGATCGCGCGCGATCAAGTGGAACTTCACGAAGTTTCTGGTCGCCCGCGATGGCGAAACGGTGCGCCGCTATGCGCCGACCACGGCGCCAGAGGCGCTGCGAGCCGATATCGAAGCGCTGCTGTAGCGGGCAGCGGTAGTAACACACCGCTTCTCGACGTTGGTGTGATCCTGAACTCGTTTCAGGATCCACCGTGCCACGCACTCACCGGCGGCTCTCGCGGGATCGAGGATCCTGAAACAAGTTCAGGATGACGCAGGCGGGGATGACAGAGAGCATCTCCAGCGGCGCCGCCCTCAACGAGAAGAGGGGCCGCGCCACGAGTCCTCACTGCTGCACCATCTCCTCCGGCACTGCAAAGGCGCTCGCGCCGCTGCGGTGGTCGCTCGCCGCGGCGATCGCGGTCACGCCGCCGAACAGGAAACTAATCCCCAGCACATAGCCCGGCAGCGTCAGCGCGGACCACGGCACGGTCAGTAGGATGAACAGCGCCAGCAGCAGGTTGATCACGCCCAGCACGATCATCATGACACGCCGCCGGCGCATCCGCGTTCCCGCGATCACCTCGAGGACCCCGCGCACGCCGAGCCACACCGCCACCATCAGCGTCAGCGACACCGCGCCGGTGATCGGCTCGGACACCATGATCGCGCCGACCACAACCGAGAGCAGGCCGAACAGCAGCGCGTAGATCCGGCTCTCGCTGCCGTGGCCGAACACGCCGGCCGCGATCGAGAATACACCCGCGACGAAGAACAGCGCGCCGATCACCACCGTCGCGGCATAGGTCGCCACATAGGGCCAGACGATCGCGGCGACACCCACCAGCACCGAGACCACGCCATAAGACATGATCCAGCCCCAGCCGGCGCCCATTGTCCGTCCCGAACCCCGGATGTCGGTCATGTCGGTCCTCCTTCTGCGCTGGCGAACGGGCCGGCGCGGGTGCGGTTCCGGCCGTCGTGCGGGCGCTGGCCGAATCGGGTAGGGAGGCCTAGCTAGGAGCGATGCCACATTCGGGCTTCGTGCCGCTCCGCATCTTCTCCAGCTACACCATGCTCGACGGCGCGATCGAGCCAAAGGCGATCGCCAAGCGCGCCGCCAAGCTCGGTTTCCCCGCGGCCGCTCTCACCGACCGCAACGGCCTCTATGCCGCCATGGCCTTCTCCGACGCTGCCAAGGGCGCGGGTGTCCAGCCGGTGATCGGCACGATGCTGGGCATCGCGCGCCCCGACATGCCTGAGGGCGCCGCCACGGTAGTCGACTGGATCGCGCTCTACGCGCAGGACGAGACGGGCTACGACAACCTCTGCGCGCTGGTCAGCCACGCGCATCTCGACCGCCCGCTGGAGCTGGCGCCGCACGTCGGCTTTGAGCTGCTCGAGCGTCACGCCGCCGGGCTGATCGCGCTCACCGCGGGCGGCGAGGGCGCTGTCGCGCGGCTCTTCGCCGAGGACCAGCCCGCGCGCGCGATCGCCTATGCCGAGCGGCTTCACGCCACCTTCGGCGATCGGCTCTACGTCGAGCTGTGTCGCCGCGATGACGCGATCGAGGAGCGCGCTGAGGCTCCGCTGCTCGATCTCGCCTACGAACGCGGATGGCCGATCGTTGCGACCAATCCGAGCTGCTTCGAGGAGGCTGATTTCGGTGCCGCGCACGACGCCATGCTGTGCATCGCCAGCTCCAGCTACCTGGAGAGCGACGATCGCCCGAAGAGCTGCGGCCACGCCTGGATGAAGCCTGCGGAAGCGTTGCGGGCGCTGTTCGCCGACCTGCCCGAGGCGATCGCCAACACCCTGGTGGTGGCGCAGCGCTGCGCGGTCGCCGCGCCCAAGCGCAAGCCGATCCTTCCCAGCCTCGCCGGCGACCGCGAGGGCGAAGCGACGATGCTGCGGGACCGCGCACGCGAGGGGCTGGCGGCACGGATCGAGCGGATCGTCGCGCTCGGCCAGGCGCCCGCCGAGCCCGACTGGCAGGAGACCTACCAGCAGCGGCTCGAGTTCGAGCTAGACGTCATCATCCAGATGGGCTTCCCAGGCTATTTCCTGATCGTCGCCGACTTCATCCAATGGGCGAAGGCGCACGACATCCCGGTGGGGCCGGGGCGCGGCTCGGGCGCGGGCTCGGCGGTGGCCTGGGCGCTGACCATCACCGACCTCGATCCGATCAAGCTGGGGCTGCTGTTCGAACGCTTCCTCAACCCCGAACGCGTGTCGATGCCCGACTTCGACATCGACTTTTGCGAAACGCGCCGCGGCGAGGTGATCCGCTACGTCCAGGAGAAATACGGCCGCGATCAGGTCGCGCAGATCATCACCTTCGGAAAGCTCAAGGCGCGCGCGGTGCTCAAGGACACCGGGCGCGTGCTGCAGATGAGCTACGGCCAGGTCGACCGGCTCGCCAAGCTCGTCCCCAACCACCCGACCGACCCGTGGACGCTCGACCGCGCGCTCAACGGTGTCTCCGAGCTGGCGCGCGAATATGCGAACGACAATGAGGTGCGCCGCCTACTCGACCTCGCGATGAAGCTGGAGGGCCTGCCGCGCCACTCGTCGACCCATGCCGCGGGCGTGGTGATCGGCGACCGGCCGCTGGCGCAGCTCGTCCCGCTCTACCGCGACCCGCGCTCGGACATGCCGGTGACCCAGTTCGACATGAAATATGTTGAGGGCGCCGGGCTGGTGAAGTTCGACTTCCTCGGGCTCAAGACGCTGTCGGTGCTCAAGAAGGCGGTCCAGCTGCTGGCCAAGCGCGGGATCGAGGTCGATCTCGACGCGTTGCTGTGGGACGACGAGGGCGTCTACAAGCTCCTCCAGCGCGGCGACACGGTCGGCGTGTTCCAGCTCGAATCCGAGGGGATGCGGCGCACGCTCTCGGCGGTGCGGCCGACCAACTTCGGCGACATCGTCGCGCTCGTCTCGCTTTACCGCCCCGGCCCGATGGACAACATCCCGTCGTTCGGCCGGCGCAAGCAAGGCACCGAGGAGATTACTTATCCTCACCCCCTGCTCGAGCCGATCCTGAAGGAGACCTACGGGATCTTCGTCTATCAGGAGCAGGTGATGCAGGCGGCGCAGATTCTCGCCGGCTATTCGCTCGGCGGCGCCGACCTGCTGCGCCGCGCGATGGGCAAGAAGATCAAGGCGGAGATGGATGCGCAGCGCGCCACCTTCGTCGCCGGCTGCGCCGAGCATAACGGCATCAGGAAGGAATATGCCAACCAGCTGTTCGACTTGATCGACAAGTTTGCCGGCTATGGCTTCAACAAGAGCCACGCCGCGGCCTATGCGCTGCTCGCCTATCAGACCGCCTGGCTCAAAGCGCATCACCCGGCCGAGTTCTTCGCCGCCTCGATGTGCTACGATCTCCACCTCACCGACAAGCTGGCGATCTTCGTCGATGACATGCGCCGGCTCGGTGTGGGGCTGCTGCCGCCGTGCATCAACGCCAGCGCCGCGGAGTTCGACGTCGAGGTCGACGGCGAAGGCGTGCCTTCTGTCCGCTACGCGCTCGCCGCGCTCAAGTCGGTCGGCGAGGGCGCGATGGAGCGGCTGTGCGAGGAGCGGACGAGCGCGGGCGCCTTCCGCAGCCTCGACGATCTCGCCACGCGGGTCGACCCGCGGCTGCTCAACAAGCGCCAGCTCGAGACCCTCGCGGCAGGGGGCGCGTTCGACTCGCTCGAGCCCAGCCGCGCCGGGGTCCATGGCGTCGCCGAGACGATGCTCGCGATCGCGGCGCGCACGCACGAGGGACGCGCCAGCGGGCAGGGCGGGCTGTTCGGCGATGACGCGGGAGCGGGCGACACGATCAAGCTCCCCGATGCGCGCTGGTCGCTCGCCGAGCGGATGGAGCAGGAGAAAGAGGCGTTCGGCTTCTATTTCTCGGCCCACCCGGTCGACCGCTATCGCCACCTCGCCAAGACGCACGGCGCGCGCAGCTATGTCGCGCTGGGCGAGCTGCCGATCGCCGACGGCGCGCGCGTGATGGCGACGATGGCGGTGCTGGTCGAGGACGCGCGCTGGCGCACCTCCGCGCGTGGCAAGCGCTACATGATGGCGACGCTGTCCGACTCGACCGGGCAGTTCGTCGCCACCTGTTTCGACGACGGCCCCGCCGCCGACTTGGAAGAGGCCGCGCGCAACGGCGGCTGCGGGTTGGCGACGGTCGAGCTCGACCGGCGGCCGGGTGAGGAAACGCCGCGTGTCACGGTGAAGGCAATTCGCCCCTTCGAGGGGCTGGCCTCGTCGACGCGGTTCGCCCTCGACGTCCATGTCAGCGACGCCGCGGCCGTGGCTGGGCTGGTCGCGCTGATCGGCGACTTGCGCGGCGCGCGGGGCAAGGTGACGCTTAAGGTGCCGCTTGTCGGCGACGAGCAGGCGACCGTGATCCTCGGTCGTGACTTCGCGCTGGACGCCGAGCTGGCGGAGCGGATCGAGCATCTGCCCGGCGTCACCAAGGTCGAGTTCGACATCGAGGAAACGCGGCTCAAGTCGGTCGGCTGATCCCGGCGACGTAGAGCGCGAGCACCGCGCGCACTTGCGCAGGAGGGGCGTCGACGCGCGAGTCGAGCGCGAGCGTGGCGAGGCCGTGGACAATCGCCCAGCAGCCCAGCGTAGCGTCCGCCGCACCGCTGCCCGCCAGTGCGGCGACACGGTCGGCCAGGATGGCGAAGGCAGGCGCGTTCTCACGCGTCTTCTCGGGCGCTTGCTCGCGCTCCATCGGCCGCGCGAACATCAGGCGGAACAGAGCGGGGTGGGCGCGCGCGAAGGCGACATAGGCGAGGCCCTGCGCGATCAGTCGCTCCGCGTCGCTCTCCTCAGCGTCCGCCGCGGCGAGGCGCGCGGCGAGTGTGGCAAAGCCGCGCTCGGTGACCGCGGCGAGCAGCGCGGCCTTGTCGCCGAAATGGCGATAGGGGGCCATCGCCGACACACCCGCGGCGCGCGCCAGCGCGCGGATGCCGGGCTCGCTCTCGCCGGCCTCGAGCATCGCCTCGGCATGGTCGAGCAGTTGATCGCGAAGGCTGGCAGAGACGCTCATCTGTTTACACCGTACACGTGGCGCGCTAGGTGTACGGTGTAAACGACGGAGGCGATGATGCAAGCCAAGGTAGCGCGACGCGTGACGGTGGACGTGTCGGAATGGCCCGACATGGTGATGGTGCTGCTCGGCTTTCGGGTCGGCGCGCTGCGGGGGGTGCCCTCCTTCCTTTCGATCGGGCGCGGGCTCGCAGAGCTCCGGCGCTCGCCGCCCGACGGGCTGCTCCACAGCGACGGCGGGCTCTATGCCTGGAACCATGTCGGCATACGGCAATATTGGCGCGACCTCGAGAGCCTTGAGATCTTCACCCGCTCCGATCCGCACAGCGGCTGGTGGCGCGCGTTCCTGGCCGACCGCCACGGCAACGGCTTCTGGCACGAGGCGTACTCGGCGCGCGGCGGGATGGAGGCGATCTACGTCGACATGCCTGAGCCGCCCGGCCTCGGCTCCTTTGCCCCCGCGGTGAGGGCGCAGGGACGGCTGTTGTCGAGCCGCGGGCGGCTGGGGCTGTAGTGTCTGCTGGATGCTGTCTTCCACTCCCCGCCGTCATCCCGGAACAGGTCCGGGATCCCGCCTTCTCGGCAGGTGTTGCTCTCGCGGAGGACTGGATCCCTTACCACGTTCGGGATGATGGGTGGGTGAGAGCAACCCGCTCTCGCGATCACGTTGGCTCTGCGCCCACGCACCCATATTGCCGATCGCGGACCCGGCACGACGAAGGTGCGCTTCAGAACAGCTCCCCCTGCGCCCCCGCTGGTGCGCGGAACAGGTCGCAGCGAAGGTTGAGTAGACGCCGCTCGTCGCTGAAGCCGGCGCGTGCGCGGGCGATGCGGAAGCGCGTGCGCAGCAGCTCGGCCCACGGACCCTGTCCGCGCATCCGCTCGCCGAAGCGCGGGTCATTGTCCTTGCCGCCGCGCAGGCTTTGGATGATCGCCATCACCTTGGCGGCACGATCGGGATAATGTTCGTCGAGCCAGGCGCGGAACAGCGGCGCCACCTCCCACGGCAGCCGCACTGGTATGTACGAGACGCCCAGCGCGCCCGCCGCGGCGCTGGCGGCGACCACCGCTTCCACTTCATCGTCGGTGATCGCGGGAATGATCGGCGCCATGTTAACGTAGGTCGGTATTCCTGCGTCGCTGAGCTGCCGTACCGCGGCGAGCCGGCGCGCCGCCGCGGGCGCGCGCGGCTCGACCGTCATCGCCACGCGCGGGTCGAGCGAGGTAACCGAGATCGCCACCGCCACCAGCCCCTTGGCGGCCATTGGCGCGAGCAGATCGAGGTCCCGCGTGACCCGGTCCGACTTGGTGGTGATCACCAGCGGGTGGTCGCACGCGGCGAGCACCTCGATCACCGCGCGCGTGACGCGCCACTCGCGCTCGATCGGCTGATAAGGATCGGTGTTGGTGCCCATCGCGATCGGCGCGCAGCGATAGTCGCGCTTGCCGAGCTCGGCGCGGAGCAGCGCTGCGGCATCGGGCTTGGCGAAGAGCTGGGTCTCGAAGTCGAGCCCGGGCGAGAGGTCGTGGAAGGCGTGGCTCGGTCGTGCGAAGCAGTAGATGCAGCCGTGTTCGCAGCCGCGATAAGGGTTGATCGAGCGGTCGAACGGCACGTCGGGAGACTGGTTGCGCGTGATGATCGTGCGCGCGCGCTCGACCGTGACGGTAGTACGCGCCGGAGCGGGGGCGCCGTCGATTGTCGCGCGCGAGTCGAGCCAGTCGCCGTCGTCCTCCGCCTGCGGCAGGTTGAAGCGCATGCTGACCGCGTTCAGCGTGGCGCCGCGAACGGCTCTTGGCGTGCGATCGGCCATTGCGGCAATCTAAGCGACCGTGTAGAACATAGCAAGAACATGATCGGAGGCTTCATGGCACGGCTGAACTATCTGGAACTGCCCGTCGTCGACACGGCACGCGCCAAGGCTTTTTACGGTGCGGCGTTCGGTTGGTCGTTTGCGGACTATGGCCCGACCTATGCGGCGACCACCAGCGGCGACACCGATATCGGCTTCCAGGCGGATCCGGCGGAAACGACGGCGGTCGCGCTGCCCGTCATCGCGGTCGACGATTTGGAGGCGGCGCTCGCAGCCGTATCGGCCGCTGGCGGACGAGTGACCCGGCCGATCTTCGCCTTTCCCGGCGGGCGGCGCTTCCACTTCACCGATCCGGACGGGCATGAACTCGCGGCAGTTGCCGGGGGTTAACACTTTGCAAGAAGCTGCCGCTCAGCGCTCGGTCAACCGCGGCATCAGCTCGACGAAATTGCAGGGGCGATGGCGACTATCGAGCTGGCTCGCGAGAATGCCGTCCCAAGCATCCTTTACCGCGCCGGTCGAGCCGGGCAGTGCGAAGACATAGGTGCCGCGAGCGACACAAGCGCAGGCGCGGCTCTGCACCGTCGAAGTGCCGATCGTTTGATAGCTCAACCAGCGGAACAGCTCGCCGAAGCCGGGGATCATCTTGTCGGCCACGCGCTCGATCGCCTCGGGGGTGACGTCGCGCCCGGTCACGCCGGTGCCGCCGGTGGTGATGATGCAATCGATCGAAGCCTCCTCGATCCAGCGGTCGAGCTGCGCCACGATCAAGGCGACGTCATCGCGCAGAATGGCGCGCTCGGCGAGCACATGCCCTGCCTCCTTCAGCCGCGCCACCAAGGCGTCGCCCGACCGGTCCTCCGCCAGCCCGCGCGTGTCGGAGACGGTGAGCACCGCGATGCGCACCGGTACAAAGGTGCGCGTGGGGTCGAGGCTCATCGCTCGGCGTGGGTCGTTGATTGCGCTGCGACCGTCCCGTTGATCGCGATCGCCGTCACGGGCGATGACGAGGTCATCCGTACTGCGCTGTCGCCGGGCAGGCCGGGAAAGCGCGGCCACATGCCCTGCGCCAAGGCGACCCGGCTTGGGCTCTTGGCCTTGCCGCCAAGCGACTCATACATCCAATAATTGCGCAGCACCGTCACGACATAGCCGCGCGTCTCCCAGAAGGGGATGCTCTCGATATAGAGCAACGGGTCGCCGCCGTCGCGCACCAGCGCGTTCCACTCGCCGACCGGCTTGGGGCCGGCATTATAGGCGGCGATCACCTTGGGCAGCAGTCCGCCGGTAAGCCCCATGTCGCGCAGCTTCTCGATATGGCGTTGGCCGATGTCGATGTTGGTTGAGGGGCGGGCCAACGCGTCCTGGTCGATCGCGACGCCGCGCTCGCGCATATAGTCGGTCGCCGCGGCAGGCATGATCTGCATCAGCCCGAATGCGCCGGCGGGGCTGCGCACCTTGTTGCGGAAGCCCGACTCCTGGAGCGTGTGCGCGTAGACGAGCGCCTTGTCGATGCGCCAGCCGGTGTCCGGCGTCCAATTGGGCATCGGATAGCGTGTGTCGGCGGTCGCGACCGCGCCCTGTGGCATGTTGTGCGCGAGCCACACGGTGGTGGCGGGCAGGTCGAGCGTCTCGCTGATATGGACGAGACTGCCGAATTCGGAGGGATCGCCGATCCGCGCCTGTTGGCGGACCACCGCATCGGCGCGCTCGTTCTCGCCCAGTTCGGCGAGCGCGGCCGCGACACGCACATTAGGACGACGCTCAAGCCGCGCCCATTCCTCGCTCACCAGCTCGGGTCGAACCCGATCCACCGGCAGCCCGAGCGCCTGCCGCGCGAGCAGCCCGTAGAAGGTCTCCTTGAACTGCGCCGCGGCCCGGAGCCGCGCCTCGACGCGGTCGGGCCGGCCGCACGCCATGTCCGAGCGTGCCGCCCAATAAAGTGCGGTGGCGCGCAGGTCGGTGTCGGTGGCGCGCGCGGCGACATTCTCGAAATCCACCTGGGTCGCGGCGCAGTCGTGCTGGCGCCACGCCGACAGTGCCTCGGTCCAGCGGCCGTGGAGCGCCCACTCGCCGCTGCCCGCCGCCGCCTTGACCGCCATCGTGCGCGCCTGCGGGTCGAGCCCCTGGAGAAAGTAGATCCAGGCAATACGCGCCTGCCACTCGGTCTCGGCCTCGGGCGAGAGGCCGTCGGTCGATTCGAGCAGCGCCTGCGCCTCGGAGCCCATGTCGGCCTTTACAAAGGGCTGCATGCGCTGCGCGAGATCGGCGGCGACCTGGTCGCTGCGGGTGGCGCGGGCGCGGACGCGCGCGGGCGCGCCATCCTGCCAGATCAGCCGCTGCGCGCTCGGCAGCAGCGGCAGGTCGGTGAAGCCGCGCGCGCTCGCCAGCCGCATCAGCGCCTCGGCCTGGGGCAGCTCGGGCGCCTCCGCGATCAGCCGGGTCAGCGCCTCGTCGCTGACTCGTGGCGAGCCCTTGGCGAGCACGAGCTCCGCGCGCGCATAAGCGTGGAGCGGCCCGCTCGCCATCGTGTCGAGCGTGATCTGCGCGTCGCTCCAGCGCTCGTCGCGGATCGCAGCGAACACCGCGCGATAGCCACTGCGCTGTTCGGGGGTGAGCTGCGCCGGGATGCCGGCGGTGTGAGCGGTCGCGACCGTCACCGGCGGCGCGACCGGGGCGGGGGCGGGGGCCGCCGAGGGCATGGTTGGGAGAGCGGCGGCGACGAGCGCGGCGGCGGCGGCCAGCGCGGCGCGGCGCGGGCTCATGACGCGATCTCCCCGGTAAGCATCAACAAGTCCCTCCAAGTCTCGGCTTTGGCCGCGGGGCGATCCAGCAGGAAGCGCGGGTGATGGGTCGCCACGACGCGCGTGATGTTGCCCTGCTTATGGTTAATCATGTGCGTACGTCCCTGCGCGTCAGCGACACTCATCGCCAGCAGCGCACGGCTCGCCGCATCGCCCATCGCCAGCAGCCGTTTCGGCGCCGCGAGTGCGACATGATGGCGTGCGATCTCGCCGAGCCGGTCGGCGATGTCGCGCGGCACGCGGCCGGTGGTGGGACGGCGGGTGCAGACCGAGGCGAGCGCAGTATCCGCGCGCGAGCGACCGATGGCGGCGAGCATCCGATCGAACAAACGCCCGGTTTCGCCCTCCAGCAGTGTCTCGCGGTCGTCGCGCTCTGGGCAATCGACGAACACCATCAACTCGGCGTTACCCGGCCCACTCGCGGCTATCGCAACGCCGCCCCAGCGCGCTTCGGGCGCGTCCTCGCCGAGCCGCCACGTCGCGAACGCCTCGTGCGTATCGGGCAGCGCGGCGGAGGCAGGGACTGGCGCACTCGCGGGCGCGACGGGGGAGAAAAGGCCGGACGGCGCGGGGGTCTCGATCGGGGCGAGCCAATCGAACGGGGCGTCCTCGACGAGCGTGTCTACCCCCGCTTCGCGCCACCAGTCGAGCGCGCTCGCCGCGATCTTGGCCCAGTCGTGATTCTGATCAGCCCCCATAAACGCATCATAGGATCGCGGTTGACGTGAGCGTCAACTTTCTGGCACCGCCGGCCCGATCAGCCGTTGCGACGGTACGACGAGTGCCCGCGGGGATGCGGCGCCGGGCGCTCCCGAGGAGAAGATGACGTGAGCGAACGCGAGTCCATGCCCTATGACGTGGTCATCGTCGGCGCCGGGCCGGCGGGCCTGTCGGCGGCGATCCGGCTCAAGCAGGTCGCGGCGGAGAAAGGGGCCGACGTATCGGTCTGCGTGCTCGAGAAGGGATCGGAGGTCGGCGCGCACATCCTTTCCGGCGCCGTCATCGACCCGCAGTCGCTCGACGAGCTGCTGCCCGACTGGCGCGAGCAGGGCTGCCCGCTGGCCGAGGTGCCGGTTACCGAGAACCTGCATTGGGTGCTCACCCGCACGGGCAAGCTCACCCTGCCGCACCTCTGGACGCCGCCCTTCCTCCATAACAAGGGCACTTACACCGGCTCGCTCGGCAATCTGTGCCGCTGGCTCTCGGGCAAGGCCGAGGAGCTGGGCGTCGAGATCTTCCCCGGCTTCGCCGCGGCCGAGATCCTCTTCCACGACGACGGCAGCGTCAAGGGCGTCGCTACCGGCGACATGGGCGTGGCGCGCGACGGCACGCACAAGCCCGACTATCAGCCAGGGCTCGAGCTGCATGCTAAATACACCTTTTTTTCAGAGGGATGTCGCGGACACCTGTCGAAGGAGCTGATGCGGCTGTTCGACCTGCGACGCGACTGTGACCCGCAGGTCTATGGCCTCGGCGTCAAGGAATTGTGGGACATCGATCCCGAACTGCACACGCCGGGCAAGGTCGTTCACACGCAGGGCTGGCCGCTCAGCGAGACCGGGTCGAACGGCGGCGGCTGGATCTACCACCAGGCCAACGGGCAGGTGAGCATCGGCTTCGTCACCTGGCTCAACTACAGCAACCCCTATGTCTCGCCGTTCCAGGAGATGCAGCGCTGGAAGACGCACCCGGCGGTCGCGGCGCTGCTCAAGGGAGGCAAGCGGGTGAGCTACGGCGCGCGCGCGATCAACGACGGCGGACTCCAGTCCATTCCCAAGCTGGTTTTCCCCGGCGGGGCGTTGATCGGCGACAGCGCGGGCTTCCTCAACGTGCCGCGGATCAAGGGCACCCACACCGCGATGAAGACGGGCATGCTCGCCGCTGAGGCCGCGGTCGACGCGATCGTCTCGCAGCGCGGGAGTGACGAACTGGTCGCTTACCCCGAGGCGTTCGAGCGCAGCTGGGTGAAGAAGGAGCTGTCAATCGTCCGCAACGTCGTCCCGCTGGTGAAGCGCTTCGGCGACCTGATCGGCTCGGGACTGGCCGGCGTGACGATGTGGCTCGAATATCTCGGGCTCCGCCTGCCGTTCACGCTCCACCACCATCCCGATCATGAGACGCTGTGGCGCAAGGACCTGGTCAAGAGGATCGACTATCCCAAGCCCGACGGCGTGCTGACCTTCGACCGGCTCTCCTCGGTGTTCCTGTCGAACACCAATCACGAGGAGGACCAGCCGGTCCACCTCACGCTCAAGGACCCGACCATCCCGGTCGCCTACGACCTGCCGCTCTACGACGAGCCCGCGCAGCGCTACTGCCCGGCAGGCGTTTACGAGATCGTCGGCGAGGAGGTCGGCGAACCCAAGTTCGTGATCAACGCGCAGAATTGCGTCCACTGCAAGACCTGCGACATCAAGGACCCGACGCAGAACATCAACTGGGTCGTGCCCGAGGGCGGCGGCGGGCCGAACTATCCGAACATGTGAGGAGCGTGAGGGTTCGACGCGCGCTCGTGCCGCCAGCTACCGTCTTCTCGGACTTCAGCCGAGATCTATCCTCGCCGAAGACACAACGCTCGGTGCCTGCGGGAACGATGGGGACGGAGTAAAGTCCGGGATGACGAAGCGTGTCGCACTGGTCCCACCAAGTCGGGGATGACGGAGGCGAAAAGCACGCCGCTTGCCCACCATCCTGCCGCCATCCCCGCCGCGCGCAATAAACCCGACCGCCGGGGTTGACGCGACCGCGCCCGAGCCGCGACAGCGGGTCATGCGGTTCAGCCATTCCGGTCTCGCCTCCGCCGCGCTGCTGGTGCTGCTCGTGCCCGGCGCCGCGGCGGCCGCCACGGGCGATCTCGGCGCGTACATGAAGGCGCGTGCCGCCGCGGCCGATGGCGAGGTCGCCGCCGCTACCAGCGACTATGCGCGCGCGCTCGCCGCCGCTCCCGACAATGCGGTGATTGCGGTGCGTGCCTATCGCGAGGCGGTGCGCGCGGGTGATCTCGCGCTCGCCGATCGCGCCGCGGCGTCGCTCGCCGATCAGGGCGTTGCCCCCGCCGACGCCGCCTTGCTCGCGCTCGCCCGCGCCGCGCGGACCGGTGACCGGGTCGCCGCCGGCGCCGCCATCGCGCGTTTGCGCGACGACCAGCTCCGCATCCTCGCCGCGCCGCTCGCCGCCTGGGCCGCGCTCGACACCGGCGGCGACCCGTTCACGCCGCTTGCGCGCGCGCCCGCCGACGCGGTGTCGCGCCGCTTCGTCGAGGAGACCCGCGCGCTGCTTTTGATCGCCACCGGCAAGGTGGTGGACGGCGAGGCCGCGCTGCGACCGCTGCTCGGCAACGACCTCGCCAGCCAGGATCATCGCGTCGCCGCCGCGCGGCTGCTGCTCGGTCGCGGCGAGGGGCAGGCGACGGCGCAGTTGCTGGCCGCGGGCGGCGAGTCGGCGATCGCGATGCTGCGCGCAGCGGCGACCGACCCCACGCTGGCCAAGCGCTACGCCGCCAAGCCGTCGCTGGCGTTCGGCGCCTCCTATCTGTTCACGCGCGTCGCCTCGGACCTGGCGGTCGGCGCGCCCGGCCCGCTCACCTACACGCTGCTCCAGGCCGCGCTGCGCGCCGAGCCGGGCAACGACCGGGCGCGGGTGCTGCTCGCGGGCGTGCTCGCGCGCGACGATGCGGTCGACCACGCGCTGGCGGTGCTCGACGCGGTGCCGCCGACCAGCCTGTACGCGCCGATCGCGGCGACGGGGCGGGTCCAGCTGCTCGCCGAGGACGGTCGCGACGCCGAGGCGCTCGCCGCGGCGCGCGTGCTGGGCGCCGCCCCCGGCGCCTCGACCGACGACGTGCAGCGGCTGGCCGACCTGAACGTCCGGCTCGGCCGCCCCGACGAGGCGGTGCCGCTGTACCGGCGGCTGATCGAGCGCGCCGGCGCTGCTGCCGACTGGGCCGACTGGCTGCAATATGGCGCCGCGCTCGACGAGGCGAAGCGCTGGGATCAGGCGCGTCCCGCGCTGGAGCGAGCGGTCAAGCTGGGGCCGAGCGAGCCGCTCGCGCTCAACTATCTCGGCTATGCGCTGGTGCAGCGGCGCGAGCGGCTGGGCGACGCGCAGAAGCTGCTCGAACGCGCGGCCGCGCTGAAGCCCGACGACGCCGCGATCGCCGACTCGCTCGGCTGGGCGCTGCTGGTGCGCGGCCAGCGCGCGCGCGCATTGCCGCTGCTCGAACGCGCCGCGCTCGGCGATCCCGCCAACGCCGAGATCGCGGAGCATCTCGGCGACGCCTATTGGACGGCGGGGCGGCGCTACGAGGCGCGCTATGCCTGGACCGCGGCGCGCCAGATCGCCGATGCCGACGACGCCGTCCGGCTCGACGCCAAGATCGCGCGCGGGATCGAGGCGCTGCGGTGAGCGCGACGACAATCGACACGATCGTGCTGGTCGAGCCGGCGCCGGCCAAGCTTAACCTGGCGCTTCACGTCCGCGCGCGCCGCGCCGACGGCTACCACGCGCTCGAGACGCTGTTCGCCTTCGCGCGTGACGGCGACGTCGTGACGCTGGCGCCGGCCGAGCGCGACAGCTTGTCCGTGACCGGACCATTCGCCGCGGCGATCGGCGACGATGCCGACAACCTCGTCGTCCGCGCGCTCGCCGCCTTTCGGACGGCCTTCGGCGTGGACGAGTGCTACGCGATCTCGCTCGACAAAAGGCTGCCCATCGCCTCGGGGATCGGCGGCGGCTCGGCCGACGCCGCGGCGACGCTGCGCGCGCTCGCCCGGCGCCATGGCGTCGGCAGGGACGACGCCCGGTTGGACGCGGTCGCGCGCGTGCTCGGTGCCGACGTGCCTGCCTGCCTGCTCGGTCGCGCTGCGCTGGGCACGGGGCGGGGCGACGATCTGGTGCCGACCGCGGGGCTGGACGACTGCCCGGCGCTGCTCGTCAATCCGCTCGAGAAGGTCTCCACCGCGGCGGTGTTCGCGCGCTGGGACGGCGTCGACCGCGGCGCGATCGGGGAAGGCGGCACGCTGGCGCTGGCGCTGGCTGGGCGCAACGATCTCCAGCCCGCCGCGGAGGCGATCGCGCCCGCGGTGCGCCATCTGCTCGAAGCGCTGGGGCAGCAGGCGGGCGTGATCCTGACGCGCATGTCCGGCTCCGGCGCCACCTGTTTCGCGCTGTTCGACGACGGTGCGACGCGCGATGCCGCCGCAGCCGCGATCGCCGCGCAGCATCCGGCTTGGTGGCAGCTCGCGACCGCGGTGGCATGATCAGCGACGCGACCAGGCTGACCGACGATATCGTGCGCAATGATGAGGCCGCGCTGTGGCTGCTCAAACGCACGCTTGACGACTCGCTGGACGAGTCGCCCGACGCCGCCTTCGAGGATATGTTCGGCCAAGCACGCTATGCCGCCGACGTAGCGCACTATCACGACAAGGCTTGATATCCCGGTAGAGTTCTCTACTTGTTCTCAGGGAACAAAGAGAATACATCATCGCGGTGCGTTGAACGCGACGCGCGGTTGCTCTAGCGAAAGGCTCCACGGCAATGGCCGCCAAACTTCAGGTGATCGATACCGGCATGGCTACCGCGAACGCAGACCGTCAGAAGGCACTCGACGCCGCGCTGGCACAGATCGACCGCGCCTTCGGCAAGGGCTCGGCGATGAAGCTCGGGCAGAAGGAGACGATGCAGGTCGAGGCGATCTCGACCGGCTCGCTCGGGCTCGATATCGCGCTGGGCGTCGGCGGGCTGCCGCGCGGCCGCGTGATCGAGGTGTACGGCCCGGAGAGCTCGGGCAAGACGACGCTGGCGCTCCACGTCATCGCCGAGGCGCAGAAGAACGGCGGCACCGCCGCCTTCGTCGACGCCGAACACGCGCTCGACCCGGTCTATGCCAAGAAGCTGGGCGTCAACATCGACGAGCTGATCGTATCGCAGCCCGACACCGGCGAGCAGGCGCTCGAGATCGTCGACACGCTGGTGCGCTCGAACGCGATCGACGTGCTGGTGGTCGATTCGGTCGCCGCGCTGGTACCGCGCGCCGAAATCGAGGGCGAGATGGGCGATAGTCACGTCGGCCTGCAGGCACGGCTGATGTCGCAGTCGCTGCGCAAGCTCACCGGCTCGATCAGCCGCTCGCGTTGCATGGTGATCTTCATCAACCAGCTGCGCATGAAGATCGGTGTCATGTACGGCAACCCGGAGACGACGACGGGCGGTAATGCGCTGAAATTCTACGCCTCGGTACGACTCGACATCCGGCGTACCGGTGCGATCAAGGACCGCGAAGAGGTGATCGGCAATGCCACTCGCGTAAAGGTGGTCAAGAACAAGGTTGCGCCGCCGTTCAAGCAGGTCGAGTTCGACATCATGTACGGCGAGGGCATCTCCAAGATCGGCGAGATCCTCGACATCGGGGTGAAAGCCGGGCTGGTGGAGAAATCGGGCGCCTGGTTTTCCTATGACTCGGTCCGGATCGGACAGGGGCGCGAGAACTCCAAGAACTTCCTACGCGAGAATCCCGAGATGATGCAGCGGCTGGAGAAGGCGATCCGCGCGCGCACCGAGCAGGTCGCTGACGGCATGATGGCCGGGCCGAGCGAGGACGACGACGTCTGAGCCGCTCGGTCATCCAGCGGAGCGCGAGCGGCGATCGTGCGAACGGCGGGTCGGGCAATCTGCTGTGGGCCATCGGCTGATGATTAGGCACCCGTCTCGACGGCGACCTTCCAATCGCAGGGCGCGAGAGGCTGGCAGATGACCTCGGGCGCGGATTGGGGCGCTCGCGTCGGGGCGATCTGGGCGGCGGAATGGGAGCGCACCGAGCGCGCCTTCGCCCATATCGCCAAGGTCCTGGATGAGGCGATCATCTCGATCGCGCCGGAGAACGGGCGCGCGGCGGACGTCGGCTGCGGCGTCGGAAGCACCGCGCTGGCGCTCGCCGCGGCGCGTCCGGGGCTGTGCGTGACAGGGCTCGACCTCGCCGCGCCGCTCGCGGCGATCGCACGGAGTCGTGCCGCCCTCCTCGCTCGTCACACCCTCGGGCGCGACGATGGCGATCGCGGGGTCGACTTTCTCGTCGGTGACGCCGCCGCATTGTTGCCGACGCTCGCGCCGCTCGACCTCATCGTCTCGCGCCACGGCGTGATGTTCTTCGACGCGCCCGTCACCTCCTTCACGTCGATGGCCCGCGCGGCGCGGCCCGGCGCGCCGCTCGTCTTCTCGTGTTTTCGGACGCGCGAGGAGAACGACTGGGCGGCCGCGCTCGACGCCGCGCTCGGCGTCTCACCTCCATGCACCGGCGCCTATGCCCCAGGACCGTTCGGGCTGGCGGATCGAGCGCTGACGGAGAACGTGCTCGCCGCTGCGGGCTGGGTCGACGCGACGGCTACCCGCCATGATGTCCGCTACGTGGTCGGCGCGGGTGACGATCCGATCGCCGACGCGCTCGCCTTCTTCCGCCGGATCGGTCCCGCCGCGGCCGTGCTCGCCGCAGCGGCGCCGGACGAGCGAGCGGCGATCGAACGTCGCATCGAGGCGGCGCTCGCGCCGCGGATCCGCGACGGCGCGGTCGCGTTCACGGCAGCGATCTGGGTCTGGGTCGCGCGGGCAGGGGAGCCGTCATGACGATCGTCGTCCACCATCTCGAGAACTCGCGCTCGCAGCGGGTGCTGTGGCTGCTCGAGGAACTCGGGCTCGCCTATGAGGTGGAACGTTACGCGCGCGATCCAAAGACGATGCTCGCGCCGCCCGAGTTGCGCCGCGTCCATCCGCTCGGCAAGTCGCCGGTGATCGAGGACCGCGACGGCGTCGGGCCAGGCGAGGGCGGCCGCGTCGTCGCCGAGACCGGGGCGATCGTCGAGTATCTTGTCGATCGTGCCGACGGCAAGCTCGGCGCGCCGGCAAAGCGCGACGACGCGCTGCGCTATCGCTTCTGGCTCCATTATGCCGAGGGGTCGATGATGCCGCCGCTGCTGCTCAAGCTGGTGCTCTCGCGACTGCCGCTGATCGGCAAGCGCGCGGTCGCGCGAGTGCAACCGATGATCGACCGACACCTCGATTTCGTCGAGGCGGAGCTGGCGCAGCGGCCGTGGTTCGCGGGTGAGGCCTTCACCGCGGCAGACATCATGATGAGCTTTCCGCTCGAGGCGGCGCGTCATCGCGCCGGATTGGGTGAGTCGCGGCCGGCGACCGTGGCGTGGCTCGCGAAGATTCATGCGCGGCGCGCCTATCAGCGCGCGCTCGAACGCGGCGGACCCTATGCCTATGCGCGTTGAGGTCACGGGCGGCGGCGCGGATCAGGCGATCTGCGCCTGACCCGCACCGCACGGCTCAGAAGCGCGAGCGCAACGTCACGCCATAGGTGCGTGGTTCGGCCAGGAAGGCGCCGAACAACGCGTTGCCGGTCGCAAAGGAGGGCGCGCCGAACGCCTGCACCTGCGAGCGGCTGCCCGCGCCCTGAAACGGCAGGTTAAAAGCCACCTGCTGGTAATCGGCGTCGAGCAGGTTCTGCGCCCAGAGCTCGACCGCCCAGCGCTGCTCGGGGCCGCGCACGCCGAGACGCGCGTTCATCACGAAGAAGCCGTCCTGCGCCTTCTCGACGTATAGATCTGAGCCAGTGTTGTAATCGCTCGTCAGGCGGCCATCGACGTAGAACAGGCCGGTCAGCCCGCCGCCACCCAGCGCCGGGCTCCACGTCACCGCGCTGGTGATGGTGTGCTTGGGGGCGTTCGACATCTGGCTCCCCGGCAGCAGGAACAGCGCCGCGTTGAGCGGCTCGCCGGACTTGCTGCCGACGAGATCGCGCTGATATTTGGCGTCGGCGAGCGTGTAGCCGAGGTTCACCGTGACATCCGGTGCCGGGTAGAGACCGAGCTCGAGCTCGACGCCCTGGGTGACCACGCCCTTGCCGACCTTGCCCGTACAGGCGCCCGTCGCCGAGTTGTTGTCGTGATCGGCACCGTTCAACGGCTGGTCGCACCCGCCGATATTCTGCACGATATAATTGGTGCCATTGAAGGTGTTGAGCTGGAAGTTGGCGAACTCCGAGCGATACAGCGCGACATTGGCGGTGATCTGGTGCGCGCTATACTTGAGCCCAAGCTCATAGGCGTTCACCGTCTCGGGGTCGAAGCGGAGGTTGCTCGCATTCGCCGCCGACGGCGTCGCGAACACCGTCGCACTGAGGTCCGAGCGATCGAGATTGTAGCCGCCGGCCTTATAGCCGCGCGCGTAGGACGCGTAGACAAGCGTGCTGTCGACCGGCTTCCACGACACCACGCCGGTGCCGGTGATCTGGCCTTCCTTGAAGCGGTCGTTCAGCCCGACGCCGGTCAGCGCCGAGGTCGAGTTGCCGGTGCAGGTCAGGGTGATGATGCCGGCGGCGAGCGACTGGACCGTGGCATTGGTGCTGCGCAGCAGCGGTGCCAGCGCGGCCTGCTGCGCCGGGCAGATCGTGTTGTTGTTGTTGAACGCGGCGGCGAGCGTCTTGCTCTCGTGCGTGTAGCGCAGTCCGAGCGTGACGTTGAGCCGGTCGGTCAGCTTGTAGATGTTGTGCGTGAAGAACGCCCAGTTCTCGCTGGTCTGGGCGTAGACGTCGCGCAGGCTGCCGAGATCGTTGAGGCGGCTTAGCCGATCGATCCCGCCGATGATTTGCGTGCCGACGGCGCCCGTCAGCGCGCCGCGCCCGACCGCGCTGAGGCAGCCCGGGTTGGCGGGGTTGCGCAGCGCCGCAAGCGGGTTGATCGTCGCGACGATGCGGCATGCGGCGAAGGCGCCGTATTGCGTGCCGAAGCGGAGATTGTCGACGACCTCGAGGTCCTCGTGCGCGTAATAGCCGCCGATCAGCCAGTCGAGCTTGTTGCCCAGGATCGAGCCCGAGAACCGGCTCTCGTGCGTGAAGGTCTTGAAGCGGCGGTAATTGTTGCCGTCGTCGGGGCGGTAGCCGATGTCGACGTTGCCGTAATCAATGTCGGCCGCGCCGGCCGACTTATATTCGCGATAGGCGGTCAGCGAGGTGAGCTGGGTCGCGCCGATGTTCCAGCGCACACGCGCCGAGATGCCGCCGTCCGTGGTGAGATTGGAATAGTCGCGGCCGGGGGTGAAGGCCACCTTGCGGTTGTACGGGTCACCCTCGCTCGGCAGCACGCCGCCGAGGCTGCGCAGCACCGCGGTGATGCGGTTGCCGTTGGGATTGAAGGCGAAATCGCCGGCAACCCCCGGGGTGGGGTCGGTCGTCTCGGCGGTGCCGACATAGACCGCGCCGCAGCATTTCTCGTCGCGGTGCGTGTAGTCGCCGATCAGCCGGATCGCGAGGTCGGGGGTGACGGTGAAGAGCAGCTGACCGCGGACGAAATAGCGATCGCGGTTGTTGTAATCGGTGTCGTTCACGACGTCGCGCAGGAAGCCGTCGCGCTTCGAGAAGACGCCGTCGACGCGGAAGGCGAGCAGGTCCTTGATCACCGGACCGGTCAGCGCGCCCGACAGGCGCACCGCGTCGTAATTGCCGTAGGTCGCCTCCGCGAAACCGCCGAACTTGAACTCGGGCAACTTGGTGTAGATGCTGATCGCGCCGGCCGAGGAGTTACGTCCCGACAGCGTTCCCTGCGGGCCGCGCAGCACCTCAATCCGTTCGATCTCGCCGAGGTCGTTGAGCCCGGCGCCGGTGCGGCTGCGATAGATGCCGTCGATGAAGACCGCGACCGAGCTCTCCAGGCCAGGATTGTCGCCGACGGTGCCGATGCCGCGGATGCGTGCGGCGGCGTTCGCCTCCGAGCCGGTCGAGGAGACCAGCAGCGACGGGGCGATCTGAGTCATTTGCCGGATATCGGTGGCACCCGAGTTCTGCAGCGCGGCCTGGCCGAACGCTGAGACCGCGATCGGCACGTTCGACAGCCGCTCGGAGCGGCGCGTCGCGGTGACGACGATGTCGGCAGTGTTGGGCGAATCGCCTGCTTTCGCGTCGCTCGGCTTGGCGTCGGCGGCGGATCCGCGCAGGTTCTGCGCTGCGGCGGGTACGGCGAGGCCGGCGAGCACCGCCGCCGAAAGCAGGAACGCGGACTTCGGCATAGATAGACATTCCCCCATGCGGCGCGTGCGCCGTAGCGGCAGGCGCTTAGGGCGAAGTCGGATAATTAATGGTAAACGCCGCCGCTGCGCCGCCGAGGTCGGCCAGACGATCGCCGATGCGAGCGAGTGCGACGCTCCCCTCGGCGCGCGTGCGGCTGTCGGGCGCGAAACAGAGCGCGACGGTGCGGCGCTGGTCGAAGCCGGCGAGCGGCACCAGCGCGAGCGCCGGATCGGCGTAGCAGGCGGGGAGTAAGGTCGTCGCGAGGCCAGCGCGGACATAAGCGAGCGCGCGCGAGTCACTATGAGTCCGCGCCGCCATGAACGGGCGGATTCCGCGCGCGGTGAAGAAGCGGCTGGTCTCGGCGAGCA
The DNA here is from genome assembly GCF_029623345.1 of Sphingomonas phyllosphaerae. Lineage (GTDB taxonomy): Bacteria > Pseudomonadota > Alphaproteobacteria > Sphingomonadales > Sphingomonadaceae > Sphingomonas > Sphingomonas phyllosphaerae_C. Next base: position 299,031 of record NZ_JAPYKH010000003.1, read on the forward strand.
TCTCGCAATGGCGTCGCACCACCATCGGCTCGGCGGCGAGTTCCTCCGCCTCAACGCTCGGCCGTGCCGCGAGCGGATGGTCGCGCGCAAAGGCCATCGCATAAGGCTCCTCGAACAAGGCGCGATGCGGCAGCGCGGCGTCGAGCGGCGCGACGATCGCGTCGACCCGGCCGCGATCGAGCGCGGCACGCAGCTCCCCGGCGCGGCCCTCGACCAGCTCGAGCCGCTCGCCAGCGACCGCGGCGGCGCGCAACGCTTCCTCGACCCAGGCGTCGGGCAGCGTGGCGCACAGGCCGAGCCGGATCAGCTTGGCCGCGGGCGCCTCGCTCACCGCCTGCTCGGCTGCGACGAACCCCGCCTCGATGCGACGCGCGTGCTCGGCCAGCCGTGCACCCGCGGGGGTCAGCGCGACGCGGCGGCTGCTGCGCTCGAACAGCGGCTGGCCGAGCAACGTTTCCAACTTGGCAATCCCCACCGAGAGCGTCGGCTGCGTCACCCGGCAGTGTGACGCCCCGCGCGAGAAGGTGCCTTGATCGACGACCGCCAGGAAATAGCGCAGCAGGTAGCGATCAATCATAGATGCCATCTATGAGATGTGTTCGCGCGCTTCAACTTGGGATAGCGCGGTCGCGGGGTTATGCTGGCGGCGATAAGAGACGGGTCAAAACCCCTTCTCGTCATCCGGGCCAGAGCCAGCCCCAGTTGCGAACGTCACTGGCTTTCATGCCGGCGTCCCACCTGGAGCTCGGCCTTCGCCAGGGGACGAAGAGGCAGACGCGCTCCATAGAATGGTAGAGGATGCGGCCATGACGCCCGATTTCGACTTCGCGCTGGGCGAGAACGCCGAGATGATCCGCGACGCGACCCGCCGCTTCGCCGCGGACAGGATCGCTCCGCTTTCGGCGCGGATCGACGGCGAGGACTGGTTCCCGCGCGACGAGCTCTGGCCCGCGATGGGCGAGCTCGGCCTTCACGGCATCACGGTGGACGAGGCGGACGGCGGGCTCGGGCTCGGCTATCTCGAGCATGTCGTCGCGCAGGAAGAGGTGGCGCGTGCCTCGGCCTCGATCGGCCTCTCCTACGGCGCGCATTCCAATCTCTGCGTCAACCAGATCCGCCGCTGGGCCGATCCCGAGCAGAAGGCGCGCTTCCTGCCCAAGCTGATCTCGGGCGAGCATGTCGGCAGCCTCGCCATGTCCGAGGCGGGGGCGGGCTCGGATGTCGTTTCGATGAAGCTGGCTGCGCGGCGCAGCGACCGCGGCTGGGTGCTCAACGGGACCAAGTTCTGGATCACTAACGCCACGCACGCCGACACGCTGGTGGTCTATGCCAAAACCGGCGAGGGCAGCCGCGGCATCACCACCTTCCTGATCGAGAAGGACATGCCTGGCTTCGCGATCGGGCAGAAGATCGACAAGATGGGGATGCGCGGCTCGCCCACCGCCGAGCTGGTGTTCACCGACTGCGAGGTGCCCGACGCCAACGTGATGGGGCCGCTCAACGGCGGCGTCGGCATCCTGATGAGCGGGCTGGATTATGAGCGTACCGTGCTGGCGGGCATCCAACTCGGCATCATGCAGGCGTGCCTCGACACGGTGCTGCCGTACCTGCGCGAGCGCCGTCAATTCGGCCGCGCGATCGGCAGCTTCCAGCTGATGCAGGCCAAGGTGGCGGACATGTATGTCGCGCTCAACTCGGCGCGCGCCTATGTCTATGCCGTGGCGCGCAGCTGCGACGCGGGGCGGACCACGCGCTTCGATGCCGCGGGCGCGATCCTGCTCGCCTCGGAGAGCGCCTTCCGCGTCGCGGGCGAGGCGGTGCAGGCGCTCGGCGGCGCTGGCTATACCAAGGATTGGCCGGTCGAGCGCTTCATGCGCGACGCCAAGTTGCTCGACATCGGCGCGGGCACCAACGAGATCCGCCGCATGCTGATCGGGCGCGAGCTGGTCGGCGCGACCGAGCCGGTGGCGCAGTGAGCGCGCCCGTCCTCGGCTCGACGCTCGCGCGCGACGACGACCGCTTCCGCACCAACGACGCGCACCATCGCGCGCTCGCCGCCGAGCTGCGCACGCGTGTCGCCGCGGCGGCGCTGGGCGGCAGCGCGGCGTCGCGCGAGCGCCACACCGCGCGCGGCAAGCTGCTGCCGCGCGACCGGGTCGAGCGGCTGCTCGACCCAGGCGCGGCGTTCCTGGAGATCGGCCAGCTCGCCGCGGGCGGCCTCTACGGCGACGAGGTGCCCGGCGCGGGGCTGATCTGCGGCGTCGGTACCGTCTCGGGCCGGCAGGTGCTGATCGTCGCCAATGACGCCACGGTGAAGGGCGGGACCTATTATCCGCTCACCGTCAAGAAGCACCTGCGGGCGCAGGAGATCGCGCTCGAGAGCCGGCTGCCCTGCGTCTACCTCGTGGATTCGGGCGGCGCCAATCTGCCGCACCAGGCCGAGGTCTTCCCCGACCGCGATCATTTCGGCCGGATCTTCTTCAACCAAGCGCAGATGTCGGCGCGCGGCATCGCGCAGGTGGCGTGCGTCATGGGCAGTTGCACCGCGGGCGGCGCCTATGTTCCCGCCATGTCGGACGAGACGGTGATCGTGCGCGGGCAGGGGACGATCTTCCTCGCCGGCCCGCCGCTGGTGAAAGCGGCGACGGGTGAGGAGATCAGTGCCGAGGAGCTCGGCGGCGCCGATACGCATGGCCGGCGCTCGGGCGTGGTCGACCATGTCGCCGAGGATGATCTTCACGCGCTGACGATCGTGCGCGACATCATCGCCACATTGCCTCCGCCGCCGGTGCCGACGGTCAATCTCGCGTCACCGGCGACGCCGCTTTATCCGGCGGAGGAGCTGTACGGGATCGTGCCGCAAGACGTGCGCGCGCCCTATGAGGTGCGCGAGGTGATCGCGCGACTGGTCGACGGGTCGCGCTTTCATGAGTTCAAGCCGCTGTTCGGCAGCAGCCTGGTGTGCGGCTTCGCGCACCTTCACGGCATGCCGGTGGCAATCCTGGCAAACAACGGCGTGCTTTTCTCCGAGAGCGCGCAGAAGGGCGCGCACTTCATCGAGCTGGCGTGCCAGCGCCGCGTGCCCCTGCTGTTCCTGCAGAACATCTCGGGCTTTATGGTCGGCGGCAAATATGAGGCCGAGGGGATCGCGAAGCACGGCGCCAAGCTCGTCACCGCGGTGGCGACCGCCAGCGTACCCAAACTGACGCTGCTGATCGGCGGCAGCTTCGGCGCGGGCAATTACGGCATGTGCGGCCGCGCCTATGGCCCGCGTTTCCTGTTCAGCTGGCCCAACAGCCGGATCAGCGTCATGGGGGGCGAGCAGGCCGCGGCGGTGCTCGCCACGGTCCACCGCGAGGCCGCGACGTGGACGGCGGACGAGGCCGAGGCCTTCAAGGCGCCGGTGCGGCAGAAATACGAGGACGAGGGCAATCCGTACTATGCCACGGCGCGGCTGTGGGACGACGGCGTGATCGATCCGGCGCAGACGCGCGACGTGCTCGGGCTGGCACTGGCGGCGTGCCTCAACGCGCCGGTCGAGGAGGCGCCGCGG
>NZ_JAPYKH010000030.1 GCF_029623345.1 Sphingomonas phyllosphaerae
CGGGCGGGCGCGGAGCAAGCGTCGCCTCCCTCCCTCACATCACCCCCGTGACGAATGCCGCGCGGCGGCCTAGCCTCGCCGCACCAAAACAGGGGGCAACATGCTGAGAACACTCGCCGTCACGCTCGCACTCGCGCTCGCCGCCGGGGCCAGCGCGCAACAGCCGACGCCGCCCGCGGCGTCCGCCGCGCCCGCACCGACGCTGATCTATGTCCACGCCGGCCAGCTGCTCGACCGCCCCGGCGAGCGCCCGCGCGGCCCGAGCACCGTGATCGTGCGCGACGGCGTCATCGCCGAGGTGCGCGACGGGCTCGTCCCGCCGCCCGCGGGCGCGCGGCTGGTCGACCTGTCGCGTCAGTTCGTCCTACCCGGGCTGATCGACATGCACGTCCACCTCTGGGGCATCGGCGGCGACCCGCTGCGCGAGCGGCTCACCCGGCTCAACACCGACTCGGCCGACGACCTGATGACGGCGGTGGTCAACGCACGGCGCACGCTGGAGGCGGGTTTCACGACCGTCCGCGACCTCGGCGGCGACCCGCGCGGCATCCGCGCGCTGCGTGACGCGGTCGAGCGCGGCGACGTCGAAGGGCCGACGATCGTCAACGCCGGGTCAATGATCTCGGTGACGGGCGGGCACGGCGACGGCGGCAACGGTCTCGCCGAGGGATGGGCCGACGCGGTCCACGCGCACCAGATCAACGTCTGCGACGGACCCGACGACTGCCGCCGCGCGGTGCGCGCGCAGGTCGGCTTGGGCGCGCAGGTGATCAAGTTCGCCGCCACCGGGGGCGTGCTGTCGAACGTCGCGGGCGGACTCGGCCGCGCGATGACGCCCGAGGAGATGCGCGCGATCGTCGAGACCGCGCACGCGCTCGGCCGCAAGGCCACCGCGCACAGCCACGCCGCCGAGGGCACCAAGGCGGCGCTGGAAGCGGGCGTCGATTCGGTCGAGCACGCCAGCTACCTCGATGACGAGACGATCCGGCTGTTCAAGGCGCGGGGCGCCTATCTGGTGCCGACCGAGATCGCCCCGCTCGCCGCCCTCGCCCAGGCGCGCGCGGGCGCCCTGCCGCCCGCCACCATCCCGAAGGCCGAAGCGGCCGCAGCGGCGCTCCACGCCAACCACAAGAAGGCTTGGGCGGCGGGGGTGAAGTTCGCCTTCGGCACCGACAGCGGCGTGTCGCGCCACGGCGACAACGCCACCGAGTTCGCGCACCTCGTCGATCTCGGCATGACCCCGGCGCAGGCGATCCGTAGTGCCACCGTGGCGGCGGCGGATCTGCTCGGGCGGGACGACCTCGGCGTGATCGCGCCGGGCAAGCGCGCCGACCTGATCGCGGTCACCGGCTCGCCACTCGACGACGTGCGACGGCTGGAGGCGGTCGACTTTGTCATGCACCGCGGGGTGGTGGCGAAGGGCGGGTGAGCGGACCGGCGCGCTCTCCTCTCCATTCGTTTCGAGTAGCCGTCGCGCTTGTTGAGACGGCGTATCGAGAAGGCGCCGCGGTCGGCGCGCTCTCGACAGGCTCGATCGCGACGCGAGCCGAACGGACGGAGAGACGCCGGCGGCTGGCGAGGCGGATGCCCTCACCCACTGCGTCCTCACCGCCACACTTGAGCCGGCGCGCGCGCGCGGATAGACGCGCCCCCTCACCCGATCAGGGGCGAACCTCGCCGTCCGCCGCAGTGCGATTCGCCTGCGCTCGCGGGCGGCGTCATCTTTTCGAGGAATACAGCGACATGGCGGAAGAGCGTGGCGAGGGCATGGGCGGCGGCGCGGTCGCGGCGGACGAGCTGCGGCTGCTGATCGAGCGCGCCGAGCGGCTCGAGGAAGAGAAGAAGGGCATCGCCGACGACATCAAGGACGTCTTCGCCGAGGCGAAAAGCCGCGGCTATGACGCCAAGGCGATCCGCCAGATCATGAAGATCCGCAAGCAGAAGCGCGAGGAGTATCAGGAGGAGCAGTCGATCCTCGAGGTGTACATGCAGGCGCTCGGCATGCTCTGATCGCCGAAACGGGTCATCGTCGCTGTCGCGTTAACGGCTTCTTCGCGCCGCCGGTGGCATAGCCGCCGTCTGGTTCAGCGATGAGGGAATGCGACGACGGTGCTCGCGGCGCTACAATCTGGCCTTCGCCCGCGCGAGGAGCGGATCACGGTCCTGATCCCGTCGCGGATGCGGCTGGGGGCGAAGTGGGTCGACGTCGTCATCCACAACGTCTCGTCGCGCGGGCTGATGGGCGGCTGCGACGGGCCGCCCCAGCCGGGCAGCTATATCGAGATCCGCCGCGGCACGATCGTGATCGTCGGCCGCGTACAATGGACCAAGGGCCGCTTCTTCGGCATCAAGTCGCAGGAGCGGCTCTCGGTCAAGGCGCTGGTCGACGAGCCGCGGCTCGCCAGCCGGCCGCAGCCGAAGCCCGAGCAGGACGCGGGCGAGCGCCGCGCCGAGCGCCGCCTCGCGCACGAGGCGCAGATGGCGCGCAAGGTGGAGCGCTCGCGCGCCTTCGCCTCGGCGTTCCAGTTCATCGTAATGGCACTCGTCGGCGTGACGCTGGCGGTGATCGCGGCGCAGGGCGTTTACGGCCTGCTCTCGCGACCGGCCGACGCGATCGGCGCGGCACTCGAGGGGAAGTAAGGGGCGAGCTTGCGCCTTCCTACGCTGAGCGGTGCGTGACGCGTTCTCGCTGCTCCATCGCGCGCAGTCCTTTGCAGCCGTCCAGGCCGATCGCCCACCTGCGGCATCCTGCGCTCGTTTCAGGATCGACGGTCCCGCGATCACCGCGCCCACTGGGTTCGCGGCAAGGGGGCTCCTGAAACAAGTTCAAGATGACGGCAGTGGCCCGTCCATGGCCGTATCACCAGCGCGCCCGCCTCAGCTCGGCGTGATCGGCGGCGCCTCCGTCTCGGCGCGGATCTCCGCCACCAGGTCCTTGCGGCTGAGCTTGCCGATCATCGTCTTGGGCAGCGCGGCGCGCACCACCACGCGGTCGACGCGCTCGTGCTTGCCGAGCTGCGGGTTGAGCCAGTCGCGCAGCGCCGCGCCGTCGACCGCGCCCGCCTCCTCGGTCAGCGTGACATAGGCGCGCGGCACCTCGCCGCGATAGGTGTCGGCCATGCCGATCACCAGCGCCTCGCGCACCGCGGGATGATGGTAGAGGATCGCCTCGATCTGGCTGGGAAACACCTTGAAGCCGCCGACCGCGATCATGTCCTTGAGCCGGTCGACAATGGCGATGAAGCCGTCCGGGTCGATCGTGCCGACGTCGCCGGTGCGCAGCCAGCGCCGCCCCTGCGCGTCGAGCGCGAAGGTGGTCGCGTCGGCGTCGGGGCGGTTCCAATAGCCCGCCATGATCTGCGGCCCCAGCGCGACGATTTCGCCGGGCTCGCCCAGCGGCGCCTCGCGCGTGGCATCCTCCTTGTCGACCAGCCGGATGCGGGTGGAGGGCAAGGGCTGGCCGATGGTTCCGGGCTTCTGCGGCGGATCATAGGGGTTGGTGGTGAGCACGCCGGTACTCTCCGACAGGCCGTAGCCCTCGACCAGGGGCGAGCCGGTGACCGCCTCCCAGCGTGCCTTGAGCTCGGCATTGAGCGGCGCGCCACCCGAGATGCAGACGCGCAGGCTGGTCAGGTCGGTCTTGGCCAGCGACGGGTGGTCGAGCAGCGCCTGGTACATGGTCGGCACGCCCGGCAGCGAGGTCGGTCGTGTCCGCGCGATCGCGGCGAGCGCCTGGCCCGCGTCGAAGCGCGGCAGCAGCACCATTTCGCCGCCCGTCACGATCGTGCGGTTCATCACGCAGGTGTTGGCGAAGACGTGAAACAGCGGCAGCACGCCCAGGATGCGGTCGGTCTGGTCCTGGTGCGGGTCGAGGCAGGCGACCTGGCGCGCGTTAGCCGAGACGTTGGCATGGGTCAGCATCGCGCCCTTGGGCACGCCGGTGGTGCCGCCGGTGTACTGGATCAGCGCGACGTCGCGCTCGGGCGCGATCGCAGCCGGGGGCAGCGCCCCGTCATTGGCGATCAGCTGCGAGAAAGCGAGCACGCGCGGATCGACCGGGCGCGGCGCCACCTCGCGCCGCTTGAGCAGGCGGTAGGCGACCGACTTGGCGGGCGGCAGCACGCCCGCGACCGAGCCGACCACCAGCCGCTCGAGCCCGCTCTGGTCGAGCACCGCCAGCGCGTTGGGCAGCAGCGCGGTGGCGGAGAGGGTGAACAGCAGCCGCGTGCCCGAGTCCTCGACCTGGTGGCAGAGCTCGTCGACGGTGTAGAGCGGCGAGAAGTTGACCACGGTGCAGCCCAGCCGCAGCGCACCGTGATAGGCGGCGAGGTAGTGCGGCGTGTTGGGCAGGAACAGCCCGATGCGGTCGCCCTTGCCGTAGCCGAGCGCGGCGAGGCCGGTGGCGACGCGCCGCACGCCGTCGGCGAGCTCGTCATAGCTATAGTGGCGGCCAAGGAAGTCGATCGCCGGGCGCTGGCCGTGCTGGCGTACCGAATCCTCGAACAGGTCGATCATCGACCGCGGCGCGAAGCCCGTGGCCCAAGGCACGGGGTGGCGATAGGCGTCCTGCCAGGCGTGCTCGTCCGTCATTGACATCGCTGTAAGCAACCGGGCCGCCAGCGACAAGCGGTCAGCGTACCAGATATTCTCCGAGGAGGACGACCGCAGCGGCGAGCGGGCGCAGTGCAGGGGCGACATCGGCGGTCACGCGGGGCAGATGCGCAGCGTCGGCTCGGATCGTGAGCGTACCGATCACCGGTGTCTCGCGCTGCGCCATGGCGAGCAGCAACAGCGCCAGCCCGCCGATCACGGCGCGACGGCGACGAAGGTCTGGCGGCTGGGTCATGACGGGACTTTCTGTGGTGCGCGCCGAGCTTAGCGCGGCTGTATCGATGCGGGAAGCGGGGGTGTAAGGAAGTGCTGGACGCCGGTGCGGCGGGCTGCACGTAGGTTTGCCCCCAGCCGGCGTCACGGTCCAACGACGGGCGCCTTCGCCTTCGTGCTCGTTGTGGCGCCCCCCTCTCCCCGCCGGATCGCGCGTCGTTGACCGTGCCTGCTCCTCAGCCGTCATCCCTGCGACGGCAGGGATCCAGGCACGCGGGGCGACGCGATAGAACCGGAACCTCAGCGTTTATGGATCCCCGCTTGCGCGGGGATGACGGCCGAGGTTGGGAAACGTGGTCTTTCGAGCGCTGCGGCACCAAGTTTCGCCCGACCCCGACCCGCTCTCGACGGCTTCGCGCCTCCGCCCCCCTACGCCGCCGCGGCCCAGCGCGCGCGATCGCGCCCTGCGGTCTTGGCGGCGTAGAGCGCGGCGTCGGCGCGGCGGTAGAGTCGCTTCCACTCTGCCTCCGTCGCGATCGTGCCGCGCTCGCTGCCCAGCGAGGCAGTGACGGCGAGATCGAATGGCATCCGTGCCGCGCGCACCGCGTCCAGGATCCGGTCGGGCAGGTCGTCGCGCCCGGCGCCAGTCAGCACCGCAAACTCCTCGCCGCCGACCCGGGCCACCAACGCGTCGTCGGGCACCACGGCGAGCAGCGCGCGCGCGAAGACGCGCAGCACCTCGTCGCCGCCGTCATGGCCGAGCGTGTCATTGACCTGCTTGAAGTGATCGATGTCGATCAGCACGAGCAGCTGCGGGTCGGCGCGCCCGATCGCCTCGCGCAGGAAGCTGCGCCGGTTCATCAGGCCGGTCAGCGGGTCGCTGTCGGCGAGCAGCCGCGCCAGCATCTCCTGCTCGCGCGCGGTGTCGCGCTCCTCCACCACCAGCTTGATGCGCCACGCGATCACGAGCGCGCTGCACGACGCCTCCAGCGCCATCGCGAGCAGGGTCGAATTGTCGATGAAGAAGTTCCAGCGCACCAGCCCCGCCGCCTGCGCCACGCGCAGCCCGGCGAAGGCGAGCGGTGTGCCCCAGGCAAGCATGAACACACGCGCGTGCGGCGTGTCGGCACGCCACCCGCGCCACAGCAGCGGCAGCGCCAGGGCCGCCACCGCGGCGAAGCTCGCCGTCAGCGCGGCGTCGAGCCAGTACGATGCCCAAGGCATCAGCGTGCAATAGAGCGTCGCGGTCACCAGCACCGCGCCCACCGACAGCGTCGCCGTGCGCCCGACCCAGCCGGCGAACACGCGTGGGTGGAAGAAGCGCCGCGCGAACAGGATCGCGAAGCTGAGCGCGAGCGCCAGCAGCGCGGTGTTGAGCCGCAGCCGCGAGTTGTTGTCCATGCCGGTGAGCTGGCCGAGCAGCCCGGACGAGCTGACGCCATAGGCCAGCAGACATAGCACCATGGCGCAATAGGGCGGGTGGAAGCGCTGGCGCAGCGCCGCGCCGAGCGCGAGATTGGACATCAGCAGCGCCAGGCACAGCCCGGCGAAGGCGGCGTAGAAGGCGGCCATCGCTACTTCCATCCGCGTCGACTGCGCCGGCGTGGCGACGCGCGGATCGATGACGATGCCGCGCGTGACCGGCGCGCCGCGAACATGCCACAACAATGCGACCGGGGGGGCGGCATGGTCCGGCAGCGCCAGCTCGAACACTGCGCCGAGCTTGAGCCGCTGCCACGCGGTCGCGCTGGTGAAGCCGGTCGAGCGCGTCACCCCGTCGGCGTAGCGGACGTGGAGCGTGGCGGCGTCCTGCCACACGCTGGCGGAGCGGATCAGCGCGTCGGGCGCGATCGCTGGAAGGCGACGCGCGAGCACCCAATAATCGCCCGGCCCGGCGCGCCGCTGATCGCTGGTGCAATCGAATCCGCGCGGGTCGGCGAGCACCGCGACGGCGTGCTCATCGGGCAGCGCACGGCGAAAACAGGTGGCGAGCGGCGCCCCCGCCAGCGCCGCGGCCGGTGGCGCGAGCGCGACCCAGGCGGCGAGAAGCGCGAGCGTGCGCGCGATCCAGCAAATGACTTTGCGCCCGTCCATGACAATCGGCTTAACAGGGCCAACCCGAAGGGAAGGTTAACGGCGCGATCATATCTTGCGCGACTGGCGGGAAAAATGGTGCATCGCTGCTGCGGCTGGCTCCGCCGCGTTCGACTCCGTCGCTTCGCTCAAGCCGTGCTGGCGATCGCCAGCATCGCCCGCTCGAAAGGGCAGTTCCCCGGCGGACGCCGGGACCCAGTTGGGAAACAATCGCGGTTGCCACCACCACCTTCCCACCTGGGCCCCGGCCTTCGCCGGGGAACGGTGTGCCGTGCGAACGACGCCTCGCGTCTCAACGGCGGCGGGAGCGCTCGTCTCCCGCCCCCTCGCCTCAGCCCGCCTCGACCGGCGCGGCCTTGCCGCCCTTCTTCTTGCCCGGCTTCTTCGGCGCGGCGGGCTCGATCGCGAAGGATAGCGCGTTCTCCTTCAGCTTCACCGTCACCTCGCCGCCATGGACCAGCTTGCCGAACAGCAGCTCCTCGGCGAGCGGCTGCTTGATCTTCTCCTGGATCAGGCGACCCATCGGGCGCGCGCCGTACAGTCTGTCATAGCCCTTGTCGGTGAGCCACTTCTTGGCTTCGTCGTCGAGCTTGATGTGGACGTCGCGGTCGGCCAGCTGGAGTTCCAGCTGGAGGATGAACTTGTCCACCACGCGCGCCACCACCTCGGGCGGCAGGTAGCCGAACGGCACGATCGCATCGAGCCGGTTGCGGAACTCGGGCGTGAACATCTTCTGCACCGCCTGCTCGTCCTCGCCCTCGCGGGTGAGATTGCCGAAGCCGACCGTCTCCCGCGCCATGTCCGCCGCGCCCGCGTTGGTCGTCATGATCAGAATGACGTTGCGGAAGTCGACGGTTTTGCCGTGCTGGTCGGTGAGCCGCCCATTGTCCATCACCTGCAACAGGATGTTGAACAGGTCAGGGTGCGCCTTCTCGATCTCGTCGAGCAGCAGCACGCAATGCGGGTTCTGGTCGACCGCGTCGGTCAGCAGCCCGCCCTGGTCGAAACCGACATAGCCCGGAGGGGCACCGATCAGCCGGCTGACCGAGTGACGCTCCATATATTCGCTCATGTCGAAGCGCTGGAGCGGGATGCCCATAATCGTCGCGAGTTGCTTGGCGACCTCGGTCTTGCCGACGCCGGTCGGCCCGGTGAACAGATAATTGCCGATCGGCTTCTCCGGCTCGCGCAGACCCGCGCGCGCCAGCTTGATCGCCGACGACAGTTTCTCGATCGCGGCGTTCTGGCCGAACACCACGCGCTTCAGATCGGTATCGAGCGTCTCGAGCTGCTTCTTGTCGTCCGTCGACACGCTCTTCGGCGGGATCCGCGCCATGGTCGCGATGACCTGCTCGATCTCCTTGGTGGTGATCGTCTTCTTGCGCTTCGACGGCGGCACCAGCATCTGCATCGCGCCGACCTCGTCGATCACGTCGATCGCCTTGTCGGGCAGCTTGCGGTCGTTGATGTAGCGCGCGCTCAGCTCCACCGCCGACTTGATCGCGTCGGGCGTGTATTTGACCGAGTGATGGTCCTCAAACGCCGAGCGCAGACCCGCGAGGATCTTGATCGTGTCCTCGATCGAGGGCTCGTTGACGTCGATCTTCTGGAAGCGCCGCAGCAGCGCGCGGTCCTTCTCGAAGTGATTGCGGAACTCCTTGTAGGTGGTCGAGCCGATGCAGCGGATCGTGCCGCCCGACAACGCCGGCTTGAGCAGGTTCGACGCGTCCATTGCGCCGCCGCTGGTCGCGCCGGCGCCGATCACAGTGTGGATCTCGTCGATGAAGAGCACCGCGTCAGGCAGCTTTTCCAGTTCGTTGACGACCGCCTTGAGCCGCTCCTCGAAGTCGCCGCGATAGCGCGTGCCGGCGAGCAGCGCGCCCATGTCGAGCGAATAGATCACCGCCGGCTTGAGCACCTCGGGCACGTCGCCCTCGACGATCTTGCGCGCCAGCCCCTCGGCGATCGCGGTCTTGCCGACGCCAGGATCGCCGACATACAGCGGGTTGTTCTTGGAGCGCCGGCACAGGATCTGCACCGTGCGGTCCACCTCCGCCATGCGGCCGATCAGCGGATCGACCTTGCCGACCTTCGCCTTCTCGTTGAGGTCGACGGTGAACTGCTTGAGCGCGCTCTCGCCCTTCTTGCCCGACGTGTCCGCCTTCTCCTTCTTCTCCTCCTCGGCCGCGCCCTTCACGCTGGTGGCCTCGGGGGTGGCGGCGCCCTTGCCGACGCCGTGGCTGATGAAGCTGACCGCGTCGAGGCGGCTCATGTCCTGCTGCTGCAGGAAATAGACGGCGTAGCTCTCGCGCTCGGAGAAGAGCGCGACCAGCACGTTGGCACCGGTCACCTCGTCGCGGCCCGACGATTGGACGTGCAGGATCGCGCGCTGGACGACGCGCTGGAAGCCCGAGGTGGGCGAGGGATCGGTCGCGGCGTCGACGCGCAGCGCGCCGAGTTCGGTATCGAGATAATGCGCGACCGTGGTCTTGAGCTCGCCCAGATCGACGCCGCATGCGGACATCACCTGGCTGGCGTGCTCGTCGTCGATCAGCGCGAGCAGCAGATGCTCGAGCGTGGCATATTCGTGGCGGCGCGAGGAAGCGGCCTCGAGCGCCTTGTGCAGCGTGGTCTCGAGAGCGCTGGCGAATGAGGGCATCAGATTACTCCTAGCGAGCCGCGTGAAGACACGCGGCCCATCATCACGAATGTCGTGATTGAGTAGCCCCGCATCAAGCGCTGGCCGTCCGCACCGGGAGCGATCGTCCGCCAGCCCGGTGCGCCAGCGTTCATCGCTTGAATAGCGCGTCCGCGCTTGCAAGATGGTTAACGGCCCCGTCTATTTTGCGCCGGATCCGGGCGATCTCGCCTTCCAGCGCGGCGGCACGCGCCTCCAGCTCGGTGACCGAGAGCCGGTCGAGATCCTCACGCAGCAGCGCGGCGAGCGGGTCGTCGCGCTGCGGGCCGAGGATGTCGTCTAGGTCCATGGCCTGATCGTCCTCCCGCGGCGAGGCGGAGTCAAGCCGCAGCGAACCCGCACCGCGGCCTGCACGTTGACGCCCCCACGGCGCCGGCCATAAGGCGGAGAAGACGCCAGAATGAAAGGGTTGCCCGAGCGATGTCCGACGTGCCCGAGGTAATGCTGGCGATTGATCCGGCCGCGGCCGGCGGCCCCGACGTGCTGGTGCCGGTCGAGCGCGCGGTGCCGCGACCGGGCGCGGGCGAGCTGCTGGTGCGAGTCGCCGCCGCCGGGGTCAACCGTCCCGACGTCATGCAGCGCGAGGGCAAATATCCCCCGCCCCCCGGCGCGCCGAGCGTGCTCGGGCTGGAGCTGGCGGGCGAGGTGGTGGCGGTGGGCGACGATGTCGAGCCGGCGCTGCTCGGCCAGCTGGTCTGCGCGCTGGTGTCGGGCGGCGCCTATGCCGAATATGCGCTGGTGCCGGCGGGGCAGGTGCTGCCCGTGCCCGAGGCGCTGTCGCTGGTCGAGGCGGCGGCGCTGCCCGAGACGCTCTACACGGTGTGGACCAACCTGTTCGAGCGCGCCTTCGCGATGGAGGGCGACACGGTGCTGGTGCATGGCGGCACCAGCGGGATCGGCACGATGGCGATCACGCTTTCTAACCTGTTCGGGCTGGAGATCATCGTTACCGTCGGCTCGGACGAGAAGGCTGCCGCGGCGCGGCGGCTCGGCGCCGACCACGCGATCAACTATCGCACCGAAGACTTCGTCGCGCGCGTACGCGACATCACCGAGGGGCGCGGCTGCGCGGCGGTGCTCGATATGGTCGGGGGTGACTATGTCCCGCGCAACCTCCAGTGCCTCGCCGCCGACGGGCGCCATGTGTCGATCGCGGTGCAGCGCGGGGCCAGTGCGACGGTGCCGCTGTTCGAGATCATGCGGCGGCGGTTGACGCTGACCGGCTCGACGCTGCGCGCGCGCGACGCGGGCTTCAAGGCGCTGGTGACCGACGAGATCGCGCGCACGGTGTGGCCCTTCGCCGCTGCGGGCAAGCTGAAGCCGGTGATGGACCGCAGCTTTCCGATGGCGCAGGCGGCCGAGGCGCATCGCCGGATGGAGAGTGGCGGGCACGTCGGGAAGATCGTGCTGACGATGGCGTGAGAGCTGGAGGCGCGGGGGAGAACGCGACTTCCCCCGTCACCCGGCGTCATCCTGAACTCGTTTCAGGATGACGGCAGTGGACGCGGAACGCCGTCGATCTCACCCCCTCAATCCTCCGCGATCCGGCTGGTCTTCCCCGTATCGCGCATGCGCAGGTAGACCAGCAGCGACACGCCGATCATCACCGTGACGTACCAGTAGAAGCCCTGCTCCCAGCCGTTCTGCTTGAAGCTCAGCGCGACATATTCCGCGGTGCCGCCGAAGATCGTGTTCGCCAACGCATAGGGCAGCGCCACGCCCAGCGCGCGGATGTGCGCCGGGAAGAGCTCGGCCTTCACCACCGCGTTGATCGAGGTATAGCCGGTCACGATCACCAGCGCCGCCATCACCAGCAGCCCCGCCGTGGTCGCGTCGCGCGTGTGCTCCAAGGCGGTGAAGATCGGATAGGTGAACAGCACGCCGGCCACACCGAACGCCACCATCAGCGGCTTGCGCCCGATCCGGTCGGACAGCCCGCCCGCGACCGGCTGGAGCAGCATGAAGGCGAACAGCGTCACCGCGTTGATCTGGGTCGCGGTCTCCTTGGAGAAGCCCGAAGTATTGACCAGGAACTTCTGCATGTAGATCGAGTAAGCGTAGAAGGCGAGCGTGCCCCCGGCGGTGAGCAGCATCACCAGCGCGGTTTCGCGCGGGTGGCGGCGCAGCAGCAGGCCGAAGCCCGACTTGGGCGCGCCGCTCACCTTCGCCTTCTCGAAGCTCTGCGTCTCCGCCAGCCCGCGGCGCAGCCAGAACACCACCAGCGCCAGCACCGCGCCGATCGCGAAGGGGATGCGCCAGCCCCAGCTCTTCAGCGCCTCCTCGCTCATCAGCGATTGCAGCACCACCAGCAGCAGGATCGCCAGCAGCTGCCCCGAGATCAAGGTGACATACTGGAACGACGAGAAGAAGCCGCGTCGCTCCTTGCCCGCCATCTCGGAGAGATAGGTCGCGCTCGCGCCATATTCGCCGCCCACCGACAGCCCCTGCATCAGCCGGGCCAGCACCAGCAGCGCGGGCGCGCCATAGCCGATCGTCTCGATGCCGGGGGAGCAGGCGATGATCAGCGAGCCGGTACACATCAGCGTCACCGACAAGGTCAGCCCCGCCTTGCGCCCGCGGCGATCGGCGTAGATGCCCATGATCCACGCGCCGATCGGGCGCATCACGAAGCCCACCGCGAACACCGCCGCCGCGCTCAGCAGCTGCGCGGTCGGATCGTCCTTGGGAAAGAAATGCCCGACGAAATAGAGCGTGAACGCGGAATAGACGTACCAGTCGAACCACTCGACCAGGTTACCGGTCGAGCCGCCGATGATCGACTTGAGCCGGCCTGCGACGGGTCCGGTCTCGGGAGCGGTGGGGGGCGCGACGGCCATGGCGTCTCTCCTCATCGTGTTTCTTCTATCGCGCGATCGCTATGGGCACCATCAATCCGCCCCGTCTGGCGGGGAGGATCTCAGAACCACCATCAGAACCGCAGGCTCAGCCACGCCGCCAAGAAATCCGAGCTATGATAGCCCGCGCGCGTCAGCGCGTCCTTGGCGATCAGATGCTCGTAGCGCCCGGTGACGCTCACCCGCGGCGTCACCGCCCAGATCGCCTGAAAGCGGATCAGGTCGGCGATGCGCTTGCCGGCGACGTTCTGCGTGCCCGCGAAGGCGGCGCCCGAGGCGCGATACACCGCGTCCTTCTCCGTCGCGCGCCACGCCATCGTGTACTCGCCCGTGACGCGCAGCGCCTTGACCGGGCTGACCGACACATTGGGGGAAATCGACATCAGGTTGGTCGGCGTCAGGAACAGCTGGTAGCTGTAGTAGATGTTGTTGCCGTACAGCCCGCTCGCGGTGCGCAGCGTGCCGCCGTCGTAACTGCCCCCGCCGCTGGCATAATCGAGGTGGACGCCGACGCGCGGCGCGCTCGCCGCCCGGCCCAGCCGGTAGGTCTGCGCCACGAACGCCTGCCATGCGCGGATCGGCCGCTCGCCGAACGTGCCGCTCTGGTGGTTCACCGTCCAGTCGAGCGTTACCGGCCCGGCGTCGCCGTAGAGGTGGAGCCCGTAGAACATGCGCTCCTCGCGCGCGACCGAGCCGTTCGACGTCGCGGCGCGATTGCGCAGCCGCCACACGAACGGATCGAAGAACAGCTTCGACCCGCCGAGCAACTCGCCCGGCAGCGCATAGCCGAAGGTGACGCCGCTGAAGCGCCGCCCGCCGTCGGTGCGATCGTCGCTCAAGCCTTGCTGGCCGTAGTTCACGTAACGCAGGTCGAACACGTCGGCGCGCACGCGCTTGCCGCGCGCATAGGCGCGGACGCCGTCGAGCACGAAGTGGAGCGTGGGATCGTCGCGCACCGACGTGAGCAGGTTGGGCCCGTCGGAGAATTCCTGCCGCCCGGCGCGCACACCGACGGAGGCGCCGCCGATCGTGCCATAAATCTCGCCGAAACCCTGTGACAGCGTCAGCGCGTTGCGCAGATTGCCCGCCGGCGTGCCGATATTGACGCCATCGACCCGCGCCTTGGCGAGTTCACCGAAGACGCGGACATGCTCGCCGAGGTGGAGGTCGGCACCGGCATAGATGCGCAGCCGTTCCTGCCGCTGCGCCTCGCGGTCGCGCAGGTCGGGGTTGGTGGTGGCCTGGACGCGGTAGCGGATTTCGCCCGAGAGCGAGAGATAGACCGAGCCATCCTCGGTCAGCGGCAGATACTTGAGCCGGTCGAGCGGGTCGTCGCGCTTGTCGGCATCGGCCATCGAGCGCCAGTCCTCGACCCAGCGCGAGACGTTGTACTTGCCCTGTGCGGTGCCTTCGCCGATCCCAGCGGCGGGATATTCCGTCGCGATTGGCGTCGCTGGCGCGGCCTTGCCCCCGCCTACCTGAGCGCCTGCCGGCGCGGCGACGAGCAGCGCTGGGGCGAGCAGGACTCCCGACATCTTCGTGACTGACTGCATGACCTCTCCACGGGCTGGCGGCTCGACCCGGCATGACGGCGGCCGTCGCTCTCGCCGCCATCGTACGTCGCCGCAATCGAGCGGGCGAAAACACGCTCATCCTAGGATTTCCGCGACTCTGGGCGCGGGAAGGCGCGGGTTTCCGCATGGCCTCGACAACCCGGATGCGGTATCCCGCACGCGTGTCTCCGCCGCGTCGCCCCGGTCTGCTGCTCGCCGCGCTCGCGGTCGTGCTGCTCGGCACGCTGTTCTACCTCGCCGCGGCGCACGTGACGCGGCAGCGCGCGCTCGACCGGGTCGAGGACGAGGCGCTACGCACCGCGCGCCAGCAAGCGCGGCTGATCGGCAGCGAGCTCGCCAAATTCCGACTGCTGCCGATCGTACTGAGCGAATATGGCGACCTGCGTGACGCGCTGGTGCAGGGCGCCGCCTCGCGCGCGGCGACGCGGCTGGACGACAAGCTCGCGTCGCTGGCGCGCCGCACCGGCGCGCCGGTGATCTACGCGATCGACTCGCGCGGGATGACCGTCTCCGCCTCCAATGCCGCCGAAGCTCAGAGCTTCGTCGGCCACGATTATCGCTTCCGCCCCTATTTCCAGCAGGCGATGCGCGACGGCGCAGCGGAGCATTTCGCGCTCGGCAACGTCAGCGGGCGGCCTGGGCTGTTCATGGCGCGGCGGATCGACGGGGCGGGCGCGCCGCTCGGCGTCGTGGTGGTGAAGGTCGAGTTCGACGCGATCACGCGCGCCTGGGCCAACGATCCCGGCCAGACCCTGCTCGCCGACGCGCGCGGCATCGTGCTCGCCGCGACCGACCCGCGCGCCGCGCTCCACGTGCTCGCGCCGCTGCCGCCCGCGACGCTCGCCGCGATCCGCCGCACCGGCCAGTTCCTCGATCGCCCGCTCGCGCCAACCGGTTATCGCTTCGCCGGCCGCGACGCCACCGCCCCCGGCGGCGCGCCGCTGCGCCTCACCGCGGTACCGGCAGCGCACCCCGGCTGGCGGCTGCTCCACCTCGTGCCCGTTACGCGCGCGCTGCGCGACGCCGCCAATCTCGCGCGGCTCGCCACCGCCACCGCGGTGTTGCTGCTGGCGCTGGTCGCGGCATTGTGGCTGTGGCGGACCAGCCGGATCGCGCGCGCGGCCGCGGATCGCGCCGGGCTCGAGCAGGCGGTAGCGGCGCGCACCGCCGAGCTGAGCGCGGCGATGACGCGGCGCGAAGACGCCGACCGCCGCTTCCGCGCCGCGCGCGAGGAACTGGCGCAGGCCAACCGGCTCGCCTCGCTCGGCTCGATCACCGCGGGGCTGGCGCATGAGATCAACCAGCCGGTGGCGACGATCCGCACGCTGGCCGAGAACGCGCGCCACCATCTCGCGCAGCAGCGCACCGAGCGTGTCGCCGCCAGCCTCGACAGCGCGGTGGCGCTGACCGAGCGGATCGGCACGATCACGCAGGAGATGCGCCGCTTCGCCCGGCGCGGCAGCGGCACCGCCGGGCCGATCGCGCTGGACGACGTGATCGACGGCACGCGGCTGCTGGTCGGCGACCGGCTGCGTGCCGCGCGGGTCGCGCTCGACTGGCCGCCGCCGGGGCAGCCGAGCGTCTTCGCCGGGCGCGTCCGGCTGGAGCAGGTGCTGGTCAACCTGATCAACAACGCGGTCGACGCGCTCGCCGGGCGCGCCGACCCGCGCGTCGCGCTCACCGTGACGACGAGGGAGGAGTGGGTGGAGCTGACCGTAGCGGACAACGGGCCTGGGATCGATCCGGCGCTGGGCGAGGAAGTGTTCAGCCCCTTCGTCACCGGACGCCCCGACGGGCTCGGGCTCGGGCTCGGCATCGCGCGTGACATCATCGCGCAGTTCGACGGCGCGCTGCGGATCGTCCCCTCCCCGCTCGGCGGCGCGGCGTTCCGGGCAACGGTGCGGCGCGCGTGAGCGAGTCGCCGCTTCGCGTCGTGCTGATCGACGACGACGAGGGTTTGCGCGCCGCGCTGGCCGACTCCTTCACCATTGCCGGCATCGAGGTCGACCCGTACGGCGACGCGCGCACCGCGCTGGGGCAGCTCGACGCCGAGTTCCGCGGCATCGTCGTCAGTGACATCCGCATGCCCAAGATGGACGGCCATGCCCTGTTCGAGGCGATAGCGGCGCGCGACCCCGAGCTGCCGGTGATCCTGATGACCGGCCACGGCGACATCGCGATGGCGGTCGCGGCGCTCAAGCAGGGCGCGTTCGACTTCATCGCCAAGCCGTTCGCCGCCGATCACCTGATCGCCAGCGCACGCCGCGCGCTCGAGATGCGCCGGCTGGTGCTGGAGAACCGCCGGCTGCGCATCGCCGCGGCCGAGGCCGAGACGCACTATCCGCTGATCGGCGAAACCCCGGCGATGGTGCGGCTGCGCGACACGATCCGCCAGCTCGCCGACGTCGACGTCGACGTGCTGGTGGAGGGCGAGACCGGCACCGGCAAGGAGCTGGTCGCGCTGCTGCTCCACCGCTGGAGCCATCGCCGCGCGCGCCAGTTCGTCGCGGTCGACTGCGCCGCGCTGCCCGACGCGGTGGCGGACGAAGCGCTGTTCGGCAGCCGCGCGCAACCCGGCCGTGTCGCCGACGCCGACCGCGGCACGCTCTTCCTCGACGAGATCGACAGCATGTCGCCCGCGCTTCAGGGCAAGTTGCTGCGCGTGGTCGAGGAGCGCGAGCTGCCCCAGCCCGGCGGCGCGCCGCGCGTCGTCAACCTGCGCGTCGTTGCGGCGGCGAAGACCGACCTGGCCGCCGCGGTGGCCGAGGGTCGGTTCCGCGCCGACCTGCTCTACCGGCTGGAGACGGTGCGGCTGCGCATCCCGCCGCTGCGCGAGCGCCGCGCCGACGTGCCGCTGTTGTTCGCCTATTTCCTCGGCGAGGCGGCGGAGCGGTTCGGGCGCGAGCGGCCCAACATCGATCCCGCGGTGGAGGCGCGCCTCGTCGCCGACGATTGGACCGGCAACGTCCGCGAGCTGCGCAACTATGCCACGCGCGTCGTGCTCGGCGTGGCGGAGGGAGCGCCGAGCCCGGCCGACCAGCTGCCGCTCGCCGAACGCGTCGACCGCTTCGAGGCGGCGACGATCCGCGCGGCGCTCGACCGCGTGCGCGGCGACGTCGGCGCCGCCGCCGCCGAGCTTCAGCTGCCGCGCCGCAGCCTCTATGACCGACTGCAGCGCCATGGCATCGAGCCCGCGGCGTTCCGCCAGCGCGAGTGATCCTGCCCCGATGCGTCTCCTGCCCCTGTTCGCTTCCCTTTTCCCCGCCGCGCTTCTCGCCGCCGCCCCCACCGCGGCCGAGCCGACGCTGCTCGAGGTCGACCAAAGGCTCGCGGGCATCGCCTGGCGGCTGACGACGGCCAACGCGACGCTGTGTCGCGAGCAGCAGCCGGTGATCGGCGCCACGCTCCACGCCGCCGACCAATACCCACCCGCGCTCCGTGGTGCCTTCGCCGCGCCGGTAACAGTCGAGCTGGTAGTACCGGGCGCCCCCGCGGCGACCGCGGGGGCGGCGGCGGACGACGGGCTGATCGCGGTCGACGGCACGGCGGTCGCGTCACCCACCCGCGGTGACGCGACGACGAGCGTGACCCGCGACGCGGCGCAGGCACTGATCGCGTCGCACCCCCCAACCGCGCCGTTGGCGCTAACGCTGCGCCGCGACGGCACCGATCGCACCGTCACCGTGCAGCCGCGCGCGGGCTGCCGGGTCGAGTTCGAGGTGCTCGCGGGCACCAAGCTGGGCGCCTCGTCGGACGGGCGCGTAGTGCAGGTCGGCGGGCGAATGTTCGAGCTGTTCGGCGACGATGAAGTGGCGGTGGTGGTGGCGCACGAGCTGGCGCACGCCATCCTGCGCCACCGCGCACGGCTGGAGGCGGCGGGCGTGACATGGGGGCTGTTCGCCGAATTGGGCCGCAACGGCCGGCTGTTCCGCCAGACCGAGACCGAGGCCGATCTGCTCGGCGCCTATCTGCTCCGCAACGCGGGCTGGGACCCGCAGCTGGCGGTGCGGTTCTGGCGCGAGCAGGGCGGCAAGATCGACGGCGGCTTCTTCCGCAGCCGCACCCACCCCTCCGCCAAGGCGCGCGCCGACGCGATCGCGACCGAGCTGGCGACGATGCCGGCAGACGCGCCGCTACCCTATGCGCCGCCGTTGCTGGCGAAGCGCGACGCACCGCTGGGGTGAGCGGCGACGCGGTCCGCGCTGGGAATGGCGCAGTGCTACATGCGTGAGGCCGTCGCCGCTCCTCCCACCCACTACCGTCACCCCGGACTTGCTCCGGGGTGCACCGTTCCGCGTACCCAGAAGGCGTTACCCTCGCGGACGAGTGGATGCCGGACCAGGTCCGGGATGACGGAAGGATGTGGTGGTGCGTTGCTACAGCTCAGGTAAGACAGGTGCGGCGAGGCGCGATCACCCCCCTGAGTCACGCTCGATATCTGCACCCACTGCCGACAGCTTCTCCTCCAGCCGCTCATAGCCGCGGTCGAGGTGATAGACGCGCGCAACGCTGGTCTCGCCCTCGGCCACCAGCCCCGCGATGATCAGGCTCATCGAGGCGCGCAGGTCGGTCGCCATCACCGGGGCGCCGACCAGGCGATCGACCCCCTTCACCACCGCGGTACGGCCGTGCACCTGAATGTCGGCGCCCATCCGCGCGAGTTCGGGCACGTGCATGTAGCGGTTTTCGAAGATCGTCTCGGTCAGCACGCTGGCGCCCTCGGCCTTGCACAGCATCGCCATGAACTGCGCCTGCATGTCCGTCGCAAACCCCGGGTAAGGCGCGGTCGAGAGCGTCAGCGGCGCCAGCTTCCCCTCGCTCGTCACCACGATCGAGTCGCGCCGCTCCTCGATCCCGACGCCCGCCGCGCGCAAGGCGTCGAGCGTCGCGCCCATGTCGGCGGCGCTGACGTTGGCGAGCTCGACCGTGCCGCCGGTCACCGCGGCGGCGCAGGCATAGCTGCCCGCCTCGATCCGGTCGGGCATCACCCCGTAAGTGGCGCCGTGCAGCTCGGCGACGCCCTCGATCTCGAGCGTCTCGCTGCCGATCCCCTCGATCCGCGCACCCATCGCGACGAGGCAGCGGCACAGGTCGACGATCTCGGGCTCGCGCGCGGCATTCTCGATGCGGCTGCTGCCCCGCGCGGTCACCGCCGCCATCACGACGTTCTCGGTCGCGCCCACCGACACGATCGGGAAGGTGTAGCGCCCACCCTCCAGCCGGCCGCCCGGCGCGGTGGCGGTGACGTAACCCGCCGACATCTCCAGCTCGGCGCCGATCGCCTGCAGCGCCTTGAGGTGGAGGTCGATCGGGCGATTGCCGATGGCGCAGCCGCCCGGCAGCGACACGCGCGCCTGCCCCGCGCGGGCCAGGATCGGGCCGAGCACCAGGATCGAGGCGCGCATCTTGCGCACGATGTCATAGGGCGCCTCGGTCGAGGTGAGCTGACCGGCGCGGATCGTCATCACGCGGCCGAAATCCTCCGGCCGGCTGCCCTCGATCGTGGTCGAGGCGCCGAGCTGGTTGAGCAGATGGCCGAAGCCGTCGACGTCGGCGAGCCGCGGCAGGTTGCGCAACGTGACCGGCTCGTCGGTGAGCAGGGCACAGGGCATCAGCGTCAGCGCCGCGTTCTTGGCGCCGGAGATGGGAAGACGACCGTTCAGGCGGTTACCGCCGCGGATGAGAATGCGATCCATCGCGCCGCTCTATCGAAGCCCCGCCCGGTCGCCAAGGATGAGTGAACATGGTGAGGACCGCATGGGCTTGATCGGTTTTAATGCACGTTGGTCGATCCCCCGCGTAACGAACGCACAGATCAAGGGGATAATTTTCGGGTGCCATTGCGTAGCCTCGCCGATCGGATCGGCGACATGATCATCCTCACCGCACCCGAGCGCGCGGCCCTCGACCATTTGGGCGAGCGCGAGCGCACCGTCCGCAAGGGCGTGACGCTGGTGCGCGAGAATGAACGCTCTACCGAGCTGTTCGCGCTGAAGAGTGGCATGCTGATCGCCTATGTCCTGCTGGACGACGGCAGCCGACAGATCCTGCGCTTCATCTTCCCGGGCGACCTCACCGGCATGGCGGTGATCGCCTTCGGCAAGGCGCCGCACGCGCTGCTGGCGCTGGCGGATAGCGTGGTGGTGCCGATCGATCGCAGCCAGGT
This sequence comes from Sphingomonas phyllosphaerae, assembly GCF_029623345.1. Classification (GTDB taxonomy): domain Bacteria; phylum Pseudomonadota; class Alphaproteobacteria; order Sphingomonadales; family Sphingomonadaceae; genus Sphingomonas; species Sphingomonas phyllosphaerae_C. The sequence goes on from NZ_JAPYKH010000030.1 coordinate 20,212, forward strand.
GGCCGACATCGTCTTCCGCTTCCCGCGCGTCGCGCTTGCGCTCGCCGCGCTCGAGCAGGTCGAGCGCGCGACGCTGACCGATCGTCTCGCCGGATTGGGTCGGATGTCGGCGCGCGCGCGCGTCGCCGCGGTGCTGCTCGACCTGCGCGACCGCATCCGTCGCCAGGACGAGAGCACCGGGGACACCTTCGCGCTGGGGCTGACGCAGGAGGAGATCGGCGATGCCACCGGACTTACCGCGGTGCACGTCAACCGCATGCTGCGCCAGCTCGAGGAGCAGGGCATGATCGCGCGCGCGGGCGGCCGGGTGACGCTGCTCGACGAGGCGCGGCTGATGCGCAGCGCGAACCACGTCGACCGGCTCGCCGCGGTCGACCTGAGCTGGCTGCCGGGGCCGAGCGAGGGGTAGCGCGGGCCGATCGCATCGTCCCTCCTGTTCCGCGGCCAAGGCCGGGGTCCAGGTGGCAAGGACCTCGCGAGAACCGTCGATGTGCTCCAACTAGACCCCGGCCTTCGCCGTAGAACAGCGCAGAAAAGAGGGTAGCGCCGAACGGGTCGAACGAAGGTGCTCGCGCGCTAGCGGCGCGTCCCACTGGCCGCCAGCTCCGCGTCGATCGCCGCCACCAGCCGCGCCAGCCCCGTCTCGTCGCGCGCCTCGGCACGCAGCGTCAGCGCCGCCTGGGTGTTCGACGCGCGCAGCAGCCACCAGCCGTCGTCGACCGACACGCGCACGCCGTCGGTGCGATCGACGCGCGCGCCGGCGGCGTCGAGCCGCGCCGCCACCTCGGCCACCACCGCGAGCTTGCGCGCCTCGTCGACCGGCACGCGCCACTCGGGCGTGGTACAGCGCGGCGGCAGCGCGGCGCGCAGGTCGGCGAGCGGCCCGCCCGAGCGCCGCACCGCGCGCAGCAGCCGCACCGCCGCGTACAGCGCGTCGTCGAAACCATAATAGCCGTGCGCGAAGAAGATATGGCCCGACAGCTCGCCCGCGAGCGGCGCGCCCATCTCCTTCATCTTCGACTTCATCTCGCTGTGGCCGGTGCGCCACATCAGCGCCTTGCCGCCCAGCGCCGCGATGCGATCGAACAGCGCGTCGCTCGATTTGACGTCGGCGACGATCGTCGCGCCGGGCAGCTCCTCCAGCAGAGGTGCGGCGAGCAGCGCGAGGATCTCGTCACCCCAGAGCACGCGCCCGGCGGCATCGACCGCGCCGATCCGGTCGCCGTCGCCGTCGAAGGCGAAGCCAAGGTCGAGCTTCTCGCGTGCAATCAGCGCCTTGAGGTCGGCGAGATTGGCCTCGACGGTCGGATCCGGATGATGGTTGGGAAAGCGGCCGTCGATGTCGCAGAACAGCAGATGGTGCTCGCCCGGCAGTCGAGCGGTGAGCGCGCGCACCACCTCGCCCGCGGCGCCATTGCCCGCATCCCAGCCGACGCGGAGCGGGCGCCCCTCGCCGCGCTCCGGGTCGCCCGCCAGCAGCCGCTCGACATAGTCGGCGCGAACGTCGCGCGCGCTCACCCTGCCCTGCCCGCTGGTCCAGTCGCCCGCCGCGGCCAGACGCGCGAGGTCGGCGATATCGTCGCCGAAGAAGCTGTCGCCGCGGAGCACCAGCTTGAAGCCGTTGTCGTCGCGCGGGTTGTGGCTGCCGGTCACCTGCACCCCGCCGTCGACGCCGAGCGTCGCGGCGGCATAATAAAGCATCGGCGACGGCCCCAGCCCGACCCGCACCACGTCGGTCCCGCCCTCGCTCAGCCCGCGCACCAGCGCCGCCTCGAGCGCGGGCGAGTGGGTGCGCCCGTCATAGCCGACCGCGACGCTCGACCCGCCGGCGCGCCGCAGCCGCGTCGCGAAGCTGCGCCCGACGGCATAGGCGTCCGCCGCGGACAGGTTGGTGCCGACGGTGCCGCGCACGTCATATTCGCGCAGGATCACGGGATCGAAGCGGTGACTCATGCCGGCGATCCGGTCAGCCGCGGCGCAGGCGCGCGAGCAGCGCGTCGCGAGCGGCATTGGCCTGGCGCGCGCGCTCGGGCGAGCCGCCGCGGTCGGGGTGGATCTCCGAGATGAGGCGGCGGTGCGCGGCGCGGATCGCCGCCTCGTCCGCGTCGTGCGTGACCCCGAGCAGCGCCCGCGCGTCGGCCAGCGGCGAGCGCTGGCGCTGGGGCGCGGGGCGGAGGAAGCGCCAGACCGCGTAAACGATCACGAGGAGGAGGAGCCACTTCAGCATGGCATCTGGTCCAAGCCTGAGGTGCGGCCTCGACGGAAGCGGCCCCTGCCCCCGGTCCCAACACTGTCATTGCCACTGGCATCATCCTGGACTTGTTTCAGGATCCACGGGCCCACGACCATCGCCGCGCCTGAATATGCGGCGCGGTGGATCCCGAAACGGGTTCGGGATAACGCTAGCAGGGAAGAGATCGCGCGTGCCTCACACTGCGTGCGCTCCGGCGCAAGCGCGAGCCCGGGACCGGGTAGCGCGTCGCTCGCCGCTTCTCGTTCCCGCATTCGCCGGAACACGGATCGTACAAAGTCCCTCACACCAGCAACGGCATCGTCGACTCGGGCAGCGCGAGCGCGGCCATCATCTCGCGCAGCTCCTGGCGCGCGGCGACGTGGCTCAGACCCATCCCGCCGAACGCCTTGGCGTCGAGCAGCGTCAGCCCCTTGGGAAAGAGTTCGCGGTAGATCACGCGCTCGCCCAGACCGGGGATGATCCGGAAGCCGACCCGCCGGGCGAGCTGGTCGAGCGCCTCCGACACGCGGCGCATGTTGCGCGCCTCCAGATATTGCAGGCGGTTGCGCAGGACGACCCAGTCGATCGTAGTGCCGTCCTCGCGCGCGCGCGCCTTGCGCGCGTCCCAGATCAGTTCGGAGTAGAAGCTCGGCCGCGTGACCTTGTAGGTCTCGGGATCGACCTGGCCGATCAGGTCGAAGTCGACGAAACTGTCGTTCATCGGCGTCACCAGCGTGTTCGACAGCGCCGCCGCCAGCCGCGCCGCGGGATCGTCGCGCCCCGGTGTGTCGATCACCAGGAAGTCGTAACCGTCGGTGAAGCGCTGGTAGAGCTCGGCGAAGATGCCGTCGGCGCGGCCGTCACCAGTCGCGTGATCGGGCAGCGGCAGGTCGATCGCCGAGCGCTTCACCGTCGACTCGCGATTCTCGAGATAGCGCCCGAGCGTGCGCTGGCGGTGATCGAGGTCGATGCAGGCGACGCGCGCGCCCTTGGCCGCGAGCGCGATCGCGACATGGACCGCGGTGGTGCTCTTGCCCGTCCCGCCCTTCTCGTTGGCGAAGACGATGACGTGCGTGCGCCCGCCCGGCGCCCCCGCGCCCGGTCTCTCGTCGTGCACGCCTGCAACGGTATCGGACAATTCGTCGCATCCCTGATTGATCGCGGTTCGTCGCGACCATAGAACCCGACGCCGCGAGTTTCGAGGGGTAACGGGTGGAGATATATCGGGAGCTCGCCGGGCTCCGCGCGGCGCTGGCGGCGGCGCGTGCGAGCGGCCGCGAGGTGGCGCTGGTGCCGACCATGGGCGCGCTGCACGCCGGCCACATCGCGCTGGTCGAGGCGGCGCGCCGTCCGGGCACGACGTTGGTGGCGTCGATCTTCGTCAACCCGCGCCAGTTCGGCGCGGGCGAGGACCTGTCGCGCTATCCGCGCAAGGAGACCAGCGACATCGCCATGCTCAGCGAGGCGGGTTGCGACTTGCTGTGGCTGCCGCCGGTGGAGCAGATGTACCCGGACGGCTTCGCCACCAATGTCTCGGTCAGCGGGGTGAGCGAGGGGCTCGACGGCGCCGCGCGTCCGGGCCATTTCGACGGCGTGGCCACCGTGGTCGCCAAGCTGTTCAACCAGGTGCGCCCGGATCGCGCCTATTTCGGCGAGAAGGACTTCCAGCAGCTCGCGGTGGTGCGTCACATGGTGGCGGACCTCGACTTCGACGTCGAGATCGCCGGTGTGCCGACCCAGCGCGAGGACGACGGTCTCGCGCTCTCGTCGCGCAACGTCTATCTCTCACCCGAGGAACGCCAGCGAGCGGTGGCCCTGCCGCGTGCGCTCGGCATCGCCGCGCGCGCGATCCGCGGCGGCACCGGTTCGGGCAAGGCGCTCGACGACGCCACCGCGGCGCTGACCGCAGCGGGGTTCGAGGTCGATTATGTCGCGCTGGTCGACGCCGAGACGCTCGCGCCCGATCCCGCAGCGGGGCGGCGCCGCCAACTGCTCGCGGCAGCACGGCTCGGCAAGACGCGGCTGATCGACAATCTCGCGGTCGATGGTGGATGAATTCGACTGAAGTCGGATTAACCGATTAACCAATTAGAGACTCGAATCAGCGAAAACACCCTCATTCCAAGGATTAGAGGGGTAGTCCGAGATGCTGACCGATTTCGAGGGGGCGCTGCTCGCCCGCCGCACCGCCGAGGCGACCCGTGGCAACGAGGACGCCGCCTACGACCTGGGCGTGGCCTATTCGACCGGCACCGCCGGCGCGACGCTCGACCTGATCGAGGCGCACAAATGGTTCAACCTCGCCGCGGCGCGCGGTCACGAGGAGGCGGCGTCGGCTCGTGCCGAGGTGGCCGAGGACATGACCGCACGCGAGATCGCGACCGCCCAGCGCGCCGCGCGCGACGTGCTGGCGCTGGGCACCCGCCGCGCCGCCTGAGCCACGCCAGCCCCGCGCGCCCGGTCGTTGACGGTGCTGCGGCGACAGGCGTGATGCTCCTGCCCGGCCCCCTCCCGGCATCCTGAGTTCGTCTCAGGGTTCACGGCTCCGCATATCCAGCGGCGGGGAACGTGCGGACGGGTTAATCCTGACACAAGTTCAGGATGTCGCCGGCAGGCGAAGGTGAGCGCCTCACAATTCCCCCCGCGCGCGGAGAGGTGGCAGCGCGTCAGCGCTAAC
>NZ_JAPYKH010000031.1 GCF_029623345.1 Sphingomonas phyllosphaerae
GCGCGATCGCGTCGCACGCCGGCTGCGCCCACAGCGGCCCGCGCGTGGCGAGGTGAAGCGCGCTCGCCGCGCCCGCCAGCGTCCAGCCGAGCGTCACCGCCGCCGGCCCGCGCGCCGGCCGCCACGCCCAGCCGAGCGCGGCGACGCTTATGGCGGCGGCGGCGATCGGTAGCCCCTCGAGCGAGATCGTCAGCAGCACCGCCAGCGCCATGCCCGCGAGCGCGCCGCTGCGCCGCGTCGGTGGCGCCAGCAGCGCGGCGGCGGCGGCGAGCGCGGCGGCGGCCTGCCAGCCGTGATGGTCGATCCGCAGCGGGCGCAGCTGGAACAGCAGCGGCGAGGCGAGCGCCACCAGCAGCACCGCATAGGGCATGCGCGCGCGCCCGGTGAGCCGGCGCGTCAGCAGCGCCGCAAGCGCGGTCACCGCCAGCAGCGTCAGCAGCGGCACCAGCACCAGCGCCACCCGCTCGGCACCGCCAGGGCCCAGCAGCGGGCGCAGCGCCAGCATCGCGCCCGCGAGCGGCAGGTCGACCAGCCGCGACCAGTGCATCGGGAAGTCGCCATGGTTGAGCCGGTGCTGCGCGACGTCGAACCAGCCCTGCCCGCCGAGCCAGTCGCGCACCTCGAGCAGCCGCATCGCGTCGTCGGCGTCGATAAACATCCGCACGCGGATCGCGTCCCAGCTCGCCGCCACCAGCAGCAGCGCGGTCAGCAGCCAGCCGGCGAGCACCGGCGCGGCGGGATGCCGCCGCAGTTTCATCGCGTCACGCCGCGTGGCGCACGTCCGAGCCGATCCGCCCGGGCACCTGGCGCAGGCTGGACAGCGCCGCGGCCTCGCCCTCGCGCCCGCTCTCGTGATATTCGGCGTCCTCGTTGACCGCCCAGGTGTCGTACACGCGCGCGCCGGCCTGGATGTTGCGGACCGTGAGCATCGCGGTCATCATCGCGTGGTCCTGGTTGTTGTAGCGGTGCATGCCGTTGCGGCCGACGCAGTGGAGCGTCGGGTAACGCCCCTCCAGCTCGCGCCGCAGCATGTCGACGTTCTGCGCGTAATCCTCGTCGTAGACGGGATAGGCCTTCTCCTGCCGCACCACGGTGCCGCCGACGACGTGCGACGGGTCGCACAGCCCCAGCGCCGCCATCTCGCGCGTCGCCAGCGCGACCAGCTGCTCGTCGCTCGACGTCCACAGCCCGTCGCCCTCGAAGCAGAAATATTCCAGGCCGACGCAGGCGATGGCGGGATCGGGCACCATCTCGGGCGACCAGGAGCGGAAGTTCTGGATGCGGCCGACCTTCACCCTGGGATCGTGGATGTAGATCCAATTGTCCGGGAACAGCTCGGGCGAGCGGATCATCAGCGCGACGGTGAGGAAGTCGCGATACTTCAGGTTGGCCGCCTCGGGCAGCGCCGCGGGCAACGGGTGGAGCCGGCTGGCGAGCTCGCGCATCGGTGCCGAGGAGATCACGTGCGCGGCGTCGAGCGTGGTGATGCCGGCGGCGGTGTCGGCGGACACGGTCCAGCGCCCGCTCGGCGCGTGGTGGTGGAGCTGGCGCAGCGAATGCCCCATCCGCACCGTGCCGCCGCGCTCGACGACGCGGTCGCGCGCCGCCTCCCACATCATCCCCGGCCCGAGCCGCGGGTAGCGGAAGTTCTCGAGCAAAGTCTTGGCCTGCATCCCGTCGTTGGGGCGCCTGTTGAGCCCGAGCGAGCGCTTGACCCCGTCGATCACCGCCTTGCCGAGCGACAGGCCCTTGATCCGCTGCGCCGCCCAGTCGGCGCTCATCTCGTCGCACGGCATGCCCCATACCTTCTCGGTATAGGTCTTGAAGAAGATCGAGTAGAGCTTGTGGCCGAAGGCGTTGACGGTCCAGTCCTCGAAGCTGCGCACGCGGCGCCGCGGCAGCAGCCGCGCCTTGGCGAAGCTGGCCATGCACAGCGCCGAGCGGACGACGCCGAGATGCCCCAGCGCCTCGAACGCGCGCAGCGGGTAGCTGTAGAACTTGCCCTCGTAATAGATGCGGCTCATCCGCGGGCGCTCGATGAAGTCGTGCGGCAGGATCTCGTTCCAGAGATCGACCACGTCCTTCGACTTGGAGAAGAAGCGGTGCCCGCCGATGTCGAAGCGGAAGCCCTGGTGCTCGACCGTGCGGCTGATCCCGCCGACGTAGCGCTGGTCCTTCTCCAGCACCGCGACGCTGTAGCCGGCCTTGGTGAGCAGATAGGCGGCGGTGAGCCCCGCCGGGCCGGCGCCGATGATGGCGACGTCCACCGCCTCGCCCGCCTGTGCCGCAGAAGTCGCGCCGATCATCGCCATCACCCTCGCCCGGTCCTGTGACCCGTGATGGCGAGGGGATGACGGAATTTGGTTGAGGGGTGGTTAATGATGGGTGCGCCGTCAGAAATTACGAAATGAGGAATTACTTTATAAGCCGGGATTTTGGCTGTGGACCACACCGCAACTCAGTAACCGACACCGAGGTCAAATCCCAAATCAGACAAGATCATTTCTAGGATTCCGTCAGCTCAATCTCCCATTTTTATCTAAAATATGAATGTACGATCCGCAGTTCACCGTATTGTACAGGGAGATCTATTATGACGACTACCTTATCCTCGACCTCATCACTTAGCGGTAACGCGTTGCTAAACAGCCGTATGCTCCGCCCAACAGCGGATTCTGATGACTCACCCTCGGGCACTGAGATTACGGTGACCGGCAAGCGCCCGCCCACCGATGGGGCGGATCCATCCCCGGGATCGAATGTACCCCCATCGACAGGTCAAACGTTCCCTGACGATCCGCCTAAGAAGCCGGGAGGAGCGGCAGTCAGCAAGGTCAAGACGATGGTTGAATATCCTAACAAGGAGCAAGCCGACGCCGTAAAAGAATTTAGAGATAGGGCAAACGCGATTGATAAGACTTTGAAAAATATAAGAGACGAAAGGTGTTTAAGGTCAAGATATCAGATGGAACATACAAGAATGTTACAGGAGCCGAGGTAAAAAGTTTCTGGGCCTCAATGAAATTTCAGATTGATAAGCCAGGAACGACGTACCCAAGCGGTACAAAAAATGGCGCGTCAACCGATGCTAACGGAGTGACCCATTTTTCAACGGACACACTTACAGGCTATCAGGCAAGAAGCCCTGACAGCTCAGAAAAGGACAAGTCATTTGACTACCTAATTTCGCACGAACTTGCGCATAACACAGAAGCGGGCAGAGCGGAAAACGAATGGCAAACAAAAAACGGGACAAAGGACGCAGACGGATACTATTTGGGGAACGAAGTTCTGGCTAACTCTGTGGCCAAAACAATCGAAGATGATGTCGGCCTCAAACCATTGTCAAGTCCGACCTATGGATACGATGGAAATGTAGTTACATTATCTGCTTCAGTCAACCCATCGCCTATTGAAACGACTAAGGCTGGAGGCACCCTGAATTTGTATGCGTAAATGTATTTTACATAAAAGCTTCTGCCGGACTTCGGTGTTGCAGACAGCAATGCTGCCGTTTTCTCTGGGTCTAATAGCACTTTTTGCAAATCCTGCGAACGCACAAAACTCAAGTTGTTCTAATAAGTCTGCTTACTCTATTGATTTACGTAAACATATTAGCAGCTACGCCTCGCTTCAAACAAGCACTTCCACAATCCGCCTACAAAGTGCAGAACAAATTATTACTGGATGCGCAATCGAGGAGGCTTCTCTGTCCGTCTCCGGCTTCACCACACAGGCCGGGGTACGATATGAGAAAAACGGCGCCACGTATGTTCCTGTCAGTGCCGATTATGTCAGGATAAAGACTAGGTGTAGCGCTTTTTCTTTAGCCACCGCTAGACCATATGACGCGCTATGTGAGCCAATTAGTGTACCCTATGCAAGAAATAGCTTCGCCGCCGTAACTTATGAGGGTGATGAGTATAAACTCAGCCTGTTCCATAAAAGTGATTTGATTGTTATGTTACGAACTAAATTAAAGCCGCTTGACATGATGTACCTTCCATCTCCCCATGGACTTGGCGGTAACATATTTATACTCCTTCAATCTTCTCCTTCGTCCGTTGTTCAGGTTGTTTTTTTAGTGTAATTGCAAGACTTTTGACTGACGCCGCCCTGGATGGCGAGGTCGCCTCGCCATCGAGACATCAAAACTTTGGGGACGGTTCTGCCCTGTCCTACATCAAGCGTTTATGGAACAAGTGCTGCATGTGTCCGTGCGCCTGACCTGCCTATACGCCTCGCGTCATACCTCGACATCACTGATGCACCCCGCCGGCGGCTCAACATTCGCAACATTCGCTCCAACATTCCTCAACGTTCGCCCCCTCCCACCCGGCGCGCCCGCCCCACCATCCCCATGCGGCCGCCGCATCCTCGCCCAGATCGCGCGCCACCCATCGCGGCGGTGGCGCGGGCGCGCGCGGCTGGGCTATAGCGAGGGGTGATGCGGCTTCTTCTTCAACGCTTGCTGGCGCTGCTGGCGCTCTCCTCGCTCGTGCTGTCGCCCCTGCCCGCGAGCGCGCAGGGCAACAGCTTCGATCTCGCCGGCCCCGCGCTGACCATGGCGGTGACGCGCGGGAAGGTGACGCTGCCGATCGGCCAGGTGCCCTCCCTGCGCGTCGGCGACCAGCTCGAGCTCAAGGCGGACCTCCCCGCCGACCAGGCGGCGCGCTACCTGCTCGTGCTCGTCTTCCTGCGCGGCGCGACCAACCCGCCGCCCAAGAACTGGTTCTACGAGGCCGAGACCTGGAACCCCAAGAAGGCCACGCTCCGCGTCAAGGTGCCCGAGGGCGCGCAGCAGGCGATCGCGCTGATGGCGCCCGAGACCGGCGGCGGCTACAACGCGCTGGTCAAGGCGGTGCGCGGCCGCCCCGGCGTGTTCGTCCGCGCCGCGCAGGACCTCTACCAGGCCTCGCTCGACCGCGCCCGGCTCGAGACCTTCGTCAACGGCGTCGCGCGTATCGAGGAGAGCGCGCCCGAGCGGCTCGTCCCCGTCTCCACCGCACTCGCCGGCTCGCTCGGGATCAAGCTCAACGCCGACTGCCTCGCGCGCAGCCGCGCGCTCCAGGCCTCGTGCCTGACGCAGAACCGCGACGGCATGGTGCTCCAGACCGGCGGCGGTGCCGCCTCGCTGATCGACGTGATCGGCGGCACCACCACGCAATTCGCTTACTCGCTTGCCGCCACCAAGGAGGGCGGCGCGGGCGAGTTCAGCCCGTACATTTCGCTGGCGCGCGACTTCGCGCGGCTGTTCGGCGTGTTCCGCAGCGCCGACTATCAATATTCGCCCGCGCTGGCGGTGGGGCAGAACGAGCGGCTGCGGCTCCAGCTCAACACGCCGCCGTCGTTCCAGAACCCCAAGTCGGTGCTGGTCGCGCCGCTGCCCCCGATCGGCGCGGCCGCCCCGCCGCCGCTGCGCGCCGCGCTCAAGGACGCGGTGTGCCTCGCCAAGCCCGGCCTGGTGCTGCCGCTGGAGGACGCGCCTTTGGTGTTCGCGACCGATTACGCGCGCGCGCTGACGCTGCGGCTCGCCCTGGCGGACGGCAGGACGGTCGAGCTGCCGGTGACCGCCGACGCGGAGCGCGGCGGCCTCGTCGTCGGGCCCGACGCGCAGAAGCTCGGCGCCAGCACGATCGGCGAGGCGGTGCTGAGCGGCCGCTGGGGCTTCGACAGCTTCACCGGCCCGCGCTTCCCGCTCCAGAACGGCGCGCCGGCGGCGTGGCAGGCCAAGCCCGACGATACGGTGGTGGTCGGCCGCGACGCGCCGCTGACGCTGCGCGGCGGCGCCGCCGCCTGTGTCGAGCAGGTCGCGCTGCGCGATCGCTCGGGCACGATCAAGCCGGTCGAGTGGAAGGCCAGCGCGCCCGACGAGATCGGCGCGACGCTGCCGCTCCAGCGCACGCGCGCGGGCGACCTGACCGTGCTGGTGTCGCATTACGGCGCCAGCGCGCCGGCGCAGCTGACGCTCAAGGGCCAAAGCGAGGCGAGCCGGCTGGAGGGCTTCACGCTCTACACCGGCGACAAGGAGGGGCGGCTGGTCGGCGCGCGGCTCGACCAGGTCGCGTCGCTCGAGGTGGCGGGGCTGACCTTCACCGCGGGCGCGCTGTCGCGCGACATGAGCGGCGGCGACCGGCTCGCGCTCACCACCGAGGCCAATACCGAGACGGTGCCAACCGGGACGAGCGACGCCAAGGTGACGCTCAAGGACGGCCGCGCCACCGCGGTGCGCGCCACGATCACGCCGCCGCGGCCGCGGCTCGAACTGGTCAGCCGCAGCGTCGCCGCGCCCGCGGCGCCGGACCGGCTCACGCTCGAGCTGCCCGAGTTCGCGCTGGCGCCCGAGGCGACGCTCACTTTCTCGGCGCGCGCGGTCAACACGCGGCTGAGCGCGGGCGACCTGATCGAGGTGGCGACCGCCGACGACAGCGCCAGCGCCAAGCTCAGCGTGGCGAGCGGCAAGCTCCAGCTGATCGGCAGCGACGTCGCGGTCGCCAGCCTCACCCCGCGCGAGGCGCTCGGCGCGGCGGCGACCGGGCCGCTCAAGATGCGGCTGGTGCAGGGCGATCTGGTCGGCGACTGGCAGCCGTTGGCGCGCGTGGTGCGGCTGCCCGAGCTGACCGAGCTGCGCTGCGACGGCGCGACCTGCACGCTGCACGGCCAGGAGCTGTTCCTGATCGCGCAGGTGGCGGATGAGGCGGGCTTCCAGAAGGCGCAGAATGTGCCGCTCGGCTTCGTCGGCGGCGAGCTGGCGGTGCCGCACCCGGTCGGCGGCGCGCTCTACCTCAAGCTGCACGACGCGCCCGACGACGTGGTCAAGCTGGTCGTGCCCGCGGGAGGGGCGAAGAAGGCGAGGTGAGGGCTGGGTCTGGATAGCTGATCGGATCAGCCCCATGTCCGCGCGCGGATGGGAGCTCTCGGCGTGGTGCTGGCGGCGCCGCCTCGTGCCGGCGGGAGGATCGTCGACGACCGACGTCTACGCCGCGCAGACCCGGTTCTTTCCCGCATGCTTCGCCGCGTAGAGCGCAAGGTCGGCCTCGGCCAGCGCCGCCGCGCCGCCGTCGGCGCCGAGCGGCGCCACGCCCGCCGAGAAGGTGACGCGGTCGAACGCCAGCCCGGTCTCCTGGTTGATCAGCGAGCGCGCCGACAGCCGCTCGCGCGCGGCGTCGAGCCGCGCGACCGCGGCGGGCGCGTCGCCGTGGCGGAACAGGCAGGCGAACTCCTCGCCGCCGTGGCGCGCCACCAGCACGTCGCCGCCCAGCTCGCGCTCGAGAAAGCCGGCGACGAAGCGCAGCACGCGGTCGCCCGCGGCATGGCCGAAGCGATCGTTGACCTGCTTGAAATCGTCGATGTCGCACAACGCGACCGTCGCCACCGCGTCGCCCGCGTCGCCCGCGTCGAGCGCGCGCAGCGCCGCCTCCAGCGCACGGCGATTGGGCAGGCCGGTGAGATGGTCGCGCTCGGCGGCGCGACGGGCCTGGCGCAGGTCGCGGCGCAGCGAGTCGGCCTCGTGCCGCGTGCGCTCGAGCTGCGCCTCGGCCAGTCGCGTCGCGGTGACGGCGTCGCGGGTCAGCGCGGCGATGCGCGCGATCGTCGCAGCGGGGTCGTCGTCGAGCCGCGCCGCCTCCCCCTCGATCGCGCTGCCGAACTGCTCGGCGGTGCGGCGCGACTGGCCCGCGGCGCCAAGGCACTCGCCGATGCGCGCCTCGAGCGTCTCGACGATCCGCGCGAGCGTGTCGGGACCGAGTTCGGTCGTTTCCTGGCCGTCGGCAATGCGCGCCGCCGCGGCCTCGGTCAGCGTCCCCGTGGCGCGCAGCGCCTCGGCCACCGCCACGCTGGTGGCAACGTCCTCGCCCGACAGATAGGAATGGACCAGTTTGTAGTTGCGCGGCGACGGCGCAAGCCGGCTGGCGAACAGCAGCTCGCCGATCGAGTCGAACAGCCGACGCCGCGCGGCGAGCCGCTCGTCGAGGCGCTGCGCCCGACGCGCGGGCGAGAGCCAGTCGAGCATGCGGCGCAGCGGCGCGGGCGTGGGCGCCGGCGTCGGATGGGGACGGGTCGCCATCGCCTCAGGCCCCGACCGCGCGCGCCGGCGGCGGCGCATCATTGCTGTTGGCGGTGAGCACCGCCGTGCGCATCCGTTCCCACGACATGCCGAACCAGTAGGCGCCGCGCTCGCTGCCAAGGATCGGGTCGCCCGCGGCGTCGGTGGCGACCTCGGTCAGCGGTAGCCGCGCCTGCGTCGGAATGTCGAAGAAGGCGCGGACCGGCGGCGCGGTCGGGTCGTCGCCGCCGGTGCCGAGCACCAGCGCGAGCCGGTTCGAGCGCAGCCGAACCAGAGCGCCGGGCGGGTGGATGCCGATGTGGTCGATGAAGGCGGCGAGCAGCTCCGGGTCGAAATGGCCGTGCCACGACTGCATTCGTGCCAGCGCGTCGCCCGGCGTCCAGGGGCGCTTGTACGGGCGCTGCGAGGTGACCGCGTCGTAGACGTCGCACACCGCGCTCATCCGCGCCGCGAGGCTGAGCCGGTCGCCGGCGAGACCGAAGGGATAGCCGCGGCCATCGACTCGCTCGTGGTGGTGCAGACAGACGTCGCGCACCACGTCGGGCACGTCGCCGCCGAGCAGCAGCGCGTGACCCTTCTCGGGATGGTGGCGCACCACCGCCAGCTCGGCGGGGTCGAGGCTGCCGGTCTTCTCCAGCACCGCGCTCGGTACCGCCATCTTGCCGATGTCGTGGAGCAGCCCGGCGAGGCCAAGATCGCTCACCTCCGTATCCGTCAGGCCGAGGTGGCGCGCGAAGCCGATCAGCAGCGCGCCGACCGCGACCGAGTGGAGCCAGGTATATTCGTCCTTGCTGCGCAGCCGCGTGACGGTGAGCAGCGCGCGCCGGTCGCGCGCGACTGACTGCGTAATCGAGTCGACCAGCGGGGCGAGCGCGCGATGGTCGATCGCATGACCCATGCGCGCGTCGGCGAACATGCGCAGCATCGCTCCGCGCGACTGTTCCACCACCGCACGCGCGCCGCCAGCGAGCTCGACCGCTGCCGCGACGGAGAGCGGCTGCGACGCGGGCACGAGCGGGCCGACGCCTTTGTCGGTGTCGATCACGATCTCGCCGATCCCGGCCTCGATCAGCTTGGCGATGTCGCGCGCGCTGGCGAGCACGAGGTGCTTGCGCCAGAATGGGCTCGCCATCCAGCCGCCCTCGACCGAGTGGACGTACATCCCGGGCCGCGCCGCGCTCGTCTTGATCGTCACCAGCACCGCCCGACCAGCCCCCCTGTTCCCGGCGAATCCGTTGTTCAGGCGGGTATGACGGCGCGACGTTAATTTGGGTTTAGCGGGGTGAGTTGATCCTCCCCGCCCTGCGAGGAGGATCTTTCACTCACCCCACGAACGGCGCGGCGATCTCGGGTCGGATGCGGAGCAGCCGCCCGGTCGCGCGGTCGAGCAGCGCCCAGGTCGTCACGCCCTCGACGCGCACGCGGCCGTCGCCGCCGAGGAAGCGAAAATGGCGGTCGAAGCGCGCCCCGCGCGGCGCGCCGGGCACCCAGGTCTCGCCTGTCACGGTCTCGCCCGCGACGACGTTGCCGCGATAGTCGATCTCGTGGCGGGTCACGACCCAGACATGGGCGGCCTGCTGGTCCGCCGGCGCCACCGCGGCCCAGTGCGCGACCGCCATATCCTGGATCCAGCGCACCCACACCGCATTGTTGACGTGGCCGAGCTCGTCGATGTCCTCGGGCCGGGCGGTGACCTCGTGGCGGAACGGCGTCATGATCGTCGACTCCATAGGCGGTGGATCAGCGCGATTGCGATCCCCGCCGCCACCACGCTGCCCGCCAGCCACCATAGGCGCGAGTCATGCCGCAGGCGCCCGACCGCCGCCTCGAACGTGTCGCCGAACACGAAGCCGATCGTGGTGAAGGTCATCGCCCACAGCATCGCCGACACCGCGTTGACCGCGGCGTACAGCCGCGGGTGGATCCCGGCGGTGCCGATCGCGATCGGGCTGATCGTGCGCAGTCCGTAGAGGAAGCGGAACACGAAGATGAAGCCAATCGGGTGGCGCTCCAGCGCCGCCATCGCCTTGGCAAAGGCGGGGCGCGCGCGCGCGGCGGCGACCCAGCGATGGTCGCGGAAGCGCCGGCCGGCGTAGAAATAGGCCTGGTCGGCGGTGAACGAGCCCGCCGCCGCGGCGGCCATCGCGCCGGCGAGCGGAAACATTTCCTGATGCGCCAGCAGCCCGCCCGCGATCACCGCGGCCTCGCCCTCCAGCGCGGCCCCGGCGAACACCGCCGCCAGCCCGTATTGCTCGACGATCGCCTCGATCGTCACGAGGCGCGGTGCCGGTCGCGCCTCATGACTCGACCCCCAGCTGCCACAGCACGAAGGCGTGCTCCTCGGCCGCCTCGCGCAGGCTCTCGAACCGGCCCGACTTGCCGCCGTGGCCCGCGCCCATGTTGGTCTTGAGCAGCAGCAGGTTGCCGTCGGTCTTGGTCGCGCGCAGCTTGGCCGCCCATTTGGCGGGCTCCCAATAGGTCACGCGCGGGTCGTTGAGCCCGCCCGAGATGAACAGCGGCGGATAGGCCTGGACGCGGATGTTGTCGTAGGGGCTATAGCCACGGATCAGGTGGAAGGCGGCTTCGTCCCCGATCGGATTGCCCCACTCGGGCCACTCCCCCGGGGTGAGCGGCAGCGTCTCGTCGAGCATCGTGTTGAGCACGTCGACGAACGGCACGTCGGCGATCACCGCGCCCCACAGCTCGGGGTCGGAATTGACCACCACGCCCATCAACTCGCCGCCGGCCGAGCGCCCTGCCACCGCAATCCGGCCTGCGCTGGTCCACCCGCCCGCGATCAGACCGCGCGCGACGTCGACGAAGTCGGTGAAGGTGTTGGCGCGCTTCTCGAGCTTGCCGTCGTGATACCATTGCTGGCCGAGATCGTCGCCGCCGCGGATATGCGCGATGGCGTAGGCGAAGCCGCGGTCGAGCAGCGACAGCCGCCCGGTCGAGAAGCCCGGCGGGATGGCGTGGCCGTAGGCGCCATAAGCGTAGAGGAACAGCGGGCGCGAGCCGTCGCGCGGGAAATCGCGCGGGTAGACGATCGAGACCGGCACCTCGGTGCCATCGCGCGCGGTGATCTTGAGCCGCTCGGTGGCGTAGCGCTCGCCGTCATAGCCCGACGGGATCTCCTGCACCTTGAGCACGGTGAGCGCGCCGCTCGCCACGTCGTAATCGTAGACCGTGCCGGGCGTGACCATCGACTCATAGCCCAGCCGCAGCACCTGCGTCTCAAATTCGGGATTGTCGCCGATGCCGGCGGTGTAGCTCGCTTCGGGGAAGGCGATGCGGCGCGGCGCGGCGGCGGGGTCGTAGGAATGGATCTCG
Source organism: Sphingomonas phyllosphaerae (assembly GCF_029623345.1). Classification (GTDB taxonomy): domain Bacteria; phylum Pseudomonadota; class Alphaproteobacteria; order Sphingomonadales; family Sphingomonadaceae; genus Sphingomonas; species Sphingomonas phyllosphaerae_C. The sequence goes on from NZ_JAPYKH010000031.1 coordinate 11,396, forward strand.
ATCTGGTCGAGCCCGTCCTCGCGCCCCTCGACGACGAGATAGTCGCGGAAACAGTCCACCCCGGTCATGTAGAAATGCGGGCTCGGCGCGATCCGCTCGGTCCACTCGCCCGGCGCGGTGATCGGCGCGGTGACGAGGCGCCACATCGGATCGGTGTCGTTGGTGTGGATGAACAGCGTGTCCCCGTGCGCGTCGACGTCATATTCGCGGCCTTCCTGCCGCGGCGCGACCAGGATCGGCGCGGCAAACGGGTCGGTCGCGGGAAGCAGCCGCACCTCGCTGGTGACATGGTCGCCGGTCGAGATCACGATCCAGCGGCGGTCGCTCGTCTCGCCCACCGCGACGCGATAGCCCTCGTCGTCCTCGTGGAAGAGCTCGACGTCCTCCGCCGGATCGGTGCCGAGCCGGTGGAAGCGCGCATTGTCGGTGCGCCACTCCTTGTTGGCGAGCCCGTAGAGGAAGCCGCTGTCGTCCGCGCTCCATACGATGTCGGAGAGCATGCCGGGGATCGTGTCGGGCAGCAGCGTACCACTGGCCAGATCCTTGACGTGGATCGTGAACCGCTCCGACCCATTGTCGTCGATCGCATAGGCGAGCAGGCGCGCGTCGTTCGAGATCGCGAACGCGCCGAGACGGAAATATTCCTTGCCCTCGGCCAGCGCCGGTTCGTCGAGCAGCAGCTCGTCCGGACCGCCCGCGACCGGCTTGCGCCACCACAGGCGATACTGGCCACCGGTCTCGAATGCGGTCCAGTAGAGATAGTCGTCGTCTTTCTGCGGGACGCTCGACTCGTCCTCCTTGATGCGCGCCTTCATCTCCTCATAGAGCCGGTCGACCAGCGCTTGGTGCGGCGCCATCTGCGCCTCGAAATAGGCGTTCTCGGCCTCGAGATAGGCGAGTACGTCGGGGTCGGTCACCTCCGGATAGTTCGGATCCTTGAGCCAGGCATAGGGATCCTCAACGGTGACGCCGTGGCGCGTGAAGGAATGCGCGCGCGTCGCGGCGACCGGGGGAGTGAGCGTCATCCCGCGTTACCTAGGGTGTGCGCCGGGGAGCGGCAACATCGCTCGGCTCTTGAGCCCTCGCTCACTCGCGCAGTGAAGCTCGATCCGCGAAGCCGAAGCGCTCCACCCAAGGCTGCAGGATCGGCAGCACCGGCGCGAGTTGGTCGGCGTAGCGGCGCCACTGGCCGCGCCCGTCGAACAGGCCGCGGCGTACCTGAGTGGCACTCGCGGTGCGCACGCCGCGGGCTTGTGCGGTCCGATCGAAGCGTTCGAAGTCGTCGGTCCAGGGCAGGCCGATGAAGTCCGCCATCGCGCGCACCGTCGGTGCGAAGTCGGTCACCAGCCGATCGTAGCGCACCTCGTGGAAGGCGAGCGGCAGCGTCGCGCGCGCGCGCTCGGTCAGCGTCATCAGCGCGTCATAGTGGCGCGCGGTCTCCTCCAGGTCGCTGAAGCACCAGGCCGCCGGGCTGGGGGTGAAGTTGATGCGGTAGCAGCTCAGCACGACGTCGCGCGGGTCACGCCGCATCACCAGCACGCGGGCCTGCGGGAACAGCGCGGCGATGATCGGCAGCTTCGCGCCGTTAAGCGGGTTCATGTCGACGAACGTGCCCGCGGTCGCCGCCCCCATCGCCGCCACGCGCCGCCAGTAATCGGCGCGCAGCCGGTCCCGCAGCGCGGGGTCGAGCGCGGCGAGGTCCGGCATCGCGCCGTCGTTCTGCACCAACACGCCGTCGGTGCCGGCGAGCGTCTCGCGCTCCTCCAGCGCGGTCACCCCCGGCGCGCTCGCCAGCACGTTCTCGACCAGCGTCGTGCCCGAGCGCGGATAGCCGAGCAGGAAGACATGGGTCCCGGCGGCACCGGGCACGTCACCGGCGGGCGCGGGAGCGCGCGGCGCGTCAAGCTGCGCGGCGATGCGCTCGATGAAGGCGCGGTGCGACGGCCGGTCGGGCCCGGGCTCGAGCGCGTCGCGGTAGACCTCGCGGAAGTTCGCCTGCGCGTCGCGATAGCAGTCGAACGCCGCCTCGGTGCCGTCCTGGCGGTCGAGCGCGTCGCCCAGCAGGGTCAGCGTGCGCGTGCGGTCGTCGCCGCGGACATGGTCGACCAGCGGGCGCAGCAGCGCCTCGGCCGCGGCGCCGTCGCGCGCCTCGATCGCGACGGTGGCGAGCGCGGCGCACGCGGCGGGCTCGTGCGGGTCAAGCGCGAGGGCGCGCGCGGCCTGGTCGCGCGCCTCGTCGGCACGGCCGCGCCGTGCCGCGGTGTCGGCGAGGCGGCCGTAGGCGGGCGCCAGGGTCGAATCGAGCGCGAGCGCGCGGCGATAGCTCTCGCCCGCCTCCTCCTCGCGCTTGAGCGAGTCGAGCGTGTAGCCGCGCTCCAGCCAGGCGGCGGCGTGGCGCGGCTCGGCGGCGACGACGCGATCGAGCACCGCCAGCGCCTCGTCGTGGCGCCCCTCCTTGCGCAGCACCGCGCCGATCGAGCCCGCGATCAGCACGTCGCCCGGTGCCAGCGCGAGCGCGCGGCGCAGCAGTGCGTGCGCGCCGCGATAGTCGCCCGCCTCCTCGTGCTGCCACGCCGCGAGGTTCAAAATCATCGGGTCGCTCGCGCCGGCGGCGAGCGCTGCCTCGGCCAGCGCCGCGGCGCGCGGGACGTTGCCCGCGGCGAGCGCGCGCTCGATCGCCGCACGGCTCGTCGCGACATCGGCGCGACCCGACTTGGTGCGCCGCCGCACGACTCGGTTTGACATGGCTCGGCGCTCCATCTTAGCCTCGTGGCTCAGCCGCATACGACAGGGTCTCCCCCATGCACAGCATCGCCGCGCTCGCCCTCGCCCTGGCTGCCGTCGCGGTGCCGGCCGCGCGCGAGCGGGCCAGACCGCGCGACGCCGCCGAGAAAGCGGCGGACCGGGCGGACAAGATGGTCTGCAAGCGCTTCACCAAAACCGGTTCGCTCGTTGACAGAGTGCGCGTGTGCAAGACCAAGAACGAGTGGCAACGCGATCGCGACAATCTGCGCAACTCCGCCGCCTCGGGGACGTGCGGACAGCCGACCCTCAACGGCTGCTGAACAGGCTGCGCGACGCGGTTTGACAGGCCGCGGCGGCTCGGCTTAGCCTCGATCCATCGCCTCTGACGAATAAGGCTCGATCATGCACCGGTTCACCGCCCTCGCGCTTCTGCTCGCCGTCGCCGCACCCGCGGCGCAGGCCAAGACCAAGGACGCCCCGGAGAAAGCGGTGGATGCGGCGGACAAGGTGATCTGCAAGCGTTTCACCAAGACCGGATCGCTGGTCGACAGCGAGCGCGTGTGCAAGACGAAGGCCGAGTGGCAGCGCGATCGCGACGAGCTGCGCTCGATCAACCAGAGCCGCATGGGCGGCCGATTGCCGGGTGAACAGCAGTGAGCACCCGAGTCGCCTAGCCGAGCAGCGGCGCCGGCGGTGTCAGCGCGATGCCGAAGCTCGCCGCCACCTGCTCGGCCCAGCGCACCACCACCTCGATCTCGCGCGCGTGGAGCGTCGCGGCTTCGCGATGCTCGACGGCGCGCGCGGTCGCGTCGAAGGCCTTGCCGAACTTGGAGTGTCGCGTGAACGCCGGCCCCGCCACGATCGCGTCCAGCGCGGCGTCGTCGAGCCGGAGCCGGTAGAGCGACGCCAGTGCGGCCAGCGCCGCGCGCGGGCGCGCCATCAGCGTCGCGCTGTCGAGCGTGCGCACCCGCGCCGCGCCGAAGCGCTCGACCAGCTCGGCGAAGAGCGCGTGCTGGCCGAGCCAGCCGAGCGCGGCGACCTGCAGGTCGGTCAGCGCGAACAACGCGCGCGCGTCATGGCCGAAGCGCGCCAGCCCGTCGTCGAGCATGCCCGCGAGCAAGGTGCGCACCCACATCCGCCCCTCCAGCTCCTTCTTCGCCACCGAGCCGAGATAGGTCGGCAGCGGCGCGTGGAGCAGCAGCGCGGCACTGTCGGGCCGCAGCGTCAGCAAAGCGGGCGCGAAGCCGTTCGCGATGGTCGAGGGCTTGACCACCACCGCCTCGCCCGCGGCGAAGGGGCGCGCCAGCAGCGCGAGCGTGTCGTCTAGCACGCTCGCCAGATCGGGACCGGGCTCGCCGCGGCGGCGCCAGCCGATCAGGTCGTTGAGCACCACCGGCTCCTTCAGCCCCATCGCTGCGCCGGGATGATCCACCGCGCGCGCGAGCAGCGTCGAGCAGCAGAAGGCGGAGTGGAAGATCCAGTGCAGCGGCACGGGCGCGGGTGCGGCGGCGCGCGCGTCGGCGCGGCGCACCACCAACGGCGGCGCGCTGTCCTGGGGCAGATACTCGTCGGTGAGGAAGGTGGCGGCCCGGTGCGTTTCGCGCGGCACGCGCCGGAGGTGGAAGGCATCGTGACCCGGATCGTAGCGGTGCGCCAGCCAGGTCGCGTCGAGCAAGGGGAGAGCAGCCGCCGCCATCGCCCCGCTGTGCGCCGGCACGCGCGCGATTGTCCAGACTGCGCGATCGGTTATCATCCATGTTATGGATCCGACCCAGCCCCAGCAGCATCTCGCCGCCGCGCTCGCGGCGCGCGACGCCGGTCGTCGCGACGAGGCGGTGCGGCTGTTCCATGCCGCCGTGGCCGGCGGGGCCGAGCATCCGGTGGCGCTCAACGCGATCGGCGTCGAATCGCTCGCGCGCGGTGCCTTCGCGGCGGCGGCGGACTGGTTCACCCGCGCGATCGCCGCCGATCCGGTCGCGCCGGAACTATGGATGAACCTGGCGCGTGCGCACCGCTCGCGCGACGACACCGCGGCCGAGCGCGCCGCGCTGGAGGGCGCGCTGGCGATCGACCAGCGCCATTTCATGGCGCTCGTCAGGCTGGCCGAGTGGCACGAGCGCGCGGGCGAGCAGGACGAGGCGGCGGAGCGCTGGGGCAACGTGCTGACGATGGCGGCGCTGCTCGACGAGCGCTCCCCCGCGATCGAGGCGATGCTCGAGCATGCGCGCGATTATGTCGCGACCCAGCGCGCCGGCTTCGCGGCCACGATCGATGCCGCGCTGGCGCCGGCCCGCGCCGCGCTCGCACCGGCTGCACGACGCCGCATCGACGCCTGCGTCGACCACGCGCTGGGCCGACGCCAGATCTACGCCAACCAATGCGCCGGGCTGCACGTGCCCTTCCTCCCCGCCGACGAATATTTTGCGCGCGAGTTGTTTCCGTGGTTCGACCGGCTCGAGGCCGAGACCGCGACGATCCGCGACGAGCTGCTGCGCGTGCTGGCCGAGGACGCCGACGCGCTGCGGCCTTATGTCGCGATGAAGCCCGGGACGCCGCGCAACAAATGGTCTGCGCTCGACGGCTCGCTCGCCTGGGGCGCGCTCCATCTGTGGCGTGACGGCAAGCGCGACGATGCGGTCTGCGCGCGCGTGCCGCGCACCGCCGCCGCGGTGGAGGCGCTGCCGCTCTCCGATCTGCCGGGGCGGACGCCGACGGTGTTCTTCTCGATCCTCGCGCCGGGCGCGCATCTGCCCGCACATACGGGGGTGAGCAACGCGCGCGCGATCGTCCACCTGCCGCTGGTGGTGCCGCCCGGCTGCGGCTTCCGCGTCGGCGGCGAGACGCGCCAGTGGGAAGAAGGCCGGGCTTGGGCGTTCGACGACACGATCGAGCACGAAGCGTGGAACCGCTCCGACCGGCCGCGCGCGATCCTGATCCTCGACGCCTGGAACCCCCACCTCACCGCCGACGAGCGCGCGTTGCTGCGGCAGTTCTTCGCCGCGACCGCCGACGCGCCCGAGCGCGAGCTGACGCGGCTGCGCGTTGGCGAGTGAGGGCACGCCGGGGCGCCGGAGGCTGGTCTGAGGTAGTGAGGGGGTGAGGTGCGCGTTGCCCGCTTCACCAGACGTCATCCCCGCGCCTTACTCGGCAACCCTGCCCCTCACCCGTCATCCCCGCGATGGCGGGGATCCAGACGCGCGGACCCAAGGATGGAGGCGTGACGTCAGCGTGTCTGGATCCCGCCTTCGCGGGAATGACGAAAAGGGCGGAGCTGGTGGCGCGAAACACTATGAGCGGGACGGGAGGACGGCCGTGACGCCGACCCGCACCCGACCCGACGTCCTCCGCCTTCGCAAAGCGCTGCCCCGCGTCTAAGCCAACGCGCATGAGCATCGTCACCACCGCGCCGAAGCGACCGCGCCTCGCCTATCACCATCACGCCGGCACCGCGCCGACGGTGATCTTCCTGCCCGGCTATGCCTCCGACATGAGCGGCACGAAGGCGCTCGCGCTCGAGCAATGGGCCAAGGCGCGTGGTCAGGGCTTTCTCCGCTTTGATTATGGCGGCTGCGGCGCCTCCGAGGGGCGGTTCGAGGACCAGTCGCTCGCCGACTGGCGCGACGACGCCGTGGCGATGATCGACCATGTCGAAGGGCCGGTGGTGCTGGTCGGCTCGTCAATGGGGGGCTGGGTGATGCTTCTCGCCGCGCTGGCGCGTCCCGCGCGGATCGCCGCTTTGGTCGGCATCGCCGCCGCGCCCGATTTCACCGACTGGGGCTTCTCGCAGGACGAGAAGATGTACCTGCTCGAGCACGGCCGGCTCGAACGTGCCAACCCCTATGGCCCGGCACCGACCGTCTACACCCGCCGCTTCTGGCAGTCGGGCGAGGCGAACCGGCTGATGTCGGGCCCGATCGCGTTCGAGGGGCCGGTGCGGCTGCTGCACGGCCAGACCGATCCCGACGTACCGTGGCATCGCTCGGCGCGGCTCGCCGAGCTGATCCGTTCGCCGCACGTTCAGACCTGGCTGGTCAAGGACGGCGACCACCGCCTGTCGCGCGAGGACGATCTCGCGCTGCTAATCCGCGCGGTGGAGGATGTGGTGCCATGATCCCGCTCGCCGCGCTGCTGCTCGCCGCCGCTGTCCAGGGCGCGACGCCGCCCGGCGTCAGTGGCAGCGACCCCGCGGCGGGCTGCGTCGCCGAGACGCGCAGCGACCCCGCCGCGGCGGAGGCGCGCGCGCGGCGCGGCGGCGCGGGGCTGCGCGCGTGCCTCGCGCTCGCGCTGGCGGCGCAGGACCGCTATCCCGAGGCGGGCGTGGCCTTCGCCGAGGCGGCGCGCGGCGGCGAGCTGGCGCACGACTCGCACGCGGCGGACTATTGGGCGCAGGCGGGCAACGCCTGGCTCGCCGCGGGCGACGCCGCCAAGGCGCGCGGCGCGCTCGACGCAGCGCTGGCGGCCGGGACGCTGGTGGAACTGCAGCGCGGCGAGGCACATCTCGACCGCGCCCGCGCGCTGGTCGCGCTGGGCGACACCGCCGGGGCGCGCACCGACCTCGATCAGGCGTTGACGAGCGCCGGGGACGACCCGCTGGCGTGGCTGCTCTCGGCGACGCTGGCGCGGCGCGGCGGCGACCTCGGCCGCGCGCGCGCCGATATTGCGCAGGCGCTGCGCCGCTCCGCGGACGACGCCTCGGTCCAGCTCGAGGCGGGCAATATCGCCGCGGCGGGGGGCGATGCCGATCGCGCCAAGGCGGCGTGGCAGGAGGCGGCGCGGCTCGCGCCCGGGTCGCCGGCGGGCCAGTCGGCGGCGCAGGCGCTGACGCAGTTCGGGGGGAAATAGGCGGGGAGCGTTGCCGGGAAAGCGTTGCTGCCGCGCCGCCCGCTCCTCTGACCATCCCGGCGGACGCCGGGGTCCAGTTGGGAACGGCCGTCGTGGGAGCCGCCAAGCTCACCCACCTGGACCCCGGCGTGCACCGGGGTGGTTATAGGGTGGGCAAGACCGACCTGGTCAGCGAACGTCCGCCCTCGACCCCACAGCTGCCAGGACGACGAACGGAAGGTAGAATGACCCAATATCTCCACACCATGATCCGCGTCAGCGACCCCGACGCGACCGTCGCCTTCTTCGCGCTGCTCGGGCTCGACGAAGTCCGGCGGATCGACAACGACGCGGGGCGGTTCACGCTGATCTTCCTCGCCGCCGAGGCCGATACCGCCATCGGCGACCGCCGCGTCGAGGTCGAGCTGACCTACAATTGGCCGCCCGCCGACGGCAGCGCGCCTGAGGTCTACGACGGCGGCCGCAACTTCGGCCATCTCGCCTACCGGGTCGACGACATCTACGCGACCTGCCAGCGGCTCGCCGACGCCGGGGTGACGATCAACCGCCCGCCGCGCGACGGCCATATGGCCTTCGTGAAGACCCCAGACGGCGTCTCGATCGAGCTGCTCCAGGCGCGCGCACCGCTCGCCCCGGCCGAGCCCTGGGCGTCGATGCCCAACACGGGGACATGGTGATGCTCGAGATCGTCCGCGTGCCGGTGCTGAAGGACAATTACAGCTGGCTGGTGCGTGCCGAGGACGGCGCGGTCGCGGTGGTCGACCCCGGCGAGGCACAGCCCGTGCTCGACGCCGCCGCGGCGCGTGGATGGGCGATCGGCCAGGTGTGGATCACGCACTGGCACCCCGACCATACCGGCGGCGTCGCGGCGGTGAAGGCGGCGACCGGCGCGGCCGTGACCGGCCCTGAGGCGGAGCGCGCCAAGATCGACCTACTCGACCGCGGCGTGCGCGAGGGCGACTCGCTCACACTCGGCCAGCATCGCGCCACGGTGCTGGAGGTGCCGGGCCATACCGCGGGCCATGTCGCCTTCCACCTCGCCGAGGAGGCGGTGATCTTCACCGGCGACACCTTGTTCGCGCTGGGCTGCGGGCGGTTGTTCGAGGGCGACGCGGCGCAGATGTACGCCAACATGCGCCGCTTCGCCGCGCTGCCCGACGACACCGCGGTCTATTGCGGGCACGAATATACGCAGAGCAACGGTCGTTTCGCGCTGACGGTGGAGCCCGACAACGGAGCGCTGGTGGCGCGCATGGCCGAGGTCGACCGCGCCCGCGCCGCGGGCGAGGCGACGGTGCCGACCACGATCACCGCCGAGCGCGCGACCAACCCCTTCCTGCGCGCGCCAGACGTGGGGACGTTCGCGCGGTGGCGCGCGGCGAAGGATTCGTTCTGAGGGGCTGAGACCTAATCCTCCCCGTGCCGGGGGAGGATGATCGAAGCCTGCCCCTCGCATGTCCGGCCACGCGCCCCCATCTTCGGTGATATGACCGACGATCTCCTTCGCCTCGGCCTGATCGACGAGGACGATATCGTGCTCGACGAGGCCGCGCTGCTGCTCGCCCTGCTCGACCACCCCGACGCCGACCCTACCCCCGCACAGGATCTGCTCGAGGCGATTGCGACCCGGCTCGACGTCACCGGCGCCGACGCCGAGACCTCGCTCGAGCGCGCGGACGCGCTCGCCGAGGTGTTCGCGGGCGAGTTCGGGTTCCTCGGCGATTCCGCCAGCTACGACGATCCCGCCAACGCCGACCTGCTTCAGGTGCTCGAGCGTCGCCGCGGGCTGCCGGTGAGCCTGTCGATCCTCTACGTCGCCGCCGCGCGCCGGCTCGGCTGGAGCGCCGACGTGCTCGACGTACCCGGCCACGTGCTGGTGCTGATCGAGGCCGAGAGCGAGCCGGTCATCGTCGATCCCTTCGCAGGCGGCGCGCGCGTCGGCGCGGAGCGGCTGTCGGCGCTGCTCGAAGCGGCGCGGCCGGGACGCGCAGTGACCCACGTCGCCGCCATGCCGAACCGCGCGGTGCTGGTGCGGCTGCTGCAGAACCAGGCGGCGCGCGCCGAGCTTGCCGGCAAGGGCCGCCGCGCGCTCGAACTGTACCAGCGCATGACGGTGTTCGCGCCCGACCAGCCGCATGGCTGGTGGGAGCGCGCGCGGCTCGAGCTGGTCGACGGCGACCATGAGAGCGCGCGCCGCAGCCTGGGCGCGATCCTCGAGATCACGCGTGACGCCGAGCTGCGCGGCAAGGTGACCGATCTGCTGGAGCAGCTTGGCGGGCAGTAAGGGGTGTTGACTGCACCTCCGCTCACCAAAGTTGCCGTCAGGCGGCCGTTAGGGGGCACCTGCCCCGCCTCACGGCCGCCTACGCCCCCGCCACCACCCGCGCCCAGGCGGCGATCTCGTCAGCGGCGTGGCGCTCCACCACCAGCTCGCCCGCGACGCCGCGCGCGGGATCGACCGTGACGCTGCCCTCCCACTCCCAGGTGGCGTTGCCGTGCAGCGTCACCATCGCGTCCGCACCCGCGCGCGCACGCACCAGGCCGCCGCGGTTGTACACCGTCAGCGCGCGGTCGAACGCGACGCGCCCGGTCAGTCCTGCGGCATAGGTCGAAGCCGCCATCGCGCTGCCGCAGCTGTCGGTCAGCCCGACGCCGCGCTCGAAGGTGCGGACGAACAGCCGGTCCTCCCCACGCACCTCGACGAAGGAGACGTTGGCGCGGTTGGGCAGCCACGCCGGCGCCGCCTCGCACGCTTGCCCGACGGCGACCAGCTCGGTCTCGTCGACCGAGTCGACGAAGGCGACCAGATGCGGGTTGGGCATCGCCACCGCGGTGAAGGCGCGCTCGCTCGGCAGCGGCGGCACCGGCGCCTCGACGATCCGCGCCGGGGCGTCGCGCAACGGCCAGGCGGCGGCGTCGAGCGAGGCCGGGCCCGCGGTCTCGGCGACGGTGTAGACGCCCGGCGCGAGATCCTCGGCGCGCGCCACCTCGGCGTAGCTGGTCTTGAGCCGCACCGTGGCGCGCTCCACCCCGAGCACGGCAAAGCCCGCGCGCGCGACACAGCGCAGCCCGTTGAGGCAGGTCTCGGCCTCGCTGCCGTCGCTGTTGAACATGCGCATGCCGAAGGCCGCGCGATCGTCGCCGCGGGTGAGCAGCAGCATCCCATCGCCGCCAACCGGTCCGGCGCGGTCGGCGAGCGCGCGCGCCACGCCCGCCCAGTCGGTGCCGTCGAGCGCCGCGTCCCGCGCGTCGATCAGCGGGAAATCGTTACCCGAGCCATGGCATTTGACGAAGCGCAGCCGCATCGCGCCTATGTGTCGGCGCGCGGCGTGCGGGGCAAGGGGCGCGATCACGCCAGCCGGTAATGATCCGCCAGCCGGTCGAGCGCGAGCGACAGCACCAGCCGCCCGCTGCGGGCCGGCCAACCGAGCGCGCGCTCGCTGTCGGGCAGCGACTCGCCCGCGCAGACCACGCGCCACAGCACGTCGGCCAGCCCGCGCCCTGCGGCGCCCACCGCTGCGTCGAAGCGGCGCTTGGCGGCGAGCTGCGCCTCGCCCGGGTCGAGCGCGGCGCCGCGTCCATTGTCGACGCGCGGCGCCCAATTCATCGTCACCGACGGCGCGAGCTGCGCGCGCTCGTAATCCGCGCGGAGCCGCTCGCCCGCCTCCGCCTGGCGCGCGTCGACCAGCCCGCGCGCGGCGAGCCACGCCAGCGGCGACTCGCGCCGGTTCACCGTTACCGTTCGCCCGCGCCGCGCGCCGCGCACCACCGCGCCGCGCCGCCCGCTCGAGTCGATCACCTGCTCCACCAGCTCGCGCATGCGTCCTCCCTCGTCCATGATGCGGCGGCGGGGGTGGCGGATGTTGGACGATGTAGGACAGCGGCGAGACCCGCGACGGCACGCGACGCCGATCTTGGTTGATGACTTGCATCGCTTGCTATCCCATCTCGGGACCATGTCGCCGGATCGATTCGCCAAACTGACGACCCGACAACGGGAGTGCCTGCGCCTCTACCACCAGCGCTACCGCGTGAAGGAGATCGCGCGCGCGCTCGCCATCTCGGAGAATACCGCCAGCGGCTATCTCACCGAGGCGACCGCGCTGCTGGGCGTCGGCGGCCGCCCCGCCGCGGCGGCCGCGCTGGCCGCCTATGAGGCCGCCCACCCCGATGCGAGGGGTCGCTTCTCGGTGGGAGACCCCACCCCCCTGCCGGCCGCAGAGCCGTCCTCGCCGGGCGATGACGCTCCGGCACCGGCCGCCGTGGTCGGGACGGGAGCGCCGACACACGCCCCCGCCGCGCCGTGGCTGCCGTTCCGCAAAGGGGATGGTAATGACCTCACTATCGCACAGCGCCTCTTCTGGCTCGGCGCCATCGTTTTCGGCCTCGTCACCGGCTTCGGTCTTTTCGCTCTCTTCGTCCGCACCCTCAGCGACGTCGTCGCGCAGCTCGCGCGGTGAGGTCGCCTCGGTCGAGGTCGACGCGGTCGCCACGCTCCTGCGCGAGCTCGAGATGCTGCAGGACCGCGCCTTTGCGGTGTGCGGCCGCCTCATGGCGGCGCTCATCGACGCGCGCATCGAGCAGAATATCGCGCCGATCGTCGGCAAGTCGATCCGCGCCGGGATCAGCGACGTCGCGGTGCAGATCAGCGGTGCGCAGGGCGCCACCGCCGACGTCCACCGCCTGCTCGAGGCGCTGGCCAAGGCACGCGGGCTCGACGTGCGGCTGTACGGCGATACCGACAAGCAGGATCCCCGCCCCGGCTTCACCGCCTGAGCCGCGGCGGATCGAACGTGATCAACCCAATCGGGAAAGCGGCCGATGACGCGGGTCCTCGTCTTCGCCGCGGTGCTGCTGGGCACCTGCCTCTATGCCTTCCGGCGCGGCGGCGCGCCGGAACGCTGGGTGGCGGCGCTGCTGCTGACGGCGGCGATCGCCTCCTACCTGCTGCCGCACGTGCGCGGCTACACCTACTTCCACGTCGAGTGGCAGCGGGTGGCGATCGATACCGCCTTGCTCGGCGGGCTGGTGGCGGTGAGCCTCGCGGCGGACCGCTTCTGGCCGCTGTATCTCACCGCCTTCCACGCGCTGACCGTGATGACGCACGGCGTGCGCGCCTACGACCCGGCGGTGCTGCCGATCGTCTACACGCGCGTCGCGGCGTGGCTGGCCTATCCGGGCTTGCTGCTGCTGGTCGTTGGCGTGGCGCGTCATCACCAGAGATTGCGGGCGGGCACGCGCGAGTTCGACTGGACCTTCCAGCGGCGGGGGGCGGCCGATGAGGCACGAACCTGCCACGCGCGAGGAGCTGGGCTGCGCGATCCGTGAGATCGAGGCGCTGCTCGAGCGGCTCCGCGCCAAGGAAGCGCAGCAGCCAGCGCCCGCACCCGGGCTGCTCGAGCGCGCCGAGCTGATGTACCAGGAGCGCCGCTCGCGCGACCGGCTGTTCGGCGCCGACCTGTTCGGCGAGGCGGCGTGGGACATGCTGCTCGATCTCTACATTCATCACGGCCGCGGCGCGCTGGTGCCGGTGTCGAGCGCCTGCATCGGCGCGGCGGTGCCGCCCAGCACCGCGCTGCGCTGCCTCGGCAAGCTCGAGTCGCGCGGTCTGGTGGTGCGCCGCGCCGACGCCGACGACCGCCGCCGCTCGCTGGTGACGCTGAGCG
>NZ_JAPYKH010000032.1 GCF_029623345.1 Sphingomonas phyllosphaerae
AGCCGGCCGCGCGACGGGCGTTGTCGTCTCGTCCTGCCACCAGCGTCATCCTGAGCCCGTCTCAGGATCCACGGCACCGCAGGCGCTGCCATCGCTGAGTGAAGCGGCACGGTGGATCCTGCGACGAGCTCAGGATGACGGCAGGAGGGAAGGGGCGGTGCCCGGTTTTGCAGCTGAGCGCGCAAGATGAGCGCGCTGCGCTTCTCCTCCCTGGACCCGGGACGTCGGCGCCGCCGCAGCCTTTCATCATTACCCACGTTTGCCTCGTAGGTGCGCGAGGTGGCGGCGAGCCCGCCCTCTCGGCGCCTTCGCGCCTCCGCGCGAACGATCGCTCCCTCGCGACGCCGCGACGACGCGAAGCACTGACACGCGGCACCACCACCGCGCGAGCAACATCTTCGCGTCCGCGCGGCTTACGATCGGGCGCGGGGTCGTCGCCCTACGTCGGGCGCTCGATCACGCTGAGCGAGCTTTCGCGCTTCCCCGCTACGCCATGCCCCGCTACCGCCGCCGCATGGCCGCGCTGACCCGACGCAAGCTGCTGATCTCCGGGGGTGCCGGCATCGGACTCGTGGTCGCCTGGGCGGTGTGGCCGCGGCATTACGGCGCGGCGTTGCCGACCGCGCCGGGCGAGGCCGCGTTCGGCGCCTTCCTCAAGATCGCGCGCGACGGACAGGTGATCGTCGCGGTCCCGCAGTGTGAGCACGGTCAGGGCACCTACACCGTGCTGGCGCAGATCGTCGCGGACGAGCTCGGCGCCGACTGGCGCACCGTCGGCGTCGAGGCCGCGCCGCTCGCGCCGCCCTACGCCAACCCGCTCGGCGCCGCCGCGCTGTTCGCCGACGCCGCGGCGCACGTGCCCGAGCAGGTACGCGACGAGCTCTGGACGCGCGACTCACTGTTGGTCACCGCCGGCTCCAGCTCGGTGCGCCGCTTCGAGCAGCCGCTGCGCGAGGCGGGGGCGGCGGCGCGCGTGCTGCTGTGCCAGGCCGCCGCGACGCGCTGGGACGCCGACTGGCAGCAGTGCGACACGCGCGCCGGCTTCGTCACGCTCGGCGACCGTCGCCTGCGCTTCGCCGAGCTGGCCGAGGCGGCGGCGGGCGGGCGTCTCCCCGACGAGCTGCCGCTGCGGCTCGGTGATGAAGGGCGGCTGAGCGGTGAATCACTGCCGCGGCTCGACTCGCCCGCCAAGGTCGACGGCTCAGTCAATTTCGTCGCCGACGTGCGCCTGCCCGACATGGTTTTCGCTAGCGTCCGCCACGGGCCGCAGCCCGGCGCGCGGCTGCTCTCCTGCAACAAGGCCGCGGCCGAACGCGTGCGCGGCTTGCTCTCGGTCGTGGCGACCGACCACTGGGTCGCTGCGGTGGCGAACAATTGGTGGGCGGCCAACCAGGGCGTCGCCGCGCTGGCGCCGCGCTTCGCGCGCAGCGGCACGATGGTCGACGACGCCGCGATCGACCGCGCGCTCGACGCCGCGCTCGATCGCGCCGGCGAGCCGGTCGCGCACGTCGGCGACGCCGCCGCGGCGCTGCGCGGCGGGAGCGTGATCGCGGCCGAGTATAGCGTCCGCCCCGCGCTCCACGCCGCGCTGGAGACTCCCGCCGCCACGGCGCACTGGCGTGACGGGCGGCTGGAGCTGTGGCTCGCCACCCAGGCGCCGACGCTCGCGCGCGCCGCCGCGGCCGCGGCGGTCCAGCTGTCCGAGCGCGACGTGATCGTCCACCAGATGCAGGTCGGCGGCTCGTTCGGCGCGGCGCTCGAGCATGACGTCGCGGCGCAGGCGGCGGTGCTCGCGCGCGCGCTGCGGCGGCCGGTGCAGCTTTGCTGGTCGCGCGGCGAGGCGCTGCTGCAGGACCGGGTGCGCGCGCCCGCCAAGGCGCGGATGCGCGCGCGGCTCGGCGCGCGCGGCACGATCCTGGCGTGGCACGCCGCGATCGCCGCGCCGCCGACCGGGCGCGCGCTGGGCGAACGGTTGCTCGCAGGCGACCCGCTCCGCCGCGTCGCCGCCGCGCTGCCCGCGGGCGCGGACCGCTACGCCACCTCGGGCGCGGTGCCGCCCTATCGGCTGCCGGCGCTCGCGGTCGACCATCACCCGGCCGCGCTCGACCTGCCGACCGGCCACCTGCGCGGCGGCGCGGACGGCTACACCGCCTTCTTCACCGAGTGTTTCATCGACGAGCTGGCACGCGCCGCGGGGAGCGAGCCGATGTCGTATCGCGTTGGGCTGCTCGGCGGCGACGCGCGGCTGGCGCGCTGCCTCACCACCGCCGCGGAGCTCGGCGGCTGGTCGGGCGGGGTGGCGGGCAGCGGGCAGGGTATCGCGTGCCACCGCCTGGCCGGCAGCGCGATCGCGGTGCTCGCGGAGGTCGAGGCCGGGGAGGGTGGCGCGGCGCGCGTCAGCCGGCTGGTCGCCGCCGTCGACTGTGGACGCGCGATCAACCCCGACGTCGTGCGCCAGCAGATCGAGGGCGGGCTGGTGTTCGGCGTCGCCGCCGCGACCGGCACCGCGGCCGGCTACAAGGACGACCTCGCCACCGTCCGCCACCTCGGCGCGCTCGAGCTGCCGACGCTCGCCACCGCGCCCGAGATCAGCGTGGAACTGATCGCCAGCGGCGCGGATTGCGGTGGGATCAGCGACCTCGGCGTTCCCGCGGTCGCCCCCGCCATCGCCAACGCGCTGTTCGCCGCCACGGGCGCGCGGCGGCGCGCGCTGCCGCTCAGGAGTTCATAGATGCTGCCCGCCGACCATCCCACGATCCCGGCGCCGCGCATCGGCGTGCTGCTGATCAATCTCGGCACGCCCGATTCCGCCGACACGCGCGCGGTGCGCCGCTATCTCGCCGAATTCCTCTCAGATCGGCGCGTGGTCGAGCTGCCCCGGATCGCGTGGCAGCCGATCCTGCGCGGCATCGTGCTGACGACGCGGCCGAAGAAGTCGGCGCACGCCTATCAGCAGGTGTGGAGCGAGGCGGGCTCGCCGCTCGCCGCGGTGACGCGCGCGCAGGCGGCGGCGCTCAAGGACGCGTTCGGCGACGGCGTGCTGGTCGACTGGGCGATGCGCTACGGCAACCCGGCGATTGCCGACCGGCTGGCGGCGATGAAGGCGGCGGGGTGCGAGCGCATCCTGCTCGCGCCGCTCTACCCGCAATATTGCGCCGCGACGACCGCCACCGCCAACGACAAGGCCTTCGCCGCGCTGGCGCAGTGGCGCTGGCAGCCGGCGATCCGCACCTTGCCGCCCTATCACGACGATCCCGCCTATATCGCGGCGTTGGCCGCGCGCGTGAGCGAGGGGCTCGACACGCTCGACTTCGCGCCCGACGCGCTGATCGCCAGCTTCCACGGCATGCCGCAGCGCACGCTGGAGCGCGGCGATCCCTATCACTGCCACTGCCAGAAGACCGCGCGGCTGCTCGGCGACGCGCTGCGCGAGCGGCTCGCCGGCCGGCCGCTGACAGTGGCATTCCAGTCGCGCTTCGGCAGCGCCAAGTGGCTCGGCCCCGCCACCGACACCACGCTGGAGGCGATGCCGGGGCAGGGGGTGCGCAAGGTCGCGGTGGTGGCGCCGGGCTTCTCCGCCGATTGCCTCGAGACGCTGGAGGAACTGGCGATCCGTGGGCGCGAGAGCTTCCTCGGCGCCGGCGGCACGCATTTCGCCTATCTGCCCTGCCTCAACGACTCACCGCAGGGCGTCGACATGCTGCGCACGATCCTGTCGCGCGAGCTTGAAGGCTGGGTGACGCGCGTCTAGCCTCTCACCAAGGTTAAGGGAGAGGCAGGCATGGCTAGGGTCGCGATCGTCACCGGTGGTACGCGGGGCATCGGCGAGGCGATCAGCGTCGCGTTGCGCGACCTGGGCATGACCGTCGCCGCCAATTACGCCGGCAACGACGAGCGCGCGCGCGACTTCACCGCGCGCACCGGCATTGCCGCATACAAGTGGGACGTGGCGGACCATGACGCCTGTCTGGACGGCTGCGCCACGGTCGCGGCCGAGCTCGGCCCCGTCGATGTACTCGTCAACAACGCCGGGATCACGCGCGACGGCACGATCCTGAAAATGACCTATCAGATGTGGAAGGAGGTCATGGACACCAACCTGGGCGGTTGTTTCAACATGGCCAAGGCGGTGTTCCCCGGCATGCGCGAGCGGAAGTGGGGACGGATCGTCAACATCGGCTCGATCAACGGCCAGGCCGGGCAGTACGGCCAGGTGAACTACGCCGCGGCGAAGAGCGGCATCCACGGCTTCACCAAGGCGCTGTCGCAGGAGGGCGCGCGCGCCGGCGTCACCGTCAACGCGATCGCGCCGGGCTATATCGATACCGACATGGTCGCCGCGGTGCCCGGTGAGGTGCTGGAGAAGATCGTCGCCAAGATCCCGGTCGGGCGGCTCGGCCAGGCGCAGGAGATCGCGCGCGGCGTCGCCTTCCTGTGCTCGGAGGAGGCCGGGTTCGTCACGGGCTCGACGCTGAGCATCAACGGCGGCCAGCATATGTATTGAGACCGGATCTAACGCGCTCAAGGCGAGGCGTGCTCCTGCCCCCGCAGGAGCCCAGGGCAAGAAGCGGCAACGCCCGCGGCTCTGGGCTCCTGTTTACGCAGGAGTACGGGTCGGCTTGGATGAATCACGGCATGGATCCCGGAGCAGCGCTCAGCCCGCGCCCTCGGTCACGATCGCCACGAAATTGGCGGCGGCGGGCGGGCTCGCGGCGGCGTGGACGAGCCACATCGCGCTGGCCGCACTGTCGTCCGCCAATGACGTATAGACCAGCCCCGCCGACTGGAGCGCGCACAGCGACTCCGCCACCACGGTGATCCCGACCCCGGCGGCGACCAGCCCGAGCAGAGTCGACACTTCGCGCACGGTCTGGGCGACGCGCGGCTCGGCGCCAGTCGCGCGCATCAGCGCGAACAGTTCCTCGGTGAAGCCGCCGCTGCGATCGCTGGCATAGACGACAAGCGGGTGCGCCGCGGCGTCGGCCAAGCGCACCCCGGCACGGCCGGCGAGCGGGTGGTCGGGCCGGGTCGCCACGACCAGACGCTCGCGCAGGATGCGGGTTGCGGTCAGCTCGGGCGGCAGCGCGGGCGCGGCGGCGCTGCGGAGGAAGCCGACGTCGAGCGCGTCGGCCAGGATCGCGGCCACCTGCGCCGGCCCGGCGATCTCGGATAAGGCGAGCTGCACGTCGGGGTAGCGCAGCCGAAAGGCGTGGATCGCGGCAGCTACCTGCGGGATGAAGGGCGCCGAGGCGTTGAAGCCGACGCGCAGCTCGCCCAGCTCGCCACCGGCGGCGCGCCGCGCCACGGTCGCGGCCTTGTCCGCCTCGGCGAGCGTGCGCCGCGCCGCCTCGAGGAACATGCCTCCGGCATAGGTGAGGTTGACGCGGCGGCTGGTGCGATCGAGCAGCCGCACGCCCAGCTCGTCCTCGAGCTGGCGGATCTGCTGGCTGAGCGGCGGCTGCGAGATGCCGAGGCGCGCCGCCGCCCGCGCGAAATGCAGGTCCTCGGCGACCTGGACGAAGTAGCGCAGGTGTCGCAATTCCATGATCGATAGGCTGTACGTATCGATCCACGCAGAAACAATATTAGACAAACCGTTAGCCTGCGCTCATCCGCTGCACCGCGGCATGTCGTTGCGCCGCCGTCCTCTCCCGGTCGTCCGACGCCGCGCGCGCTAGGCTGGTGCGCGACGCCGCTCACCGGGGCGGGCGTCACCTACGGGAAGCTGCGCCCATGATCGGCATCGTACGCATCGCGCTGGCGCGACCGCTGACGTTCATCGTCATGGCGATCTTGATCGCGATCGTCGGCGTGCTCTCGGCGATCCGCACCCCGGTCGACATCTTCCCCGACATCAAGGTGCCGGTGATCGCCACGGCGTGGCAGTATGCCGGCCTGTCGCCGGACGAGATGTCGGGGCGGATCATCACGCCGTTCGAGCGCGTGCTGACCACCACGGTCAACGACATCGACCATATCGAGAGCCAGTCGCTGCCCGGCATCGGCGTGGTGAAGATCTATTTCCAGCCCGGCGCCGACATTCGCACCGCCACCGCGCAGGTCACCTCGGTGTCGCAGACCGTGCTCAAGCAGCTGCCGCCGGGAATCACCCCGCCGCTGGTGCTCAACTACAGCGCCTCGACGGTACCGATCGTCCAGCTCGCACTGTCGGGCAAGGGATTGTCCGAGGGGCAGATGTTCGATCTCGCCAGCAACCAGGTGCGCCCCGGGCTGGTGACCGTGCCGGGCGCGGCGATCCCCTATCCCTCGGGCGGGCGCCAGCGCCAGATCCAGATCGACCTCGACCCCGATGCGCTCCAGTCCAAGGGGCTGTCGGCGCAGGACGTCGGCAACGCGATCGCGGCGCAGAACCAGATCAACCCGGCGGGTTTCGCCAAGATCGGCGGCTTCCAGTACAGCGTCCGCCTCAACAACGCGCCGGGATCGATCGAGGAGCTCAACAGCATCCCGGTGAAGGTCGTCGGCGGCGCGACGATCTACATGCGCGACGTCGCGCACGTGCGCGACGGATCGGCGCCGCAGACCAACGTCGTCCACGTCGACGGGGCGCGCTCGGTGATCATGACCGTGCTCAAGAACGGCGCCACCTCGACGCTGGCGATCGTGCAGGGGATCAAGGACGCGCTGCCCAAGATCCAGGAGACGCTGCCGAGCACGCTCAAGATCGTGCCGATCGGCGACCAGTCGCTGTTCGTCCGCGCCGCGGTGGAGGGCGTGGTGAAGGAAGGCGCGATCGCGGCGGCGCTGACCAGCCTGATGATCCTGCTGTTCCTGGGCTCGTGGCGCTCGACCGTGATCATCGCGATCTCGATCCCGCTGGCGATCCTGTCGGCGATCATCGGCCTGGCGGTGACGGGCAACACGCTCAACACGATGACGCTCGGCGGCCTCAGCCTCGCGGTCGGCATCCTGGTCGACGACGCGACGGTGACGATCGAGAACATCAACTGGCACCTTGAGCAGGGCAAGCCGGTCCACCGCGCCATCCTCGACGGCGCGGCGCAGATCGTCACGCCCGCCTTCGTCTCGCTGCTGTGCATCTGCATCGTGTTCGTGCCGATGTTCTTCCTGCCGGGTGTGGCGGGGTTCCTGTTCGTGCCGCTGGCGCTCGCGGTGGTGTTCGCGATGATTGCCTCGTTCATCCTGTCGCGCACCTTGGTGCCGACGATGGCGATGTACCTGCTCAAGCCGCATGGCGCGGGCGACGATCACGACCAGCACAGTGCCGGCGCGCCACCCTCGCGCAACCCGCTGGTGCGGTTCCAGCGCGGCTTCGAGGCGCGGTTCGAGCGGATCCGCACAAGTTACGGCGGGATGCTCGAGCGCGTGCTCGCGGCGCCCAAGGGCTTCGTGATCGGCTTCCTCGCGGTGGTGCTGCTGTCGTTCGGGCTGGTGCCGTTCCTCGGGCAGAACTTCTTCCCCTCGGTCGACGCGGGGCAGATCGCGATGCACGTGCGCGCGCCGGTGGGCAGCCGGATCGAGGAGACCTCGGCCGAGTTCGACCGCATCCAGCGCCGCATCCGCCAGATCATCCCGGCCGACGAATTGGTCTCGGTGGTCGACAACATCGGCCTGCCGGTCAGCTCGATCAACACGACGTACAACAACTCGGGGACGGTCGGCCCGCAGGACGGCGACGTGCTGATCCAGCTGTCGCACGATCACGCGCCCACCGACGGCTACGTCCGCCGCCTGCGCGAGCAGCTGCCGCGCGACTTCCCCGGCGCCACCTTCTCCTTCCTGCCCGCGGACATCACCAGCCAGATCCTCAACTTCGGCGCGCCCGCCCCGATCGACGTGCAGGTCTCCGGCAAGGACGCCGCCGCGAACGCCGCCTACGCGCAGAAGCTCCTGCGCCGCATCGCCAAGATCCCCGGCCTGGCCGACGCGCGCATCCAGCAGTCGGCGCGCTACCCGCAGCTCAACGTAGCGGTCGACCGCAGCCGCATGGGGCAGTACGGCCTGACCGAGCGCGACGTGACGACCAGCCTGGCGAGCTCGCTGGCCGGCACCGCGCAGACCGCGCCGGTGTTCTTCCTCAACCCCGACAACGGCGTGTCCTACCCGGTGGTGGCGCAGGCGCCCGAGTATCGCGTCGGCTCGATGAGCGACCTGTCGAGCATCCCGGTGACGGGCACCAGCGGGCGCTCGCAGGTGCTGGGCGGGCTCGGCACGATCGTGCGCGGCAACGCGCCCGCGGTGGTGTCGCACTACAACATCGCGCCGGTGGTCGACATCTTCGCCACCCCGGCGGGACGCGACCTGGGCGCGGTGGCCGGCGACATCCGGCAGGTGCTCGACGAGCTCAAGGCCGAGGCGCCCAAGGGCGCGACCGTCACGCTGCGCGGCCAATATGCCACGATGAACAGCGCCTTCTCCGGCCTGGGCTACGGGCTGCTCGGCGCGATCGTGCTGATCTACCTGCTGATCGTGGTCAACTTCCAGAGCTGGCTCGATCCCTTCGTGATCATCACCGCGCTGCCCGGCGCGCTGGCGGGGATCATCTGGATGCTGTTCACTACCGGCACGACGCTGTCGGTGCCCGCGCTTACCGGCGCGATCATGTGCATGGGCGTGGCCACCGCCAACGCGATCCTGGTGGTGAGCTTCGCGCGCGAGCGGTTGGCCGAGCTGGGCGACGCCACCGCCGCCGCGCTGGAGGCGGGAATGACTCGCTTCCGCCCGGTGCTGATGACCGCGCTGGCGATGATCATCGGCATGCTGCCGATGGCGCTGGGGCTGGGCGAGGGCGGCGAGCAGAACGCGCCGCTCGGTCGCGCGGTGATCGGTGGCCTGCTGGTCGCCACCTTCGCCACGCTGATGTTCGTCCCCGTCATCTTCAGCCTCGTCCACCGCCGCCGTGCCGCGGTGGCGCCGCCGCGCGCAACCCACCATCTGGAGCAAGCCCATGTCTGAGGCGTCGTTCGAGACGTCCCCCGCCGCGCCGTCTGCGGCGCCGTCGCGCTCGCTGCGGACCGCCGGGATCGCCGCGGCGGTGATCGCGGTCGGCGTTGTCGGCGCGGGGATCGCGGCGCGCTCGCGCACCGACAGCAGGCTGGCCGACTCGATCACGGCGCAGTCGACGCCGACCGTCGCGGTGATCCAGGCCAAGCCGGCGGCGGCGACGGGGGCACTGACGCTGCCCGCCAACCTCCAGGCCATCAACAGCGCGCCGATCTTCGCACGCACCAGCGGCTACGTGCGGAAATGGTACGTCGACATCGGCGACCCCGTCCGCGCCGGCCAGACGCTGGCGGTGCTCGACGCGCCCGAGATCGACCAGCAGCTCGTCGCCGCGCGCGCCGACCTGGAGACCGCGCGCGCCAACCAGCAGCTCGCCGCCTCGACCGCGACGCGCTGGCGCAACATGCTCGCCAAGGATGCGGTGTCGAAGCAGGAGACCGACGAGAAGGTCGGCGACCTCGCCGCCAAGACCGCGGTGACCAACGCGGCGCGCGCCAACGTCTCAAGGCTGACCTACACGCAAGGCTTCACCCGGCTGATCGCGCCGTTCGCCGGCATCGTCACCAGCCGCTCGACCGACATCGGCGCGCTGGTGACCGCGGGGACGGCGGCGTCGACGCCGTTGTTCACCGTCTCTGACGTGCGGCGCATGCGCGCCTATATCCGCGTGCCGCAGAATTTCTCGGCGCAGATCCACCCGGGCATGCACGTGACGCTGACGCTGCCGGAATATCCCGGCCGCACGTTCGACGCGACGCTGACCCGCACCGCCGGCGCGGTGGAGCAATCGTCCGGCACCGTGCTGGTGCAGGTCGAGGCGCCCAATCCGGACCGCGCGCTCAAGCCCGGCGCCTATGCGCAGGCGAGCTTCCCGGTAGCGGGGGCGAGCGGCGCGGTGGCGCTGCCCGCGAGCGCGCTGATCGTGGGCGAGAGCGGCACCCAGGTCGCGCTGGTCGGGGCGGACGGCAAGGCGCACCTGCGCACGATCCGGATCGGGCAGGACCATGGCAACACCGTCGAGGTGAGTTCGGGCGTGACGCCGCGCGATCGCGTGATCGACAATCCGCCCGACTCGCTCGCCGACGGCGACGCGGTGCAGGTGCAGAAGGCGGGCGCGCGGTGAGGGGACCGGCGTCGCGTTCGTGGCCTTGGGCTCCTGCGTTCGCAGGGGCACGGGGAACGACGGTAGGGGATGACCGTGTTCCTGCGCACGCAGGAAGCCAGCACGATGAGGCGAGGCGCCCGTTGTCGTACGACTTGGGCGCACCGTCACCCCACGCCGCCCCGTCACCTCGGGCTTGTTCCGGGGCCGACGTCGCCGCTCGTCCAACGATCGTGGAGCGCGCTGGCAGGTGGATCCCGGAACAAGTCCAAGATTACGAGAAGAGGACCGACGTTCGGTCCTTCCCCGTCACCGCCCGGGTCGCCACGCTCGCCGCGCTGCTCGCCACCGCGGCTTGCTCCGTCGCGCCCGATTACGTCCGCCCTGCCACGCCCGCTCCCGCGGCCTATAAGGAGGCGGAAGGCTGGCAGGCGGCGGGTACCAACGTCGCTCCCTCGGGTAAGTGGTGGGAGGCGTTCGCCGACCCCGTTCTCACCGGCCTCGAGGAGCGCGTCGTCGCCGGCAACCAGGACCTCGCCGCCGCCGTTGCGCGCTACGACCAGGCGCGCGCGGTGGCGCGCCAGGCGCGCTCCGACCTCTTTCCCGAGGTCGGCGTCTCCGCCGACGTCGGCCGCGATCGGGTCTCTGCCGGCCGCCCGCTCGCGCTCGGCAGCGCCGCGCCCTATACCGTGGGAACGGTTGGCGCCTCGCTCGCCTATGAGCTCGACCTGTTCGGCCGCGTGCGCAATTCGGTGCGCGCCAGCCGCGCCGACGCCGCCGCCAGCGGCGCGGACGTCGCCGCGGTGACGCTCGGACTCCAGGCGCAGCTCGCCAGCATCTATTTCGACATGCGGGGGCTCGACGCGCGCATCGTGCTGCTGCGCCAGACGGTGGAGGCGAACGCGCGCGCCTATCAGCTCACCGACACGCGCCACAGCGGCGGTATCGCTTCCGGAATCGACGTCAGCCGCGCGCAGAACCTGCTCTCCAGCGCGCGCGCCGAGCTCTCCGCGGTCGGCGTGGCGCGGCAGCGCGACGAGCATGCCATCGCGGTGCTGCTCGGCGAAGCGCCGGCCGGCTTCACGCTCGCGGTCGAGGACCGCCAGTTCGCGCCGCCCGCGATCCCCGCCGGTCTGCCCTCGACCCTGCTCGAGCGCCGCCCCGACATCGCCGCGGCGGAGCGGCGCGTCGCCGCCGCCAACGCGCGGATCGGCGTGGCGCGCTCGGCCTTGTTCCCCAGCGTCACGCTCGGTGCGGCGGGCGGGTTCGAGGCGGCGCGCGGCTCGCTGCTGAGCGCCTCCAACGGCTTCTGGGCGCTCGGTCCGCTCTCCGCGGCGCTGGCGATCTTCGACGGCGGGCGCCGCCGCGCCGGCGTGCAGCGCGCGCGCGGCGAGTATGACGAGGCGGCGGCGTCGTACCGCCAGACCGTGCTCACCGCCTTCCGCGAGGTGGAGGACGCGCTCGCCAGCCAGCGACTGCTCGCCGCGCAGGAACGCGACCAGCGCGCCGCGGCCGAAGCGGCCGAGCACACGCGCGAGCTGGCGCTGATCCGCTACCGCGATGGTGCGGCGGACTATCTCGAGGTGGTCACCGCACAGACCGCCGCGCTCGACGCCGAGCGCGCGCTGCTGACGGTGCGCAGCCAGCAGCTCCAGACCGCGACCGACCTGATCCGCGCGCTCGGCGGGGGTGTCGCGGCGGGCTGAGCCGTACTGTCATCGGCGTGCCGCATGGGGCGGATAACGACGGCAATTAGGCCCCTCCCCTTGAGGGGAGGGGTTGAGGTGGGGCGTTTCCCCGGACGCGTCGGTCTCTGCGAGGCGGCGACGCCCCACCCCCGACCCTCCCGTGAAGGCGAGGGGGGATGATGTGCGCTTCGTCTCGCTGGAGTGGGACGAGGCGGCAGAGAGGAGCACGCCATGCCGCCGATGCAGGACCGCCGCAGCTTCATCCGCGGCATGATGGCCTCGGCCGGCGCCGCCGCGGCGCTGACCCCGTCGATCGCGCGGGCGCTCGAACTGCCCGGGCGGCACCGCACCGGCACGCTGCGCGACATCGACCATGTCGTCATTCTCACCCAGGAGAACCGCGCCTTCGACCATTATTTCGGTACGATGCGCGGCGTGCGCGGATTCGGCGACCGCTTCGCCGCGCCGGCGCCGCCACTGCCCGGCGCGCCGAGCCGCACCGTGCTGCTCCAGCTCAACGAGCATGCCGATGCCACGCCCGCGCTGCTCGCGCCGTTCCGGCTCGACACCGCGACCGACTTTCGCCTCTATCGCCCGCTCGGCACCCCGCACGGCTTCACCGACAGCCAGGCGGCGTGGGACAACGGGCGGATGGGCGCGTGGACCGCGGCGAAGCACAACCACGCGTTGGCGCATTTCACGCGCGCGGACCTGCCCTTCCAGTACGCGCTCGCCGAGGCCTTCACGCTGTGCGACGCCTATCACAGTGCGATGCACCTCAGCACCAACCCCAACCGGCTGTACATCTGGTCGGGCACGCACGACCCGCTGTCGCGCGCCGGCGGCCCCGCGATCGACAACGGCTATGACAGCCTGGAGGCCGACCCGCTGCGCCACGGCGGTTATCGCTGGACCACCTATCCCGAGCGACTGATGACGGCGGGGATCGGCTTCCAGATCTACCAGGACATGGCAGACAATTTCACCGACAATCCGCTGGTCGGCTTCCACGCTTATCGCCGCGCCCAGTCCGCCGCGGACGAGGCCGCGGCGCTGCTGGCGCGCCGCACCACCACGACCCGCACGCTCGACGACCTGCGCCAGGACGTGCGCGACGGGCGCTTGCCGGCGGTGTCGTGGATCATCGCGCCCGAGGCGGCGTCGGAGCATCCCAGCGTGTCCACGCCGCTGCAGGGCGGCGACTACACCGCGCGCGTGCTCGACGCGCTCACCGCCAACCCCGACGTATGGGCGCGCACCGCGCTGCTGATCAACTTCGACGAGAATGACGGCCTGTTCGATCACGTCCCCCCGCCGGCGCCGCCCGCGCGGGTCGACGGCCGCCCGGTCGGCGCCAGCGACGTCCCGGCCGACGACGAATATCACGTCCATTGCCGCACGCCGGAGGACGCGGCCTACCGCGACCGCCCCTATGGTCTCGGCATGCGCGTGCCGCTGTACGTCGTGTCGCCGTGGAGCCGCGGCGGCTATGTCGCCTCCGAGGTGTTCGACCATACCAGCGTGCTGCGCTTCCTGGAGGCGCGTTTCGGCGTGCGCGAGCCCAACATCAGCGCGTGGCGCCGCGCGGTCTGCGGTGACCTGACCTCCTGCTTCGACTTCACCGCGCCCGATACGGTGGCGTTCATGGCGGGCTTGCCTGCGACGGCGGCGTCGTCGGCGCGTGCTGCGGGACTGAAGGGAGTCGCGCCGCCCTTGCCCACCGCTGTGGAAGCGCCCGAGCAGGAGCGTGGCCTGCGCCGGCGCCGCGCCACGCCCTATAAGCTCGACGTCGAGCTGCGCCGCGGCGACCCGCCCGCCTTGCTGTTGATCAATCGCTCACGCGAGCGCGCGGCGGTGTTCCACGTCTATGACATGGCCCGACTGGAGGAAGTGCCCGCGCGCTACACCGTCGCGGCGGGCGGCGCGCTGCCGCATCCCGTGCCGGCCGGCGCTGCTGACCTGTTCGTGCTCGGTCCCGACGGCTTCCATCGCCGGCTGGTCGGCCGCGGCGACCTGTTCGGTGCTGCGCTCTTCCACGCGCGGGCGCCGATGCTGATGATCGAGAATCGCACCGTTGCGGCGCTGTCGGTGACGATGACCGATCGCGCTTACGGTGCCGCGACCGTCACGTTCGAGCTGCACCCGCGCGAAACCCGCCGCGTCGCGCTCGATCTCGCCGCGAGCCACGGCTGGTATGACCGACAGCTCGTCGCCGGCGCGCAGGCGTGGCGGATCGCCGGACATAGCGGGGAGGGCGGTGAGTCCTTCTCTGACCCGGCGATGGGCGGGCCGGGGCCGCTGATGCTGGAGCCGCTGGTCTGACCGAGACGCGTCGATCGAGCGGCGCATAGGGAAGTGGCGGAGAGGGTGGGATTCGAACCCACGGTACCCGCGAGGGCACAACGGTTTTCGAGACCGTCCCAATCGACCACTCTGGCACCTCTCCGCGGAGGACACCGGGGCCTGCGAGAGGCGCGCCGGCGGCGATCGAGCGGCGCCCCTAGCCCGGTCACGGTGCCGACGCAAGCGTGTCTGTTGTTGTGCGCGCCGATTTCCGCACTAGATTGCGGCGATGACCAGCGAACACACGATCATCGCTCAGGCCGAGGCGCCCGTGGCGCCCCCGATCGCACACGCGCGCTTCTCGATCGGGGACGTGGTGCGCCACCGCATGCTCGATTTCCGCGGCGTGATCTTCGACGTCGATCCCGTCTTCGCTAACAGCGAGGAATGGTACAACTCGATCCCCGAGGATTTCCGCCCGAGCAAGGACCAGCCCTTCTACCACCTGCTCGCCGAGAACATGGAGTCGAGCTACGTCGCCTATGTCAGCCAGCAGAATCTGGTGCACGACGACAGCGACGAGCCGATCGACCATCCCGCGATCGCCGGCCTGTTCGATCGGCTGGACGGCGGCCGCTACGGGCTCAAGCGCCAGCACCGCCACTGACGCCGCGCCGTCGTCGATCGATCACGGAATCGGTTGACAGGCCGAGAGGCTTCGCATAGCTCGCACGCTTCTCTCGCAGGGTACGCCCTCGCGAGCTATGAAATTTGGGAAGTGACAAGAGCCATGTTCGCAGTCGTGCGCACGGGCGGCAAGCAGTATCGCGTCGCCGCCGGAGACAAGATCGTCGTCGAGAAGATCGAGGGCGAGGCCGGCGCGTCGGTGACGCTGGGTGACGTGCTGCTCGCGGGCGAGGGCGCGGATCTCAAGTCGGTCGACGGCCTCACCGTCGCGGCGGAGATCGTCGCGCAGGCCAAGGGCGAGAAGGTGATCGTTTTCAAGAAGCGTCGCCGCCACAACTATCGTCGTCGCAACGGCCATCGCCAGAACCACACGATCCTCAAGATCGTCTCGGTCGGCTGAGCCAGTAGCGCGAAGGAGCAAGAGCAATGGCACATAAGAAAGCAGGCGGTTCGTCGCGCAACGGTCGTGATTCGGCCGGCCGTCGTCTCGGCGTGAAGAAGTTCGGCGGTCAGGAAGCGATCGCGGGCAACATCCTCGTGCGCCAGCGCGGCACCAAGTTCTACCCGGGCCGCAACGTCGGCATCGGCAAGGACCATACCCTCTTCGCGCTCATCGACGGCCGCGTGGTGTTCCACGAGGGCAAGCTCGGGCGCAAATTCTGCTCGGTCGACATTATGGCGGCTGCGGCCGAGTAACATCGGGTAACCGGACGGGTTGCCCACCAGGGCGACCCGGGGTTCCGCAGCACGGAACCCAGCCAACAAGGGAGACGGGTCCGCCCCGGTCTCCCTTTTTTCATGCTCCCTCGCCCAGCGTGTCGCGCCATCGTCATTCCGGTGTGGCAGCGGCCCGAACAAGGAGACGGAGCATGTTCGCGTTGACGCCGAGACTCACCCTCAGGCCGGGCTGGCTCGAGGACGCCCCCGCGTTGGCGCAGGCGATCGCGCACGAGGCGGTGGTGTCGCGGCTGGCGCGCGTGCCCTGGCCCTATGCCGAGGAGGACGCGGCCGCCTTTCTCTCGCTCCAGCCGCACCCGCGCGAGCCGCGCTTTTTGATCGCCGAGCGCTTCGGCGCCTATCGGCTGGTCGGCGGCGTCGGGCTGCATCGCGGCGAGTGCGGCGGGGTCGAGCTGGGCTATTGGCTCACGCCCGCGGCATGGGGGCGGGGCTATGCCACCGAGGCGGGGCGCGCGGTGCTCGACATCGCGCGCCACGCGCTCGGGCTGACGCGGGTCGACTCGCATCATCACGTCGATAATTCGGCCTCCGGGCGCGTGTTGCGCAAGCTCGGCTTCGTCGAGTGCGGGCAATCGCGGCGTTACGCGCTGGCGCGCGACGCCGAGGTGGAGTGCGTCGACTATACGCTCGACCTCGCCGCCGACCCCGCGCGAGCGATGCCGATCGCGGCCTGATCGCCGGTTGCTTTCGGCGCGGAAGCGGGCACAAGGGCAGCAACATCCCGCAACTTCGACAGGTCACGATCCGATGCCGCGGGCGACCGCTGCCCTTCCTCGCCGGCGGCTGACGCCCGAGGCGTCGCGCGACGCGGCGCTGGAGGCGGCGCGCGCGCTGCTGCTGGAGGATGGCCCGCAGGCGGTCACGCTCAAGGCGGTGGCGGGGCGCGTCGGGCGGACCCACGCCAATCTGCTCCACCATTTCGGCTCGGCCGACGGGCTGCAGCAGGCGCTGATCGAGCGGATGGCGGCGGCGATCGTGGCAACGATCCGTGACGCGGTGCGCCGCTCGCGCGTCGAGCGCGACCCCGCCGAGCTGGTCGACGTGGTGTTCGACGCTTTCGGTGCGGGCGGGGCGGGGGCGCTGGCGAGCTGGATGATCCTCACCGGTAACCGCGACGCGCTCGACCCGGTGCTCACCGCGATCCACGATTTGGTCGAGGAGCTGGCGCGCGACGAGGAGCGGTCGGACGCGCCGATCCGCGACGAGACGCTCCAGCTGGTGCTGGCCGCGCTCGGCGACGCGCTGCTCGGCGCCGCGATGGCGCGCGCGCTGGAGCTGCCGCGCGGCCGCGCGCGCGAACTGGCGGCCCGCATGCTGCTGCGCGACCGGGGTCTGGGCGAGGGATAGCGCAAGCCCGGTGCGGACGACGCTCGTTTCTGTGCTCCTGCGGACGCAGGAGCACAGGAGGGTACGCAGCATCAAGCGTTGTTCTGCTTGACCCTGGGTTCCGACGTTCGCCGGAACATAGTCACTACACCGCGCGATCAGCCGTCTGCGCGGCCAGCCTCGCCGCTGCCCGCTCGCGCCGCACGTTCGTGGCAATCGCCGCACCCACCACGATCGTTCCCGCCACCAGCGCCAACCTCGTGACGAGCCGCTCGCGATCGTGCCGCCACGCCGCGCCGACGCCCATCTCAGCCGGCACGTTGGGCAAGGTGCCGCGCGACAGGTCCTCGACCACGCCCTCGACCACGTCGACCCGGTCGGCGCCGAGCAGGATCAGCCAGTGCAAGCAATTCGACTCGCTCCAGCGGAACGCGAGGCGCCGCATCGCGCCGCTCACGCCGCGCGGCGGCACCGAAGTCCCGACCACCGCCGGCGGGCGGATATGCTCGATCGACTGGAGGATCTCGACGTCGGGCTGCTGCACCGGCGGGCGATCCCAGCGGCGCGTCAGCCCGTGATCGCGCGACTGATCGCGGATCGGATAGGTAGGGTCGTTGCGCGCGTCGGCGTCGACGCCCCAGCCAGGGATCGTCGCGGGGCCCGCGAGTGCAGGGCTCAGCGTCTTGGCGGTGCGCTGCATGATGTCGTCCTCAGCCGGCATGCGGCACCAGCACCGGCTTAATGCAGCTGTCCAGTTTGTTGGCGAACAGGTGATAGGCGCAGGCCACGTCGCTGAGCGGCACGCGGTGCGTGATCAGTGCCTTGGGATCGATCCGACCGGCGCGGACGTGCTCGATCAGTCGCGGCAGCAGCCGCTTGACCGAGGCCTGGTTGGCGCGGATCGTAATGCCCTTGTTCACGACATTGCCGATCGGGACCATGTTGCCGGTCGGGCCGTAGACGCCGACGACCGAGACGATCCCGCCCATCTTCGCCGCGTTGATCGCCAAGCACGCCTTCCAGGAAGAGAATGTCGTCTACGCCGAGATGCGCGACCACGGCCTCACTGAGGGCGCGGACCGGCTCAACCACGAGCACGGCTATGTGAAGCAGTATCTCTTCGAGCTAGGCGCGATGGCGAAGGACGATCCCGCTTGGCTGCCCAAGCTGCGCGCGTTCCGCGCGATGATCGAAGAGCATATGCGTGAGGAGGAAGAGGACCTTTTCCCCTCGCTGCGGGCGCAACTCAGCGACGAGCAGAACCACTCCGTGACGGTGGCGATGAATCGCGAGGGGCTGATCCTGGCGTGAGGTGGCGCGCCTGATACCATCGCCGCCGCCACCTTTTCGGGAGACGGCGGCGATCGCGTGTCTATTCGCCGACGACCCCGCGCCCGGCGACCTTCTCATAGCCCGACAGCTCGTCGCCCACCGCCACCTTGGCGGCGAGGTCGTCAGCGCGGGCGCGGTCCTTGGCGGCGCGCTTGGGATCGTCCTGGTCAGCGTCCGGATCGGCGGCCCCGACGTTGGGGCTGTCCGGCACGTACAGGACGGGTTTCTCGTCGCGTTCGTCTGACATGATCGTCTCCTTCCACGCCCCAACGCGTCGCGCCGCGGCGGGTGCCAGAAGGTTCGGACCGGCCGCGCCTACAGCGCCATGATCCGTTCGGCGTGGCGGGCGAGGTGGGTCAAATCATAGACATCGAACAGGCCGAGCCGCGGCCGCGTGTCGGCGACGCACAGCGCCCCCAGCGCGAAGCCCGCGTAATCGACCAGCGGCACGCCGGCGTAGAAGCGGATGTGCGGATGTCCCAGCACGGAGGGGTTGGCGACGAAGCGGCGATCGTCGCGCGTGTCGGCGACGATCATCGGCTCGCCCGGCCGCAGGATGGTGTGGCCGCAGAAGGATTCGGCGCGCGGGCCCTCGTCCCCGCCGATGCCGATGCGGGCGGCGAGCCACTGGCGCGACCGATCCACCACCGAAATCGCGGCGATCGGCGCACGCGCCAACCGCGCCGCTTCCTCGACGATACGCTGGAGCTCGGAGTTGCGCGGACGCGTCACGATGCCGCACGCGTCCACGGCGCGCTGGCGCAGCGCCTCGTTCAGCGGCATGGGCGCGGCGACGCCCATCAGATCACTACGTCGGCGCTGGGGCGGGGCGGGAAGCGCAGCTTGGCCTCCATCTCGCGCATGTAACGCTCCACTTCCTGCGCGGCGCGTATGTCGGTCAGCGAGCCCGCCACCCGGGCCGCCACTTCCAGCTCGTTCTTGAGCTTGCGCGGATCATCCACGGTAGCTCTCCTATCGCTGTGATTGTGACAGACGATCTGTCATAAAAGTCCTAACAGAGTCTTAAGGTCTCGGTTAAAGATGCGATAACCACGAGCTAAGTGCCTTGATAGGCATAGGGATTGTCGGCCCCGATGCGGTCGGTCGCGGTGGCGCCGGTTGACGTCGCCGCCGCGGCGGGGAAGGTAGGCGCGCGTCGGGCAAAATCGGGCCGCGAAGGGGAGGAAGACGGATGACCAAGCCGATCGCCGCGGCGCTGGCCGCGCTGCTCATCGCCGCGCCCGCGCTGGCGCAGCAGGACGCGACGGTCAGCACCGACGCCGGTCCGGTCCGCGGTGCGATCCGCGACGGCGTGGCGAGCTGGAAGGGCATCCCCTTCGCTGCGCCACCGGTGGGCGCGCTGCGCTGGCGCGCGCCGCAGCCGGCGGCGCACTGGACGACGCCGCGCGACGCCACGCATTACGCGGCCGACTGCATGCAGCTGCCTTTCCCCAGCGACGCCGCGCCGCTCGGCACCACGCCGTCCGAGGACTGCCTCTACGCCAATGTCTGGAAGCCGGCCGCCGCGACGGGGAAGCTGCCGGTGCTGGTGTGGATCTACGGCGGCGGCTTCGTCAACGGTGGTGCTTCGCCGCCCACCTATGCCGGCGCGAACATGGCCAAGCGCGGCATCCTGTTCGTCAGCTTCAACTACCGGCTCGGCCGTTTCGGCAGCTTCGCGCTGTCGCAGCTGAGCCAGGCGAACCCCGATGGCGGCCGGCTCGGCAATTACGGCACGATGGACCAGATCGCGGCGCTGCAGTGGGTCCAGCGCAACATCGCCGCCTTCGGCGGCGACCCGGCCAAGGTGACGATCGTCGGCGAGAGCGCGGGCGGCATGTCGGTGCACCAACTCGTCACCTCGCCGCTGGCGCGCGGCTTGTTCCACCAGGCCTTCGCCATGTCGGGCGGTGACGGTCACCCCGACCCGAGCGGCAAGGCGCTCGCCGATGCCGAGCGGACCGGTGCCAATTTCGCGCGCGCCAAGGGCATCGATCCCGCGGCACCCGACGCGCTCGAGCGGCTGCGCGCGCTGCCGGGCGAGCAGGTGGTCGACGGGCTCAATCTCGCCTCGATGGCACCGCGTGACCCTGCCGCGCCGACCTACTCGGGGCCGATCGTCGACGGCACGGTGGTGGTCGACATGGGCGCCGCTTACGACCAGGACCGGTTCGCGCGCGTGCCGATGCTAATCGGCGCCACCAGTGCCGACATCGGCGGGCGCACCGGTTACATGGTCGCGGGTGCACGCGACGCCGCCGCGCGGCTCGCCGCCAAGGGCGTGCCGGTGTGGGAGTATCGCTTCTCCTATGTCGCCAACACGATCGGCAAGCCCGGCGCGCAGCACGCCACCGACATCCCGTTCTTCTTCGACAATGCCGCGATCAAATATGGTGCGCAGGCCAGCCCGCGCGACGTCGCAATGGGGCAGGCCATGGCGCAGTATCTCGCCAATTTCGTGAAGACCGGCGATCCCAACGGCGCCGGGCTGCCGCGCTGGCCGCGTTACGATCGCGCCGCCGACACGATCGCCGACTTCTCCGCCGACGGGAAGACGGTGGTGGCGCGCGACCCCTGGGGCGCCGAGATCGACCAGGCACGTACCGCCGCGACGCCGGCACGATAACGTTTAGCACAGGAGAGATGGGATGCGACTGATCGCGATGCTCGGGGCGCTGGCGCTGGCGCAGGCCGCCCCCGACCCGCACCTGCCGACGCCGACGCTCGACACGAGCCCGCCGACGCTGCCCGCCGGGCTTGAGCGCGGCGTGCTGATCGTCTCCAAGACCAACGGCTGGCGCCACTTCGAGCATATCCCGCACTCGAACGAGGTGCTCGCCGACATCGCGCGCGGGCTCGGCCGCAAGAGCTTCCAGACCGAGAATGGCGCAGTCTTCAACGACGAGGCGCTGAAGCATTTCTCGGTGGTGGTGCTCAACAGCGCATCGGGCGAGTTCCTGACGCCCGAGCAGCAGGCCGCGTTCCAGCGCTTCGTCGCGCGCGGCGGCGGTGTGGTCGCGCTCCACGCCGCGGGCGACAACAGCCACAAGTCGCCCTGGTACGTCGACACGATCATCGGCACCGAGTTCATCGGCCATCCCAACGGCGCCGATCACATCCAGCGTGCGACGATCCTCGTCGACCAGCCGCGCCACCCGGTGATGGCAGGCGTCAAGCTGCCCTGGACATCGAGCGACGAATGGTATTCGTTCAGCGGCGATCCCAGCCAGCACGGCATGACGGTGCTCGCCCGCGTCGACGAGGCGAGCTACCGCACCGGCGACAAGCTGCGCATGGGCAAGCACCCGATCATGTGGGTCAACCCGCGCGCCAAGGGGCATGTCTTCTTCTCGGCATTGGGGCATGACGCGGTCAATTATGACGACCCCAATTACCGCCGCGTGCTGACCAACGCGATCCGCTGGGCGGCGAAGTAGCGCGACGGAGCGCCCCGGGCGTCGGGGCGCTCCACCAACGGCTTACCGGATCGTCTCGACGGAACGCTCATGATCTTCCGTCATCCCGGGCCGGTCCCGGGATCCACCGTGCCGCGCACTCCTTAGGCATTGCCATCGCGGGGCCGCGGATCCCGGATAGGTCCGGTATGACGGGGGGGCGAACGCGTCCGTCCGCCCGAATACGCTGTCTCAAACGAGGCGGGTCAGACCTTAGCCGATCGCCTCGCGCGACCAGGCGACGAACTCCTGGCGCTGCTCGCCGAGCTTCTCGATGCCGAGCTCGACCACGTCGCCGGCCTTGAGATACCACGGCTCGGGCTTCTGGCCGAGACCCACGCCGGGCGGCGTGCCGGTGGTGATGATGTCGCCCGGCTCCAGCGTCATGAACTGCGAGCAGTAAGCGACGATCTGCGCGACGGTGAAGATCATCGTCGCGGTCGACCCGTCCTGCACGCGCTTGCCGTTGACCGACAGCCACAGGCCGAGCTGCTGCGGGTCGCCCACTTCGTCGGCGGTGACGAGCCACGGCCCGACGGGGCCGAAGGTGGGAAAGCCCTTGCCCTTGTCCCAGGTCGGCCCGCGCTCCTGCTGCCAGTGGCGCTCGGAGACGTCGTTGACGACGACGTAGCCGGCGACGTGATCGAGTGCGTCGGCCTCGTCGACATAGCTCGCGCGCGTGCCGATCACGACGCCGAGCTCGACCTCCCAGTCGGTCTTCTGGCTGTCGCGCGGGATCACCACCGGGTCGTTGGCGCCCTGGAGGCAATTGACCCATTTGTTGAAGACCACCGGCTCGGCCGGGATCGGCAGGTTCGACTCGGCGGCATGGTCGGCGTAGTTGAGCCCGATCGCGACGAACTTCTGCGAGCCCGCGACGGGCACGCCGTAGCGCGGCGTCCCTTCCACCAGCGGCAGCGTCGCGGGGTCGAGCGCGGCAAGGCGCGCGAGCGCGGCGGGCGCGAGCTCGGCGCCAGTCAGGTCGGCGACCACAGCGGACAGGTCACGCAGCGCACCGTCGGCGTCGACCAGCGCGGGCTTCTCGGCGCCCTTCGCACCATAGCGGCAAAGTTTCATCGTGATCACCTCGAGGGCTGGAGGAAGCGGCGGCGCGGACATTGCCTTCCGGCGCCAGTGGATGCAGGTTGCACCTATGCGCTACAGCGCGCCACCGCCTTCGTGAACCCAAACCTCATGCCAATCGTCGCTTCCACCCTCGATTTCCGCGAGCTCGCGCGGCGCCGCCTGCCGCCCTTCTTGTTCGAATATATCGACGGCGGGTCGTACAGCGAGACGACGCTGCGGCGGAACGTCGCCGATCTCGAGGCGATCGCGCTGCGCCAGCGCGTGCTGCGCGACATCGGCACGCTCGATCCCGCCACCGAGCTGTTCGGCCAGCGCATGGCGCTGCCGGTGGCGCTGGCGCCGATCGGGCTGGCGGGGATGAACGCGCGCCGCGGCGAGGTGCAGGCGGCGCGGGCCGCGGAGAAAGCGGGGGTGCCCTTCTGCCTCTCGACGGTCTCGGCCTGCCCGATCGACGAGGTGGCGCGCGGCACCACCCGGCCCTTCTGGTTCCAGCTCTACATGATCCGCGACCGCGGCTTCATGCGCGACCTGCTCGCCCAGGCGCGCGCGGCGCGGTGCAGCGCCCTGGTGTTCACGGTGGACATGCCAGTGCCGGGTTCACGCTACCGCGACTATCGTTCCGGACTGGCGGGAGCGAGCGGCTGGCGCGGCGCGGCGCGGCGCTTCGGCCAGGCGCTGCGCCATCCGCGCTGGGCATGGGACGTCGGTGTCCACGGCCGGCCGCACCAGCTCGGCAATGTCGCGCCGGTGCTCGGCAACGCGAGCGGACTGGAGGACTTCCTCGGCTGGATGCGCGACAATTTCGACCCGACCGTGACGTGGCGCGACCTCGATTGGGTGCGCCAGGAGTGGGACGGGCCGCTGATCCTCAAGGGCGTGCTCGACGCCGAGGACGCGCGCGAGGCGGCGGCGCTCGGCGCGGACGGGCTGGTGGTGTCCAACCACGGCGGCCGCCAGCTCGACGGCACGCCTTCGACCGCGCGCGCCTTGCCCGCGATCGCGGCAGCGGTGGGCGACCAGCTTACCGTACTCGCCGACGGTGGCGTGCGTACCGGGCTCGACGTGGTGCGGATGCTCGCGCTCGGCGCGCGTGGCGTGCTGCTCGGCCGCGCCTGGGCCTATGCGCTCGCCGCCGGGGGCGAGGCGGGCGTGGCGCGGATGCTGGCGCTGATCGAGGCCGAGATGCGCGTCGCGATGGCGCTCACCGGCTGCACCAACGTCGCGGCGATCGGGCCGGACGTGCTCGTGCGGGACTGAGCGGGCTCAGCGCGCCGACGTGCCGGGCGTGAGGCGCGCGCAGGCGGGTGCGCGACGCCGGAGCGCAACGCTTGACGGCACCTGCCCGACCTGGAGCACGCCGCGGCCCTCGTAATCGGAGAGGAACAGGCGGCCGCCATCGGCGTAGAGCAGCCGCGCGTGCCCGATCAGCACCGGGTAGACGCAGCGCTGGCCCCAGGGCGTGGCGAACAGCGCCGCCGCGCGCGACGGCGCGCTGGCGCCGAAGGGAGAGGCCGCCTCGCCGAGCGCGACCAGTCCGATCGTCGCGCTGAAGCACAGCAGGAACCAGCCGAGCGGGCGGACCCGCGCCTGCATCACCGTTTCGCTGCGGGTCAGCTGCGCCGCCGCCAGCGCGACGATGATCAAGGTCGCGAACACCGCGATGAGCAGTCGGAACACGCCGTCGACCGAGGCGATCGCATAAGCGCAGAGCGCGATGCCGATGATCTCGGCGGCGAAGACGCTGGAGCGCGGCGCCCGCTCGACCAGCCCGCGCGTCAGCAGCTCCGAGATCGGCCAGACCAACGTCGCCGCGATCACCCAGACCGCCGCGAGGATCAGCAGCGCCGCGCCGAGATTGAGCCAGCCGGCGGTCGCTACCTCGGACAGATCGAACGCGCCGAGCCCCGCGATCCCCGCCGGCGCGAACGCCCCGAGGCTCAG
>NZ_JAPYKH010000033.1 GCF_029623345.1 Sphingomonas phyllosphaerae
GGTTGCCCTGCGCCGCGCGCGCGCCTAGGTCGGGCGCGCCCATGGCGCTCGACCCGCTTCCCCAGCTCCACACCATTTTCGGCTTTCCCGCCTTTCGCGGCGTGCAGGAGCAGGTCGTCACGCGCGTGCTCGCCGGCGAGCGCACGCTCGCGGTGATGCCGACCGGCGCGGGCAAGTCGCTCTGCTACCAGCTGCCCTCGGCGATGCTGGAGGGAACGTGCGTGGTCGTCAGCCCGCTGATCGCGCTGATGCACGACCAGCTCCGCGCCGCCACCGCGGTGGGGCTGCGCGCCGCGACACTGACCAGCGTCGACGAGAACAAGGCCGAGACGCGCGGGCGCTATCTCGATGGCGGGCTCGACCTCTTGTACGTCGCGCCCGAGCGCGCCTCCACCGCCGACTTCCGCGACCTGCTCGAGCGCGGCCGGCCCGCGCTGTTCGCGATCGACGAGGCGCATTGCGTCAGCGAATGGGGGCACGACTTCCGCCCCGATTATCGCTTGCTGCGGCCGTTGCTCGACGCCTTCCCCGAGGTGCCGCGGCTGGCGCTGACCGCCACTGCCGACGCGCACACCCGCGCCGACATCCTCGACCAGCTCGGCATCCCGCACGAGGGGATGATCGTCGCCGGCTTCGACCGGCCCAACATCCGCTATACGATCCGCCCCAAGGACAATAGCACGCGCCAGATCGCCGACGTGGTACGCGACACGCCGGGGCCCGGCATCGTCTACGTCCAGACCCGCGCCGCGACCGAGAAGATGGCGGCGCAGCTCACCGCGATCACCGGGCGCCCGGTGCGCGCCTATCACGCCGGGCTCGATCCCGCGGTGCGCGCGCGCAACCAAGCCGATTTCGTCGCCTCCGAGGACATGGTGATGTGCGCCACGGTCGCCTTCGGCATGGGGATCGACAAGCCCGACGTCCGCTTCGTCGCGCACGCCGGCCTGCCCAAGTCGATCGAGGCCTATTATCAGGAGACCGGCCGCGCCGGTCGCGACGGCGATCCCGCGGTGGCGCATCTCTTCTGGGGCGCGGAGGATTTCGCGCGCGCGCGGCAGCGCATCGGCGAGGTCGAGCAACACCGCCAGCCCGGCGAGCGCCAGCGGCTCGCCGCGCTCGGCGCGCTGGTGGAGACCGCGGGCTGCCGCCGCGCCATCCTGCTGCGCCATTTCGGCGAAGACCCGCCCGAGACCTGCGGCAATTGCGACAATTGCCTCTCGCCCCCGGCCGCGCTCGACGCCACCGAGACCGCGCGCAAATATCTCTCGGCGGTGTTCCGCACCGGGCAGATGTTCGGCGCGACCTATATCGAGCAGGTGCTCACCGGCCAGTCGAGCGAGCGCAGCCTGATGAACGGGCACGAGCAGCTCTCGGTGTGGAACATCGTCGACGGCGACGAGGTGGCTTTGCTCAAGCCGGTCGGGCGCGCCTTGCTGCTCAAGGACGCCTTGCGCACCAACCATCACGGCGGGCTCGAGTTCGGCCCGGCGGCACGCGCGCTGCTGAAGGGCGAGGCGACGCTGCCGCTGGTCGAGCCGCCCAAGCGCGAGCGCCGCCGCGGCGGGCGGGCGGGCGCGACCCCCAACCCGGTCGACGATCCGTTGTTCGAGGCGCTGCGCGCGTGCCGGCGCGAGCTGGCGAAGGAAGCGGGGGTTCCGCCCTATGTGATCTTCCACGATTCGGCGCTGCGCGAGATGGCGGCGCTGCGGCCGACCTCGCTGGCCGCGCTGGGGCGGATCGCGGGGGTGGGCCAGCGCAAGCTCGACGCCTACGGCCAGGCGTTTCTCGATGCGCTGAAGGCGGCGGGGTGAGAGGCTGAGTCGCGCCGGGAGCGCAGACCATAGATCCTCCCCGCCAAGCGGGGAGGATCCCGCACTCATCGATATGGAAGCTATCCCCCCTCGCCGTCGCGACCGCTCCCCGCTAAGCCGCCGCATCTCCCGCGACGGGACGATCGGAATCAGTGACGCGGCACCGCGCCCGCGCTAGAGGCACCTTCCTATGTTGCGCATCATCGACGAGACGATCGCGGTCGCCCCGCAGATCCGGCCCGAGGACCTGCCCGCCATTGCCGCCGCCGGCTACACCGCCGTCGTCAACAATCGCCCCGACGGCGAGGAACCCGGCCAGCCCGACGGCGACACGATCCGCGCGGCGGCCGAGGCGGCGGGGCTGCGCTACACCGCCATCCCGATCACCCATGCCGGCTTCTCGCTGCCGCAGGTCGAGGCGATGACCGCGGCGCTGACCGAGGCGGGCGGCCCTGTGCTGGCCTATTGCCGCTCGGGCACCCGCTCGTGCAACCTCTGGGCGCTCGCCGGCGCGGCGCGCGGCGACGATGCCGACGCGCTCACCGCCAAGGCCGCCGCCGCGGGCTATGACCTCACCAACCTGCGTCCCCTGCTCGACGCGGTGGCGCGGCGCGGCTGAGCCGGCACGATGGGGCTGGCGGCATGGCTCGGCCTCGGCCGCGCGCACCGGATGATGCGATCGGTCGACGAGGCGATCGAGGCGGTTGGCGTCGCGCTGCCGCGCTTCGCCGCCTTCGACGCGGTGATCGCCGAGGACGGCCGTGCCGCGCTGGTGATCGACTCGACCGGGGTGATCGCGCTGGTGCTGGTGCGCGGCGCGCGGGTGCGGGCGCGTTTGGTCGAGTGGGCGATGGTGCGGCAGACTCACGCGGGCATCCTGGTGGAGACCGGCGACCGCGGCTTCGGCGACGTGCTGCTGGCGGGCGTCTCCGCGATCGACGTGCGCCGCCTCGGCATGCCGCCGTTGCCGCAGCGCGAGCCCGCCACGATCGTCGGGACGCTCGAGACCGCCTGAGCGCGGGGTTCGGAGGTCGGACCCAGCTCGTCCTCCCCCGCAACACGTTCCTTTGCGGACCTTCCGGAACGCTCTTCACCTTCCGTCACCCGGACTTGTTTCGGAATCCACTCTTCCGCAAGGGCAACAGTTTAGGAGTATGCGGCGCGGTGACTCCCCGGGACCAGACTATCCTGAACCTGTCGAAGGGTCCGGGATGACGATGGTTGAGGCCCCCCCGGCTCACGCCGCGCGGCGGGGCACCGGCTGGTTGAGCCACTCCAGATCGAACGCCGCGTCGAACTCCAGCCCGGCGCGCCCCTCGTCGTCGACCCAGCGCACCGTCGCCGCCAGCGTCAGCCCGCCTTCCAGCTCCAGCACCGCCGGATAGCCGATCGCCGCCGCCGGCAGGTCGACCCCGTCGATCATCGCTCCCGCGGGCGAGATGTTGCGCACGCGCACCTCGGCACGCTCGCCCGCCAGCTCTAGCCGCGCCGAGCGCAGCACGCGGTGGCGCGGCGCGCGGCTGGTCTTGTGCCCGATCGGCACCGCATAGCCCTCCGCCGCGTCCAGCTGCGCGCGCACCGTGCCGGCGTCGGCCGGGCGGCCATAGACATAGCCCTGGATATGGCTGCACCCCAGCCCGCGGATCAGCACGATCTCGTCCTGCTGCTCCACCCCTTCCGCGGTCGTCTCCATGCCGAGGGTCTCGGCGAGGCTGACGATCGCGCGGATGATCGCGGCGTTGCGGTTGCCCGGCTGGATCGCGCCGCGCACGAAGCTCTGGTCGATCTTGATCTTGTCGAACGGCGCCTTGCGCAGATAGCCCAGGCTGGAATAGCCGGTGCCGAAGTCGTCGAGCGCGAGCCGCACGCCGAGCGCCTTGAGCGAACGGAACATCTGCTCCGACGAGGCATCCTCGTTGAGGAACACGCCCTCGGTGATCTCCAGCTCGAGCCGGTGCGGCGCCAGCCCCGTCGCCGCGAGCGCGCCCGCGACCAGAGTGGGCAGGCGCGGGTTGGCGAACTGGATCGGCGAGACGTTGACCGCGACGCGGACGTGATCGGGCCAGCCCGCCGCCTCGGCGCAGGCGGTGCCGAGCACCCAGGCGCCGATCGCCTCGATCAGCCCGCACTCCTCCGCCACCGGGATGAACTCGGCCGGGCTCACCGGCCCGCGCTGCGGATGGTCCCAGCGCACCAGCGCCTCATAGCCCATGATGCGTGCGTCCGCGGTCGATACCACCGGCTGGTAGGCGAGGCGGAACTGGCCCGCGGCGAGCGCCTGGCGCAGATCGTCCTCCAGCCGCTTGCGGTTCTGCGCGCCGTGCAGCAGCTCCTCACGATAGAAACGGTGGACGCCGCGCCCGTCCGCCTTGGCGGCGTAGAGCGCGAGGTCGGCGTTGCGCACCAGCTCCTCCTGCGCCGCGCCGTCCGCGGGGGCGATCGCGACGCCGACCGAGCAGCCGATCGACAAGGTCGAGCGATCGATGTGATACGGCAGCGACAGCGCCGCGATCACGCGCTGCGCCAGCGCGCCGAGCCGGTCGCGGTCGCCCTCGTTGGGGACGATCACCTTGAACTCGTCGCCGCCGAGCCGCCCGACCAGCCCGGCGTCGCCGATGGTCCGCTGCAACCGCTGCGCCACCTCCTTGAGCAGCTCGTCGCCGACCTGATGGCCCAGCGTGTCGTTGACCGCCTTGAAGCGGTCGAGGTCGAGCAGGAACAGGCCGGTCGGGTGGGTGCCGCCCGCCTGCGCCTGCGCCAGCGTCTGCTCGAGCGCGAGCCGCATGCGCTGGCGGTTGGCGATGCCGGTCAGCGCGTCGAACAGCGCGAGCCGCTTGATCTCGGCCTCGGCGCGGCGCTGCTCGGTGAGATCCGAGCCGGCGCCGATGAAGCCCTGGAAGCGGTCGAGCTCGTCGCGCGCGGGGCGGCCCGAGATCGACCACCAGCGCTCCGCGCCGCTGCCCCCCGCGGCGGGGCGGACCGAGTAATCGGTGAAGGAGGTACGCGACGAGAGGTGGAAGCTCAGCGTCCGCTCGGTCTCGACCCAGGCCGAGTCGACGCGGAACACGTCGGTGAGCGGCGCGCCGATCGGCTCGATGCCGAGCGTGCGCAGCTCGCGCGCGACCTTGTCGGAGAGATAGGTGAGCCGGCCGCGGCGGTCGCTCTGCCAGAACCATCCCGCGCCGTGCGCCTCATATTCGGCGACCAGGCGGCTATCGCGTCGTTCGGCGTCGCGGCGCTGCCGCCGCTCGGCCAGCGCGTGCTGGCGGACGAGCGCGGCGCGCACCACCGCTGCGGTCACCAGCCCGGTGGCGGCGAGCGCGAGCGCGAGCGGCAGCGGCGCGGCGCCGGTGAGCGCCACCGCGCCGAGCGCGAGCGTCACCACCAGCGCGAGTGTGGCGGCGCGCAGCGGCTGGAGCGCGAGCGCGAGCCCGATCACCGCGGCGCCGCCCGCCACCCCCGCGGCAGGGAGCAGTGCCGGCGGCAGCGCGGCGGCGGCATAAGCGCCGCGCGCGAGCGCCAGCGTGATCGCGCTGCCGCCGGCGGCGACGGTGGCGATACGCCAATGGCTCGGGCTCGCCGCGGCGCGCGGGTGCGCCGCGACCGCCCAGCAACCGAGCGCGAGCAGCGCGGCCGGGGCGGCGCACCATGCCAGCGCGGTCGCGGCGGGGTTGCCGGACGCGAGCAGCACCAGCGCGGCCGGCGCGAGCAGCAGCACCGCCGCGGCGGCCGGCCACAAAGCGGCGCTGGCGGCGAGCGCGGCGCGGCG
Organism: Sphingomonas phyllosphaerae; assembly: GCF_029623345.1. Taxonomy (GTDB): domain Bacteria; phylum Pseudomonadota; class Alphaproteobacteria; order Sphingomonadales; family Sphingomonadaceae; genus Sphingomonas; species Sphingomonas phyllosphaerae_C. Next base: position 5,584 of record NZ_JAPYKH010000033.1, read on the forward strand.
CGACTCTTCCACCAGCGCGTCGGACGCGGGCGCGAGCCCGAGCGCCTCGGCGAGCGCGCGCACGCCGCCGGTGGGTTCCTCTCGGTCGGTGGCAGGCGGTCGCATTACACTGTCCTACCTCGACATTCTTGCGTTTTCCTTTGCGCCGCGCGGCCGCGGCGGAACGTCGCCGCCGGAATGGAGCGGTCAGGCAGGAGAAGGGCGCGTCACGATCGGACCGTCGCGCGGCGACACCGCTCCGTCCGCGCCGGCGCCCTCCTGCCGCTCCGGCAAAGGATGCCCCCTTCCGCCGAAACAATCCCTTTCGCCGCGCCCGCTTGATCCCTTGCCGCACAGGCGCCACATGCCGACCATGTTGATCGAGACCGAAGCCACGCCCAATCCCGCGACCGTGAAGTTCCTTCCCGGCCGTATCGTCATGGACGCGGGCACGCGCGACTTCGCCACCCCCGAGGAGGCCGAGGCGAGTCCGCTCGCCACCGCGCTGTTCGATCTGGGCGACGTCACCGGCGTGTTCTTCGGGCGCGACTTCGTCTCGGTCACCGCCGCGCCGGGGGTGAGCTGGAGCGAGCTCAAGCCCGACGTGCTTGCGATGCTGATGGATCATTTCACCGCGCAGATGCCGCTGTTCCGCACCGGCGGCGCCGATTTCAGCGTGCCCGCCGAGGAAGAGACCTTCACCGACGATCCCGCCGACGCCGACATCGTTGCGCAGATCCGCGAGCTGATCGACACGCGCGTCCGCCCCGCAGTGGCCAATGACGGCGGCGACATCGTCTATCGCGGCTTCGACAAGGGCAAGGTGTTCCTGCGCATGCAGGGTGCCTGTTCGGGCTGCCCCTCCTCTACCGCGACGCTCAAGAATGGCATCGAGCAGCTGCTGCGCCACTATGTCCCCGAGGTGACCGAGGTGCGCGCGGTCTGACGCGCGCGCCGATCGTCTTCCCCTCCCTACCGACAGGATCGCCATGCCCGCGCTCGACCGCCCCCTCGACGATGCCGCGCTCGACCAGCTGTTCCGCACCGCGCGCACCTTCAACCATTACCGCGACGAGCCCGTGGCCGAGGACACGCTGCGCGCGATCTGGGACCTGATGAAGATGGCGCCGACCTCGGCCAACCAGCTGCCCGCGCGGCTGGTGTGGTGCGTGTCGGACGAGGCCAAGGCGCGGCTCGCCGACGCCTGCTCGGCGACCAACAAGGACAAGGTGCCCGCCGCACCGGTCAGCGTCGTGATCGGCATGGACACCGAGTTCCACGAGCATCTCCCCACGCTCTTCCCGCATGTCGACGCCAAGAGCTGGTTCGACGGCAATCGCGAGCTGCGCGAGGCCTCGGCCTTCCGCAACTCGTCGCTCCAGGGCGCCTATCTGATCCTGGCGGCGCGCGCGCTGGGGCTCGGTGTCGGGCCGATGTCGGGCTTCGACGCGGGCGCGGTGGACAAGGCCTTCTTCGCCGACACGCCCAGCGTACGGACCAATTTCATCGCCACGCTCGGCTATGGCGATACCGCGACGCTGCACGAGCGGCTGCCGCGCCCCGCGTTCGAGACGTTCAACCGCCTCGCCTGACGTGCGCGACCGCCTGCTCGTCATCGATACGGCCACCGCGGCCTGCTCGGTCGCGCTGTTCGAGGGCGAGCGCCTGATCGCGCGCGCGCACGAGGAGGTGGGGCGCGGCCATGCCGAGCGGCTCGTCCCGATGATCGCCGGCCTGCCCGACGGCGGCCGCGCCGCGCGCATCCTGGTGGACGTCGGTCCCGGCAGCTTCACCGGCATCCGCGTCGGCATCGCCGCCGCGCGCGCGCTCGCGCTGGGCTGGGGGGCGGCGGTGTCGGGCTATGGCGCGCTGGCGCTCGTCGCCGCCGCCGCATTGGCCGAAAACACGGATTTCGCGGCCCTTGCGGTGATCGCCGAAGGCGGGCACGGTGAGGTCTTCATGCAGCGTTTCGCTCGCCCGTTCCGGCCGCTCGACACGCCCCGCTCGCTCACGCCGGCGGCGGCGCTGGCCGCGCTCGACGGCGCCGCGGCGATCGGTTCGGGCACGCGCTGGCTCGCCGCGCTCGACGCCACCGTCGCCGAGCGCCCCGCGCTGCCCGACGCGGCGCACGCGCTGCTGCTCCCCGCCGCCGAGCGCGCCTTGCCGGCCGTGCCTTTCTATGGCCGCGCGCCCGACGCCAAGCCGCCGGCGCCGCGCGCCGCGCCGTGAGCGCGCGCGTGCGGCTGGTCGAGCTCGCCGCCGGGGCCGCGGCCGACGCCGAGGCGATCGACCGCGTCATGGACGCCGCCTTCGACCCGCGCTACGGCGAGGCATGGACGCGCAGCCAGTGCGTCGGCATCCTGGCGATGCCGGGCGTGTGGCTGACGCTGGCGCGGGTCGAGGGCGCGGTCGTCGGCTTCGCGCTGAACCGCGCGATCATGGACGAGGCCGAGCTGCTGCTGATCGCGGTCGACCCGGCGCACGCGCGCACCGGCATCGGCGCGACACTGCTGCGCGGCGTCATCGCCGACTGCCGCGGGCGCGGGGTCAGGCGGCTCCACCTCGAGGTGCGCGCCAACAACCCGGCGGTGGCACTCTACGTCTTGCACGGCTTCCGCCGCGCCGGGGTGCGCCGCGGCTATTATCGCAGCCGCAGCGGCGAGACGTTCGACGCGCACACCTACGCGCTCGTGCTGGAGTGACGCGGCTGGCGACTCGCCGCCGCGCGGCTCGTGCCGCGAACCGCCCGCCTCCGGCCCCTAACCCGCCGGAGCAACTCACTCTGATCACAGCAATTCGCCTTCTTGCGAGTCGCTAGCGCTTTTCGCAACAAGCCCGACGCACTACATAGGTCGGCATGGCCCGTAAGATCGATCTCGAAGCGCTCTGTCAGGAGAAGGGGCTGCGCATCACCGAGCAGCGCCGCATTATCGCGCGCGTGCTGTCGGAGGCGGAGGACCATCCCGACGTCGAGAAGGTCTACGCGCGCGCCTCGGCGATCGATCCGGGCATCTCGATCGCGACCGTCTATCGCACCGTGCGGCTGTTCGAGGAGGCCGGCATCCTCGACCGCCACGATTTCGGCGACGGCCGCGCGCGCTACGAACCCTCGCCCGAGGCGCATCACGACCATCTGATCGACGTCGAGACGGGCAAGGTGATCGAGTTCGTCGATCCCGAGCTGGAGCTGCTGCAGAAGGCGATCGCCGAGCGGCTCGGCTTCCGCCTGGTCGACCATCGCATGGAATTGTACGGCGTCTCGCTCGCGAAGAAGTGAGGCGGGTGGGGCCTTCCCTATCGTGCCCCGGCGAAGGCCGGGGTCCAGGTGGAAAGGCCGACATGGTGTTCGCTGACCTCTACCCAACTGGGCCCCGGCCTTCGCCGGAGAACATGGACGAGCGGATGGCGTCGCTCTTCGCCGGGCCCGAAGACGCGTCGCTCGCCGCATGATCGCCTGTCTCCGCCTCGCCGCGCTCGTCACCTGGCTGCTTCTGGCGCTGCTGCTTCATGGCCTGTGGCGGCTGGTGCGCGCGCGTTCGCCCTGGCCGCGGCGCTTCCTCGGCGTCTCGGCGCGGCTGTTCGGCGCGCGCGTGCGCGTGCTCGGCACGCCGCTGCGACGCGACGCGGTGCTGCTCGCCAACCATCTCAGCTGGCTTGACATCCTCCTGCTCGCCGGGGCCAGCGGCTGCGCCTTCGTGGCCAAGGCCGAGCTGCGCGCGGCGCCGCTGGTCGGCTGGCTCTGCACGCTCAACCGCACCATCTTCGTCCGCCGCGGCGACCGGCTCGGCGTCACCGACCAGGTCGCCGCGCTGCGCACCGCGCTCACCTGCGGCCAGCCGGTCGCGATCTTCCCCGAGGGCACCACCAGCGACGGCGCGACGCTGCTGCCGTTCAAGGCCGCGCTGCTCGCCGCGCTCGATCCTCCGCCGCCCGGGCTGATGGTGCAGCCGGTGCGGATCGACTACGAACCCGCCGCGCGCGCGCTCGCCTGGGTCGGCGACGAGCCCGGCACCGCGCACGCCCGCCGCGTGCTGCGCCGGCGCGGCACCTTCGTCGCGACGCTCACCTTCCTCGCCCCCTTCGTCCCCGCCGGTGACCGCAAGGCGATCGCCGCCGAGGCGCGCCGCCGCATCCTGGCCGCGGGTAGCGAGGCGGGCGCGTTTCCGGTAGAGCGCGCGCCATGTCCGTGACTGCCAAGACCCCGCCCCAGACCTTCCACGTCAAGTCGTTCGGCTGCCAGATGAACGTCTATGACGGCGAGCGCATGGCCGAGTTGATGGCAGCGCAGGGACTGGTCGGCACCGCCGATGCCGACGCCGCCGACCTGGTGGTGCTCAACACCTGCCACATCCGCGAGAAGGCGACCGAGAAGGTCTATTCGGACATCGGCCGGCTGCGCAAGCGCGCGCGCCAGCGCGGCAGCGACGCACCGATGATCGCGGTGGCGGGCTGCGTCGCCCAGGCCGAGGGCGAGGAGATCGTCCGCCGCGCCAAGGTGGATGTCGTGGTCGGCCCGCAATCCTATCACAACCTGCCCGGCCTGGTCGCGCGCGCCGCGTCCGGCGAGGCCGCGCTCGACACCGACATGCCGCTCGCGTCCAAGTTCGCGAGCCTGCCGGCGCGACGCCGCGTCGGCGCGAGCGCCTTCCTCACCGTGCAGGAGGGCTGCGACAAATTCTGCACCTATTGCGTCGTGCCCTACACGCGCGGCGCCGAGGTGAGCCGGCCCTACGCCGCGATCCTCGACGAGGCGCGCGCGCTGGTCGACGCCGGGGCGCGCGAGATCACCTTGCTGGGGCAGAACGTCAACGCCTGGCGCGACGGCGACGGGCGCGGGCTGCACGACCTGATCGTCGCGCTCGACCGGCTGCCGGAGCTGGCGCGGATCCGCTACACCACCAGCCACCCCAATGACATGGCGCAGGGGCTGATCGACGCGCATCGCGACGTCGAGTCGCTGATGCCCTTCCTCCATCTGCCGGTTCAGGCGGGCAGCGACCGCGTGCTGCGCGCGATGAACCGCGCGCACACGGTCGACGGCTATCTGCGCCTGCTCGACCGCGTCCGCGCGGTGCGGCCCGATATCGCGCTGTCGGGTGATTTCATCGTCGGCTTCCCCGGCGAGACCGAGGCCGAGTTCGCGGAGACGCTGCGTCTGGTCGACCGGGTCGGCTACGCGCAGGCGTTCAGCTTCAAATATTCGCCGCGGCCGGGCACGCCCGCCGCCGACCTCGGCGCGGCCGTGCCGGCGGCGGTGATGGACGAGCGGCTGCAGCGGCTGCAGGCGGCGCTCAACCGCGACCAGGCCGCCTTCAACGCCGCCTCGGTGGGGCGGCGCTGCACCTTGCTGATCGAGCGGCGCGGCAAGCTGCCCGGGCAGTGGCTGGGCAAGTCGCCGTGGCTCCAGTCGGTCCATCTCGTCGGCGATCATGCGATCGGCGACCTGGTCGAGGTGACGCTGGCGGCGGCGGGTCCGAACTCGCTCACCGGCGCGGTGGCGCTCCGCGACGCGGCCTGAGGCGACGACCGGCAGGGCGGAGCGACATTCGGGAAGAGGCTTGTCGATCGGCGCTAGTGCTGCTTCGACCCATCGGCCCCGGCGAAGGCCGGGGCTTAGCCGCGAGACGCTGCCGAATCCCACAGCACCCTACCCGCCTGAACCCAGGCCGGCGCCGCGGCAGGTTCGCCGGCCTATGACCGCAACCGCGCCACCACCTTGATCTCGAAGTCGAAGCCCGCGAGCCAGGTGACTCCCACCGCGGTCCAGGTCGGATAGGGCGCGGCGCCGAAGACCTCCCGCTTGACCTTCATGATCGTCTCGAACTGCGTCGCCGGATCGGTGTGGAAGGTAGAGACGTCGACCACGTCGTCGAAGTCGAGCCCGGCCGCGCGCAGCACGTTCGCGAGATTGGCAAAGGCGCGCCGCACCTGCGCCTCGAACTCGGGCTCCGGCGAGCCGTCGTCGCAGCTGCCGACCTGGCCGGAGACGAAGAGCAGCTCGCCTGCGCGCACGGCGGGGGAATAGCCGTGCGCGTCATACAGCGCGTGGCGATGGGGCAGGTCGACGACGTCACGCTGGCTCATCGGTCTTCTCCTGTGAGGCCGGTACTGGATCCGGGCCGGTGATTGACATACGCTGCGTAGGTGAGTGCATACGCGACGTATGTCAACTCACATACGCCGTGCATGCGAGAGAGATAATCTGAGATGGCGGGACGCCGGGCCGAAACCACCGAAGCGAATCGCACGCGACTGATCGCGGCCGCACGCGCCGCCTTCGCCGCGCATGGCTTCGCCGGCGCATCAATGGACGAGCTGACCGCGGCGGCGGGGCTGACGCGCGGCGCGCTCTACCACGGCTTCGGCGACAAGAAGGGGCTGCTCGCCGCCGTGGTCGCGCAGGTCGACGGCGAGATGGCCGCACGCGCGCGCGCCGCGGCATCGGCTGCGCGCGACGACTGGGACGCGCTGCTTGCCGAGGCCGCCGCCTATATCGAGATGGCGCTCGACCCCGAGGTGCGTCGCATCGTGCTGCTCGACGGTCCCGCGGTGCTGGGCGACCCGTCGCGCTGGCCGAGCCAGAACGCCTGCCTCGCCGAGACGCGCGACACGGTCGCGCGCCTCGTCGCCGCCGGGACGATGCGCGCGGTCGACGTCGAGGCGGCGGCGCGGCTGCTGAGCGGTGCCGCGCTCAACGCCGCCTTGTGGGTGGCGGCAAGCGAGAAGCCCGACGTCGCGCTGCCGCGCGCGCTCGACGCCTTCGCGCTGATGGCGGAGGGCTTGCGCGCGCGCTGACCCCCGCGCGCTGACCCATGCCGGCGCGAGGCGCTGGACGTGTCCGCGCGGCGCGGCGAGGCTGCGCGGCGTGATCGGCGCGCTGCCCCCGACCCTGATGATCAGATGCCTGCTCGCCGGGCTGCTCGCCGGCGTGATCGCCGAACTGACGCCGGTGCTCGGCGCGCGGGTCGAACGCGTGCTGATCTACCTGCTGCTGTTGCGCCGCACGCTGGACGGCGCGCGGCCGACCCCGGTGCTCGGCGTGGGCGAGACGCTGGCCATGCCGTTCGAGACCGCGCGCCGTCACGTCGCCGCGCTCGCCGCGGCGGGGCGGTGTCACCGCGTCGCCGGCGGGATGATCGTCGCGGGCCGTCCGCTGGACGATCCCGTGCTGGGACCGCGCCTCGCGCGCGTCCACGATCGCACCGTCGTCCTGGTCGAGCGGCTCGCTGCGGCGGCGCTGCTGCCCGAGCTCACCGCCGTGCCGGGGGCGTATGACTGGTCCGAGGGGCTGGCGGTCGCGGCCGATCTCACGCTCGCGATCGCGGCGGCGGAGACGCGCTGCGCCAAGCCGCTCGACCGGGTGCTGCTCGCCGCGCTGCTGGCGGGCAATGCCGCGGCGATCACCGCCGATCCCGGCCTGTTCCGCCGCGCCGCGCCGCCGCACCAGGTCACACCGGCGTGGCGATCGGTGCGCGGCCGCCTCGTCGCCGAGGGGCTCCATCTGCCCGAGGCGACGGTGCGGCGGCGCTTCGTGAAGCTCGGCGCCGCGGTGGAGGTGACCGCCGCAGGCCTCGTGCTGCGCCCCGATTGGCTCACCGGTGCCGCGGGCGAGGCGGTCGGCGCGGCGCTCCAGGCGGCGCTGCGGCGGCACCTCGCGCAGCTGGCGCGCCATCGCTTCCCGCTCGGCGCGGTCGCCACGGCGTACCGTCACGGCACGCCCGGGTCGCTGCATTTCGGTTAGCGGCACGCGCGATTCCGGCTTGTTCACAGCGTCGCGCCTGCCACACTCGGCGGCGATGCCATTGCGTCACCGCCCCTCGCGCCTATCTCCCGTCCAGACCGGCGCGCCCGTCGCCGTGCAAGGAGCCGCATGAGCCGAAAGCCCGTTCCCGCCCAATCCGGCGAGCGTTCCCGTGTCGAGCTGTTGTTCGACAAGCCCCAGCTGCTCAGCCAGCTGTTCGGCCAATATGACCAGCATCTGGTGGCGCTCGAGAACCGGCTCGGCGTCTACATCACCGCACGCGGCAATCGCGTCGGGCTGGAGGGCACCGCCGAGCAGGTGGCGCTGGCGCGCGACACGCTCAACGACCTGTATCATCGCATCCAGCGCGGCGAGGAGGTCGACACCGGCCTGGTCGACGCCGCGATCGCGATGGCGGCCGAGCCGGTGCTCGACGGCATCATCCGCGCCGACTCCGGCAGCGGCGCACCCTCGGTGATGATCCGCACGCGCAAGAAGACGATCGTGCCGCGCACCCCCGCGCAGGCGCATTACATGCGTGAGCTGACCTCGCACGAGATGATCTTCGCGCTCGGCCCGGCGGGCACCGGCAAGACCTATATCGCGGTGGCGCAGGCGGTGTCGCAGCTCATCTCGGGCAGCGTGCAGCGACTGATCCTGTCGCGCCCCGCGGTGGAAGCGGGCGAGAAGCTGGGCTTCCTGCCTGGCGACATGAAGGAGAAGGTCGATCCCTATCTGCGCCCGCTGTACGACGCGCTGCATGACTGCCTTCCCGCCGAGCAGGTCGAACGCCGCATTGCCAGCGGCGAGATCGAGATCGCGCCGATCGCCTTCATGCGCGGCCGCACGCTGGCCGACGCCTTCGTGATCCTCGACGAGGCGCAGAACACCACGCCGGCGCAGATGAAGATGTTCCTTACCCGCTTCGGCCAGAACAGCCGGATGGTGATCTGCGGCGATCCCAACCAGACCGACCTGCCCGGCGGCGTCGCCGCGAGCGGGCTGGCCGACGCGACCTTCCGGCTCGAGGGCCTGGAGGGCATCTCGCTGTGCCGCTTCACCGCGGGCGACGTGGTGCGGCATCCGATTGTCGGGCGGATCGTGGAGGCCTATGAGGGTCGCGAGGCTTGATGCGGCGGGATATCCTTCTTACGTCTATGGATATCCCGGAGGGTGACGATGGCCTCGCTTTACATCAAGGACGCTGAGACCGCCGCGCTGGCCGATCGTGTCTCACGGCGGCTGGGGACCAGCAAGACCGACGCCGTGCGACGTGCGCTCGTGGCGCTCGAGCGCAGCCTCCCCTGGCGCCCCGACGTGGCCACGCTGATCGCTGACCTCGATGCGTGGCGGCGCGACCATCCGCTGCCGGCCGAGACCGGCGGTCCGGCCGACAAAGCGTTCTATGATCGTCTATGGGACGAAGCGGACGGATGATCTTCGTCGACGCGTCCGCGCTGGTCGCGATCTGCAAGGCGGAGCCCGAACGCCCGGCGCTGCTCGACCGTCTGGTCGACCACGAGCGCGCGCTGTGGTCGCCGATGGCATGCTGGGAGACAGTGTCGGCGCTCGCCCATTCGTACAGGCTCCCGATCGCCGCCGCGCTCGCCGAGGTCCGTCACACCGCCGGCAGGCTGCGGCTGGAGATGGTAGCGATCGCGCAGGACGAGCTCGACGCCGCCCTCGCTGCCTATCAGCGCTACGGAAAACAGTCGCGTCATCCCGCGCGACTCAACATGGGCGATTGTTTCGCTTACGCCTGTGCCAAGACTCATGGCGCCGCCTTGCTCTACAAGGGCGACGATTTCTCGCACACGGACCTCGCCTGACATGATCCACGTCGAACTCACCCGCGAGGACCCCTGGCCCGAGGCGGCATGGCAGCAGCACGCGCTGGCCGCGGTACGCGCCGCGGTGGCGCACACGCCGCACGGCGAGCTGCTCACCACCCCCGCCGCGGTGGAGGTGAGCGTACGGCTTACCGACGATTCCGAGGTGCAGGCGCTCAACCGCCAGTATCGCGGCAAGGACAAGTCCACCAACGTGCTGTCCTTCCCGATGGTGCAGCCCGACCTGCTCGACACCGTCAGCCAGAATTCCGACGACGGCGAGCTGCTGCTCGGCGACATCGTGCTGGCGCACGGCGTCTGCGCGCGCGAGGCGGCGGAGCGCGGGATCGCGGTCGGCGATCATTTCACGCACCTTGTGGTGCACGGCACTTTGCATCTGCTAGGCTATGACCACATGACCGACAACGACGGGGACGCGATGGAGGAGATCGAGCGCGCCGCGCTCGCCGACCTCGGCGTTGCCGACCCCTATCTCATACGCGAGGACTGACGAACGGCGATGGCCGACGACCGAAGTACCGCCGGCAGCGGCGACCACCATCACGAACCCGGCATCTGGTCGGGGCTGCGCAACCTCATCTTCGGCGAACCGCACGAGGCGACGCTGCGCGAGGTGCTCGAGAAGGCGATCGACCGCTACGAGGAAGATCCTGCGCCCGATCTGAAGGGCGATCTCACCCCGCTCGAGCGCCAGATGGTGCGCAACCTGCTCCATTTCAGCGAGCGCGACGCCGGCGGCACCGGCGTGCCGCGCGCCGACGTGATCGCGGTGGAGGAAGCGACCAGCTTCGCGCATCTCGTCGAGGTGTTCGCCGAGGCGGGGGTCAGCCGACTGCCGGTGTACCGCGCGAACCTCGACCACATCATCGGCATCATCCATATCAAGGACGTGTTCGCAATCCTGGCGCGCGGCGGCGAACCGCCGGCGTCGATCGCGGTGCTGATCCGCCAGCCCTTGTACGTGCCGATGAGCCGCGGCGCGCTCGACCTGCTCGCCGACATGCGTCAGTCGCGCAGCCATCTCGCGGTGGTGCTGGATGAATATTCGGGCACCGAGGGGCTGGTCACGATCGAGGACCTGATCGAGGAGATCGTCGGCGAGATCGAGGACGAGCATGACGACGCGCCCGAGGTGCTGCTCGTCCCGCTCGACGGCGGCGCCTGGGAGGTCGACGCGCGCGTCGAGCTGGAGGATGTCGGCGAGGCCGTCGACGCGCGGCTCGCCGAGGCGGAGAGCGACGTCGATACGATCGGCGGCCTCGCCGCGGTGCTCGCCGGCCGCGTGCCCGAGGCGGGCGAGTGCGTCGATCACCCGAGCGGCTGGCGGATCGAGGTGGTCGACGCCGACTCGCGCCGGATCAACCGGCTGCGCCTCCATCCGCCGGTGCCGGAGCCGGAGGACGTCGACGCCTGAGGCGCATCGCGGCGACGCGAGGCCGGTCGGGGTTGCCCCGGGGCCGCGGGTTGCGCTAGCGCCGCGTCGAGGGTTCGGGGGCGGTGCGCCGCCTCCCACGCGACCGACCACGTCAGCCCTTCGGGTCGCCCGACAGGCAGCTGGGTCGGGGGTCGCCGGCGTGCCCCCCACGCCGGCGGCCCAACCTCGCCACTGGCGTCCTGCCTAGGCGGCATTCACTTCTGCCGCCGATCTCAACGATTTGTTTACCTTGTTGCGCTCTAATAGCGGCGCTCCCCATGCCGTGCGCGGGGCTCGGAGGTGTTCGATGCCGTCTCTCCTCGCGGTGCTGCTGCTTCAGGCCGCGGCGCCGGCCGCGCTCGCGACTCATGGCGACTGGATCCTCGGCTGCGACAATCAGCGCGGCTGCGACGCACTGGTGCGCGACAGCGGCGGCAGCGAGCCGCGGCTGCGGCTGGCGTTGCGGCGCGACGGCGCGGCCACCGCACCGGCGCGGCTCGACGTCCCCCTTCCCCTCAGCGTCGCCGCGGCCAGCCGGGTCACGCTCGCGGTCGACGGACGGCCGCTCGCGCAGCTGATCGCGCCCGGCGGCGGTGGAGGCCTCGCGCTGCCGTTCGAGGGCAAGCTCGCCGCCGCGCTGGTGCGCGGGCGGCGCCTGACGGTGTTCGAGTCGAAGCGGCACGTGCTCGCCGGCGCCTCGCTCGTCGGGCTCGGCGCGACGCTGCGCGCGATCGACGCGGCGCAGGGGCGCGAGAGCAGCGCCGCGACGCTCGCTCCGCCCGAGCGCGGTGCCGTCCCCGCGTCGATCGCAGCGGTGCCGGCGCTGCCGATCGTCGACCAGCCCGAGGTAACCGGCGAGGCGCCGCGGCGCTTCTCCGCCAAGGACGCGCGCAAGCTGCTCGGCCGCGCCGCCGCCGATTGCGCCGCGGCGCGGACCTGGCGGCTCGACGCCGCGTACACGCTGTTGGCGCTCGATCCCGGCTGCGCCGCGACGCACGGGCGCGCCGCGCTGTACCTGCTGCCGCCGAAGGGACCGGCGATGGCGGCGACGATCGACCCCGCGCCCGCCGCGGCGCCACCGAGCTGGGACCCGGCGCGGCGCCGCCTGGTCAGCACGGCAGGCCCGTTACGGCAGGAATATGCCTGGGACGGCGTGCGCTTCCGCCTGGTACTCGAGCAGCACGACACCGCTTTGCCGGATGCCAGCGGCGACGAGGACGTGATCACGACGTGGCGCGCGACGGTGGCGGTGCACTGAGGGGCCTGCCGCTCGTATCGGATCCGTCCAGGCCGACCCGTGCTCGCGCGCACGCGGGAGCCCAGCGCCACAGGCGGTAGCGCTGGCGAGCCTCGGCGCCGGCGTTCGCCCGAGCACCTTGCCGCTTCCGATGAGCCGATCGGCCGTTACGCCGTCACCCGCGCGCGGCGGCGCATGCCCTCGGCGCTGGCGAGATGGTGCGCATGGGTGATCGCCACCGCCAGCGCGTCCGCGGCATCGGGACCGGCGAGCCTGGCGCCGGGCAGCAGCACCGCCATCATCGCCTGGATCTGGCGCTTCTCCGCGCCGCCGGTGCCGACGACCGCCTTCTTGACGGTGGAGGGATGATATTCACCGATCGCCAGCCCCGCCCCCGCCGCCGCGAGCAGCACCACGCCGCGCGCCTGCCCCAGCTTGAGCGTCGACTGCGCGTTGGTGTTGCCGAGCACTTCCTCGACCGCAGCCGAGTCGGGGCGCTCGGCGAGGATCACGTCGATCAGCGCGGCGTGGAGATTGGACAGCCGGCGCGGCAGCGGCATCGACGGGTCGGTGCGGATCTGGCCGTTGGCGACGTGGCTCAGCCGGTTGCCGTCGGCGTGGATCACGCCCCAGCCGGTGGTGCCGAGCCCGGGGTCGAGGCCGAGAATGATCATAGCCCTAGATCCTCCCCGCATGCCGGGGAGGATCTTGCCCTCCCCGCACCGGGGAGGATCACGCTCAACCCAGCTTCTCCATCACCGCATCGGAGACCTCGTAATTGCCCCACACGGTCTGCACATCGTCGTCGTCGTCGAGCGCGTCGATCAGCTTGAACAAGGTCGTCGCCTCGTCCTCGCCGACCTCGACCATCGTCTGCGGGCGCCATGCCAGCTTGGCGCCCTCGGCCTCGCCCAGCACCGACTCCAGCGCCTTGGCGACCTCGTGCAGATCGGCCACCGCGGTCCAGATCTCATGGCCGTCGTCGCTGGAGGTGACGTCCTCCGCGCCCGCCTCGAGCGCGGCCTCGAACACCTTCTCGGCGTCGCCCACGCCCGCAGGATAGGTGATCAGCCCGACCCGGTCGAACGCGTGGCTGACCGATCCGCTGGCGCCGAGATTGCCGCCGTTCTTCGACACCGCGGTGCGCACGTTGGTGGCGGTGCGGTTGCGATTGTCCGTCAGCGCCTCGATGATCAGCGACACGCCACCGGGGCCAAAGCCCTCGTAGCGGATCTCCTCGTAATTCTCGGTATCGCCCTTGCTCGCCTTGTCGATCGCGCGCTGAATATTGTCCTTGGGCATCGACTGCGCCTTGGCGGCGTTCACCGCGGCGCGCAGCCGCGGGTTCATGTCGGGATCGGGCAGCCCCATCTTCGCCGCCACGGTGATCTCGCGGCTGAGCTTGGAGAACATGCCCGAGCGCTTCTTATCCTGCGCACCCTTGCGGTGCATGATGTTCTTGAATTTGGAATGGCCTGCCATGACTGCCTCTAGCGGGTAATCTCCAGCCCTTATCCCGCGGCGGCGCGCGATGCCAGTGCGGGGGCGCGTGGCGCTGTCCTGGCCTATTCGCAAGCCTCCTGCTCGCATCATCGCGCTTGCCCCGACTCCGCCGCATCGGGCACAGGCGGGGGCAATGACCGTCAGCGTGGACATGGGCACCGATACGTCGGGCGCGCCCGTGACAATGGATCTCGAGGAACTGCTCGCCACCCGCTTGCTCGTCCAGGGCAATTCGGGCTCGGGCAAGTCGCATCTGCTGCGCCGGCTGCTCGAGGGCTCGGCCGGGCAGGTGCAGCAGGTCGTGATCGATCCCGAGGGCGATTTCGTCACCCTCTCCGAGCGCTACGGCCATGTCGTGATCGAGGGCGCGGATTATGCCGAGCGCGAGATCGCGCGCATCGCCGCGCGCCTGCGCGAGCATCGCGCCAGCGTCGTGCTCAGCCTCGAGGGGCTGGAGGCGGAGGGGCAGATGCGCTGCGCCGCGGGCTTCCTCGGCGCCTTGTTCGATGCGCCGCGCGAGCATTGGTATCCCGCGCTGGTGGTGGTGGACGAGGCGCAGCTGTTCGCCCCCACCACCGGCGGCGAGGTCGCCGAGGACGTGCGCCGCGCCTCGCTCTCGGCGATGACCAACCTGATGTGCCGCGGGCGCAAGCGCGGGCTCGCCGGGGTGATCGCGACGCAGCGCTTGGCCAAGCTCGCCAAGAACGTCGCGGCGGAGGCGAGCAACTTCCTGATGGGGCGCACCTTCCTCGATATCGACATGGCGCGCGCGGCGGACCTGCTCGGCATGGAGCGACGCCAGGCCGACATGATCCGCGATCTCGCGCGCGGCACCTTCCTGGCGCTTGGTCCGGCGGTGTCGCGTCGCCCGCTCACCGTGAAGATCGGCGCGGTGGAGACGCAGGCGCGCAGTGGCAGCCCCAAGCTGGTGCCGCTGCCCAAGGCGGACAGCGTCGACGTCCAGGCTTTGCTCGACCTCACTCCCGAGGCGGCGCCGTCGCTGCCGCTCTCGTTCGACCCGCGCCCGCGCCGCGTGCCCAGCGAGGAGCTGCTCGCCGACCTCGCCGCGCCGGCCACGCCGGGCGTGCCCGCGCCCGCGTTGCCCGACCGCTCCGAGGAGGAGGTGGAGGAGGTCTACGCCGCGGTGCTGCGCGCGATCGTCGCCGACGCGGAGAGCGCGGGGCGGCCCGCGGCGGTGCTGTTCCAGGACTTCCAGGTGCGCTGCCGGATGACCGGGGTGGCGCGGCCGGCGCTCGACCTTCCCGCCTTCAGCCGCCGGCTGTCGTGCGCGCGCGCCGGCATCTTCGCGCCGCATGCCGAGGAGTGGGCAAGCGCGCTGGCGCTGGCGCAGGGACTGCCCGACGACATGCTCGGCGCCTTCCTGCTGGTGGCCAAGGCGGCGCGCGACGGCGAGCCCTGCCCCTCGGACGAAGCGATCGCGCATACCTATGGGACGAGCTCGCTCGGGCGCGTGAAGCGGCTGATCGGCTATATCGAGAGCCGCGACCTGTTCGTCACCCGCACCGACATGGCGGGCAAGCGCTCGATCACGATCCCGCATCTGGGCTGGACGACGGGGACGGCGGAGGCGGCTTAGGACGCGGACGGAGGCTGCGCCCCCCCAACCCCTTCCCTGAAGGGGAGGGCTCATCGGATTACCGACCCCTCACCCTGCCTCCAGCTTCGCCTCCGCCACCAGCGGCGGGGTCTGCTGGTGCTGCACCACGGTCCAGCGCTCGTGCTCGATCCGGCGATAGGTCGAAGTGCAGTGCGCGACATAGGTCTCGCCCCCTCCCCCGCCCTTCGACGCCTCGACCTTATAGGCGACGACGATCAGCCCATCCTGCGGGCGCACGATGCGCTGGTCGCTGAAGCGCACCGCGTCCCAGCGCGGCGTCTGGCTGACCGCCTCCACCGCGGCCTCGCTCTCGAGCACATAGGGCGGCTGCGGCACCACCATCAGCGCCGATTCGTCGATCGACTCGCGATAGTGATCCGCGTCGGCGGTCCACAGGCTCTCCTCGAACGCCCACACGCGCTGGTCTTCCATATTTCCTGCTCCCTCACTGGACGTGGTCCAAGCGAGGCGCACGCGCGATCGTTCCGCCCGGGCTCAGCTCGCGGCGCCGCGCCGCCACGGATAGCCGCTGACGCGCGGCCACAGCAGGTTGAGCGCGAGCCCGCCGAGCACCAAAGCGGCGGCGAGCAGCTTCCAGCCCGGCAGCGGCTCGCCCAGCAACAAGGCCGAGGTGCCCATGCCGAACACCGGCACCAGCATCGCGCTCGGCGTGATCGTCGCGGCGGGATGCCGCGCCAGCAGCCAGCCCCAGGCGGCATAGCCAAACAGCGTATTGCCGACCGCCTGCCACACCACCGCAGCCCATACGCCCGGCCCGGCGCGCTGCACCGCCTCTACGATCGGCGCGGCGCCTTCGACCAGCAGCGCGGCGGCGACCAGTGGCGGCACCGCGAAGGCGCTCGACCAGACGACGAAGCCGAGCATGTCGGTGGTGCCGCTCGCCTTGGCGACCTGGTTGCCGCCGGCCCAGCTGATCGCCGCCGCGATCGTCAGCGCGATTCCCAGCGGGGTGGCGGCACGATCGTTGTGGACGAGGATGGTGAGGATGCCCGCGCTCGCGAGCACCAGCGCGCCGAGCTGGTACCCGCGCACGCGCTCGCCGCTCAGCGCGATCGCGAGGCCGATGGTGAAGAACACCTGGCTCTGCACCACCAGGCTCGCCAGCCCGGGCGAGATCCACCCGTCCATCGCGAGGAACAGCAGCCCGAACTGCCCCGCGCCGATGAGCAGGCCATAGGCCGCGAGCGAGCGCCATTTCACCTTGGGGCGCGGCACGAACAGCGCCGGCAGGAAGGCGAGCGCGAAGCGGCAGGCGGCGAAGGCGAGCGGCGGCAGCACGTCGAGCGCGGCGCGGATGACGACGAAGTTGGTGCCCCACACCGCCACCACGGCGAGCGCGAGCAGCAGGTGGCGCGGCGGCACCGCGGCGGGAGTGGACGGGGACGTACTCATCTCAGGTCCTCGCGACCATCAGCATCCCTCCGCGGCGAAGCTTCCTCGGCGACACATCGTGCTCCCACGTTCGCGGGAAAACATCGGCAGAGCGCCAGCGACGGTCGTGCGGAGCGTGCGTTGCGAGCAGGATCAATCGGCCGCTGCCGCCCCCTGCGCCCCATCCAGCAGGCCGAGCGCGGTCAGCTCGGCGCGCAGCGCGTCGGCGCCGGTGAACAGGTGCGAGCGGATGCCGAGCGCGCGCGCGGCCGTCACGTTCGCATCGTTGTCGTCGACGAAGAAGGCCTGGTCGGCGGTGAGCGCGAAGCGGTTCAGCGCGAGGTGGAAGATCGCAGCGTCCGGCTTGACCACGCGCTCGTCGCCCGAGACGACGATGTCGCGGAAGCGGTCGAACAACGCCGCCTCGCGGGCGCGGAACGGCGCGAAGAACTCGCCCGAGAAGTTGGTGATCGCGAACAGCGGCACGCCGCGCGCGTCGAGTTCCTCGACGAGCCCGGGCATGCCGGGGATCGGCCCGGGGATCTGCTCGCCGAAGCGCGGTCCCCACAAAGCGATCATCTCGGCATGCTGCGGGTGCAGCGCGGCGAGCTCGGCGCTGGTCTCGGCGAAGGGCCGGCCGGCGTCGTGCTGGAAATGCCACTCGCGCGTGGCGATATCGCGCAGGAACGCATCGAGCGCCTGCTCGTCGTCGAACAGGCGCCCATAGAGCGCGCGCGGGTCCCAGTCGTAGAGGACGTGCCCGACGTCGAAGATGACCGACGTCGGCGCGCAGGCCGCCGACGTCACGTCAGGGCTCAGCCCTGGCGTGCCTTGAAGCGGCGATTGGTCTTGTTGATGATGTAGGTGCGGCCGCGGCGACGGATCACGCGATTGTCGCGGTGGCGGTCCTTGAGCGACTTGAGGCTGTTGCGGATCTTCATGGCGATGGCGCTTCTGTCGAGAGAATAGGGAAAGCGCGCCGCCTAGTGAGCAGGGGGTGGAAAGTCAACTGAGTCGGCGGGCGAGCGCCACCCGATCCTCCCCGCCTGGCGGGGAGGATTGCGTGCCTTCGGCCGGACGGCGCTCCGTCCGGCGATCCGCCCGCCTCCCCGCGGAGCTTGCGACGCGCTGCGGCGTTGCTATGCCGCAACGATTGTTTCCGCGAAGGCTGTGTTATGCGTCCTCTCGTCCTTGTCCTTCTCGCCGCCGCGCCGCTGGCTGCCTGCGCCACCGGGCCGCAGCGCTTCCCGGTCGAGGCGACTCGCTTCCACTATGACGCCGTGGCCGAGCGGGGCACCGTCAGCGTCCAGCCGCTTCAAGGCGGGGGTTCCCCCAGCCTCGAGTACAAGACCTATGCGGCCGCGGTGGAGGCCGAGCTGCTGCGCAACGGCTTCACCAGCCCCGCGCCCGGCACCACTGCGCAATATATCGCCACCGTCGGCTTCACCCGCACCGACCGGCCGCTGCCGCCGCGCAGCTCGCC
>NZ_JAPYKH010000034.1 GCF_029623345.1 Sphingomonas phyllosphaerae
CAGTCATAGTCACCCGGCGCGGTGACGGCGGGCACAGGAGGATCGGGGACGTGCATGCCGCAACCTATTGTCTCTTCGCGACGAATAGCAGGTCGCGCGGGGCTGCCAAGGGGAGCGCGGCGCGCTTGACCGCGCGCGTGCGTCCCGGCACCTCAGGCGCCATGACCCGCCGCCTCCCGCTCGCCCGCCGCGCCGCCCCCTTCCTGCTCGCCGCCGCGCTGCCCGCGGCGCTGAGCGCGCAGCGCGCGCCCACCGATACGATGGCCAACGAGCAGGTCGCGGGCTACGACTGGGTCCGCCCCGAGGCCGATTACGTCCGCCGCACCGAGATGGTGCCGATGCGCGACGGCACGCGGCTGTACACCGTGATCGTCTATCGCAAGGGCGCGCATGACGCGCCGATCCTGCTCAGCCGCACGCCGTACGACGCCGACAAGGCGACGAGCCGCAATCGCAGTCAGCATATCGAGGAGATCCTGCCCGTCGCCGACGCCGAGTTCGTCGACGACGGCTATATCCGCGTCTACCAGGACGTGCGCGGGCTGGGGAAGTCCGAGGGCGATTACGTGATGAACCGCCCGCTGCGTGGGCCGCTCAACCCCAGCAAAGTCGATCACGCCACCGACGCCTATGACACGATCGACTGGCTGGTGAAGAACGTGCGCGAGAGCAACGGCAAGGTCGGCATCACCGGCTCGTCCTATCTCGGCTTCACCTCGCTGATGGCGCTGATCGACCCGCATCCCGCGCTCAAGGCGGCGGTACCGCAGAGCCCGATGGTCGACGGCTGGATGGGCGACGACTGGTTCCACAACGGCGCCTTCCGCACGTTCGGCTTCGACTATGACCTGTCGCAGACGGTCAAGTCGGGCGGGGGCGCGGTGCCCAAGGGCGGCGGCGACGAATATGCCGCCTACCTCGCCGCCGGCTCGGCGGGTGATTACGCGCGCCACTACGGGTTGCTCGACCTGCCGGTGGTACGCAAGGTGCTCGAGCACCCGAGCTACGACTCGTGGTGGCAGGGGCAGGCAGTCGACAAACTGCTCGGCGCGCGCAAGCTGACGGTGCCGACGATGCTGGTGGTCGGCCAGTGGGACCAGGAAGACAGCTACGGCGCGCCCGCGGTGTATCAGGCGCTGGAGGGGCAGGATCCGGACAACCGGCTGGTCAGCCTGGTGATCGGGCCGTGGCGCCACTCGCAGGTCAATTACGAGGCGCGTGAGCTGGGGCCGCTGAAGTGGGAGGGCGACACCGGGCTGCAGTTCCGCACGCGCTGGATGAAGCCGTTCCTCGACTGCCATCTCAAGACCGAGCCGGTGCCGTGCGACACGCCGCCGGTACTCACCTACGCCACCGGCGAGGATCGTTGGGAAGTGTCGCCGCGCTGGCCGGCTGGCCAGTACACGCCGCTCTATCTCGCGGCCGGCGCGTCGCTGTCGTGGCAGAAGCCCACGGCGGGGAGCGACAGCTTTGTTTCGGATCCGGCCAAGCCGGTGCCGATGCTGCCCCGGCCGATCCACATGCAGGGCGAGGAGTGGCGCACCTGGCTGGTCCACGACCAGCGTTTCGTCGACGGCCGCCCCGACGTGCTGAGCTACACCGGCACGGTGCTCGACCGCCCGGTCCACATCAAGGGCGCGCCCAAGGTCGACCTGCGCGCCGCGACGACGGGGCGCGACGGTGACTTCGTGGTCAAGCTGATCGACGTCTATCCCGAGGAGAACAGCGCCAATCCGGCGATGGCGGGCTATCAGCTCGCGCTCGGGATCGAGATCTTCCGCGGCCGTTACGTGAACGGCTTCGCCACGCCCGCGGCGCTGACGCCGGGCAAGACCTACAAGTTCGACTGGTCGCTGCCCAACGTCGACCACGTCTTCCTGCCCGGCCACCGCATCATGGTGCAGGTGCAGTCGTCATTGTTTCCGCTCTACGATCGCAATCCGCAGAGCTGGGTCCCGTCGATCATGGATGCGCGCCCGCGTGATTACGTGAAGGCGACGCAGACGGTGCGCTGGGGCGGCGACGCGGCGAGCGCGGTGTGGCTGCCGGTGGCGGCGGACTCACCCACCGGGGCGGCGACGGCGGCGCACTGAACGCCGCGGTCGCGCGCGGGTCAGCCCCGGCCGCGCAGCGTGTTGAGCACCGCCAGCGCGGCGACGCCGACGAACGCCGCGCTCGTCCATGGCCGCTCCTTGGCGAAGCCGCGTGCCTTCTCGGTCAGCGGCGCGTCGCCGGTGAAATGCGTCCTGAGCGAGTCGGTGAGCGCGGTCTTCTTGTTCGACGTGGTGGCGGTATCGGCCATGAGTGTGTCTCCTGCTGGATGCGGGGGCACAACGAACGAGGCGCGATACGGTGCCCTTGTCATCACGACTTCGCTTGTCTGCAGATCCTCCCCGGAACGGGGAGGCAGACCGCGCCCGACGGGCGTGGCGGAGGGTATCCACAAGCGCTGCGCTTCGTCGTGAGCCCTCTCCACCGCCGCTTTACCGCGAACCCCTCCTCGCGAGCGGGGAGGATTACCGTCACTTCAGCCGGAGCGGCGGCGAATAATCGGTCATGGTCATAAACACGCTGTCGACCTTGGTCACGATCTTGCCGTTGACCTCGCTCGCTGCGGCGACCTTCTGCCACTCGGGGTCGGCGCCGAACGCCTTCCAGTCGGCGTCGCGCGCGGCTCGGTCGGGGTAGGCGAGCACGTAGACGACACGGCCTTCAGGATAGTCGGCGCTGGGCAGCTCGTTCCAGTAAGCGACGTTGGTCATGCCGTGGCGCTTGAAGATACCCAGCGTGTGCTCGCGGAAGCGCGTGTTGAGCGCCGCCAGCTTGCCCGGCGCGGGATAATAGGTGCGCAGCTCGTACAGCGCGGTGCGCGGGTCGAGCGTCGCCTTGGGCGCGGCGGCGGTCAGCGCCAGCGGCGCCAGCAGGGCAAAGGTGAGCGCGATCAGGGCAGGACGCATGCGGCAGGTCTCCGGACGATGATGCCGCAGGCTGCGCCGGATTTCGCCGGAACACCAGTGACCCGGATCAATCCGCCGGCTCAGCCGTGCGTGCGCACCACGGCGCGGGTAACGTCCCCCATCAGCCGCAGCCGCGCCGCCAGCGGCGCGCGGGTGCGCGCGATCAGCACCGCCACCGCGTAGCGATGCCCGTCGGGTGCGGTGAGCAGCCCGACGTCGTTGGTGCCGGTGGCGGTGCCGGCCAGCTCCTGCCCCGTGCCGGTCTTGTGCGCGAGCGTCCAGCCGCGCCCCAGCCCCGCGCGCAGACGTAGCGGCCCGGTCCGGCTCGCGCGCATCAGCGCCAGCATCCGCGCGGTCGAGGCCCGGCTCAGCAGCCGCCCCTGCGCCAGCCGCATCACCCCCAGGGTGACGCCGTCGGCCGAGGCGCCGTCGGGCGGGCTGGCCACGTAGCGCTCGAGCGCGCGGCGCCGCGCGGCGAGGCTCAGCCGCGCCCGCGCGCGCAGGAAGCCATCGCCGCCTGCCCAGGAGTCGCGCCACGTCAGCCCGGCGGTGCGCGCCTGGAGCAGCCGCTCGCCCGGGCCGAAGGTGACGCCGCTGACGCCCTTGCGCGCGAGCGTGCGCCGTACCGCGGCGGGGCCGCCGACCTGGCGCAGCAGCACGTCGTTGCAGGTATTGTCGCTGCGCGTCAGCGCGCAGTCGAGCAGGCCGGCGATCGTGATGCGGAGACCGCCCGCGCCGACGCGCGCGCGGATCGGCTGGTGGAACAGCGTGAGATCGCCGCGTCGCACCGTCACGGTCTTGCGCAGGCTGAGCGCGCCGCGATCGATCGCGTCGAAGGTGGCGAGCGCGACCCAGAGCTTGCTCACGCTCTGTTGCGGCCGGCGCGTGCCGCCCTGCCACGAGACGGTCCAGCCGCGCTCCACGTCGCGCACCGATATGCCGACCGCGCCGGGGAAGCGCTGGCCGAGCGCCTCGACCGCGTTGAGCAGCCGCGCCGGCGGCTGCGGCCGCACCGCGCCGCGGTCGCGCGCCGCGGCGGGTGGTGCCGGTGCCGCCAGCGCGAGCGCGGCGAGCAGCGGGGCGATCAGGCGGTGGGAGAACATGGGCCGGGCGACCTCATCGTCATGATCATGCATCGAGCGCGCGGACGTCCACACCGCCAGCCTCGCCCTTGCGGCCCCGGGCTCCTGCCTGCGCAGGAGCGCCCGTGAGACGACCGTGTTCCCGCACAGGCAGGAACCCGGCGCCACGCGCACGACGATGCTGGCGACACACCCCGGTCGCCTGAGCAGGCTCGCTCTACCCGCACCGCGCCGGAAGGAAAGCGCCCTCCGGCCCAGCACGGCCGGTCCGACCCGACAGCAGCGCTGGCCTATTGCCTCACCGGGCGGCACGTGCCACCGCGCTCTCATACCAAAAGTTACTATTTCGCCCGGAGACGATCCTTTGACCCTGAAGTTCGTGCTGCTGGCGGCGACCGCCGGCCTCGTCCTCGCCGCCCCAGCGCTGAGCCGCGACCAGCAGCCCGCGCCGGCGCCCGCCGCCGCCGCGCCCGACGCCGGCGCGACCCGCTACGGCGCCTGGGGCTTCGATCTCACCGGCATGGACCGAAGCGTCCGCCCGGGCGACGACTGGTTCCGCTTCGTCAACGGCGCCTGGGTGGCGCGCACGCAGATCCCGGCGGACCGTTCCTCCTACGGTGCCTTCGCGGTGCTGCGCGAACTCTCCGAGCAGCGGCTGCGCGCGCTGATCACGGGCTATAGCGCGAGCGACACCGCGCATCCCGACCGCGCCAAGGCGGCGCTGCTCTACACCGGCTTCATGGACACCGCCGCGGCCGAGCGCGCCGACGCGGCGCCGCTGACCGAGCGGCTCCGCCCGATCACCGCGGCGGCGAGCAAGGACGATATCGCGCGGCTGATGGGGCGCTCGGTCGGCGGCTTTGGCGCCAGCTTCGTCAGCGCCGGGGTGAGCGACGACGCCAAGCGCCCGGAGGTCTACGCGCTCTACCTGCGCCAGTCGGGGCTCGGCCTGGGCGACCGCGAGCTGTACCTCGATCCCAAGTTCGCGCCGCAGGTGGCGCGCTACCGCCAGTATGTCGCGCAGATGCTGACGATGGCGAACTGGCCCGACGCGGCCGCGGTGGCGGAGCGGGTGGTCGACATGGAGGCCAAGCTCGCGCAGGCGCACTGGACCCGCGCCGAGAGCCGGGACCGCGACAAGACGTACAATCCGATGACGCTCACCGAGCTGAAGGCGCAGGCCCCGGGCTTCCCGTGGGATGCTTATTGGCAGGCGGCCGGGCTCGGCGCGGCGGACCGCGCGATCGTCGCGCAGAACACCGCTTTTCCCAAGATCGCCGCTTTGTTCGCCGCGACCGATCTCGCCACGCTCAAGGCCTGGGCGGCGTTCCGCACCGCTGATGACGTCGCGCCGCTGCTGTCGCGCCGCTTCGTCGACGCCGAGTTCGACTTCCGCTCCAAGTTCCTCAACGGCCAGCCGCAGCAGCGCGAGCGCTGGAAGCGCGCGGTCGGCTTCACCGAGAACGCGATCGGCGAGGGTATCGGCCGCGACTATGTCGCGCTCTACTTCCCGCCCGAATCGAAGGCGAAGATGGACGCGCTGGTCGGCAACCTGCGCGTCGCGCTCGCCGGGCGGATCAAGAATCTGGCGTGGATGAGTCCCGCGACCAAGGCCCAGGCGCTCGACAAGCTGCAGGGCTTCACCGTCAAGGTCGGCTACCCCTCGAAGTGGCGCGATTATACCGGCCTGGAGGTGCGGGCGGGCGATCTCGTCGGCAACGCCGAGCGCGCCACCCGGTTCGAGTGGGACTATGACCGCGCCCGGATCGCGCGCCCGGTCGACAAGGCCGAGTGGGGCATGACGCCGCAGACGGTCAACGCTTACTACAGCTCGGTCAAGAACGAGATCGTCTTCCCCGCGGCGATCCTCCAGCCGCCCTTCTTCGACCCGCAGGCGGACGACGCGATCAACTATGGCGGGATCGGTGGCGTGATCGGCCACGAGATCAGCCACGGCTTCGACGACCAGGGCCGCAAGTCGGACGGGCGCGGCGTGCTGCGCGACTGGTGGACCGCGCAGGACGCGACCAAATTCGAGGCGCAGGCGGCGCGTCTCGGCGCGCAATATGAGGCCTATAGCTTCCCCGGCCTGCCCGGCGTCCACATCAACGGGCGCGCCTCGATGGGCGAGAATATCGGTGACCTCGGCGGTGTGCTGATCTCGCTCGACGCCTATCACACCTCGCTCGGCGGCAAGCGCGCGCCGGTGATCGACGGCTTCACCGGCGACCAGCGCTTCTTCCTCGGCTGGGGGCAGGTGTGGCGCACCTTGTTCCGCGACGAGGCGCTGCGCCAGCAGCTCGTCAGCGACCCGCATTCGCCGGGGCAGATCCGCGCGGTCAACCCGCTGCGCAACGTCGACGCCTGGTATGCGGCGTGGAAGATCGATCCGTCGCAGAAGCAATATGTCGCGCCGAAGGACCGCGTGCGGATCTGGTGAGGGGACGTCGCGTCCTGACGTGAGTCGACGGCACGCCCGTCATCCCGGGACACGTCCGGGATGACGGGGAGAGGCAGACGTGGCACGTGCCTCGGCAGCGGCTGCGTCTCACCGCCCGCACGTCGCCGATGCGGGCGGCACCGCGCGCATCTCGCAGCGCGGCCGGCCGGAGACGCTGACCTGCGCGTTCTGGATCGCCACCACCGTCGCCGCCTGGGACGCGGCGCCGCGCACGATCGAGTCGCCCGCGCCGCGCACCGTCAGCCGCTGCGTCGCCAGCGCGCGCGCGTCGATCGTGCCGATGCCGTTGGCGATCAGAGTCGCGTCGGGCGAGCGACCGGCCAGCGTGACCGTCGCGTCGCCTGCCAGTGTCGCGCTGAGTCGTGCCGCGTCGAGCGCGGCCACGTCGATCGACCCCGCCGCGGCCGACAGCTCGACGCGCTCGCCGCGCATCGCCGCGATCGTCACACGCGCCGCGGCATAGACCGCGACGGCGGTGAGCCGCGGCGCGACCACCGTCACCACCGCGCCGGCGCTCGCCGCCCCGCCGCGCAGGACCAGCGTTCCCCCGCTCGCCTCGACCCTCAGCGTGTCGAGCGCCGCCGGATCGGCCGCGCTGGCAGAGACGCCGGTGCCCGCGCCGCCCGACGCCGCGACGACGACTCGTACCGTCGCGGGCGTCTCGACCCGCAGCCGGTCGACGGTGGCGATCGGCCAGCGCCGCTCCGCCGCACTCGCCGGCGCGGCGGCGAGCGCGAGCAGCGACGCGGCGAGGATCAGCCGCCGCACCGCACGCTGCCCGATCCCATCTTGCGCACCGAGCAGCGCGCGCGCGGCCCGAGGTCGACGTCGCCCGAGCCCATCGCCATGACGTTCGCCTGGCCGTTCACGGTCGCGCGGACGCTTCCCGAGCCCATCACCTTAATGTCGGCGGCCCTGGCGACGAGCCGCTCGCCTGCCACGTCGCCCGAGCCCGCGATCGACACCGCGAGCCGGTCGCTCTCGCCCGCCAGCGTGACGCTGCCCGAGCCCGCGATCGACAGGTCGAGTGTGCTCGAGCGACCGGTGATGGCGGCATTGCCCGAGCCGGCGATAGAGACGTCGGCCTCTCCCGCTCGCAGCGCCGCGACGGTGAGGTTGCCCGAGCCGGCCAGCTTCGCCTTGAACGCGCGCGCCTCGACCCGATCGACCGAGAGATTGCCCGAGCCGCTCAGCGTCGCCGCCGTGATCGCGGGCATCGTCACCGTCACCCGCGCGTGCCCGCGCGAGCGGCCGTTGCGGCGCGACACCCGCAGCGTGCTGCCGTCGCGCGTGATCTTGAGCTTGTCGAGCGCCTCGGTGTCGCCCTCGGCGGTGACCGCGAAGCCGCCGCCAACCCGCACGCTGACGTCGTCGCTACCGGCGAGCTCGACCGAGTCGAAGCCCGACGCCGCGTAGCTGCGCTGGTTGCCGCTGCCCGTGGCCGGGATGCCGGGCCGATCGTCCGTATCGACGCTGAAGCTGTTGCCGCAGGCCGCCAGCGGCAGCAATACGGCGGCGATGATCGCGCGCATGTCCTTTTCTCCCGAACGTGTATTGCACCACTAATACACACCGGGGCGACGCGCAAACGAAAAGGGGCGGCCCGCGGACCGCCCCCCTCGTCATTTGACCCGATGCGGCGGGTTACGCCGGCACCTTGTCCTTGTTGTAGATCGCCGCGGCCTTGCGGAGGATGTCGAGGATCTTCTCCTGCGCCGCCGGCTCGTCGATCTGCTCCATCGCGGCGAGCTCGCGCGCGAGGCGGCTGCACGCGCCCTCGAAGATCTGGCGCTCGGAATAGCTCTGCTCGGGCTGGTCGTCGGCGCGGAACAGGTCGCGCACCACCTCGGCGATCGAGACGAGGTCGCCCGAGTTGATCTTCGCCTCATATTCCTGCGCGCGACGCGACCACATCGTGCGCTTGACCTTGGGCTTGCCCTTGAGCGTCTCCATCGCCTCGCGCATCGTCTTGTCCGACGAGAGCTTCCGCATGCCGACCGATTCGGCCTTGTTGGTAGGGACGCGCAGCGTCATCCGCTCCTTCTCGAACCGCAGCACGTACAGCTCCAGCTGCATGCCCGCGATCTCCTGTTTCTGCAGCTCGATCACACGGCCGACCCCGTGCTTGGGATAGACGACATAGTCACCGACATCGAAATGCAGAGCCTTGGCAGCCATAGGAGGCCTTTCCAATGTTAGGGCTCCCGCAGTCCGCTGCGACCCGCGCCGGCAAAGCACCGCGGAACGGACTGACGAGGGGAGCAGAAGGTTTGACGTCTCCAGGGACGCGAGAACGATTGCGCCCGTGCCGGCCTCTTATAGCAACTCGGCAATAAAATTTCCAGCCCCAATGGGGCAGGGAGGCTGACGCGAGGGAACCTTTTTACAGTTTCGCGTCACCCGATGCGGGGAGATGCCCCGTTATGGTGCTCTGAAAGCGCGATTCGCCATGTCCGAAGCACGAACGCGCTTCCGCGCAAGCAGGGGCCCAGAGCCACGAACGCCGCCCCCGGAACGGCGGGCTTCGGCGTCGCTGGAGCACGCTTCAGGTTCGATAAGGCGGACGCTAGCCGGCCCGCGGCGGGTGGAAGAAGCCGGGCGGGAAGGGCGCCTGATGCGGCCCGCGCGGGTCGCGCAGGTCGTTGCGCATGCCCGCGTCGGCGCTGAGCGGGATCGCCATGCCGCCGGTCGTCTCCAGCAGCGCGAACAGCTTGCTGCTCATCCGCGCGGCGAGGTCCTCGTGGCCGGGGCGGGCGAGCAGATTGTCGCTCTCGTGCGGATCGGCGGCGAGGTCGTACAGCTCGTCCAGATCCCAGATGCCGTGGAAGTGCATGTACTTGTACCGGTCCTCGCGGAGCGCGTGGACGGTCGGGGTCTGCGGGAAGTTGCGCTCCCAATAATATTCGTAGAGCAGCTCGCGCCGCCACGGCACCGCGCCGCCGCGCGCCAGCGGCAGCATGTTCGCGCCCGCCATATCCGTCGGTGCGCGCAGCCCGGCGGCGGCGAGCATCGTCGGTGCGACGTCGATGTTGGCGACCACCTGCTCCACCACGCTGCCGGCGGGGAACAGCGACGGGCAGCGCGCCAGCATCGGCACGCGCATCGATTCCTCATAGGCCGCGCGCTTGTCGATCAACCCGTGCTCGCCGAACATGAAGCCGTTGTCCCCCATGTAGAGGATCAGCGTGTCGTCGAGCTCGCCGCGCTGCTCGAGCAGGTCCATGATCCTGGCCAGGCCCTCGTCGACCGCGAGCAGCGTCTCCATGTAGCGCTTGTAATAGTCGCCGATGTCGAGCGTGCCGTGATAGGGATAGCCGACGCCGTGCCAGCTGTTGCGCTGGTTCTCGACCCACATCGGCCGGCCCGTGACGCCCGGCTTCATCGACGCCGGGTAGCGAAAGGTCTCCTTGTCGTAGCGGCCCTTGTGGCGCTCGGCCGGGATGAACTCGGAATGCACCGCCTTGTGCGCGAGGTGCATCATCCACGGCTTGCCCTTAGGGCGCTCGCCGAGCCAGTCGAGCGCATAGTCGGTCAGCTCGTCGGTGATATAGCCCTTCTGCGGTACCTTCTGCCCGTCGACGTTGAGCCCGTTGGCCTCGGGCAGGTAGCTGCCCTGGCCGCGGAAACTGACCCAGCGGTCGAAGCCGGGCTGGGGCGAGTCGCCCTCCTCGCCCATATGCCACTTGCCGATGAAGGCGGTGTCGTAGCCGGCGGCCTGGAGGTACTCGGGATAATAGACGAGCCCGGGCGGGATCGGGTGGTTGTTGTCCACCACCTTGTGCTGGTGCGCGTAGAGGCCGGTGAAGATCGAGGCGCGGCTCGGCGAGCACAGAGCCGTGGTGACGAAGGCATTGCGGAAATGCGTGCCCTCACGCGCGAGCCGGTCGAGCGTCGGCGTGTCGCCGAAATCCTGCGCCTTCATGAAGCCCATCGCGTCGTAGCGATGGTCGTCGGTCAGCACGAACAGGATGTTGCGCGGGCGGGCACTCGACACGCGCGCGAGCCGGCGCGAGCGGCGCGGCACCGGCGTCGCCGCCTCCGCCGCGCCCGCCGCCCAGCTGTACAGCCCGAACGCCCCGCCCGTCCCCGCCAGCAGCACGCCGCGCCGGCTCGTATCCTCCGCCATCGTCAGAAATCCTTGCGCAGCAGCAGCCCGGCATAGCGCCGGTCGTCGCGCGGCACGAATCGCACCGTACCAGCGAACGAGCCGTTGGCGAGGAAGCTGGCATAGGATTGGTCGGTGATGTTCTTGACGTACGCGCGCAGCTGCCAGCCGTCACCGGGGCGGATCAGCGCCACGCTGGCGTTCCAGATCGCATAAGCGGGCTGGATCGTGCTCGGCGTCTGGTTGAGCGAATATTGCGTCTTGGAGCTGAAGCTGACGTCGCTCTGCAGCTCCATCGACAGCGAGTCGCTCAGCGCGAAGCGGTAGGCGGCATTCTCGTACAGCTTGACGCGCGGCGCGAAGGGCAGCGGCTGGCCGTTGATGTTGCAGCTGGTCGGCGCGCCGGTCGGGCAGAGGAAGTCGCGCACCGTGGCGTCGGTGAAGGCGCCGGAGAGGTCGACCGTCAGCCCCGCGGTCGGGCGCAGCGTCACGTCGGCCTCGACCCCGCGCGAGCGCACCGAGCCCGCGTTGATCAGCCGGGTGACCTGCGCGCCGTTGACGACATCGTTGAAATTGGCCTGATAGCCGTCGAACGTCGTGGTGTAGGCAGCGAGACTGTAGCTCAGCGCGCGGTCGGCGGTGCTGCCCTTGAGCCCGATCTCGAACGAATCGCTCGTCTCCGGGCTGAGCGGCAGCTCGTCGAGCAGGGTCGTCGCGTTGAGCGAGCGCATGTTGAAATAGACGTTGTACGCCGGCCCCTTGTAGCCGCGCGAGTAGGTGAAATAGGTCTGCGCGCGCGCGCCGAGATCGAGCTGGAGGCCGAGGCGGTAGCTGTCGCCGCGCCGGTCGGTGCTGCCGCTGGCGTTGTGATAGGCGCGGATCGCGGGACGATCGAGCGCGGCCGCGCCGCTGTTGGTCGGGTCGTTGCTCGACGTGCGGACATGGTAGAAGTCGAGCGTGTCCCAGGTCGAGCGATAGCCGGCGATGGCGCGGAAAGCGGAACTGAAGTTGACGTTGGCCTCGCCGAACAAAGCGTAATTGTGGCTGGTGATCCCATAATTGGCGACGCCGATGGTGGTGAGCGGCGCGCCCGCGGTCAGCGTGGTGAGCGTGCGCTGGTAGCGCTCGTCGGTCTCGCCGCGCAGGTAATAGGCGCCGACGACATAGTCGATCAGCCCGCCGCGCGGCGAGGTGAGCCGCAGCTCCTGTGAGAATTGCTTGCTGTTCACCGTGCCGTCGTCGAGCCCCTGCGGGAAGGCGGTGCTCAGCCCTGTCAGCCAGTCATAGTCCTGGCGCTGGTGGTTGAGCCACTGGCGCCACGCGGTGATCGAGGTGACCTGATAGTCACCCAGCCCGAGCTCGGCGGTGAGCGAGCCGCCGTAATTCTCGTCGCGCACGTCGGTGTCGATGTCGGTGGCATTGGCGCGGTTGCTCGGCGAGGGGGTGATCCCCCGCGCACCCAGCGCCGCGATCAACGGCGCCGAGGTGGTCACCGCGCGGCTCGGGTAGGCGATCTGGCTGGCGGAGGCGTAGACCGCCGCGACCGTCTCCCTCGTGTTGAGATAGTCGCCGATCGCGGTGAGCTTGAGCGTCTCGGTGGGCGTCGCGACCAGCTTGGCGCGGACGCCGTAGCGGCGCGAGGCGTTGGTGTCGTTGCCGGTCACGACGTTGCGCGTGTTGCCGTCGAAATCGTCGTACAGCCCGCCGATCAGCGCGGCGAGCTTGCCCGGGATCAGCGGCCCCGACACGCCCGCCTTGACGCGATATTCCTCATCGGTGGTGGCGCCGAGCTCGCCGAAGGCGGCGAAGCTGTCGCCGGGATCGCGCGTGACGATATTGACCACGCCGGCCGAGGCGTTCTTGCCGAACAACGTCCCCTGCGGCCCGCGCAGCACCTCGATCCGCTCGACCTCGCCGAGATCGAGCGTCGCCTGGCCCGGGCGGGTGAGCACCACGCCGTCGAGCACGGTCGAGACCGAGGGCTCGACGCCGGGCGAGGTGGTGATCGTGCCGACGCCGCGGATGAAGATCGTGCGGTCCTTGTTCGACGCGCCGGTGCGGAAGTTGACCGAGGGGATCGCGGCGGTGATCGCCTGGACGTTGTTGAGCTGCCGCTCGGCCAGCGAGGCGCCGCTGATCGCGGTGATCGCGATCGGCACCTGCTGGAGCGATTCGTTGCGGAAGCGCGCGGTGACGACGACGTCGCCGTCGGCGGGGTTCGCGGCGGGCGTCGGTGCCGGGGTGGGAGTGGCGGCGGAGGTGTCCTGCACCGCCGCGCCGGGCGCCTGCTGCGCGGCCGCGGGAAGCGTGATGGCGAGCCCGGCGGTGGTGGTGAGCAACGCGAACAGACGGCGACGGTGCATCGAATCTCCCCTCTACGATCAATGTGCTTGTAAAAGCCGACCTCGTCGATGGGGAATAAAGAAGCACATGCACCGCGCGCACCCGGGCTTTAGTGGAGCGAGCTCGATCCTCCCCGCATGGCAGGGGGGGGGGCAATGGGTCGACGCGGCTCAATCCTCCCCTGCAAGGGGGAGGTGGCGCACGTAGCGCGACGGAGGGGTGACCCGGCCGGCGAGCATCGCTGGACTCACGACCGGCGACACCCCTCCGTCAGGCCTGCGGCCTGCCACCTCCCCTTGCAGGAGAGGATCTCACGCTTCACCCGCGAGGAACCCCTACTCCCCGTCCGGCCCCAGCGTCGCGTCGATGTCGCGCGGGCGGACGAAGCGGGTCAGCGTCGCGCCGCCGCGCGTGACCTCGCGCCAGCCGTCGGCCGCGAAGGTCATCTCCGCCAGCGTCGCGGTGGGGTATTTCTCTTCCACCGCATCGCGCAGCCCGCCCGGCACCTCGGGAACCAGCGCGAGCACCAGTTCCTCCAGCCCGGGATTGTGACCGACCAGCAGCAGCGTCTCCGCCGCGTCGTCCTGCTCGTGCACCACGTCGAGCAGCGTCGCGGCCGAGGCGAGATACAGCCGCCGGTCCCATTCGGGCGCGAGCGCGCGGCCGAGCCCGCGCTCGGCCTCCTCGATCGTCTCGCGCACGCGCACCGCGGGGGAGGCGAGCACGCGGTCGAAGTTCAGCCCCATCGCCTTGATCTCGCGCCCGATCGCCTGCGCGGCGCGGCGCCCCTTGGGGTTTAGCGGGCGGTCGAGATCGCGCGGTACGGCATCGTCCCAGCCCGACTTGGCGTGGCGCAGCAGCGTCAGCGTCTTCATTCGGGCAGCTCCGCTCGGGCGTCGTGGAGGTCGGCCTCATGCCCGATCGGCCCGGCGGTGGAAAGCCGCTGCCGCACGCGGTTCACCGCCTCTTCGAGCGGCACGCGGGACACCCGCACGCCCGGCGGAAAGGCGTCGAGCAGCCGCGACGGCATCGCCGCCGACAGCAGCACGAACAGGCCCGCATCGTCGCCGCGCCGGATCAGCCGCCCGAACGCCTGCGCGAGCCGCGCGCGCACGATGCGGTCGTCGTAGGCGCTCCCGCCGCCCGCGAGCCGGCGCGCGGCGTGGAGCACGGTCGGCTTGGGCCAGGGCACGCCCTCCATCACCACCAGTCGCAGCGACTGGCCGGGTACGTCGACGCCGTCGCGCAACGCGTCGGTGCCGAGCAGGCTGGCGTGGGGATCGTCGCGGAAGATGTCGACCAACGTGCCCGTGTCGATCGGGTCGACATGCTGCGCGTGGAGCGGCAGCCCCGCGCGCGCCAGCCGGTCGGCGAGCCGGGCATGCACCGCGCGCAGCCGGCGGATCGCGGTGAACAGCCCGAGCGCGCCGCCGCCCGACGCCTCGATCAGCCGCGCATAGGCATTGGCGAGCGCGGGCACGTCGCCGCGCTTGACGTCGGTGACGATCACCACCTCGGCGTTGCGCGCGTAGTCGAACGGGCTCGGCGCGGTGAAGCGGCCCGGCGCGCGCTGCAGATGCGGCGCACCGACTCGCGCCTCGGCGGTCTCCCAGTCGCCGCCCGCGGTGAGCGTCGCCGAGGTGACGAGCGCGCCGTGCGCCGGCTTGAGCACCGTCTCGGCGAAGGGGCGCGTCGGGTCGAGCCAGCGGCGGTGCAGCCCGATATCATATTCGCGCCCCTCGCCACGCTCGACCGCGAGCCAGTCGACGAAGCGCGGGTCTGCCGGACCGCCGACGCGTGCGAGCAGGGCGAGCCACGCCGCGACGGTCTCGGCGCGCCAGCCGAGCGAGGCGATCGCGCCCTCGATCCGCGCGCGCGCGGGTGCGTCCATCCAGTCGGGGGCGTCGGCGAGCACCGCTTCGAGCCGTTTGCCCAGCGCCACCATCGGCCGCACCAGCGAGTCGAGCGCGTGCGCGGCGGGCGCCGCCGCCTCGATCAGCTCGGGAGTGGGCTCGGCCAATTCGGTCTCGAGCCCGTAGCCCGCATCGGCATCCTGCTCGGCGCGCGCATAGGCGAGCCCGCGCACCGCCGCGAGCAACGTCTCCGTCGCGCCGAACGGCTGCCCCTCCGCGACGCGCTGGAGCCAGCCGTCGGCGGCGAGCGCCTGCGCCGCGGCGACGATCTCGGTGATCGCGCGCGCGCCCTGCTCGTCGTAGCTGGCGAGGTCGGACAGCCGCGCCTGCAACCCGCGCCGTCGCCCGCGCGCATTGCCCTCGGGCCCGACGATCCAGCGGCGCAGCTCGATCGTCTCCTGCCCGGTCAACGCGGTGCCGAACATCGCGTCAGCGGCGTCGAACAGATGATGGCCCTCGTCGAACACGTAGCGCGTCGGCCGGGTCGCGGTCTCGCGCCCGCGCGCGGCGTTGACCATCACGAGGGCGTGGTTGGCGATGACGAGGTCGGCCTCGGCCGAGGCGCGCGCGGCGCGCTCGATGAAGCAGCGGCGGTAATGCGGACAGCCGGCGTAGACGCACTCGCCGCGCCGGTCGGTCAGCGCGGCCGAGCCGTTGCGGCGGAACAGCGTGACGAGCCAGCCCGGCAGGTCGCCCCCCACCATGTCGCCGTCGTCGCTATAGGCCGCCCAGCGCGCCACCAGATGCGCCAGGATCGCCGCGCGCCCGGCGAAGCCGCCCTGCAGCGCGTCCTCGAGGTTGAGCAGGCAGAGATAATTCTCGCGCCCCTTGCGCGTCACCACGCGCGCCTTGCGCACCGCGCGATCGGGGTGGAGCCGCCGCGTCTCATGCCCGAGCTGACGTTGCAGCGCCTTGGTATAGGTGGAGATCCATACCGCGCCGCCGGCCTGCTCGGCCCACAGGCTGGCAGGGGCGAGATAGCCGAGCGTCTTGCCGATCCCGGTGCCCGCCTCGGCGAGCACGAGGTTGGGCATGTCGCGCGCCGCCCGCGGCGCAAACGCGGCTCCCGCGGCGGCGGCGTAAGCGCGCTGGCCGGTCCGCACCTCGGCGTCGCCGCCGACGAGCGTCGCAAGCCGCTCGAGCACCGCGGCGTCGTCGAGCGTCACCGCGCGGGGGGCGGGGCGGGGCGCGGTCTCCTGCCACTCGGGCAGGCGCGAGAACAGCCAGCGCTCGTGCTGCGCCGGCTTGGCGATCCGCGGCGAGACGATCGGCGCCCACGGCCAGCGCGCGCGGGTGAGCGACTGTGCGGCGGTCCAGGCGCCCTCGCGCTCGGACCAGTCGCTCGCCTGCGTCACCGCGAGCAGCCGCTCGGCCGCGACGGCGAGAAAGGCGGCGACGTCTTCATCGCGCGCGGGGGCGTCGAGCCCGGCCACCTGCGCGATCCCGCGCGGGGTCGGCACCGCGAAACGCGCGGGGTGGAGGAAGGCGAACAGCTCGAGCAGGTCGAGCCCCGACAGCTCGGCATAACCGAGCCGCTGCGCCACCAGCGGGGCGTTGAGCAGGATGACCGGCGTGTCGGCGGCGAGCCGGATCGCCTCGCCGCGCGAGAGCGCGCGCGTCTCGCCGGCGCGCGCCACCCACACGCCCGAGTGGCTGGCGTGGAGGGCGGGGTGCGGCAGCGCGGGGAAGGGCGACGTCACGCTCTCGCTCTGCGCCAAGTGGAACAGATCGGCAACCGCAAAGCCGTGATGTGGTGCTCGGTGGTGGCGCGGTCCGCCGGCGCGCGGGGGAGAGCAAGTGCAGCGTCATCAGGCACCTCCGCCCGCCACGACGGCGCCCTCGCGCCATCAAACGCAAATTCACATGCCCGTGCCACCCTTCTCACACTCTAATGCTATCGCCTCGCAACTGCGCCCCGTGTTTCGGAAAGCCAAACCGCGGGGTGGATTCCCCTGCCGCAAGCGCCTAAGGCACGCTCCAGTCTAGTCTGTCCTGCTGTGTCGGAGACCGCGCATGAACATCCACGAATATCAGGCCAAGGAGCTGCTCGCGAAGTTCGGCGTGCCCGTGCCCGCGGGCTTCGCCGCGATGAGCGTGGAGGAGGCGGTCGCCGCCTCCAAGAAGTTGCCCGGGCCGCTCTACGTGGTGAAGGCGCAGATCCACGCCGGCGGACGCGGCAAGGGCAAGTTCAAGGAGCTGTCGCCCGAGGCCAAGGGCGGCGTTCGTCTCGCCAAGACCGAGGACGAGGTGCGCCACGCCGCTACCGAGATGCTCGGCAACACGCTGGTGACGATCCAGACCGGCGACGCCGGCAAGCAGGTCAACCGCCTCTATGTCACCGACGGCGTCGACATCGCGAAGGAATTCTACCTCGCGCTGCTCGTCAATCGCGCCACCGGCCGCATCTCGTTCGTCGCCTCGACCGAGGGCGGCATGGACATCGAGACGGTCGCGCATGACACGCCAGAGAAGATCCACTCGATCGACGTCGATCCGGCGACCGGTTTCCAGCCGCACCACGGTCGTGCGGTCGCGGGCGCGCTCGAGCTGAGCGGCGATCTCGCCAAGCAGGCGGCAAACGTCGCGGCGAAGCTGTACGACGCGTTCCTCGGCACCGACGCCGAGCAGATCGAGATCAACCCGCTGGCGGTCACCGACGACGGCAAGCTGATGGTGCTCGACGCCAAGGTCGGCTTCGACGGCAACGCGATGTTCCGCCACAAGGACCTCGCCGAGCTGCGCGACGAGACCGAGGAAGACGCCGCCGAGCTGGAGGCGTCCAAGTACGACCTCGCCTATATCAAGCTCGACGGCGACATCGGCTGCATGGTCAACGGCGCCGGCCTCGCCATGGCGACGATGGACATCATCAAGCTCAACGGCATGTTCCCCGCCAACTTCCTCGACGTCGGCGGCGGCGCGAGCAAGGAGAAGGTGACCGCGGCGTTCAAGATCATCCTCGCCGATCCCGCGGTGAAGGGCATCCTGGTCAACATCTTCGGCGGCATCATGAAGTGCGACATCATCGCCGAGGGCATCGTCGCCGCGGCGAAGGAAGTGAACCTGTCGGTGCCGCTCGTCGTCCGGCTCGAGGGCACCAATGTCGACAAGGGCAAGGAGATCCTGTCCACCTCCGGCCTCGCGATCGTCCCCGCCAACGACCTGGGCGACGCCGCGCAGAAGATCGTCGCCGAGGTGAAGAAGGTCGCCTGAGTGAGGAGGGGCGGCGCCTGTTCGCGCCGCCTCACGTCTCTCACTCTCCTGCGTCATCCCGACTTGGGCCGGGATGACGCCGAGGGACGCCGCAACCTCCCGGATGCCCCCCCCGGCGTGGGCTGTTGTGAGGTGACCCAGAAAGCAACCCCTCGCCGCCTCCGGCGGCCGGCGGCGGAAAATCACCTGCCCGGACACCATGTCCGCGCGCCGCGCGTTTACGCCAAGAACGCTGCCGCTACGGCAACCACGCTTTCCGTACTGAACTTGCGAAAAGCGCGGAAAACCGCCATGTGGAGCGCATCCCGGGGCCGCGAACACGCCCCGACCGCAGGATCGGAAGGACGCTGATGAAGGTCTTGGTGCCGGTCAAGCGCGTGCTTGACTATAACGTGAAACCCCGCGTGAAGGCCGACGGGTCGGGGGTCGACCTCGCCAACGTCAAGATGAGCATGAACCCCTTCGACGAGATTGCGGTCGAGGAAGCGATCCGGCTCAAGGAGAAGGGGACCGTCACCGAGATCGTCGCGGTCTCGATCGGCGAGCCCAAGGCGCAGGATACGCTGCGCACCGCGTTGGCGATGGGCGCCGACCGCGCCATCCTCGTCACCAGTGACACCAAGGTGGAGCCGCTCGGCGTCGCCAAGATCCTCGCCAAGATCGTGGCGGAGGAGCAGCCGCAGCTCGTCATTCTCGGCAAGCAGGCGATCGACGACGACAACAACCAGACCGGCCAGATGCTCGCCGCCTTGCTCGGATGGGGTCAGGCGACCTTCGCCTCCAAGGTCGAGCTGAGCGCCGACGCCGTCACGGTGACGCGCGAGGTCGACGGCGGGCTCGAGACCGATCGCTTCAAATTGCCCGCGATCGTGACGACCGACCTGCGCCTCAACGAGCCGCGCTACGCCTCGCTGCCCAACATCATGAAGGCCAAGTCGAAGCCGCTCGTGACCAAGACCGCCGCGGACGTCGGCGTCGACGTTGCGCCGCGGCTCACGACGGTGAAGGTCGCCGAGCCGTCGAAGCGCACCGCGGGCGTCAAGGTCGCCGACGTCGACGAGCTGGCGGGCAAGCTCAAGTCGCTCGGCATCGCGAAGTAAGGGAGCGCAGCATGAAGACTCTGGTTTGGGTCGAGCACGACGGCCAGTCCGTCAAGGACGCCACGCTCTCCGCGGTGACCGCGGCGGCCAAGCTCGGTGAGGTCCATCTGCTGGTGGCAGGGCAGGGGGTCGACGGCGTCGCGCAGGCGGCCGCCAGGATCGCGGGCGTGGGCAAGGTCCATGTCGCCGACGACGCCGCCTACGCGCACCAGCTCGCCGAGAATGTCGCGCCGCTGGTGGTCGAGCTGATGAGGCATCACGACGCCTTCGTCGCGCCCGCCACCACCACGGGCAAGGCGATCGCGCCGCGCGTCGCCGCGCTGCTCGACGTCATGCAGATCAGCGACGTGCTGTCGGTCGAGGGCGAGGACACGTTCACGCGCCCGATCTACGCGGGCAACGCGATCGCCACGGTGCAGACGCGCGACGCCAAGAAGGTGCTGACGGTGCGCGGCACCGCGTTCGAGAAGGCCGCGGCCGAGGGCGGCAGCGGCACGATCGAGGCGGTGGCGGGCACCGGTGACACCGGACTCGCGACCTTCGAGGGCGCGGAGATCGCGGCGCTGACCCGCCCCGAGCTGACCAGCGCGCGCGTGATCGTCTCGGGCGGGCGCGCGCTCGGCTCGGGCGAGAAGTTCCGCGAGCTGATCGAGCCGCTGGCGGACAAGCTCGGCGCGGCGGTGGGCGCGAGCCGCGCGGCGGTCGACGCGGGCTTTGTCCCCAACGACTATCAGGTCGGCCAGACCGGCAAGATCGTCGCGCCGGAGGTCTATGTCGCGGTCGGCATCTCGGGCGCGATCCAGCATCTCGCGGGGATGAAGGACTCGAAGATCATCGTCGCGATCAACAAGGACGAGGACGCGCCGATCTTCCAGGTCGCCGACGTCGGCCTGGTCGGCGACCTGTTCAAGATCGTGCCGGAGCTGACCGAGAAGCTGTGAAGGGGTAGATGCTCCCGGCACGGAGGGAGACTGCCCGCCATTAGCCGGCTGGTGGAGCGGGATCTCGCTCACGCACCGGCTCGTATGCGGAAGCTCCCTCCACCAGCCTTCGGCTGGTTCCCCTCCCCGTGCCGGGGAGGATCGGTGACCCCGTCAACTCGATTTGGCCGCCACGCCCGCGCGGTGTAAGGCGCGCGCCATGATCCGGCTTTCCAACCTGCGCCTGCCGCTGCGCCACGACGACGACGCGCTTCCCGCCGCGCTGCACGAGCGGCTCGGCGTCGTCGCCAACGACGTGCTCGGCTGGCAGGTGGCGCGCCGCGGGCATGACGCGCGCGGGCGCGGGCGGATCGCCTTGGTCTATTCGCTCGACGTCGCGCTGCGCGACGAGGCCGCGGTGATGGCGCGGCTCGGCGACGACAAGGACGTCCGCCCGACCCCCAACACCGATTACCGCCCGCCCGTGCTCGCCCCCAGCGGTGGTGCGCGCCAACGCCCGGTGGTGATCGGCGCCGGGCCGTGCGGGCTGTTTGCCGCCCTCATCCTGGCGCAGGCCGGCTTCCGTCCGATCGTGCTCGAGCGCGGCAAGGTCGTGCGTGAGCGCACCAAGGACACGTGGGGGCTGTGGCGGCGCGGCGTGCTCGTGCCCGAATCGAACGTGCAATATGGCGAGGGCGGCGCGGGCACCTTCTCCGACGGCAAGCTCTACAGCCGCATCAAGGACCCGCGCCACCTCAACCGCAAGGTGCTGGAGGAGTTCGTCGCCGCCGGCGCGCCGCCCGAGATCCTCACCGACGCGCACCCGCATATCGGCACCTTCCGGCTGGTGACGATGGTCGAGAGCATGCGTGCGTCGATCGAGGCGCTCGGGGGCGAATATCGCTTCTCGACGCGGGTCGACGGCTTCCACGTCGAGACGGACGCGCGCGGCGAGCGCCACCTCCGCGGGCTGCACCTCCACGACGGTTCGTACCTGGAGGCCGAGCATGTCGTGCTCGCGGTCGGCCACAGCGCGCGCGACACGTTCGGCACGCTGGTCGAGGCGGGGGTCCATGCCGAGGCCAAGCCCTTCTCGCTCGGCGTGCGGATCGAGCACCCGCAGTCGTGGATCGACCGCGCGCGCTTCGGCGATGACGCCGGCCATCCGGCGCTGGGCGCGGCCGAGTACCATATCTCGCATCACTGCTCGAACGGTCGCACCGTCTACAGCTTCTGCATGTGCCCGGGCGGCACCGTGGTCGCGGCCACCTCGGAGGAGGGGCGAGTCGCCACCAACGGCATGAGCCAATATTCGCGCAACGAGCGCAACGCCAACTCAGGGCTGGTCGTGGCGATCGACCCGGCGCGTGACTTTCCCGGCGACCCGCTCGCCGGCATCGCGCTGCAGCGCCACTGGGAGGAGCGCGCCTTCGTTGCCGGCGGGCGCGACTATCGCGCGCCGGCGCAGCGCGTCGGCGACTTTCTCGAGGGCCGCGCCTCGACCGCGCTGGGCAGCGTGACGCCAAGCTACCGCCCGGGCGTGACGCCGACCGACCTCGCCGCCTGCCTGCCCGACTTCGTGATCGCGGCGATGCGCGAGGCGCTGCCGGTGTTCGGCCGCCAGATCCGCGGCTACGACGATCCCGACGCGGTCATGACGGGCGTCGAGACGCGCACCTCCTCGCCGGTACGCTTCACCCGCGGCGCGGACTTCCAGAGCCTCAATACCGCCGGGCTCTATCCCGCGGGCGAGGGTGCCGGCTATGCCGGTGGCATCCTCTCGGCCGCGGTCGACGGGATCAAGGTGGCGGAGGCGGTGGCGGTGCGGCTGGCGGCGCAACCCGGCTGACCGAGCGCGTGCGCTGGCGGAGGTCGGGGCGCAGCTGGGGGACTATGGTGAGTCCCACATAAGCTTTCCTGCCTAGGCCCCCGCCTTCGCCGGGGCACAGGCGCGTTCGTGTGACCGGATGGCGCGGACTTAAAACCGCCCG
>NZ_JAPYKH010000035.1 GCF_029623345.1 Sphingomonas phyllosphaerae
GCTAGGGCCGGCACCGTCCGAGCTTAAGGAGAGTTTCATGCGCCCCAGCGGCCGCACCCCCGACCAGATGCGCGCGATCACGATCGAGCCGCGCTTCACGCGCCACGCCGAGGGATCGGTGCTGATCGGCTTCGGCGACACCAAGGTGCTGGTCACCGCTTCGATCGAGGAGCGCGTGCCGCCCTTCCTGCGCGGCAAGGGCCAGGGCTGGGTCACCGCCGAGTACGGCATGCTCCCGCGCGCCACGCACACGCGCAGCAGCCGCGAGGCTGCCAAGGGCAAGCAGTCGGGCCGCACCCAGGAGATCCAGCGGCTGATCGGCCGCAGCTTGCGCGCCGTGGTCGACATGACGCTGCTCGGCGAGCGCCAGATCACGCTCGACTGCGACGTGATCCAGGCCGACGGCGGGACGCGCACCGCCTCGATCTCGGGCGCCTGGGTGGCGCTGCGGCTCGCGGTCGACGCGCTGCTCAAGGACGGCAAGCTCGCCGCCGACCCGATCCGCCAGAAGGTGGCGGCGGTGTCGTGCGGCATCTACCAGGGCAACCCCGTGCTCGACCTCGACTATGACGAGGATTCGAACGCCGACGCCGACGCCAATTTCGTGCTGCTCGAGAACGGCCATATCGCCGAGGCGCAGGCCACCGCCGAGCACGCTACCTATGACGAGGAGGCGCTGCTCCGCCTGCTGCGGCTGGCGCGGATCGGCTGCACCGACATCTTCGCCGCGCAGGCGAAGGCGGTCGCGTGAGCGGCGAGGGGAAGGAGCCGCAGGCGATCCGCAAGCTCGCCCCGGGCAAGCTGGTGATCGCCAGCCACAACCAGGGCAAGGTGCGCGAGATCGCAGCGCTGCTCGAGGGGCGCGGGCTCGACGTCGTCTCCGCGGGCGAGCTCGACCTCCCCGAGCCCGAGGAGACCGGCACCACCTTTGTGATGAACGCCGAGCTCAAGGCGCGCGCCGCGGCGGACCTGTCGGGGCTGCCCGCGCTGGCCGACGACAGCGGGCTGTGCGTCGACGCGTTAAATGGCGACCCCGGCATCTTCTCGGCGCGCTGGGGCGGCGAGAGCAAGGACTTCGGCCACGCGATGCGGCTGGTCGAGGACAAGCTCGCCGCGCTGCCCGAGGCGCCGCGCACCGCGCATTTCGTCTGCGCGCTGGCGCTGGCCTGGCCCGACGGCCATGTCGAATGGTTCGAGGGTCGCGTCGACGGGACGCTGGTGTGGCCGCCGCGCGGCGACAAGGGCCATGGCTACGACCCGGTGTTCCGGCCCGACGGCCACGACGTCACCTTCGGCGAGATGGACGAGCCCGCCAAGAACGAGATCAGCCATCGCGGCGACGCCTTCCGGCAGCTGGTCGCGGCGGTGTTCTGAGGGGCGTGGAGGCCCGCGAGGCCGCGTGACGAGAGGGAACGCCCGGCGGCTCCGCGCTTTCGATCTCCCACACCTTTCATCGCGTCACTGGAAAGATGATGACGAGACGTGGGCTCGGACGAGCCGCTGACCCGCGTTGGCAATCGCGCGCGACCCGTCGATTGCTTTGTTAGACAATGTTGCTCAGATGTTCTCGTCGCCTTCATGACGGAGCGACACGATGAACATGCCGCGGGCCTATCTACCGGCAGATCTGGATCCGGCAGAGCGCCGACGTCTATTCGCGACGTAGCTGCGCACCGGGACGTTGCCGACACGGCGCGACGATGGCGTCGAGTTGAAGTTCAACCCTTGGCACGACCCCCGCGATGGACGGTTCACCTCGGGACCCCAGGTTGGCGACCCGCAGCTCGCTAGCTCGCCGCGCAAGCGAGTCTTCACGGGACATGGCGGCAGCTTCGGCGGCGGCGGTGCAACCGGCAGCTGGGACCCGCCCCCTTCGCAACCTCCGTCTCCTAACACCACCCATCACGGCAAC
This sequence comes from Sphingomonas phyllosphaerae, assembly GCF_029623345.1. Taxonomy (GTDB): domain Bacteria; phylum Pseudomonadota; class Alphaproteobacteria; order Sphingomonadales; family Sphingomonadaceae; genus Sphingomonas; species Sphingomonas phyllosphaerae_C. The sequence goes on from NZ_JAPYKH010000035.1 coordinate 1,913, forward strand.
GCGACGGCGGCGCGATCGCGCGGCCCGTACGCCCCGCCCGCACCCGGGGCCAACGTTGACCAGCGCGATCAACGACACACGGTGACGCGCAACGGCTACGCCTTCGAGATCGACTCGCGTGGGCGGACGAGGCGGGTCGCCGGGCATCTGACGATCGCCGCTATACCTGTCCGCTCCCGGGCGGCGCAGGCGAAGGCAGGAGGATCGGAGCGACGGCCAAGCGACGATGGGGGGACTATATAGCTGCCCGGTCCAACGGCCCGACAGACGCCTTCGATCACTTTGCTCAGGACGCCAATTTCAACCGCGGTCTCTATCGCTCGATGGAGGATCAATGGGCCAGATCAAAGCACGAAGGTCGAGATATCGAGGTTCAGATTAGGCCTGCGTTCGACGGTAGCTCCGTCCGACCATCAACAAAAGATGTATTCTGGAAGGTGAATGGTTCCGAGCACAGCGTGAAATTTAGGGATCAATCAAGGAAACAACGCTGAGCGACGAGAACGTACCTTTTCTAATTGGAATAGGAAATCTCCTCGTAGAGGACGGAGACTATCCGCTCGATAACACTCTTCTATATGCCGAGGTGGACGAAGGGTACGTCGCTCCGTCAATCCACAAGGACCTCTGCAATCACATTCTCTACCGTCGGCCAGAACTCGATCGGCTCGGCGACGCATTGCTTGACCTGTGGGAGGCGCAGCCATCCGATGATCGCTGGGCTGCGATCGAGTACCTCGTTCGCGACGGGCGCTTCGAGGCGACGTACATCTACCCGGACGCGATCGACCCTGAAGAATTGTTGCTAGACCGCGTGCAGCGCGTGGTCCGGCAATTTTTCGGTGACAAGCCCATCATCTATCCTCCGTGGCCGCCCGACGAGGATGCGGCTCACTTCACGCTCTGACCCCTGCGCGCGGCGCGCGGTGAGGTGACGATGCCGACGGCTGGGAGGCGAGAAGGGGCAGAGGGATGCCCCGCTCCTCCCGTCCCCTCACGTCCGCGGCAGCGCGTACGCCAGCGTATAGTCCCCGTACCGCGTTCCCAGCGCGCCGTGCCCGCCCGCGGTGATCACGACATATTGCCGCCCATCGCGCCCGCGGTAGGTCATCGGCGTCGCCTGCGCCCCCGCGGGCAGCCGCGCCTTCCACACCACCTTGCCGGTGCTGAGATCGAAGGCGCGCAGATATTGGTCGGTGGTGGCGCCGATGAAGGCCAGCCCGCCCGCGGTGATGATCGAGCCGCCGAGGTTGGGCACGCCGGTCTTGAGCGGCACGCCGAGGTGCGAGCCGAACAGCCCGGTGTCGCGCGCGGTGCCCAGCACCTCGCGCCACAGCACCTTGCGCGTGCCGAGGTCGACCGCGGTGAGATGCCCCCATGGCGGCGCGACGCAGGGCGCGCCGAAGACGCCGACCCACGCCTTCACCACCGCGACATAGGGCGTGTTATATTGCGTCTGCAGCTGTGCCTGCATCGCGTTCTCGCCGCCCTGCTTCTGCTTCATCAGCGCCGCCGCGCGCGGGTCGTCGCGCCGCATCAGCCACAGCTTGAACGGCATCTCCATCGTGTTGACCGTCATCACCCCGCGCACCGGATCGACCGCCGCGCCGCCCCAGTCGGTGACGCCGTCGAACGCCGGGTGGCCGATGATCGGCTTGAGCCCCATCGGCTGGTAGATGCCGGTGCCCTGCGCGCGGCGGATGTCGATGCGGCAGAAGAGCTGGTCGATCGGCGTCGCGCCCCAGGTCGCCACCTCGGTCGGCGCAGGCGGGGTGAAGCTCGGCATGCCGGTCGAGAAGGGCTGGGTCGGCGAGACGCGCACGCCCGGCGTCGCGCCGTCGGTGTGCACCTTGTGCTCGGTGATCGCGGCGATCGGCGCGCCGGTCAGCCGGTTGAGGAAGAACACCTGTCCCATCTTCGTCGTCTGGATCAGCGCCGGGATCACCTGCCCGTTCGGCGCGCGATAGTCGAACAGCGACGGCCCGATCGGCAGGTCCATGTCCCACATGTCGCGGTGGACCAGCTGGCGCACCCAGCGCAGCTTGCCGGTCTGCGCCTCCAGCGCGACGATCGCGCTGCCGAAGCGGTCGTCGAACGGGCGGCGATAGCCGATCCAGTAATCGGGCGAGGCGTTGCCGGTGCCCAGATAGACCAAGCCGTTGTCGGGGTCGGCGGTGATCGCCCCCCAGACGTTGGGCGTGCCGCGGGTATAGACCTGCCCCGCGGGCAGCGGAGGGATCGCGTCGGCCGAGCGGCCGACGTCCCATGCCCAGACCGGCGCGCCCGAGACCGGGTCATAGGCGCGCACGACGCCCGAGGGAATGTCGCGGTTGACGTTGTCGGTGATGCGCTCGCCGATGATCAGCCGGCCGTTCACCACCACCGGGGGCGTGGTGCCGATCTGGTCCGAGGGCTTGGACGTGCCCATGTTGGCGCGCAGGTCGATCGCGCCGCCCTGGCCGAAGCTCGGGCACGGGCGGCCGGTGTCGGCGTCGAGCGCGACCAGCCGCGCGTCGAACGTCGGCGCGAAGATGCGCCGCGGGCAGGGCGTGCCCGCGGGCGCCTCGAAATAGGTGACGCCGCGGCAGACGAGGTAATTGTTGCCCTCGACCCGCGCGGCCTCGTGCCAGCTCCACTTGGTCTTGCCCGTGGTGGCGTCGATCGCCTGGACGAAGGAGTGCGGCGTGCAGGTGTAGAGCGTGTCGCCGATGTGGATCGGGGTCGACTCGGAATGATATTCGCGTTTGTGCTCGGTCGCCTCCGCCGGCATCGGCAGGTCGCCGGTGCGCTGCGTCCAGGCGAGCTGGAGCTTCCCGACATTCTGCGGCGTGATGTCCGCCAGCGCCGAGTAGCGCCGCCCCGCGGGGGTGCCGCCATAGTCGCGCCAGTCGGCGTCGGCCGCGCCGGTCGGCGCCGCGGCGAGCGCGGCGCGCGATGCACTCCCCGGCGTCGTCCCCTGCGCGGCGACGTCCTGGTGGCCGAGCATCAGCCCGAGCCCGGCGAGCGCGGCCACGCCCGCGGCCACCGCGGGCACCGCGCGCGAGCGGGCGCGCGGCCCGCGGCGCCAGCCGGTCAGCAGCACCAGCGCGAGCAGCACGGTCGGCGCGACCAGCCGCGGGATCAGCTGGAGCCCGTCGAGCCCGACCTCCCACAGCGCCCACAGCAGGGTGCCGGCCCAGACCGCGCCATAGAGCCAGCGCCCGGCGGCGTGCCCGCGCCCGAGCAGCGCCCCGCTCGCCACCATCGCGACGCCGGCGACGAGGTAATAAGGCGAGCCGCCGAGCGACGCGAGCACGCCCCCGGCGACCGCGAAGAAGCCGCCGAGGAGCGCGACGGCCCATCCCAGCGCCACGGTGAGCAACCGCCTCATAAACAAGCTTCCTCGTTGATCCAGGGCAAGAACGCGGCGACGCGCAAAAAGTAACGGGGTGTTGCTGGGGTGAGGGGCGACGTCTTCCGCTCTCGCCTGAGATGCGCGCCCCGATCGTGCAGGACCTCTCCCCTCCCCGCGCCGTCATCCCGGACGTGGTCCGGGATGACGGCAGGGATGAGGCGACCTCGCCTGACACAGGACGATATGCGTGGCGTCGCCGGCCGTGTCGAGCAAGCGACGCGCTTCCGGCGCGCGGCTCGGCGCGCGCCGCCCACGTCCGGGATAACGAAGGGCACCGGGATCGCTAGCCCTCGCCAGCGGTCGGTTCGCCCTACGCCACCTCGCCACACCCCTCCCCCGCTTCCCCTCGCCGCAATCCCAGCCTATCCTGCCCACGGGTCAACGGAGTCGACGCACATGGTCCCGCATCGCCGCTGAGGCGGCCCGGCCCGGCGGCATCCGCCGCCCCCTGCTCTCCTGACCCGAGACCGACATGACACGATTGAACGGCAAGACCTGCGTCGTCACCGGCGCGGCGCGCGGCATCGGCCGCGCCATCGCCGCGCGCTTCCACGCCGAGGGCGCGCGCGTGCTTCTCACCGACGTGAACGAAGCGGAGGGCGCCGCCGCCGCCGCCGCGATCGGCTGTACCTTCCGCGCGCTCGACGTGCGCGAGGAAGGCGACTGGGCGCGGCTCGCGCGCCACCTTCCCGCGCTCGACGTGCTGGTCAACAACGCGGGCGTGACCGGGTTCGAGGCGGGCGCGGTCGCGCACGACCCCGAACATGCGACGCTGGCGGACTGGCGCGCGGTCCACCGCGTCAACCTCGACGGCACCTTCCTCGGCTGTCGCTACGCGATCGGCGCAATGAAGGCGGCGGGGCGCGGCGCGATCATCAACGTCTCGTCACGCTCGGGGATGGTGGGGGTGCCCGGCGCCGCCGCCTATGCCGCGTCCAAGGCGGCGGTGCGCAACCACAGCAAGAGCGTCGCGCTCTACTGCGCGCAGCAGGGCTGGGCGATCCGCTGCAACTCGATCCACCCCGGCGCGATCCTCACCCCGATGTGGGAGGCGATGCTGGGCGACGGCCCCGCGCGCGCGGAGCGGATGCGCGCGCTGGTGGCGGACACGCCGCTGCGCCGCTTCGGCCACGCCGAGGAGGTGGCCGCGGTGGCGGTGATGCTGGCCTCGGACGAGGCGACCTATCTCACCGGCGCCGAGCTGACGATCGACGGCGGGCTGCTCGCCGGCTCGGCGGCGGCGCCGGGCTAGAGGCCGTTCCACCTCGTCTCGACCGCCGGCGTGCTGCGGCGCACGCCGAGGCCCAGCGCCGCGACGGTGGCGCAGGCGGCCCCGGGCGCCTGCGGTCGCAGCAGCACGGCGGGTCAATGGTCTACGGCCACCGCCCTGCCTCAGTACGCCGTCTCGCCGATCGTCTCGCCCGCCGGGGCGTAGCGGCACACGAGCACGTCGTCGCGCCGCCCCGCCGCGAGCGCACAGCCGAGCCGCGCGGTGCCGCGCCACACGATCTGCGCGTAATGCACCGCGTCCTGCCAGCGCCCGGTGCGGCTGAAGCGCGGCGAGGGCGCGTTGACAAAAGCACGACGCTCGTCGAGCCACCAGCGCACCATCTCGGCATAAGCATAAGCGTCGCGCGTGCCGGCGAAGAGGTTCTCGCCCTGGCGTTGGCGGCCGCGCGGCTGGACGGCGTGGGCGAAGCGGCCGGTGCGCGCCAGTTCGCGGGCGTAGGCGTCGGCGGCGCGCGCCAGCGTCTCGTCCCAGCCGAGCGGGGGGAGCGCCAGTTCGGCGCGCGCGCGATTGTGCTCGTCGAGCATCGCCTGGCGCAGCAGCGCCGACCCGCGCGGCGCGGGATCGATCCGCTGGCGCCATTCGGTCGCGCCGATCCGCGGCGGCGGCGCGAGCCGCGACGGCTCGGCATGGGCGGGGAGATCGGCGGAGGAGCGCGCGAGCAGCGCGACGGCGAGCAGGACGAATGTTCGTTGCGATGACACAACGAGCGCTCCTAGCGCCCGCGACTCGCGGCGCAATGTCGAGTCGAGGCGGAGGATGGCGCAGGGCTGTGCTAGAGCGGGACGGGGCGATGGAGGTCGAGCTCCCCGGCTCCCGTGCGCGGGAGCACGGCGGTCGCGGGCGCCGGGCGGTCGCTCCGCGACCATAGGCCCCCGACCGCCCGCCCCGTCCCTCCTGCCCGCGCCTGCAGGAGCTCGCCGACTTCGGAGGTTCGCCGGTTCCCCGCCGGCAATCGTCACCCGATCAGCCGCGGCACGGAGACGCGGGGCGGAAGGCCGGCGCGCGCGCGGCGCAGCGTCGCGGGTGCCTCCACCACCGGCGCCGCACCCGCCAGCGCCTCCAGCAGCTTGAAGTCGCGCGGGATCGCGCGGACGGCATCGGCGTCGCTGGTGAAATCGGACGCGATCACGTCGAAGGCGGCGACCAGCTCGGCGAGCGACGCCGGCGGCAGCGCGTGGAGCGTCGCCGCGAGCCGCCGCATCCCCTCGTCGTCGACGCCGGGCTCGATCTCCTCGTCGCCGCAGCGCTCGAGCAGCAGGGTGAAGACCGCCACGACATGCGCCGCCACCGCCGCGATGGGAACGATGCCCGCGAGCTCGCAGACCGCGCGCTGGGAGGCGATATTCGCCTCGACTCTCGTCGACAGCTCCAACCGGTACGGCAGTCCGTGACTCTCCGGTATGTCACGGACGATCGAGGCCCGTTCGCTCTCCAGCGTGTCGGCAACAGCTCCCAACGCGGCGATCAGGGAAGGAAAATGCTCCAGTCCCACGTGATCGAGTGCAAATCCGATAAACTCTCCCAATCTGACGTTGGCGTCGAGATCAAGCAGCTCCTCGCCGACCTGTTCGATGAAAATATAGGCTGACGCGTAGATACGAGCGAGATCCAATATCGTCATGGCTTTACGATCCTCACCTTGATCCTCCTCGTTCCAACCTTTCTGGCCATTCTACTGGCTATTTTGGCGTGATAAGCGTCCTCTACTTCCCAGACGGCAAATTGCCGTTGCTCCTCCAGCGCCTGCGCCTGCCTGCCATCTGTCCGCGCGAGCCGGCGCGATCCTGCAAACCCAGCTTACGCTCGATCAGATAGTCGCCGTCGATCCCGTCGAACTTGACCGGCCGAATTCTCCCATTCGGCATGGTTCGAGTCAGCGTGGGCGCCTGGTTCGGTCGGGCACCGGTGGCGCCGTCGTTATACACCACCCACGGAGCGTCGGACGTGTGAGGCTCCTCCATCCACCCGATGTCTGGCGGCAGCAGCTGCTCGCGCGGCGCCACGGCACTCAGGCGCCGCAATCTCGCGATTTTGTTGATCGCCGCACCGGGCGCGACCGCGATCCCGACCTCCGCCGCGGTCGCGCCGACGGCGTGACCGAGCTCCCGCGGCGACGCGTTTGCCACGGCGGCGGCGGCGCGGGCCAGTTGGACGTGCGCCGGCGTGTCCTCCGCCGATATCGCCCCGTCGATCATCGCCGCCACGCCGGCGTTAGTCTCCGCGATCGTGGTTAAAGGGTTAGTGGTAAGCGCGGCTTTGAGGCCGGCGGCGCTCCTCAATGCGACATCGGTCACGCCCTCGCCGACACCGGCGGCGAAGTCGACCGTCGCCGCCGCCGGATCGTGCGGCTGAGCCGCCAGTGCACGCAGATACTGCTGGTACCGCGCCTCGATCGCTGCGCGATTATCCGGCCGGTCACCGTGACGCGAAAGCTGCTCGGCGCGCCATGCGTCTGCTTCCGCCCGCGTGCGAACCGGCGGCAGTTCCCGATCCTCGGTCAGCGCAATTTTCGTGCCGCCGTCACCTCCCGGATCCGACGTGAAGCGGCCGTCGTGTGGATCATGCCAAGGATTGAACTTCAACTCGTGTCGCTCCACCTTGAACGCAACGAGAACATCTGAGCAACATTCTCCAACAAGGCAAGCCGCTGCCCGCGCCGGATCCCCGCGCCGGGTCAGAGCGGCGGCGAACGGTCCCGCCCGCCGGCCCGCGTCGCGGCCCACGGCGCCGCGGCATCGACTTCCACAGGGGGCTCCCGCACGGCGCCGCATCATGTTACGCGGGTGACATGCTGAGAACCCGGAAGAAGCGGCTTGCCGCCCGAGACGCGCGTGCGGTGACGATGCTGGCCGAGGTGGAGCGCTCGGTCGCGGGCCTCGAGAACGAGGACCTGCTCGACCTGGCCGACATCTTCCGGGGCGAGCGCCGCGGCGCGCTGGGCGAGATGGCCGCGCGCGAGATGGCCCGGCGCGGCATCAGCCTCTGAGCCGCGGCGCGGCCGCGCGTCAGAAGCGCAGCCGTGCCCCGGCGTTGACGCGGCGATAGCTGACGCCGCGCTCGATGAAGCGCGATCCGACTCCGCCGTCGATCAGGCTGTCGGCGTCGGCGAGGTTGGTGACGTCGGCGAAGAGCTGCAGCGTCGGGTTGAAATTGTAGCGCAGCGCGAGATCCACCTGGCCATAAGCGGCATGGACCTGGTCGACCCCGGCCCCGCCCCAGTCGCACGCCATCGTCCAGCACGAGCGCCAATTGTACGAGGCGCGCAGCTCCAGCCGACCGTTATCGTAGAAGCCGCTGGCATTGTACGAATCGGGCGAGATACCGGTGAAGCCGCACGCGCCGGCGGCACCGCGCGTCCTGGCGTCGACATGCGTGTAATTGGCGCTCACTCCCAGGCCGGAGAGCCAGCCGAAGCGATCGCCCAGCGTATATTGCGCCGCGACCTCGACGCCGTCGACGCGTCCGCGTGCGAGATTGACCGTCTGGGTGACGAAGACGCGCTCGGGCGCGAGCGGCAGCGTCGCCTGGATCGTCCGCGACTGGAACAGGTCGGAGAGATCCTTGCGGAAGCCCGCGACCGAGACGTAGCTCACCTTCGACAGATAATATTCGAGCGACAGGTCGTAATCGGTCGCGAACTGCGGCTTGAGCGCCGGGTTGCCGAGGCCCAGCGTCAGCCGCCCGGCCTGCCCGGCCCAGGACTCGCCGTAGCGCAGGTCGTTGAGATCGGCACGGCTCAGCGCCCGCCCGACCGCGCCGCGCAGCAACAGCTCGGGGGTGATCTCGTAGCTCAGGTTCGCCGAGGGCAGGACCGCGGTGTAGCGCGCGCCCTGCGCCTGCGGGCCGGCAGCCGAGCCGTCGCTGGCAGGCGCAGAAGACGACGTCCGACTTCCTCGGCGCGGGCAGCGCCCACGGCGGAGATCGATGCGGGGGCCGGTGGCCGGCAGGTCCCTGCCGTTGTCGGGAAATGGTGCCCAGAAGAGGACTCGAACCTCCACGACCTTGCGATCGCCAGCACCTGAAGCTGGTGCGTCTACCAATTCCGCCATCTGGGCACGGGGTAGGCCGGCGCCTCTAGGGGGTGGTCGCCGCCCTTGTCAACACGCATTTTTACGAACCTCGCCGCACTGCCGCATCCGGCCTTGTCATCGGCCGGCGCGGCGGGCAGAGCGGCGCGCGTAGCGGAAAGGCGTTCGAGATGAAGGACGGCATGAACGACAGACTGGTCACGCTGATCGGCGGCGGGGGGTTCCTCGGGCGCTATGTCGCGCAGGCCCTGCTCAAGACCGGCGCGCGCGTCCGCGTGGCGCAGCGCGACCCGCGCCAGGCCTTCTTCATCAAGCCGCTCGGCGGGCTGGGGCAGACCCAGTTCGTCGCCGCCGACATCGCGCGGCCCGAGACGATCCAGCGCGCGGTCGCGGGCGCGGACGCGGTGGTCAATCTGGTCGGCACCTTCGCGGGCAATCTCCAGCGCGTCCATGTCGAGGGCGCGCGCATCGTCGCCGAGGCGGCGCGCGACGCGGGCGCCGCGCTGGTCCATGTCTCCGCGATCGGCGCCGACGCGGACGGCGACTCGGTCTACGCGCGCACCAAGGGCGCGGGCGAGCAGGCGCTGCGCCAGGCCGACCCGACCGCGACGATCCTGCGCCCCTCCACCGTGTTCGGGCGCGAGGACCAGTTCCTCAACCGCTTTGCCGGGATGATCGCGCGGCTGCCGGTGGTGCCGGTGCTGCGCCCCGCGGCGCGCTTCCAGCCGGTCTATGTCGTCGACGTCGCGCAGGCGGTGTTCGCCGCGCTCGCCGACCGCGACGCGCACGCCGGCCGCACCTATGAGCTGGGCGGGCCCGAGGTGCTGACGATGCTCGAGCTCAACCGCCGCGTCGCCGAGCATATCGGCCGCCGCCCGCATTTCGTGACGGTGCCCGACGGCGCGGGCGCGCTGCTCGCCGCGCTGCCGCTCGCGCCGATCTCGGGCGACCAGTGGAAGCTGCTCGGCCACGACAGCGTCGTCGGCCAGGGCGCCGCGGGGCTGGCCGCGCTCGGCGTCGAGCCGACCCCGATCGACGCGGTCGCGCCCAACTGGCTGGTGCGCTACCGCAAGGCGGGGCGCTTCAGCATGATCAACCAGACCGCGGGCTGATCGGCGCGCGGGAGACGCGCCGCTGAGCTCGGGGGGAGAACGACATTGAACGACCTGCTGATCACCATCCTCCTCGGCATCGTCGAGGGGGTCACCGAGTTCCTGCCCGTCTCCTCCACCGGGCACCTCGTGCTCGCCGGCGCGCTGCTGGGGCTCAAGGAAGCCGACGCCACCTTCGACATCGTCATCCAGCTGGGCGCGATCCTGGCGGTGATCGTGTTGTTCTGGCGGCGCTTCCTCCACGTCGGCCAGGGGCTGCTGCGGCGTGATCCCGGCGCGATCCGCTTCACCCGCAACGTGCTGCTCGGCTTCCTGCCCTCCGCGGTGGTCGGCGCGATCGCTTATTCCTCGATCCGCAAGGTGCTCGAGGCGCCCGGCGTGGGCCCGACCGTGGTGGCGGTGGCGCTGATCGTCGGCGGCATCGCGATCCTGTTCATCGAGCGCACCGTCCCCCCCGCCCCCAAGAGCGAGGTGGAGACGATGTCGTGGCGCGTCGCGCTCGGCATCGGCGTCGTCCAGTGCATCTCGATGATCCCCGGCGTCAGCCGCTCGGGCGCGACGATCATGGGCGCGCGCGCGATGCGCGTCGATCAGGAGACCGCCGCCGAGTACAGCTTCTTCCTCGCGATCCCGACGATGCTCGGCGCCACCACGCTGGCGCTGTGGAAGAGCCGCGACCTGCCCGGCCACGTCGATTACGGCGCGATCGCGATCGGCTTCGTCGTCGCCTTCATCGTCGCGCTGCTGGTGATCCGCTGGTTCATGGGGGTCGTGACCAAGCACGGCTTCGCGCCCTTCGCCTGGTATCGCATCGTCGCGGGCACGCTCGCGCTCGTCCTGCTCGCGCTACATTGATCCGGAGCGGACCTTCTTCTCGCGCCCGAGAGGAAGGACGCTGCGCGGCCGCGCAACAATCGAAGTTTTTGCGGCAGCTTTGCTGACGTATCGACTAGAAAGCGCGTGACTCGCCTATATCGGTGTGACACGTCGGCGATCGGAGGACACCGATGGCCGACATGCTCAAGTTCGTCGAACGCGCGCAATCCTATCCCGCCAAGCGCGGCGCGGCCGACCGCGCCGACGATTTCCGCGAGATCGCCGAACGCTACGCCACCCCCGCGGCGGAGGACCAGGCCGGACGCTGCTCGCAGTGCGGCGTGCCCTATTGCTCGGTCCACTGCCCGCTCCACAACCATATCCCCGACTGGCTGCGGCTCACCGCCGAGGGCCGGCTGCGCGAGGCATATGAGCTGAGCAACGCCACCTCGACCATGCCCGAGATCTGCGGCCGCATCTGCCCGCAGGACCGGCTGTGCGAGGGCAATTGCGTGATCGAGTTCAGCGGCCACGGCGCGGTGACGATCGGCTCGGTCGAGAAGTTCATCACCGACACCGCCTGGGAAGAGGGCTGGGTCGAGCCGCTCGTCCCCGGCCCCGCGCGCGGCCAGTCGGTCGGCGTGATCGGCGCCGGCCCGGCCGGGCTCACCGCGGCGGAATATCTCCGCGGCCACGGCTATGAGGTCCACGTCTACGACCGCCACGACCGCGCCGGCGGGCTTCTGACCTATGGCATCCCCGGCTTCAAGCTGGAGAAGCCGGTGGTGATGCGCCGGGTCGAGCGGCTCAAGGCGGGCGGGATCGTCTTCCACGAGGGCTTCGAGGTCGGCCGCGACGCCACGCTCGACGAACTGCGCGCGCGCCACGACTCGCTGCTGATCGCGACCGGCGTCTACCAGGCGCGCGCGATCGACCTCGCCGGCAACGACCTCGCCGGGGTCGTCCCCGCGCTCGACTTCCTCACCGCGTCGAACCGCAAGGGCTTCGGCGACCATGTTCCCGCCTTCGAGGACGGCTCGCTCAACGCCGCGGGGCGCGACGTGGTGGTGATCGGCGGCGGCGACACCGCGATGGACTGTGTCCGCACCGCGATCCGCCAGGGCGCCACCAGCGTGAAGTGCTTCTACCGCCGCGACCGCGCCAACATGCCGGGCTCGCAGCGCGAGGTCGCCAACGCCGAGGAGGAGGGCGTCGAGTTCGTCTGGCTCGCCGCCCCCGCCAAGTTCACCGGCGCGGAGGGCAAGGTGAGCGCGGTCGAGGTCAACCGCATGCGGCTCGGCGCGCCCGACGCGAGCGGGCGGCGCGCGCCCGAGGTCGCCCCCGGCGGCGCCGAGACGATGGCGGCGGACCTGGTGATCAAGGCGCTCGGCTTCGACGCCGAGGAGCTGCCGCTGCTGTGGGACGCGCCCGAGCTGGGCGTCACGCGCTGGGGCACCGTGCTGGTCGATTCCAAGACGCTGATGACCAGCCTCGACGGCGTGTTCGCGGCGGGCGACATCGTCCGCGGCGCCAGCCTGGTGGTATGGGCGATCCGCGACGGCCGCGACGTCGCGGCGACGATGCACCAGTATCTGCGGGCGAAAGCGAAGAGCGAGAAGGTCGCCGCGTGAGGCTGCCGCCCGACTATGTCGCGGCGATCAAGGAGGCCGCGCGCGAGGCGTTCGGCGAGGGCGCGGTGGTGCGCCTGTTCGGCAGCCGCGTGCGCGACGACCTGCGCGGCGGCGACATCGACCTGCACGTCGAGACCGACCCGCTCGACGACGAGTGGCGCGCGCGCGGCACCTTCGAGGACGTGCTGTTCCGCCGCATCGAGCCGCAGAAGGTGGACGTGATCGTGACCCAGCGCGGCGGCACGCCGCGCGGCTTCGAGCAGATCGCCTATCGCGACGGGATCGTGCTGTGACCCAGGGCGAGACCGACGTGCTGCACGCCATCCTCGCCCGGCTCGACGCGCTCCTCGTCGCGCTTGACGAGGACGCCGAGGCGCTCGGCACCCTCCCGCGTGACACCACGGAGTTCGCTGCGATGGATCGCGGCCGGCGTGTCGCCTCGCGCGCGCTGCTCAAGTCGGTCGAGCAGACCGAGGATCAGCTCGCCCGGCTGTTTCGGCTGTTGCCCAAGCTGATGCTGGTCGAGACGCGCGGCTGGTTCGCCCAGGACCACGCGAACTTCGCCGAGAAGCTCGGCATCCTGGACGACGGCTTCGCCTGGACCGCGATCATCCGGCTGCGCAACCGGCTGGTCCATGATTACCCGCTCGCGCCCGAGGCGCAGCTCGACCTGCTGACCCAGGCGCATGCCGCCATCCCGCTGCTGACACAGACCGCACGATCGGCCCAGTCGTTCGTTGCCAACGGAGGTCTCTCCCAATGACCGATCCCCGCACCCACCTCGCCACGCACGGCATGTACCGCCCCGAATTCGAGGGCGACGCGTGCGGCGTCGGCCTCGTCGCCGCGACCGACGGGCGCGCCTCGCGCCGCGTCGTCCAGTCCGCGATCGACGCGCTCAAGGCGGTGTGGCACCGCGGCGCGGTCGACGCCGACGGTAAGACCGGCGACGGCGCCGGCCTCCACGTCGACCTGCCGGTGCGCTTCTTCGACGATTGCGTCGCCGCCAGCGGGCACAAGCTGATGCCCAACCGCCTCGCGGTCGGCATGGTGTTCCTGCCGCGCACCGATCTCGGCGCGCAGGAGACCTGCCGCACCATCGTCGAGAGCGCGATCATCGAGGCGGGCTACACCATCTACGGCTGGCGCCAGGTGCCGGTCGACGTGTCGGTGATCGGGCTCAAGGCGCAGTCCACGCGCCCCGAGATCGAGCAGATCATGATCGCCGGGCCGCTGCCCGATCAGGTCTCGGCCGAGGAGTTCGAGAAGAACCTGTACCTCGTCCGCCGCCGCATCGAGAAGCGCGTGATCGCGGCGCAGATCCAGGGCTTCTACGTCTGCTCGCTGAGCTGCCGCTCGATCATCTACAAGGGGCTGTTCCTCGCCGAGAGCCTGTCGGTCTTCTATCCCGACCTGCAGGACCAGCGCTTCGAGAGCCGCGTCGCGATCTTTCACCAGCGTTATTCCACCAACACCTTCCCGCAATGGTGGCTGGCGCAGCCGTTCCGCTGCCTCGCCCACAACGGCGAGATCAACACCGTGCGCGGCAACAAGAACTGGATGCTCAGCCACGAGATCCGCATGGCCTCGATCGCGTTCGGCGAGCATTCGGAGGACATCAAGCCGGTGATCCCCGCCGGCGCCTCCGACACCGCTGCGCTCGACGCCACGTTCGAGGCGATCTGCCGCTCGGGCCGCGACGCGCCCACCGCCAAGCTGATGCTGGTGCCCGAGGCCTATTCGGACGACATGCCGCCGGCGCACCACGCGATGTACCAGTATCTCGCCTCGGTGATGGAGCCGTGGGACGGCCCCGCCGCGCTGGCGATGACCGACGGGCGCTGGGCGGTCGGCGGGGTCGACCGCAACGCGCTGCGCCCGCTGCGCTTCACCGAGACCGCCGACGGGCTGCTGATCGTCGGCTCGGAGGCGGGCATGGTGGTGGTGCCCGAGAGCACGGTGATCGCCAAGGGCCGGCTCGGGCCGGGGCAGATGATCGCGGTCGACCTGCACGAGGGCCGCGTGCTGCGCGACCGCGAGGTGAAGGACCGTATCGCCGCCGAGCAGGACTATGCCGCGATGATCGGCGAGTTCTCCACCATGGCCGACCTGCCCCCCGCGCCCGTCGACACGCTCACCCGCTACGCCCGCGCCGACCTCACGCGGCGCCAGGTCGCCGCGGGCCAGACGATCGAGGACATGGAGCTGATCCTGTCGCCGATGGTCGAGAGCGGCAAGGAAGCGATCGGCTCGATGGGCGACGACACGCCGCTCGCGGTGATCTCGGACAAGCCGCGCCTGATCAGCCAGTTCTTCCGCCAGAACTTCAGCCAGGTGACCAACCCGCCGATCGATCCCTTGCGCGAGCGCTACGTCATGTCGCTGCGCACGCGCTTCGGCAACCTCGCCAACATCCTCGACACCGAGGACCGGCGCGAGCGCGTGCTGGTGCTCGACAGCCCGGTGCTGACCTCGACCGACTGGGCGCGGCTCAAGGGCTATTTCGGCCAGGCCGCGTCCGACATCGACTGCACCTTCGAGGCGGGCGGCGGCCCCGAGAAGCTGCGCGCCGCGATCCAGCGCATCCGCAACCAGGCCGAACAGGCGGTGCGCGAGGGCAAGAGCGAGCTGTTCCTCACCGACGAGCATATCAGCGAGGAGCGCGTCGCGATCCCGGGCGTGCTCGCCGCTGCGGCGGTGCACACGCACCTCGTCCGCCGCGGCCTGCGCTCCTACGCCTCGATCAACGTGCGCGCGGCCGAGTGCCTCGACACGCATTATTACGCGGTGCTGATCGGCGTCGGCGCCACCACGGTGAACGCCTATCTCGCCGAGGCCGCGATCGCCGACCGCCACGCGCGCGGGCTGTTCGGCAAATTGTCGCTCGAGGACTGCCTCGCGCGGCACAAGAAGGCGATCGAGGAGGGGCTGCTCAAGATCCTCAGCAAGATGGGGATCTCGGTGATCTCCAGCTATCGCGGCGGCTATAATTTCGAGGCGGTCGGGCTCAGCCGCAGCCTCGTCAACGACCTGTTCCCGGGCATGCCGGCCAAGATCTCGGGCGAGGGCTATGCCTCGCTCCACGTCAACGCCACCGAGCGGCACGAGGCGGCGTACGATCAGGCGGTGGCGACGCTGCCGATCGGCGGCTTCTACCGCCAGCGTCACAATGGCGAGGCGCATGCCTATTCGGCGCAGCTGATGCACCTGCTGCAGACCGCGGTGGCGACCGACAGCTATTCGAGCTACCTGCAATTCTCGCGCGGCGTCGCCGACCTGCCGCCGATCTACCTGCGCGACCTGCTCCAGTTCAACTTTCCCACCGAGGGCGTGCCGGTCGACCAGGTCGAGGCGATCACCGAGATCCGCAAGCGCTTCGTCACGCCGGGCATGTCGCTCGGCGCGCTCTCGCCCGAGGCGCACGAGACGCTGGCGATCGCGATGAACCGGATCGGCGCGAAGGCGGTCTCCGGCGAGGGCGGCGAGGACAAGGCGCGCTACACGCCTTATGCCAACGGCGACAACGCCAACTCGGTGATCAAGCAGATCGCCAGCGGGCGCTTCGGCGTGACGGCCGAGTATCTCAACGCCTGCGACGAGATCGAGATCAAGGTCGCGCAGGGCGCCAAGCCCGGCGAGGGCGGGCAGCTCCCCGGCTTCAAGGTGACCGAGTTCATCGCCAAGCTGCGCCACGCCACCCCGGGCGTGACGCTGATCAGCCCGCCGCCACACCACGACATCTACTCGATCGAGGACCTGGCGCAGCTGATCTACGACCTCAAGCAGATCAACCCGCGCGCGCGCGTCTGCGTCAAGCTGGTCAGCTCGGCGGGGATCGGCACGGTCGCGGCCGGGGTCGCCAAGGCGCACGCCGACGTGATCCTCGTCTCGGGCCATGTCGGCGGTACCGGCGCCAGCCCGCAGACCAGCATCAAATATGCCGGCACGCCGTGGGAGATGGGGCTCTCCGAGGTGAACCAGGTGCTCACGCTCAACGGCCTGCGCGGGCGGATCAAGCTGCGCGCCGACGGCGGGCTCAAGACCGGGCGCGACATCGTCGTCGCCGCAATCCTGGGCGCGGAGGAGTTCGGCATCGGCACGCTCAGCCTGGTGGCGATGGGCTGCATCATGGTGCGCCAGTGCCACTCGAACACCTGCCCGGTCGGCGTCTGCACGCAGGACGAGGCGCTGCGGCAGAAGTTCGTCGGCACGCCCGAGAAGGTGATCAACCTGATGACCTTCATCGCCGAGGAGGTGCGCGACATCCTCGCCCGGCTCGGCGTGCGCAGCCTCGACGAGGTGATCGGCCGCACCGAGCTGCTCCGCCAGGTCAGCCGCGGCGCCGAGCATCTCGACGACCTCGATCTCAACCCGATCCTCGCCAAGGTCGACGCCACCGACGCCGAGCGCCGCTTCTCGCTCAGCACCTTCCGCAACGAGGTGCCCGACAGCCTCGACGCGCAGATCATCAAGGACGGCGCGCCGGTGTTCTCGCGCGGCGAGAAGATGCAGCTCACCTATTCGGTGCGCAACACGCACCGCGCGGTGGGCACGCGGCTTTCCAGCGAGATCACGCGCAAGTTCGGCATGTCGACGCTGGCCGAGGGGCACGTGACGATCCGGCTGCGCGGCTCGGCGGGCCAGTCGCTCGGCGCCTTCCTGTGCCGCGGCATCACGCTCGAGGTGTTCGGCGACGCCAACGACTATGTCGGCAAGGGGCTGTCCGGCGGCACCATCATCGTCCGCCCGGCGGTGTCCTCGCCGCTGCGCAGCCAGGAGAACACGATCCTCGGCAACACCGTGCTGTACGGCGCCACCTCGGGCAAGTTGTTCGCGGCGGGCCAGGCCGGCGAGCGCTTCGCGGTACGCAACTCGGGCGCGACCGTGGTGGTGGAGGGCTGCGGCGCCAACGGCTGCGAATATATGACCGGCGGCGTCGCGGTGGTGCTCGGCGCGGTCGGCGCCAACTTCGGCGCGGGCATGACCGGGGGCATGGCCTTCGTCTACGACGCCGACGGCAGCTTCGCGCGCTCCGCCAACCCGGAGAACATCACCTGGCAGCGCGTCGCCGCGGCGCATTGGGAGGAGCAGCTGCGCTCGCTCATCGCCGAACATGCGGTGGCGACCGACAGCCGCTGGTCGCGCGGCCTGCTCGACGACTGGGAGCGCACCATCGCCTCGATCTGGCAGGTGGTGCCGCGCGAGATGCTCACCCGGCTGGCGCACCCGCTCGACGATGCGGAGACGCTGGTGGCGGCGGAGTGAGGGGCGGCGGGGCGAAGCCCAAGAGTGTTAGCTTCGCCCTCCCATGATCGTGCCCCCTTCCCCGATCGTCATCCCCGCGCAGGCGGTGATCCAGACGCGCGGACCTCAGCGAAAGAGGCGCCAGGTCAGCGTCTCTGGATTCCCGCCTTCGCGGGGATGACGGAGGTGGGGAGCGCCGAGTGCCATGTCAGCGTCTAATGTTCCTCGCGATCGGGGGGATGACGGAAGAGCGAGCGTCGCTTCCCCCGCACCACCGCGAAGGCCACTCCGCCTGCCAGCGCGAGCACCGGCCAGCCGCCGGGATCGTGCCACAGATAACGCAGCGCCGCGGCGAGCGCGGCCAGCCCGACGAGCGCGCGCGCGGCCGGCGCGTGGAGCCGTCGCGCCCACCACGCCGCGAGCAGCAGCGCCGCCGCGGCGTTGAGCGCGAGCCAGGCGTAGGACTCGAGCGGCGGCAGCGCGCCGAAGAGCGGCAGCTTCACCGTGGCATAGCCGGTCATCCGCCGCGGGAAACAGTCGGCGGCGAGGTGCACGGCGATGCCGGCGGCGATCCCGCAGGCGGCGGCGCGCTGGCGCCACGCGAGCAGCAGCAGCGCGGGCAGCAGGCTGTGCGTCAGCGCGCTGCGATGGCCCAGCCCGAGCCGCAGGTCGACGTCGGGCAGGGTCAGCCCGACCGCGAGCGCCACCAGCGAGACGAGCGCGGCGACGGCGGGCGGCGAGGTGGCGGAGGGCTCGGGCGACGGCATCGGTACGGCCGCTGCCACGTCGCGGCGCCGCGGTCACCCGGCGGCGTGACCCGGCGGGGCGGCGACGCGCTCTCCCCCCGCCGGCGTCGTCCTGAACTCGTTTCAGGATCCACCGTCCCGCAGGCGCCGCGGCACCTGAGTACGCGGCGCGGTGGATCCCGAAACAAGGT
>NZ_JAPYKH010000036.1 GCF_029623345.1 Sphingomonas phyllosphaerae
CCGCGACCAACCAGCGCGCCTTCCTCGAGGCGATCGCGGAGGGCCATGGCGTCGAGCGCGCCGCCGCGCGCGTCGGGCTCTCCGCCACCTCGGCCTTCGCCTTCCGCCGCTCGGCCAAGGGCAGCGCCTTCGCGCTCGGCTGGCGCGCCGCCACGCTGGTCGCGCGGGAAGCCGTCGCCGAGATGCTGATGGTGCGCGCGCTGGAGGGGCAGACCGACACCTATGTCCGCGCCGACGGCAGCACCCTCACGCGCCACCGCCACGACAACCGGCTCGCGCTCGGGCTGCTCCAGCGGCTCGACCGCCAGGTCGAGTCCGCGCCCGCGGCGGACGCGCAGGCGGCGCGGCTGGTCGCGCAGGAGTTCGACGCCTTTCTCGACTGCGTCACGGCCGAAAGCAGCGCCGCGCGCGCCGGGCTGTTCCTGGCGCGGCGCAGCGGCGCGCTGCGCGAGCTGCTCGGCGGCGGCGCCCCCGCCGACTCGGCCGCGCCCGGCGGCGACGCGACCGCGGCCGATGCCGCCGCCGATGCGCTCGCGCGCGAACTCGCGCCGATCCTCGCGCTCGCCGCGGCGGACCGGTTCCAGCGCGTCGGCGCCGCGCGCGCTGAGGAGGTCGAGATCGCCGACCTCGACGCCGCGTCGCGCCACGATTGGAGCGCGGCGCAATGGGCGCGCGCCGAGGCGGCGGGGCTGGTGGTGCTCGCCCCGCCCGCGCCCGATCCGATCGCCGACGACACCGCGCCGGAGGCTCAACATTCGCAACATTCGCGCCCGCCGGTGTGGTGGGACGAGGCGGCGCACGACTGGCGCACGCGCTTCCCGCCGCCCTACGCCTTCTTCGGCGACGAACAGGGACTGCCCGGCGATCGCGCCTATGCGCGCGCGCTCAGCCCGGCCGAGGCGCGCGCGATGGGGCCTCACCCCGATCGCTACGCCGACGACGAATATGACGCGTTGTTCGACGCGCGCGACGCCTGGTTCACCGCCGCCGCCGCGCGCGCGGGCGTTCCGCCCCCGCCGACCGCGCGCAGCACGCGCGCCGAGCAGGCCGCGGGCGCGTGGGACCCGCGCCGCGGCGGCGCACCGCTCAGCCCGACGCAGGTCGAGCTGATCCGCCGCATTCGCGTGGCGGCGCGCACGCCGCCGACGCCGGAGGAGAGCGATCCCGACAATTGGGGCAGCTATGAGGAGGGATGCGCCGAGGCGGACGCACTGCTGGCGGAGTGCGACGGTGAACCTTCGTGGCGACCCGACGTTGCCGGGGACGACCTGGACCTGATGGGAGTGAGCGACATGAGCATCTTCGGCGCGATCAAGACGGCGATCTTCGGCAACAAGGGCCCGCTCGGCGGCCAGTTCGGCGGCCACAAGGACGCGCCCGCCACGCCGGCGACCCCGGCCACGCCCGCGACCCCGGGCGCGGCCGCCCCGGCGGCTCCTGCCGCGCCGGCAGCGCCGGCAGCAC
Source organism: Sphingomonas phyllosphaerae (assembly GCF_029623345.1). Lineage (GTDB taxonomy): Bacteria > Pseudomonadota > Alphaproteobacteria > Sphingomonadales > Sphingomonadaceae > Sphingomonas > Sphingomonas phyllosphaerae_C. Next base: position 1,465 of record NZ_JAPYKH010000036.1, read on the forward strand.
CCGCGGCGCCTGCCGCGCCTGCCGCGCCGGTCGATGTCGAGCAGGTGCTCACCGCCACCGCGCAAGCGAAGGCCAACCCCGACCTCAACTGGCGCACCTCGATCGTCGACCTGATGAAGCTGCTCGACATCGACTCGAGCCTCTCCAACCGCAAGGAGCTCGCCACCGAGCTCGGCTATACCGGCGCGCTCGACGGCTCGGCCGAGATGAACATCTGGCTTCACCGCGCCGTGATGCGCGCGCTGGAGCAGAGCGGCGGCATCGTCCCCGACTCGCTGCGGGGGTAAGGCAGAGACAATCCTCCCCGCCAAGCGGGGAGGATCGGTTCAATCCCCGTCGAGCTCGGGATAGTGGCGAAAGATGCCCTCCTCGCTGAACGGCAGCCGCCGCTCGCTGGCGAGATAGGCGCTCACGCCGGGGAGCACGGCGACGCGGTCGTGCAGCGCCGCCAGACCGGAGTAGCGCGGCGCCAGCGTCGCCATCCGCCGCGGGAAGGCGTAGCGCAGCCCCGCGATCACCTGGAACAGGGAGGTGTCGACATAGCTCCAGCGCTCGCCCGCCACCCACTCGCCCGCCACTGCTCGCGTCGCCGCCTCGAAGTGGTCGAGGAATTTGGGCAAGCGCTCGTCGCGGAACTGCGCCGCGGCGCGCGCCGCCTCGGGCTTCTGTTCCTCGTAATAGGCCATCGCCGCCACCGGGTGGTGAACGTTGTGCGCCTCGGCCACCAGGTCGGCGACGGTGAGCTGGAGCTGGTGGAGCCCATAGCGCATCGCCGCGTCGCCCGGTGCCAGCCCGTGCCGGTCGCCGAGATAGAGCAGAATGTCCGCGACCTGCGCCACGGCGCGGCCGTCCGCCACCAGGTAGGGCGGCGCGAACGGCGCGAATGGCGCGTGCGCGGCCATGTCGGCGAGCATCGCCTCTATCCCGTGCGTGCGCGCGCTGTCCTCATAGGCGATGCCGCCCGCCTCGAGCGCGAGCCGGACGAACTCGCCGCGGCCCTGGATCGTCGGCCAGTACCAGAGCCGATAGCCGCTCACGCCGGCTCGCCCGGCGCAATGGCGCGGATCGCCAGCGCGTGGACATGGTCGGCGAGCAGCGCGGCGAGCGCGCGGTTGACCAGCCGCTGGCGCTCGACCCGCGAGCGGCCGACGAAGGCGGGGCTCTCGACCAGCACGCGGAAGTGGCTCTCGCCGCTGCCGTCGTCGCCGGCATGGCCATGGTGCAGCGCGCTTTCGTTGATCACCTCGAGCCGCGACGGGGCGAGCGCAGCGGTGAGACGGGCGGTGATCTCGGCCGCGATCGGCCCGGTGGAAGCGTCGTTCATTGCCCCCATATACCCTCCTTTGTCCGGGAAGCGACGGCAGTTCAGTGAAGCCCCACAAGGATCGACCACAGACGAGATTCCACGGCCGCGTCGAGGGCGCTGCGCAGGAATGCGCGCACCCCGGCTGCGCCGCGGCCGGCGAATTCCGCGCGCCGCCGCTGGAGGGCGCCGGCAACGGCGAGGGGCCGCCGCGCTTCCGCTGGTTTTGCCTCGACCACATCCGCGCGTTCAACGCGGGCTACAATTACTTCGACGGCATGACCGCGGAGGAGATCCACCACGCCCAGCGCCCGCTGGCGGGATGGGAAAGCGCGACGCGGGCGTTCACGCGCGCGGGCGGTGGCGACCAGGGGCCGCGCTGGGCCGACTTCACCGACCCGCTCGACGCGATCGGCGCACGCTTCCGCCGTACCGCCGCGCCCGAGAGAGGCGACGGCAAGCCGCTGTCGGGCGAGGACCGGCGCAGCCTGGAGACGCTCGGGCTGGCGGCGGACGCGGACCGCGCCGCGCTGCGCCGACGCTATTCCGAGCTGGTGCGCCGCTACCATCCCGACCGCAACGGCGGCGACCGCAGCCACGAGGCGATGCTGGCCAAGGTGATCAGCGCCTATCACCAGCTCCGCCAGGCGCCGGCGTTCGCGTGAGGCTCGCCGCGGTGGGTCAGCGCGGGGGCTGGCGGCGCGGCGCTTCTGTCATATGACGTCGAGCACCAGGCCCAGGTCGCGCGCCTCATTCGCCTCGATATACCAATTGTCGGGGGCGCGCCTCTTGAGTTCGTCAAGCGTCACCTGGCTGCCGCGGACGAGATCGGCGAAGCCTTCCTCCTGGATGCGGATCGAATCGGCGATCTCGTTGAGCTTGGCCTTGAGGACCGGCGGGATCGTGTTGAGCGGGCCGGAGAGCTGGAGAGTGCTCGTCATGCTGCGCTCGTGGATCATCAAGCGCGAGTTCCGCGTGAGGAAGCGGTTCTCGACCGGGAAGGCCGACATGAAGGTGGCACCCGCGGAATAGACCGCGACCTTGCCGAGGAACAGTGCCTCGCGGCCGGTATATTCGCGGAGCAGACGGATCGAGTCGCCCATCGCGCGCGCCATCTCGGGGTCACCGCCGAGCGTGGTGAGCGAGACGACGATCGGCCCGTTGGCGGGCACGCCGGCGAGCTGCTCTTTGAACCGTGCATACATCATGTCGTCCACGGTGCCGTGGAGCTGGATGTGCGGGATGGCGAGGAGCGGGTAGCGGGCCGCGTTGCTGTCGGTCATGCCGCGGGTAAGCGACGGGGCGGACGAGGGTTCCCGGTGGCGGCAAGAAAAGACGGGCGCGGCAGAGGCGGCACGCCACGCTTGTCTACGATAGAGCGTGTTCGACTTCGACGAAGCGAAGAGTGCCGCAAACCGGCCCAAGCAGGGCATCGACTTTCCCACGGCGCGTGCGCTGTGGCATGATCGACGGGCGCTGCGTATTCCGGTGAGACGATCGGCGGCCGTCGAGCCGCGCCGGCTGGTCGCCGGCCGTATCGACGGACGGCTGTGGACGGCCGTAGTGACCGAGCGCGGGGACCGGATCCGGATCATCTCGGTGCGCCGTGCGCGACCGGAGGAAGCGAGGGCCTATGAGCGAGCCGATGAGCAATGAGGAGTTCGACCGGAGCTTCGACGCGGGCGACGACATCAGCGACCTGATCGACTGGAGCGCAGCCGTTCGGATCAACGACATCGAGCGTGTCGCACTCGACCTGCCGGCGTGGCGCGTCCGCCGGCTCGACCAGCTTGCCACCGAGAGCGCCACCACCCGCGAGGCGCTGATCGCGCGCTGGCTCGCTGAACGGCTCGAAGGCGCCGCCTGACCAGGCGCTCGCCGCGGGGCGAGCGCCTGGTCGACGCGCGCTGATCAGTAGACGCGCTTCTTGGGCTTGATGTAGTCGATGTCGTCGGTGAGCGTGTAGTCGTGCACCGGGCGGTAATCGATCGCGGTGGCGCCGCTCTTGCCGCCCCAGCCGTCGAAGGTCGTGATGGTGTGCTTCATCCAATTGGCGTCGTCGCGCTCGGGGAAGTCCTCGTGCATGTGCGCGCCGCGGCTCTCCTTACGGTTCGCCGCGCTCTTCATCGTCACCACCGCCTGGCCGATCAGATTGTCGAGCTCGAGCGTCTCGACCAGATCGGTGTTCCAGATCAGCGAGCGATCGGTCACGCCGACGTCCTGGACGCCCTGGTAGATCGCCTCGATCTTCTCGACACCCTCGTTCAGCAGCGCCGAGTCGCGGAACACCGCGCAGTGGCGCTGCATCGTCCGCTGCATCTCGCCGCGCAGCTTGGCCGTGGGCGTGCTGCCCGACGCGTGGCGGAAATGGTCGAGCCGGCTCAGCGCCATCTCCTCCGAGCCCTTGGGCAAGGGGTTGTGCGGCGTGTCGGGCTTGAGCGTCTCCTTCAGCCGCAGCCCGGTGGCGCGGCCGAACACGACGAGGTCGATCAGCGAGTTGGAGCCGAGCCGGTTGGCGCCATGGACCGAGACGCAGGCCGCCTCGCCCACCGCGAACAGCCCGGGGACGACCGAGTCGGGGTCGCCGTCCTTCAGCCGCACGACCTCGCCGTGATAGTTACACGGCACGCCGCCCATATTGTAATGGACCGTCGGGGTCACCGGCAGCGGCTGGCGCGTCAGGTCGACGCCGGCGAAGATCTTGCCGGTCTCGGTGATGCCGGGCAGCCGCTCGTGCAACACCTTGGGATCGATATGGTCGAGGTGGAGGAAGATATGGTCCTTCTCCTTGCCGACGCCGCGGCCCTCGCGCATCTCCATCGCCATCGAGCGCGCCACCACGTCGCGGCTGGCGAGGTCCTTGGCGCTGGGGGCGTAGCGCTCCATGAAGCGCTCGCCCTCGGAGTTGGTGAGATAGCCGCCCTCGCCGCGCGCACCCTCGGTGATGAGCACGCCCGCGCCGTAGATGCCGGTCGGGTGGAACTGGACGAACTCCATGTCCTGGAGCGGCAGGCCGGCGCGCAGCGCCATGCCGTTGCCGTCGCCGGTGCAGGTGTGCGCCGAGGTGGCCGACTGGTAGACGCGCCCGCCGCCGCCGGTGGCGAGCACCACCGCATGCGCGCGGAAGCGGTGGATCGAGCCGTCCTCCATGCACAGCGCAATCACGCCGCGGCAGGCGCCGTTCTCCATGATCAGGTCGAGCGCGAAATATTCGACGTAGAAGTCAGCGTCATACTTCAGGCTCTGCTGGTAGAGCGCGTGGAGCATGGCGTGGCCGGTGCGGTCCGCGGCGGCGCAGGTGCGCTGCACCGGCGGGCCCTCGCCCATGTTCTGCATGTGGCCGCCGAACGGGCGCTGGTAGATCGTGCCGTTGTCGTTGCGGCTGAACGGCACGCCGGCGTGCTCCAGCTCGTAGACCGCGGCGGGCGCCTCGCGCACCATATATTCGATCGCGTCCTGGTCGCCGAGCCAGTCGGAGCCCTTGACGGTGTCGAACATGTGCCACGACCAGTGATCGGGCGAATTGTTGCCGAGCGAAGCGGCGATACCGCCCTGCGCCGCGACGGTGTGGCTGCGGGTGGGGAACACCTTGGTGATGCAGGCGGTCTTCAGCCCGCTCTCGGCGATCCCCATCGTCGCGCGCAGCCCCGAGCCGCCCGCGCCGACGACGACCGCGTCGTAGGTGTGGTCGATGATCTTGTAGGCGTCGGACATCAGGCGGCGGCTCCGAAGGCGACCTTGAGGATCGAGAAGATGGCAGTGCCGGCGGTCGCGGCGGTGAACACGTTGAGCAGGATCGTCAGCACGAAGCGGTTTTCTTTGTGCGAATAATCTTCGATCACCGTCTGCAGCCCGAGGCGGAAATGGTAGAATACCGAGGCGATCAGCAGCGCCATCGGTACCGCCGCCCAGGCCGACGAAAGCCAGAGCCGGACGGTGGTGTGGTCATAGGACGGCAGCATCGCGATCGACGCCAGGAACCACACCAGCAGCAGGAAATTGGTGCCCGCGGTGATCTTGTGGTGCCACCAGTGATGCGCGCCGGCGTGCGCGCTGCCCAGCCCGCGAACGCGGCCGATCTCGGTCGTCATTTACTTGATCCCCACGAGGAGAAACCAAAAGCCCGCGGTGAGCAGCACCGACATCACGAAGGTGAGCACCGCCAGCGTGCGGTTGACCTTGAGCTCGAACGCCGCGCCGGTGTCGAGGATCAGGTGGCGGATGCCGCTCATCATGTGCTGAAACAGCGACCAGGTCAGCCCGACGCCGACAATCCAGCCGAGCGGGTTGAGCGCGCCGTTCGCGGTGGTGAAGACGTGGAGGAATACGCCGTACGCCTGCGGCCCGGCGGCGATCGCGGCGAGCCACCACACCAGCAGCAGCGTTCCCACCGTCGCCATGCCGTCGCCGGTGACGCGGTGGAAGATCGAAGCGGTCATCGCCGGCGACCAACGATAGTGCAGCTGCAGCGGGCCGCTGAACAGGTGCGGGCTGCGCGGGCGGGCGGGTTTGGAGGCCAAGCGCTGGGTTCCTCAGGTGACGAAAACGGCGGATCGATTTGGCGCGGTCTATGCGTCCAGCGGCGCCGCGATGCAAGCTTGGTGCCGGGTTCACCAAGGGAATCCGCGGTGGTTGCCTAACCCACTGTTAACCCGGCAGCGGTAGCTAGGGTCCCGACTCTGACCCCAGCGGGAGCCGCTCCTTGTCCCACGACCTGCCGCCGATCGGATCGGTCGCCACCGCCTTCGACCTCCCCGCCCGCTTCCGCGTGTTCGACGTCGACGGGCGGCTGACCCAGGCGTCGCGCGACGTGTGGGAGGCGCTGGCGCCGCGCATGCGCGAGATCGCGCAGGCCTATTGGGAGCAGTGGCAGCGCTGCTTCGCCGACCGCCGCTCCTGGGCACAGCACGAGACCGAGCGGATGATCGAGCTAGGCTGTATCTTCCTCGAGAATCGCTTCCTGCGCACGCGCGAGCGCGCCTGGATCGAGTCGATCGAGCGCGCGGTGGCGGGCGCCTATGCCGCCGACGTCACACCGATGGCGCTGCTGTCGATGATCAGCGCCAGCGACCGCGCCGCGTTGGAGGTGCTGATGGCGTCGGTGGCGCGCGATGATCCGCGCCTGCCCGAGATGCTCGACACGCTGATGCGGCTCTCCGCGCTGGAGGGCGAGATCACCGTCGAGATGTACGCTTCCTATCGCGAGCATCGCGCGCAGGTAGCGCGCGACCGGCTCGCCGCCGAGTTCCGCGACGGCATCGCAGTGACGGTGGAGGACACCACGCGCGAGGGCGACCATCTCCGCGCCCAGGCCTCGCACGCCTCGTCGGCGGCGCGCGGCATGCTCGGCAAGACCAGCGAGGTCGCCGCCGCGGCGGAGCAGTCCGCGGTCGCGATGCGCGACGCCGCGTCGACCGCGGCCGGGTTGATCCGCGCGATCGAGGACGCGCGCGCCGAGGTCGAGGTCGCCGCCGACATCGCGACTCGCGCCGCCGGGCAGGCCGGCGATGCGGTCAACGTCTCGGGCGCGCTGAGCGACCACGCCAAGTCGATCGAGTCGATCCTCGGCCTGATCCGCGACATCGCGGGACAGACCAACCTGCTGGCGCTCAACGCCACGATCGAGGCGGCGCGCGCGGGCGATGCGGGACGCGGCTTCGCGGTGGTGGCGCAGGAGGTGAAGAGCCTGGCGAGCCAGACCGCGCGCGCCACCGACGACATCGCCGCCAAGATCGCCGCGATCCAGGCCGCCACGCGCGTCACCGTCGACACCTCCGCCTCGATCCGCACCACCGTGGCGGAGGTGCAGGATTCGGCGACGCGGATCCGCCACGCGATGGAGTCGCAGGCGCAGACCGTGACGGCGATCACCGCCGCGGTGGACGAGACCGCGCTGGCAGCCGACTCGATGTCGCACACGATCGCGGCGATCCGCGAGGACACCGAGACGGTGGCGACCGAGATCGACCGGCTCGGCGCCGGCTTCGACTCGCTCGCCGGGCGACTCGGCGCGCTCGACGGCCATGCCGGCGAGTTCGCCAGCAAGGTCGCGGCCTGATCCCTCCCCTTCGGTCCGAGTGAGCGTCATGCGGATGGTCCACCACGACGAGCGCGGCCTGGCCGATCGCGTCGGCGACTTCGACTGGGACGGCGGCATCCTGCCGGCGTGCCGCGAGATCGCCGACCTGCTCGACGCCGCCGACGGCTGGCGTCAGGTCGCGCGCACCTTCTGGGACCATCTGCTCGCGCTCCCCACGCTGCCCGCGGCGATGCGGGACATCCCCCCGGAGCGGCTCGCCGACCAGCTCGGCCGCGCCACCCATTACATGCGGCTACGCTACACCGAGCCCTTCAGCGAGCGCTGGCACGCAATGGTGGTCGGCCAAGTCGACGTCTCGCAGGCGAACGGCGTGCCGCTCACGCTGCTGCTCGCCGCGCTGACCCGCGCACACGGCCACACGCTGGCGCTGCTCGGTGCCGGCTGCGCCGGTGATGCGGCGCGCCTGGAGCGGCTCAGCAACGCCGTGCTGCGGCTGGCGATGATGGAATCGGATCTGATGGCGTCGCGGCTGGGCGAGCTCTCGCTTGAGGCGGTGCGCTCCGCCCGGGCGGAGCGCTCGGCGGCGTTCCGCTCGAGCGTCAGCGACGGCATCGGCGCGATCGCCGCGCGCGGCCATATCGTCCGCGAGAAGGCGCGCGCCGCGGCCGGCTCGACCCGCGGCATGCTCGACAAGACCAGCGAGGTCGCCACGGCGGCGGAACAGTCGGCGCTGGCGATGCGCGACGCCGCCGCGACCGCGGCCGGGCTGATCCGCGCGATCGACTCGGTGCAGAGCGACATGCGCGCCTGCACCACCACGCTGGAAGACGCCAGCGCGCAGGCCGAGGACGCGGTGAGCGCCAGCGCGGCGCTGAGCGATCACGCCAAGTCGATCGATTCGATCCTGGGGCTGATCCGCGACATCGCGGGACAGACCAACCTGCTCGCGCTCAACGCCACGATCGAGGCGGCGCGCGCGGGCGACGCCGGGCGCGGCTTCGCGGTGGTGGCGCAGGAGGTGAAGAGCCTGGCGAGCCAGACCGCGCGCGCCACCGACGACATCGCCGCCAAGATCGCCGCGATCCAGGCCGCCACGCGCGTCACCGTCGACACCTCGGCCTCGATCAAGGACACGGTGGGCAAAGTGCGGCGCTCGGCGGTGCAGGTCACCGCGGCGATGCAGCTGCAGGCGCAGACCGTCACCGCGATCACTGCCGCGGTGGACGAGACCGCGCTCGCCGCCGACTCGATGTCGCACACCATCGCGGCGATCCGCGAGGACACCAACGACGTCACCGGCGAGATCGTGTCGCTCGGCCACGCCTTTGAGCAGATCGGCGACCGCTTCGACACGCTGCGCGCCTCGGCCGAAAGCTTCTCCGCGAGCGAAGGGTAACGGCGCCGGGAGGGCAGCGCTTCGAGACGAGGCTTCGACGAGCTCAGCCTTTCTTCAGCTCGCCCTTCCCCGCAACCCTCTGGCCCCGCCCCCCGCTTACGTCCTATCGCGGCGCGCATGGTCAACATCCTCCTTACCGGCGCGAGCCGCGGCATCGGCGCCGCCATCGCCGCCACGCTCGACGCCACCCCCGGCGTCGCGCTCGCGCGCCACGCCACCGCGAGCGGCCTCGCCGCCGATTTCGCCGATCCCGCCGCCCCCGCGCGCCTGTGGGACGCCGCGCTCGACCGGCTCGGCGGCCGCATCGACGTGCTGATCAACAACGCCGGCGTGTTCGAGGCCAACCCGCTCGACTCGGACGACTGGGTCGCCAATTGGGAGCGCACGCTGCGGATCAATCTCACCGCCGCGGCCGAGCTCAGCCGGCTCGCGGTGCGCCATTGGCGGGCGGGCGCGCGCGGCGGGCGGCTGGTCAACGTCGCCAGCCGCGCCGCCTATCGCGGCGACAGCCCGGCGCACTGGCATTATGCCGCCGCCAAGGCGGGCATGGTGGCGATGACCAAGACGATCGCACGCGGCTATGCCCGTGACGAGATCCTCGCCTTCGCGATCTGCCCCGGCTTCACCATGACCGGCATGGCGGAGGACTATCTCGCCAGCCGCGGCGGCGACAGACTGCTCGCCGACATCCCGCTGGGTCGCGTTGCCCAGCCCGAGGAAGTCGCGGCGGTGGCGCGCTTCCTCGCGCTGGAGGCGCCGCCGTCGATGACCGGCGCGGTGCTCGACGTCAACGGGGCCAGCTATGTCCGCTGAGGCGATCGACAGCTGGCGCGTCACGCTGCCGTGCACGCGCGCCGAGGCCGAGGCGATCGACGCCGCCGACGATCTCGCGATCGACGCGGTGCTGATGACGAGCGAGGAGGTCGAGGACGATCGCGAGCATTGGCGGCTCGACGCGTACATGGAGCACGAGCCCGACGCCGCGATGCTCGCCGCGCTGCGCGCTTTGGTGCCGAGCGCGGCGGCCAGCGAGCCCGCGGTGACGCCGCTCACCGCGCAGGACTGGGTGACGCTGAGCCAGGCCGGGCTCGAGCCGATCAGCGAGGGGCGGTTCGTCGTCCATACCAGCGCGCACCCGGTCGCAGCGCCGCCGGGCGGCCGCGCCTTCCTGATCGACGCCGGCCAGGCGTTCGGCACGGGGCACCATGCGACCACCTCGGGCTGCCTGGCGATGCTCGACGGGCTTGCCGACCGGGTCATGACGAACGTGATCGACCTCGGCACCGGCACCGGGCTGCTCGCCTTCGCCGCGCGGCATCTCTGGCCCGCGGCACAGGTGACCGCGACCGACATCGACCCCGCGGCGATCGCGGTGACGCGGGAGAACATGGCGGCGAATGCGGTCGACGGCATCGCGCTGGTGGTCGCCGACGGCGCGCTCTCCGAGGCGATCGCGACGCGCGCGCCCTACGATTTGGTGATCGCCAACATCCTCGCGGGCCCGCTGATCTCGATGGCGCCTGAGGTGGCGGCGATCGCCGCGCCGCACGCCGCGATCGTGCTCGCCGGGCTGCTCGAGACACAGCGCGCCGAGGTGGTGGCGGCGTTCGCGCGCTGCGACTGCGCGCTGGAGGCGGTCGACCGCCGCGGCGACTGGACGATCCTGCGGCTGAGCGCAGGCGCGACCCGCTACGTCCCCGAGCGCGCGCCCGACCCGCGCGGGCGCGACGGCTGGGCACTCGATCTATAGGGTCGCGCTCGCTCATTCCTGTCTGTTCCCCGGCGCAAGCCGGGGTCCAGTGGGGGGACGCTGGAGAGACTCGCCTCGGCCTTCCCACCTAGGCCCCGGCTTTCGCCGGGGAACATTGTGGGGAGGACGAGGCTCAGCTCCCACAGAAGGACGACCTCACACCAGCGACCCCACCGCGGTGATGAAGCGCGCCAAGGTGATCGGCTTGGAGATATAAGCGTCCGCCCCCGCCGCGCGGATCCGCTCCTCGTCCTCGCGCCCGGCATAAGCGGTCACCGCCATCACCGGAATATGGCGCAGCGCGGCGTCGGCCTTGAGCTCCAGGATCAGCTCATAGCCGGTGACGTGCGGCATCTGGATGTCCATCACGATCAGGTCGGGCATGAAGGCGCGGGTGCGCTCCACCGCCTCGCGCCCGTCGCGCACCGGCTCGACCGCGAAGTCGTGCGCCCGCAACAGGTCACAGAACAGCTTGAGATTGAGTTCATTGTCCTCGACAACGAGCACCCGCTTGGCCACGCGCCACTTTCTCCTCTGACGCCAGATAGATAATGGTCCGAATCGATCCGATCCAGCCCGACGCGACGACAATCGCGCTCGACGCTCTCGCCTGGACGCTTAACGAACCGTTGCGCGCCGACCGACTGATCGGCGTGACGGGGCTCGCGCCCGACGATCTGCGCGCACGCCTGCGCGATCCTGCCGTTCTCGCCGCGTGCCTCGCCTTTCTCGAGGCGCACGAACCCGATCTTCTCGCCTGCGCCGCGGCGACCGGTACCACCCCGGCCGCGCTGGTCGCGGCGCGCGCCCGACTGGAGGAAGCGCCACGATGACCCGACCGCTGCTGATCAGCGACTGCGACGAGGTCTTACTCCACATGGTGCGCCACTTCGCCACCTGGCTCGACGAAGCGCACGACATCGAGTTCCGTTATGACAGCTGGGAATTGGCCAAGAACATGCGCCGCCGCGGCGGCGCGCCGCTGACGCAGGAGGAGATGTTCGGCTATCTCGGCGGCTTCTTCCCCGCCGAGATGGCGCGCCAGACGCTGGTGCCGCACGCCGGCGAGGCGCTGGCGCGGCTGGCCGAGCGCGCCGACATCGTCATCCTCACCAACCTCGAGGACCAGTGCCGCACGCACCGCATCGAACAGCTGGAACGCTTCGGGATCGCGCATCGGGTCGAGTGCAACCAGGGCGGCAAGGGCGCTCCGGTGGCACGACTGGTGGCGGAGCACGGCGACCCGGTCACCGTCTTCGTCGACGACCTGCCGCACCATCACGAGTCGGTGGCGAAGCACGCGCCCGGCGTGTGGCGGCTCCACATGATTGCCGAGCCCGCGCTCGCCGCGGGGGTGCCCGCCGCGCCGCAGGCGCACGCGCGGATCGACGACTGGCGTACGGCCGAGGCCTGGATCGGCGATCGCTTCGCCGCGGGTGAACCTGCGCCTCTCCCCGCAGACGCGTCGGCCCTGACTTGACCGGCGCGGACGCGCGCCGCAGGGAAAGCGCATGACCGATCGTATCGACCGCGCACTCGCCGAGCTCGGCCTGGCGCTGCCCCAGGCCGCCGCCCCGGTGGCCGCCTATGTCCCCGTCGTCGCGGCGGGCGGCTTCCTGCACGTCTCGGGCCAGCTGCCCTTCAAGGACGGCGCGGTGGTCACCGGGCGGCTCGGCGACGACGTCTCGCTCGAGCAGGGGCAGGACGCGGCGCAGCGCTGCGCCTTGATGCTGGTGGCGCAGCTCAAGGCGCATCTCGGCACGCTGGAGCAGGTCACGCGGATCGTGAAGCTCGGCGTGTTCGTGAACTCTACTGCCGACTTCACCGATCAGCCCAAGGTCGCCAACGGCGCCAGCGAGCTGATGGTCAAGCTGTTCGGCGACGCGGGGCGCCACGCGCGCTCGGCGGTGGGCGTGGCGGCGCTGCCGCTCGGCGCCGCGGTCGAGGTCGACGCGATCGTCGAGGTCGCGGCCTCGCTCTGACGCGGGGCGCGCCGGGCACGGCGTCCTTGCCCGCGACCGGAACAAGTCCGGGATAGCGGTTTGGGCGCGAGATCTTGCGAAGCCCGGCGTTGATGTCTCCCGAACCCGCCCGCCGCGCACCTCCGTCCTTTAACCCCCGCCCGCGCTGTCCTAATTAGGAAGCGATGACCTCGCTCACCGCGCGAATCGCCGATGGGGTCGGCGCCCTCCCCGCCGACCAGTGGGACGCCTGCGCCGGCACCGCCAACCCCTTCCTCGGCCACGCCTTCCTCGCCGCGCTGGAGCAATCGGGCAGCGTCGGTGGGCGCAGCGGCTGGCAGCCGATCCCGGTAGTGATCGACGGCGCCGACGGCACCCCCGCCGCGATCGCGCCGGCCTATGCCAAGAGCCATAGCCAGGGCGAATATGTCTTCGACCACGGCTGGGCCGACGCGTGGGAGCGCGCCGGCGGCACGTATTACCCCAAGCTCCAAGTGGCGGTGCCCTTCACCCCGGTGCCGGGAGCGCGGCTGCTGCTGCGCGACCCCGCCGCGGCGCCCGCGCTGATCGCCGCGCTTGAGGCGGTGACCGACCGTCACGACCTCTCCTCCGCGCACGCCACCTTCGTCGCGCCCGACCAGATCGCGCATTTCGAGCACGCCGGCTGGCTGATCCGTCAGGGCACGCAATATCACTGGCAGAACCAGGGCTATGCGAGTTTCGACGACTTCCTCGGCGCACTCGCCAGCCGCAAGCGCAAGGCGATCCGCAAGGAGCGCGCCGCTGCGGTGGAGGGGCTGACGATCCGCCACCTCAGCGGCGCCGCGATCGGCGCGCGCGAATGGGACGCCTTCTGGCGCTTCTACCAGGACACCGGCAGCCGCAAATGGGGCCAGCCCTATCTCACCCGTGCCTTCTTCCCGTTGCTGGGCGCCGCGCTGGGTGAGCGCGTGCTGCTGATCCTGGCCGAACGCGACGGCGTGCCGATCGCGGGCGCGCTCAACCTGATCGGCGAGGACGCGCTATATGGTCGCTATTGGGGCTGCACCGAGGAGGTGCCCTTCCTCCACTTTGAGCTGTGCTATTATCAGGCGATCGACGCCGCGATCGCGCGCGGGCTGGCGACCGTCGAGGCCGGCGCGCAGGGCGAGCACAAATTGGCGCGCGGCTATGTCCCGGTGCCGACCTGGTCGGCGCATTACATCCCGGACGCGTCGTTCCGGCGCGCGGTCGCCGACTTCCTCGTGCGCGAGCGCGCCGCGGTGGCGCAGGAGCAGGAGTTCCTCGGCGAGATGACGCCGTTCCGGCGGGGGTGAGGCCGCCGCGACAGCTTAGATCTCATTGGCCGACACCAGGCGGCCGAGCACCGCGTTGACCCGGGTCTGCCAGCCGGGGCCGCTCGCGCGCAGGTGCGCGACCGTCGCGGCGTCCAGGCGAATCTTCACCTCCACCTTCGGCGCCTCCGATCGCGGGCGACCGCGCCGTGACGGCGTCATGCTCGCCATGAAGGCCTCATCCAGCGGCGGATTGTCGTCGTGCTCGGCGTCAGCGGTGGTCACGATCGAATCTCACCTCGTGCTTCTCGGCGCGGCGCAGGCTGACGGCGCAAACCGCATGGTCGTGGGATCCCTCGGCGAACAGCAGCACATGCAGCCGATCCCCGATGAACCCGAGCGCCACGACGCGGACCTCGCCATCGTCAAAGCGATCATCCTCGCGCTCGAGCGCCGTCTTCCAGTCGAACGCTGCGGCGGATCGCAGCGACAGGCCGTGCCGCTTCCGGGCGACGCGATCCTTGGCCGGGTCGAACTCGATCTCTATCGATATCGTACATCCGCTTGCGCGCCGTCGCAACGAATTATCGTGCACCCATTAATCGTCGACCACGACCTTCGCCGTCATCATAGGCGACTCGACGCCTCCGTTCTCGCTTACCGCTCCTGCTCCACGCGCAGCCGCTCGAGCCGCTCCTGCTCGCGCTCCTGGCGCTCGCGCAACCGCTCGAGCCGCTCGCGGCGGCGCTGCATCCGCTCGATCAGCCACTTGGGCACGCCCAGTTCCTCGTCGCTGGCGTCGATCGCGGGCGCGTCATGGTCGACGCGGAACAGCACCGAGTTGCTCGTCGGCGAGCGCCACACCGGCACCAGCCCGGCGGTGAAGCGCGGGTTGTACGCCGGCGGTCGGATCAGCCAGACATAGTCGAAGGCATCGCGCGGAAAGCGCGCCAGCGCGTAATTGGCCGGGCGCCACCATTCGTACGGGCACTTGACCGAGGTGACGATCTGGGTCGGGTCGTGCGCGTACGGACCTGCCTCGCGATAGTGGACGGTGAGCAGCTGCGCCCCTGCCATCGACCATTGGTCGTCGGTATAGGCCAGCCGCCGCTCCAGCGCGATCGCGGGCAGATGTTCCAGCCGCGACATGCGCCACGCGTTGGAACAATTGTGCCCGACGAAACTGATCAGCCGCGCCCCGATCGGCACGTGCGGCAGCGCGGCGAGCTCGGCGTCGTAATCGGCGTCGAAACCCGCGAAGCTGATCGTCGTCGCGCCGAGGCGGACCGCGTAGAAGCTCAACCCCGCCGCGGCGAGCAAGGCGGCGTGGCGCAGATCGGCGCCGGGCTTCGGCCGGATCGCGATCACCGCCACGGCGATCATGAAGGGCGCCATTCGCATATCGGCATAGGCCGAGCCGAACACGATGCGCGGCAGCAGGATGTACACCAGCAGCATGAACAGCGCCGAGAGGCCGAGGTGGCGCGAATAGCCCATCCGGGGATCGCGCACCGCCTTGAACAGCACGAGGTAGATGACCGCCACGCTGGCGACGTCGAACCACATCCAGCGGTCACGCAGCGCCATCACGATCCAGGCGATCTTGGTGTTCCAGTAGAAGAAGTCGGCGGTCTGCCCGGTGACGTCGGCGCCCGAGCGCCACGCCACCATCAGCACCATCGGCAGCGCCAGCGGCACGCAGCCCAGCCCGGCGCGGACCCAGCTCTCCAGCCAGCCCGCGGCGCGCGCGCGGCGCAGGTCGTGCTGGCGGATCAGCTCGCTCGAGAAAGCCAGCACGCCCAAAACGCCCCAGCCGAAGGTGTGACACACCCACAGGATGCACGAGAGCGGCACGAACAGCAGCGCGCGCAAGCCGAAGCGCCCCTGGCGCGCCAGCCGCAGCCACAGCCCGAACAGGCACAAGGCCCAGGCCATCGACAGCGCGAAGTTCACGAATCCGAAGTGGAACGGATAACCATAGGCGAGCGGCAGCGCGAACAGCGCCGTCGGCGGGATGCGCCCGTGCACCTCGCGCGCGATCCACAGCAGCCCGCCGACGGTGAGCGCGGGGATGGTGAGGATGATCAGCTTCACCGCTGGCTCAAGCCCGATCAGCGGCGCGAGCGGCTCGATCAGCAGGTCGACGCCCAGGTTGCCGATCAGCGACCAGCGGAACTGGTACCAGTCGGTCAGCCACGGGTGGGCGCCGCGGTCGAGCTGGACGCGGTAGCGCCCCATGTGGCCGGGCAGGTCGACGATCGGCGGAATGTCGGGCCACAGCAGCGGCACGCACGCCGCCACCATGGCGGCGAGCACGAACCACCGCGTCTGCCACCAATGGAGCCGGTCTGCCTGCATCGCGAGCGCCTTAAGGGCGCGCAGGCCCCGCGGGCAAGGGGTCGCGCGCGATGCGCCACGCCAGCACCGGGCCGCGCACCCTGAGCGGCATCAGCCAGGCGACCCGCTCGCCGCGCTCCAGCCGCGCCCACAGACCATCCGGCGCGGCGGCGCGATACTGCGCCAGTTCGGGCAGGCCGGGGCAGGCGATCAGATAGTCCGCGCCGCTCGCCGTCACGATCACGCGCGCGCGGTCGGGCGGCAGCGTGAAGCCGAGCAGCACCCGCTCCATCGCGCGCGCGCCGCGGTGATAGCCGCCCGCGATCGCGCGGTGGCGCGTGCTCACCAGCAGCTCGGGGGTAACGTCGAGCGGCGCGAACACGGTGCCGGGTGGCAGCGCGGCGAGCGCGCGCACGTCGGTGGCGGCGGCGCAGCTCGGGCGGCGCGAGTCGGCGCGCGCGCGCTCGACCGGCCCCGGCAGGAGCAGCAGCGCGGCGGCGGCGACCTGACCCGGCGAGGCGAGCAGCAGCGCGCCGAGCGTGGCGAGCGCGCGCGGCAGCGGTGCGGTGAGCCGTCGCGCGCGCGTCAGCAAGGTCGCGAGCAGCACCGCGGCGCCAGGCACCGCGAGCGCGTTGGCGGTGGCGGCGGCGCGGCTCACCCACAAAGCGATGACGGTCGCGGCGAGCAGCAGCAGCAGGTAGACCCACCAGCGCTCGCGCGCGGCCTCGGTCAGCCCGCGCGACGGCAGGCGACGCAGCGCCAGCGCGGTGCCGGCGAGCCCGGCAAGCGGCAGGCCGATCGCGGCGGCGGCGAGCGCGAGCGGCTGGTCCCACAAGGGCCTTCCCTCGAGCACGCTGAGATACCACCAGCGATAGACGAGCGGCGGCAGCGTCGCGAACGGCCCGGCGAGGCAGCCCGGGGCGAGCAGGAGCAACGTCGCCGCGGCGGCCGCGCCGGCGAGCGCGAGGAGGACGAGGCGGAGGGCGAGCTGGGCGGGTGTTCCGGCGAACGCAGGAACCCAGGGCGGTGAGCGATGCGCGTGGCGGCGCTGGGCACCTGCGTGCGCAGGAGCACGGGCCGAGGCCCTCCGCTCCAGGAGCTCGGGGCCGATCATGCGCCCTCCCCTGAAGGGGAGGGGTGAGTGCGTCCCTGTCACCGCGCCTGTGCCATCAGACACGACACCTTTCAGCTCGCTACGTCCGGGCCGCAGGATGTCGGACCGAG
>NZ_JAPYKH010000037.1 GCF_029623345.1 Sphingomonas phyllosphaerae
CCGAAGGGGCGGGAGCGCTCGTCCTTCATCCCCTCCGTCGCTACCCTCAGAACCCGCGCCGTAGCGTCACGAAGACCTGGCGCGGCGCACCGGCCAGCAGCGTCTGGTTGTCGCCGCTGGCGGTGTAGCCGTTGCTGCCGATCGTCGAGACATACTTCTTGTCGGTCAGGTTGGTGACGCTGCCCTCCAGCGCGAAGCCGCGGAAGAAGCCCATGTTCTCGCCGAAGCGCACGCCGATGCTCGCGTCCACCAGCACGCGCGACCCGATCGACTGATCGTTAAGGTAGGTGAAGTAGCGCTTTGCCATATAGTCCGCGCCGACGCGGCCGAAGAAACGGCTGTCGTCGTACACGATCTCGCCCTTGGCCATGTGCTCGGGCGTGTCGACCACGGTCTTGCCCGCGGTCGCGGTCAGCACCGTGCCGGCGGCGTTGACCACGTCGTCCTGATAGGTCGCCTTGTTGTAGCTGTAGCTGGCGAACAGGCTGAGCGGCTGGAACACGCGATAGAAGGCCGAGATCTCGCCGCCATAGCTCTCGACGTTGCCGGCGTTGTTGAGCGTCGGCGGATTGCCCTGGATACCCGAGCCGTTCTGGAAGGTGAGCAGCCGGTCGTTGAAGTCGATGTAATAGCCCACCGCGGAGAGCTGGAGCCCACCCGCGCGCAGGCGTACGCCGCCCTCGGCGGTCTTCGACGTCTCGGGCTTGATGCGCGAGCGGATCGCGTCGAAGCCGGTCTGGGTGGTGCCGAACGGCCCCGCCGTGCCCGACACGAAGGCGCGCATGTTCTCGGTGTAGCTGGCGAACAGCTCGGCGCCGCCGCCCAGCGCGAAGACCGCGCCGGCCTGCGGCAGGAACCAGTCCTTCGACTCGATCTTGCCCGCCACCAGCACGCCGGTGAGCAGGTTGGCCTTGTTCTCGACCCGCATGCCCTTCCAGCCCGCGTTGATCGTCAGGCGGCCGAGCTGGAGCGTGTCGGCGACGTGATATTGCAGCGTCTCGGTGTCGTAATTGCCCGCCCATTGCGTGAAGAACGGGTTCTCCTGATAGTCGAGCGCGCGCCGATTGGCGGTCGTGCCATCGGCCATGCCGTAGAAGCGGCGCGCCTGGTCGAAGGCGTTGCTCTCATACCAGGCGCCGACCTCGAAGCGGTTGGCGCCGAGCTCGAGCGCGGCGTTGGTGAAATTGCCCGCGCGCATGATGCGATATTCGGTGGTGCGGAACGACAGCGCCGAGCCGTCGATGATCGGTGTGCCGTCCGCGTTGGGCGCACCCGCCGGGGTCGCGACATAGGGCGTGATCCACGAGCCCTGCCCCTTGTTGCGGTGAATGTAGCTGGTCGACACGACCGACAGCTGCGGCAGCAGCTGCGCCTCGAAGGTGACCCCGCCGAGCCAGTCGCGGCGCAGCCCGGCAGCGTCGTAATAGACGTCGTCGAGCGTGCCGATCCCCGCCGGAAAGGCGAGGCCGACGCCGGGATAGGGCAGTGCCGCGGTGGCGCTCGCCCCGCGCGCGGCCTGGTTCTGCGCGATCTGCGCGATCTGCAGCGCGAGCGGATAGTCGTTCGAGATATTGTCGTTGTTCAGCCCGCGGCGGCGGATGATGTCGAGGCTGAGGTCCTGGTAGTCGTTCTCGCGCCGGTCGGAAAAGTTGAGGAAGGCGGTGATCTTGCCGTGGTCGCCGACCTCCTTCACCACCTTGGCGTTGGCCTGGTGCTGGCGCTGCTCGCCGAAGCCCTTCCACTTGTCGGTCTTGAGGAAGCCGTAGCTGATATAGCCCTTGAGCCCGCCCCCCAGGTCGCCCGACTCGGCGCGGACGAAGGCGCGATAGGTCTGGTCGCTGCCATAGGTGCCCGAGGCGACGAGGTCGGCGGTGTCCGACGGCGCGCGGCTGACGAACTGGAGCGTGCCGCCGAGGTTGCTGGTCGAGGCGGTGCCGAGCGCGCCCGCGCCCTGCGCCACGGTGGTGCTGGCGATGTTCTCCGAGAGGATCGCGCGGCTGATGTGGAGGCCGTTGACGTTGCCGTAGCTCATGTCGCCGAGCGGCACGCCGTCGAGCGTGAAGCCGAGCTGGTTCTGGTTGAAGCCGCGCAGCGAGATGCGCGTCGACCACTCATAGGCGCCGAACGCGTCGGCCGACTGGAAGTTGACGCCGGGCAGCTTGGCCACTGCCTTGAGCGGCGAGGTCCCGGGGGTGAGCCGCTCGAGATCGGCCGAGGTCACCGTCTGCACTTGGCGGCTCTGGCCGAAGCCGAGCACCACCACGTCCTCCCCCTCGGTCGGCTGCTCCGGCGCGGCGCGATCGATCGTCGCCGCGGTGGCGGGCGGCGGCGCGTCCTGCGCCAGCGCGGGCGCGGCGGCGAACAGGCCCGAGGCGCCGGCGAGCAGCATGAATTTGACGGTCATCGTGTCGTCCCCCATTGTCGTTAACGGGGGCGCCTGCACTAGGTCCGGGACGGGCCGATGACGATTCGGTTGCGGTTATGCGACAGTGGGTGGTGTGGCGTGCTCCTGCGCCCGCAGGCGCCCAGGGCGACGAGGGCCAGCGTCGATGGCTCCGGGTTCCTGCGTCCGCAGCAACACGCGCGGCCATCAGAACAACGGCCGCCGCACCCGAGGGTACGACGGCCGCCGCATCAACCGAAAACGTCAGGCCTCAGGCGACCTGCGCGGTCTCCTCGGGCTCGCGCAGCACGTAGCCGCGGCCCCACACCGTCTCGATGTAATTGTCGCCGCTGCACGCCAGGCTGAGCTTCTTGCGCAGCTTGCAAATGAACACGTCGATGATCTTGAGCTCGGGCTCGTCCATCCCGCCATAGAGATGGTTAAGGAACATTTCCTTGGTCAGCGTCGTGCCCTTGCGCAGCGAGAGCAGCTCGAGCATCGCATATTCCTTGCCCGTCAGGTGCACGCGCGCGCCGTCGACCTCCACGGTCTTGGCGTCGAGGTTGACCGAGAGCTTGCCGGTCTTGATCACCGACTGCGAGTGGCCCTTCGAGCGGCGCACCACGGCGTGGATGCGCGCGACCAGCTCTTCGCGGTGGAACGGCTTGGTGACATAATCGTCGGCACCGAAGCCGAAGCTGCGCACCTTGGAGTCCATCTCGTTGATGCCCGAGAGGATCAGCACCGGTGTCTGCACCCGTGCGACGCGCAATTTCTTCAGCACGTCGTAGCCGTGCATGTCGGGCAAGTTGAGGTCGAGCAGGATGATGTCGTAATCGTACAGCTTGCCCAGGTCGAGGCCTTCCTCACCCAGATCAGTATTGTAGACGTTGAATCCCTCGGTCGACAGCATCAGCTCGATCGCCTTGGCGGTCGTCGGCTCGTCCTCGATCAGCAGCACGCGCATCGGCAATTCCCCGGTTCGTCAACGCGGTAGACTCTGTCGTCCGCGCTTCGCTACGTTCATACCCAATGGCTTCTGAACCAGAAAGGTTAATTCACACTTAATCCGGACGTTCCGTTAATGTCGAATCTTCATTCTCTGTCTCGGGCCGCGGCGTGCCCTTGGCGGTGAACAACGTGCGCTCGCGCGAGCGCGGTATGTCCTCGCCGAGCACTTCGCGCAGGTAGAGGCTGCGCACCAGCGTGAAGCCGACCACGAGGATGCCGCCCGAGAAGAACAGCCCGAACAGCCCGAACACCGCGCCCGTCCCGATGATCGCGAACAGGCTGAGCGCGGGCGGGATCGCGACGACCCGGCTGGTGACGAACGGCGTGACGAAGTTGGTCTGCACCACGCGCACCACCGCGAACACGGTGAGCGCCCAGATGAGCTGGTCGGTGCCCCTGGTCGCGGCCAGCCCCAGCGCCGGCAGCATCGCCGCCACCGGGCCGACATAGGGGATGAACTCGGACAGGCCGGTGAGCAGCCCGAGCAGCGCCGGCGAGGGCACCCCCGCGATCCACAGCCCGATCCCGACCATCGCACCCATCGCGGTCATCTGGATCAGCTGCGCCCGCAGCCACAGCAGCAGCGTCGAGGCGACGTCGCCCAGCGCGTCCTCCACCGCGGCGCGCTTGGCCGGCGGCACCAGCAGCAGGAAGCCGCGCTCGTAGATCTTGGGGTCGACCGCGAAGAAGATCGCGCCGAACAGCACCAGCACCGCGTTGAGCAGCAGCTCGCCCGCGCCGCGCACGATCTCGCCGATGTCCTGCGCGACGCGGCTGCCCGCGAAGGCGGCCTGAACCGCGTCCGCCACCTTCTCGCCGACGGGGCTCTGCGACATATAGGCCTGGAGCTGGCCGAGCAGGCCCGGCAGCGCGACTACCAACGTATTGACCTGTGAGCGGAACTCGACGCCGAACAGCCAGCCGAGCAGCGCCAGGAAGGCGAGTACGCTGGCGATCGCCGCGCCCATCGCGCCGCGCGGGCTCAACCGGGTGCGGCTGGCATACACCTCCGCGATGGCGTGGATGATGATCGCGATCAGCATCGAGCCGAAGGCGAGGATCAGCAGGTGCCGCGCGAAGTAGAGTGCGGCCAGCACGGCGACGATCAGCACCAGCCACAGCACCCGGCGGATGAAGCGCGCGTCGGGCTCGTCGGGAGCTAGCCGGTTCATGCGCGCGGCGGCGCGGCGGGAAGGGATCGTTGCATCGCCGGCACAACGCCCGGAATGGCGAAAAGGCGCGCGGGCGCAGGGAAAAGCGCGGGGTGCGGGTGGTGGAAGGACGTGTCAGTCGTCGCCCGTTCGTCGCGCGATCCGGGACCGACTTACCAGCCGTCATCCTGAGCTCGTTTCAGGATCCACCGTCGTGCGCCCTCAGCCGCTTCGGGGCATGCGGCCCGGTGGACCTGAGACAAGCTCGGGATGACGCCAGGAGGGAGCGCCAATGGCACCTTTGCCCTTTCCCCCTACGCCGGCAGCAGGCTCAGCGGCGGCACCCAGTGCAACAGCCGTTGATAGTCCTGCGGCGGGTCGGGCAGCGTGACGCGCTCGGCCACCGCGGCGGCGAGGCACAGGGCGGCGACCAGCACCATCCAGGCGGGCACGCGGCGCAGCGGGTAGGTGTCCGCCAGCAGCACCGCCGCCAGCGCGGTCGCGAGCATCGGCCACAGATGGTAACGCAGGTCGGTCGCGATCGAGATCGCGAGGAAGCTGAACTCCAGCGTCACCGCGGAGGCGAGCAGCGCGATGGCGAGCTGGCGTGATTGGCCGTGGCGCCAGCGCCGCGTCCCGACCAGCAGCAGCAGTGCGAGCAGCAACCAGGCGAAGGGCCAGGCGAGCGGGGTCAGCACCGCCTGCGCGGCGAGCCACATCCACTGCTGCGCCTGCGCACCCGGGCTGGCGAGCCCCAGCGTGTTCGGCTCGCTGGCGCCCACCGGCGCGGCGCCGGCGAGCCGCGCCGGCACCAGCCAGCGCTCGGTCATGTTCCAATGCGCCGCACGCTGCGCGAGATAGGCGAGCGGATGGTGAAGCGCGGCGTTGGCGAGCCGCAGGTACAAGTCACCCGCGCGCTGCGCCTTGAGCGGCGCCACCGCCGCGACGCAGACCGGCGTGTCGCCGAGCGGGTCCCAGAAATAGGGCGTGACGCAGTCGTTCGCGCGCAGCTGCCGCGCCGCCTCGCGCGAGAGGCCGACCGAGTGCGAGCCCGGCGCGCGCACCGCTATGCCGGCGAGATCATAGAGCGGCTGCGTCTTCTCCACCCCGCTCGACGTCGCGCCGATCAGCTGGTGGTTGATCGGCCCGGCCAGCGCCAGCGTCAGCGCGAGCAGCACCGCCGCGGCGACGATCAGCGCGCCCACGCGGCGTATCGGGAACAGGCCGGCGATCAGCGGCGCCAGCGCGAAGGCGGCGTTGGCGCGTACCAGCAGCGCGTACGCGAACAGCAGCGCGGCGAGCAGCGCCGCGGCGGCGGGGACCGGCCGGTCGCGCAGCCGCCACCATGCCACCAGGCCGAACGCGGCAAGCGCAGACCCGACCAGCTGCGCGTCCTTGAGCACCACCGCCTGCCAGCCGAGGAAGGGCGGCAGCAGCCCGACGAGCAGCACGGTCCAGCCCGCCGCCGGCCGTCCGATCCGCGCCAGCGCCCCGGCGATCAGACCCAGGCCGAGCCAGTAGCCGGTGAGCTGGAGCACCAGCAGCGGGGTGGTGCCGTCGCCGAACGGCAGCAGGCGGCGCCACAGCCACGCCACGACGGGCGGGTGCCAGTCGTCGTAGTGGCCGCTCAGGACCTGCCGGAACTGCTCGACCGAGTCATATTCCGCCACGCCCGGCGCGAACACCACCAGCGAGGCGAGCCACAAGGCGGCGGCGACGAGCAGCGGGTAACGGGCGGGGCGCGACGCATAGATCATATCGCCGATTATAGGACGCCCCCGCCCACCACAGGCCGCCGCGGGTCAGATGTGCAATGCGCGGTTGTAGGCGCCGAGCACGCTCTCGTGCATCATCTCGCTCAGCGTCGGGTGCGCGAACACCGTCTCCATCAGCTCGTGCTCGGTGGTTTCGAGCTGGCGCGCGACGACATAGCCCTGGATCAGCTCGGTCACCTCGGCGCCGACCATGTGCGCGCCGAGCAGCTCGCCGGTCTCGGCGTCGAACACGGTCTTCACGAAGCCGTCCGCCTCGCCCAGCGCGATCGCCTTGCCGTTACCGATGAAGGGGAATTTGCCGACCTTCACGGCGCGGCCACCCTCCTTGGCCTTGGCCTCGGTGAGGCCGACGCTGGCGACCTGCGGGCGCGAGTAGGTGCAGCCCGGGATGTTCCACGTCTCGAACGGGTGCGGGTCCTGCCCCGCGATCTTCTCGACGCAGACGACGCCCTCGTGGCTCGCCTTGTGCGCCAGCCAGGGCGCGCCGGTGACGTCACCGATCGCATAGATCCCCTCGACGTTGGTGCGGCCATAGCCGTCGACCTTGATCTGGCCGCGCTCGGTCTGCACGCCGAGCGTCTCCAGCCCGATGTTCTCGGTGTTGGGGACGATGCCGATCGCGACGACGACGTGGCTATACTCCTCGGTCGTGCTCGTGCCGTCCTTCCCCTTGATCGTCGCCTTCACCGCCGCCGCACCGGTCTCGATCTTCTCGACGCCGGCGCCGGTGAGGATCTTGATCCCCTCCTTGGTGAGGCGCTTCTCCATGAAGGCGCTGACCTCCTCGTCCTCCACCGGCAGGATCCGCGGCAGCATCTCCACGACCGTGACGTCGGCGCCCATGTCGTTGTAGAAGCTGGCGAACTCGATCCCGATCGCGCCCGATCCGATGACCAGCAGCTTGGTCGGCATCTCCTCGGGCACCATCGCGTGGCGATAGGTCCAGATGCGCTTGCCGTCCGCCTTGGCGAAGGGCAGGTCGCGCGCGCGCGCGCCGGTGGCGACGATGATGTGCTTGGCCTCGAGTTCGACCGTGCCGCCGCCCTGCTTGACGCTCAGCTTGCCCTTGCCGGTGAGCGCGCCGACGCCCTCGACCACGGTGACCTTGTTCTTCTTCATCAGCCCTTTGACGCCGGCGTTGAGCTGGCCCGCGACCTTGCGGCTGCGCTCGACGATCTTGGTGAGATCGAAGCCGACATTCTCCGCCTTGAGCCCGTAATCGGCGGCATGGGTCATGTAGTGATAGACCTCGGACGTGCGCAGCAGCGCCTTGGTCGGGATACAGCCCCAGTTGAGGCAGATGCCACCGAGCCGCTCGCGCTCGACGATCGCGACCTTGAGCCCGAGCTGCGCCGCGCGGATCGCGGACACGTAACCGCCGGGGCCCGAGCCCAGCACGATGAGGTCGTAGGTGTCAGCCATTGGAGCCACTCCCGGGCCGCAGCCCCTGTTTGCCATCAGATGGGTGGCGCGAGACCCGCGCGCACCTCGAAATTAGATCACGCCGCGGGCGGAACCTCGCGCGGGCGGCGATCCTCGTCGATCGCGACGAAGGTGAAGCGCGCCTCGGTCACCTTGCGCGTTTCCTCGCCGTGGCGATCGCGCGCCCAGCTCTCCACGTCGATCGCGATCGAGGTGCGCCCCACGCGCGCGATCGTAGCGTACACCGAGACCTCGTCGCCGACATGGACGGGCGCGTGGAACTGCATTCCGTCCATCGCGATCGTCACCGCGCGGCCACGCGCGCGCCGCGCCGCGGTCAGCCCGGCGGCCGAGTCCATCAGGCTCATCAGCCAGCCGCCGAAGATGTCGCCGTACGCGTTGGCGTCGGCCGGCATCGCGGAGACGCGGATGGTCGGCGCGCTGCTCGGGGGCGTCGTGGCCGGCGGAGTCGCGGCGCTCACGCGCGCGTCTCCCCGCGGCGCTGCTCCTCGCGCTGCTGCACCTCCCAGACGTCACGCGCGCCGAGCAGCCCGACCGCCACCATCGTGCCCGCGCCGACCAGCCAGATCGTCTCGGCCCCTTGCGGGTAGCTCCACGCCGCGCCCTTGAAGGCGAGCACGGTCACGCCGAGCGCGAGCAGCCCCCAGGCCCATTCGCGCCACACCGCGGGCAGCTCCATCTGCGCCATCGACCGCCTCGGCTCAGGCGAGCATCGCCAGCGGGTTCTCGACGAGCTGCTTGAACGCCTGCATCAGCTGCGCGCCGTCCGCCCCGTCGATCGCGCGATGGTCGAAGCTGCCCGTCGCGGACATCACCGAGGCGACGCCCAGCGTGCCGTCCTTGAGCACCCACGGCCGCTTCTCGCCCGCGCCGATCGCCAGGATCATGCCCTGCGGCGGGTTGATCACCGCCTCGAATTGCTTGATCCCGAACATGCCCATGTTGCTGATCGATGCGGTGCCGCCGGTGAACTCCTCGGGCTTCAGCTTCTTGTCGCGCGCGCGCGCGGCCAGGTCCTTCATCCGCGTCGAGATGCTCGACAGCGAGGCGGTGTCCGCCGCGGTGATCACCGGCGTGATCAGCCCCTCGGGGGTCGACACCGCCACCGAGATGTCGGCGCGACCGAAGCTGACGAGCTGGTCGGGGGTGAACATCACGTTGCACTTGGGCACCTGGATCAGCGCCACCGCGAGCGCCTTGATCAGCAGGTCGTTGACCGAGAGCTTCACCCCGCGCGCCTCCAGCCCGGCGTTGAGCTCGCCGCGCAGCTTGAGCAGCTTGTCGAGCTCGACGTCGACCGTGAGGTAGATGTGCGGCACCTGCTGCTTCGACTCGGTCAGGCGGCGCGCGATCGTCTTGCGCATGTTGCTGAGCTTGGTGAGCTCGTGCGGCACGTCGGGGATCGTCGCCGGCTTGGGCGCAGGCGCTGCTGCCTCCGCGGTCGGCGCCGGCGCGGACGCGCTCGCCGCCGGGGCGGCGGCGCCGGCCTTGGCGCCCTCGATGTCGGCGCGGACGATGCGCCCGTTCGGGCCGGTACCGCTGACCGAGGCGAGATCGACGCCGCGGTCGGCGGCGATGCGACGCGCCAGCGGGCTGGCCTTCACGCGCTCGCCCGCGGCGCGCTGCGGCGCCGCCGACGACGTGGCAGGAGCCGTGGCGGCGGCCTGCGAGTCGGCGGGCTTGCCGTGATCCTCGACGTCCTCGGGCGCGGGCTTGGCCTCACTGCCGGTGTTGTTGGGATCCTCGGGTGACGGACGCGACTCGCTCTCCTTCGCCGCCGGGGCGGGCGTGCTCTCGCCGGACGCGTCGTCCTCGCCCTCGAGCAGCGCGATCACGGTGCCCACCTTCACGCCGTCGGTACCCTCGGCGACCGCGATCTTGGTGATGCGGCCCTCGTCGACCGCCTCGAACTCCATCGTCGCCTTGTCGGTCTCGATCTCGGCCATGATGTCGCCCGCCTTGACCTCGTCGCCCTCCTTGACGAGCCACTTGGCCAGCGTGCCCTCTTCCATCGTGGGCGAGAGGGCAGGCATCTTGATTTCGATGGGCATCGTGAGTCCTCGAGCGGATCCTGGAAGTTGCCCGCGTCTCTCGCGGTTGCGCGACGCAGGGTCAAGCCCACCCCCTTTTGCCTCCCGCTCCCGCGGCTTGCGCGCGCGCGTCAGGCGGCGGTAAACCCCTCCCGGTCAGGGGACCTTCACCGATGCGCATCTATCTCACCGTCGTCGACGACACCCCCGAGGCGCTGAGCGCGCTGCGCTTCGCCGCGCGCCGCGCGGTGCGGACCAACGGCGGCGTCGAGATCCTCGCGCTGCTGCCGCCGCAGGAGTTCATCCCGTTCGGCGGGGTGCAGGCGACGATGGAGGAGGAGCAGCGCCAGCACGCCGAGGGGCTGGTGGCGCGCGCGGCGGGCACGCTGCTGGAGGAATCGGGCGTGCGGCCGTCGCTGACGGTGCGCAGCGGCGACGGCCCCAAGGTCATCCGCGAGATGATCGCGGCCAATCCGCAGATCGCCGCGCTGGTGCTGGGTGCCGCGGCGGGCGGCGCGCCGGGCGCGCTGGTGAGCCACTTCGCCGCCGAGGCCGGGACGCTGCCGGTGCCGCTGATGATCGTGCCCGGCGGGTTGGCCATGGACGCGATCGACCGGGTGAGTTGAGCGGGACTTCGTCAGACGCTGGACCCTAGATCCTCCCCGCTCGCGGGGAGGTGGCAGCGCGCCGCGCTGACGGAGGGGGCTCTCCGCGAGCGTGAACGCGCGTCTGCGGCAGCCCCCCTCCACCACGCTGTTCGGGCACGGTCCCCCTCTCCGTTCCTGGAAGGATGTGAGAATCGCTTACGCCGCCGCGTCGAACTGCAGGCTCGCCAGCCGCGCGTATAGGCCGCCGCGCGCGATCAGCGTGGCGTGGGTGCCCTCCTCGACGATCCGGCCACCATCCATCACCACGATCCGCGACGCCGCGCGCACCGTCGCGAGCCGGTGCGCGATCACGATCGTGGTGCGCGTCGCCATCAGCCGCTCGAGCGCGTCCTGCACCAGCCGCTCGCTCTCGGCGTCGAGCGCACTGGTCGCCTCGTCGAGCAACAGGATCGGCGAGTCGCGCAGCAGCGCGCGCGCGATCGCGATGCGCTGGCGCTGCCCGCCCGACAACCGCGCGCCGCCCTCGCCGAGGAAGGTGTCGAGCCCCTCGGGCAGCGCGCGCAGGAAGTCCGCGGCGTGGGCCGCCTCCGCCGCCGCCCAGACCTGGTCGTCGCTCGCGTCCCAGCGGCCGTAGCGCAGATTGTCGCGCGCGCTGGTGGCGAAGATCACCGTCTCCTGCGGCACCATCGCGATCCGCTCGCGCACCGCGGCGGGATCGGCCCGGCGCAGGTCGACCCCGTCGACCAGCACGCGCCCGGCCGCGGGCTCGTAGAAATGCTCGATCAGCTGGAACAGCGTCGATTTACCCGCACCCGACGGACCGACCACCGCGACCGTCTCGCCCGGCGCGACACTGAGCGTGAAGTCGTGCAGCGCGGCCATGTCGGGCCGGGTCGGGTAGCGGAACTCGACCGCCTCCAGCGCGACGCGCCCTTCTGCCGGCACCGGCAACGCCACCGGATGCGCCGGCGCCGCGATCGCGGGGCGTTCGTCGAGCAGCTCGGCCAGCCGCCCCGCCGCGCCCGCGCCGCGCAGCAGGTCGCCGTACACCTCGGTCAGCGCGCCGAACGCGCCCGCGACGATGCCGCCGGTCAGCACGAAGGCCGCGATCGCGCCGCCCGAGAGCCGCCCCGCCGCGACGTCGATCGCGCCCTCCCACAGCACCAGGGTGATGGCGCCGAACACCAGCCCGATCACGATCGCGGTCATCACCGCGCGCAGCCCGATGCGGCGCTTGGCGGCGTCCATCGTCGCCTCCACCGCACCGGCGAAGCGTGCGCTCTCGCGCCCCTCCTGGCCGAACGCCTGGACGATCTTCATCGCGCCGAGCACCTCCGTGACGATCGTGCCGACGTCGGCGACGCGGTCCTGCGAGGTGCGCGAATAGGCGCGCACCTTCCGTCCCAACACCGTGATCGGCAGGATCATCAGCGGGATGCCCAGCAGCAGCAACGACGCCAGCTTGGGCGAGATGGCAAAGAGGTAGATCAGCCCGCCCACCGCGGTGAAGCTGTTGCGCAGCGCCACGGAGATGGTCATGCCCACCACCGTCTCGATCTGCCCGGTGTCCGCGGTGAGCCGCGAGGCGATCTCGGACGGGCGATTCTCCTCGTAGAAAGCGGGGCTGAGCGTCATCAGGTGGCGCACCACGCGCTCGCGGATGTCGGCGACGACGCGCTCGCCCAGCCAGGCGACGAAATAGAAGCGCACCGCGGTGCCGAGCGCCAGCACCACCACGATCATCAGCATGTAGTGGAACGACGACGCCACCGCCGCGGACGAGCCGTCGCCGGCAGCGAAGCCGCGGTCGATCACGCGCTTGAAGCTGTACGGGATCGCGATCGTCGCCGCCGAGGTGATCGCCAGCGCCGTGAAGGCGGCCGCGATCTGCGCCGGATAGGCGCGCGCGTGCTGCCACACCATGGTGAGATTGCCGAGGCGCCGCGAAGGTGCCGGGCGGGCGGGAGCGACATCGGGAACGCTAGCCATGACGGGCGCCTAGCAGTGCCCGGCAGGCGGCTCAACGTGTGGCGCGGCGGCCACCGTGGGACAGGATCGCCACCGCGCCGCGCTTCGTGCGTTACGCCTCGGTACGTTTTGTATTACGACCGATCATGCCCATATCTCGGGCGGAAGGAAGCGGATGCTGTACGACGCATATGAATGGCAGCGGTCGTGGCTCGCCTCGGCAAGCGCGATGGCGACGGTGGGGGTCAATTGGCTCAACAACCCGTCCAACCCGTTCGCCTATCTCGGCGGCGGTCCGGTGATGGCGAGCGCGCTCGAGGTGTTCGCGCATGCCTCCGCGTCGCGCGGCAAGCCCGCCTTCGCGCTCGACACCACCATCGTCGACGGGCGCGACGTAGCGGTGACCGAGGAGATCGTGCTTCAGCTTCCCTTCGGCCAGCTCAAGCGCTTCCGCCGCGAGGGCGTCGAAGGTGGCCCGCGGCTGCTGATCGCGGCGCCGATGTCGGGTCATTTCGCCACGCTGCTGCGCGGCACGGTGGAGCGGATGCTGCCGTTCGCCGACGTCTACGTCACCGACTGGCGCGACGCGAAATTGGTGCCGGTGGCGGACGGCCGGTTCGATCTCGACGATTACATCGACTATCTGATCGCCTTTCTTGAGGCGATCGGCCCCGACGCCGGTGCGGGGGACGGCGCGCGCGGCGCGCACATGCTGGCGGTGTGCCAGCCGTCGGTGCCGTGCCTCGCCGCGACCGCGCTGATGAGCGCCGACGCGAATCCGTGCCGCCCGCGCACGCTGACGATGATGGGCGGCCCGATCGACACGCGCGAGGCGCCCACCGCGGTCAACACGCTCGCCACCGAGCGGCCCTTCGCCTGGTTCGAGCAGAACGTGATCGCCACCGTGCCGATGCTCTACCCCGGCGCGGGGCGGCGCGTGTACCCGGGCTTCCTCCAGCTCGGCGGGTTCATGACGATGAATCTCGGCAACCACATGATGAGCCATTACGAGCTGTTCAAACATCTGGTCACCGGCGACGGCGAGAGCGCCGACGCGACCAAGCGCTTCTACGACGAATATCGCTCGGTGTGCGACATGACCGCGGAATTCTACCTGCAGACGATCGACACCGTGTTCCAGTCGCACGCGCTGCCGCGCGGCACGATGACGCACCGCGGCCGCCCGGTCGATCTCGGCGCGATCACCGACGTCGGGCTGCTCGCGATCGAGGGCGAGCGCGACGATATCTCGGGGCTGGGCCAGACCAAGGCGGCGCTGACCTGCGCGACCGCGCTGCCCGAGGCGCACAAGCGCTACCTCATGGCCGAGGGCGTCGGCCATTACGGCATCTTCAACGGCTCGAAGTGGCGCGAGCGGATCGCGCCGGTGGTGGAGGAGTGGATCACCGCGCACGGGTGATCGCCGGGCGCGGGGGCGTCGGATGACGGCCGCAATCCTGCAAAATCCTCCCCTTCCCTTCAGGGGAGGGGCGGGGGTGGGGGGCTTCCGCAAACGCCGCGCCAGCGGAGAGACCCCACGCCAACCCCTGCCCTGAAGAGGAGGGGCTTACTCGAATGAACGTGCCGTCACTTCCTCTTACATCACCCGGCTGACGCGCCCACCGGGGTGGCGCTCCAGCCGCCCGGCGAGTTCGAGTTCGAGCAGCACGTCCTGGACCAGCGCCGCCGGGAGCGCGCTCTGGCGCACCAGCTCGTCGGTGGCGACCGGCACCGCGGCGAGCAGCGCCTCGACCCGCGCGCGCTCCGCGTCGCCATAGTCCACCGCCGCCTCGCGCACGCTCTCCCACGCGGCGACCGGCCGCGGCAGCGCGCGCGGATCGAGCGGGCGGAGCTGCTCGAGCACGTCCGCGGCGCCCTGCACCAGCGTCGCGCCGTCGCGGATCAGCGCGTTGCAGCCGCGCGCGCGCGGATCGCTGGGATGGCCCGGCACCGCCATCACCTCGCGCCCCTGCTCGCCCGCCAGCCGCGCGCTGATCAGCGAGCCCGAGCGCGGCGCCGCCTCCACCACCAGCGTCCCCAGCGCCAGCCCGGTGACGATGCGGTTGCGATAGGGGAAGTGGCGCGCGCGCGGCTCGGTGCCGGGCGGCATCTCGGCCAGCAGCAGCCCCTCGCGCGCGATCCGCTCCTGCAACGCGGCGTGCTGTGGCGGGTAGGCGACGTCGATTCCGCCCGCCACCACCCCGATCGTCCCGGGCAGCGCGCCGAGATGCGCCGCGCCGTCGATGCCGCGCGCCAGCCCCGACACCACGCTCACCCCCGCCGCGGCGAGATCGCGCGCCAGCTCGCGCGCGAGACGACACGCCGCCGCGGAGGCGTCACGCGCGCCGACGATCGCCACGGTCGGCCGTGACGCCAGCGCGAGATCGCCGCGCACCGACAGCACCGCGGGCGAGTCGTCGAGCTCGGCGAGCAAGGGCGGATAATCGGCGTCGCCGAGGAGCAGGTGGCGCGCGCCGATCCGCTCGAGCAGCGCCCGCTCGCGCTCGATCGTGTCGGGCGGCGGCACCACGGGCGCGCGTCCGCCGCCGCGCCGCGCCAGCTCGGGCAACGCCGCGATCGCGGCGGCGGCGGAGCCGAAGCGCGCGAGCAGGCGGCGGTAGCTGACCGGGCCGATCGAGGGCGTGCGGATCAGCCGCAGCCGCGCCGCGCGCTCCGCCTCGTCCACCATGCGTCGGGTGCCTCTTACCCCTGTTCGACCGGGTCGCCCGCCGCCGCGGCGGAGCGGCCGACGCGCGGCTCGGTACCGTCGATCAGCCGCGCGATATTGGCCCGGTGCTTCCACAGCACCAAGGCGGCGAGGCCCATCAGCAGCGGCACGAGATCGAACTCGCCCAGCACCGCCGCGGTGACCGGCGTGCTGATCGCCGCCACCATGCCCGCCAGCGACGAGATGCGCAGCAGCGCGAGCAGCCCGAGCCACAGCGAAGCGAACACCGCGCCGAGCGGCCAGTGCAGCGCCAGCGCCACGCCCATCAGCGTCGCCACGCCCTTGCCGCCGCGGAAGCGCAGCCACACGGGATAGCAATGCCCGACCATCACCGCCGCCGCGGCATAGGGCTCGGCGCCCGGCAGCCACGCGCGCGCCAGCAGCACCGCCGCCGCGCCCTTGCCGAGATCGAGCAGCAGCGTCGCCGCGGCGAGCCCCTTGCGGCCGGTGCGCAGCACGTTGGTGGCGCCGATATTGCCCGATCCGATCTGCCGCAGGTCACCGGCGCCGAACGCGCGGGTGAGCAGCACCCCGAACGGGATCGATCCCAGCAGATAGCCGAGCAGCAGCGCGGCCGCGGGCAGCGTCCAGACGTGTTCGGCGGTCAGTTCCGGTCCCCCATGCCGCCCCTCTCTAACCGAAACATACCGGGTACGCTACTCCCCGGCCGGGGCGGCGTTGCCGGCATCGACGGGACGCCGTAAGCGCATGGGCGATGAGCGACACGCGGCCGATCCTGTTCTTCGACTCGGGCGTGGGCGGGCTCTCGGTGGTGGCGCCGACGCGCGCGCTGCTGCCGCACGCGCCGATCGTCTACGCCGCCGACTCGGCGGGCTTCCCCTATGGCACGCGCGCCGAGAGCGAGATCGCGGCGCGCGTGCCCGCCCTGCTCGGGCGGCTGGTCGAGCGCTATCGCCCGCGGCTGGCGGTGATCGCGTGCAACACCGCCTCGACGATCGCGCTGCCCGCGGTGCGCGCCGCGCTCGACGTGCCCGTGGTCGGCACGGTGCCCGCGATCAAGCCGGCGGCGGCGATGAGCGCCACGCGCGTGATCGGCGTGCTCGGCACCGAGGCGACGGTGCGCCAGCCCTATGTCGACGACCTCGCCGCACGCTTCGCGGACGATTGCCTGGTGCTGCGCCACGGCTCCGCCGCGCTGGTCGAGCTCGCCGAGGCGAAGCTGGCGGGCGAGGCGATCGACCCCGGCGCGGTCGCCGGTGCGCTGGCGGGGCTGCTGGACCAGCCCAGCGGCGAGCGGATCGACGTGGTGGTCAACGCCTGCACGCACTTCCCGCTGCTGAGCGACGAGCTCGCCGCGGCGGCGCCTTCGGGCGTACGCTTCGTCGACGGCGGCGCGGGGATCGCGCGGCGGATCGAGTCACTCACCGCAGGGCAGGAGTGGGCCGCGGGGCCGGACGTGCTGGTGTTCACGCGGCTGGGCGAGCACGAGCGGCGCGTCGCGGCGGGGCTGGCGTTCGCGCGGGTGGAGGCGCTGTAGCGAAAGGGCGAGGCTGCGGGCGGAGGCGTGACGACCGGCTCGGCTGCGACGCCGCTCCCGTTTCTCTTCCCGTGTG
>NZ_JAPYKH010000038.1 GCF_029623345.1 Sphingomonas phyllosphaerae
CCTCCCCGGCACGGGGAGGGGGACCGCCGGCCGCAGGCCGGTGATGGAGGGGGCTGCCGCAGGCGGCGCGCTTCCCGCGAGCCCTCGACCGCTCCGGTTGCGCTCGCCTTCTCTCGATAGGCAGCTTACGTGGCGAGCCCCCTCCACCACCGCGCCGCGCGCGGTGGTCCCCCTCCCCGCCAAGCGGGGAGGATCTCCGCACTTCGCGTCGGAACTCCCCCCAACCCGTTGCGAATCCGGCACACCCCGCCCGAGTCGCGCGAACATGGCTGGCGGCGCGCGGCCACCGCTGTATGATCCGCCCCCGCGTGCGCGCCGCACCGCGCGCCCTCCCCGCGGCTCACATCAAAGAAGACGAATGCAGAGAATCCTGATCGGTCTCGCGGGCATCGCGGTGATCCTGCTGCTCGCGGTGCTGCTCTCCGCCGACCGCCGCGCGATCCGCCCGCGCGTCGTCGGCAGCGCCTTCGCGCTCCAGGCGCTGATCGCGGTGATCGTGCTCTACTGGACGCCCGGGCGCGCCGCGCTCGCCGGCGCCTCGGCCGGCGTCGCCGCGCTGCTCGGCTATTCGCAGCGCGGCACCGAATTCCTGTTCGGCAACCTCGCCAGTCCGGCCGTGGGCGGGCAGAGCTTCGCCATCGCCGCGCTGCCAGTGATCATCTTCTTCGCCAGCCTGGTGTCGATCCTCTATTATCTCGGCGTGATGCAGCTGGTGGTGCGCTGGCTCGGCGGCGCGATCGAGAAGCTGATCGGCACCAGCAAGGTGGAGAGCCTGTGCGCCGCCGCCAACATCTTCGTCGGCCAGAGCGAGTCGCCGCTGGTGATCCGCCCCTATCTCGCCGGGCTCACCCCGCCGCAGGTCTTCACCGTGATGACCAGCGGCATGGCGGGCGTGGCGGGGACGATCCTCGCGGCCTATGCCTCGATGGGAATCAGCATCGACTATCTGCTCGCCGCCAGCTTCATGGCGGCGCCGGGCGGGATCCTGATGGCCAAGATCATCATGCCCGACCGTCGTCTCCCGCCCGAGGGCGAGCTGGCGCTGGGCGACGTGCCGGGCGTGCCGCGCGAGGTCGCGCTGGCCGATCATCGCCGCACCGCGGCGGGGATCGGGCCGGCGGCGCTGCCGAGCGAGGCGGCGCACCCGGTCGCGGGCGAGCCGCTGCCCGACGCCAGCCACGACGAGGAGAAGCCCGCCAACCTCATCATGGCGGCGGCACAAGGCGCGCAGACCGGCGTCAAGCTGGCGGTGGCGGTGGGCGCGATGGTGCTCGCCTTCGTCGCGCTGGTGGCGCTCGCCAACGGGCTGCTCGGCGGCGTCGGCAGCTGGTTCGGCCATCCCGAACTGAGCTTCCAGGGGCTGCTCGGCTATGTCTTCCAGCCGGTGATGTTCCTGCTCAACGTGCCGTGGCGCGAGGCCGGGATCGCGGGCGGGCTGTTCGGCGAGAAGATCGTGCTTAACGAGTTCGTCGCCTATATCGATCTCGGCAAGCAGGCGGCGCAGCTCAGCCCGCGCACCATCGCGATCGTCACCTTCGCGTTGTGCGGCTTCGCCAATTTCTCCTCGATCGCGATCCAGATGGCGGTGACCGGCAGCCTCGCGCCCAACCAGCGCCCGACGATCGCGCGGCTCGGCCTGCGCGCGCTGGCGGCGGGCAGCTTGGCGAACCTGATGAGCGCCGCGCTGGCGGGGCTGCTGATCGGCTGAGGGCCTCCCCGTCAGCGTCGGAGCGGCACGACGGAAGACGACCTCTCCCCTCCCCTGAAGGGGAGAGGTCGGGGGTCGGGCGCTTCCACAAGCGCCGTTTTAGCGGAGCGCCCCCTCCCCAACGCCTCCCCTGAAGGGGAGTCGCCTGAGTTGCTCTAGATCGGCTTCCCTGGCCGGCGGAGATCGTGCGACGTCCCGCCCTTACTCCTTCATCGCCGCGAGCAGCAGCTTGACGTCCTGGCTGCGGCCGCGCGGCAGGATCAGGATGTCGGTGCCGCTGGCGACCACGATCAGGTCCTCCACCCCGACCATCGCCACCTTGGCGCCGTCGCTGCGCACCAGGCAGTTGCGCGAGTCGAGCAGAATCACCTCGCCCGCCACCACGTTGCCGCCTTCGTCGCCCGCGCTGATCGCGTGGAGCGCGTCCCAGCTGCCGACGTCGTTCCAGCCCATCGCCACCGGCACCACCGCGACGCGCTCGGCCTTCTCCATCACCGCATAGTCGATCGAGTCGGACGGCGAGGCGGCGAAGGCCTCGGCCTCGGGATAGATGCGCGTGCCGTCGCGCCGCGCGCCGTCGAGCGAGCGCTTCACCGCCGCCAGGATATCGGGCCGGTGCGCCTCCAGCGCAGCCAGATAGGCCTCCGCGCAGAACAGGAAGATGCCGCCGTTCCAGGCATGGTCGCCCGCCGCCACCATCGCCTCGGCGACGTCGCGCTGCGGCTTCTCGACGAAGCGCGCGACGCGGTGGACGCCGGCGGCGATCTCCTCGCCCACCTTGATATAGCCATAGCCCGTCTCGGGCGCGTCGGGGGTGATGCCGAACGTGACGAGCCAGCCCTGCTCGACCAGCGGCAGCGCGGCATGGATCGCGGCATGGAACGCCTCGCGGTCGGCGATAACATGATCCGACGGCATCACCAGCAGCGGGCTGTTGCCCTTCGCCACCAGCGCGGCGAGCGCGATCGCGGGCGCGGTGTTGCGGCCGGCGGGCTCGAGGATCAGCGCGCTCGGCGCGGCGCCGATGCCGGCGAGCTGCGCCTCCACCTCGTCGGCGTGCGCGGCGTTGGCGACCACCACGGGCGCGGCGAAGGCGTCACCGTGCGCGCGCGCGGCGGTGAGCTGGAGCATCGTCTCGTCCGCGGTCAGCGCCAGCAGCTGTTTGGGTTTTTCGGGCCGCGACATCGGCCACAAACGGGTACCCGACCCACCCGAGAGGATCACCGGCACGATCTCGGTCAACGTTATTCCCTTTCCCCCGGAGCGCGCGGGGCGCCCGCTTCGTCCGTGACAACACCTCGGCGGGCGCTTGGGTCCCGTACGGCCCTTTGTGCAGTGCGGCAATCGGCGTTAACCGCGTAACTGTTCCACCTTCGGCCGTTCTTCGTCAAACCGGGGGGTAAAGCGTTAACGTGTCGGCGCGCGACAGCGCCGCTCCGTCAGCGGGTCATCATCCAGGCCCAGCAGGCGGCGAGCCCGGCGCAACCGAGCAGCAGCTGGGGCACGCGCAGCCGCGCGAAATGCGCCGGCGCGTTGCCGCGCAGCGCGGCACGGCGGTCGAGCAGCGCCGCCAGCGCATAGCCCGCCGCCAGCAGCGCCACGGCAGTGGCGGCATAGGGCACTACCAGCGCCAGCCCCGCGATCGTGACATAGGCCACCGCGGCGGCGATCTCGACCGCGGTGGCAGCCCCGGCGCGCGCGAAGCCGAAGCCGCGCCGTACCCCGCCGATGAACGACAGGATCAGCGCGCCCCAGATGATCGCCAGCCGCACCGCGAGCACGCCCCAGGGCGCGGGCAGCACCCAGGCACCGACGCCGGCGGCGACGAGCGGGAGCATCGGGCCATAGCCGAAGACGAGGCTGTCGATCGGGATGGAGCGATCGGTCGGGGTCGGTGCGCGCGTCGCCATCCCCCCCGAACGCGCGAGCGCACGATCAGTCGCGCGCGAACCTGTCGTCGGCGGGCAGCACGATGTCGAGCGACGGCATCACCACGTCGCGGCGTGCGGGCATGGTGAGCTCGTGCGCTGGCGCTGAGCGTCTCGTCGGGATCGCCGGGCGGTACCCGCGGCGAAACGGCACGGCTCTTGCTGATGGTGGACCGTATCCTTCCACCAGCGCCCGGAGCCTGCCTTGACCACGATTGCGAGCCTGCTGCTGACCGCCGCCCCCGGCGCGCTGGCGACCCCCGGCGCGCCCGCCGGCGAGTCGCTCGCCGCCGGGGCGGGCGGGCGCGCCAAGCTCGCGGTGGCGGGCGGCACCTTCCTCGATCTCGTTGCGCCCGCGCTCGACGTCGCGACGGCAGCCGCGGGCGGCGAGCGGCAGGCGCTTGCCGTTCCCGGCAGCGGCTTGCCGGCCACGCCCGGCGAGGTCACGCCACTCGCCGCGGGTCCAACGGGCGAGGCCGCGCTCGCCTGGCTCGCCGACGCCACCGGGCTCGACGTGCCGCCCGCGCCCGCCCTTGCCGACGCGGTCGCCGCGCCGGCGACACCACGCCACACCGTGCCGCTGCCGGCCGGTACCGTCCTCGGGCGCACCGCCGCGGTCCGGCGCGCGATCGCGCCCGAGCTGCCCGCCCCGGCGCGTGAGACCGTAACCGCTGCCGCGCCGTCGCTCGCGGCGGACCGCGCCGCGACGGCGGAGGAGCCGGCGGCGACGGAACCGACCGCGGGCGAGACCCCGACGGTGGCGCCGGGCGAGCTGCCGCCGGCGACGCCGGTCGTGGCGGCCGACCCGCCGCCCCCGATCACGCTGCCGGTCGCGCCCGCGCCGAGCGCGCCAGCGACGACCACCGAGGCTGCCGCCGCGCCCATCGCGACGGCGATCGCCGCGCCGGCCCGCGCCGCCGTGACGCGCGCGGCGACGCCGACCCC
Source organism: Sphingomonas phyllosphaerae (assembly GCF_029623345.1). Classification (GTDB taxonomy): domain Bacteria; phylum Pseudomonadota; class Alphaproteobacteria; order Sphingomonadales; family Sphingomonadaceae; genus Sphingomonas; species Sphingomonas phyllosphaerae_C. Next base: position 4,582 of record NZ_JAPYKH010000038.1, read on the forward strand.
GTCTCCCATCGTGCACGACGCGGTCGCGGCGGAAGCTCGGCCGGGCAGCGCTCTGCCCGCCGGGGCGGCACCCGCGACGGCGGCGGAGCCGGCACCGGCACCGGCGACGGCGACGCCGACGGCGCGGCCGCGAGCGGCCGCCGCCGACATGCGCGCCAGCCGCGGCGGCTCGCCCGCCCCCGCGGCTGAGTCGATCGCCGCCGCGCCCGCACCGACGCCGCGCGGCGCGACAGGTGACGCCGCCCCGAAGCGCGCTCCCGCGCCCACGACCGGCGCTGCCGCCGAGTCGCCGCTCGCCGCCGCGTCCACCGCGCGGGCGCCGTCCGCACCCGACGCGGCCGGGCCGAGCGCCGCGACGACGCCACCGGGCGACGCCACCGCGACGGTCGGTTCCGCGACCGACGCCGGCCCCGCGCCGTCACGCGCGACCGCGCGCCGCGCCGATCCGACCGACGTTCCGGCGCGCGCCGGCGCCGCCGCGCGGCCGGCGCCGGCCCCGATCGCCGTGGCGGACGAGATCGCCGCGGCCGTTGCCGCGCCGGCACCGTCCTCGATCGCGGCAGCCCCGCCGGCCGCTGCGCCGCCGAGCGAGCCGGCCAGCGTTCTGCGCGCGCCGCAGCGCACCGTCGCGAGCGAGACCGCTCCCGTCGCGGCGGCGCCGAAGAGCGAGCACGTGCCGGTGACGAGCCCCGACCCGCGCGCCGGCGCCTTCCCCGCCTCTCCGGCGACGACGGCGCGTCCATCCGCCGCCGCCGCCCCGGTCGCCGCCGCGGCGGCCGTCGCGCCGGTCGCCAGCGTCGCGCCCGTCATCGCCGCAGCGGCGCCGGCGCGGGTCGACGCACCGCTGCCGCTGGCCACGCCCGCGCCGTTCGCCCCGGCACCCGTCGCCACACCCGTCGTCGCGCCGGCCGACCCGGCGGCGACCGTCGCGCCCGAGCCGGCCGCCACGCCGACGCTCGACCCGGCGCCGCGCGCCGCGCCCGTTGCAGTCGCGCCGCCGACCGCTGCCGCACCCGCCGCCGCGGCGCCCGCGATCGCGAGCGCCGCGCGCACCTTCGCCGACGCGATCCACCGCGCCGTCACCGCCGACGAGCGCACGGCGCCCGCCGAGCCGCTGCCGACCGCGCAGCTCGCCCAGCCCGCCACCGGCGCAATCACCGCCGCCGCCGTCGCCGCGCCGCAGCCCGCCACCCAGCAGCCGCTCGACATGACGCACGGGCGCTGGCCCGAGGCGATGATCCATCGCATCGAGATGCTGCGCGACATGGCCAATGCCAATGACGTGCGCATCCGGCTCGTCCCCGACGCGCTCGGCGCGATCGACGTCGCGCTGCGGCGCGACGGCGACACCGTGCAGGTCCAGCTCATGGCCGAGCAGCCGCAGACGCGCGCGTTGCTCGCCGACGCGCAGCCGCGCTTGCAGGAGATGGCGGAGCAGCGCGGCATCAAGCTCCAGCACGGCGGCAGCGCGACGACGGGCAACGGCCCGGGCGGCAACGGCGCCGGCAGCACGCCGCAGCAGGGCCAACCGTCGTCCGGCGGGTCGCAGGCCGCGCAGACCGCCACCGGCCAGTCGCCGAGCAGCAACGCCGGCCAGCAGCCCGACCGCCAGCAGCCGCAGGCGCAGCAACAGCGCGCGCCGCGTGCCCCCGCTTCCGCCCGCCGCGTCGCCGACGCGGCCATCACCGATGATCGCATCGCCTGAACCGAGGGAATGACCGATGAGTGACACCGCAGCTGCCGCGCCCAAGAAGAAGGGCAAGATGAAGACGATCCTGGTCGGCGTCGTCGGCGTCGTCGTCCTGCTGGGCGGCGGCGTCGGCGCCGGCCTGTACGCCGCCAATTCCGGCCTGGTCGGCGGCGGCGGCGCGCACCCCGCGCTCAAGGAGGATCCCAACAAGCCCCATCTCGTCCCCAAGAGCGAGCAGAAGCGCGCCGGCGAGGGCGGCGAGGGCGGCGAGGGCGGCCACGGCGGCGGCGAGAGCGCCGAAGGCGGCGAGGGCAAGAGCGAGAACCATGGCGCCCCCACCCCCGAGGGCGCCGGCGGCGAGCCCTATGCCTCCAATTATTTCGCGATGGACAAGGAATTCACCTCCAACCTCCAGGACTCGGTGCATTTCGTCCAGGTCGGCGTGGCGGTCTCCACGCCCTATGACGAGAAGGTCATCAACAACCTGAAGACCAACGACATCGCGATTCGCTCGGCGATTCTCATGACGCTCGGCGACACCACCGAGGATCAGGTCTTCACCAGCGCCGGCAAACAGCAGCTCCAGAAGCGGCTGGTCGCCGCGATCAACCAGACCCTCCGCGAAAAAGAGGGTTTCGGCGGCATCAGTAACGTCTACTTTACCAACTTCGTGGTTCAGTGACTGGGCATGGTTAACGAGCCCGACCTCTCCGACTTCGGCCTGGAGCCCGACGCCACCGAGCGGCGCGGGCGTGGGCGCACCGACTCTCCCGTCGGCGTGACCAACCTCGGCGCCGGGTCGGGGGCGGCGGGCAAGCTGCATCCCTTCGGCGACCTCCACACGCTCCAGCATCTCTCGGCCCGCGCCGCGCGCGGGGTACGCCAGGTGTTCGAGGGCTATTGGCGCAGCGAGACGCGCACCTGGGCGGAGCCGCTCGAGGTGCTGCGTCTCGCCGACTATCGCGCCGCGCGCGGCGACAAGCTGACCGCCTATCTGCCGCTGACGATGGACGGCCGCCCGCTGCTGGTGGTGCTCGACTCGCAGTTCGTCGCCGAGCTGCTCGACCTGTTCTTCGGCGGCACCGGCGACGTCTCGCCGATGCTGGCGCTCGAGTTCACCCCCGCCGCCGACGTGCTCGCGCAGCGCGTCGCCGCCGCGATGGCGCGCACGTTGCAGAGCGCGTGGGAGCCGCTGGCGCGCGCGAGCTTCGGCGCCGAGCGGTGCGAGCTGAGCTCCAACCTGATCCAGGGGATCGAGGGCGACGACGTGGTGATCTCGACCCGCTTCGGCCTCGCGCGCGGCAACGCCAAGCCGCTGTTCGTCGACGTGCTCTATCCGGTCGCGACGCTCAAGCCGCACACGGTCGCGCTCACCGGCAAGGTGGTGGCCAAGCCCGCCGAGGTCGATGCCGAGTGGCGCACGCAGCTGACCCGCGCCGCGATGGGCGTGCGGCTGCCGGTGCGCTCGGTGCTGGCCGAGCCGTCGATCTCGCTCGCCAAGCTGATGGATCTCAAGGAAGGCGACGTCATCCCGATCAGCTTCGGCCCCGACGTGCCGATCGTGATCGGCGGCGTCGCGCTCGGCATGGGCACGGTCGGCACCTCCAACGGTCGCGCCGCGATCCGCATCTCCAAGCTCGAAGGACCCCTGCTATGAACGACATGACGAGCGGCTTCACGATCGACGCGGCGGTCGCCGCCAATCTGCGGATGCTCCAGGACGTCGACGTCAAGCTGACGGTGGAGATCGGCTCGACCACGCTGTCGCTGCGTGAATTGCTCGCGCTCGGCGAGTCCAGCGTGATCGAGCTCGACCGTCAGGCGGGCGAATTGCTGGATGTTCTGGTTAACGGCACGTTGATCGGACGCGGCGAAGTCGTCACGGTGGGCGACCGCTTCGGGGTGAAGATGACCGAGCTGGTCGCGCCCGAGAAGCGCGGCTGAAGGGCGACGCGACGATGATGTGGACCTATATCCTCAAGCTGGTGGTGCTGTTGCCGCTGGTCTGCGGCTTGATGATCGGGTGTCTGTATCTGTGGCGGCGGCTCGAGACTCGGCTGCCGGGCAAGACCGCGACGCGGATGATCGCGGTGCGCGAGACGATGATGATCTCGCCGGGGCTGCGACTCGCGGTGATCGACTTCGAGGGCAGCCGGTTGCTCGTCTCGGTCGGGCGCGGCGGCGTGACGTTGGTCGACAAGACGCCGGCGACCGGCGAGGGCGCGACCGCGCCGGTCGACCCGGTCGAGGCGGCGCGCGCGCTGGCGCGGGAGTTCCGCCGGTGAGCGGGGGTGAGACGGGATCCTGCCTGCGAGCGGGGAGGATTTTAGGCGTGCCCTCTCCTTCCGTCATCCTGAACTCGTTTCAGGATCCACCGTGCCGCAGGGGTCGAGGCCCCGGTCTGGCGGGCGACGTGGATCCTGAAACAAGTTCAGGATGACGCTGGGAAGGAGGATGCGGATGCCGACGATGCAACAGAATTACACCGTCACGCGCACCGGCGGCACCGCGGCGCTGATCCGCGTGCGCGCCGCCAAGCGCCAGCACACCTGGCGCGTGCTGCTCGCGCTCGCCGCCATCGCGGTGATGCTGTGCATCGCCTTCCCTGCGCTGGCGCAAGCCGGGCCCGCCGCGCCGCCGCCCGGCGCGCCCGCGGCGCCCGCGCCCGGCGTCGGCGACGCGGTCGACCGCGCGCTCGGCCAGCTCTCGCGCGGCGACGCCTCGAGCACGCCCGGCAACGGCTCGCTGTCGCTCTCGCTGCAAGTGCTCATCATCATGGGGCTGCTCACGATCCTGCCCGGGATCGTGCTGATGATGACGAGCTTCACCCGGATCATCATCGTGCTGTCGATCCTGCGCCAGGCGATGGGGTTGCAGCAGACCCCGCCCAACCAGGTGCTGGTCGGCCTGTCGCTGTTCCTCAGCTTCTTCGTGATGGCGCCCGCGATCAACCAGATCAACACCACCGCGATCCAGCCTTATTCGCAGGGTCGCATCGGCGGCACGCAGCTGATCCAGGCCGCAGGCGCGCCGCTCCACGCCTTCATGGAGAAGCAGACGCGCGTGAAGGACGTCACCATGTTCGCCGCCATGGCCAAGTCCGGCCCCTATGCCAGCCCGCGCGACATTCCTTATTCGGTGCTGCTGCCGGCGTACGTCACGTCCGAGCTGAAGACCGCCTTCCAGATCGGCTTCCTCGTCTTCCTGCCGTTCATCGTCATCGACCTGGTGGTGGCCACCGTGCTGATGGCGCTGGGCATGGCGATGCTGAGTCCGACGATCATCTCGTTGCCGTTCAAGCTGCTGCTGTTCGTGCTGGTCGACGGCTGGGCGCTGACGATGGGCAGCCTCGCCAACAGTTTCGCCACCTGACGCGATGGTAGAGGTGCGTTAACCAAGTTCCGCCATAGCCCGCCTGTCCCGACGCCGCGGGGCGACGCCATAGAGAAGCCCGCATGCAGCCGCTCGTCGACGCCGATTATTTCCTGACCGTCGCCAACCAGACGATGTGGGTGCTGGCGCTCACCGCCGCGCCGATCCTGATCCCGGCGCTGCTGTCGGGGCTGATCCTCGGCATGGTCCAGGCCGCCACCTCGATCAACGAGCAGACGCTGAGCTTCGTCCCCAAGCTGATCGTGGTCGCGGTGTCGATCATGGTGTTCGGCGCGATGATCCTCGGGCTGCTGAGCGACTTCACCAACGAGATCTTCGCGCGCATCCCCGACTTGGTGCGGTGAGCGCGTGACCGTGCTGCTACCTCCTTCTTCTCTTCTGTTCCCCGGCGAAGGCCGGGGCCCAGGCGAAAGACGTTTCGTGCCAGCCACAGCGCTCCACCCAACTGGACCCCGGCCTTCGCCGGGGAACAAGCGTGAAATGGAACGGTGTCGCTCCCTCGGGCGCCGTGCTCCTGCGTGCGCAGGAACACCGGCTCCACGGACCGCGCGATAGATGCTCGGCTTCGGCCTCGCCATCGAGCCCCAGCTGTGGGCAATGATCTTCGTGATGATCCGCGTCGGCGCCGCCTTCATCGCCGCGCCGGTGTTCAGCAACGTCTCGGTGCCGCTCACCGTGCGCGTGGCGCTGTCGGGCGCGATCGCGGTGCTGGTGCTCGGCACCACCCCCGTGCAGACCCCGCAGAGCGTGTTCGCGCTCGCCACCTTCGTCGCGGTCGCGGCCGAGGCGTTGGTCGGGCTCGCGCTCGGCTTCGTGCTCCAGATCGCCTTCGCCGCGCCGCTGGTGGCGGGCGAGATCATCGGCGGTTCGATGGGGATCGGCTTCGCCAATATGATCGACCCCAATTCGGGTCGCTCCAGCCCCGCGATCGGCCAGTTCCTGTCGATCATGATGACGTTGCTGTTCCTCTCGCTCGACGGGCACCTGGTGCTGGTCGACCTGGTGGTGCGCAGCTATCGCGCGCTGCCGCCGGGCGCCTCCTGGCTGGCGGCCGGGCAGCTGCGCGACATCGCGCTGTTCGGCGGCTATGCCTTTCTCGCCGGGCTGCTGCTGGCGCTGCCGGTCGGCTTCCTGCTGCTGTGCCTCAACCTCGTCATGGGGATGGTGTCGCGCTCGGCGCCGTCGCTCAACCTCTTCGCGGTCGGCCTGCCGGTGAGCCTCGCGGTCGGCGTGCTGAGCCTCGCGATCGCGCTGCCCGCCATGGGTGACTATATGCAGGTGATCGTGCGCGAGGGCCTCGCCGCAGCGCAGAGCCTCGTCTTCGCGGGCGCGCGCTGATGTCGGAGGGTGGCGACAAGACAGAAGCCCCAACCGACAAGCGTCGCAAGGACGCGCGCGAGAAGGGCGACATCCTCAAGAGCCGCGACCTCGCCACCGCGCTCGTCGTGCTGGCGGGCGTGTCGTGGCTGTTGTTCTTCGGCCCCGGGCTGCTCACCGCCTGCCGCGCGGTGATGGCGTCGAGCTTCACCTTCGGCCGCGCCGATATCGAGGATTTCGCGCCGTGGCGCCCGCTCGTCGAGGCCGGGTGGAAGCTGGCGACGCCGCTCGGCTCCTTGTTCGCGATCAGCGTGGCCGCCGCGATCGTCAGCCAGGCGGGGCTCGGCAGCTTCGGCTGGAACGGCTCGCTGATGGCGCCCAAGGCGTCACGCATCAACCCGGCCTCGGGGCTGAAGCGGATCCTCGGCATGTCGGGCTGGATCGAGCTCGGCAAATCGCTGCTCAAGGTGATCCTGCTCGGCACGATCGGCGCCTGGATGCTGTGGAAGACCGCGCATTTCAGCTTCGGCCTCGCCTCGTCCAACCTGCCCGTCGCGCTCGCCGGGCTGGGCGCGACGATGACCAACGTGCTGCTGGTGATGGCGATGGGGCTGGTCGCGATCGCTTTGGTCGACGTGCCCACCCAGGTCATGCAGCTGCTGCGCAAGCTGCGCATGTCCAAGCAGGAAGTGCGCGACGAGCACAAGGAGAGCGAGGGCAATCCCGAGATGAAGGGGCATATGCGCGCCAAGCAGCGTGCGATGCTCTCCGGCGGCATGCGCCAGGCGCTGACCGAGGCGCATGTCGTGCTCACCAACCCGACCCATTTCGCGGTGGCGCTGCGCTACGACCGCGGGCGCGACCAGGTGCCGGTGGTGATGGCCAAGGGCCGCGGCGCCACCGCGCTGGCGATCCGCGAGGCGGCGGGCGAGTTGCAGCTGCCGATCCTCGAATATCCCGCGCTCGCCCGCGCGGTCTATTACACCAGCCGCGAGGGGCAGGAGGTGCGCGACGACCTCTATGTCGCGATCGCCACCGTGCTCGCCTTCGTCTTCGGGCTCAACGAACGCGCCGGCGGACGGATGCCGGCGGTCGATGTGCCGCTCACTGCGCGATTTGACGAACATGGCGAGAAACAGGGGTAAATCTCCGCGGGCAGCGGTCGTTTAGAGAGGCATCATGGCGACGACGATCAGCAGCACCAGCAGCACGGCGACGACCGGCACGACGGCGACGACCAAGCCGTCGTCGACCTCGTCGGTCAACCAGTCCGCCGCCAACTCGGTCCTCACCTCGCTCGGCTCGGGCTCGGGGGTCGATACCGGCGCGCTCGTCACCCAGCTGGTCGACGCGCAGTTCGCGCAGAAGCGCGCGCAGCTCAGCTCGAAGAGCGACACGCTCACCGCGCAGATCTCGGGCGTGTCGACGCTCAAGAGCACCATCTCGGATTTCACCAAGGCGCTGGAGAATCTCGTCGAGGGCGGCTCGCTCGCGACCCAGCCCAACAGCTCGATGAGCGGCGTCGCCACCGCCAGCCCGGTCCCGGGCACCTCGGCCTCGGGGCTCAACAGCAGCGTCACCGTCAACGCGCTCGCCACCGCGCAGATCGCCACCAGCGCCAAGATCATGGCGCCGTCGACCGCGACGTTCGGCACCGGCACGCTGACGCTGACGCTCGGCACCGCCACCACCAGCGGCGGCGCGATGACCGGCTTCACCGCGGGCACCAACACCGACGGCAGCGCCAAGTCGTTCGCGATCTCGATCGACTCGAGCAACAACTCGCTGTCGGGCATCGCCGCCGCGATCAACGCCAAGAAGGCGGGCGTCACCGCCACGGTGATCAACGACGCCGACGGCGGCGCCTATCTCTCGCTCAAGGGCACCACCGGCGCGGCGCAGGCCTTCACGCTGGCGGCGAGCGACTCGTCCAGCCCGCTGGCGCAGTTCGACACCGGCTTCGGCACCACCAACAAGACCACCGTCTCCACCCAGGCGGGCAACGCCAAGCTGGTGGTCGACGGCGTCTCGGTCGAGCGCGGCAGCAACGAGGTCAGCGACCTGATCGCCGGCGTCAAGCTGAGCCTCACCGGCACCGGCACCACCAACCTCACCTCGACCCGCCCGGACAGCGCGCTGAGCAGCGCGGTGAAGGACTTCGTCGACACCTACAACCAGGTGCTGGGCGTGGTGAAGGAGCAGACCGACGCGATCAACGGCCAGCTCCGCGCCGATCCCGCCGCCAAGACGCTGCTGCGCACGTTGCAGGGGCTGACCAGCCGCGTGCTGCTGCCCGGCGCCGCCGCGGGCTCACCCGCGACGCTCGCGGCGATTGGCGTGCGCACGACTCGCACCGGCGAGCTCGAGGTCGACGACAATGCGCTGACCAGCGCGATGAAGAACGCGCCCGAGGCGGTTGAGGCGATGTTCACCAAGAGCAGCAATGGTGCGAACGGGCTGTACGCGGCGATGAAGTCGCTCGACCTCAACACCGGCAGCACGATCTACGGCCTGGGCGCCTCGTCCAAGCGCTTCCTCCAGGCGCAATCCGATCTGGGCAAGCAGAAGAGCAACGTCGATGATCAGGCGACGAAGATGACCTCGCGGCTGACGCAGCAGTTCTCCAGCATGAACGCGCGCGTCTCCGCCTACAAAGCCACGCAGTCGTTCATGCAGCAGCAGATCGACAATTGGACCAAGTCGACGGGTTGAGCGAGAGTTAGACGACCATGGCCTATGCTTCCGCCCTGCTGCGCGATCCGGCGCGTACCTATCGCGAGATCGACCTCGCCGGCCGCACCGCCGCGGCCGACGGGCCGGCGCTCGTCCAGTTGCTGTACGAGGAGCTCACCCAGGCGCTGCGCGTCGCCGCCTGGGCGGCGGACAACCGCCAGTTCGCCACGCGCAGCGAGCGCGTGACCCGCGCCACCGCGATCCTGTTCGCGCTGGAGGCGAACCTCGACTTCGACCGCGGCGGCGACGTCTCGCGCACGCTCGCGCGCTTCTACGCCGGCTGCCGCCGCCAGGTGGTGGACGCCAGCATCGGCACCGACGGCGAGCCGTTCCGCGCGGTGGCGTCGGAGCTGGAGGAGATCGCCGCGGCGTGGCGGATGGCGCGCGCGGCGTGAAGGAGAGGGGTTGGGGTGAAGCCTCGCCACGAATGCGGCGTGTGCGGAAGCGCCCCACCCCCGGCCCCTCCCCTGAAGGGGGAGGGCTTGGTTGCTTCGACCCGGCCTCACCGCACCAGGTCGCGATATTCCGGATGGCGCTCGATGAAGGCGCGCACGAACGGGCATTGCGGCACCACGCGCAGCCCCTGGTCACGCACTGAGTCGAGCGCGGCGCGGATCAGCCGCGAGCCCACGCCGCGCCCCTCGATCGCGGGCGGCACCAACGTGTGCGTGAAGACGATCGTGTCGCCCTCGAGCTGATAGGCCGCGACCGCGCGTTCGCCCGCGATCGTCAGCTCGAACTCCTGTTCGGAGCGATTGTCGCGGACCCGCTCGACGCTCACTGCCCGGGTGCCGCCGCGGGCGCGTCCGGGGCGCGCGCCACCGGTGCGGCGGGGGTGGCCTGCGCCTCCACCGCGGTCGCGGCGCCCTCGGCGGGCTCGCGCTCGCACGCGGCGAGCAGCGCTGCCGCGCCGAAGGTGAACACGGCGAGATTGGGG
>NZ_JAPYKH010000039.1 GCF_029623345.1 Sphingomonas phyllosphaerae
CTCCACCACTCGCCTGCGGCGAGTGGTCCCCTTCCCCGTCCCGGGGGAGGAATAAGGACATACTATGTACCGTTACGACGAATATGATCAGGCGATCGTGGACGCACGGGTCGAGGAGTTCCGCGACCAGTGCGCGCGCCGGCTCGCGGGCGAGCTGAGCGAGGATCAGTTCAAGCCGCTGCGGCTGATGAACGGTCTCTACCTCCAGCTCCACGCCTATATGCTGCGCGTCGCGGTGCCCTATGGCACGCTCAACGCGCGCCAGACGCGGATGTTGGCCCATGTCGCGCGCAAATACGATCGCGGCTACGGCCATTTCACCACGCGCCAGAACATCCAGTACAATTGGATCAAGCTCGAGGACGCCGCCGACATCCTGGCCGAGCTGGCGACGGTGGAGATGCACGCGATCCAGACCAGCGGCAATTGCATCCGCAACATCAGCTCCGATCAATACGCCGGTGCCGCGGCGGACGAGGTCACCGACCCGCGCCCCTGGGCCGAGCTGCTGCGCCAGTGGAGCACCTTCCACCCCGAGTTCACCTACCTGCCGCGCAAGTTCAAGATTGCGGTGATCGCCGCCGACGAGGACCGCGCGGCGATGCGGCTTCACGACATCGGGCTCCAGCTGATCGAGCAGGACGGCGTGTTGGGCGCGCGCGTCTATGTCGGCGGCGGCATGGGGCGGACGCCGATGATCGCGCCGCTGATCCGCGACTTCGTCAGCGCGGACGAGCTGATGAGCTATCTCGAGGCGTGCCTGCGCGTCTACAATCGCTACGGCCGCCGTGACAACATCTACAAGGCGCGGATCAAGATCCTGCTCCACGAGATCGGCGCCGACGAGTACCGTCGCCAGGTCGAGGAGGAGTTCCGCGCGGTCAAGCTGCTCGGCATCGATCCGCCCGCGGCCGAGCTGGCGCGCATCACCGCGATGTTCGCGCCGCCGCCCTTCGATGCCGCTGCGCCGGACAGCGTCGACCGCGCTGACCCTGACTTCGCACTCTGGCTCGACCAGAACGTCAAGCCGCACAAGCAGCCGGGCTATGCGATCGTCAACATCTCGCTCAAGCCGATCGGCGGCATCCCCGGCGACGCCTCGGCCGAGCAGATCGACGTGATGGCCGATCTCGCCGAGCATTACAGCGCCGACGAGCTGCGCGTCACCCACGCGCAGAACATCGTCCTGCCGCACGTCCGCAAGGCCGACCTGTACGCGGTGTGGCAGCAGCTCGCCGAGACAGGGCTGGCCGAGGCCAACCTCGACCTGATCAGCGACATCATCGCCTGCCCGGGCCTCGACTATTGCGCGCTCGCCAACGCGCGCTCGATCCCGCTGGCGCAGAAGATCGGCCAGCGCTTCGCCGACGCCGGGCGGCAACGCGACCTGGGCGAGCTCAAGCTCAAGATCTCCGGCTGCATCAATGCCTGCGGCCACCATCACGCCGGGCATATCGGCATTCTCGGCGTCGACAAGAAAGGCACCGAGAATTATCAGCTGCTGCTCGGCGGCTCCGGCGCGGAGGACGTCAGCCTCGGCCGCATCACCGGCCCCGGCTTCGACGAGGACGGCGTGGTCGACGCGATCGAGCGCGTCACCGACACCTATCTCCAGGTGCGCGAACAGGGCGAGCGCTTCGTCGACACCTATCGCCGCGTCGGCATGCAACCGTTCAAGGAAGCGATCTATGGTTGAGCCGCGCGCCCGGAGGATCACCACATGAGCGACAACGTGCTGCGTTACCGCGACGACGAGGCGCACGACGAGCCCGCGGTGACGCTCGACTCGTTCGTCGCCGGCCAGACCAACGCCGGCGCGGTGCGGCTCGAGGCGGGCGACGACGCCCGCGCGCTGCTGCCGCACCTGGAGCGGCTCGCGCTCGTCGAGGTGTCGTTCCCCAGCTTCCGCGACGGGCGCGGCTATTCCAGCGCGCGGATCCTGCGTGAGGCGGGCTATGCCGGCGAGCTGCGCGCCGCGGGCGACGTGCTGGTCGACCAGATCCCGCACATGCGCCGGTGTGGCTTCGACAGTTTCGCGCCCGAGACCGCGATCGATGCGGCCGTATTGGAGCGCTCGCTGGCGCGCTACCCGACGCCCTATCAGCGCGCGGCGGACGCCCTGGTGCCGGTATGGAAACTGCGCCATGGGTGAGCCCGCGCGCCAGCTCGACACGATCGACGTCACGCCCGCCTTCTCGGCGGAGGAAGCCGCGGCGCTCGACGCGCGCTACGCCGACGCCACCGCGCCCGAGCTGCTCGCCGAGCTGATCGCCGGACCGCTCAAGGGGCGGATCGCGGCGGTCTCGTCGTTCGGTGCGGAATCGGCGGTGCTGCTCCATATGGTCGCCGCGGCGGATCGCGACGTGCCGGTGATCTTCACCAATACGCAGAAGATGTTCGGCGAGACGCTCGCCTATCGCGACGAGCTCGCCGAGCGGCTCGGCTTCACCGACCTCCGCGTGTTCCGCCCCGACCCGCGGCTGCTCCGGCTCAAGGACGAGAAAGGCCTGCGCTGGTCGTACGATCCCGACGGCTGCTGCGAGCTGCGCAAGGTCGAGCCGCTGCGGCGCGCCTTGCTGCCGTTCGCGGCGTGGATCTCGGGGCGCAAGGGCTTCCAGGCGTCGACCCGGCGCGCGATCCCGCGCGTGGAGGTCGACGAAGGCCGGCTCAAGATCAACCCGCTCGCCGACTGGCCGAAGGAGCGGCTCGACGCGTATTTCACCGAGCATGATCTGCCGCGCCATCCGCTCGAGGCGCAGGGCTATCTCTCGATCGGCTGCGCGCCGTGCACCTCCAAGGTCCGTCCCGGCGAGGACCCACGTGCGGGGCGATGGCGCGGGTGGGACAAGGTGGAATGCGGCATCCACGTCGCCGCCGACCCCGGCGACGAGCCGGCGTTCTAACGGATGAGGCGTGGTCGCTGCTCGTGCTGCCGGGTGGCGAGATAGGCGGCATGCTGCTGCGCCGCGGTAAGACAGCACTTTACGCGCTCCTCTCGTCGTCCCGGCGCAGGCCGCATCCACCGCGCCGCGCTCTCAGCACTCGAAAGCGGTACATGCCACCACCTGGCAGAAGATGGAGGCAGGTCGCTGCTTACCCTCGCTCAGGCCCCGCGACTCGACTCCGACCTTCGCCGGGGTGACGCACGGGAGGGTTCTTGGGTGACACAAACTGGAGAGCCGCGACGGCCGATCGCGCGATCGCCGGGGTGGCACGGCGACGGAGGAGCCACGAGGAGGTGACGCGAGCCGCGTGCCTGCATCCGCTCGCCGCTATTGACACCCAGGTCAACGCCACGGATCAATCGACTGGCCGACGGCGCGGCGCCCAGCCGCCCTTCGGGGAGTCGATCGTGCCCCGTACCGCCTTCTCCGCCCCCAGCCCCACACTGCTCACCCTCGCCGGCGCGGCCGCGCTGCTGAGCGGGTGCGGCAAGCAGCACGACACACCCGCGCCGCCACGCGTCCAGGCCGCGGCGGGGCAGCTGCCGGCGGAGAGCTCCACGATCGTCGTGCCCGTCACCGCCGATCTCGGCGCGCTCGAGCGTGGGCTTAACAAGGAGACGCCACGCGTCCTGTGGACGATCGACGAGCATCGCGACCGCTGCGTCGCTGCCAAAAAGCTCGATCTCGGCATCGGCAAGGTGAAGGTGCTGCCCGATCTCGGCTGCCGTCTCGTCGGCCAGGTCACGCGCGGCGCGATCCGACTGTCGGGGCGGGGCGAGCGGCTCGACCTGGTGATGCCCGTGAGCGCAGCGGTCACCGCGCAGAACGTCGGCGGCGTGCTGAGCAAGACCGTCACCGGCAGCGCGACGGTGCGCGCCACCGGACGGCTCGGCATCGTGGGCGACTGGCAGCCCACCGCCAAGCTCGACATCGCCTATGACTGGCGCGAGGAGCCCGGTGTCGACGTCGCGGGGCAGCGTGTCACCTTCACCTCGCGCGCCGACGCCAAGCTGAAGGGCATCGTCCGCAAGCTCGAAGGCGACTTGCCGCGCCAGCTCGCCAAGCTGCACCTGCGCGACCAGCTGGCGCAACTCTGGCCGCAGGGCTTTACGTCGATCGCGCTGAGCAAGCGCAACCCGCCCGCCTGGCTGCGTGTGACCCCGCGCGCGCTCGGCTTCGGAGGCTATCGTGTCGAAGGCCGTACGCTGCGGCTGACGCTCGCCGCCGAGGCGTTGACCGAAACGTTCGTCGGCCAGCGCCCACCCGACCCGGCAGTGACGCCGCTGCCCGCCCCGACGCGGGTAGGCGAGCGCGCCGGGTTGCGCTTCTCGGTGCCGGTGCTGGCCGACTATGGCACGCTCGAGCCGGTAGTGGAGCGCACGCTGCGCAAGCTCGCCGCGCGCGGGATCAGTGTCACCGGCGTCGGACCGGTCGACGTCGCCTTCGGCAAGGTTACCGTCTACGCCACGCAGGGCGGCCGGCTAGCGGTAGGCGTACAGGCCAAGGTGACGCCGCGCGCAATCGGCAGCGCCTCGACCAAAGGGGAGGCTTGGCTTACCGCGGTGCCGTACAATGATCCCCGCTCGCAGCTGGTGCGCGCGCGCGATGTCCAGCTCGTGGCGCGCACCGACTCCACAGCGCTCGATCTGCTGATCCGCCTGCTCGGCGAGGCGCAGGTGCAGCGCGCGGTCGCACTCGCGCTTCAGTACGATTTCCATGGCGACTATGCCGAGGTGCTCGGCAAGGCGCAGCGCGCGATCGGCGCGCGGCAGCAGGGCGACTTCTTCCTCTCGACCGATGTCACCTCGGTGGAGAACGGTCAGTTGCAGGTCACCGGCGCGGGGCTGTTCCTGCCGGTGCGCGCGCAGGGCACCGCGGAGATCGCCTACCGGCCGCGGTGAGATCCCGACGCATAAGTATCTGAGATTGGCCGGCGAGGAGCGTCAACAGAGGCAAGAAAAATGATCGCGCGGAAACGCGAAAGCGCGGAGGCGTGAAAGGAGCGCGAGCGACACCGCTGCCGCATGTGGAATGGATTGAAACTTGCCCGCCGACAGGCTCCGCGACAGGTAGGGCGGCGCAAAGACCGGTCTCACTCTCACGCAGTCCGTCATCCCGGCAAAGGCTGCGATCCATCGTGCCGCGAGCGCTACGCGCGGCGCCGAGGCGGCGCCATAGGTGCCAGCCCAAGCCCGGCATGACGGAATGGCTCACCTTCTCACCGTATCCGCCATGTC
The DNA here is from genome assembly GCF_029623345.1 of Sphingomonas phyllosphaerae. GTDB lineage: Bacteria > Pseudomonadota > Alphaproteobacteria > Sphingomonadales > Sphingomonadaceae > Sphingomonas > Sphingomonas phyllosphaerae_C. The sequence continues at coordinate 5,183 of NZ_JAPYKH010000039.1, forward strand.
ACCTGCCACCCTCCCCGCGCGAGCGCGCACCGCGTCACCGCAGCAGGTCCGAGACCTTGTCGAGGAAGCTCGCGATATGATCGGGCTTAGACACGAAGGCGTCGGCGCCGGCGGCATAGCAGGCATCCATGTCATGCTGGCTCTGCAACACGGTGAGCGCCATCACCGGGATCGCGCGCGTGGCGGGTGCCCCCTTCAAGGTCTCGATCACGTCGAGCCCACTGACATTGGGCAGGCGGATGTCGACGATGATCGCGTCGGGCGCGATCGTCTTGGCGGCGTCAAGCGCGCCACGCTCGTCCTCGATCACGCGCGGGTCGTAGCCGCCGATCTTCAGCCAGGAGGAATAGAGTTTACGATGGGTCGGATCGTCCTCGACCAGCATGATGCGCTTCTTCATCCGTCTCCCTCGACGTGGTCGCGCCCATGCGCCCCGCATAACTTGGATTATGCCGTACGCCTCTCGGCCATGCGACGTGGCGCGTCAATGCGCGATCAGTCGCTCCACCCCGCGCGCGAGCTCGCCCAGCCGAAAGAGATCGGGCAGCACGTCATGAAGCTTGTCGTCGATCACGCACAGCGCGCCGAGCGGATAGCCGGCGCGGTCGACCAGCGGCAGGCCGGCGTAGAACCGGATGAACGGCGCCGCGGTGACGAGCGGATTGTCGAAGAACCGCTTGTCGTCACGCGCGTCGGGCACGATCATCGGCTCGCCCGGGCAGTGGATAGCGTGCGCGCAGAAGGAGATGGCACGCGGCATTTCATCTTCGACGTCACCGGTCTTGGAGACGAAGCATTGGCGCCGACGGTCGACGATCGAGATCGCCGCGATCGGCGTGTGCGCCACGCGCGCCGCTTCCTCCACCAAATCCTGCAGCGCGGCCTGCTGATCACGTGCGGGCTGCCACACGCGCTCGACCGCTTTAAGCCGCCGCTCCTCGTCGAAGGGCACGAAGGCCACCTTCCTATCCCCTATAACTACTACCTACGTAGTAGTTGGGATAGTTCTGCGCGCGCTAACCGTGGTCAAGCCCGAACCGATCCATTTTAGCGTCGACCTCACCGCCTTCGCGGGATCAGTCGTGCTCGGCGTCCCGCTTGGCGCGCGCGGTCATCCCGGTCGCCGACGCATCGTCGAGCATCTGCTCGTCGGGCGCAGGCTTCTCCTCGGGCGGCAGCGCCGCGGTGGCGTTGGTGAGCTCGCTCGGTGACGCGACCGGCGAGGGCTCGGGAGTCGGCGTCGGCTCAGGCGTCGACAGCGTCTCCTCGCTGGGCGTCGGCTCTGGCGCCGGCGCGGGCTCGCGCGAGCAGCCGGCGATCGCCAGCGCGGCAGTCGCGAGCAGCGGGAGCATCAATCGCTTCGTCATCGTCATCGTCCTCATCGCGCCGCCACCTGCACCTGTACCGCCGAGCGCCGCTCGACGCTGGCGGCGAGCCGCGCGTCCCAGCTGTACGGATCCTCGCGGAAGCCTACCTGCCCGCTCGGGCTGGCGAAAGCCGTCCAATAGAGCAGATAGACGCTGACCGGTGTCGCCATCGCCGCGCGCACCGTCTTGCCCGCCGCCACGGTCGAGTCGATCGTCTCGGGCGGCCAGTCGGGAGTGTCGCGTAGCATCAGCCGCGCCAGGTCGGCCGGCTTCTCCAGCCGCACGCAGCCGTGGCTCGACAAGCGGTCGAAGCGCGAGAAGCCCGAGCGCGCCGGTGTATCGTGCAAATAGACCGCGAACTCGTTGGGGAAATCAAACTTGTAGCGGCCGAGCGCGCTCTTCTCGGACGATTGTTGCAGGCGCTTGCCGCCGTTACCCGTATCGATCACGCGGAAGCCGTTGCGCTTGAGATAACCGGGGCTGGCCTTCTCCTTCGGCCACAGCTCCTTGGTGGCGATCGACGTCGGCACGTTCCACGGCGGGTTGAGCACGATGCTGTTGATCTTGGAGATCAGCATCGGCGTCTCGTTGCCCGGCCGCCCGGTCACCGCCCGCATCGACATCACCGGCTCGTCACCGTCGAACACGGTGAGCACCGCCGCGGCGATGTTGACCTGGACCCGCTTCTTGTCGAGCTCGGGCGGCAGCCAGCGCCAGCGCTCGAGATTGGCCATGATCTGGCGCATCCGCCGCTCGACCGGTACGTTGAGCGCGGCGAGCGTCTGCGCGCCCACCTGCCCCGCCGGGTTGAGCCCGTAGCGCCGCTGCGCGCGTCGCACCGCCTCAAGCAGCGCGGCGTCGAACGTGTCGCCCGACTGCGGTGCCTGCGGATCCTCCAGCGCGAGCCGTTCGCGCAGCGTGGCCACGTCGGCGCCGCGGCTGCCGAACGCGGGCGTGGCCGTGAGCGTGCCCCAGCCGCCCTTGTCGGCGATGGCACGATAACGCGCGAGCCCGGCGACGAGCGTGTCATAACCTTGATAGGGCGGCGGCAGCGAGCGCAGCCAGCTCGACAGCCGATCGCGCGACACTGCCTCGGCGAAGGCCGGCATCGGATCATAGGCGGTCGGGCGAACGCCCCAGTCCTTCTGGAAGTCCTCGGGCATCAACCGCCCGGCATGGACCGCGCGGGCGTGATCGAGTGCCGCGCGCACCATCGCGGCGGAATCGAGCGAGTCGAGGTCGGTACGCCGCGTCAGCCGCAGCCCCTGCACCATTTCGTCGTCCGCGATCAGCGTGGCGAGCTGCTGGCGCTGCGCCGCGTTGAGCGTCGGCAGCGGAACGCTCGGCGCCACCGGAAGAACGGGGATGACCGGCACCGGCGCGGGCGGCACCGGAGCGGCGGGGACCTGGGTAGTCGTCGGGATCGCGGGCGCGGCGACCTGCGCCGCGGCGGGCGCGACCAGCGCGACGGTGGCGGCGAACGTGCCGGCGCGCCGGAGCAGGCGGCGGTGTGGGAGAGGGGGACGCTGGGTCATCGCGCTTCCTCTAGTGCGCCGCGCGGTCGGTGGAAACACCCAGAAACGGGATGGAACGCTGTGCGATGCGGCGCCTGTGCTTGAGCTCGCGTGCTCTCCGCACGCTGTTCCCGGGCGGGGGGAACGTTCGTAACACGCTCCACAGCTATACCGACCGGCCCCGGCCGTTGTCGGGCACTCGGCCGGCATCCGGCGCGTCGTCACCCAACGCGAGCTTCCCCTTACTTCCTCCGCGTCAGCAACGCTGTGCGCAGGCACTGGCACACCAGCTCGTCGCGCTGATTGTGCAGGCGGTGCTCGAAGGTCACCAGACCCGCCTCTGATCTTGAGCGGCTGTCGCGTAGCGCGGTCACGGCGCTCGAGGCGCGCAGCGTATCGCCGATGAACACCGGCGCGGGCATCACGACCTTGTCATAACCCAGATTGGCGACCAGCGTCCCCAGCGTTGTCTCGCCGACCGACAGGCCGACCATCAGCGCGAAGGTGAAGGTGCCGTTGACCAGGATCTGCCCGAACTCGGACGCGCGCGCCGCCTCGGCGTCGAGGTGAAGCGGTTGCGGGTTGTGCGTCATTGTCGAGAACAGCAGGTTGTCGGTCTCGGTGACGGTGCGACGGATCGGGTGCTCGACCCGGTCGCCGACCGCCCATTCGTCATAGTGGCGCCCCGCCATCACGCGTCCTCCCGCTCGACCCGCACCAGCGCCGCCCCGTCGGCCACCTGCGACCCGACGGCGACGTCGAGCGCGGCGATCACGCCGTCGAACGGCGCGGAAAGGCTGTGCTCCATCTTCATCGCTTCCAGCGTGACGAGCCGCTGCCCCGCGCGGACGCGCTCGCCTGCGCTGACCTCGACCGCGATGACGCGCCCCGGCATCGGGGCGACGATCGCGCCGTCGCCCGCGGCGCCGCCGCCCGCCGCCGAGGCGCGGAACGGCGTCAGCGCGTAGGTCTGGCCGGCTTCGGTAATCAGCACCTGATCGTGCTGCTCACCCGGCGGGACGTCGTTGCCGAGCGCCACCTCGGCCGGATGCCCGTCGAGCAGGAAGGCCGCGGTGCGTCGCGGCGGCGCGTTGAGCCGGAAACCGGATACGAGCGCGACGCCCGTCAGCTCACCCGCGGCGGCAGTGAGCGCACCCTCGCTGGGCCGCTCGGGCGGCATCAGCGCGGCGCCGGCGCGTTCGATCAAGCCGGTGTCGACCGCGCCCGCCGCGAAGTCGGGATGGTCGAGCGCGCGCACCAGGAACCCCGCGTTGGTGCGCACCGGCCAGATCTGCGTCTCCGCCAGCGCCGCGCCGAGCCGCGCCCGCGCGGCGTCACGCGTATCGGCGTGCGCGATCAGCTTGGCGATCATCGGGTCATAGTGCGGCGAGATCGTCGCGCCCTGCTCCACCCCGGTGTCCACCCGCACGCCCGGACCGGGCCGGAACGCGGTCAGCCGACCCGTCGAGGGCAGGAAGCCGCGTGCGGGATCCTCGGCGTAGAGCCGTGCCTCGATCGCGTGGCCGCTGATCGCGAGCTGGTCCTGGCGCCGCGGCAGCGGCTCGCCGCCGGCGACGCGGAGCTGCCACTCGACCAGATCGACGCCAGTGATCGCCTCGGTGACGGGATGCTCCACCTGGAGCCGCGTGTTCATCTCCATAAACCACACGCGATCGGCCCGCAGGCCCTCGCTCGCATCGGCGATGAACTCGATCGTCCCCGCCCCGACATAATTTACCGCGCGGGCGGCGCGTACAGCGGCGTCGCACACCGCGGCGCGGGTGGCCGCATCCATGCCGGGTGCGGGCGCCTCCTCGATCACCTTCTGGTGACGGCGCTGGAGCGAGCAGTCGCGCTCGAACAGGTGGACGACCTGGCCGTCACGGTCGCCGAACACCTGCACCTCAATGTGGCGCGGCGCGAGGATGTAGCGCTCAATCAGCACGCGTTCGTCGCCGAACGCCGCTGCCGCCTCGCGCCGGCACGCGGCGAGCGCGGCGGCGAAGTCGGCGGGATCGTCGACGCGGCGCATTCCCTTGCCGCCGCCGCCCGCGACCGCCTTGATGAGGACGGGATAGCCGATGCGCGCGGCCTCGACGGTGAGCCGCTCGGGCGACTGGTCCTCGCCGAGATAGCCCGGGGTGACGGGCACGCCGGCGGCGATCATGCGCTGCTTGGCGGCGTCCTTGAGCCCCATCGCGCGGATACTGGTGGGGTCGGGACCGACCCAGATGAGCCCGGCGTCGATCACCGCGGCCGCGAAATCGGCGTTCTCTGACAGAAAGCCGTAGCCAGGGTGGATCGCGGCGGCGCCGCTCGCGCGTGCGGCGGCGAGGATCAGGTCGCCGCGCAGGTAACTGTCGCGCGCGGGCGGCGGGCCGATCCGGACCGCGGTGTCGGCACGGCGGACGTGGAGCGCGTCCGCGTCGGCGTCGGAATAGACCGCGACGGTGCGGACGCCGAGCGCGCGCGCCGTGCGGATCACGCGGCAGGCGATCTCGCCGCGATTGGCGATGAGGAGCGAGGGCAGCATGAGGTTACCTATCGAACCTTCCCGGCACGGGGAGGGGGACCGCGACGCGCAGCGTCGGGGTGGAGGGGCGCGCGTTCTCGGCATGCGCCGACGATCGCCGTGACCATCGCGTCCAGGTCGGCGAAGACGTCGCGTGCGACAAAGCGCAACGTGGCGAAACCAAGCGAGGCGAGCGCCTCGTCACGCGCACAATCGCGGGCAAGTTGGTCGCCACGCGCATGCACTTCGCCGTCGATCTCGATCGCGAGCCGGGCAGCGACGCGGGCGAAATCGAGCGCATAGCCGGCGGCCGGATGCTGTCGCCGAAACTTAAACCCGCCCGGACGGAGCCGAAGCGCAAACCAAAGGCGCACTTCCGCGGGATTGCCGCTGCGGCGTTCGCGGCGTGCCAGCAG
>NZ_JAPYKH010000004.1 GCF_029623345.1 Sphingomonas phyllosphaerae
CTCGGGCTCGGCATCTGGGACCGCGAGCTGCGCTTCGTCCGCGTCAACGCCAGCCTCGCGCAGATGAACGGCTTGCCGCCCGAGGCGCATATCGGCTTCACCCCGCGCGAGCTGCTGCCCGACATCGCCGGGATCGACGCGTTGATGGAGCGCTGGCGCGCGATCATCGCCACCGGCGAGCCGTGGCTCGATGTCGAGGTCCACGGCGGCACCCCGGCGAACAGCGACAAGCAGCGCAGCTGGCGCGAGCATTTCTTCCCGATCCGCAGCGGAGACCAGGTCGTCGGCATCGGCGCGGTGGTGGAGGAGACGACCGAGCGTGACCGCGTCGAGGCGGCGTTGCGCGCGAGCGAGGCGCGCTTCCGCGAGTTCGCGGAAGCCTCGTCCGACGTGCTGTGGCTGTTCGACATCGACAGCGCGCGGTTCGCCTATCTCAGCCCGGCGCTGCGCAAGCTGTACGGGATCGGGGTGGCGAGCGGGCGCGGCGCGCCGCTGAGCTTCGACTGGCAGACCGCAATCATCGCGGAGGACCGCGAGCTCGCCGCCACCACGCTGCGCCGCGTCCGCCAGGGCGAGCGCGTCACGCACGATTTCCGCGCGCGCATCCCCGGCAGCGGCAAGGTGCGCTGGCTCAAGAACACCGCTTTCCCGCTGCGCGAGCCCGACGGTCGCGTCAGCCATATCGGCGGCATCGCGCAGGACGTCACCGAGGAGCGCGACACCGCGGCGCGGCTGCAGATGCTGATCGGCGAGCTGCAGCACCGCACGCGCAACCTGATGGGCGTGATCCAGGCGGTGGCGGAGAGCACGCTCGAGGCGAGCGCCGACCTGACCGACTTCGAGCGCGCCTTCTCGGCCCGGCTCGACGCGCTGTCCCGCGTGCAGCAGCTGCTGTCGCGCATCGAGGGACTCGAGCGGGTCGGCTTCGACCAGCTACTGCGCAGCGAGCTCGCCGCCTTCGGTGCGCTACCCGACGACGACGCGCGCGTGTCGCTCGCTGGGCCGCGCGGCATCCCGCTACGCTCGGGCGGGATCCAGACGCTCGCGCTGGCGCTGCACGAGCTCATCACCAATTCGGTAAAATATGGCGCCCTGAGCCAGCCGGGCGCGACGCTGTCGGTGCGCTGGGCGCTGCTGCCGGTTGCGGCGGGCGAACGACCGCGGCTGCGCTTCGACTGGGAGGAGCGCGGGGTCATCATGCCGGCGCGCGGCGACCCGCCCGAGCGCGTCGGCCAGGGACGCGAGCTGATCGAGCGCGCGGTGCCCTACCAGCTCGAGGCGACGGTCGACTACGCCCTCACCGCCGACGGTGTGCGCTGCGCGATGGTGCTGCCGGTGTCGCAGACGCTGGCGCGCGGCGCGGCGGCGTGACCGCGCTCGCCGGCCTGCGCGTGCTGGTGGTAGAGGACGAGTATCTGCTCGCACGCCAGCTCGAGCGCGCGCTCCAGCGCGACGGCGCCGAGGTGGTCGCGGTGGCCCCCTCGGTCGCGGCGGCGCTGGCGGCGCTAGCGGCGGGCGCGTTGCCCGACGTCGCGGTGCTCGACCTCAATCTCGCCGGAGAGAAGGCCTATCCCGTCGCCGCCGCGCTGCGCGCCGCCGCGGTGCCCTTCGCCTTCGCCAGCGGCTATGACGCGGCGGACCGCGACCCTGCCTTTGCCGACGCGCCCCACCTCAACAAGCCGCTGACCATGGCGACGCTGCGCAGCTGCCTCGAGCGGCTGACCGGGCGCGCGCCGGGATGAGCCGAGCCCGGAGACGATGATGATCGACGACCGATTGACCCGCCGCGCGCTGCTCGGCGCCGCCACCTTAGCCGCGCTGCCCGGCGCCGCGCTGGCCGCCCCCGCGGCGACCCGCGCGCTCTATGCGGGCGGCTATAACAAGGAGGGCGGCGCGGGACTGCTGCCGCTCGACTATGCCCCTGCCGCAGGGGCATGGCGAACGCACGCCAGCGTCGCCGTCGCCCCTGACGCCTCCTGGGGCGTGCGCCACCCGCGACTCGGGCTGCACTATCTGGTGCAGGAGGGCAGCGCCGGGAAGGTCGCGGTCCTCCGCCAGCGCGGCGGCGCGTGGCAGCGGCTCGCGCTGGTCGGCTCCGGCGGCGCGGATCCGTGCCATCTCGCGCTGAGCGCCGACGGCGGCGCGCTAGCGGTGGCCAATTACAGCAGCGGCAGCGTGGGGCTGATCGCGCTCGACCGGCGTACCGGCCTGCCGCGCGCGGCGGCGCAGGTGGTCGCGCACCGCGGGCACGGGCCGGACGCGGAGCGCCAGGCCGCGCCGCACGCGCATTGGGTCGGCTTCAGTCCGGACCGGCGATGGCTGTGGTCGGTCGATCTCGGCGCCGACACGATCTTCGCGCACCGGCTCGACGCCGCCGGCACGCGGCTGGGCGAGACCCGCGCCGCCTATCGCGCGGTCGCGGGCAGCGGCCCGCGCCATCTCGCCTTCCACCCGCGGCTGCCGCTCGCCTATCTCGTCGCCGAGCTCGACAACAGCGTGACGGTGCTACACCGCGGCGCCGACTCGGGCTTCACCGCTTTGGCGCGCCACTCGACGCTGCCAACGGGGTTTGCGGGCAAGAGCCAGGCCGGCGCGATCGCGATCGATCCGCACGGACGCGCGCTTTACGCCTCGAACCGCGGTGCCGACAATGTCGCGGTCTACGCCATCGCCGCGGACGGCGCGCTCACCCCGATCCAGCATATCGCGGGCGGCGGGCGCTGGCCACGGCACCTGCGCGTGCTCGACTCGCGCCTGCTCGTCGCCAACGAGCGCAGCGGCACGATCGACGGCTTCCAGGTGGGCAGCGACGGGCGGCTGGCGCCGTTCGGCACCGCGGCGCGCGCGCCCGGCGTGGCGTTCATCGGCGAGGTGTGAGGAGATCACGCGGTCGTCGTCGCGCATGGCGCGGGGCTGACGCGTGAGGCTGCCATCCTGCGACCTGTCAATCATCCCGGGCTCGACCCGTGATCGATCGTCCCGCGCCTGCCGCGCGTCGTTGCCGCGCGGGAAGCATGGTTCCCGGGTCGAGCCGGAGATGACGGCAAAGCGTTAGCCGCGATGAAGCGCGCTACCTCCATCTGGGTCAGAACGCGCCCTCACCCCGCCTCGGCGAGCAGCGCCTTGGCCTGTGCCCCGGTCCAGTCGAGGTCGCCGGTCACGCGCCAGATTTCCTTGCCCGTGGCATCGTACAGGATCGTCGTCGGCAGGTTGGCGCCATAAGCGGTGCTCAGCGCCAGCTTCTCGTCCAGGAACGGCTCCAGCTTGGCGAAGCCGCGCGCCTTGAGGAAGTCCTTCGCCTTGCCGGGCTCCATGTCCTGGCTGACCGCGACGACGCGGACTTTGCCGGCGAGCGCACCCGCGGCGGCGTCGAGGGTCGGCATTTCCTTGACGCAGGGCGCGCACCAGGTCGCCCACAGGTTGACCAGCAGCGGCTTGCCGCCGCCCAGCGCGGTCAGCGTGGTGGGGGCTCCCGTCAGCGTGGTGAAGCCGGCGGCGGGTGCACGCTCGCCCTTGTGGCTGCGCTCGACCTTGTCCGGACGCGCCGCGCCGGTGGCGGGCACCTCGTCCGCGCTTGCCGTAGCGACGGCGTTGTCCGCGGGCGCGGCTTGCCCGCCGCTCCCCGAGCCCTTATCGCACGCGCTGACCGCCAGCGCGGCGCCGAGGAGACAGACGATCGCGACACGCGAGACCATGAGCGGTTCCAACCAGATGTGGGGCGGGCGGTTCGCCGAGGGTCCGGCCGCCGTCATGCGCGAGATAAACGCCTCCATCCCCTTCGACAAGCGGATGTGGCGCCAGGACGTGGCGGGCAGCCGCGCGCATGCCGCGATGCTGGGCACGCAGGGGATCGTCTCGGCCGAGGACGCCGCCGCGATCGACGCGGGGCTGGCGCAGGTCGCCGAGCGCTACGCCGCCGAGGGCGTGCCTGACGATCTCGCGATGGAGGACATCCATATGCTGAGCGAGGCGCGGCTCGGCGAGGTGATCGGCGGCGCGGCCGGGCGGCTCCACACCGCGCGCAGCCGCAACGACCAGGTCGCGACCGACTTCCGCCTGTGGGTGCGCGACGCCACCGACCAGGTCGTCGCCGCGCTTGATCGATTCGACGACGCCCTGCTCGCGCGCGCCGAGGAACATGCCGCCAGCGTGATGCCCGGCTTCACCCATCTCCAGTCGGCGCAGCCCGTGACGCTCGGCCACCATCTGATGGCCTATCACGAGATGGTCCGCCGCGACCGCTCGCGCTTCACCGACAATCGCGCGCGCGCCAACTTCTGCCCGCTGGGCGCGGCGGCGCTGGCGGGCACCGGGTTCGCGATCGACCGGGAGGCCACCGCGCGCGCGCTCGGCTTCGACGCGCCGACGCGCAACAGCCTCGACTCGGTCAGCGATCGCGACTTCGCGCTCGATTATTTGATGGCGGCGAGCCAGTGCGCGCTCCATCTGTCGCGGCTGGCGGAGGAGTTCGTGCTGTGGGCGTCGCAGCCCTTCGCCTTCGTGGCGCTATCGGACCAATGGTCGACCGGCAGCTCGATCATGCCGCAGAAGCGCAACCCCGACGCCGCCGAGCTGGTGCGCGGGCACAGCGGGCGGATCACCGGTTGCCTGGTCAGCCTGATGATCACGATGAAGGGCCTGCCGCTCGCTTATTCCAAGGACATGCAGGACGATAAGCCGCCGGTGTTCGAAGCGCACGACCTGCTCGCGCTGTCGCTGGCGGCGATGACCGGGATGGTCGGGAGCGCCACCTTCCGCACCGAGCGAATGCGCCAGGTGGCGGAGAGCGGCTTCGCTACCGCGACCGATCTCGCCGACTGGCTGGTGCGCGAGGGCGACGTGCCGTTCCGCGAGGCGCACCATATCACCGGCCGCGCGGTGGCGCGCGCCGAAGCGTTGGGCTGCACGCTCGACCGCGTGCCGCTGGCCGAGCTGCAGGCGATCGACGCGCGGATCACCGCTGCGGTGTATGACGTGCTGTCGGTCGACGCCTCGGTGGCGAGCCGGCGCAGCTTCGGCGGCACCGCTCCCGACAATGTGCGCGCCGCGATCGCCGCCGCGCGGGCTGAGCGGACGGGAGAGCCGGCATGACGATAAGCCGATCGCTCGTCGCTCTCGTGTCGGCGACCGTGCTGGCGGGATGCGGTTCGACCCAGGCGCTCAAGCCGGGGCCGGGTACGCCGCTGCCCGTCGCGCCCTACGGCGCCGCCGCGACGCCCGGGATCAACGACCTCCTCACCCCCAGCGTCCAGGCGCGCCCGCGCCGCACCGGGGAGGTGCTGACCCGCTCGCAGGACCGTCAGAGCGACGAGTTCGACCTGCCGCCGCGGTGAGTGGATCCCGAACTTGTCTCGGGATCCACCGGCCCGCCGCGACCGCGGGGTCCGCGGCACCGTGAATCCCGAAACGAGTTCGGGATGACGCCGAGAGACCGGCGGATGGCGCGGGCAATATCCTGCATCGTATCGGTCCCGCCATCGCGCGAACCACGCTAGAAGAGACACGATGGACCATTTCCACTATCGCGACGGAGAATTGTGGTGCGAGGGCGTGCCGCTGGCGCGCATCGCCGCGGACGTCGGCACCCCCGTCTACGTCTATTCCGCCAATGCCTTCCGCGACCACGCGCGCGCTTTCCGCGCCGGGCTGGCCGGCGTGCGCGACGCGCATCTCGCTTATGCGATCAAGGCCAATCCCAATGTCGCGGTGCTGCGCCTGCTCGCCGCTGAAGGCTACGGCGCCGACGTCGTCTCCGGCGGCGAGCTGGCGCGTGCGCTCGCGGCCGGGATGCCGGCCGAGTCGGTCGTCTTCTCGGGCGTCGGCAAGACCGAGGCCGAGCTGGTGCGCGGGCTCGACGCGGGGATCGGCCAGTTCAATCTCGAGCTGGAGGAGGAGGGCGAGGCGCTCGCCCGGCTCGCCGCGGCGCGGGGACTGACCGCGCGCGCGGTGCTGCGCGTCAACCCCGACGTCGACGCCGGCACCCACGCCAAAATCTCGACCGGGCGCAAGGAGAACAAGTTCGGCGTGCCGATCGACCAGGCGCCGGCGATGTTCGCGCGGCTGGCGGGGCTGGCCGGCCTCTCGCTCGAGGGCGTGGCGATCCATATCGGCAGCCAGCTGTTCGACCTCGCGCCGCTCGAGGCCGCTTACCGCCGCGTCGGCGAGTTGGTCGCGTCGCTGCGCGCCGCCGGCCACCGCATCACCCGCGTCGACCTCGGCGGGGGGCTCGGCGTCCGCTACAAGGAGGGCGACGAGCCGCGCTCGCCGGCCGATTATGGCGCGATGGTCGAGCGCGTCACGCGCGACTGGGAGGTGACGCTGATGTTCGAGCCCGGTCGCGTGATCGCCGCCAACGCGGGAGTGTTGCTCACCCGCGTGATCTGGGTGAAGCCGGGCGTGGTGAACCCCTATGTCATCGTCGACGCAGCGATGAACGACCTGGCGCGCCCCGCGCTCTACGACGCCTGGCACGACTTCGATCCGGTGGTGCCGAGCGGCGAGCGGGTCACCGCCAACATCGCCGGCCCCGTGTGCGAGACCGGCGACACCTTCGCGATGGCGCGCGAGATCGACCGTGTCGCCAAGGGCGATCTCGCGGTGTTCCGCAGCGCAGGCGCCTATGGCGCGACCATGGCCTCGACCTACAACAGCCGCGCGCTGGTGCCCGAGGTGCTGGTCGACGGCGACCGTTTCGCGGTGGTGGCGGACCGGATCGCGGCGGAGACGATCCTCGCCGCCGAGCGGGTGCCCGAGTGGCTGTGATCCGGTGAGCGACTCCCACGACGCCGCGGCGGCGCTGCCGAGCCTGCCGGTATTCCTGCGGCTGGCGGGCCGTCCCGTGATCCTGGTCGGCGAAGGCGAGCCCGCCGCGGCGAAGCGGCGGCTGCTCGAGCGCGCGGGCGCGATGATCGTCGGCGAGGACGATGGCGTGGCACGGCTCGCTGTGGTGGCGGACGACGAGGCCACGGTCGCGCGGCTCAAGGCGCGCGGCGTGCTGGTCAACGCGGTCGACCGGCCCGAGCTCTGCGACTTCACCCTCCCCGCGATCGTCGACCGCGCGCCGGTGCTGGTTGCGATCGGCAGCGCGGGCGTGTCGGCGGGGCTGGCCGCGGCACTGCGCCAGCGGCTGGAGACGCTGCTGCCCGCATCGCTCGGCCGGCTCGCCGAGGCGCTCCACGCCGCGCGGCCCGCCCTCCGCGCCGCACTGCCCGACATGGGCGAGCGGCGCCGCGCAATCGGCGCCGCGCTTGCCTCGGGTGGCGCGCTCGACCCGCTCGGCGCGCCCGCGCTCGACGACGTCGCAGCGGCGGTGAGCGCGGCGCAGCCCGCCACCGGTCTCGCCCGCATGAGGCTGCGCTCGCACGACCCGGACGAGCTCACGCTGCGCCAGGCGCGCCTGCTCGCCGCCGCGGACGTGGTGACCCATCGCGCTGACGTGCCGCCCGCAATCCTCGATCGCGCGCGCGCCGACGCCGAGCGGATCGAGTGCGCCGCGCCGCCGCTCGCCCCGGCGACCGGACTGGTGGTCGATCTCGCGATGGAGGAGGAGCGATGAGCGGCACCGCCTGGCGGCTTACCGGCGAGGGCAAGGTCGAGGAGATATCGGTCAAGGGCGCGCTCGGCTGTGGCGCGCCGTTCGTCTGGGTCCATCTCACCACCAACGCCGAGCACGCGCAGACGTGGCTGCGCGACGAGGCCGGGCTGCCGCCCTATATCGTCGACTCGCTGACCGCGGCCGAGACGCGCCCGCGCGCCGAAAAGCTGGCCGACGCCGCCTTCGTCAACCTGCGCGGACGCACCGACGAGGAGCTGGACGGCTCCGACATGCTCGCCTCGATCCGCATCTGGGCCGCCAAGGGACGGGTCGTCACTGTTTCGCGCAAGCATCTGGTCGCGCTCGACGAGGTGGTGAGCCAGATGCGTGCCGGCGCGATCCACGATCCCGGTGACCTGATCGCCGCCTTCGCCACCGAGATCACCGAGGACCTCGATCCCGTGGTCGGCGATCTCGGCGACTGGCTCGACGATTGCGAGCAGAAGCTGGCCGCCGAGCATATCTTCGAGCTCCGCCGCGGCGTCACCAAGGTGCGATCCGAGGCGATCAATTATCGCCGCTTCCTTGCCCCGCAACGCGCCGCGCTGGAGAAACTGGCGACCCTGCCGGGCGACTGGCTCGCCGAAGACGATCGCGCGCACCTCTCCGCCGCGGCCGACCGCGCCGCGCGCATGGCGGAGGAGGTGGAGGCGATCCGCGAGCGCGCCGCGCTGGTGCACGAGGCGCTCACCGACCTGCGCGCCGAGCAGCTCGACCAGCGCGGGCTGGTGATCGCGATCGCGGCGATGGTGTTCCTGCCGCTGACGTTCATCACCGGCCTGTACGGGATGAACGTCGAGGGACTGCCTTATGCCAAGGAGCCCTGGGCGTTCGACGCGATCATGGGCGTCTGCACGCTGATCGCGGCGGGAACGGTGATCTATTTCCTGCGGCGGCACTGGTTCCGCTGAGCGCAGCTGATACCCCGCTTCATCTCCCCTCACTCACCCGCGGGCTCCTGCAAACGCAGGAGCCCGGAGCCGCAAGCGTAACGGCCGCGACCCTGGACTCCGGCGTTCGCCGGAGCACACCCGGCTCCGCGGCATCCTCTAGCCCGCCGCGGCGACGCGCGCGGTCATGCTGGCGGGCGACAGGATCTCGATCCAATAGCCGTCGGGATCGGTGACGAAGGCAATGTCGCGCATCTTGCCCTCATCGGGGCGCTTGCGGAACGGGACGCCCAGCGCCTCGAATCGCGCGCAGGCGGCAGCGACATCGGGCACCGACACGCCGAGATGGCCGAAGCCGCGCGGTTCGTCGTTGCCGTTATGATAGCCGGCGAAGTCGGGGTCGCTCTCGGTGCCCCAATTGTGCGTCAGCTCCAGCGTGGTCTCGCGCGTGAAGACGAAGCGCGCGCGCTCGGCCGGATCGTCCGGCACGCTCTCCCCCTCGCCGAGGAAGGCGAGGAAGTAGAGCGAGAAGCGCATGTCCTCAATGTCGAGCCGCTGCAGCAGCGTCATGCCCAGCACCTGCTGGTAGAAGGCCAGCGACGCCACCGGGTCGCGCACCCGCAGCATCGTCTGGTTCAACGTGAACCCCTCGGTTCCGGCAGGGCGGGGCATGAGCGAGTCTCCGTCAAGCGAGCGTGAGGCCGACGTCGACGTTGCCGCGGGTCGCGTTCGAATACGGGCAGATCTGGTGCGCGGTCTCGACCAGCCGCTCCGCGTCGGCGCGCTCGACCCCGGGCAGGTCGACGAGCAGGTCCGCGGTGATACCGAACCCGCCCTCCGAACGCGGACCGATGCCGACGGTTGCGGTCACCTTGGTCTCGGCGGGCACCTTCACCTTAAGCTGCTGGCCGGCGACCTTGAGCGCGCCGATGAAGCACGCCGAGTAACCCGCCGCGAACAGCTGCTCCGGGTTGGCACCCTCGCCGCCGGCGCCGCCGAGCTCCTTCGGCGTCGAAAGTGCGACGGTGAGCTTCCCGTCCTCGCTGCGCGCCTCGCCGTCACGCCCGCCAGTGGCGGTGGCGCGGGTGCTATACTTGACATCGACGGACATGGCGCTTTCTCCTATCGCGATAATGGTTGCCTCGATATCCTCCTGGTAGCCCGCCTTGTTCTGTCTGTCTACCAGAATTTGTATCGCGATAAGCAATTCGCTATGGAGCGAGAAAGGATGACGTGAATGCCCGTTCCGCTGCCGCTGGACCAACAGCTCTGCTTCTCGCTCTACGCCGCCAGCATGGCGGTCGGGCGCGCTTACAAGCCGCTGCTCGACGAGCTCGGCATCACCTACCCGCAATATCTCGTGCTGCATGCGCTGTGGGAGCAGGACGGGCGCAGCGTCGGCACGATCGCCGAGCGGCTCGCGCTCGAGTCGAGCACGATCACGCCGCTGGTCAAGCGGATGGAGGCGGCGAACCTGGTCGAGCGCCGGCGCAATCCGGACGACGAGCGGCAGGTGCAGGTGTTCCTCACCGAGGCGGGGCATGCGATACGCACTCACTGCGGCTGTCTGGCGGAACGCCTGCTGGAGCGCTCGCGCCTGTCGATTGACCAGCTCGCCGCGCTCAACCAGCAGGTGCAAGCGCTGCGCGACGCGCTGGTCGCGAGCAGCGGAGACCAGACTTAGTCTTCCCGCAGCGCGGCGGCGATCCAGTCGCGCACCACCCGCACACGCGCGAGCGTGGCGGCCTCACCCTGCAACTCGCCCTCCGGCGAGTTCGTCTCGCTCGGCGCGGAGGCAGCCGGGTCGTTCGACTCGGGCGGAGCCGCGGGCGTGGCGCCGCGGCGGCCGCTCGGGCGCTCGCGCGCGAGCAGCTGCTGGACACCGCGGATGGTATAGCCCTCCCCGCCGAGGAGCGCGGCGATCCGCTCGATCAGCACGACGTCGGCGGGGCGGTAGTAACGGCGATTGCCGGCGCGGGTCACAGGGCGCAGCTGCGGGAAGCGTTCCTCCCAGTAGCGCAGCACATGCGGGGCGACCCCGGTCGCAGCGGCGACCTCGCCGATCGTCCGGAAGGCGGCGGCGGATTTCTCGTCCGACGCCACGATCGTCAGCTGGCGCCTGCGATGCGGTCACGCATCATCTGGCTGGCGCGGAAGGTCAGTACGCGGCGCGGTGCGATAGGGACTTCCACGCCGGTCTTGGGATTGCGCCCGATCCGCTCGCCTTTGTCGCGCAGCACGAAAGTGCCGAAGCCCGAGATCTTGACGTTCTCGCCCTCGGCCAGGGCGCCGCACATCTTCTCGAGGATCTGCTCGACCATGCGCGCCGAATCCGCGCGCGATAGACCAACGCGCCGGTGCAGCGCCTCCGCCAGATCAGCGCGCGTGAGCGTGCCCGCCTCCACCATGACCGTAACCCCCCTTCAAGGTTAAAAGACTGTCATTACGGTTTGTTATAGCGCAATCGTTTTCCTGTCGATCGGGTCGACCGCCACGGAGGGTCAAAAGCGGACGACCGCTGCCCCCCAGGTGAAGCCGCCGCCCATCGCCTCGAGCACGACGATATGGCCCGGCTGGATGCGCCCGTCGCGCACCGCCTGATCGAGCGCCAGCGGCACCGAGGCGGCGGAGGTATTGGCGTGCTGGTCGACCGTCATCACCACCTTCTCGGCAGGCAGCGACAGCTTGCGCGCGGTGGCGTCGAGGATGCGCGCATTGGCCTGGTGCGGGACGACCCAGTCGACCGCCTCGATCGGCAGCCCCGCCGCGACGAGCGCCTCCTCCATCACCGCGGCGAGGTTGATCACCGCGTGGCGGAACACCTCGCGGCCCTTCATGCGCAGCTTGCCGACCGTGCCGGTGGTCGAGGGGCCGCCGTCGACGTAAAGCAACTCGTTGTGGCGACCGTCGGCGTGGAGCCGAGTCGCCAGGATACCCCGCGCCGCGGGATCGGCGTTGTCGTCGGCCGAGTCGCGCGCCTCCAGCACGATCGCGCCTGCGCCGTCCCCGAACAGCACGCAGGTGGTGCGATCCTCCCAGTCGAGCAGCCGGCTGAAGGTCTCGGCGCCGATCACCAGCGCGCGACGGTGGGCGCCGGCGCGGATCATGCTGTCCGCCACCTGCACCGCGTAGAGGAAGCCCGAGCAGACCGCGGCGACGTCGAACGCGACGCAGTCGTTGATCCCCAGCATCGCCTGCACCTTGGTGGCGGTGGCGGGGAAGGTGTTGTCGGGCGTGGCGGTGGCCAGCACGATCAGGTCGATGTCCTGCGGCGTCACCCCCGCGGCGGCGATCGCGGCGACCGCGGCGTCACGCGCCAGCGTCGCGGTGGTCTCGCCCTCGCCCGCGATATGGCGAAAGCGGATCCCGGTACGCTCGACGATCCACTCGTCCGTCGTGTCGACGCGCTCGGCCAGTTCGGCGTTGGAAACGCGGCGCGCGGGGAGAGCGGAACCCGTCCCCGTCAGCACGGCCCGGATCATGCGGCGGCTTTCGCTTCGAAGTGGCGCAGGTCCTCGGCGATGCGGCGCGCCAGATCGGCCTTCACCATCTTGGCGGCATTGCCGATCGCGGTGGCGACACCCCGCTCGTTGGCGCTGCCGTGGCTCTTGAGCACCAACCCGTTGAGCCCGAGGAAGACCGCACCATTGTGGTTGTTCGGATCGAGATGGTCGCGCAGCAGCTCGGTCGCGGGGCGCGAGATCAGAAAGCCCAGCTTGGAGCGGACCGAGCTGGTGAAGGCGCGCTTGAGCAGATCGCCGACGAAGCGCGCGGTGCCCTCGGCGGTCTTGAGCGCGATATTGCCCGAGAAACCATCGCACACGATCACGTCATGCTCGCCGCGCGACAGCCGGTCGCCCTCGACGAAGCCGGTGAAGTTCATCGGAAGATGCCCCGCCACCCGCAGCATCTGCGCGGCGTCGCGGATCTCCTCGGTGCCCTTCTGGTCCTCGCTGCCGATGTTGAGCAGCGCGACGCGCGGCGCCTCGAGATCGAGCGTCGTGCGCGCATAGGCCGCGCCCATCACCGCGAACTGGACGAGGTTACGCGCGTCGCACTCGGTGTTGGCGCCGAGGTCGAGCACCACGACGTCGTTGTCGCCCAGCGTCGGCAGCAGCGCGGCGAGCGCGGGGCGGTCGATCCCGGGCATGGTGCGCAGCGACAGCTTGGCCATCGCCATCAGCGCGCCGGTGTTGCCCGCCGACACCGCCGCACCGGCGCGGCCCTGCTTCACCAGATCGATCGCGACGCCCATCGAGGTGGTGCGCGCGCGGCGGATCGCCTGGCTCGGCTTCTCGTCGCCCGCGATCACGTCGGGGGCGTGGACGATCTCGGAATGTTGCGAGAGGTTCGGGTGGCTCTTCAGCCCCTCCGCGATCGCCGCCTCGTCACCCACCAGCAGGAAGCTGACGTCGTCGAAGCGGCGGCGCGCACGTGCCACCCCGGCCAGCATGACCGCCAACCCCTCGTCGCCGCCCATCGCATCGACGGCGATCCGGGACCTGTCGGACATCACTGGACCCAACTCCTGATGCTCAACCGCGGAAGACCCGCGATCAGGCGTCGACCGCGACGACCTCGCGACCGTTGTAGTGACCGCAGGCGGTGCACAGGTTGTGCGGGCGCTTCAGCTCGCCGCAGTTCGGGCACTCCTGGAACGCCTCCACCGACAGCGCGTCGTGCGAGCGGCGCATGCCGCGGCGGGAGGGGGAAGTCTTTCGCTTGGGGACGGCCATCGCGGCACCTTGATCTATCTAAGAGTTCGTAACAGCGACAAGCCGATGTCCGGGGCCGCGCGGCCGACGCATGAGCCGGCCGCGGCGGACAGCCGGGCATCGGCTCGTATCGCGAAGCCACGCGCCTATAGCGATTTCCGCCACTGTTGCAAGTCGCCGTCACCTGTCTCTCCGTTGCGTCACCAACGAGCGAGCGGCGCAATTGATGCCGCGGACGACCGAGCGCAAGTCCCCGCATCCTCGCGCGAATCACTCGCCGAGGTCATTGCGCCAGCACCCGGTCGCTCACGAACATGTTGTGGCGGCGCTCGTGCGCGAAGGTGCTCGGCTGGCCGTGGCCGGGGATGAAGGCGGTGGCGTCGCCGAGCGGCCATAGTTTCGTGACGATCGACTCGATCAGCTGCGGAAAATTGCCCTGCGGCAGATCGGTGCGCCCGATCGAGTTCTGGAACAGCACGTCGCCAACCTGCGCGAAGTTCGACGGGGCGTGGTGGAAGATGACGTGACCGGCGGTGTGCCCGGGCGTGTGATAGACGTCGAGCACCAGCTCGCCGATGCGCACCGTGTCGCCCTCGACCAGCCAGCGGTTCGGCTCGAACACGGTGCCCTCAACACCCCATTGCCGGCCGTCTTCGTCGAGCCGAGCCAGCCAGAAGCGATCGTCCTCGTGCGGCCCCTCGATCGGCACGCCGAGCGAGTCGGCGAGCGGCTTGGCCGCGCCGGCGTGGTCGATATGGCCGTGGGTCAGCAGAATTTTCTCCACCGTCACGCCGGCGCGCGCGATCGCGGCAGTGATCTTGGGCAGGTCGCCGCCGGGATCGACCACCGCGGCACGCATCGTCGCAGTGCACCAGATCAGGGTGCAATTCTGCTGAAGCGGGGTGACCGGGATGATCGCCGCACGCAGCGGGGTGTCGCTCATTGCTCGCTCCTGGGCTCGCTTCTGGCGCGGTCCGGAGCACCGCGCGCGCCCCGCATAGCCGCGGCGACCGCGCTTGTCACAGCGTCGGCGTGCGTCGTGATGGGCGGATCGCCGTACTTCCCGCGACTTCACCGCGACGAGTCGCGGCGAGGCGACTTGCCGGCGCGGCAGCACACGGGCATCACCGTGTGATGGTGCTCGAACCGCCTTTCGTGCTGCTCGACGACGCGCGACCGGGTGCGGGTCCGGCGCGGCTCTACACGAACCCGCGCCGCGTGCTGCGCGCCGACACGCTCGCGGCGGTGCCGGGCGTGCTGCGCGCGGCGGCCGGGGCGGACGCGGCGGGCTTCCTCTCTTATGCCGCGTGCGCGGCGTTCGAGCCGAGCGCAGGCGCTTTGCTCCCCAAGGACGGCGCACCGCCGCTCGCCTGGTTCGGGCTGTTCGACGGCTGGCAGACGGTGGACGACCTCGCCGCGCTGCTGCCCGAGGCGGCGGCGAGCTGGGTCGGCATGCCCGAGCCCGAGCCGACGCGCGACGATTATGACGCGATGTTCGCTCAGGCGCAGGCGCTGATCGCGGCGGGCGACCTCTACCAGCTCAATCTCACGTTCCGCGCGCGCGTGCCGGTGCTGGGTGACCCGCTCGCGCTCTACGCCCGGCTGCGCCCGCACGCGCGCGCCGGCTGGGGCGCGATCGTCGCCACCGGCGAGCATTGGCTGCTGTCCTTCTCGCCCGAGTTGTTCGTCGCGCTCGACGGCGACCGGCTCACCTGCCGCCCGATGAAGGGGACGGCACGGCGCGAGACCGATCCAGCGGCGGACCGCGCGGCGGCCGAGCGGCTCGCCGGCGACGCCAAGCAGCGCGCCGAGAACTTGATGATCGTCGACCTGATGCGCAACGATCTCGCACGGGTAGCGGTGGCAGGCAGCGTCGCGGTGCCCGAGCTGTACGCGGTGGAACATTATCCCAGCGTCCACCAGCTCACCTCCACCGTCACCGCCGCGCTGGCGCCGGGGCGCGACGCTGCCGACGTGCTCGCCGCGCTGTTCCCGTGTGGCTCGATCACCGGCGCTCCCAAGGTGCGCGCGATGCAGGCGATTGCCGCGATCGAGCGCGGCAGCGCGCGTGACGTCTATACCGGCGCGATCGGGCGGATCGACGCGGACGGCACGGCGCAGTTCAGCGTCGCGATTCGCACGTTGACGCTCGCCGCAGGGGCGGGCGCGGCACTGCTCGGCGTCGGCGGCGGGATCGTCGCCGATTCGCGCGCCGACGAGGAATGGGACGAGGCGCTCGCCAAGACCGCCTTCGTCACGCGCGCGGTGACCACGCCCGACCTGATCGAGACGATCGCCTTCGACCCGCTCGAGGGGCTGCTGCTGGTCGACCGCCATCTCGCGCGGATGAAGGCGAGCGCGGCGGCGCTCGGCTTCGACTTCGATCGTCACGCCGCGCGCAACGAGCTGCAGGCGGCGACCTTCCGGCTGCGCGAGCGCGCGCGCGTGCGGCTGCTGCTGGCGCCGTCGGGCGCGATCGCGATCGAGGTGACCCCACCACCGCTGCCGCGGCTCGCCCCGCTGCGCGTCGCGCTGGCGCCGCTGCCGGTGTCGGCGCACGACTGGCGGCTGCGCCACAAGACCAGCGACCGTGGCTTCTACGATCGCGCGCGCCGCGCCGCGGGCGAGGACGAGGTGGTGTTCGTCGCTCCCGACGGCCGATTGACCGAGGGCAGCTTCACGACCGTCTTCGTCGAGCGCGGCGAGACGCTGGTGACGCCGCGCGCCGGCCCGCTGCTGCCCGGCGTGCTGCGCGCCGAGCTGATCGCGCAGGGTCGCGCGATCGAGGGCGATCTCACCCCGGCCGAGCTCGCGGGCGGCTTCCTGCTCGGCAATGCGCTGCGCGGGCTGATGCGGGCCACGCTCGCGGTTGCACTATGAGAACGACCGTCGCATAGGCACGCGCGCTTCCTCAACCAAGGCGCCCCCCATGCACCCCTCCGCCGCGCTCGACCGCATCAACCCCTCGCCGACGCTGGCGATCACCAGCCGCGTGCTGGAGCTGAAGCGCGCCGGGGTCGACGTGATCGGGTTGGGCGCGGGCGAGCCCGACTTCGACACGCCCGATTTCGTCAAGGAAGCCGCAATCGCGGCGATCCGCGCGGGCAAGACGAAATACACCAACGTCGACGGCACGCCCGAGCTGAAGGAGGCGATCGTCGCCAAGTTCAAGCGCGACAACTCCCTCGACTACACGCCCGCGCAGATCAGCGTGAACGTCGGCGGCAAGCATACGCTGTTCAACGCTTTGGTGGCGACGCTCGATGCCGGCGACGAGGTGATCGTGCCCGCGCCCTATTGGGTGAGCTACCCCGACGTGGTGCAGTTCGCCGGCGCCACCCCGGTGATCGTCGCGGCGGGCGGCGATGTCGGCTATAAGCTCACCCCCGCGATGCTTGAGGCGGCGATCACGCCGCGCACCAAATGGGTGATCCTCAATTCGCCGTCCAATCCGACCGGCGCCGCCTATACCGTCGACGAGCTCCGCGAGCTGGGCGCGGTGTTCGAGCGCCACCCGCACGTGTGGATCTTCGCCGACGATATGTACGAGCATATCATTTACGACGATTTCCGCTTCGCCACGATCGCCGAGGTCTGCCCGTCGCTGTATGAGCGGACCTTGACCGTGAACGGCTGCTCCAAGGCCTATGCGATGACCGGCTGGCGGATCGGCTTCGCCGGCGGGGCGCCGTGGCTGATCAAGGCGATGAGCAAGCTGCAGTCGCAGTCGACCAGCAATCCCTGCTCGATCGCGCAGGCCGCCGCGGTCGCGGCGCTGACCGGCGACCAGTCCTTCCTGAAGGAGCGCGCCGCCGCCTTCCAGAAGCGCCGCGACCTCGTCGTCGGCATGCTCAACCAGGCCGACGGCATCACCTGCCCCACGCCCGAGGGCGCCTTCTACGTCTACCCCGACGTCAGCGGCGTGATCGGCAAGGCGACGCCGGCAGGACGCAAGATCGAGACCGACAGCGACTTCGTCGGCTATCTGCTCGACGACGCCAAGGTGGCGGCGGTGCAAGGCGTCGCGTTCGGCGTCTCGCCGGCGATGCGGATCAGCTACGCCACTTCGGAGGCGCTGCTGACCGAGGCGTGCCACCGCATCCAGCAGGCCTGCGCCGCACTGCGCTGAGTCGCCTGACGGTTACGAACGGAAACGATTCTGTTCGAACGTTGACATACCGGCGCGGAAACGCCGCGCCTATATGGGCGCCAGATGAACGGCTCGATCGGAGTCCGTTCATCGTCCGATCCGTATTCCTCCAGCCATGGGGCGCCCGCGGCGCTCGTCGAACCGGAGCGGTCGCGCGAGCGGCCGAAGAGAAGAGAGTAACGCCATGAACCGCTTCATCAAGTCCAGCTTCGCGCGCCAGTTCGCCGGCGGCTTTCTGATCGGCGCGGCGGCCATGCTCGGGATCCACGCCAGCCAGGCCGAGACGCCTACTCACGCCTACGCCGCGACCCACGTCGCGCGCTGACCGCCGGTGTGTCGCCCGCGACCGGCATGGGCGATGAAACGCGCTGATCCATGTTGCCGGCGCGCCGTTCGCTCCCCATCTTCAGCGGCATGACCAAGCTCCTTCCGAACCGTCTCGCCGCGCTCGCGCTCGGCGCCCTCTCGCTGGCGAGCTGCGGCGCGGCGGAGGCGGAGCGCGCGGTGCCGATCCCCGCCGCCGCGCGCGACGTCGCGCCGGCGCCGGGGCTGCAGACCGCGGTGCTCGCGGGCGGCTGCTTCTGGGGCATGGAGGCGGTGTTCCAGCAGGTCCGCGGCGTGCGCGACGTCACCGCCGGCTATGCCGGCGGCACCGCCGCGACCGCCAACTACCGCGACGTCAGCAGCGAGACGACGCGCCACGCCGAGGCGATCCGGGTTCGCTATGACCCGCGCGTGGTGAGTTACGCGACGCTGCTGCGCGTCTATTTCTCGGTGGCGCACGACCCGACGCAGGTGAACCGCCAGACTCCCGATGTCGGCACCAGTTACCGCTCCGCGATCTTCGCGCAGACGCCCGAGCAGCGCTCGGTGGCGAGCGCCTATATCGCGCAGCTCGGTGCCGCGCATGCCTTCCAGCGCCCGATCGCGACCAAATTGGAGAGCGGCGCCTTCTACCCGGCCGAGGCGGAGCACCAGGACTTTTTCCAGCGCAACCCGTACCATCCCTATATCATGCGCTGGGACAAGCCCAAGGTGGCTGCCTTCCGCGCCGGCTTCCCGCGTCTGGCGAGCTGAGCCGGCGCGGAACGCGCTACAGGCGCGTTCCCACCACGGCGCAGGCAAGGAACATCAGCAGCCCGGCGAAGCGATTGCTGCGGAAGCGCGCGAGTGCACCGACGCCGTCGTCCGGCACCAGCGTCCGCGCCTGCCAGCCGAGATGGAGCGCCATCGGCGCCAATGCGGCGAGCACCAGCGCGTCGGCGCGGACCTGCCAGAACGCCACCGCCCATAAGGCCAGCGCGAGCGCGTAGCAGAGCGCGACTCCGGCGCGGACGTGCCGCCCCATCGCCAGCGCCGACGAGCCGATCCCGATCAGTGCGTCGTCCTCGCGGTCTTGCAGCGCATAGACCGTGTCATAGCCCACCACCCAGCAGATCGCGCCGGCGTAGAGCAGCAGGCCGGGCGCGGTGAGCGCGCCCCATACCTCGCTCCAGCCGACCAGCGCCGCCCAGGAGAAGACCAGCCCGAGCCACACCTGCGGCCACCAGGTGATCCGCTTCATGAAGGGATAGGCCGCGACCGGCGCGAGCGCGGCGAGCGACACGATCGCGGCGTAGAGGTGGAGCTGGAGCAGCACCACCAGGCCGATCAGGCACAGCGCCACCAGCCACGCCCAGGCGGCGCCGAGCGACACCTGCCCGCTGGCGAGCGGGCGGTGGCGCGTGCGCGCGACGCTGGCGTCGAGCTCGCGGTCGACGATATCATTGTAGACGCAGCCGGCGCCGCGCATCGCGACGCTGCCGAGCAGCAGCCACAGCAGCAGCGGCCAGCGCTCCGCCGCGCCGCCGGCGAGCGCCACCGCCCAGGCGCCAGGCCAGAACAGCAGCCACCAGCCGATCGGCCGATCCAGCCGGGCGAGCAGCGCGAGCGCGCGCGGGAGCGGTGGGAGCGCGGCGACGAGGCCGCGGTGCTGGCTGTCAGGGACGATCTCGGTCACGCGCGTCGCTCTACCGCGTCCTGCCCCGCGACCAAAGCCGCGGTTGCGGTGCGACGGCACCGCCGCCATGGTCACGCGTCAACCGTCTCCGCGGGAGAGGATAAACATGGTCGCCCGGCCGGCATGACGTTGCTCGCCATCTCCTTCGTCATCGTACTGCTGATCCTGTTGGTGGCGCTCGCCAAGGCGCCGCCGCTGGTCGCCTTCGTCATCGCCGCGCTGCTGGGCGGCGTGCTGCTCGGCGTGCCGCTCGAGACCATCCCCAAGGCGATCGAGAAGGGCATCGGCGACACGATTGGCCCGCTCGTCGTGATCGTCGTGCTCGGCGCGATGGCAGGCAAGCTGATCGCCGACAGCGGCGCGGCGCGGCGGATCGCTGACGCGCTGATCGCACTGTTCGGCCCGTCGCGGCTGCCATTGGCGATGGCGGCCACCGGCTTTCTGGTCGGCATCCCGCTCTTCTACAATGTCGGCTTCGTGTTGATGGTGCCGCTGATCTTCTCGATCACCGCACGGGCCAAGCTGCCGCCGGTGCATGTCGGCATGCCGCTGCTCGCGGGCCTGTCGATCGCGCACGGCTTCCTGCCGCCGCACCCCTCGCCGACCGCGCTGGTGACCCAGCTCCACGCCGACCTGGGACAGACACTGATCTACGGCCTGATCGTCGGCGTGCCGACATTGCTGATCGCCGGCCCGCTGTTCGCGATGACGCTGAAGCATATCCAGTCGCCGCCCTCGGCGCTGTTCGGCAGCGACGATGCCGCCGACCGCCGGCTGCCCGGCACCGCGGTGAGCTTCCTGTGCGCGCTGCTGCCGGTCGGGCTGATCGCGGGCACCACCGCGCTGGGTTATCTCGCGCTGTCGCCCGAGCTCGCCGCGGCGGTGCGCTTCGTCGGCAACCCGACCGTGGTGCTGCTGGTGGCGATCGCGATCGCGATGCTCGCGCTGGGGGCGGGCAGCGGCCTGCCGTTGCCGCGCATGATGGAGAGCTTCGCCGGCGCGACGCGCGATATTGCGCCGATCCTGCTGATCATCGCCGGCGCGGGCGCGCTCAAGCAGGTGCTGGTGGAGAGCGGCGCAGATCGCGTGCTCGCCGCCGAGCTGGCGACGCTGCCGATCCCGCCGCTGGTGCTGGGCTGGCTGCTCGCCTGTGTGATCCGGATCGCGCTCGGCTCGGCAACGGTGGCGGGGCTGACCGCCGGCGGACTGGTCGCGCCCCTGCTCGCCACCAGCGGGGCCAACCCCAACCTGATGGTGCTCGCGATCGGCGCGGGCAGCCTGATGTGCAGCCACGTCAATGATTCGGGCTTCTGGATGTTCAAGGAATATTTCGGGCTGAGCCTGCGCGACACGTTCCGTTCCTGGTCGCTGATGGAGACGCTGGTCGGTACCTTCGGGCTGGTGTTCGTGCTGCTGCTCGACGCTTTGGTGTAGCCAGGGACCGACCTGCTCCTGGCGACGCGCTCCGGCGCGTGCTCTTCAACGTCCGTCACACGCTGTCACGCGATCGTCGTCACTCCGATGCAACGGGGGCCGGCGCCGCGCGGCTATAATGGTAGCCGCGGCTGGTGACGGAGACGGGCATGACAGAACAGATCACGCGCTGGACACGATCGTTGGCACCGCTCGCGCTCCTGCTCGCCGCGCCGCTCGACGCCGCGTCGCGCAGCGCGGTGCGGCCGCACGAGCTCCGCATCGAGCGCGTGGTCGCGCTAGTGCGCCACGGCGTGCGCGCGCCGATCCCGGGCGAAGTGCCCGAGGGCACGCGCACCGACGCGGCGTGGCCGCGCTGGCCGGTCGCGCCCGAGCGGCTCACCCCGCACGGCGCGCGCGCGCTGCGGATCGAGGGCGCGCTGGCGCGACGCTGGCTCGACTCGCTCGGCCTCACCGCGCGCGGGCGCTGCCCCGCGGCCGGGCAGCTCAGCGTCTGGACCAACACCGCGGAGCGGACGATCGCCAGCGGCGCCGCGCTGCTGGCGGGGCTCGCGCCCGGCTGTGCCGTGCCGGCCGGGCATCGCGGCGCGGGCGAGGTCGACCCCTTGTTCGAGCCGCTCCGCACCGGCGCCGCGCCGTTCGACGCGCGCGCCGCGATCGAGTCGATCCAGGCCTATACCGGCGGGGTCGAGCGCATGGCGGATCGCTACCGCCCGCAGCTCGCCGAGCTCGACCGCGCGCTCGGCTGCGGCGATCCGGCGGGCTGCGGCCCAGCCACACCCGCGGCGCTGCGCCCCAGCGCCGACGGTCGCGCGATCGAGCTGAGCGGCCCGATCCGCGACCAGTCGGGCACCGCGCAGGTACTGCTGCTGCAATATGCCGAGGGGCTGACCGCGCACACGCCGTGGGCGCGGATCGACGCCGCCGCGCTGCGCCGACTCGGGGCGCTCCACGCCGCGCTGTTCGACGTCTTCTCGCGGCCGCCTTACATGGCGGCGCGCCAGGCGGGGCCGCTCGCACGCCGCATCGAGGAGCGGCTCACCGCGCGCGACGCCCCCGCGATCGAGCTGCTGGTCGGGCATGACACCAACGTCGCCGCGCTCGCCGCGGTGCTGAGGGTGACGCTGACCGCGCCGGGCTATGCCGCGGGCGACGTCGCGCCCGGCGGTGCGCTGGTGCTCGAGCTGCTGCGCGGCCGCGCCGGAGCGCGCTTCGTCCGTGCGACCTATCGCACCCAGTCGCCGACCCAGCTGCGTCGGCTCGCGCGCGGCGGTTCGGTGACCAGGCTGGCGATCCCCGGCTGCGCCGGCGGCCCGGAGCGGAGCTGCCCGCTCGGCGAGTTCGTGCGGCTGCTGCGCGCGCGCACCGCGAGCTGAGTGCGGCTTGCACCCCCGCGTTGGCTCGCCGACAAGGGGGCATGATCCGCTTCCTCCTCGCCCTGCTCGGGCTCGCCGCGTCGCCCGCGCTCGCCCAGCAGCAGGGTCAGCGCCCGCCGATCACCGCCGCGGCGCCGCAGCCCGGCGCGGCCCGCACCTGGCCGACGCGCGAGGCCGACGCCGAGCTGCGCGACGTCACCTTCGCCGCGGGTGGGACGATGGCACGGGTGCGGCTTCATTACACGACGCTCGGCACCCCGCATCGCGACGGGCGCGGCGAGATCGACAATGCGGTCATGGTGCTCCACGGCACCGGCGGCACCGGCAAGCAGTTCCTCCAGCCGCAGTTCGCCGACCAGCTCTACGGCCCGGGCCAGCCGCTCGACATCACGCGCTTCTACGTCATCCTGCCCGACAATATCGGGCACGGCGGCTCGTCCAAGCCGTCCGACGGCATGGGCCCCGACTTCCCGCGCTACGACTATGACGACATGGTCGCGCTGCAGCACCGGCTGGTGACCGAGACGCTCGGCATCAAGCGGCTGCGGCTGCTGATGGGCACGTCGATGGGGTGCATGCACGCGCTGCTGTGGGGCGAACGCTGGCCCGATGCCGCGCGCGCGCTGATGCCGCTCGGCTGCGAGGCCGTCCCGATCGCCGGGCTCAACCGGATGTGGCGCCAGCTCGCGATCGAGTCGATCACCGCCGACCCGGCCTACGCGGGCGGCCGCTATCGCGCGCAGCCGCTCGCCGGGCTGCGCGGCGCGGCCGCGCTGCTGTTCGTCGCGGGCGGCGCGCCGATCTACCTGCAGGACGCCTATCCGGCGCGCGACGCCGCGGCCGATTACGCGCGCCAGCGCGTCGCTTCCTCGCTCAAAGGGCTCGACGCCAACGACCTGATCTGGGCGCTCGATTCGTCGCGCAGCTACGATCCCTGGCCGCGGCTGGAGGCGATCACCGCGCCGGTGACCTGGATCAACTCGGCGGACGATTTCATCAATCCGCGCGCGCTTGACTATCCTACCCAGGCGGTGAAGCGGATGCACGATGCGCGCTTCCGGCTGATCCCGGAGAGCGTCGATACGCGCGGCCACGGCAGCCACACCTGGGCGCGGCTGTGGAAGGACGACCTCATCGAACTGCTTGCGCGCTCTGCCCCGCGCTGATCGGCTTGCACGCGCGGCCCGCCCGACCTAGCGCCGAGCGCATGCGTCCCCTGCTCCCGCTCGTCGCGCTCGCCGCGCTGCTCTCCCCGCCCGTCGCGGCGCAGCGCGCCGACCGCGCTACGCCCGGCTGGGTGCGGGTCCGGCTCGAGACCGCGGACGGCCCGATCGTGCTCGCGCTCGACGCCCGTCACGCGCCGGTGACAACCGCCAATTTCATGCGCTACGTCGATGACGGCCGGTTTGACGGCGTCAGCTTCTATCGCACCGCGCGTAACAAGCGCGACCCGCGCTACGGCTTCATCCAGTCGGGCATCCGCACCGACGCGCGGCGCTTCCTCGACACGATCCCGCACGAGTCGACCAAGCAGACCGGGATCAAGCATCTCGACATGACGATCTCGATGGCACGCCTTGGCCCCCCCGGCGCGGCCAACGGCAATTGGTTCATCACCGTCGGCGCGATCCCGTCGATGGACTGGAGCCCGACCAACCCGGGCTATGCCGCCTTCGGTCGAGTCGTCGCGGGGCAGGCGACGGTAAAGCGCATCCTCGCCGAACCCACCGGGGGCGGGATGAAGGGTACGCTGATGCTCCAGCCGGTTCGCGTCGACAAGGCGATCCGGCTCGACGGCACGGCCAAGCCGACCGGCCGCCCGCGCCCCTGGCTGATCGAGCGCCGCCGCGACGGCTGAACTCCTGGCGCTTGCGGCTCGTTAGGATCGCAGCGAAGGAGAATGACATGAGCGAGCAGCCGAACAAGCCGGGCGGTGACTTCCGCGAGGACGGCAAGATCCGCGACGCGGGCGATGAGCAGGCGGTCAAGAACCAGGGCGGCACCACGCCCGAGGCGTATCCGAAGAAAGACGGCGGTCGCGCCACCGGCGAGGACAGCGCGGTCGGTGCTGGCCGCGGGGAGAGCGACGGGCAGTAGCGAGACCGCTACGCTCCCTTGAGCTCCCGCACAGGCGGGAGCCCAGGAGACCTTGGCGGGCCGAGCGACCGGTCTGTTTGGCGTTTGGTCCACCTCGACGTCGGCGTGCTCCGGCGAACGTCGGAGCCCAGCGCGACCAGCATTACCGCTTGCCGCTCTGCGCTCCAACTTGCGCCGGAGCACTCGTCGCGGGCGACGCGGATCTTCCACCAACGTCCCGCGCTTGCCCGGCGTCGTTCGCCTACCCCCGCGGCATAGCCTCGACGAAGGCGCGCACCGTGTCGGCGATCGGCACGGGACGTCCGGTTGGCAGGTGGACGTTGACGCTCACCATCGTGATCACGCTGCACAGCGCGCCGGTGGCCGGGTTGGTCAGCTCGAAGCGCAGCGTCATGCTGGTGGTGCCGAGCTTCTCGACTCGCACATGGGCCTCGACCTCGTCGCCCCAGGTGAAGGGCGCGAGATAGTCGAGCTCGGCACGACGAACGTGGAACTCGCTCTCCTCCCACGCCGCGCCGAGTACCGCGGCGATGCCGCTTGCCCGCCAGAACTCGGTCGCGGCGACGTCGGCATATTCGAGGTAGCGCGAGTTGAAGACGACGCGCTGGCCGTCGATCTCGGCGTAGCGCACGCGGAAGCGGGTGGAGAAGGCGAAGCCGGGACGGGTCATAGGCGGCGCGCTGTGACGACGCGGACGCGTCGGGTCAACCGCGACGGGCCACGCGCCTTATAGCTCGATCACGCGGTCGGGCAGCTCGTTGACGTCGCTCGCGCTCTTGGGCAGCTGCTCGGCCAGAATCGCGCCGATCGCACCCACCGCCGCGACCATGCCCTCGCCCGGCTGCCCCGCGCGCACCGAGTCGACCAGCGCCGCCATCGCCGCGCCCCAGCGCTCGGGCGGCACCGCGGCGTGGACCGCGCGGTCGGCGACGATCTCCGCGGCGTGCTCGTCGGCGGAGAGGTAGAGCAACACCGCCTCGCGCCCCGCGGTACGGCGCTCCGCGGCCAGGCGGAAGTAGAGCAGCGCGCGCCGCCGCACCCGCCGTCGCCGGGTCGCGCGCGGGGTCAGCGCGAGTCGCAGCGGCATCCAGGCGAGCAGCAATCGCGCGAGCAGAAAGGTCGCCGCCTGCGCCACCAGCAGCAGCGCGAGTGCGGGCGCACGCGACTCGCCCCAGCCGTTGCCGGGCGCGAGCGACGCCGGCCACAGCGCCGCCACCGCGGGCACCGCCAGCGTGGCGAGCAGCGCATAATGGAGCGCGACATCGTGATAGGCGTCGGAGCGCTCGCTCACCACGGTGACGATCTCGCCGTCGGTGGCGCGCTCGGCCGTAGTGACCGCCCGGGTCACCGCGGCGCGTTCCGCGGGAGTGAGCACCAGTCGCGCCATCACCAGCTGCCGCTCGCGCCGCCACCGCCGAACGAGCCGCCCCCGCCGGAGAAGCCCCCACCGGAGAAGCCGCCTCCTGACGAGCCGCCGCCCCAGCCCGATCCGCCACCGCCCCAGATCACCACCGGCGCGAACCCGCCGCGATAGCGCCGGCCGCCGGCGGAACGGCGCAGCAGCGGCAGCAGCACGAAGACGAGCACGACCGCGATCCAGAAGGCCGCGACCGTCCACTCGCCGCCCTCATCCTGCGCTGGTGCCGGCTTGGCGCTGGCCTGCGCGGCGCGGCGCTCGGCAGCTTCGAGCGGCAGCTTGAGCTGCTCGGCGAGCTGCTGCGCGCCCGCGACGATGCCGCCCGCCATGTCGCCGTCGCGGAAGCGCGGCAGGATGGTCTGGTTGACGACGATGCTGGCGTAGGCGTCGGTGACGATCGGCTCAAGCCCGTAGCCGACCTCGACCCGCACCTTGCGCTCGCTCGGCGCCACCAGCAGGATCACGCCGTTGTTCGCGCCTTTCTGGCCGATGCCCCAAGCGCGCCCGAGCCGATAGCCATAGTCCTCGATCGTATAGCCTTGCAGGCTCGGCACGGTGGCGACGACGAGCTGGCGCGACGACGCCTGCTCGACTGCGGCGGAGAGCTGGTCGAGCTGGGTGACCTGGTCGGCGTCGAGCAGCTTGGCGGCGTCGACGACGCGGCCGGTCAGCGGCGGGAACTGTTGTGCGCTCGCGGTCGTCGCGGCAAGCAGCCACAGCGCCGCGACCAGAAGCGCGCACCAGCGCTCCACCATCGCGGACGTTTGGTCCGCCATGCCGAAAGCGCGGGCGTGCTCCTGCGCACGCGGGAACCCATGGTCCCGAACGCCGATCCCGCGGCTCGGGGCTCCGGCGTTCGCCGGAGCACGCTTCCGCTTCGATGAGTCGGACCTCGATCCGCGCGCGAGCATCGTCGCGGCTCAGCTGCCGAAGTTGACCGTCGGCGCCTGCTCGGCCCCGGGGCTCGTCGCCTGGAAGGGGACGAGCGGCTTGGCGCCGTAGAAGATCTTGGCGCCGACCGCGTCGGGGAAGGTGCGGATGCGGGTGTTGTAGTCCTGCACCGCCTGGTTGTAGTCGCGGCGCGCGATGGTGATACGGTTCTCGGTCCCCTCCAGCTGCGACTGGAGCGAGAGGAAGTTCTGGTTCGACTTGAGGTCGGGATAGGCCTCCTGCAACCGCTGCAGCGACAGCGTCACCGCGTTCTGCGCGGCGGCGTAGCGCTGCACCGCGGCCGGGTCGCTGAGCTGGTCGCCGCTCACCTGGATGCGATTGGCCGAGGCGCGCGCCTCGGTGACGCGGGTGAGCACGTCCGACTCCTGCTTGGCATAGCCTTTCACCGTCGCGACGAGGTTGGGGATCAGGTCGGCGCGGCGCTGATATTCGTTCTGCACGTCGGCCCAGCGCGCCTTGGCATTCTCCTCGGCGGTAGGGACGCTGTTCACCCCGCAGGCGGCGAGCGGCAAAGCCATCACGAGCGCGGCGGTGCGGCGGTGCATCATCTCGAAATCCCCTCTTTCCCGCGAACTATACGCCGGCGCCAACGCGGGCGTAGCGGTAAAAGTTACCAGGGGAGTAACGATCTTCTTGCGGTGGTCAGCCGCTGGCGGCCGGCGCGGAGGTGGACGGGGGCACGGACGAAGGCACCTGCCAGCGTGCGCGCTCCTCGAGCAGGCGCGTCACCGCGGCCATGTTCGCGCTGCCCCACTCGCACAACGGCGCCAGCGCGGCGGCGAGGCCGTGGCCGAGCGGCGTCAGCGTGTAATCCACGCGTGGCGGCACCTCGTGATAGTCGCGGCGGGTGACGATGCCGTCGACCTCAAGCTCCTTGAGCTGCTGGATCAACACCTTGTCGCTGACGCCCCGGACCGCGCGCTTGAGCGCGCCGTAGCGGTTCGGCCCCGACACGAGAAAGTAGATGATCAGCGGCTTCCACTTGCCCGCGATCACGCGGAGCGTGGCGTCGAGTCCGCAGCTGAAGCCCGGCGAAGGAAGGTCGGTGGCATTCGTCATAATTAAGGTACTTACCAAAAGGTGCATACTTGCCGACAGGTAGGCACGCCATCAGCTCTGCGCCAGTTCGAAGAACGGAGCAGACGACCATGAAGAGACTGAAAGGCAAGACCGCGGTGGTGACCGGCGGCGGGACGGGCATCGGCTTCGCGACCGCCAAGCGCTTCATCGACGAGGGCGCGTTCGTCTACGTCACCGGGCGCCGGCGGGAACCGCTCGACCGCGCGGTGGAAGCTCTCGGCGGCAACGTGCGCGCGGTGCAGGGATCGGTGTCCGACCTCGCCGACCTCGCGCGGCTGTTCGATCAGGTGAAAACCGAGCGCGGTACGCTCGACGTGCTGTTCGCCAACGCCGGCCACGGCGACCTCGTGCCGCTCGGCAAGATCACCGAGGAACAGTATCAGCGTACCTTCGACATCAACGTGAAGGGCGTGCTGTTCACGGTGCAGGCGGCGCTGCCGCTGATGCGCGTGGGCGGCTCGATCATCCTCACCGGCTCGACCACCGGCTCGATGGGCACCCCCGCGTTCAGCGTCTACAGCGCGACCAAGGCGGCGGTGCGCAACTTCGCGCGCAGCTGGGCGCAGGACCTGCGCGGCACCGGCATCCGCGTCAACGTGCTCTCGCCCGGACCGACGCTGACCGAATTGGCGCAGGAAGTGGTCGGCCGCGACGCGATGCTTGATTTGGGTGCGGGCACCCCGATCGGCCGCGTCGGGCAGCCCGACGAAATCGCCGCGGTGGCAGCCTTCCTCGCCTCGTCGGACAGCAGCTTCATGACCGGCAGCGAAGTCTTCGCCGACGGCGGCCTAGCGCAGATCTGAGCGCCCCGCGGCGACTCACTGGACCGCGCCGCAGAACAGCGGCAACCTCGGCAAATGGAACCTGATTCCCGCCGAGGTGCACCCATGGTCGAGCGCGCGCGCAGCGTCGCCGCGGGCTTCGCCGACGTCGGCCTCACCCAGGCCGAGGAGCTGCTGCGGCGCGTCTCGCCCGAGGGACGCGCGCAGGCGCGGCGCGAGCGCGAGGCGCGCGCGCGGCGTCATCGCCGGCTGCTCGCGCGGCTCGTGCTCGCGGCGGCGGCGTCGCTGCTGGTCTGGGCGCTGCTCGCGCTCGCGGTCGCGCCGGCGGTCGCGCTCGCCGTCGCCGCGGCGCTGATGCTGCTGCTGACGACGCTGGTGCTGCTCCGCGCGGCTCCCAGTGCGCCGGGGCGTGAGGCGCTCGCCGGCGCGGCGCTGCCCGATCTCGCCGCCGAGGCGGCGCTGTGGCTCGCCGCACAGCGCCGCGGGTTGCCGCCGCCCGCGCTGCGGCTGAGCGAGACGATGACGCAGCGGCTCGAGACGCTCGCGCCGCGGCTCGCGCAGCTCGACCCGCGCAGCCCCGCGGCGGCGCAGGTCCGCGCGCTGATCGCGGTCGAGCTGCCCGAGCTGGTCGACGGCTGGCGCGCGGTACCGATCTCGCTGCGCGGCAGCGCACGCGACGGTGCGCCCGCGCCGGATTTGCTGCTCGAAAATGGGCTGCGGCTGCTCGACGGCGAGCTCGCCCGGGTCGATTCGCAGCTCGGCCGCGGCGCGCTCGACGGAATCGCGGTGCAGGGCCGTTACCTCGAGCTGAAGTACGACGCCGACGGCGACTTGCGCTGAGCTCGCCCCCCGCCCCCCTCACCGACCCGTCAGCAGCACCACGGGCACGCGCAGCACGGTGCGCAGATCGGTCGCATCCTCGGTCGCGCCGACCTCAACCGACCAGTTGAGGCTGGCGCGGTCGGTGACGCGATAGGTCACGCCGAACAGGAAGCGCCCGATCTGAAGGTCGCGCGAGATCGTCTCGCGCTCGCCCGGCCACGCGGCGGTCGGCTCGATCAGCATGGTGCGCGTGCGCGTCCCGAACGCCCAGGTGTGCGCATAACCGAAGTTTACCGTGGTGCGCTGGTTTAGCGAGATGCCGATCCCCGCCGAGCCCGAGATCGCATCACCCGGGTCGACATAGGTGATCACCACCGGCGGGATGCGCGTGTTGACGTCGCGCGGCAGGTTGAACGTATAACCGAGCGTGCCGAACAACACGACCGGGTCGCTCGGCAAGATCGCGGTAACGCTCGGCGCGATGCCCCAGAAGCCCGCGCCGGTCGCGGCGCGGGTCGGCCGGCCGAGGTCGTCGCGGCGGATCGCGAAGGGATCGGTGCCGGTCGGGAGCACGCCCTGGAGGTTACCGATGATATAGGGCCGGCCGTTGCCGCCGCTGAGCAGCTGATAGCGCGCGGTCAACTCGATATCGCCGATGCCGGTGCCCTTGACCGAGCTGTCGATCGTCGCCGCCTGATCGTTGTTGGTGCTGCCCGCGATCGGCGCGATGATCGAGGCGTCGGCGCGATGGATAAAAGGCGCGCGCACGCCCAGCTCGAATCGGTCGGTGAGCCCGTAGCGCAGGGCCGCCGAGGCGGTGATGACGTCCTGGCGACTCTCGTTGATGTCGAACACGCCGACCAGCACCGCCTCGACCAGCTCGACGCCGCGGAACACCGCGCGGCTGCGATCGGCGCGCGCGTAATCAACCTGGAACTCGCCGGTGAGCTGACCCTTCCGCGTGACGACGCTGGACTGGCTGTCGAGGACCGCGAGCTGGATCGGCTGCTCGGCGTCCTCGGGCGCCTGGCCGACTCGCTCGAGCGGCGGCTGGAGCACGCCCGCGGGATCGCCGGGGGCACCCGGCGCCGCCCCCTGCGCCGCGGCCACCGCGGGGGCGCGCGGCGGCGCGGCGGCGAGCTGCGGCAGCCGCGCCGACTCGGCGCGCGCGACCGCCTCTGACTGAGCGTCGACGCGGCGGCGCAGCTCGGCGAGTTCCGCCGCCTGCGCATCGAGCCGCGCGCGCTGCGCCTCGATCAGCTGGAGCGCCTGATCGAGCTGGCGCTGCAGCGGCACGCGCCGGCGCGCCGTTTGCGCCTCAGCGGGGGCGGTGATGATCGTCGTGGCGAGCAGCGCGAGCGCGACTCGCCGCATCACTGCGCCCGCATCGCGGTGGCGGCGCCCGCGATCTCGCCGACGCGCAGCAGCGCCGAGCCGGCGAGCAGTTCCGCGCCCGCCGCGCCGAGATCGATCGCGACGCTGGTCTCCGTGTCGATCACGCGGTCGCTCCCCGAATTGGCGATCGCCGTGCCGAAGACGTTGCCGGCGAGATGAGTCACCGTGAGATCGCTGCCACTCAGTTCCACCGTCCGTGTGCCCCCCTGCTGCCCCTGTGTGATCACGCCATGGTCGGTCATACCCCCCACGACCGCTTCGAGTCCCGCGGGCCACGCCGCCGCTCCCGCCGCGGCGACGCCGATCCCCGATGCGCTCGTGCCGGGCGTCACCTGAAAGCCGCTACGCGTGTCGTACGTGACGCTCGGTGCCCGCGAACCGGCGCTGCCGGCGCCCACGGCAGGCGCGGCGGCGACGGTCTCGCCCACGCGCGGTGCGTAGACCGTCAGCGTCGGGGCGCCCTGACTCGCCTGGAAGACGGTGCGCAGCACGACCGCGCCGTCGACCGCGGTCTGCGTCTGCACCGTCAGCGCGACGTCGATCCCGCCGGGCAGCATGAAGCCGCCGCGCTCCTGCGCCAGCGTCGCATCGGGGACCGGCGCGAGCGCGCCGAACAGCGCCTGGCCCAGCCCGAGCAGCATCAGCGCCGCGCCGCTCACGATATGTCTCCGTAGGACGGTGCGGTGATCGACAGCGCCTGCTGGCTGACCGGATCGGAGAAGCGGCCGCCGATCGGCGCGCGCGCATAGGCGAGCCACTGCGCCTCGCGGTTGAACCGTGTCTTGGCGAGCGGCTGGTCGTCGGCCAGCACGAAATAGATGCCGTTCCACGCCTGCTCGAAGGCGGCGCGCGACATGACGGTGACGCCGCTCGAGGGGTCGCCGAGCATCACCTCGCGCGCGCTCACGCCCTTCACCACGACGAAATGGCGATAGTCCCGGATCGCGATCAGTGCGATGCCGGGCACGCCGGTCTGGCGCACCTTGTCGAGCGTCACCTTGTACCCGTCGGCGCGCAGCCCGCGGCTGGCGAGCCAGCGCTTCATGTCGAGCAGCGAGAAACCGAGCCGGCGAATCTGCTGCTGGTCGCCGCGCAGCCACATGCCGCGGAAGGCGAGATCCTCGCGGACGTCGAGATCGTAATGGTAGCGCAGCAACGTCGCGAGCGCGGCCGAGCCACAGCTGAAGTCGTAGCGCTGGCGCACGATGCCGTCGAAGCGCCGCTCCGCCATGGAGCGGACCGGCACGCGATAGTCGCCGACCGGCCCCGCGCCCGCGCCACCGACGAAGCGTGAACCGGGCGCTACGTCACCCGCGCACGCCGCCGCGCCGAGCGCGAGCAGCACGACCGCGACGGGCCGGTAGACGGGCGCAACGCAGATCATGGAGCCGGCGAGAGCGCGATCGTGACGTTCATGGCGGCGTTGATCGCGACATTGTTGCCGGTGTTCACGCTCAGCACCGACAGGCCGGACATGTTCTGGAAGGCCTGGCCGTCGATCGTGGCGTCGCCGGTGCGGACATTGTCGCCGACGCTGTTGTGCGCGACGCCGGCGTTCTGCTCGGCCAGCGCCGACTGACGGGTGTCCTCGCGGCCGGCGATCCGCGCCAGCGCGTCCTCGTCCAGCGCCGCGGTGGCGAAGGGCGTCGCGGCGGTCTGTGCCGCGGCGGGCGCGCCGACGAGGAGCAGCGGCGATGCCCAGAGGCAAAAGGTAATGAGGCGGGGCATCGGCACGCTCCTCGTTGGTCGAAGGTGGGCCGGCGACGGGGGGCACCGCCGCCGGCCCGGGGGCATCAGAAGGTGACGTCGCCGGTCGACACCGCGACCGACACGCTCGCGTTCTGCGAGGCACCGACGCCGGTGTTCTGGTTGAGCGCCTGCATGCCGGCGTAGTTCTGGAAGGCGCCGCCGCTGTTGCTCAGCTGGTTGGCCGCGCCGGGGGTGCCGCCTTCGCCGCCACCGCCGAAGCTCACCGACACGCCGGTGACGTAGCTCGACAGCGTCGAGCTGGCGACGATGGCATTATCGCCGAACACGTTGGCGTTGGACGCCGAGGCGGTCGCCGAGGTGCCGACCAGCGAGATCGAGTGATCCGAGCTGTCGTTGTTGCTGTTGGCGACTGAATTGTCGGTCGAGTTGTCCGAGCTGTCGTTGTTGCTGTTGTTGACCGAATTATCAGAATTATCGGTCGTCGAGCTGTTCGAGTTGTCATTGGTCGAGTTGTTCGAATTGTCGGTCGTCGAATTGTCCGACGCGTCGGTCGTTGTCGTGGTCGAACTGTCGTTGTTGCTGTTGTTGGTTGAGCTGTTGGAGTTATCGGTCGTCGAGCTGTTGGAATTGTCGGTGGTGGAGCTGTTCGAGTTGTCCGTCATCGAGCTGTCGGAATTATCCGTCGACGAGTTGTCGGACGCGTCGGTCGTCGTCGTGGTGGTCGTCGAATTGTCGTTGTAGCTATCGGTCGTGTTGGTCGAACTGTTGGAGGAGTCGCTCGACGAGTTGTTGGTATTGTCGGTCGCAGATGCGCTGTTGTTGGCAGCGACGCGGCCAGCCGAAGCGGTGGCGTTGCCGCTGTCGCTGGTGGTCACCGAATTGTCGGTAGTCGAATTGTTCGACGCGTCAGTCGTCGTGGTCGAATTGTTCGAGCTGTCCGAGGTGGAAGAATTATAACTGTCCGCGGTGTTGGTCGAATTGTTCGAGCTGTCCGACGTGGTCACCGCGTTGTTCGAATAGTCGTTCGTGGAGCTGTTCGAGTTATCGGTGGTCGAGCTGTTCGAATTGTCCGCGGTCGAATTGTTCGACCAGTCGTTCGTCGAGTTGTTCGACCAGTCGTTGGTCGAGTTGTTCGAGCTGTCGGTCGACGCGGTGGAGCCGCCCGCGGCGGCGTTCTGCCCCGCGCTCGCGCCGTTGCTGGGGTCGGCGGTCTGCGCCACTGCGGGGGCTGCAATCAGCAGCGCGGCGACGGAGCAGGAGCGGTAGAATGGTGCTTTCATGTCGGCGTTCCTCGCTATCACGTGATCGCCACGCCCCCTGTTGACCGCGCGACGTCGCCGTCGTCGGAGGAGCGGTGCGGCACCGTATCCTCGGTACGCTGCCGGTATGCGGACTCCGCTGGCGCTTCTCTGCCCCGACATAAGTGATTCAATTGCCCTCGTTCGGGGAAAGCCGCCCCCCTCGTTCAGGGGGTGTTCAGACGAAAGACGTGCGGCAGATCGGCGCCACGCGCACCGCGCTCTTCAGCATCAGCCACACCAGCTCGGCCTGTCGGTTGGTGTCGGTCTTGAGGAAGATCTGCTTGAGATATGAGCGCGCGGTCTGCTCGCGCACGTGCATCGCCGCTGCGGCATCGGCCAGGCTCAGCGCGTCCGCCAGCAGGCAGGTGAGCCGGGTCTCGACCGGCGACAGGCCGTAGAGCTTGCACACCGGCTCGATCAGCCGACGCAGCTCCTGCGCCGGATCGAAGACGTAGAGGATCGCGGCGCAGTCCTCGGCGCTGGCGGGCGGTTGGTCGGTGGCGACGATGGCGACCAGCAGCGGCCGCCGGTCGGCGCGACCCAGCGCGATCACCGGCGCGGGGGCACGTGCGCGCGACATGCCACCGCCGACGACATGATCGATCGCGGTCTGCAGCCGCAGCGTGTCGGGCAGACGGCTGCCGCTCAGCAGCGTGCCGCTGCGCCGCAATCCGTCCTGACGCGCCATCAGCGCCTCGGCGACGCCGTTGGCGAGCATCAATTGGCCGCGCGCGTTGATCAGCAGCACGCCGACGTCGCTGTGGTTCACCGCCTCGGCGAACCCGCGCGCCTGTGCCTGCGCGCGCAGGCGCTGTGCCCATAGTGCGAAGAAGGGCTCGAGCAGCGGCTGACGGCGCGCGGCCTCCGCCTCGGCGCGCCGCCGCGCCGTGTCGCTGGCTCGCGCGAACAGCGTGATGATGGTCACCACGCCGTCGCCTGCGGGATAGACGGCGAGCAGCTGCGCGCTGGCCTCGACTGCGCCGCTCTCGGGGCGCCACTCGCGCGCCGCGCGCGCCGGGTGGGCGGCCTGCTCGGCGACGAGCCGATCGATCCGCTCGCGCGTGAGCCCCGCGCCGCCGGCGTAGAGCGCCACCGGGGCGCCGGCGGGGGGCTGCCAGGTGATCAGCAGCGCGTCGGCGTCAAGCGCCTGGGCATGGTCGCGCGCGAGGGCGACGAGCGGGTCGTCGACCTCCACCGACGCGACCGCGTTCGAGACGCGATCGGGCGGCAGCGCGCTGGCGGGCCGCGCCTCGCTCTGGCCCTGCCCCACCATCGCGACGACGGCCGAGCCGTGCAGCACGCTGACCATAGCTCTCTCCTGTTATCCAACCGGTCGTGCCGGTCGCCCCGCGTTCGATGCGGTGGTTGTGATAGGTCTCTCGTTCTTCGCGTCGTCACCGTAGCTTAGCTGACAAGCCCGGTGAGCATGCGGGATTGCCGCGGACCGACAAGCGACCAAGCGCGCACTGCCTTCCCGAA
This sequence comes from Sphingomonas phyllosphaerae, assembly GCF_029623345.1. GTDB lineage: Bacteria > Pseudomonadota > Alphaproteobacteria > Sphingomonadales > Sphingomonadaceae > Sphingomonas > Sphingomonas phyllosphaerae_C. The sequence goes on from NZ_JAPYKH010000004.1 coordinate 35,193, forward strand.
AAGGGACGCGCTCCTGCCGCTCGCTCGGCCCGTCGGATGATGCCGCGCAGTCTCCGAAGAATGAAGCACAATCAACGCCTTGTTCGTTTTGCGAACGGGTCTGCGGCGGAAACATCGTGGTTCGTGCGAGCCTACGCCAAAGGTTGTCCCTCCCCGGGGGAGCCGCCGCGACCGCAACGGGTTAGAGGAACTCGAAAGGAGCACTCCATGAGAGATGACGTCAGCCGAACGCGGCAGCGCGAGATTGCCACCGAACATCTGCTGTTCAAGCTCATCGAATATGTCGAGTCGCGCGATCCCGGGCTGCTCGACTTCCTCGAGGCGAGCCTGCCGCACCTGGGCGACCCGGCGCAGGACGACAGCAAGGACGACGAGGGCGTGCGCGGGATCGCGCGCCGCATGATCGCCGGCGCGCGCGCGCAGGGCATGGGCTGAGCGCCGTGCCGCCCGCGCTGGCGGCAGGTTCGCCGGCCTATCGACGCCTCACGCTGGCGATGCTGTTCGCCGGCTTCGCCACGTTCTCGACGCTCTACGCGGTGCAACCGCTGCTGCCGCTGCTCGCCACACACTTCCGGCTGAGCGCGGAGGCGGCATCGCTCGCGGTGTCGCTGGCGACGGGACCGCTCGCGCTCGGCATCCTCGTCGCCGGCGCGGTTTCCGATCGGGTCGGGCGGCGCCCGCTCATGGTGGCGGCGATGATCACCGCGGCGCTGCTGACGGTGGCAGCGGCGGTGGTGCCCGGCTGGTCCGGGCTGCTCGCGCTGCGGCTGCTCGCCGGGTTCGCACTCGCGGGCGTGCCGGCGGTGGCGATGGCCTATGTCGCCGAGGAGGTCGACTCGGCCTCGATCGGCGCGGCGATGGGCCTCTATATCGCCGGCAGCGCGCTGGGCGGCATGGGCGGCCGGCTGGTCGCCAGCCTCGTCGCCGCGGTGGCGGACTGGCGCTGGGCGCTGGCGAGCGTCGGCCTGATCGGACTCGCGCTGGCCGAAGCGTTCCGCCGGCTCGCGCCGCCGTCGCGCCGGTTTGCGCCGCACGATGCCGGTTGGCTGGCGCTGCCGCGCGGCGCCGCCGCCCTGTTCCGTGATCCGGCCCTGCGCCTGCTCTATCTCGAAAGCTTCCTGCTGATGGGCGCCTTCGTGACCATCTACAATTACGCCGGCTTCCATCTGCTCGCGCCGCCGTACGGCCTCGGGCAGGCAACGATCGGCGCGATCTTCCTGCTCTACGTGCTCGGCTCGCTGAGCTCGCGGCTGTTCGGCGGTCTGGCCGGCCGACTGGGGCGGCGTCGAGTCTTCTGGGCCCCGGTCGTGCTGCTGATCGCGGGGGTGGCGCTCACCGCGGCGGCGCCTTTGTGGCTGGTGATCCTCGGCATCGCGGTGCTCACGATCGGCTTCTTCGGCGCCCACTCGATCGCGAGCGCCTGGGTCGGCCGGCGCGGCGGTGCCGCGCGAGGGCAGGCCGCCGCCTGGTATCTGTTTTTCTACTATCTCGGATCGAGCGTGCTCGGATCGGCGGGCGGCGTCGCCTGGACTCGCCACGGCTGGTCGGGAGTCGTCCTCTTCTGCGCCGCGCTCGGCGGACTGGCGCTGGTCGGTGCCCTGCTGCTGGTGCGGGTGCGACCGCTCCCGGCGGCGGAGGAACCGACCAATGTGCCGCCGCCCGCCTCGGCGTGACAACGCAACACTTCCGATCGCAGCGCCCCCCTCCCGGGTGACGCCGCTATAAAGCCTTCAGGTCAGCGTGGAGTGAGCGGTGCGGGTCGGCATCATCGGGGCAGGTCAGGTCGGCCAGGCGCTGGCGCGGCGCGCGATCGTGGCGGGGCATGAGGTGACGCTCGCCAACTCGCGCGCGCCCGAGACGATCTACGATCTCGCCGCGACGATCGGCTGCGCCGTCGCGCGCGTCGAGGACGTGCCCGCGCTGAGCGAGCTGGTGGTGCTCGCGATCCCCTTCACCGCGGTGTTCACGCTCGCGCCGGGGCTGCTGGCCGGGCGGATCGTCGCCGACGCCATTAATTACTACCCCGACCGCGACGGCCGGGTCGCCGCGCTCGACTCGCGCTCGACCACGACCAGCGAGATGGTGGCGCGCCACTTCCCCGGGGCGACTGTGGTGAAGGCGTTCAACGCCATCCTCGCGCGTGACCTGCGCGCGCCGCCGCTGCTGCCGGGCGGGGCACGCCGCGCATTGCCGATCGCGGGCGACGACGAGGGCGCCTGCGCGCAGGTCGCGGCCTTGCACGGCTCGCTCGGTTACGGCGCGGTCGACGCCGGGCCGCTGCGGGAAGGGTGGCGGTTCGAGCGCGCCAAGCCTGCCTATTGCGTGCCGCTCGACCGCGCCGGGCTGGTCGCCGCGCTTGATGCCGCTGAGCGCGACGTCGACCTCCCCGAAGGATCGTGGCGGTGACCGCGCCCTAGAAGATCCCCAGGAACTTCTTCCGCTTCGGTGCCGGCGCCTTGCTGGGCGTGCCGGTACCGACGTCGGTGCGCGGCTCGCCCTTCTCGTCGCGCTGCGCCGCCGCGGTCTTGCCCGCGAGGATCGGGCCGCATTGCGCCGCCTTGGCGTCACCAGGATCGACGAACGCCAGCAGCGCCGCGACGGGCGTCGCCACCACCGCCAGCCCGAGCCCGACGCCGGCGCGCGCCACCAGCTGCGGCGAGATCACGTTGAGCTGCGGCTGCGCGAAATAGCCGCCCAGCCCGACCGGCGATTGTCCCGAGAAGAGGCTGAACTTCTTCGAGTCGGCGCGGAAGGCGAGGTCCAGCGCCTCGGTCTTGAAGCTGAACCCGCCGCGGGCGAGGATCACGTTGTTCTTGGTGTCGATCAACACCGGGTCGGTCGCCGCGATACCGTCGCGCACAGTGAAGGCGACCAGGCCGCAATTGATCCGCACCGGCTCCTTGAGCTCCTGCTGGAACATCTTCTGGATAAAGGTGCCAAGGTCGATCTCGGCGAGCTCGACGTTGCGCGTCCATAACGTGCCCGCCGGCATCACGAAGGCGATCCGCCCGCGCGCGCTGGCGAGCGAGTCGTGGATCGTGTCGCCGCGCCCCGCCAGCTGGATGCGACCGCGGATCGTCCCCGACGTGCCCGATTCGGCGACGCCGTAGCCGGCGAGCAGGCGGCCCATCGGCGTCGGGGCGAGGCGGATGTCGTAGCGCACCGCGCTGGGCCGCTCGCGCGTGTCGAAGATCGCGTCGGCGGCGACGTTGCCGCGCGCCATCGCGAAGGTGAGCGGCGACAGCGCCAGCCGGCCGCGCTCGAGATCGAGCACCATGTCGATGTCGGAGATCGGCACGCGCCGCGAGCGCACCACGCCGACGTGCCACTTCAGGTCGGCGTCGAAGCGCTGCATCGTCGCCACCGGCAGCGCGGCGTCGGGCAGGATCCGCGCCGGCGCCGCACCGGTCGCGGCGGCGGCGGCGATGGCGCCCTTCTCCGCCACGATATCGGGATTGTAGCCGATGAACGGTGCGGCATCGACGATGTCGAGCCGGCGCGTCGTCAGCTCCGAGTCGAGATGGAGCCGCGCGGCGTTGGTGATCGTCAGCCGGCCGGCGACATCGCTGGCGCCGAACGTACCGCTCATCCGCGTGAAGCGATATTCGTTGCCGCTCTGCACCAGTTGCGCGCGGAGCCGGTAGGTGCGGGTGGTGGGGATCACCACGCCGATCACGTCGAGCAGGGTCGCCAGGTTGCGGCCGGTGGCGCGCACCGCCAGCGGCACGTTCTCGAACTCGGCCAGGCTCGGCAGCGTCCCGGCGACGTCAACCGTATTGCCCGCGGCGCGCGCGCGCGCGACCAACTCGTTGCGGCCGCGCGCCACCGTGGCGTCGGGCGAGAGCAGCCGCGCTGCCAGCGTGAAGGGCGTGTCGCGCAGCTGCCCGGTGCCACTGAGCCCGACCGCCTGGCCGATGCGCGCGTCGGTCGAGCGGATCGTGTCGAGGTTCAGGTCCGCGAGCAGCTTCATCCGCGGGTCGCGGTAGCGCACCTGCGTGCCCGTGACGGTGGCGCGATCGATCCGCGGCAGGTCGAGCGGCTTGCCCGCGCCCTTGTCCTCGCTGAACGTCCAGGTGTTGCGGGTGTGCGCGGGATCCCACTCGAGGTCGACCGCGCCGTTGGTGAGATCGAGCCAGTAGAGCCGCCGCTTGCCGAACAGCAGCGACAGCGGCGCGATCCGCGTATCGATCCGCTCCGCGGCGACGAGGTTCGGCCGCGTGGCCCAGCCAGGGTTCGCGATGGCGAGTCGTTCGGCGTAGAATTTGATCTGGAGCGGCGCGAAATAGAGCTGGAAGTCGCCCGCCACGGTCACCTGCCGGTGGGTCAGCTTGCCGACGACGCTCTCGAACGGTCGCTTGAGGAAACGACCCTTGGTGACGAAGAGCACCAGCCAGATCGCGGCGAGCAGTGCGACGAGCCCCAGCGCGACGTTGCGCACGATCCGCCAGCCGCGCCCGCGCGGGCGTGCGGCGCCTGACGGCCGGGGTGGCGGCGGTGGGCCACTCGCACCGGCCGACACCGCGACGGGAGCGGGCGCGACCGTGTCGGGCGGGATCGTTGCCATGGCGGTCCAATCGCGCGACTCGGCGGCGCGGTTCCCGCTGCCACGCGCAACCGTGCCAGATGCGTACGGTTGCTTTTCGTGGGGAGCGCGGCTAAGGCGCGCGCTTCTCCGAGCGATCGGCGGTGACGAACGGCCCGGCCATCCAGGGCTGCCGCGGCCGTTTCAGCCGAACGCTCCAGCAGAAAGGACGAAAATGCCCAAACTCAAGACCAAGAGTGGCGTGAAGAAGCGCTTCAAGCTGACCGCCAGCGGCCTGCTCAAGCACGGCGTCGCCGGCAAGCGCCACCGCCTCATCAGCCACAACGCCAAGTACATCCGCCAGAATCGCGGCACCAAGGTGCTGTCGAAGGCCGACACCGCCGCGGTGAAGGCCTGGGCACCGTACGGTCTCAGCTGAGCGACGAGGAGGAATAATCTATGGCACGCGTCAAGCGGGGCGTAACCACTCGCGCCAAGCACAAGAACATCCTGGAACAGGCGAAGGGCTATCGCGGCCGTCGCAAGAACACCATCCGCGTCGCGCGGCAGGCGGTCGAGAAGGCCGGCCAATATGCCTATCGCGACCGCAAGGTGAAGAAGCGGACCTTCCGCGGCCTGTGGATCCAGCGCATCAACGCCGGCGTCCGCGCCGAGGGCCTGACCTACAGCCAGTTCATGCACGGGCTGAAGCTCGCGGGCGTCGAGCTGGACCGGAAGGTGTTGGCCGACATCGCGATGAACGAGGGCGCCGCCTTCACCGCGATCATCGCCCAGGCGAAGGCCGCGCTGCCGCAGGCGGCGTGAGGCTTCCTCCGCGATGAGACGAGGGGCGCTGGTGGCGACACCGGCGCCCCTTCTCGTTGGCGGGTCGTGGTGGCGTGGTGCTTTAGCGCGGGCGACATCGGCTCTGGATCCCCGCCTGCGCGGTTCTGGATCCCCGCCTGCGCGGGGATGACGGAGAAGGGGAGCGGGCCGGGGACAAGCCCGTAGCGCCATCGCGAGCCAACTCGCCCCGATCGTCATCCCCGCGCTGGCGCGGATCCAGATATGATGCGGTCAGCGAGAGCATGGCCGACCGCGCGTCAACCGGGTCCGCCGACCACCGAACGTGACCGATGAACACTCCGTGCGTGTACATCAGGGCGAGCGGACAGCACGGCACGCTTTACATCGGTGTCACATCCCATCTCACCGCACGCGTGATTCAGCACCGCGAAGGATTGATCCCGGGTTTCACCAGCCGCTATCGCGTGACGCGGCTCGTCTGGTTCGAGACGGCGGACACCATGGAAGCGGCGATCCGGCGCGAGAAGCAGATGAAGAAGTGGAAACGTGACTGGACGCTACGGCTGATCGACGCGACCAACCCGCATTGGCCGGACCGCGCGATCGATCTTGGCCTGGTACCGGCGACGAACGGAAGAGAGCAATGACCGATACCGACGAGCTCCAGACCCACCTGCTCGCCGCAATCGCCGCGGCCGCGGGGCTCGACGCGCTGGAGGCGGTGCGGGTCGAGGCGCTCGGCAAGCAGGGGCGCGTCACCGCTTTGCTCAAGACGCTGGGCGCGTTGTCACCAGAGGAGCGCCAGGCGCGCGGCCCTGCGATCCACCAGCTGCGCGAGTCGATCACCGCCGCGATTGCCGCGCGCAAGGCACTGCTGGAGCAGGTCGCGCTCGACGCGCAGCTCGCCAGCGAGGCGCTCGACATGACGCTGCCGGTCGACCTGCCCGCGGGCGGCACGGTCCACCCGGTCAGCCAGGTAATGGACGAGCTGGCCGAGATCTTCGCCGACCTCGGCTTCGCGGTCGCCACCGGTCCCGAGATCGAGGACGACTGGCACAATTTCGGCGCGCTCAACATTCCGGACACGCACCCGGCGCGGGCGATGCAGGACACCTTCTACGTCGCGCAAGCGGAGGGCGCCGAGGCCGCGCCTTTGGTGCTGCGCACGCATACCTCGCCGGTGCAGATCCGCACCATGGTCGAGGTCGCGCGCCGCCAGAACGGTGCCGGCGCGCCGATCCGCATCATCGCGCCGGGCCGGGTCTATCGCTCCGACTGGGACGCAACGCACACGCCGATGTTCCACCAAGTCGAGGGGCTGGTGATCGACAAGGGCATCACGCTCGGCCATCTGAAGTGGACGCTGGAGACCTTCCTCAAGGCGTTCTTCGAGCGCGACGACGTCGTGCTGCGGCTGCGCCCGAGCTATTTCCCGTTCACCGAGCCTTCGGCCGAGGTCGACGTCGGCTTCTCGGTCGAGAAGGGCAAGCGCGTCATCGGCGGTAGCGAGGGGTGGATGGAGGTGCTCGGCAGCGGCATGGTCCACCCGCGCGTGATCGCCAATTGCGGGCTCGACCCCGAGGAGTGGCAGGGCTTCGCCTTCGGCTGCGGGATCGACCGGCTGGCGATGCTCAAATACGGCATCGACGACCTGCGCCCGATGTTCGAGGCCGACACGCGCTGGCTGCACCATTACGGCTTCGCCGCGCTCGACGTCCCGACCCTGTCGGGCGGCGTCGGCACCCCCGCCTGATCTCCCTTCAGCTTCGGACGAACCGATGAAATTCACGCTCTCCTGGCTCAAGGACCATCTCGACACGGGCGAGTCGCTCGATTCGATCGTCGCCGCACTCACCCGCGTCGGGCTCGAGGTGGAAGAGGTCGAGAACCCCGCCGCGCGGCTCGGCGGCTTCCGCGTCGCGCGCGTGCTCACCGCCGCGCCGCATCCGCAGGCGGACAAGCTCCAGGTGCTCACGGTCGAGGCCGGCCCCGAGGTCAACGGCGGCGCGCCGCTCCAGGTGGTGTGCGGCGCGCCCAACGCGCGCGCCGGGCTGGTCGGCGTGTTCGGCACCGCGGGCGCGACCGTCCCCGCCAACGGCATGGTGCTGCGCGTCGCCGCGATCCGCGGGGTCGAGTCGAACGGCATGATGTGCTCGTCGCGCGAGCTCGAGCTGGGCGACGACCATGACGGCATCATCGAGCTGGCCCCGGATGCGCCGGTCGGCGCCGCCTTCGCCGACTATGCCAGGCTCGACGACGCGGTGATCGACGTGTCGATCACGCCCAACCGCCCCGACTGCATGGGCGTGCGCGGCATCGCGCGCGACCTCGCCGCGGCGGGACTCGGCACGCTCGTGCCGCTGACCGTGCCGGACGTGCCGGGCGAGGGCCCCGGCCCCGAGGTGCGGATCGAGGATGCCGCGGGCTGCCCCGCTTTCTACGCGCAGGCGGTCACCGGTCTCGCCAACGGCGACTCGCCCGACTGGATGCGGCGCCGGCTGCGCGCGATCGGGCAGAAGCCGATCTCGACGCTGGTCGACATCACCAACTATCTCACCGTGGACCTCGGCCGCCCGCTGCACGTCTACGACCGCGCCCGCCTCTCCGGCGGCCTCGTCGCGCGCCAGGCCCGCGACGGCGAGAGCGTGGTGGCGCTCAACGGCCGCACCTACGCGCTCGCCGCGGGCATGACCGTGATCGCCGACGACGTCGCGGTGCACGATATCGGCGGCATCATGGGCGGCGCGCACTCGGGCGTGTCCGCGACCACCACCGACGTCATCATCGAGTGCGCCTATTTCGCGCCCGACGCGATCGCGCGCACCGGCCAGACGCTGGCGCTGACCAGCGACGCACGCCAGCGCTTCGAGCGCGGCGTCGATCCGGCATTTCTCGACGACGGGCTCGCGATCGCCACCTTCCTCGTCCGGGAATATTGCGGCGGCACGGTGAGCGATGTCACGCGCGCGGGCACGCCGCCGGTGACGATGCCGAGCTACGCCTATGACCCGGCGCGCGCCGCGACGCTCGGGGGCTTCGACGTGCCGGCCGAGCGCCAGCGCGCGGTCCTCGAGTCGCTCGGCTTCACCGTCTCGCCCGAGTGGCAGGTCACCCCGCCGACCTGGCGCCCCGACGTCGACGGCACCGCCGACCTCGTCGAGGAGGTGATCCGGATCGAGGGGCTCGACCGCGTCGAGTCGGTCGCGCTGCCGCGCCTGTCCGGTGTCGCGCGCCCCACCGCCACCGCCGAGCAGAAGGTCGAGCGCCGCGTCCGCCGCGCCGCGGCGGCGCGCGGGCTCGACGAGGCGGTGACGTGGAGCTTCGTCGCGGAGCGCCACGCCGCGGTGTTCGGCGGGGGCGACTGGACGCTCGCCAACCCGATCAGCGAGGAGCTCAAGGTGATGCGGCCGTCGCTGCTCCCCGGACTGCTCGCCGCGGCCGAGCGCAACCTGCGCCAGGGCAGCGACAATGTGCGGCTGTTCGAGCTGGGCCGGCGCTACCTGGCGAAGGACGGCGCCCCGCTTGAGCGCGCCACGCTCGGCATCGTGCTGGCGGGCGACCGCCGCCCGCGCGGCTGGCGCGAGGGCAAGGCCGCCGGCTTCGACGCCTATGACGCCAAGGCCGAGGCGCTCGCGCTGCTCGCCGCCGCCGGCGCGCCGGTCGACAACCTGCAGGTGATGGGCGAGGCGGGCGACGCCTTCCATCCCGGTCGCTCGGGGACGCTGCGGCTCGGCCCCAAGACGGTGCTGGCGGCGTTCGGCGCGGTCCACCCCGCGGTGCTGCGCGCCTTCGACCTGTCCGGCCCGGTCGCCGCGGTCGAGCTGTACCTCGACTCGCTGCCGGCGAAGCGCGGCACCGGCTTCATGCGCCCGGCCTATGCGCCGCCCGCGCTCCAACCGGTGCGGCGCGACTTCGCCTTCCTCGCGCCCGCCGCGCTCGCCGCCGAGGCGCTGGCGCGCGCCGCCAAGGGCGCCGACAAGGCCGCGATCGTGCGCGCGCGCGTGTTCGACGTGTTCACCGGCACGGGCGTGCCCGAGGGGCAGAAGTCGGTCGCGCTGGAGGTGATGCTCCAGCCGGGCGAGAAGAGTTTCACCGACGCCGAGCTCAAGGCGATCGCCGACAAGGTGGTCGCCGCGGCGGGCAAATTGGGAGCGAGCTTACGTGGCTGAGTGGATCCGACTGTCGAACGGGGTGCTGGGCGCGGCGATCGACCCGCGCGGCGCGCAGCTTTCGTCGCTAACCGACGCCGACGGGCGCGAGCTGATGACCGACGCCGACCCGCGCTTCTGGACCGGCCGCGCGCCGATTCTCTTCCCGGTGGTGGGTGCGCCCTCGGGCGAGACGATTCGCGTCGACGGCGTCGACTATCCGATGCGCAAACACGGCTTCGCGCGCGGCAGCGACTTCGCGGTGATCGAGGCGACACCCACCCGCGCGGTGTTCGCGCTGACCGACGACGCCGCGACGCGCGCGCACTATCCGTTCGCGTTCCGGCTGGAGCTGGCTTTCGCGCTCAAGGAAGCGACGCTGGCGATCGAGGCGACCGTCTCCAACCCCGCGGACGTGCCGCTCCCGGCAAGCTTCGGCTTCCACCCCGCCTTCGCCTGGCCGCTGCCCTATGGTCAGGCGCGCGGCGATCACCGCATCGTCTTCGCCGCGGACGAGCCGGCGCAGCTGCGCAGCATCGCCGCCGACGGCACGATCGCAGCGGCGACGGTGCCCTCCCCGCTCGACGGGCGCGTGCTGCGGCTCGACGACGCGCTGTTCGCGCATGACGCGCTGGTGTGGGACGCGGTACGCTCGCAGTCGGTGCGCTACGGCGCGGATGCCGGCCCGCAGCTGGAGATTGCCTTCGCGGATACGCCGATGCTGGGGATCTGGACGAAGCCGGGCGCGACCTTCGTGTGCGTCGAGCCGTGGCACGGCATCGCCGATCCCGAGGGCTACACCGGCGAGTATCGCGACAAGCCGGGCGTGTTCGCGGTGGCGCCCGGGGGCGAGAAACGCATCACAATGAGCGTGACGTTAGTGGGGTGAGAGGGGGCGCCGTCCCCAGTCTACTCGCGTCATCCTGAACTTGGCTCAGGATCCACGTAACCGCGCTCTCAGCAGCGGCGGCGCCTGTGGTGCGGCGGATCCTGAAACGAGTTCAGGATGACGCCAGCGGGAGAGGCAGTAAAATCGCTGCCGCCGGCGCCACGTCACCGCGTGCCTAACCCAAGCCGGTCGGCGCTCGGGCGTACGCCGGAGCCCAGCGCCACGCAACGTTCGCCACCCCAGGGCTCCCGCCTGCGCTGGAGCACGAGGATGACGACAGAAAGCCTCAGCCGTCGTAGTCGGCGCCGAGATTCTGGTTGCGCGGCGGCGCGACCGCGGTGAGGCGCAGCGCCTCGGCCGAGGCGGCGAGGCTGCCGATCGCGTCGGCCTCCTCCTCGTCGTCGATCTGGACGCGCTGCAGGCTCTGCACCACCGACTCGTGGAGCTCGTCGGGCTTGACCGTCTCCTCGGCGATCTCGCGCAGCGCGACCACCGGGTTCTTATCGCGATCGCGGTCGATCGTCAGCTCGGCGCCGCCCGACACCTGCCGCGCGCGCTGGGCGGCGAGCAGGACGAGATCGAAGCGGTTCGGGATCTTGTCGACGCAATCCTCGACGGTGACGCGCGCCATCGCGTATCCTCTTGTCGTAAACTTCAGGGAAGAGTGCGCCTCTAGTCGAGCATCGGCCAGCCGTCAAGGAAGCCGCGCCCAGCGCTGCGGCAGCGGCGCGCTTGCCCGCCGCGGCGCGACCCGCCATCTGATAGCGATGGATGACGCTCCCGCCCAGCCGACGTTCACCGTGGACGGCAACCGCCTGACGCTGCTCGATACCGGCCCGCGCCGGTTGGAAGCGCTGATCGCGCTGATCGACGGCGCGCGCCGCTCGCTGCGCGTCCTCTATTATATCTACGCCGACGATGACTCGGGCCGCCGCGTCAAGGCCGCGCTCGCGGCCGCGGCGCGGCGCGGGGTGCGCGTGGCCCTGGTGGTCGACGGCTTCGGCAGCGAGGGCGCGGACCCCGAGTTCTTCACGCCGCTGGAGCGCGCAGGCGTGTCGGTGTGTCGCTTCTCGCCGCGGCTGGGGCGACGCTACCTGCTGCGCAACCACCAGAAGCTCGCGCTCGCCGACGCGGAGACCGAAGGTGCGCGGATCATCATCGGCGGCTTCAACATCGAGGACGATTATTTCGGCACGCCGCGCGAGCAGGCGTGGCGCGACCTCGGCCTGCTCGTCGACGGTCCCGCCGCGGCGCGGATGGCGGGTTATTTCGACGCGCTGGAACAGGGCATCCACGGCCGCAGCCGGGTACGCCGGCTCAACCGCGCGCTGGCGCGGTGGAGCGAGAGCGAGGGCAGGCTGCGCTGGCTGATCGGGGGGCCGACCCGCCAACTGTCGCCCTGGGCACGCGCGATCCGCGACGACATGCGGCGCGCCACGCGCATCGACGTCATCGCGGGCTATTTCACGCCGAGCCCGACGCTGCTGCGCGCGCTCGATCGCGCTGGTCGCCGCGCCGCGGCGGTGCGTGTGATCACCGCGTCCAAATCGGACAACAACGTCACGATCGCGGCGGCGCGCTTCACCTATGCGGGCCTGCTGCGCCGCGGCGTACGCGTGTTCGAATATGCCGCCACCAAGCTGCACACGAAATTGTATGTGGTCGACAACGCCACCTGGATCGGCAGCGCCAACCTCGACATGCGCAGCCTTTTCATCAACCTCGAGCTGATGCTGCGGGTCGACGATCCCGCCTTCGCCGCGCACGCGCGCGCCTATGTCGAGGGCGAGATCGCGCAATCGAACGAGGTGACGCCCGAGGGCTATCGCGCCGCGACAGGCTGGTGGCAGCGCGGCAAGCAGCTGGTCGCCTATGCGCTCACCGCGGTGGCGGACCCCGCCATCTCGCGCGGGCTCAACTGGGGGATAGACGAGGGCTAGGGATCGTACCGCGCAGCGTGGATCATGCTCCGGCGGACGCCGGAGCCCAAGCTCGCGGGCATCACGCTCTCCGCCCTAGGCCCGCGTGCGCGGGGGCACATCGTCGGCGCTAGTCCGCTATGCCGCGCGGCGCGGCACCTCGCCCTTGAGGAAGCCGACGAAGCGCTCGGTCGCGCCGTCCAGCGCGCGCGCGCTGGCGGCGAGCTCGCCGGCGCTGCCGCGCACCGTCTGCGACAGCGAGGCGGTGGTGCGCACCGCGGCGGCGACCTCGTCGATGCGGCGCTCGATCAGCTCGGCACCGCTCGCCGTACGAGACGCGCCCGCCTCGATCCCGGCAGCGAGCTGGCGCTGATCCGACACCGAGGCGGCGATCCCGCCGGCGGCGCTGGAGACCTGCGCCACCGCCGAGTCGGCGCGCGTCAGCGCCGCGGCAGCGTCACCGACGCCGGCGAAGATCGCGCCGAGCAAGGCGCTGATCCGATCGCTGGCGCGCGTCGAATCGGCCGCGAGCGAGCGCACCTCGCCCGCGACCACGGCGAAGCCGCGCCCCGCCTCGCCCGCGCGTGCCGCCTCGATCGTCGCGTTGAGCGCGAGCAGGTTGGTCTTCTCGGCGATGTCCCGGATATCGCCGACCAACTGGCCGATGCGCTGGCCATGCTCCTCGAGCTCGCCGATGCGGCCGACACCGCTGCCCGCCGCTGCCTGCGCCACCGCGGTGAGCGCGCTCTGCTGGTCGGCCGAGTCGGCGATGGCGCGGATCGAGCCGCCGAGATTGCGGATCGAGTCGGCGACGTGCCGGATCTGCGCGGTCGCCTCGACCGCCTCGCTCGCCACCGCCGCGGCCTGCACGCCGGCACCCGCGGCGAGATCGTCGAGCGCGATCGATGAGCGCTCGAGCTGGTCCGCGGCAGCGCCGATCGCGCGCACCACCTGCGCCACCGAGCCCTCGAACGCCTCGGCGACGGTGAGCAGCTCGTCGCGGCGCCGCGCGGACGCGTCCTGCTCGACGCCGCGCAAGCGTGCGCGCTCGGCGGCCGCGGCGTCCTCGGCGGTGCGCGCCTGGCGCAACGCCTCGGTGGCGACGGCGCGCGCCTGCTCGGCGGCGGTTCGCGCCTCATCCGCCTCGGCGACCAGCGCGCGGCTGCGCTCGAGCGAGAGCCGCTGGCGTTCGAGCAGCCGCTCGAGCGCGCCCGTCACCAGCCATAGCACGCCCGCCTGCATCACCACCGCCAGCGCGTGAACCAGCACGCGGCCGAGCCGCCCCTCGCCCGCGAACACCCAGGCCGGCGCGAACCATTCGAGCAGCAGATGGTGAAGCGCGATCAGCCCCGCGGCGAAGACGATCGGCCGCCAGTCGCACAGCACCACCAGAGCGGCGAGTGCAACGAAGAAGAACATATGCCCGTCCATCTGCCAGGGATGGCCCTCGAGCACATACACAAGCAGCGCGGGCGCGGTGGCGGCAAGCGTGCCGGCAATGGTGCGCGCCTGCGCGTCGGTGCGGCCCTTGATGGCGAGCCACGTCGGCGCCGCGGTGAGCGCGAGCCCCGCGCCGAGCACGATCGGATCGATCGCGCCGGTGAGCGCCAGCTGGATCACCGCCACCGCAGCCAGCGCGAGCCAGCCGAGCGCGGCGATCAGCCGCATGCCGAGAAGGCGCATCTGCTCGAGCGTCAGCGTGTCGAGCGCGCGCCAGCCGATCACGGTCATGCCGTCACTCCGATATCATCGCCGCAGAGCGGCGAGGGTGCGGCGAGCAGCAGCGCGTCGCCGAGGCGCAGCCGCGCGGTGATCCGGTCGCGCGTGCCGCGCACCACCAGGCTTCGTCCCGGACCGCGCCCGACCAGCCGCGCGTCGGCGGCGAGCGCGGCCGAAGCAAGTACGCCCGGGGCGGCGGCGAGCGGCACGATCAGCAGCGTTCCCTCGGCCGGCGGTCGCAGGGCCAGCACCAGCAGCATGGCCGCGAAGAGCGTGGCGTGAAGCAGAAGCGGGAGCGGAAGACGGCGCGCCATGCAGACCGTCTAGCCGACTTTAGTTAACGCGCCCCTTATCTCACCTAGGTTAGCGTCGCGTCCGAGCCGCTGCGTGTCTTCCGGTCGGCGCCCCGCGATTGTCCTTGAGCAACGCGGGCACTCCCTTCACGTCACCTGGAACCCCGCCCAGAACGCGTCGGCGCGGTCGATCCAGATCGTGTTGAAGCCGGTCGCCACGGCCGATCCCTCGATCGAGGGGACGATCGCGGGCACGTCGCCGAGGGTCGTCGCGGCCTCGACCCGCCCGATGAAGCGGCTGCCGATATAGCTTTCGTGGACGAAGCGGTCGCCGACGCGAAGATCGCCGCGGTCGGCGAGATGCGCGAGCCGCGCCGAGGTGCCGGTGCCGCAGGGTGAGCGATCGATCGCCTTGTCGCCGTAGAACACCGCGTTGCGCCCATCGGCGTCGTTGCCGCGCGGGCGGTCGGCCCAGAGCACGTGGCTGACCCCCCGGATCGTCGGGTCGAGCGGGTGCACCGGCTCGACCTTCTCGCGTACCGCCGCGCGTACCAGTCGCGATGCCGCGATCAGTCGGTCCGCGCCCATCTGGTCGAGCCCCGCATATGCCCCCTGCGGCTCGACGATCGCATAATAATTGCCGCCGTAGGACACGTCGACGCGGAGCCGCCCGAGCTCGGCCACCTCCACCTCCACTCCCCGCGCCGCGACATAGCTCGGCACGTTGGTGATCCGCACCGACGTCACCTTCTCGCCCGCGACCGCGTAAGCGATGTCGATCACGCCGGCGGGCACCTCCACCCTGAGTCGCCCCGGCGTCACCGGCTGGATCAGCCCGTGCTCCAGCCCGAAGGTGATGATCCCGATCGTGCCGTGGCCGCACATCGGCAGGCAGCCGCTCGTCTCGATGAACAGGATGCCGATGTCGGCGTCGGCGGTGGTGGGTGGGTAGAGAAAGCCGCCCGACATCATGTCGTGCCCGCGCGGCTCGAAGCAGAGCCCGGTGCGGATCCAGTCGTAGCGGGCGAGGAAATCCTGCCGGCGCTCGGACATGGAGGCGCCGCGCAGCAGCGGCGCTCCCCCGGCGACCAGCCGCACCGGGTTGCCCGCGGTATGGCCGTCGACGCAGAAGAAGGTGTGGCGCATGCAGCGCAGGCTATCAGGCTGCGGCGGGCAGCGACAAGCTCGGGCGCGTCGCCGCGGCATGTTCGACCATCGCGATCACCTCGGCCCGGCGTGCGCCGGTGAGCACGTAGCGCGGCGGCAGTACGCGCTCCGAGCCGCGCCCCATGACCTGCTCGGCCAGCTTGATCGACTGGACCAGGTCGTGCTCGGCATCGAGGTGGAGCAGCGGCATGAACCAGCGATAGATCTCGAGCGCCTTGGCGTGATCGCCGCGCTCGACCGCCGCGACCAGCTCGACCGACTCCTTGGGGAAGGCGTTGGTCAGGCCGGAGACCCAGCCCCGCGCGCCGAGATACAGCCCTTCGAGCGCGACGTCGTCGAGGCCCGCGAACAGCACGTAGCGGTCGCCGAGATCGTTGCGGAAATCGGTAAAGCGGCGCGTATCGGGCGCCGACTCCTTCACCGCGACGATATTCTCCACCGGCACCAGCTGCTCGAGCACGTAGCGGTCGATCACGGTGCGATAGGCCGGCGGGTTGTTGTACAGCATGATCGGCAGCGCGGTGCGCTCCGCCACGCCGCGGAAATGCGCCACCAGCTCGTCGGGCTTGGGGACATAGACCATCGGCGGCAGCAGCATCAGCCCGTCCGCGCCGGCCTTCTCCGCCGCCTGAGCGTAACGCACCGCGCGGCGCGTGTCATATTCGGAGACGCCGGTGATCACGGGCACGCGCCCCTTCACCACCTCGACGATGCCGGAGAGCACCGAGACCTTCTCGTCGAAGTCGAGCGAGTTGTTCTCGCCCACCGTGCCCAGCGCGATGATCCCGGTGACGCCGTCGCGGATCAGATCGTCGACCACGCGCTGGGTGTCGGCGAGGTCGAGCGTGAGATCCTCGCGCACCTGGGTCGTCACCGCCGGGAACACGCCCCTCCAACCGATCGTCATCGCCGACCCTGCCCCTCTCAGTTTCTCGAGGCTGGATCGTATACTAAGTATATTACGTAGGCGCAACCTGTCCGACTACTCCTCCTCGGGGTAGGGGCCGCGGCCGCCGTCGCGGATCAGCTGGTCGACCCGGCGATCGATCTCACTGACCGGGACCGAGCCGAGCGCCAGCACCGCGTCGTGGAAGGCCTTCACGTTGAACTTGGGGCCGAGCGCCTGCTCCGCGCGGGCGCGAGCGCGTTGGATCGCGAGTTGGCCGATGTAATAGCTCAGCGCCTGCCCCGGCCAGGAGATGTAGCGATCGACCTCGGTGGTGACCTCGTGGTCGGACAGCGCGGTATTGTCGCGCAGATAAGCTTGCGCGCGCTCGCGGCTCCAGCCCATCGCGTGGATGCCGGTATCGACCACCAGCCGCGACGCGCGCCACGCCTGATAGCTGAGCATGCCGAAGAGGTCATAGGGCGTCTCGTACATCCCCATCTCCTCGCCCAGCGTCTCGCAATAGAGCGCCCAGCCCTCGCCGTAGACCGAAAGGTAGGTGTCGCGGCGGAACGGCGGCAGGTCCTTGTTCTCGGCCGCGAGCGGCATCTGGAAGGCGTGGCCAGGCGCGCTCTCGTGCAGCGTCAGCGCGGGCAGGGCGTAGAGCGAGCGTGCGGGCAGGTCATAGGTGTTGACGAGGTACACGCCCGGTCCGCCGCGCCCGGCGGTGTAGAAGGGCGCGACGTCTTCGGGCACCGGCCGGATCGCGAAGCGGCTGCGCGGCAGCCGGCCGAAATAGCGCGCCGCCTTGCCGTCGAATGTCTTGGCGATCCACGCCGCGCGGTCGAGCAATTGCTGCGGCGTGGTCGCGTAGAAGCGTGGGTCGGTGCGCAGGAAGGTCAGGAAGGCGGGCAGGTCGCCCTGGAACTTCACCAGCGCCATCACCTGAAGCATGCGCGCGCGGATCTTGGCGATCTCGGCGAGGCCGATCGCATGGACCTGCTCGGGGGTCTGCGGCAGCGTCGTATAT
This sequence comes from Sphingomonas phyllosphaerae, assembly GCF_029623345.1. GTDB lineage: Bacteria > Pseudomonadota > Alphaproteobacteria > Sphingomonadales > Sphingomonadaceae > Sphingomonas > Sphingomonas phyllosphaerae_C. The sequence continues at coordinate 52,573 of NZ_JAPYKH010000004.1, forward strand.
TCCGCCACCTTCGACTGATAATAGGCCTTGCCGTCGGGCAGGTCATAGGCGGCCAGCGCGGTGCGCGCGCCCGGGAAATATTCCGTGCGGAGGAAGGCGAGCAGTCTGCGGTGGGCGGGCAGCACCGAATCGCCGATCGCCGCCTCGCCGGCGCGGCGCAGCTCGGCCTGGGTCGCCGCCGGGATCTGCTTGGGCATGGTGACGAACGGCGCGTAGAAGGGATTGTCGGCGATCGTCTTGGCTTCGACCACCTGCGCCACGCCGATGTCGCGCCCCGCCATCGTCACCTTGGGCGGGGTGAAGCCGCGCCGAAGCCCGGCGCGCATATTGACGATCTGCTGGTCGAAGTAGCGCGGCAGCTCGCCGAGCATCGACAGATAGGCGCGATATTCCTTCTCGTTCGCGAGCGGGTCGCGCGCCGCCGCCGCGACGTCGCCCCAGAAGCTGGTGTCGGCGGTGAGCGGCTTCTCATAGTCGCGGAAGCGCTGCTCGTTGAGGAGCGCGTCGATCTGCTGGCGATAGACCGCATAGTTGACCTGCTCGGCGGGCGAGAGATCGGCGGGGCGGATCGCGCGAAGCCGCGCCGCAGTGTCCTCCCACCGCTTCAGCCGCACCGCCTGCGCCGCCGGGCCGACATCGGGCAGATGCGCGCGCGCCTCGCGGCGGCTGTCCTCGTCGGCGGCGAGCTGCTGCTGCCGCCAGCTATATTCGCCGGTGTAAAGCTGGCGCAGCGCCGCGTCGGCACTGCCGCGGGTCGGGGCGGCCATCGCAGAAGTATAGGGTGCCGCCGCCAGCACGGTCGCGCCCAGCAGCGCAGTCCAACGAGTGCTCACATTCCCTCCCCGATCGCCATGACGTCGGCGTAGAGTGCGGCGAGCGTTCCCACACCTTCTTTCTCGTCCCCGCGCGTGCCGCGTCGCGTGGGGCGCAAGCGTCGCCCCGTCGCGCCCCGCCCCTCCTGCGTCATCCCGAACTTGGTTCAGGATCCACCACACCGTTTGTTCAACAGCCGGCTGGTCCGCGGGATCGTGGACCGTGAAACGAGTTCGGGACGGTGGCAGTGGGTCCGGGGGTGGCGGCGCCCATCGCTCTTCCCGCGGGAGCGGACACCGCGACGTCACCGCGCCACATCGCCTCAGCTCGCCCGCCCGCCTTCACCGCGCAGCGCCGCGCCGATCAGCGTGAAGAAAGCCTGGCTGCCCGCGCTCGACTCGACGTCCCACTCCGGGTGCCATTGCACCGCCAGCACCTCCGCGCCGCAGCCCGGCGCCGCGACCGCCTCGATCACGCCGTCGTCGCTCGACCGCGCCTCCACCCGCAAGCCGCCGCCGAGCCGGTCGATCGCCTGCTCATGGACGGAGTGGACGGTCAGCTGCCGCTCCCCGGTCGCGCGCGCCAGCTGCCCCTCGGGGGCCAGGCTGACGTCGTGGCGCAGCGTGAACAGCTCGGCATAGTCGCGCTGCGTCCAGCTGCCGCCGCGCAGGTGGCGGCCGCAGCACGGCTCGGCCGAAAGCGAGCCGCCGAACAGCACGTTGATCTCCTGCAACCCGCGGCAGATGCCGAACACCGGCTTGCCCGCCGCGATCATCGCGTCCGCCAGCGACAGCGCCACCTCGTCGCGCTCGGGGTCGAGCGCCTCGGGCGGCAGGTCGAGCGTGCCGCCGTAGCGTTCCGGCGCGACATGCGAGCGCGAGCCGGTCAGCAACAGCCCGTCGAGCGGCGCGGCGAGCGCGGCGGCGTCGTTGGCGCCGGTCAGCGCCGGCACCAGCAGCACCGTCGCGCCCGATACCGCGGCGAGCGGGCGGACGAAGCGGCTCGCCACGGCCTGCACGGGGCGGTGCGCCACCTCGTTGCAGCACAACACTCCGATCAGCGGCCGCCGCGACGCCATGCTCAGTCTCCCGCCAGTCCGTCGCGCCAGCGCTCGCCGTCGGCGGGCGCGAGCACGAGCGCGACCGGTTGCGCGACGGTGCGCCCCGCCTCCACGTCCTCGAGCAGCCAGACGTTGCCGCCGATCATCGCGCCGCGCCCGATCGTCACCCGCCCGAGGATTGTCGCGCCGGCGTAGATCACCACGTCGTCCTCGACGATCGGGTGGCGCGCGTAGCGCTCGCGCGGGTGGTCCGACGCGTCCGCCAGCGGGGTGCGCGCGCCGAGCGTGACATGCTGGTACAGCCGTACGCGCTCGCCGATGATCGCGGTCTCGCCGATCACCACGCCGGTGCCGTGATCGATGAAGAAATGCGCGCCGATCGTCGCGCCGGGATGGATGTCCACACCGGTGCGCTCGTTGGCGATCTCGGAGATCAGCCGCGCGATGATCGGCGCGCCGAGCTGGTAGAGCGGGTGTGCGATGCGGTGGTGCAGGCTGGCGATCGCGCCGGGGTAGCAGACGAGGATCTCGTCCGCGCTGCGCGCCGCGGGGTCGCCGAGGAAAGCGGCGGCGACGTCGCTGTCGATCAGCCGGCGCACCTCGCCGAGCGTGGCGAGGAACAGCCGCACGATCGTCGCGGCTTGCTCGGAATCGAACGCGCCGCTGCGCGCCTCGGCCTGCCAGTAGGCCAGCTCCGCGCCGATCTCGCGCTCGAGCTCGGTCGCGGCTGCGAGCAATTTGGCGGCGACGAAGCCGTCCTCCTCGCCCGCATTGCCGCGATACTGGCCGAGCCGGCGCGGGAAGAGCGCGGCGGCGAGCGTCTCGACCACGCGCTCCAGCGCCGGGCGCGACGGGAAGGCGCGTGCCTCCTCCGACGGATGGCCGGCGCGCCAGTCATCGCGTGCGCCGCGCAGCGCCAGCACCGCCGCGGCGATCGCCGAGCCCTCACCCGCCGCGCTCGCCGCCCCGTCGCTCATGCCTCACCTCTCGCCAGCCCATCCGAGCGCCGTGTCATACTCCACCGGGTGAGTAGGTGATCCAAGCTTTTCTTGCGCGGCGAGGAGGTTCGCGCTTGCCGCATCGGTCAGGCGCGCTGCAATGTGCGGGCGCGGCGGCGCTGTACCGAGCTGCCGATCCCCATCGCCTCGCGATATTTCGCGACCGTCCGCCGCGCGATGCCGAAGCCCTTGGCATTGAGTAGCTCCACCAGCGTGTCGTCGGACAGGATCGTGTCGCCCTCGCCCGCGATCAGCGCGCGGATCGCGCTCTTCACCGCCTCGGCCGAGACCGCATCGCCGCCGTCCGCCGCGGCGATCGCCGAGGTGAAGAAATACTTCAGCTCGAACAGCCCGCGCGCGCAGCTGAGATATTTGTTGCTGGTGACACGGCTGACGGTCGATTCGTGCAGCTCGATCGCATCCGCCACCTGGCGCAGCGTGAGCGGGCGCAGGTGTGACACGCCGTGGAGGAAGAAGGCCTCCTGCTGGCGCACGATCTCGGTAGCGACGCGGATGATGGTGCGCTGACGCTGATCGAGCGCCTTGACCAGCCAATTGGCACTGGCGAGCTTCTCGGCGAGCCAGGTCTTGCCGGCGCGATCCTGCGCGCCCCCGGCCAGCTCGCTGTAATAGCTCTTATTGACCAGCACGCGCGGCAGCGTGGCGGCATTGAGCTCGACCAGCCAGCCGCCGCGCGCACGCGTCACGCTGAGATCGGGGATCACGGGCGCGGGCGCATCGCCGCCGTAGCGGAAGCCCGGCTTGGGATCATAGCCGCGCAGCTCGCGGATCATGTCCGCCATATCCTCGTCGTCGGCGCGGCAGATCTTCTTGAGGCGGCCGAGCTCACCGCGCGCGAGCAGGTCGAGATGGTCGAGCAGCCGCGCCATCATCGGATCGTAGCGATCGGCGTCGCGCGCCTGGAGGGCGAGACACTCGGCGAGATCGCGCGCGCCCACGCCGGTGGGCTCGAACTTCTGGATCTCGGCGAGTACCGCCTCGACCCGCGCGAGCGGCACGCCGAGCCGCTGCGCGACGTCGTGCAGGTCGGCGCGGAGATAGCCGGCCTCGTCGATCTGGTCGATCAGCGCGCTCGCCACGAAAAGGTCGGCCTCGTCGAAGGTCGCGCCCGCCTGCGCGAGCAGCACGTCGGCGAGACTCTCGCTGGTGTCGGCGAAACTGTCGAAGTCGATCGCCTCGCCGCTGCCGCTGCCGCTGCCCGGGCCGAGATCGCCGATCCGCTCGGCGGCCGACTCGCTCGGGCCGTCGTCGAACCGCTCGGCAGCGATGTCGACGTCGAGCGACTCGCCCGCCCCCTCCCCCGCCATCACCAGCTCGTCGGCGCCAGCGGGCTCGTCGCGCGGCGCCTCGGCGGTCTCGGGTGCGGCGGAGACGCCATCGTCGGCGGGCGCGCTCGACTCGAGCAGCGGGTTACGCTCGATCTCGTCGGCGATCACGCCCTCGATCTCGAGATTGCTTAGCGCCAGCAGCTTGATCGCCTGCTGGAGCTGCGGCGTCATTACCAGTGACTGCGACTGGCGCAGGTCGAGGCGCGGGGCGAGGCTCACGGGATAGTGGGTCCGCGGCGCATCGGCATTACAGCGTGAAGCTCTCGCCCAGGTAAAGGCGGCGCACGTTCTCGTCGCGCACCAGCTCCTCGGGGCTGCCGGTGAACAGCACCTTGCCGTCGTAGATGATATAGCCGCGATCGACGATATCGAGCGTCTCGCGCACGTTATGGTCGGTGATCAGCACGCCGATACCGCGCTCCTTGAGCTGGCACACCAGACCGCGGATGTCGGCGATCGAGATCGGGTCGATGCCCGCGAACGGCTCGTCGAGCAGCATGATCGACGGGTCCGCCGCGAGCGCGCGCGCGATCTCGGCGCGGCGGCGCTCGCCGCCCGAGAGCGCCATCGCGGGCGCGTCGCGCAGCCGGGTGAGCCCGAAATCGGCGAGCAGCCGCTCCAGCTTCTCGGCGCGCGCGGCGGAGTCGGGCTCGGACAGCTCGAGCACGGTGAGAATGTTCTTCTCGATCGTCAACCCGCGGAAGATCGAGGTCTCCTGCGGCAGATAGCCGAGGCCGAGGATGGCGCGGCGGTACATCGGCAGGCCGGTGATGTCGTCGCCGTCGAGCATGATCCGGCCCGAGTCGGGCTTCACCAGCCCCATTACCGAATAGAAGCAGGTGGTCTTGCCCGCGCCGTTGGGGCCGAGCAGCCCGATCACCTCGCCGCGTCCGACCGACACCGACACGTCGGTGAGCACCACGCGCTTGTCATAGCTCTTGGCGATCGAGACGACCTGGAGCCCGCTCTGCACCGGCGCCTCGTGGATCGGCGCGACCTGGTCGAGCGACTCGCGGTCGAGCTGGGTGGTGACGCTGTCCATCGCCGTCGGGCCTCGCATAACAGGGTTACCGGAGCGCTAACGGAGCGCCGGTTGGCAGGGAACGTGCATGCCCGATCGGCGCGCGCGTTTGAAGGGGGGACGTGCCGAGCGGTGTCCGGGCGGGGGTGAGGGGAGACGTTCGGTCCACCTCGCCTGGGGCCTTGTCGCGTCATCGACGAGCTGGCGCGCCGTGACCGTGTTCCGGCGAAAGCCGGAATCCAAGGTCAAGCAAAACAACGTCTTATAGCGTGCACAACCCTGGGCTCCTGCCGCCGCAGGAGCAGGCAGGTATTCCACGACGATCACCTGCAAGGTGGGGTTGGAGTCGGTGCCTCAGTTCCGCTTGGGCACCGAGAACGTCCCCGTCACGCGCCCGCTCGGCGCCTGCGTCACGTTGCCCGCGCTACCGCCGCCGCCCGCCACCGCCGAGCCGTCGATCACCGCGCGCCCGGTGTCGAGGTTGATCGTCAGCCGTCCGCCGCTGACGGTATTGCCCGCCTGGGTCAGCCGCACCCCGCCCAGCATCGTGATGACGCGGCGGTTGAGGTCGTACACCGCATAGGTGCTGCGCGCGGTCTGGTCGGGCCGGGTCACCGTCACCCCGCCCGCGGCGTCGAGCCGTGACACCTGCGGGTTCCCGTTCTCGACCTGCCCGGTATAGGCGACCGTCATCCGCGCGGCGTCGAGCGTCATCTCGGCCTGGCGCACCTTGACGTTGCCTGCCAGCACAGCGCGATTGGCGCGGTCCTGCAACTCGATGTGATCGGCGCCGAAGTCGATCGGCGCGGCGCTGTTATGACGCGTCTGCGCGACCGCGCCGCCGGCGAGCAGCACGGCCAGCAGCGGGACTCGGCAGGCGACCGGGGCGAGAGAGCGCAACATCCAGCGCTCTTTCTATTTTCTCGGGTCGATCCGCAAGCGCGCATTGCCGTCGAGCGTGACGGTGCGTGCCTCCAGGTCGGCGCGCATGCTGTCGCCGCTGAACGTGCCCTGCCGGACCGTGCCGGTGACCGCCGCGGTGGAGCGCAGCCGCCGCGTCTTGAGGTCGACCACCGCGTCGGTGGTGTCGAGCGCGTAATTGTTCGGCCCGCGCACCTTGATCGGGCCGGCGACGTCGACCTGCTCGCTGTCCATGTCGTAGCGGCCGGTCGGCGCGGTCATCTCGGCCGGGCCGTCCGACAGCCGGATCGCGGCGGCGAGGTCGCGGATGTTGACCACCGGTTCGGCCGAGCTCTTCTGCAGCGCCGAGCCCGCGGTGAGCGCGAAGGGCTGGCCCTTGGCGTCGGTGCCGCGATAGCGCGCGCGCTGGATCTTGAGCCGCTCGCGCGCGACCTCGACCTTGTTCTTGTCGAGCACGAAGGAGGCGTCGCCCCCCATCGTCAGCGGCGCCATCACCAGAAAGGCGAAGAGCACGCCGATCGAGAGCGGCAGCAGGCGGTTGGCGGTGGCGATCAGGCGATCGTGGCGCCCGCCGGGCTGCGCCCAGCGCTGGCGCTCCGAGCGGGTGCGCAGCGCCACCTCAGACATGCGCGAAGATATCCACCTCGGGCCAGCCGGCGAGGTCGAGCTCGGCGCGCGCGGGGAGGAAGTCGAAACACGCCTGCGCCAGCGCGGTGCGCCCCTCGCGCGCCAGTCGCCGGTCGAGCTCGTCGCGCAGCCGATGGAGGAAGCGCACGTCCGAGGCGGCATAGTCGCGCTGCGCCTCGCTCAGCTCGGGGCCGCCCCAGTCGGACGACTGCTGCTGCTTCGATATGTCCTGGCCGAGCAGCTCGCGCACCAGCTCCTTCAGCCCGTGCCGGTCGGTATAGGTGCGCACCAGCCGCGACGCGGTCTTGGTGCAATAGACCGGCGCCGCCACGACGCCGAGATAATGGCGGAGCGCGGCGATGTCGAAGCGCGCGAAATGATACAGCTTCACCCGCGCCGGATCGGCGAGCACGGCGCGCAGCACCGGCGCGGCATAGTCGCTGCCGGGGTTGAAGCGGACGAGATGCTCGTCGCCGGTGCCGTCGGACAATTGCACCAGGCAGAGCCGGTCGCGTGGAGTGATCAGCCCCATCGTCTCGGTGTCGACCGCGATCGCGGCACCCGGGGCGAACACGTCGCCGGGCAGATCTTCCTCATGGAAATGGACTGTCATGCAGGGGGCTGTAGCGGGGCGGCGACGCCGGCTCAACGCGTTCGTTCGGTTGCGTCTGCGACGGACGGTGTTATCCGCGCGATAGGAAGCAAGTGATTGGTGCATCTGGGAAGAAAAGACTCGCACAACGATTCGACGGCGCTGCATTGTTCGGCTATGACGGGCGATGCGGCGCAATAGGATCTGCGCCCGGGGAACCGCGTTCGCCGTCCTGCGCGTGGTCTCGTTGAGAATGTTCGGGCGGACCGGGAAGACGCACAGGGTTATGGGTTACGACAAGGGCGGCCGCGGCAATCGCGGCGGACGTGGGCGCGACAAGCGCGACGGTTTCGGCGGCGGCGGTGACGACTTCGGCGGCGGCGGCGGGTTCGGCGGCGGCGGCTTCGGTTATGAGGACCGCGGCGGCTTCGGCGGCGGCGGTGGCAACCGCGGCTTCGGCGGCGGCGGCGGCTTCAGCGGCGGCGGCGGCGGTGGTCGCGGCTTCGGTGGTGGCGGCGGCGGGTTCGGCGGCGGCGGCGGTGGTGGCGGCTTCGGCGGCGGCCGCGGCATGCCCCCCCAGGTCGTCGGCGAGGGCACGGGCGTCGTCAAGTTCTTCAACGCGCAGAAGGGTTTCGGCTTCGTCGTGCGCGATGACGGTGGGGAGGACGTGTTCGTCCACATCTCCGCAGTCGAGCAGGCCGGTCTCGCCGGCCTGGCCGAGGGCCAGCCGCTCGGCTTCACCCTGGTGGATCGCGGCGGCCGCATCTCGGCGACCGACCTCAAGATCGAGGGCGAGCCGATGCCGGTGACCGATCGCGCCCCGCCGCGCGAGGGCGGTTTCGGCGGCGCGCCGGGTGGTGCACGCGGCGGCGCCGGCGCACCCCAGCGCCAGCTGACCGGCGAGAAGGCCACGGGTACGGTCAAGTTCTTCAACGCCATGAAGGGCTTCGGCTTCATCCAGCGGGACGACGGCCAGCCCGACGCGTTCGTCCACATCTCGGCGGTCGAGCGCGCCGGCATGCCGACGCTCAACGAGGGCGATCGGCTGGAGTTCGAGATCGAGGTCGATCGTCGCGGCAAGTATGCCGCGGTGAACCTCTCCTCGTCGAGCTGATCGGCTCGCCGAACATCTGACCGAAGCGGCCCGCCCGACCTTGTCGGGCGGGCCGTTCTCGTTACCGGGGCCGCCGATCACCGCGTGGCGCTTGCCCTCGCCCTCCCGCTCGCGCATCGCGGGCGCCGAGGGAGCCCTGCCATGACCGACCGTCACCGTTTCGCCCGCGCCGCCGCGCTGGCGCTCGTCGCACTCACCGGCGCCTGCGCCCCGTCGCTCAAGGTGATGACCTACAACGTTCGCTACGCCTCGGACGACGGGCCGCAGCCGTGGCCGTCACGCCGCGCCGCCGCCGTGGCGATGCTGCGCCGTGTCCATCCCGACGTGATCGGCACGCAGGAGCTGCTCCAACGCCAGGGCGACGACATGGTGGCCGCACTCCCGGAGTACCGGTGGTTCGGGCGCGATCGCATGGGCGGCCACGCCAACGAGCATATGGGCATCCTCTACCGCGCCGACCGGCTGACGCTGCTCCGCCACGGCGATTTCTGGCTCTCCGACACCCCCGAGGTAGTGGGCAGCCAGAGCTGGGGCACCGACCTGCCGCGAATGGCCAACTGGGGCGAGTTCGCGCTGACGAGCGATCCCAAGCGCCGCTTCCTGCTGGTCGACACGCATCTAGCGCATCGCGACCAGGACGACGGCGCGCGCGATCGCGCCGCCGCGCTGCTGCTCGAACGAATCCCGACGATCGCGCCGGGGCTGCCGGTGGTGCTGACCGGCGACTTCAACGCGACGCCCGACAGCGCCGCCTATCGCCGCCTCGCCGCGGCGATGACCGACGCCTGGGGCAAGCGCCCCGGCGGCCTGAGTTTTCACGATTTCACCGGCGTGGCGGACCGGCGGATCGACTATATCTTCCTCGACGGCGCCCGCGCGAGCGGCACCACGGTCGTGACCGACCGGCCCGGCGGCATCTACCCGTCGGACCATTTCCCGGTGACCGCCAAGGTCACGCTGCTGCGCTGAGCGGCTGCACGCGCGCAGGCAAGCGCGTGATCATGGAGGTGTGAGCCAGCGACGTGGCCCTGCGAACGTAGCGGCCCAAAGTCTCGGGCGTCGGGCCTGCCCCCCTGGGTTCCGGCGGACGCCGGAGCCAGTTGGACGGAAATGGATCGAGCGCTAGTGCGCCGTCGGCCAACCGTCCGAGTCCCAAGCGAGTGGCTGGATCTGCAGCGTCGGCGTGCCGTTCCGCTGCGTGTCATAGGCGTGATAGACGATATAATCGCCATCGGGGCGCTGCAGGATCGCAGCGTGGCCGCGGCCGACGTAGCGACTGCCCGTCCCCTGCCCCGAGGCGAGCACCGGCGTGCCCCCGCCTTGCAGCATCGCGGCACCGGTGCGATCGACATAGGGCCCGGTCGGCGCGGCGGACCGACCCACCACGGTGTTGTAGCTGCTCGCCGCGCCGCGGCAGCAGAAGTCGAACGAGGCGAACAGATAATAGAAGCCGCCGTGCCGGATCACAAAGGGCGCCTCGATCGCCCCGGGTGACGGTCGCGCGGCGAGGCTGCGCAGCGGATCGCCGTCGCGCCGCTTGCCGGTGGCGGGATCGAGTTCGATCAGCTTGATGCCGCTCCAGAAGCTGCCGAAGACCAGCCATGATCGCCCGTCCGCGTCGGTGAAGGCATTGGGATCGATCGCGTTGTAATCGTCGGTCCGGTCGGAGCGGACCACCGGCCCCTGATCAACCCAGTGCGCGGCCGGCGCGGCCGGGTCGATCACCGATGCGGTGGCCAGGCCGATCGCCGAGCGATTGCTGCCGAAGGTGCTGACCGAATAATAGAGACGGTACTCGCTGCCGGCCTTGGAGATGTCGGGCGCCCACATGCCGGACGCGCCGGGTACCGCGCTCGCGGCCCACGCGGGCAGCGCGGCATAGGAGCCTCCGCGCCGCGTCCAATGTTTGAGGTCGTCCGAGGTGCGCAGGCCGAGCAGCCCGGCGGCGTCTCCGGCGTTGCCGGTGCTGAAGAGATAGAAGCGGCTTCCGTCGGCGAGGATCGCGGGATCGTGGACCGGACTGGTCGCGCCGGTGAGCGCGATCGAACCGGTCGCGGGAGCCGGTGCCGGCGTGGCGGTCGGCGGGGGGCTCGGCGCGGGGGCCGGCGCCGCAGCCACCGGTGCGAGCGCCGCCGCGCCGTTGCCGCCGGTGCCGCCACACCCCGCCAGCAGCGCGCTCGCACCGGCGAGCGCCGTCGCGGCGCGCCTCGTTCTGCTCGCCATCGTCTCTCTCCCCGCGTGACGTGACTCGGGCGGGGCTCGTGACCCTCGCCCGACGACATGCGCTCAGTCGAAGGTGTAGCGCACGCCGATCGCGAAGGTGCGCGGGATCAGTAGCGTACCCAGGTTGAACTGGTCCTGGTTGCCGGCCGAGTCGAAGCGGTAATATTCCTGCTGCTTGGCCTTGGTCAGGTTGGTGGCGTCGAAGGTCAGGCCGAGGTCGTCGGTGAGCTTGGCGGTGAGCTGGACGTCGAGGCTCTTGTCGGGCCGGCGCCACACCCCGATCGGGTTGGCGAACAGCGCCGCCTCGTTGCGCTGCAGGAACTCCTTGCGCCACACATAGGACAGGCGCGCACCGATCGGCCCGTGATCATAGGCCAGCGTCGCATTGTACGAGAGATCGGAGACGCCGAAGAAGGACGAGCGCAACTGGCCCACCACCGTGCCGGCCTCGTCGAACTCGGGCACGTTCTGCGAAGAATCGAGGATCGTCACGCTGCCCAGCGCGCCCAGGCCGTCGAGGAATCCCGGGAGGAAGTGCGGGAAATAGGCGAAGCCGAGCTCCGCGCCCTTGAGCACCCCGTCCGACGCATTCTCGGGCCGGTTGACGACGAAGCTGCTGGTGTTGAGCCCGGTGTCGAGCACCGTGACGCGCGAGCGCGCGCCGACCACCAGCCCGTCGATCTCGCGCCGGAACAGCGTGGCATACAGCGCGCTGTCGCGGTCGAAGTACCATTCCAGCCCGAGGTCGTAGTTGGTCGACTGGGTCGGGCGCAGGCTGATGTTGCCGCTGCTGCCGGTGCCATAGCCGACGCTGGTGAGGTCGCCGGTCAGATTGTAGTTCGGGTTGAGGTCGCCGAATGCCGGGCGGCGCAGCGTCTTGCCGTAGTTGAAGCGGGCGCGAAGCTTGTCGGTGATGTCATAGCGGAGCGTCGCCGAGGGCAGCAGCTTGCTGGTGGTCTGCGAGCCGCGCAGCTGCGCCCCTGCGCTGTAGCGGTCGACGAAGGTGAAGTCGGTGTCGACGTCGACGTAGCGGACGCCCGCCTCCAGGCTCAGCGGCCGGCCGAAGATCGACACCTCGGCGTCGGCCTGAATATAGGCCGACATCGTCTTCTCGCTGATGTCGAACACGCGCGTGAGCGAGAGCTGATCCGCGGTGAGGATGTTGGGGAACTTGGTCTGGTACAGCCGGCGGATCTCGTCGGTGTTGCTCCCGAGATAATAGCCGTTGGCATTGACCCAGGAGGTCGGGACGTCGGCCGCCCCATCGAAGAAGCCCTTGTTGACGTAGCGCAGGCTGTCCGAGAGCGTGCCGAAATTGACGCCGAGCCCACCGCCCGCGTCGGCGGCCTGGGTGCGTACCTCGCTCGCTGCCTTGCGCGCGTCATAGCGCAGCCCGGCCTTGATCTTGCGGAAGAAGCCCGAGTCCCACGACTGGTCGGCGTCGACCGTGGCGGTGAAGGCCGAGCCGGTGTCGCGGTTGGCGTTGTCGTAGAACTCGCCCGCGGTCCACTGGCCGGGGTCGAGCAGCAGCGCGTTGTCGCTGAAATTGTACGAGGGGATGCCGTCGCGCGCGTTGAAGTCGACGTCGATCCGGCTGGCGACGCGGTTGATCCGCATCGCGGTGAAGGTCGTGTCGTTGCGGCTGGTCTGATAGGCCGCGTCGGCGACGATCTTGCCGCTGCCGACATCCCACTTGCCGTTGAGCGCGTAGACGAAGCTGTTGGTGGAGGCGCGCGTCAGGTCGCCGCTGTTGAAGCCGAACACGTCGCCGACGCTGCGCGTCTTGATGATGTTGGTGTCGGGATAGAGCGAGATCGTCGAGCCCGGATTGGTGCCGAGGCTGCCCCACCAGTCGACGAACGAAAACATCAGGCTGTTGTACGTGGTCTGACGGAAGCCGCTCCAGAAAAACTCGGCCGTATAGGTCGAGCTGGCGTTGGGCGACCATTGCAGCGCCGCATTCACCGCCGGGCGCTCGCGCTTGCCGTAGAGGTCGCCGCTGAACACCGCGTCGCGCGAGAGGTAGTAAGGCGTATCGACGCCGTTGACGAGCATGGTCGAGCCCGGCGCATAGGGCAGGCCCTCGCGCGTGCCGGGCGACCAGGCGCCGAGCCCCGGCGCCGCCGGCGCAAAGCCGCTCGCACTGTTCACGTCGGGCGCGAGCGGGAAGATGCGCTGGAGCGGGGTCAGCCCCGATCCGGCCGGCGGGTTCTCGGTGGCGAACGGCACCTGCGCGCCGGCGGCGACCGACATGGTGCGGAACTTGGTGCGCGCATAGCTCGCGTTGACGAGCACGCCGACGTCGCCGATGCCGGTCTCCCAGCGATCGCTGATCAGCGCCGAGACGTTCGGATTGAACGTGTCGGCCTGCTCATTGTAGATCCCGCGCGCCACCGCCGAGATCGCGAAGCCGTCGAAGTCGAACGGACGCCGCGTGAACACGTCGATCTGGCCGGCGAGACCGGTCTCGATCTGGTCGGCGGCGCGCGTCTTGTAGACGTCGACTCGCTTGACGAGGTTGGCGGGAATGTCCTGCAGCGCGAACGACTGGCCGGTGGTGGTGAAGATGATGCGGCCGTTGAGCGTAGTGAGCGGGTCGGACAGGCCGCGGATCGACAGCGCGCCGGCCTCGGCGTTACCGCGATCGGTGACCTGGACGCCGGTGACGCGCTGAAGCGCCTCGACGACGTTATTGTCGGGCAATTTGCCGACATCCTCGGCGACGATCGAATCAACGATCTGCACCGACTCGCGCTTGACGTTGAGCGCGCCGATGATCGAGGCGCGCACCCCGGTGACGACGATGTCGTCGGCGCCGGCTGCGTCCTCGGACGGCGAGCCGCCGGGCGCGGGCTGGGATTGTTGCGCGGCGGTGCCGGGGGCGAGGGGTGCGTCCTGCGCCGCGGCGGCACCCGCGAACAGCAGCGCCCCTGCCGAGACCGAAACCAAGAAAGCGGCCTTCATCGCCATCATCCCCTCCCTCACGCTGATACCGGGCGCGTGCTGCGCCTTCTAATACTCCGACATATGCCTGTTCGTAGAAGGTGGCAAGAGCGATTGTGGTGCTATCGCGCCCTACCGGGAACTCCAGAGATCGTGTGTTTAGGGGGCGGGGTCGCGTCTCCGCAGCCGTGTCACCGCACGACCCCATGCAACATTAGTCGGACAGCTACTTGCAGTGGACGAGATGGTCGGCCGCGATCGTGCGACGAGCCGGCGCGCCGCCGTGCCGGAGCCTGTACGTCAAGGCGCTCGTTCCGCGCGCCTTCGACGCTGGCGTCAACGTACGGCGATGCCGGCAGGTAGCCGCGGAACTACCGGCGCCTGCGATCAAGCGTTACGTGCTGCCACGCGTGGCAGGGGCAAGCGATAGCATTGCCTCGGCGCGGCACCGGCCAGCGGCGCGAGCCCGCGCCGCCGTCCGTGTCAGAGGCGCCCCAGCGGCCCGTTCGCGACCGGCGGGTCGAACAGCGGCGTGCCGTCCGCGGCGTAGCGGATCGGCTCGACGCGGGTGTGGCGATTGGGGTCGAACAGGGGATCGCCCTTGATCGTCTCATAGTCGCGCGCGTGGAACACCAGCATGTCGCGGCCGCGCTCGTCGACCGTGAAGCTGTTGTGGCCCGGGCCGAAGATGCGGTGCTCACGCGAGGTCTTGAGCACCGGGGCGGGCGACTTGGCCCAGCTGCGCGGGTCCATGATGTCGGCGTCGTCACGCGCCGTCAGCATCCCCAGGCAGTAGCGCGCGTCGGTTGCGCTCGCCGAATAGGTCAGGAACAGCCGGCCGTTACGCGCCAGCAGCGCGGGCGCCTCGTTGACCTTGAAGCCGCGGATCTCCCAGTCGAGCTCGGGCACCGAGAGGCGCGCCGGCTTGGCCGCGAGCGTCAGCGGGGTCTTCAGCGGTGCCAGGTACAGGTTCGAGTTGGTCTCGATTCCGGGTTCGCGCTGCGCCCAGGCGAGATAGCGCGTGCCGCGATGGACGAAGCTGGTCGAATCGAGATTAAAACTGTCCCACGGCGTCTCGAGCTGGCCCAGCACCGTCCATCGGCCCGTCATCGGGTCGGCGCCGTCGCACACCACGGCATAGGTGCGGATGCGGAACACGTCCTCGCCGCCGCCGCTCGGGCCCGCGGCGAAGTACATGATCCACTTGCCGTCGATCAGGTGGAGCTCGGGCGCCCACAGGAAGCCCGACATCGGCCCGCTCTTCTCATGCCGCCACAGCACGCGCTCGACCGCGGTCGAGAGCCCCGCAAGCGTGCGCGCGCGGCGCAGCACCAGCCGGTCGTACTCGGGGACCGAGCCGGTCATGTAATACCAGCCGTCGCTGTGGCGGAACACCTGCGCGTCGGCGCGCTGGCGGACCAAGGGGTTGACGATCGTGCCCCCCCCCGCTCCCGCCGCGGCGCGCCGGCGCTGCGCCAGCGCGGGCAGCGCCGCCACGCTCGCGCCGGCCGCAAGGACGAGACGGCGCGAGAGCAATGTCATGCCGTCCTCGCTCACTGCAGCGTCAGCATGACGACCGACTTGGCCGGCAGCGTGACGCTGAGCTGCCCGCCGGCCACCTGCGCGCCGGTGAAGGCGGCGGGGGCGACCGCGTTGGGCTGGTCGAAGGTGTTGACCGCGTTGATCGCCGGCGCGGTCAGGATCTGGCCGGTCGCGCCGCTGGCGTTGAGCCCGGCGAGCGCGGCCTGCACCGTGATCGCACGGTTCGGGTCGGCGTTGGCGAGCGCGACATGCACCACCCCCGCCTTGTCGCGCACCGCCGAGGCGCTGACCGCGGGCATCACATACTGGTCCTTGTTGTACCAGGGCGACTTGAGCTCGATCGGCAGCACCGTGCCGTCCATGTACGGCTTGTACATATGGAAGACGTGATAGGTCGGCGTCAGCACCATCTTGCTGCCGTCGGTGAGGATCATCGCCTGCAGCACGTTCACCATCTGCGCGATCGCGGTCATCTTCACGCGGTCGGCGTGCTTGGCGAAGATGTTGAGGTTGATCGCCGCGACCAAGGCGTCACGCAGGCTGTTCTGCTGGCGCAGGAAGCCGGGGTGCGTGCCGGGATCCTGCGCGTACCAGGTGCCCCATTCGTCGACCGCGAGGAAGACGCGCTTCTTCGGATCATATTTGTCCATGACCGCGCTGTGGCGCGTGATCAGCTCCTCCATCTTCCAGGTCTTGGCGAGCGTGTCGGCCCAGCCGGTCTCGTCGAAGTCGGTCGCGGAGGCTTTCGGCGGCCAGCCACCACCGCCCGGCACGGTGTAATAATGGAGCGAGAGACCGTCGAGCTGCTCGCCCGCCTCGCGCATCATCACCTCGGTCCAATTGTAGTCGTCGCCGTTCGCGCCCGAGGCGATCTTGAGCACCTTGGTGCCGGCCGGTGCCTTGATGAAGGTGGCGTAGCGCTTGGTCACGTCGGCGGCATATTCCGGGCGCATGTTGCCGCCGCAGCCCCACAGCTCGTTGCCGATGCCGAAATACGGCAGCTTCCACGGCGCCTTGTGCCCGTTGCGCGCGCGCTCGTCGGCGAGCGTCCCGGCCGGGGAGGTGACATATTCCACCCACTCGGCCATCTCCTGCGGCGTCCCGTTGCCGACGTTGCCGGAGATGTAGGGCTCGGCGCCGACCTGCTCGACCAGCTCCATGAACTCGTGCGTGCCGACGCTGTTGGGCTCGGTCACGCCGCCCCAGTTGGTGTTGATCTTGACCGGGCGCTTGTTCTTCGGCCCGACGCCCTCGCGCCAGTGATATTCGTCGGCGAAGCAGCCGCCCGGCCAGCGGATCACCGGCACGCCCAGCCCCTTGAGCGCGCCGATCACGTCATTGCGGAAGCCGCGCGTGTTGGGGATCTTGCGGTCGTTGCCGACGTAGAGGCCGCCATAGATGCCCTCGCCGAGATGCTCGGCGAACTGAGTGAAGATGCGGCGGTCGTAGGTCGGCCCCTGCTGGTCGCCATGGACCGTTGCGGTCGCGGTCGGCGCGGCGGGCTCCTGCGCGATTCCCGCCGCCGGCGCGAGCGCCGCCAGCATCAGCGCGCCGCTGAGCGCGAACAAACGTCCCTTCATCCCATCCTCCCGTTGGTCGGCGGCGCGCTTCCTGACGCGGCTCACCCAGATCACGATTACTCAGACATTATGGGGCAGCCCCGCCGAACGCAACGACTTTGCGTCAGCGGCCGACCTTGACGCGCAGCGCGAGCACCAGCGCGTCGGGAACGTCGCGGCGGCCGTTCGGGTCGATCACATATTGCACGTCGGGCTCGAGGCTGAGCCAGCGCGCCGCGACCCAGCGATAGGCACCCTCGACCACCAGCTCACGCGCGCGGGTATCGGCGATGATGCGGTGGCGCTCGCCGAACCAGGCGCAGGCAAGCGACACGCCGAGCTGGTCGTCGTCGCGTCCGCGCCACGTGCCCGAGCGCACCAGCCCGCCGCCGAGATAATGGGTGATCGCATTGTAGCGCGAGTCCGCCACGCCGTAGCGCAACCAGCCGCTCACCCCTGCGCCGCCGCGTGTCTCGCCAACGAGCTGTCGCTCGGCCAGCACATAGACGCCGGCATTGCCACGCGCTTGCTCGGCGGGGTCACCGATCGGCGCGAAACGAGCGGTATAGCGCCAGCTGCCGATCGCCAGCTTGGTTGCGCGATCGAGCCAGCCGAGCTCGGCGATCAGCAGCGCGCCATCGGCGCGGCGCAGCCGCACCGCCGTCGCCGCCGGGCGGTCGGGGTCACCCGGCACGGCGTCGAGCACCGCGGCGTGGAACAGCCAGTGCGTTCCGAACCCGACCTCGCCGCGCAGCGCGAGCGAGGTCACCGGGAAGATCGACGGCCCGCGTCGGCCCGACTGCGCCAGCTCCGGACCGACGCCGTGCGACGACAGGCGGAACAGCCCGCCGCTCACCGTCGTGTCGAACTCGGCGTTGAGGTTGTACAACCCCGCCTTGACCGAGGCGCGGCGCCCGATGTCCTGCTCGACCCAGGCCTCGAACAGGCGGGTGGCGGGCACCGCGGTCTCGATGTTCGACACGCCCTGTGCGTCGCCGCTGAGCGCGGAGAGGCTCGTCCCATTGTCGCGGATGACATAGCCGAAGGCGCGCGCGCCGTGCCAGCCGGCCAGGCGCTCCAGGTCGAGCGCGGCTTGCAGGTCGAGATTGTCGAGGTAGCGCGTACCGCGCGCGCGCCCGCCGGCGACATCGGCGGCAAGGTCGGCGGTGTAGACAGCGGAGAGCGTCACCGCGCCCTCGCGCCGCTCGTTCGCCGAGCGCGGATAACCGGTCGGGCGCTCGTCCTGCGCGCGCGCCGGCGCGGCGATCAGCATCAGGCATGCGAGCGGCAGCGCGATGCGCGTCGATCCGGCCCCCATGTCGCCCTCCGCTTGCCCTGGCGCGCGGCGCTTAGCCGAGCGGGCGCGAAACGAACAAGGGGGCGGTGGCACGCGCGCGATGCCCGCGCCGGGGCCTGGGTGGGAGGCGGCGGTGCGACTCGCGAGCGCCCCCCACTTCGCCCGCGGCGAAGCCGAGGTCGAGCGCGCTGTCTGCGACTGGGCCAGTGATGGTAGCCGTGGCGTGAGCAGGATGAGCGGCTGATGACCGCTGGAGCAACTCCTCAGATCCTCGCCGTGCCAGGGAGGATCCGCGTGGTCCACGGCCATATCTCAACTCAGCCGCTGTCCTACACCGCGCCGGCCTGCCACACCCTCACCCCGCTCTGTCTCATCGTCGCCGGCCGCCATCCCGTCCGGCAACGCCCGTTCACCACGATCACGCCGCCGCCCGCGTCGGACTCAACGTTCGCGCGAACCGCGCCGGCGACTCAACATTCGCAACATTCGCGCTCGCGGCGGCGCCGATCCGGACGGCGAAAATGAAGCTCCCGCGCCACTTGGCCGGACGGTGCGCCCTTGTCGCGAACCGGCGCGCGACCGCCCGCCCCCTTGGCCCGCGCCCCCGCTTCTGTCACGGACGGCGGCATGTTCGCGTTCGCCCTGCTCCTCGCCGCCGCGCCAGCGCCGCTCCTGCAGCAGGAGGGCGAGACGGTGACCGTCCGCGCGCCGCTGCCCGCCGCGCCGCAGACCCCCGCCACGCTCGTCGCCGAGCCGGTAGCGATGATGATCGCCACCTTCGACACGAACGGTGACGCGATGGTCGATCGCGCCGAGCTGGAAGAGGGCGTGCGTCGCTCGTTCGAGGCGATCGACACCGCCAAGTCCGGCAAGTTGCGCTACATCGCCTTCTCCGACTGGGCGTTGCGCTTCCTCGGCGATCAGCACGCGCTGCCGAGCCCCTACGAGGTCGACCGCGACGACGACGATTCGATCACGCTCGACGAGCTGGAGAACCATTTCTCGCGCCTGTTCGCACGTTATGACCGCAACGGCGACCATCTCATCAGCCGTGCGGAGCTGCTGACCTATCGCACCATGCCGGTCGACGCGCAGGGCCCCACCGCCGGGCGCCGCCCGCCGAAGAAGGGCGACGCCAAGGACCAGCCGCGCAAGGACGGCCACGGCAAGGACGACAGCAAGCGTGACCGGCGCGATGCGCCGCCGCCGGACGCGGACGCGCCCGAGGCGGAGCGCGGGCGATGAGCGCCGCCCCGCGTTTCGCCTTCCAGGTCCACGCCAGCGACGGTGCGGCGCGGACCGGCACGATCCGGATGGAGCGCGGCGCCATCCGCACCCCCGCGTTCATGCCGGTCGGCACCGCCGCGACGGTGAAGGCGATGAAACCTGCCGACGTCGAGCGCGCCGGCGCCGACATCATCCTCGGCAACACCTATCACCTCATGCTCCGGCCGGGCGCCGAGCGGGTGGCGCGGCTCGGCGGGCTCCACGCCTTCATGGGCTGGGAGCGACCGATCCTGACCGACTCGGGCGGCTATCAGGTGATGAGCCTCAGCGAGCTGACCAAGCGCTCGGAGGAAGGTGTCGCCTTCGCCTCGCACCTCGACGGCACGCGTCACCTGATCACGCCCGAGCGCTCGATCGAGATCCAGCGGCTGCTCGGCTCGAACATCGTGATGGCGTTCGACGAGCTGGTCCCCACTACCTCGACCCGCGAGGTGCAGGCCGCGGCGATGGAGCGATCGATGCGCTGGGCCAAGCGCAGCCGCGACGCCTTCGACGCGGGCGGCGCGCACGCCGAGCACAACGCGATCTTCGGCATCCAGCAGGGCGCGCTCGACGAGGGGCTGCGCCGCGCCTCGGCGGACGCGCTGGTCGACATCGGCTTCGATGGTTATGCGATCGGCGGGCTCGCGGTCGGCGAGGGACAGGCGGCGATGTTCGGCTGCCTCGATTACGCCCCGGCCCAGCTCCCCGCGGACAAGCCGCGCTATCTGATGGGCGTGGGCAAGCCCGACGATATCGTCGGCGCGGTCCAGCGCGGGGTCGACATGTTCGACTGCGTGATGCCGACCCGCTCGGGACGCACCGGCCAGGCGTTCACGCGCGACGGGCCGATCAACATCCGCAACGCGCGCTTCAACGAGGACCAGGCGCCGCTCGACCCTGACTGCGCCTGCGCGGTGTGCGCCACCTGGACTCGCGCCTACCTCCACCATCTGGTGCGCAGCGGCGAGATCCTCGGCGCGATGTTGATGACCGAGCACAACATCGCCTTCTATGAGGCGTTGATGGCAGACCTGCGCGCGGCGATTGCGCAGGGCGGGCTGGCGACGTTCGCCAACGCGTTCCGCGCGCGTTATGGCGCGGGCAAAGGAGAGACCCGATGAGCGACCAACCCAACGAGATCCTCGCCGAAGTGGCCGCCGCCAAGGCGCACGAGGAAGCCGGCGCGGGCAAGGCGGCGCAGCTCCGCCGCGACCGTCGCTGGCAGGGCGGCAAGACGTGGCTGGCAGCGGGGATCGGCTCGGCCGCGGTGGCCGCGGCGGTGCTGTTCGCCAATTCACGGCGCGACGAGAAGTAAGCAAGGCCCCTCTATCCGTCGTGTTGCTGCGCATGCAGGCAGCGAGAGCGGCCTAGCGCAGCGCTGTTGGCCCTGGGCTCCCGGCGTCGCGGGAGCACAGTGGCCCCGACACCGCGCTACAGCTTCATCCCGCGCAGCACCGGCTCGATCACCGTCGCCATCACGTCATAGCCCCGCTCGGTCGGGTGGACGCCATCATAGGCCAGACCTGGACGCATCCCGCCCGCCGCGTCCGCCAGCACGGGGGTGTAGTCGACGAAGCGCGCGCCCAGCCGCGGCGCGGCCTCGCGCGCCCAGGCGTTGAAGGCGCGGATCGGCGCTACCGTCTCCAGCCCCGGCCGCCACGGGAAGTTCGCCGCGGGCGGGATCGAGCCGAGCAGCACCTCGATCCGATTGGCACGCGCGAGCTGGATCATCGCGGTGACGTTGTCGCGCGTCTGCTGCGGCGTCATCGGTCCGGTGTTGCCGGCGATGTCGTTGGTGCCCGCCATCAGGTGGAGCGCGCGCGGGCGCAGCGCCACCACGTCGGCCATCACGCGCAACACCATCTGCGGCGTGGTCTGACCGCCGATGCCGCGGTTCACGCGCCCCGGCGTGAAGAAGCCCGGCCGCTTGCTGCCCCAGC
This sequence comes from Sphingomonas phyllosphaerae, assembly GCF_029623345.1. Taxonomy (GTDB): domain Bacteria; phylum Pseudomonadota; class Alphaproteobacteria; order Sphingomonadales; family Sphingomonadaceae; genus Sphingomonas; species Sphingomonas phyllosphaerae_C. The sequence continues at coordinate 73,841 of NZ_JAPYKH010000004.1, forward strand.
CCTCCGTGATCGAGTCGCCGAGGAAGACGATGCCGGTGCTCGCGCGCGCCTCGATCAGCTGGCGGTTGTCCGCGGCGTAGCGACCGAGCCACGGCCAGTCCTCGCGAAGCCGGCGCTCGGCGGCGTCATCCGCCGCAGTGGCGGGGGTGGCGAGCGCCCCGGCGGCGATCCCGCCGGCGACTCCCAGCAGCGCAGCGCGTCGATCGATCACAGCGAGTCTCCCCAGCGGCACACGTCCTCGGCCGGTGGCACGGCGGCGCGCGCGCCGGCGGCGTCCAGCGCCAGATAGGTCTGCGCCGCATCCGCCGCGGGCCAGCTCGGCAGGCCGGCGCCGTTCGGGTCGCCCGTCTTCACGAAATTGGCCCAATAGTCGATCAGGTGGAGCCGGCCGAGCGGCTGGTCGGCGTAGATGAACGGGATCTCGAGCGCGTGCCGCGTCGGCGCGCCGGTGGCGCTGCCGTCGAACAGATAGCGCCACACCTTGCCGCCGCGCCGCGCCATCGTCGCAACAAAGCGCTGCGCCGGGCAGCGGAAGGTCGCGTCGGTGGCGATGCGCTGGTCGCGCGTGCCGTCGCGGTCGGCGGGGTCGGCGCGCGGCTCGGGCTGGTCGAGACGGTAGAAGCGTCGCGCTTCCGCCTCGCGGCCCGGGTAGCTCAGCGCAACGAAGGTGTCGCGGCGCGAGTGGCCGCCGGGAAGGTCGAGTTCGATCCGGTTGGTGCCGATCAGCACGTCGACGCCCGGCGCCGACGCGAGCAGCCGGTCTGGCGCCGCGGGGAAGACGGTACCGTCGACGGTGGTGCGCAGCCAGCGGTAGCTGTCGTCGGTCAGCAGCTGATCGTGCGTCGCCTCACCCGCGACGAGCAGCGGCCACGCCGCTACGGAGCGCATCGCGGCAGCGTCACCGCGCGCGCCGAGCGCGTCGTCGACCTGGTCGCCGAGCCGCAGCGCCTCCTCGCGCGAGCGCCACGGCAGGCCGAAGCCGGGCGTGCCGCTCTCCATGATGGCGCGACGGAACAGCCCGCGCGCGGCGGGCGCGGCGACGAGCAGACCGACGTCCTGCGCGCCCGCGCTCTCGCCCGCGATCGTCACGGCGTCGGGGTCGCCGCCGAAGCGCGCAATATTCTCGTGAACCCAGCGCAACGCCGCGATCTGGTCCTGCGTCGCGAGATTGCCGCCGCCCGCGCTGCGGTGGTGGAGGAAGCCGAGCGCGCCGAGCCGGTAGCGCACACCGACCATGACGATGCCACGCGCGACGATCGGCGACTCGGCCATGTCACCGGGCGAACCGGCGTAATTGGCGCCGCCATGGATCCAGACGAGGACGGGGCGGCGGCCGGCGAGCGCCTCGGTGCCGACGTCGAGCGTCAGGCAGTCCTCCGACTGGTGAAGGTAATCGGCGCGGTTCCAGGTGTAGTCCTGCTGGGTGCAGGCCGGCGCGGGAGCGGCGGCGTCGCGGACGCCCGGCCAGCGCGTGGGCGGTGCCGGCGGGGCGAAGCGGCGCGGGCCGAGCGGGGCAGCCGCGTAAGGGAGGCCGCGGAAGACGAGGTGGCCGCCCGCGCTGGTACCGCGCACGCTGCCGATGCTGGTGCGCGCGACGGGGGCAGCGCTGCCCGCGTGCTCCTGCGGAGGCAGGAGCCCGGGGTCACGCGCGCCGGCGTTCGCGGTCCTGGGTTCCTGCGTGCGCAGGAACACGGTGCTCGTCGCGGTCGGCGAGGAGCGCCCGACCCCTGGCTCCGTCATCCCGGACGTGGGCCGGGACTCACTGTTCCACACGGTCGCCACGCGGTAGATGCGCGGCGTCATGGATCCCGGAGAACGCCCGGGATGACGGAAAAGGGTGGAGGCGTGCACATCGGCCAGCACGCGGACGTCGGACGCATCCGCCCCAGTCGCCGCCGCCAGCGCCAGCGCGGCGAGCAGTGCGCGCCTCACTTCACCGCCACCTTGGTCACGCGGACGTTCCAGCCCGCCAGCGTCACCGCCGCCGCGCTCGCGGCGCCTGCGGGATAGCGAATCGCAATCACCTTCTTCTCCCCCGGCAGCAGCGCGACATAATTGTCGTCGTAATAGGCCGGCAGCACGCGCTTGCCCGCGGCGTCGACCAGCGTGAGCTTGGCGTTCAGCGCGGGCACCGCACCGTCGTTGCCCAACGTCACCCGGACGACGCGGTCGTCGCCCTCGGTCGCGCTCTCCACCGACGTCGCCAGCGCGACCGGAGCGAGATCGTTGAGCGCGCGATAGGCGCCCTCGTCGCGCCCGCGCCAGTAGAAGTTCTCCGACACCGTCTTCCCGGCCGCGTCTGCCAGCACCAGCTTGATCAATACCATCGGGTGATCGGCGAACAGCCGGTCGAGCGGCACCGCCGCCAGCGTCGTCGCGGCGTTGGCCGCGGCGTCGAGGCGGTCCGCGCGCGCGAACAGCTCGCGATTGTCGAGTCCGACCACGCGCACGCGCGCGGTCAGCCCCGGTGCTGCGGCCTGCGTCGTGTTGAGCACCACCAGCTCGTTGCCAGGCAGGTTGAGCTGGACGTGGAGCGGCTCGGTCGCCTTCTTCGCGCCATAGTATGCCGCGTGCGTGTCATAGTCCCAGGAGTAGATCTGCCACGCGTTGGACGGCCAGGCGGGGTGCGTCATCCACAACAGCCGCCCCGAGTTCTTGGTCCAGAGATGGCCGAGGAAGCCCTCGTACATCGCCTTGTGCGTCTCGAGGTTCATCATCTGCGCCTTGCGCTCGAAGTCGGCGAAGCTGGTGCCCGCGCCGAACATGCGCTCGAGCGTCGCGGTGAAGGTCTTGGTGTCGCCGTTCCCGCTGACATGCCAGTCGTGGTACGCCAGCACGTCGCCGAGCGGCCAGCGGTCCGCCGCGGGCACGTAGCTGGCGATCGACTCCGCGGTCGACAGCGAGGGCGTCCCCGTCTCAACCGAAAAGCCGGTGGCGAGATCGGTGAAATAGCCGACCGGCGGGCGGTAATTATACGGCCCCGAGCCCTGCAGGTTGACCACGTTCGAGCTGCCGGTGAACCAGCGCGTCCCGTCCAGCTCGAACACCGCCTGGTCGAGCCCCTCGTTGAGCGTGGGATAGGGCACGCCCTCGTTGCGGCCGAACCACAGCACGATCGAGGGATGGTTGCGGTAGCGCGCGATCGTGTCGCGCGCGTTGGCGAGGAACAGCGAGGGATCGTCGGGCTCGACCTGGAAATTCTGCGTCGACTGCCAGAAATCGTTGAGCACCATCATGCCGTTCTCGTCGGCGAGATCGAAGAACTCCTCCTCGTCGTTGTTGCCCATCCAGTTGCGTATGACGTTCATGTGCGCCTCGCGCTGGAGCCGGAAGAAGGGCTTGAGCCAGTCGTAGCTCACGCGCTTCATCGCGTCGTCCATGCCCCAGTTGCCGCCGCGCGCGGCGATGCGCACGCCGTTGACGCGCAGCGTGAGGTGCGGCTCGGGCAGGGTCTCGGCGATCGGCGTCACCGCCTTCGAGGTCGCGCCCGCGGGCGTGAGCGACTCGGCCCAGCCGCGCGGCGATTCCTTGATCGCGGCGTGGCGCACGTCGATCAGCCTGGTACCCGCGAGCGCGCCGTCGGTGGTCTGGACGTTGACCCGGCGCAGTGCGCCCGCGGGGTCGAACAGCGAGAGATCGTAGCTCACCTCACGAATGCCGAAGCGGCCTTTGCGCAGGTCGGATACGCCCGCGGCGTCGCTCACCTGATAGGTGACGTCGTAGAGGTGCGGCGCGCCATAGCCGTTCGGCCACCACAGCTGCGGGTTCGCGACGCGCAGCTGCGGGAAGTCACGCGGGGTAAAGGCGACCTCGCTATGCCCCGGCGCGGCGGTGACCTGGCGCTCGACCGTGATACCGCCGAAGGCAACGCGCACCGTCACCGGCGCGGCGGCGCCGGCGTTGTCGAGCGGCACGGTGACGTAGACGTCCGCGCTGTCGGTCCGCGGCAGCGGCAGGTCGGTGACGACGTGCGGGTCGCCGATCTTCACCGCGCCCGTCGCGACCAGCTCGACCGGACGCCAGATGCCGGTGTTGCGGTCGCGGATGCCGGGGATCCAGTCCCATCCCTCGGTGGCGACGAAGGTGGGGCCGTCGATCGCGAGCTGGCCGCCGTTCTCGCCGACGCCCGCGGCGACCGACTGTTCGTGCGGGATGCCGGGGTGCGGCGGTGGCGAGACGCGCACTGCCACGACATTCTCGCCCGCTACCGGCGTGTAGGCGAACTGGCCGCGGATGAACGCGCCGCGCGTGGTGCCGAGCCGCTCGCCATTGGCCCACACCTCCGAGGCGTAGTTGATCCCGCCGAAGACGAGCGTCAGTCTCTTGCCCGCCGCCTCCGGCGGGACGGTGAAGCGCGTGCGATACCAATAATCCTGCTTGGCGAGCCGCTCGGGGATCTGGAGGTTGTTGAGGCCGTAATACGGGTCCGGGTAGACGCCGCGGTCGACCAGGCTCTGGAGCACGGTACCGGGCACGGTCGCAGCGCGCCACGCGTCACCCTTGAGAACGCCCGGCCGCGAAAGCGAAGCGCCGTCACCTGCCACCTCGGGCGCAGCGGCGAGCTGCCAGCCGTTGAGCTGCCAATGGCCCGGTGCGGTGGGCTGCATCAGGGGCTGCTGGGGCAGCGGCTTGGCGACCGGCTTGGTCGTCGCGTCAGCGCGCGACTTTGGGAGCGTCCAGGCGTCCTGCTGGACGGTGAGGCCGATGTTGGCGCTTTTCTGGAACGGCCAGCCGACGCCGATCTCGGTCATCTGCACCGTATCGAAGTCGGGGCGGGTTCGCGCCGCCGCGGCGAGCGCGCGCGCGTCGGCGGCGCCACTCTCCGCCGTCGCGCCGACGAGCTGGCCGCCGAAATGTGCCGCGCCCGGCGGCGCGATCGCGATCACCGGCGTCACCGCAGTCGCGCGCGCCGCACCAGCGCCGACACGGCGCCCGTCGACGTAGAGCGTGGCGCGCGCACCGTCGGACACCGCCGCGACATGGACCCATCTGCCGGGCGTCAGCGCGGGTCCGCGGACCACCGCCGCGCCGTCGCGCAGCACCAGCCGGCCGCCGTCGAGCATTAGCGCGCGCTGGGTCGGCGCGGCGCCGAGCGCGATCAGCGCGACCGCGCCGTCCTGCGCCGAGCCCGGGCGGACCCAGGCGCTCAGCGTATAGGGCGCGCCCGCCGCGACCAACGCCTCGGCGCGCGCAAGCGGGCGCTCGATCCCGATCCCGCCGGCGAGGCTGCGCACGTTGTACGGCCCGCCGTTGCCCGGCACGTCGGCGCGCGCCGCGATCGTCGCGCCCAGCGCCAGTCCGGTCCCCGCCAGCAGCCATGCCGCCCGCTTCATGTTCGACCCCATCGTCATTCTTCCCGGTTGGCGCCGCGGCGCTCTGTCACTGTCCCCCGCCGGCGACGCGGCGGAGGAAATCCTGGTGCGGCTCGGCCAATCGCAGCGTGCCTTCGATCGCCTCGCGCATCCGCGTCACGCTGTCGGTGAGCGTCAGGAGATCATATTGGTCCGCCATCGGCGAAGGCCGCGCGGGCAGGTCGTCGAAGCCGGCGTAGAGGCTGAGCCAGCTCGGATCCTGGAACGTGTCCCACTCGCGCCGCACGAACTCGCCCGCGGCGCGCCACGCGTCGAGCTTGGCCTGGAGTCCCTCGGTCGGCGGCACCGCGCGGATCGCGTCCCAGAACGGCTCGCCGTCGCGACGGTTGGGCAGATAGTGGAGCAGCAGGAAGTCGCGGATGCGCTCGAACTCCAACACCGACTGGCGGTTGTAGGTCTCCGCCAGCCGTGGGTCGAAGCTCTGGTCGGGGAACAGCGGCGCGAGCCGGTCGAGCCCCGACTGGATCAGCGAGATGCTGGTCGACTCGAGCGGCTCGAGAAAGCCGGAGGCGAGCCCAAGCCCGACGACGTTCTTTTCCCAGAAACGCGCACGATGCCCCGTCGTGAAGCGCAGCCGGTTGGCGGGCGCGAGCGCGTCGCCCTCCAGGCTGTCGCGCAATGTCGTCTCGGCGGCGTCGTCGGTGACGAAGTCGGAGCAATAGACATAGCCGTTGCCGGTGCGGTGCCGCAGCGGGATGTGCCACTGCCAGCCGGCCGGGCGCGCGGTGGCGGTGGTGAGCGGGCGATGCGGCCCCGACGCGCGGCACGGGATCGCGACCGCGCGGTCGCACGGCAGCCAGCGGCGCCAGTCGACATAGGGCACCTCCATCGCCTCGCCGAGGAGCAGGCTGCGGAATCCGGAGCAGTCGATCCATAGATCGCCCTCGATGCGCTTCCCGTCCTCAAGCCGCACCGCCTCCACGGTGCCGCGCTCGCCGTCGCGCAGCACGTCGGTGATCCGGCCCTCGACGTGGCGGACATGGTTGGCGAGTGCGAGCCGCTTGAGCAGCGCGGCGAACTTGGACGCGTCGAAGTGGAGCGCGAAATTGAACACGCCGAGATCGTTGGTCGGCCGCTCGGCGGGCGGGAGGAACAGGTCGCGCTCGGCCAGCTGAGTGGCGAGGCAATAGGCGCCGAGCGGCGTCGCGTCGCCCGCCTGGCGCAGCTTGAGCCAGTAATGGTGGAAGGCAACGCCGCGCGCGGCCACGCCGTACAGGCCGAAGGGATGGAAGAAGTCGTGACCGTCGCGCTCCCAGTTGCGGAAGCGGATGCCGTATTTGATCGTGCCCTCGGTCTCGCGCAGCACGTCGGCTTCGCCGAGCTCGACCGCGGCGAGAAAGTCGCGGATCGCGGGCACCGTCGCCTCGCCGACGCCGACGGTGCCGATCGCGGCGCTCTCGACGACGGTGATGGCAAGCCGGAGATGCGCGAAGCGGCGCGCCAGCCAGGTCGCCGCCATCCAGCCGGCGGTGCCCCCACCGACGATCGTGATCGAGCGGATTGGTGCGTGCGTCATGATGCGTCCCTCACCCGTCACCGCTCCTGCCCGACGGCAAGAGCGGTGACCAGGGCGATCAGAAGCGGACGCGCGCGCCGGCGATGAAGCGCCGCTCGTAGATGTTCTCGTACAGCACCTGATCGGGCCAGGTGAGATAGTAGCGCTCGGTCTCGGCGGTCAGGTTAGAGGCCTGGCCGTAGAGGGTAAGGAACGGCGTCACGTCATAGGAGATCGAGGCGTCGAGGTAATTGGTCGGCTGCTGATACTGGGCGAGGCCGTCGATGCCGCCATAGTTGGACGACACCAGTCGCTTCGAACGATAGTTGTAGGCGACGCGCGCCTGCAGACCGTACTTCTCGAACCAGAGCGCGGCGTTGATCTGATGCTTCGAATTGTCCTGGAACGGCTGGTTGTTGCCGGCCAGGTCGACGAGCCCGGCATCGCCCAGCGACAGCGTGTAGTTGGCGTCGACGCCGAAGCCGCCGAACAGCCCGTTCACCCCGTAATCGGCGAGCGACTGGCGCGCCGAGAGCTCGACGCCCTTGAGCGTCCCGCCCTCACCTTGACGGAAGGTGTTGGTGACGACCTGGCGGCGGATCACGCCGTCATTGTCGGGGATGTCGCTGCGCAGTTCGGTGGTGCGATCGATGAAGCTGTCCACCGCGATGTAGAAAGCGCCCGCCGCAACCAAGCTCGACCGGCCGGTGTAATATTCGAGGCTGCCCTCAACGTTGGTCGCGCGCCACGGGTTGAGATTCGGGTTGCCGAGCGAGTCGGCGGTGCGCGCCTCGAACAGGTTGGTGGCGGTGTTGATCGCGTAATTGACGTTGAGACCACCGCCCCATTGCTGGAAGTCGAGCAGCGTCATCGTCTTCGAGAAGGCCGCACGCGCGCGCAGCTTATCGGTGACGTCGAAGGCGACGTTGATCGACGGCAGGAAGTCGGTGAACTGCCGCTCGGTGCGCACATCACCCGCGTCGACGCCCGAGACCCCGTACGGCTGCGGCACGCCGACCACGTTCTGGCGCACGTTGAGGCGGGTGCTGACCACCTGGAGACCGCCGTTGGCGCGGAACGGCATGCCGAGCAGCTCGCCCTCGCCCGACACCTGCGCATAGCCCGAAATCTGGCGCGTGTTGACGTCAAACGACAGAGCCGGGTTGATCAGGTTCTGGCTACCCGGGTAGAATTTGTTCTGCCAGGACTCGCTGTCGTCCATCGCCTTGGGATCGAGCGCCCAGAGCGTCGGCGTACCCGCCGCCGGCAGCTGATACTGCTTGATCATCCCGGCGAAGATCGGATCGGTCGCCTGTCGCGTCAGCCCCGCGGTGTAGCCGCGACCCTGCGCGTCATAGACCGGGCACGATTTGTCATCGAGGTTGACGTCGAACGCCTTCCACTTGACCAGGCAGCCCGCTGCCGGGTTGGCCGGATTGTCGGTGTTGCCGGCATAGATTGGCGAGACGCGGTCAAAGGTGAACTGGTTGACGCTGCGCTCGCCGTAGCGGCCGCCGAACGCGACCTTCAGCTGGTCGTTCGCCTGCCACTCGGCATCAGCGCGCAGCGCCCAGATGTCACCCTTCTGATAGACGTTGCCCTCTGACGAGACCGTCTTCAGGCCGTAGCGCGAAGCGTCGCCCGCCTGGGCGAGGAACCCGGGCGAGAAGCCGAACACCGGCGCGCCGCTCGAATAATCGACCGTCGCGGTGTCGGTGTAGACCTGATAGCCGGTCGGGTTGAAGGTGCGGTCGCCGCCGACCGAGGCGGGATAATTGCCCAAGCCGCCGTTGGCGACGCCCTCGGTGCGCTTCGATCCGTCGGCCTGATAGCCCCACTGGCGGCCGTTGGTCAGGCTGAACTGCGTGTACGACTGGTCACGGTCACGGTTGGCTTTGCCGTAGATACCGCGCACGGTTGCCTTGAACGTGTCGCTCGGCTTCCAGTCGAGCTGCACGTTGTAGTTCTGCGACTCGCTCTTGGTGCGGAAGGTCTCCGAATAGCTGTCGAAGCTCGGCAGCGCGTAGGTATATTGCTGTACCGTGTTGACGTTGTAGCCGCCCGAGGTCGCGCCGGTGTCGCGCGACTTGGTCGGCGAGAACGGCGACGACAACCAATCGATGTTCTGGAACTGGAAGCCGGCGGTGCGGTCGTACTGCGTCTGGCGCGTGTAGAAGCCGTCGGCGGTCAGCCGCAGCGCGTCGTTGATCTCGAACTGGAAGGACGCGTTGGCGCCGAAGCGCTGGCGATCGGTGATGCGGTTCCACGCGGTGTGCGACTGCGGCGTGATGAACGCGTCGTTGGCGTCGCCGTCGCCGTTGACATCATAGCCGGTGATGTTGCCGCTCGCGTCGCGCACCGGCGTGCCACGGCTGACGCCGTTGTTGCCGACCGCGAAGTCACCCTGATTGGTGGCACTGCCCGACTCGTTGCGCAACGATACGCCATAGTCTTGCACGCCGCGGAAGCTGTTGGCGAGCGTCAGGTCGCTGTACGACGCGGATACCAGCAGCCCGACGCGGTCGCCGTGGAAGGCGACCAGCCCGTTGAACGACGGGTTCCACTTTTCGGTCTTGTCGCCATACTGGCCCTCGCCAGCGGCCGAGAACGTCAACCCCTGCTTGAGATCGAACGGGCGCCGCGTCAGCAGGTCGATCGTGCCGGTGAGGCCCGCCTGCTGGAGCGAGGCGGTCGGCGACTTGTACACGGTCGCGCCCGAGAAGAGCTGCGACGGAATGTCGGTGAAGTTCGGCTGCACCGTCGTCACCGAGTTGGCGCCGAGGAACTGCTCGCCGTTGAGCAATGTGGTCACCTGCGGCAGGCCGCGGATGTTGACCGCGGCGCCCTCGCCCGCGTCGCGGCGAATCTGCACGCCCGGGATGCGCTGGAGCGAGTCAGAGATGGTGACGTCGGGCAGCTTGCCGATGTCCTGCGCGCTGATCGCCTCGACCACGCTGTCGGCGTTGCGCTTCACCTCGATCGCGCGCGCCTGCGACGCACGGATGCCGGTGACGACGATGTCGGCGGGCTCTTCGCCGGCCTGATCCGGTGCCGCGACGCGATCGGGATCGGTCGTCCCCGCGTCCCCGGTGGCAGTGCCTGCGCCCGTCTGTGCGGCGGCGGCGAGCGGCAGGCCGAGCAGCCCGACCAGCGACACCGCGGCGAGCAGCTTCGCGCGGCTCGCGTTCAACCCATTGAGCCCCTTCATAAATCCCCTCCTTGGCAGACGCGCTCTTCGGCGATACGTCAATTAAATTGATTTAATCCGAGGATGCGCTCGCGCTGTCAAGCAGCTAAGCCGTTCTGGCCAGAGGAAGATGTGAACGTTCTCCCCTACGGGCTCATTTCCCCGGATACATGTTGCGGAAATAGCACATTGCTCTGAACCGCGACTGTCTACGACCGCCAGGGACGGCGAGGACCCACCGCCGGCATGATGCGGCGAGCGGTTGACCGGTGTGGGTTACGCGTCGTTCACCCTCTTTCCCTAAACCGGCCGCTTCACCTGGGAATAACCATGCCGCGTCGCATCCGCTCACTGTTAGGATCGCTCAGCACCGAGGTGCGCGCGCATGCCGATCGTTCCGAGGCGATCGCGGCGCAGACCAAGCTGCTCGCCCTCAACGCGGCGATCGAGGCCGCGCGCGCCGGGGAGGCTGGCCGCGGCTTCGGCGTCGTTGCGCAGGAAGTGAAGTCGCTTGCGGCGCAGGCGAGCAGCTCGTCGCACGCGTTCCGCGAGGAACTGCTCGGCCGGCTGCGCCAGGGCAGCGAGATCGCGACGGAGCTCGTCAGCGAACTCGAGGGCGGTCGGCTCGGCGAGCTGGCGCAATCGATCGCCGACGCGCTGGCGCGCATGCTGCACGATCGCTCGGTCGACGTGCGCTTCCTCTCCTCGGACCATGCCATCCGCGAGAGCCTGCTGCTCGACACCGATCCCCGCGCCGAGGCGCGCGCACTTGAGCGGCTGCGCGCGCTGCTCGGCTATTCGCCTTATTTTCTCAACGCCTTCCTGGTCGACGCCGAGGGCGAGGTACGGGTCTGCGCGCACGAGAATATGGCGGTCCGCGATGTCCACTTCGCCGACTTCGCGCAGTTTCGCCGGGTGCTGTCGGGCGGCGCGACCGCGGGTTGGGTCACCGACGAAGTGTGGGTCAACCCCTGGTCGAACGATCGCAAGGTGCTGATCTACGTCGCGCCGGTGGTGTGCGAGGGCGTGATCGTCGGGATCTGCTACCTCGAGTTCGACTTTGAGGGGCAGGTGGCGGAGCTGATCGGCGTGATGAACCGCGCCGCGCGCGCGACCGTCTCGATCGTCGACCCCGAGGGGCGGGTGGTCGCCACTACCGGCGGCTATCGCCATCTCGAGGCGCATCCGCATGTCGTCACGGACGCCGAGCGGCTCACCCGCTCGCTCGACGGCCTCACCGTCGCCCAGGCCAGGGTACCGAGCGACCATGGCATGCCCGGGCTCGGCTTCCGCTGCATCATCGAGGATCACGTTGCCTCCGAGCGCGAGATCGTCGCCGCGCTGACGGGGCAGGCGCGCTAAGTCACTGACAGACGGACCCGATCACGCGCCGGCACGTTTCAGCGCACCGTGTCCGATCAGCCCATCGCCGCTCTGTCCTTCCTCGTCGCGGAGAGCGAACCACCCGAGGCGCGCGCGCACCGGCGCGCCAGCGTCGGGCGCAGCTCGGGCGAGACCTATGCCGCGGTGCTCGAGACGATCGCGCCGGGCGCGACGATCACCCGGATCACTCCGGCCGACGATAGCGCGACGCCGCCGGGCACCGCCGAGATTGCCGCTTATGACGCGGTGTTCCTCACCGGCTCGCCACTCCACCTCTACGACGACACGCCCGAGTGCCGTCGTATCATCGCGTTCATGCGCGACGTATTCGGGGCGGGCGTGCCGTCGTTCGGCTCGTGCGCGGGCTTGCAGGTCGCGGTCGTCGCGGCGGGTGGGCGCGTGCGCGCGATGGGTGAGCGTCGCGAAGCCGGGTTCGCGCGCCGCATCGCGCCGACGGCGGCGGGGCGCGACCATCCGCTGCTGCGGGGGCGACCGCCGGCCTATGACGCGCCCGCGATCCACACTGACGAGGTCGCCGTCTTACCTGACGACGCAACGCTGCTCGCCGGCAACGCGGTGACCGCGGTCCAGGCGGTCGAGATCCGCCATGGCAACGGCGTGTTTTGGGGCGTGCAATACCATCCGGAGATCGACTTGGGGGAAGTCGCTGCCGCGCTGCGGCGCCAGGCCGACGACCTCGTCGAACACCGGCTCGCGCGCGACGATGTCGATGTCGCCGCGCAGGCCGATCTGGTCGAAGCGTTGCACGCGGCACCCGACCGGCGCGACCTCGCCTGGCGGCTCGGGCTCGACTCGCAGGTCACCGACGCGGCGACCCGCACGACCGAGATCCGCAACTTCATAGAGCAGCTGGTGCTGCCGACACGCGCGCGTCGGCGCGGCTGAGGCGCGGGAACGCTCTACCCAACTCGAACGTCCGGCTTCACGAGACATCAAGGAAGGATGATCCCGTGACGATCTTCAACAAGGACATGGTCGAGCTCGCGTCGAAAAACGAGCTTTGGCAGAAGGAAGTCTATCGCGACGCCAAGGTACAGATCGTGTTGATGAGCATTCCGGCAGGCGAGGAGATCGGGATGGAGACGCACCCCGCCGACCAGACCACCTTCATCGTCGCCGGCGACGCGCAGGTGGTGATCGACGGTCACTCGACCAAGGCAGGGCCGAACCACCTCGTCGTCGTACCGAAGGGCGCACAGCACAATATCGTCAACAAGGGCAGCGGCGAGCTCAAGCTCTTCTCGGTTTACGCACCGCCTGCCGAGCCCGAAGGCGCCGCGTTCCGCACCAAGGAAGAAGCCGAGGAGGCCGAGAAGGGCCTGCTCGCCAAGGCCGCCGACAAGGTCCGCGAAGCGGTCGGCCACTGAGTGAGGCGGCGGGGGCAGCGCGCCCCCGCCAACCGCGCCGGCAGCGCGCTCAGTCGCGGCGGAGCCAGCGCTCCAGGTCGTCGCTGCCGCCGATCCGCTCACCCTGAATGAAGACCTGCGGGGTGGTCTCGACGTGCTGCTCGCGCTCGAACTGGTCGACCGCGTCGCGCGTCGCCAGGATCTGATCGTCGACGTCGAAGCCGGCCTGCTCCAGCATCGCCTTGGCGCGCACGCCGAAGGGGCAGACATGGTCGGGCAGGACCATGCGATAGAGAGTGGCCTGCTGGGTCATTGTCCTGTCCTTGTCGTTTCAGGGGGATAACAGGCCCAAGCCATGTCGGCGCCGCGGGTTCCGCCGCGGCTCAGAACAAGCCGTCCTCGTCCTCTTCCGGCGCCACGACCTCGCTCGTCCGCATCGTCATGCCGGGCAGCAGGAAGCCCACGTGGATCTCGCGCTCGCGCGCCATCGTGTAGAGCCCCGCAATCCACGGCATCAGGTCATGCAGACTGGCCGTATCGGTCTGGCTCAGCGTTTCATGCCCTTGGGTACAATCGTGGAGAGAGCCCGACGCGGCCTCGAGCGCGCTGATGAACATCTGCTGCTCGTGCAGCTCGTCGACGCTGTGCTCGAGCGCTGCGACGATCCGGCGCGCCTCGCCGCCGCTTCCCGCCACCGCCGCATCCGAGCGCTCGCAGGCGGCGCGCACCACCGCCAGCGCGTCGCGCAGCGTGGCGCGAACGTCGCCGCCGACACCCGCGCCGTCGCCGCCCAGCGCGATGCCGCCGAGCGCCGTGATCTGCTCGACCACCGTACCGCGCAGCCGCTCGAGCTTGCGCGCGCACGGGTCGACCTCGGTCGCGATCACCGCCACCGCACGGCCGATGTCGCCGTGGCGGCGGCAGAGCAGCCGCGTGTTGGTCGCGATGTCTTGCACGTCGAGCGTCACGGCACGGATCGCATGCAGACCGCGACCGAGGTCGACCACGGTCTCCTCGACGAAGGCGGCCAGCATCGCCAGCTGCTCGTCGGTGTCGAACAGGCGGGCGGTGATATCCCCCAACGCGGCGATTCCCTGCTCCAGCCGCAGCAACGCGCCACCATCGCCGCCGGCCTCGCTCGTGCTCTCCGCGACGCGCGCCGCCTGCGCCTCCACCAGCGCGAGCAGCTCGGCCGCGAGCGGGCCGAGTCGCGCGAGCGAGTCGAGCAACGCGATGCTTTCGTGGCGGAAGTCGTCCGCGATCGCGCGCATCTGCGCCGCGATCAGCCGCGCGACATGCGCCACCGCGCCGCGCGGGGGCGGCGCCGGGCGTTCGCCGTTGATCCCCGCCGACGGGTCGATCACGCGCAGCACCGCGATGCAATGTTCGACCCGCTGACGCACGCTGTCGCCAATCTGGATCGCGCCGAGCACGCGCGCCACCTCACCCTGCACCGTGCGGGTGATCGCGCTCACCTCACGGGCCATGCGCGCCGTCTCGGCGAGCTGCGTCTCGAGTGCGTCGGCGCTGGCGGCGAGCTCGGCCGGCGCCTGCCCGCCCAGCTTGGCGCACTCTCCGGCGAGCCGCGCGTCAGTCGCCTGCACGTCGGCGACGATCCGCCCGAAGCGTTCCAACTCCTGTGCGAAGCGGCGCAGCTGTTGCTCGCTACCGTCCAACTTGGCCTGCATCACCGCCACGAATTGGAAGAAGGCCGGCTCGCCCGCCGAAGCGATCTTGATGCTCATGCCATAACAGCCGAGCAGCCGCATCACCTCGCCCATCTCGGCGAGCAGCGCGCGCAGCGTGCGCGTGCGCTGGGTCAGCTGCGCGACATCCTCGGCGCGCCGGCGCTGCGTCTCGGGCAGCGCGGTGAGCCGCGCCGCAGCGGCGCGCAGCTCGGCTACAGCGGCACCGGCGCGCTCGGGCGCGAGCGCACGCTGCACCTCGTCGAGCGCGCCGGCCATCCGGTCGATCGTGTCGATCGCGGCGGCGAGCGTCTCCCCGACTCCGCGAAAGCGCTGCTCCAGCCCGCCGGCGAGCGCGTTGAGCCCGTCGACGAGCTGCTCGATCGGGGTGAGATCGCGGTCGGGCGTGATCGGGGCCACCAGCATCCTTCCTGTCCTCGCTCAGCGCGCCGCGGCCTGGAGCAGCTCGCGCGCGATCCGGCCCAGCGGCACCACGCGATCGGCCGCCCCGCGCGCGATCGCTTCCTTGGGCATGCCGAACACCACCGAGGTCGCCTCGTCCTGCGCGATCGTGCGCGCGCCGGCTTGCTTCATCTCGAGCAGCCCGCGTGCGCCGTCATCCCCCATGCCGGTCATGATCACGCCCACCGCATTGGCCCCGGCGTTGCGCGCTGCCGAGCGGAACAGCACGTCGACCGAGGGGCGATGGCGTGCCACCAGCGGCCCTTCGCGCACCGCGACGACATAGCGCGCGCCGTGCCGCTCGAGCAAAGTGTGGCGCAGCCCGCCCGGCGCGATCAGCACGCGTCCGCGTATCACCGTGTCGCCGTCGGTCGCCTCGTGGACGTCGACCGCGCAGAGCGAGTCGAGCCGCTGTGCGAAGGCGCGCGTGAAACGCTCGGGCATATGCTGCACCACCACCATGCCCGGTGCGTTGGCGGGCAGCGCCTCCAGCACCTCACGCAGCGCTTCGGTGCCGCCGGTCGAGGCGCCGATACAGACGACCATCTCGGTCGTGCGGCTCATCGCGGTGCCGCTCGGCGGCGGCAGCACCGCATCGGCGGAGAGCTTGCGCTGCGGCGCATCGTGCCCGGTCCGCGGGCTCGGCCGGACGTGCAGCCGCGCGCGCGCCGCGCCCTTCACCGTCTCGCGGATCTGCACGTGCGCGTCGGCGAGATGCTCGACCACGCCGAGGCGCGGCTTCAGGATCACGTCCACCGCGCCCGCCTCCAGCGCCTGGAGCAGCGTGTCCGATCCCTCCTCCACCAGCGAGGAGCACATCACCACAGGGATCGGCCGCTGCGCCATCAGCTTGCGCAGGAAGGTCAGCCCGTCCATCCGCGGCATCTCGACGTCGAGCATGATCACGTCGGGTACCGCCTGCTGGATGTGGCGCGCCGCCACGAACGGGTCGCTAGCGGTGGTCACCTCGAGCTCGGGATCCGCGGCGAGGATCGCGGTCATCGCCTGCCGCACGCTGGCGCTGTCGTCGACCACCAGGACGCGGGTCTTGCGCATCGTGCTCATGCCCGCGCAAAGACGGTGCCGGCGACGGGCACCAGCGGGAGATCGGTCCCGGCGATCGACTCGCTATGCCCGAGGAACAGCAGCCCGCCCGGCGCGAGACAGTCGGCGAGCCGGCGCACCACGGCGACTTGCGTGTCGCGCTCGAAATAGATCAGCACGTTGCGGCAGAAGATCAGGTGCATCGGCGCGCCCACCGGATAATGTTGGTCGATCAGGTTGAGCGGCGCGAAGCCGATCGCGGCGCGAAGCTCCGGCGCGATGCGCAGCTCGTCGCCGCCGTCGAGCGCATGGCGAAGGTAGCGCTGGCGCAACAGCGGCGGCACGGGGTCGAGCTGCGTGCTTGGGAACACGCCGCGTCGCGCCACCGCCAGCACCTCTGTGTCCAGGTCGGTCGCGAGGATGCCGTAATCCGGGCCGCTGTGATCGATAGCGAAGGAGTCGAGCAGCATCGCCAGCGTATAGGGCTCCGCCCCGGTCGAGCAGCCGGCGCTCCAAACGCGGAGCCGCGGCACGCCGGCGTCGCGCAGCCGCGGCAGCACCTCGGCCTGGAGATAGTCGAAGTGGCGTGGCTCGCGGAAGAAGTCGGTCTTGTTGGTCGTCACCGCGTTGAGCAGATGCTCGCGCTCGGCCGCCAAGCCGCCGCGGTCGAACAAGGTGGCGCAATAGTCGGCCAACGTGGCATGGCCGCTGGCGCGGACGCGGCGGCGTAGCCGACCCTCGAGCATCGTCGTCTTGCCATCCGGCAGGCGAATGCCCGACTGCTCGAGGATATACGCGCTCAGCCGCATGAAATCACGGCGCGAGAGTCGGTCATTCGCCGCAGGAGGCGCAGCGATCGTACCGTCGCGACTCTCCTCCCGCCGCGCGACAAAGCCTCCGAACGCCCGCGTCGACGCGGTCATGCGGGAAACACGCGCTCGGCGCCGCAGCCCGGCCCGTTAGCCAGCGCGATGGCGACGCCGCGCGGCGGCACGGCAGCGCGCACCGCTCGGCTCACGAGGGACGATTTGGGCGCGGCCACGCGCTCGCGGCGCGCCGCCCCGGCCTCGGCCGCCCCGGTGTCGGCGACCGTGAAGAAGCCGATCTCGCGGCTGAGCCGCTCGGCCTCGCCGGCGAGCATCTCGGCGGTGGCGGAGATCTGGTCGGAAGCCGTCGCATTCTGCTGCGTCACCTGATCGAGCTGCTGCATCGCCAAGTCGATCTGCGTCGCACCCACATCCTGCTCGCCGCAGGCGGCGCTGATCTCCGCGACCAGGTCATAGGTGCGGCGAATGTCGGGCACGAGCCGCGCGAGCATGTCGCCCGCCCACGTAGCGGCGGCAGCGGTCTCGCCCGACATCGCGCCGATCACCGAGGCGGCCGCCTCGCTGCGCTCGGCCAGCTTGCGCACCTCGGCGGCGACCACCGCGAAGCCGCGGCCATGCTCGCCGGCGCGCGCCGCCTCCACCGCGGCGTTGAGGGCGAGGAGGTCGGTCTGGCGCGCGATCTCCTGCACGATGCCGATCTTTTCCGCGATGGTGCGCATCGCGCCGACCGTGTCGCGGACCGCCGCGCCGCTCTCCTCCGCGTCGCGCGCGGACTGGCGCGCGATCGACTCCATCTGCGCGGCATTATCGGCGGTCTGGCGGATGTTGGCGGCCATCTGCTCCATCGAGGCGGACGCTTCTTCGAACGCGGCCGCCTGCTCGGTCGCGCCCTGCGACATCTGCTCCGACGCGGCGGAGAGCTGCTGGCCGTTCGCCGCGACCTGCTGCGAGGCCCGCGCCGTCGCCGCGATGATCTGGCCGAGCAGCTCGGTCATGCCGTTGACGTGATCGGCGACAGCGCGAATCTCATCGTCGTGGCGGGTCGCGATGCGCGTGGTCAGATCACCCCGCGCGATCGCCGCGACTCCGTCCCGGATCAGATTGAGCCCGTCGCTGATCTGGCGCGAGATCCACATCGCCCCCGCGAGCGCGATGAGCAGCGCCGCACCGGCGGCGATCAGCAGCAGCGAGCGGGCGCCCTGGAAAATCGATCCGGTCTCCTGATCGACCGTCTTCATCCGATCGCGCTGGATCTGGACCAGCTCCGCCATCACACGCGCCAGCCGCTTGGTCGCGCGATCGCCCCCCGTCGCAGCCAGTGCGCCGGCCTCCTTGTCGCGGTCGGCGATGCCGAGCGTACGGATGCGCTCGTCGATCGGCTTGTAGCGCTCCCACTCCGCGCGGGCAGCGCGCCAAAGCGGCGCACCCTGTTGCGACGCCTGCGCGTTGCCCTCGTCCAGCAGGGTGTCGATCCTGCCAGCCGCCACCAGCGCCTCCTGGTTGTCACGTTGCTCGACGTCGCTGTCGCCCGACTGGATGACGCCGTTCTGGGCGATCAGCAGACGCCCGAGCTCACCGTCGATCGTGAGCGCCCGCTCGAGTTGCCGCGTCGGCCCGGTGATCACCTCACTGACCGCCCTGTTCAACATCGTCAGCCGCGAGACGCCGACGACGACCACGCCAGCGAGTAGCGCGATGATGATCCCGAACGTAAGCGCCAGCTTCGACATGATGGTCGCACGCATACCGATTCCCACGAGCAGAGAACTCGACCGTTGTGACGGCGCGAGCGTCGCCACGGTGCGAGGTGTTGAAGAGCGAGGGGCGGACGAACCGGCCCCGCCCTCTTATATGACGACACCGCACCACCTATCCGGCTTCCGGCGCGCTGTTATCGCCGACGAGGTCGAGCGCCGAACCGCGCGCTCGGCGAAGTCGGTCGACGAGCGCGCCCGCCTTGAGCGAGCGCTTCGATCTCGCCGCGGAGGCTTGCCCCGTCCGCTCGAGCGCCGCCGCCTCGCCGCGCGACGCCGGCCGCGCGGCCGCGACGGCGCGCGCGATCGGCTCCGATCCAGTATCGACACGGAAAGAGGCCAGGTCGCGACGCAGCGCCTCGGCCTCGGTGGAGAGCGCGTCGGCGGTCGCCGCGATCTGCTCGGCGGCGTCGGCGCTCTGTTGCGTCACCTGGTCGAGCTGCTGGATCGCCACGTTGATCTGTCCGGCGCCGAGATCCTGCTCGCGGCACGCCGCGCTGATCTCCGCCACCAGCTCGGCGGTGCGGCGAATGTCGGGCACGAGACGTCCGAGCATCTCGCCGGCGGCGGTCGCGGCCTCGCTCGTCTCCGCCGACATCGCGCCGATCTCCGCCGCCGCGGCCTGGCTGCGCTCGGCGAGCTTGCGCACCTCGGCCGCCACCACCGCGAAGCCGCGGCCGTGTTCGCCGGCGCGCGCCGCCTCCACCGCGGCGTTGAGCGCGAGCAGGTCCGTCTGGCGCGCGATCTCCTGGACGATGCCGACCTTATCCGCGATCGCGCGCATCGCCCGCGTCGCCGTCTGCACCGCGGCGCCGCTCGCCGCCGCGTCGGCGGCCGACTGACGCGCGATCTTCTCGGTCTGAGCCGCGTTATGCGCATTCTGGCGCGTGTTGCTCGCCATCTGCTCCATAGCGGCGGACGCTTCCTCCGCCGCCGCGGCCTGCTCGGTCGCGCCCTGCGACACCTGCTCGGCAGCGCCGGACAGCTGCTGGCTGTCGCCGGCGACGCGCTCGGCCGCAGCCGCGGCATGGCCGACGATCGCGCGCAGCCGTTCGATCATCGTCGCCAGCGCGCGGCCGAGCTGATCCTGTTCCGAGCGCGCACGATGATCGATGGTGAGATCACCCGCCGCCACCGCCTCGGCGAGCGTCGCGGTGGCGCGCAGCCCGGCCAGCATCGTCACCAGTGCCTGACCGAGCATGTCGGCGTCCGATTGTGGCGTCGGCTGGGCGGTGAGATCGCCGCCGGCGACCTGATCGGCGATCCGCGCGATCACCTGCATGTTGCGGCGGATCAGGTCGATATCGTCGGCGAGCTGGTTGCTGAGACCACCGTAGCGCCGCGTTACGCCGGTTTTGGTCTCGCCGACGGACACCGCGCGAAGCGTCGCCGAGACGGCGCCGATCGCCTCCCGCACCGCGCGCACGCTGCCCTGCATCTGCCCGATCTCGTCGCGCCGGCCGGTGTCGATCGGGTCGGCGATCGTCGCCAGTTCCTCCGCCACCAAGGTGACCGGATGCGCCAGCGTGCGCGACAACACCGCGACGACCAACAGCGCGATCAGCGCACTGGCGAGCGCGCTGGCGAGTATTTCCAACGGGACGGCGACGAAGAGAGTGTCCTGCTCGCGACGCCGCTCGGCGCGCAGCGCACGAAGCGCGCCGGCGACGGCGGCGTGACGCGTGCGCAGGTCGTCGAACAGGCGCTTGCCGGCACCGGCGCGCTCGATTGCGCGCGCGCGCTCGCGCGTGCGTGGGTCCGCCATCAGCCGGATGCCGGGCTCCGCCACCGTCTCGCGCCAGCGCGATGCCGCGCCGCGCACGCTCTCCACCTGCGCCCGCAAGACCGCGACGGCGCCCGTGTCGGACAAAGCGGCGAGCGAGGCGCGATCCAGCTCGCTGCCGCCGCGCTAATAGGCATCGAGGAAGGCCGGATCGGCCGCAAGCAGATACCCGCGATAGCCGGTCTCCTGATCGGTCACGGCCTGCATCATCTCCGAGACGTCGCCGATCAGGACGGAATAGCGACGATTTTTTTCGCCGATCGTGCGTGCTCTCAGCGTCTGGACGAACACGGCGGCATCGCCGACCAGCGTCAGCAGCAGGATCGCGCCGATACCGAACACCAGCTTGCGCGCGATGGGGAGGTCTTCGATCAGTCGCTTCATTCGATAGGCTCCGCGGCGGGGGCGACCGGAGGTTGGCCGGAATGCTTCCATGATAGAGGGTCGCCCCGCCGCGCCCCGCCCGCGCACGCGCGAAGTCGTTGCCGTCTCTCGCGCGCGCGATCAGCCGCCCTCCTCCGCGCTATCGATCAGCAGCTCGGCATCGGCGTCGCCCGAGAAGATGCTGGCGAGATCGAGCAGGATGGCGAAGCCACCGTCGCGGCGCAGCACCCCGCGCAGATGTTCGGCGTGCCAGCGCACGCCCAGCTCGGCGGCTCCATCGCCGCGGCGGCGTAGCTGCGCACGTCGAGCACGCGATCGACCGTGAGCCCCAGCGTCATGACCGCGGCGCGCTCGGCGAGCTGCACCTCCACTACCAGCACGCGCGTCATCGGCGTGACGGTGACCGATGTCAGCCCGAGCCGCAGCCGTAGGTCGATCACCGGCACCGAGGCGCCACGCACGTCGGTGCGGCCGAGCAGCCACGCCGGGGCGTTGGGGACGCGAAAGGGCGCGTGATGATCGAGGATCTCGCGCACCTCGCCGACCGGCAGCGCAAACTGCTCGTCGCCCAGCGCAAAGACGACGACTTGGAGCTCGCCGACCGCGCTCATGCCGCGCGACCGAAGTCGGCGTCCTCACGATCGAGACCGCCGCTGCTGAGATCGAGCGCGAAGCCACGCGATCGCGCCGGATCACCTGCTCGGCGCGACGGCGTGGCCGCCCGTGATGCCAGCGTGGCCACGGTGCGGGGCGTTCGTCGCTGCGTCGCCGCGCCCGGCCGCTGCTGGTCGGCGCGGAAGAAGCTGATGCTCTGCTGTAACTCCTCGGCCTGGCCGGCGAGTTCGTCGGCGGTGGTGGAAATCTGCTCGGCGGCGCCGGCGTTCTGCTGGGTCACCTGATCGAGCTGCTGGATCGCCAAGTTGATCTGCCCGGCGCCGAGGTCCTGCTCGCGGCACGCCGCGCTGATCTCCGCCACCAGCTCGGCGGTGCGGCGGATGTCGGGCACCAGCCGCGTGAGCATCTCGCCCGCCTCGCCCGCGGCCGCGACCGTGTCGCTCGACATCGCGCCGATCTCCGCCGCGGCCGCCTCGCTGCGCTCGGCCAGCTTGCGCACCTCGGCCGCCACCACCGCGAAGCCGCGGCCGTGCTCGCCGGCGCGCGCCGCCTCCACCGCGGCGTTGAGCGCGAGCAGGTCGGTCTGCCGCGCGATCTCCTGCACGATGCCGATCTTTTCCGCGATGGTGCGCATCGCCCCCACTGCTCTTTGCACCGCCGCGCCGCTGGCCTCGGCATCCTGCGACGACTGGCGCGCGATCTTCTCCGTCTGCGTGGCGTTGTCGGCATTCTGTTTGATGTTGGCCGCCATCTGCTCCATCGACGCGGACGCTTCCTCCGCCGCCGCGGCCTGCTCGGTCGCCCCCTGCGACACCTGCTCCGACGCGGAGGAGAGCTCCTGGCTGCCGCTCGCGACCTGCGCCGCCGCGCCGTTCACGTCGCCGACCACGCCACGCAGCCGCGCCACCATCGCCACCATCGCGTGGCCGAGCCGGTCGCGCTCGGACAGCGGCACGTGTTCTACCGTCAGGTCACCGCGCGCGATCGAGTCGGCCAGCGCCGCGGTGCCGCGCAGGTTGGCGGTCATGCGGTTGACCGCCTCGACCAGGTCGCGAATCTCGTCGTCGCCCGGGACGCGCACGTCCTGTTCAAGATCGCCCAGCGCCACCGCCTCGATCGCGGTCGACGCGGCGCGGAGCCCGCGCGACACCAGCAGCGCGATCCACACCGACCCCGCCACCGCCACCAGCAGCGCCACAGCGGCGGTCGCCATCAGCATCCAGCGCGACTGCGCGTAAAGCATGTCGGTGTCCTGTTCGGCGCGCTGCATCGAGGCTCGGTTAGCGGCGACCATCTGGTCGCCCGTCCGGGTGATCTCGTCGCCGAGCTTGAGCGCCGTTCCGAGCGACAGTCGCGCCGCCTCCGCGTTCTGATTGGCGAGGGCGAGCGCACGGATGCGGTCGTTGACCGCCTTGTACGCGGCCCATTCGTCCTGCAGCTGGCCCCAGCGCAGCCTGTTCTCCTCCGAGGCGTTGGCGAGCCCCTCGGCCATCAGCCGCTCGACGCGCGCGCGATCCTGGCCGAGACGCTCGTCGAACGTGCGCGTCAGCGCGTCGTCGGTCGTCATCGCCATGTTCTTCTCCATGCGCATCACGTCGCCCAGCGCGTCGTTGAGCGTGAGCGAGCGCAGCGCGCGCTTGGTCGGCCCGTCGAGCACCGCGGCGATGGCGGTGTCGAGCGTCCCCATCCGCGTGATCGCCACACCGACGACGGCGAGCAGCAGCAGGGTCAGCACGGTAAAGGTGACGATGAGTTTCAGCTTGATCGTGGCACGCATCACTGGGGTCCTCGGCAAGAGGGTCGGTATGGCAAAGTTGGGATCGTCAGGTCGCGGGAGCCGGTGGCCGCCAGAGCAAGACGCCGCGGCGCCGCCCCGCTCATGCGCCCGCGCCGCCGAGCGCCGGGGCGAGGATGGCGGCCAGGTCCGGCAGCACGATCACGTCGTCACCCGAGCGCACCAGCCGCCGCACAAAAGCGCGGTGCCAGCGCACGCCGACGCTCGGCGCGTCCTCGCTGCTCGCCTCGGCCAGTGTCACCACTTCGTGGACGCGATCGGCGCGGAGGCCGAGCAGCAGCGTCTCGTCATCGAGCGCGAGTTCGACCACGACGAGGCAGCTCTCCGCGGTGGGCGGCGCGGCGACCATGGCAAAGGGCGCGCGCAGGTCAGCCACGGGCACGATTCGGCCACGGTGGTTCACCACCGTGTCGACCAGCGCGGGAGCGCACGGCACCCTGGTCTCGGGCAGCGGCTCGACGATCTCGCGCACCAACGTCGCCTCGATCGCGAAACGCTCGCTGCCGAGATCGAAGGTGAGCACCTCCAGTTCGCCGTGCCTATTCCAAGCGACCGCGGTGGAGCTCTGGCCCGACCCGGTGCTGACGGAGAGCGCACTCATGCCGCCTGCTCCATCGCCGCCTCAATCTGCTGTCCGCGTGCCACCAGTTGCGCGACATCTAGGATCAGCGCGACGCCGCCGTCGCCCAGGACGGTCGCGCCCGAGAACGAGCCGATCCCTCGGTGGAAGGGCGAGAGCGCCTTCACCACCGTTTGATGGCTGCCGACGATCTGATCGACGACCAGCCCGACGCGCTCACGCCCGGTCGCGACCACCACGATCTTCTGGAAGGCATCGGGCGGGGCGTCGCTCGCGAACAGCTCGCGCAGCCGCAGGAACGGCACCAAACGGTCGCGCAGCGTGATCAGGCTGCGGCCAAGCGATCGGCGGTCCTCCTCGGCGGACAGCTCGAGGCACTCCTCCACCGCCGCGAGCGGTATGACAAAGCGCGCCGTGCCGACGCGGACGAGCAGCCCGTCGATGATCGCCAGCGTCAGCGGGATGCGCAGCGTGATCGTGGTACCGGCGCCCTCGGTGCTGACCAGCTCGATCGTGCCCCGGAGTCGCTCGATCTCGCGCTTGACCACGTCCATGCCGACGCCGCGGCCGGAAAGGTTCGTCACCGCCGCCGCGGTGGAGAAGCCCGGATGGAAGATCAGCGCGAGCAGTTCCGCATCGGTGAGCACCTCGCCTGGCGCGACCAGCCCACTCGCCTCGGTCTTGGCGCGCACGCGCGCGCGGTTGACGCCGCGACCGTCATCGCTGACGGTGATCACCGCCGCGCCACCCGCCTGATGCGCCGCGAGCCGGACCGTGCCCGTCGCGCCCTTGCCAAGCGTGACACGCTCGTCCGGTGTCTCCAGCCCATGATCGCAGGCATTGCGAAGAATATGGACGAGCGGGTCGAACAGCCGCTCACCCACAGTCTTGTCGATCTCGGTCGACTCGCCCACGGTCTCGAGCGCGATCGCCTTGCCGGTCTCGCGCGCGAGATCGTGGACCAGTCGGCGGAAACGGCCGAACAGGTTCGACACCGGCACCATCCGCAGCACCATCATCGTGTCGCGCAGCTCGGCGGCGAGCCGCTCGACCTCTTCCGCGACCGAGCGCAGCTGCAGGTCGTGGCGGTCGCCGGCGAGCTGGCTCAGCCGGCTCTGTGCGATCACCAGCTCGCCGACCCGATCCATCAGCGTGTCGAGCCGCGCCGCGGGCACGCGGACCAGCTCGCCCTGCACGACGCGGGCGCGGCGCTCGCCGAACGTATCGGGCGCGGGCTGGCCGGACGCGGATCGGTCGGGCTCGCGCGCCGGTGCGGGAGCCGGTGCCGCCGCGGTCGCGGCGGGGGTTGGGTCGGCAGGCGCGAGCGGCGTGGCGCTCAGCTCCATGTCGTCGAGCACGAAGAGGAAAACGTCGTCGATCGCGGCGCGCGGCACGTCGCCGCGCAGCGTCGCGTCCCAGGTGACCAGGCAGTCGCGCTCGGCGAGCTGATCGAGCGGCGGGATCGTGTCGCGTCGCGCCACCAGGGTGCAGTCGCCCAGCGCGCGCAGCTCGTCGAGCAGCGCGAGCGCGTTGGTGCCGTGCGCCAGCGCCTGCCGCGGGAGGCGGAACGACAATTGCCAGCCGGCGGTCGCCGCGTCCGCCGCCGCGGGTCGCGGCGGCGCGGTCGGAGCGATCGCGGGAGCGTCGACCGCGGCGGCGAGCCGCGCCAGGATCGCCCCGCCGTCCTGCGGCACGGCGTCGCCCTCCACCAGCGCGCGCATATGGTCGCGTGCGGTGAGCACGGTGGCAACCAGCTCGAGCGTGGCGCGAGCGCGACCTTTGCGCACCCGGTCGAATGCGCTCTCGATATGGTGGGTGAAGGCGGCGAGCGCGTCGAAGCCGAACATCGCGCCGGAGCCTTTGAGCGTGTGCAGCCCGCGGAACACGGAATCGATCAGCGCGGCATCGTCGAGCCGGTGGGTGAGGTCGAGCAACGCCTGTTCGACCTGGTCGAGCAGCTCGCACGCCTCGACCCGGAAGGCGACGGTGGGATCCTCGATGCTCACCGCCCGAGCACCTTCTGCACCACCCGGATCAGCTGCTCCGGCTCGAACGGCTTGACCAGCCAGCCCGTCGCGCCGGCGGCCTTGGCCTGCGCCTTCACCTCCGCGTCCGACTCGGTACTGAGGAAAACGATCGGCACGCCCGCCTGGGCGGGCTGCTCGCGCAGCGCGCGGATCATGCTCAGACCGTCCATGTTCGGCATATTGAGATCCGTGACAATCAGGTCGAAGCGGGTCGCCGCCGCCTTAGACAGCCCGTCGGCGCCGTCGCACGCCTCGGTCACGGCATAGCCCGCCCCGGTCAGCGCGATGCGGATCGCCATGCGCAGGCTCGCGCTGTCGTCGACGGTCAGAATCGAGGCACTCATCGCGGCGGGTCTCCATGAAACCAGAAATCATGGTCGGTGGCATCGAAGCCCGCGGTGAAGCCGGCGCGTTCCAGCGCGCGCACCAGTGCGGCACCCGCAGGCGCGGCCAGCGCGACGTCGACGCCGTCGCGCTCCGCCTGGCGTCGCCCCGCCTCGACGAGCTGGAGCAGCGCGAGGTCGGGGCCGGCGACGTGGGTGAGATCGAGTGTTACGGCATCGCCACGGCCGAGCGCCTCGCGCAGGGCGGCGGCGAGCCGGTCGATGGTCGCGAGCGAGAGGTCGCGCTCCGCCACGATCGCGGTGGTCATACCGATCAGATCCTCGTCCTGACACCATCTCGCGTCGGCCCAGCGAGAACCGGACACAGCGCACGCGTCGCCTCGCCACTCCCGAGCGAGGGAGCAGCGCACCGTTGCCCCGCGCGATGGCCTGACGTGCGATCGATCGTGGGCGCTTCGCTGCGGGTCGTCATCACGTCTGATCTTCTTCCCTGATTCATCGATAAGCGCGCTATCCGGCGGCATCGATGAAGCAGAAGCTGACGAACGTGCTAAGCACATGCCGTTTACGGCATATTAGCTAGGGATAGGGAGGCTGACCTATACTTGATCGCCGATCCGGGTCAGCGCCAATAGTCGGCCTGGATACGCCGAGTTATTGCAATTAGCTCGGAAGGGAGCGGGTAGCATTTCACCAGAACGGGTCAACCCAATTCGGTGATCTACTCCGGGTCATCGAGCGGCACCGCCGCCTCGATCAGCAGCACCGGCACGCCGTCGCGCACCGGATAGCCGCGCCGCGCCGCGTCCGACACCAGCATCCCGCGCGCCTCATCGTAGCGCAGCGGCGTTCGCGTCGCCGGGCACACCAGCCGCGCCAGCAGCCAGTCGTCGACGATCGGCGACCGCGCGGCGCTCATTGCAGCGTCACTCGATCCTCACCGTCGTGACGACCGAAGAACTGCATCAGCTGCACCAGAAGCTCGGCGCGATCGGCGATGCCGTCGGCCTCGAGCAACGCCTGTTTGGCCGCCACATCGAACGGCGCGATCTGCGCGATGCCGTTGACCAGGCTGGTGTCGTCGAGGCGACCGACCGCTTTCCAGTCGACCGCATAGCCCTGCACCGCGGCGAAGCGCCGCGCCTCCAGCTCGAGCGACGAGCGCGCGCCGAGCGACAGCGTCTCGTCCGGCGGTGATGGCAGCAGCTCCGCCTCGATCTGGCGAAACGGTGTCGTCACCACGATCTCGCGCACTAGGCGGAACAGCGAAAGGCCCTGCAGGATCAGGTTGTAACGCCCGTCCTCCAGCGCCTCCACCTCGGCGATGCGGCCGACGCAGCCGACCTCGAAGAGCCCGGGCTTGCCGCGATCCTCGCTGTCCGGGCGCGGCTGAATCATCGCGATACGGCGATCTCGCGCCATCGCGTCCGACACCATCGCGCGGTAACGCGGCTCGAAGATATGCAGCGGCAGATGCAGCTGCGGGAACAGCAGCGCGCCCGGCAGCGGGAAGATCGAGAGCCGCGTGGTCTCGCTCATCCGAACAACGTCGCCGACAGCTTGCGCCGCTGCGCCGCAACCCAGGGATCCTCGAGCCCGACCACTTCGAACAGTTTAAGCAGCTGCTGGCGCGCCGCCCCCTCGTTCCAGTCGCGCTCGCGCGCGACGATCGACAGGAAGCCCTCCGCCGCCGCGTCGCGGTCTCCCGCGGCCATCCGCGCGTTGGCGAGGTCGTAGCGCGCCTGAAGGTTGTCGGGGTCGGTCGCCACCGCGGCCTCGAGCGGGGTGAGATCGTCCACCGCGGGCGCGGAGCGCGCCAGCGCCAGCGCTGAGCGTGCGCGCGCGACGTCGGGCAGCGCCGCGACCTCCTCGGGCAGCGCGGCGATCGCTGCCTCGGCCTCCGCCACCTCACCGGCCGCGACGAGCGCGCGAATCCGGCCCGACAGCACGCCGGGATGGTCAGGTGCCATGTCGGCGAGCTGGTCGAAGATCGACAGCGCGCGCGCCGCGTCTCCCTCGGCGAGCACCTGTTCGCCCATCGCGATCAGCGGTTCAAGCTCGGCCTCCTGCTCCTGTGCCTCGCCCGCGATCGGGAGCTGGCGGAGCAGCTGGTCGAGGAGGGTGCACAGCTGCGACTCGGTGCGCGCGCTGGTCAGATCGGCGACGAGCTGCCCTTGGAACATTGCGTAGACGGTCGGGATCGAGCGGATCTGGAATTGGGCGGCGATGAACTGGTCCTTGTCGGTATCGACTTTGACCAGCACCACGCCCTTATCGGCGTAATCGGCGGCGACCTTCTCCAGTACAGGGCCCAACGCCTTGCACGGCCCGCACCACTCAGCCCAGAAATCGATGATGACGAGGTGAGTCATCGAGGGCTCGACGACCTCGGACCGGAAGCGCTGCACGGCCTCCTTCTCTGCCGATGACATTCCTAGCGTGGCCAAGGGGCGCTCCTGCGATTGCTGGGGCCCTTATGTGGGAAGGCCGCAGGGGATACAAACCCCCCCGGAGCCCTGTGGGCCTCATCGAGTGGCGCTGATCCAGTAGCAGCGAGCTTGAAGCCCGATCGGGCGCAGGCAAGAGGCTCGTCCTCCTCGACGCATCACCCTCCATTCGGTTCAGGATCCACGGTGCCGCAAACGCCTCGCGATCCGAGTGCGCGCGACGGTGGATCCTGAACCAAGTTCAGGATGGCGCCATCAGTCGAGACGGCTTCTCCCGCTCAGAACGCCGCGGTCAGCGACACCACCACGGTGCTGCCCGCGATCGTGCCGGTGCCGTCCTGCCCCTTGCTGAAGCTCGGCTGGAGATAGGCCGCTTCGCGCTCGGAGATGTTGGTGTCGATGTAGGCGACACCCAGGGTCAACGGGGTGGTTGGGATCGCGTAGTCGGCACCGAGCATCCAGTCGACATACTCGCCGGTCGGCGCAACGCTGGTGGCGAACGGCCCGAGTCCCTTGTTGCCTTTGGAGGCGCCGATATGCGCCTTTGCGGTCAGCCCGGTGTTCGGAATCGCCGCGGCGACGTCGCCCCAAACGTAGAGATTGTCGTTCTTATCGCCTGGTCGGTCGTACACGCCGTTCGCTGCCGAGGTGCCGTTGAGATACCAGGCGCCGAGCGCTTCCTGCTTTGGCGCATAGGCGACCCCGGCGGTCAGCGAGGCGGGGCCCAGCGTGCCCGACAGCTTGGCATAAGGCTCGATGAAGTCGGTGTTATCGAAGCCGCCCGGGTACATGTACCAGGTCGCGCCGACGTCGAGCGTCCCGCCGCCGACGGGGAATTTGTAGCCCGCGATCAGGTCGAGCTCCATGTTGGCACCGCCGAACGTACCCCAGCCCGCCAGGTTCGAGCCCCAGGTGCCGATGTAGAGGCCACTCTCGTGCGCGATGGTGAAGCCGCCCTGCACCGCGAGATTCTCGTCGGACTGCGATACGCCACGAAAGCGATAGTCGCTAACAAGGCCGACCGAGCCGGACACGGTGACAGGCTTCGGCGGCGCGGTCTCCTGCGCGGCAGCGGGGACGGCGAGGCCAGTGGCGAGCAGCGCCGCGGCGAGACGAAGACGATAGTTCATGGAACCTCCCTTGTGGCAGAGGCTCCTCCTGCTCGTGACCCGGGCTCGCTCTCCCCCGCGCCGCTAAAGGCGTCGGGAGGGCAGCCGCTAAACCACCCTCCCGACGTATTCGGGCTATGTTGCCCGATTATTTCCGCTTGATGTCAAAATGTGCTGCTGCACCTGCTCAATGACGATGCTCGCCGAGTGTGGCGATCCTGCCACGCGCTCCGGTGATCTCCACCGTCGCGCCGGCGGCGCGACGGCGCTGGAACCAGTCGCGCAGCATCTCGGCGCTGGTGTGATCGACCGCGTCGAGCCGCGAGGCATCAATCCGCACGTTGGTGCCGGCGGGCACGCGATCGAGCGTATCGGAGAGCTTCGGCAGCGTCACGAAGGTGGCGGTGCCGTCGAGCGTGATCGCGTGCGACTCACCGTCGCTCGCCTCGAAGACCTTGAGCCGCAGACGGTGCAGATGCGGCACCAGCTCGAGCATGGTCAGGCCGATGCCGACCAGCACGCCGGTGAGCAGGTCGGTCGTCACTACCGTCACCAGCGTCGCCGCCCAGATCAGCACCGGCAGCGCGCCATAGTCGCGGAACAGGTGCGTGGCATGCTTGACGCTCACCAGCCGCACCCCGGTCACCACCAGCACCGCGCCCAGCGCCGCCATCGGGATGGCGGTGAGCACGAAGGGCAGCGCGGCGACGAAGCCGAGGATCCACACGCCGTGTAGCATCGACGACAGCCGCGTCGCCGCCTGCGCCTGGACGTTGGCCGAGCTCCGCACGATCACGCCGGTCATCGGCAGCGCGCCGGCAAGCCCGCAGAGAAGGTTGCCGATGCCCTGTGCGCGCAGCTCCTTGTTATAGTCGGTGCGGACGCCGTCGTGCATCTTGTCGACCGCCGCGGCCGAGAGCAGGGTCTCGGCCGAAGCAATGAAGGCGATCGCGAGCGCCGCGGCGAAGATGGAAGGGTTGAGCCAGCTCACCAGCGCCGACGCACTCGGCGGCGCGATCGCGCCCACGATCGAGGCGGGCACCTGGACGCGCGCGACGTCGAGCCCCAGCGACAGCAACGTGCCGACGACGACACCGACCAGCGCGCCCGGCAGCAGCCGCAGCGCCCGCGGGCGGAACTTCTCCCAGGCCAGCATCGCCAGGATCGTGGCGACGCCGATGGCGAAAGCGAACTCGGTCGCCTGCAGGTTGCTCGACAGGCCGAACAGCCGTCCCGGCGCCGCCGCGAGGTTCTGCAACCCGCTTGGCAGCGGGCGATGGTCGAACAACACGTGGAACTGGCCGACGACGATCAGCACGCCGATACCCGCAAGCATGCCGTGCACCACTGCCGGCGAGATCGCCTTGAACCAGCCGCCGAGCCGGAACACGCCGGCGACGAACTGGACCAGCCCCGCGAGGATGAGGATCGGCCCGAGCGCGCCGATGCCCTGGTCGCGCACCAGCTCGTAGACGATCACCGCAAGGCCCGCCGCGGGGCCGCTGACCTGAAGCGGCGAACCCGCGATCGCGCCGACGACGATGCCGCCGATGATGCCGGTGATCAGGCCCTTCTCGGCCGGAACGCCCGAGGCGATCGCGATCCCCATGCATAATGGCATGGCGACGAGGAAGACGACGATCGAGGCGGTGAGGTCGCGTCCGAGAAAGCGGACGGCGGGCATCGACACGCCGGGCCGCGCCGCCACCGCGGTCGATGAGGCAAGGCTGGCCATCACCCCGCGACCCGGCGCTGGGCGGGAAGGATCGGCTGAGACGCCGCGACCTCTCGACTGAACACGCGTTCGCTGGCGTCGTCCACGGCGGCAACCTCCTGGTGAGCAATCGTCCAGGCACTAGCGCCGCGTGGTGTCCCGCGTTCGACCAAGGCGTGTCGTTGTGTTGCCCGCCCCGCACCACCACCTCCCGGCCGGCAGGAAGCGCGTCAGCGTCGCGGCAGCACAATCTCCGCACGCAGTCCGCCCTCGCCGCGGTTGGACAAGGCGAGCGTGCCACCCTCTGCAGCGACGGCGAGCTGAACGATCGACAGTCCCAGCCCGAACCCCACCGTGTCGCGCCCGCGCGCCGGGTCGAGCCGGACGAAGGGCTCGAGCACGCGCGTGAGCTGGTCGTCGGGGATACCCGGTCCGTCGTCCTCGACACGGATCGTCAGCGCTGCGTCGCCGGGCAGCAGCGTCAGCCGTACGCGCTCGCCGTAGTGGAGCGCGTTCTCCACCAGGTTGACCAACGCGCGCTTGAAGCCGAGCCGGCGCACGCTCCACTCGCAGTGATCCGGCCCGCTATATTCGGCGTCTGCCCCGCGATCTTGCGCGTCGTCGATCACGGTGGCGCACATTACCGCCAAGTCGACCACCGTGGGCGGCTCGGGCTCCGCCTCGCCGCCGAGAAAGGCGAGCAGCGAGGTTATCATCGACTCCATCTCGGCGACGTCGTGCGCGATCGCCTCGCGTGCCTCGAGCTGCGGCAGCGACTCGGTACGCAGGTGGAGCCGCGCCAGCGGCGTGCGCAGATCGTGCCCGACGGCCGCCAGCGCCTGCGTGCGCCCCACGATGAGCGCCTGGATCCGGTCCTGCATGCGGTTGAACGCGCCGATCACGCGCCGCACCTCGCCGGGCCCGTCCTCTTGCACCGGGACGACATCGCCGTGGCCGACCCGCTCGGCCGCGGCGGCGAGCCGTCGCAGCGGCAGCAGCACGCGCCGCAGCAGGATCCCGCCCAGCACCATCAGCGCGATCGCGGGTACCATCGCCAGCGCGATCCGCTCGAACGCGAGATTGATCGTCGCCACCGGTTCAAGCGTGCGGAAATACAGCCCGCTGCCATCGGGCAGTCGCAGCCCGCCGGTAACAACCGAATGACGCCCCGGAGTATGGATGCGCAGCCGCAGGTCGGTCGCGGCGAGCGAGGGCTCCCACTCGATCACCTGGCGCTGCATCTCGTCCAGCGCAGGGGCGATCGGCGGCGGCGGCGGCAGCGCCTCGCTCCAGCGCAGCGCGTACCGATCGGTGGTGAGCTCGGCCGCCATGCGCTCGCGCTGCGCCGCGGGCCGCTCTGCGAGCAGGCGGCGGCTGATGACGAGATGCTCGGCGAGCCGGTTGGCCTCGTCGTCGCGGACCGCGAAGCGGCTCGCACGCTCGTAGAGCAAGGTGCTGGCGCCGAACTCGATCACCAGGGTCAGCAGCAGGATCGCCACCACCTGGCCGAGCAGGCCGAGCGCGGGCCGGCGCAGCGAGCGCATGCGCGCGCGGGTCAGCCGCGCTCGACCGGCGCGTTGAGCATATAGCCGACGCCGCGCACCGTCACGATCGGCGCTGGCGCCCCGGCGCTGCCGAGCTTGCGGCGCAGCCGGCTGATCAGCACGTCGATCGAGCGGTCCGAACTATCGCCAAGCCGGGTGCGGCTGAGCTCGATCAGCCGCTCGCGCGCGATCACGCGCTGGGCATGGTCGGCAAGCACGACAAGCAGGTCGAACTCGGCGCCGGTGAGATCGACGATCGCGCCGCTGGGCGAGCTGAGTTCGCGGCGCGGCAGGTTGATCGTCCAGCCGTCGAACGTCAGCATGCCCTGGTCGCCCGCGCCGGCGCGCCGGTCAAGCGCGGGGCGGCGCAGCACCGCGCGCACCCGCGCCACCAGCTCGCGCGTGCCGAACGGCTTGGCGATATAATCGTCCGCGCCCAGCTCGAGCCCGACGACGCGATCGGTCTCGCTGGCGCGCGCCGACATGAAGATGATCGGCACGTCGCTCTTCTGGCGCAGCGAGCGGCACAGGTCGATCCCGCTGGTGCCGGGCAGCATGATGTCGAGCAGCACGAGGTCCACCGGCCCCGAATCGAGCGCGAGCCACATCTCCGGCGCAGCGGAGGCGGGACGGACCGCGAAGCCGTTCTCCTGCAGCGCGCGCGCGGTGAGCATGCGGAGCGAGGGATCGTCCTCGACGAGCAGGATCGTTGGAGCGGTCATGCCAGCGGGACCTAAGGTCAGGGCTGATCGGGGTCAATTCGCGCGTGCGGCAGAAAAATGCGGGGGCGTGTAAAAAGCTGTTGCCGGGCGTCGAGGCCGCTGCTAGTGGCCGCGCCTCACCCAGCCGGTCCTCTCCACGAGGGCGGCACAGGCGCCAGAGCGGGCGTAGCTCAGGGGTAGAGCACAACCTTGCCAAGGTTGGGGTCGAGGGTTCGAATCCCTTCGCCCGCTCCAGTTTCCGTCCTGTCGCGCCGCACCCGGTCACCGGCCCGGTGCCTTGTCCTTCACAGCGCGATCGGTGGACCGCGGCGTTCCATGCCATAGGCGCGGAGCAAATCGGCGTCCTTCTCCTGCGAGTAACCGCCCGGCGCGAAGCCGAGCTTCTCCCAGGCGTTGAAGAAGGCCTCCATCTTGCCCGCCGGCGCGTAGCTCAGCACCATCCGCCCCGTTCCGGTGCCGACGAACGCCCAGGCATGCGGCACCCCGCGCGGCCCGAGGATGCAGTCCCCGGCGCCGAGCGAATAGCGTTGATCGCCGACCTGGACGACATAGTCGCCCGCCACGACGTAGAACAATTCGTCCTCGCCATGATGGACATGAAGAGGTGGTCCGCCGCGTCGCTGGTTGGCCTGCTCGATCACGAACAGCGCGCCGCCGGTCTCCCGCGTCACCACTTTGTAGGTGGTGGCGCTGACGCCGATGCGGTGCGGGCGGCCGTCGTGGTCGCTGCCCGCCCGCACCACCGCCGGCAGCGCCGTCGTCGCGCCGGCTGGCTCGCTGAGCAAGGCGCCGCCGGTCAAGGTGGCCAGCGGAAGCCCCAGGATGGTGCGGCGTTCCATGCTTCTTTCCTCCTGCTGGCAGTCGGTTCGCCCTGATTCGTCGGCGGCATCGGCGGCCGGAGCGTAGCACGGCCACGATCCTCGCCGGCTGCGCTTTGATTTACAGGTGATCGCGACGCCCCGCCGATCGGAGCAGGGCGGTGGAGCGCTCCGCCCGCGCGGGCGCGAATTGACGCGACCGGCGGCGCACGCCACATCCCCACCCCATGCCGTTCCGCCTGTTCACGCCCCTGCTCTCCGGCGCGCACTTCCGCGAACGGCTGATCGCCTGCCTCGGCGCGGCGCTCGGCATCGCACTCACCGCCCTGATCTGCGCGGCGCTTCGGCTCGAGTACGCCGACCTGCCGCTGATCGTGGCACCGCTCGGCGCCTCCGCGGTGCTGGTCTTCGCGGTCCCGGCGAGCCCGCTGGCGCAGCCCTGGCCGGTGATCGGCGGCAACACGCTCTCCGCGCTGGTCGGCGTCGCGGTGTATCAACTCGTTCCCGGCGTCGCCCTCGCCGCCGGCGTGGCGGTCGGCGCTGCGATCCTCGTCATGTCGCTGCTGCGCTGCCTTCATCCACCCGGCGGCGCGGCGGCGCTCACCGCGGTGATCGGCGGACCCGCGGTCCATGCCGCAGGCTTCGGCTTCGCGCTGCTGCCGGTGGCGCTCAATTCGTTGACGCTGGTCGCCGCGGGGTGGCTGTTCCACCGCGTCACCAAACGTTCCTTTCCGCATCGTGCCGCGGCGCCGGTCGCCGCCGGGCTCCACGCCGCCGACATCGACGCCGCGCTCGCCGACCTGCACGAGACCTTCGACATCGCGCCGCAGGATCTCGACGCGCTGCTCACCCGCGCCGAATGGCATGCGGCGCAGCGCAGCGCCGTGTTGCCGCGTCGACGCTAGCGCGGTCGATCCTTGCGGCGCCGCGGCGATGGACAGCGCGCGCCGGACTCGGCACGCCCATGGCCATGACGAGCGAAGCACCCATACGAGTCGGCATCGGCGGCTGGACCTTCGAGCCGTGGCGCGGCACCTTCTATCCCGAGAAATGGCCGCACAAGCGCGAGCTGGACTATGCCAGCCGCCACGTCACCGCGATCGAAGTGAACGGCACCTTCTACTCGTCGTTCAAGCCCGCGACCTTCGCCACATGGCGCGAGAGCGCGCCCGACGGTTTCGTCTTCGCGCTCAAGGCGTCGCGCTATTGCGTCACGCGCAAGGTGCTGGCCGAGGCGGGGGAGTCGGTGCAACGCTTCGTCGGTCAGGGAATCACCGAGCTGGGCGACAAGCTCGGCCCGATCCTGTGGCAGATGGCCGGAACGCGGAGGTTCGATCCGGACGACCTGCGCGCCTTCCTCGCGCTGTTGCCGGCGAAGCAGGACGGCGTCGCGTTGCGCCACGCGATCCAAGTGCGGCACGAGTCGTTCGCGGCGCCGGAGTTCGTCGCGCTGTGCCGCGCCGCCGGGGTGGCGATCGTCTACGGCGACTCGGCCGACTATCCCGCGCTCGCCGACGTTTCGGGCGACTTCGTCTACGCCCGGCTGGAGGACGCGCGTGAGGAGGAGCCAGCCGGCTATGCGCCGGATGCACTGGACCGTTGGGCGACGGTGGCGCGCGACTGGGCGGCGGGGAAGAGCCCCGCCGGGCTGCCCTATGTTGCCGACCCGGCGCCGGTGCGGCCGCGCGACACGTTCGTGTTCATGATCAATGGCGCGAAGGTTCGCGCGCCGCACGCCGCGATGGCGCTGCTCGGGCGGTTGGGGTGGACACCGGCGTAGCGCGAATGTTGAGTCGCCACGCGGGTTCAAGCGCGTGGCGTAGCGTGCCGGTGCGTCGCCCCGGACGCGCGAATGTTGCGAATGTTGAGTCGCTGGCGCGCGTGCCGGCGAGAGCGTGCGGGGCGATCGACGGGTAAGGTCGGCGAACATGCGGGCGTCCTGGACGGCGATCCATCCGACCCGATCCGCGCTCCTGCGTGTGCAGGAGCACGCTTCGGCTCAGACAATAACCATCCGACTATAGTCCCCTGCGCCGATTGTAGGACAGCCGCCCCGCTCAGCCGAGCCGGTCGCGCAGGTCGAGCAGCGCCAGCGCCGCCTTGGCCGCGGCGCCGCCCTTGTCGAGCCGCGCCGGGTCGGCGCGCGCGATCGCCTGCGCCTCGTCCTCGGTGGTGAGCACGCCGTTGCCGATCGCGACGCCGTCCATCGTCAGCGCCATGATCCCGCGCGCGCTCTCGTTGGCGACGATCTCGAAATGATAGGTCTCGCCGCGGATCACCACGCCCAGCGCGACGAACGCGTCCCAGCGGCCGCGCTCGGACGCCATGGCGATCGCGCCGGGCAGCTCGAGCGCGCCGGGCACGGTGAGCACCTCGCAGCTGTGCCCCGCAGCCTCGATCGCGCCGCGCGCGCCCGTCACCAGCAGGTCGTTGAGATGGTCGTAGAAGCGTGCCTCGACGATCAGGATATGCGCCACGCCGGGCCTCCGTCAGCTTTGAGAAAAAAGGGTCAGTCGATCTGGCGCTCGCCGACGATCGACAGGCCGTAGCCGTCGAGCCCGACCAGCGTATGGTGCGTGTTGGTCAGCAGCACCATGTCGTGGACGCCGAGCTCGGCCAAAATCATCGCGCCGACGCCATAGTCGCGCAGCTCCTCCATATCGATCGTCACCGCCTCGCCCGCCTTCATCCGCACCGCGGTGGTGAAGGCGTCGGCACGGTGGCGATCGATCACCACGATCACGCCCGCGCCCGCCTCGGCGATCAGCTCCATCGAGCGCGACAGCAGGTGGCTGCGCTGTCCCTCCTCGCCGAACATGTCCGCGAAGGGGGACAGTGCGTGCATCCGCACCAAGGTCGGCTTGCCCGGATCGACGCGGCCCTTGACCAGCGCGACCTGCTCGGTGCCGGTCGCCTTGTTGCGATAGGCGCGCACCGTCCAGTCGCCGCCCCAGCGGCTGGTGAAGGGCGCCTCGCTGACCAGCTCGACGAGATGGTCGTGGCGGCGGCGATAGGCGATCAGGTCGCGGATCGTGCCGACCTTGAGATGGTGGAATTGCGCGAAGGTGACGAGATCGTCCAGCCGCGCCATCGTGCCGTCCTCGTTCATGATCTCGCAGATCACGCCGGAGGGATTGAGCCCGGCGAGCCGTGCGACATCGACCGCCGCCTCGGTATGGCCCGCGCGCACCAGCACGCCGCCGTCGCGCGCCACCAAAGGAAAGACGTGGCCCGGCGTGACGATGTCGTCGCGCGC
Organism: Sphingomonas phyllosphaerae; assembly: GCF_029623345.1. Taxonomy (GTDB): domain Bacteria; phylum Pseudomonadota; class Alphaproteobacteria; order Sphingomonadales; family Sphingomonadaceae; genus Sphingomonas; species Sphingomonas phyllosphaerae_C. The sequence continues at coordinate 111,555 of NZ_JAPYKH010000004.1, forward strand.
CTTGGTCGAGTCGATCGCCACCGCGATCGTGCGGGCGCGATCGGCGGCGGAGATGCCGGTGGTGACGCCGTCCTTCGCTTCGATCGAGACGGTGAAGGCGGTCTCGTGGCGGGTGCCGTTGTTGCGGCTCATCAGGTCGAGCCCGAGCTGCTCGACGCGGCTCTTCGTCAGCGCGAGGCAGATCAGCCCGCGGCCGTATTTGGCCATGAAGTTGATCTTCTCGGGCGTCGCCATCTGCGCGGGGATGACGAGATCGCCCTCGTTCTCGCGATCCTCGTCGTCGACCAGGATGAACATCCGGCCGTTGCGCGCCTCGTCGATCAGTTCTTCGGGCGAGGAGAGATAGCCGTGGCGCAGCCGCGCCAGCGCCGCGGGCTCAGCGACCACGATAATGCTCCATCCGCTGGAGATAACGCGCGAGCACGTCGATCTCGATGTTGACCGCCTCGCCCTCGGCGAGCGCGCCGAGCGTGGTGACCGCCTGGGTGTGCGGGATCAGGTTGACGGTGAAGCGCGTGCCGTCGGCCATGTCCTCCACCGCGTTGATGGTGAGCGAGACCCCATCGACCGTCACCGAGCCCTTGGGCGCGAGGAACGGCGCCAGCTCGCCCGGCACGCGGAAGGCGAGGCGGCGCGAGTCGCCATCCGCGGTGATCGCCTCCACCCTCGCGACGCCGTCGACATGGCCGGTGACGATATGGCCGCCGAGCTCGTCGCCGAGCTTCATCGCGCGTTCGAGGTTGAGGCTGCGCCCCTCGGCCCATTGCGCCGGCGCGGTGCGGCTGAGCGTCTCGTGCGAGACGTCGACCGCGAACCAGCCGCCCTGCCCGTCCTCATGCGGTGCCTTGTCAACAACGGTGAGGCACACGCCCGAGCAGGCGATCGACGCGCCCAGCTCGATCGTGGCGACGTCATAGGCGGTGTCGATCACCGCGCGCGTGTCGCCGCGCTGCGCGATCTGGCGGATGGTGCCGATGTCGGAGACGATGCCGGTGAACATGATGACCTCTCAGCCGCGCTCGTAGACTTCGAGCCGATCGCTGCCAAGCTGGCGCGAGTCGGCGAGCCGCCAGCGCGCGTGCGCGTCGCCCAGCGCGGCGAGTCCGATGTCGGGCAGCGTGCGCCCGCCGCCGATCAGGATCGGCGCGCGGTAGAGCAACAAACGGTCGACCAGGTCCTCGCGCAGGAAGGCGGCGGCGGTGCGCGCGCCGCCCTCGACGAGCAGGTGATCGGCGGGGAGAAAGGCAATGGCGGCGGGGGTGGTGATCCAGCGCGGGTCACCCTCGCTCTTCCCATCCGGCCGCGCCGGGCGGACCCCCTCCCGCTCCCCGCGGGAGAGGGAGGGAGGCGCGTCAACGCTGGAAGGGTGAGGGCCACTCATCGCGCCTCGACCAGCGCCCGACGACAGCACCACCCGCAGCGGCGCCCTGCCCTCCAGCCCCGCGAGCCGCACGTCGAGCCGCGGCCGGTCCGCCTCCCAGGTGCCGCGGCCGACCAGGATCGCCTCGTGGCGGGCGCGCTCGAGATGCGCGTGCGCGCGCGCTTCCGGCCCGGTGATCCACTGGCTGCGCCCGTCCGCCATCGCCGCGGCACCGTCGAGCGACAGCGCCAGCTTGAGCGTGACGTGCGGCCGCCCCAGCGCGCGTCGCGTGAGGAAGCCCGCCATCGCCCGCCGCGCCGCGTCCGCGCCGCGGCCGAGCTCGACCGCGATCCCCGCGGCGCGCAGCCGCGCGAGGCCGCTGCCGTCGGTGCGCGGGTCGGGGTCGCCGAGCGCCACCACCAGGCGCACGATCCCCGCCGCGACAAGCAGGTCGGCGCAGGCGGGGCCGCGCGGGCTGGCATGTGCGCAGGGCTCGAGCGTGACATAAGCGGTGGCGCCTCGTGCGCGCGCGCCCGCCTGGTCGAGCGCCATCGCCTCGGCGTGCGGGCGACCGCCGGGCTGGGTCCAGCCGCGGCCGACCACCGCCCCATCGCGAACGAGGACGCAGCCGACGTTCGGGTTGGGGTAGGTGCGCGCGCGTGTCCGCTCGGACAGCGCGAGCGCGGCGGCCATCCAGCGGGCGTGGGAGAGATCAGCGGGGTGCATGCATGGTCAAAGGGTTGGGCGCCCTGTCGTGGGCCGGGCGCTACCGACCGCCCCCGTCGGTCTTGTTCCCTGGCGAACGCCGGGGCCCAGTCGGAAGCGTCTGTGGGTTGCACAACGGTCCTCCCGCCAAGACCCCCGCCTTCGCCGGGGAACAAGGGAGAAAGGCGACCTTTCCGCCATCCCGCCACAGCAGGCCATCCACTCCGCCCGATCAGATCCCCATCGCGTTGAGCTTGTCGTCGAGCCGCTTGAAGCCCTGGCGCAACTTCTCCTCGCGCGCGCGCTGCTCGCGCTGCGCGATCTCGCGCTTGGCCTGATCGATCTGCTGCTGCGCGATGATCTGCGCGTCGGTGCGATCCAGCTTCCACTGCTCGAAGTAGATGATGTTGGGCTTATATTCTTTCTCGAAATACGAATCGTGGAAGAACGCCCACACCAGAAAACCGGTGATCGCCACGGAGAGCGCAAGGAACCCCCATTCGTAGCGCTCGCGCGTGTGGAAGAACAAGCGGAGGTCACGCGCGGCGCGCAGCGGCGACAGTCGGGCGAAGAACTGCATCGGGGCGATATAGGGCCTCAGCCGCCGCGGTTCGAGTCCGCCGCCGCATCGAGCCGGGCAAGCGCGCGATCGCGCCCGATCAACGGCAGCAGCGCGGCCATGTCGGGGCCGTGGTCGCGCCCGGTCAGCGCGCGGCGCAGCGGCAGGAACAGCGCCTTGCCCTTGCGCCCGCTCTCCTCCTTGAGCCGGGCGGTGAGCGCGTGCCACGGGTCGCCCGCCCAGTCGATCGCGCGCGCCGCCGCGGCGGCCTGCGCGAGATAGGCATCGTCCTCACCCGCGGCGAGCGGGTCGATCGGCCCCTCGATCACGCCCCACCAGTCCGCCGCCTCGGCGACGGCGGCAAGATTCGCGCGGACGGCCTCCCACGCCGGCGCGTCCATCCCCGCGGGCAGCCGATCCGCGACCGCGTCGAACGACAGCTGATGGACGATCCGCGCGCTCACCTGCGCCAGCTCGGTCTCGTCGAACCGCGCCGGCGCGCGGCCGAACTGCGCGAAGTCGAGCGCCTCGATCAGCGGTGCCGGGTCGGCGAGCGGCTCGACCGGCTGACTGGTGCCGATCCGCGCCAGCAGCGACAGCACCGCCGCCGGCTCGATCCCGCTCCCGCGGAAATGATCGACCCCGAGCGACCCGAGCCGCTTCGACAATTTGCCCTCGCTCCCGGTCAGCAAAGCGGCATGCGCGAAGGCGGGCGCGGGCACCCCCATGGCAGCGAACATCTGCAGCTGCAGCGCGGTGTTCGAGACATGGTCCTCGCCGCGCACGACATGCGTGATGCCGAGATCGGCGTCGTCGATCGCGGAGGGAAGCATGTAGAGCCACGAGCCATCGGCGCGGCGCACGACGGGATCGCTCATCGTCGCCGGATCGAAGCGCTGCGCGCCGCGCACGAGATCGTCCCATTCGATCGGCGCGTCATGGTCGAGCCTGAAGCGCCAGTGCGGGCGCACGCCGTCGCGCTCCAGCGCCGCGCGCTCGGCGTCGGTGAGGCGCAGCGCGGCGCGGTCGTACACCGGCGGGAGCCCGCGGCCGAGCAGCACCTTGCGCCGCAGGTCGAGCTCCTGCGCGGTCTCGTAGGCGGGATAGATCCGCCCCACCGCGACCAGCGCGTCGAACCGCTGCTGGTAGAGCGCGAACCGCTCCGACTGGCGCACCTCCTGGTCGGGCTCGAGCCCGAGCCAAGCGAGGTCGGCGCGGATCGCGTCGACGTAGCGCTCCTCGCTGCGCTCCGCGTCGGTGTCGTCGATCCGCAGCACGAAGCGACCGCCGTCGCGTCGCGCCAGCATCCAGCTGTGCAGCGCGGTGCGGATGTTGCCGACGTGGAGCCGGCCGGTCGGCGAGGGGGCGAAGCGGGTGACGGTGGGAGAGGAAGGGCTGGTCATGGCCCGCCCGCGCTTACGCGCCGCCCCTTCCCCTCGCCAGCCCCCCAGCCTAGAGCGACGGGCGCGAAGGGGTGTTCTCGATGAAATTGATGACCGGCAATTCCAACCTGCCGCTGGCGCGCGCGATCTCGGACTATCTCGAGGTACCGTTGACCGAGGCGCTGGTGCGCCGCTTCGCCGACGAGGAGATCTTCGTCGAGGTCATGGAGAACGTGCGCGGCGAGGACGTCTTCGTCGTCCAGTCGACCAGCTACCCGGTCAACGACAATCTCATGGAAATGCTGATCATGATCGATGCGCTGAAGCGCGCGTCGGCGAAAAGGATCACCGCGGTGCTGCCGTATTTCGGCTATGCGCGGCAGGATCGGAAGCCGGGGCCGCGCACGCCGATCTCGGCCAAGCTGGTCGCCAACCTGGTGACGACCGCGGGTGCCGACCGCGTTCTCTCGGTCGATCTGCACGCTGGGCAGATCCAGGGCTTCTTCGACATTCCGACCGACAATCTGTTCGCCGCGCCGGTGATGTCACAGGACATTCGCGCGCGCTTCGGCGAGAAGAACCTGATGGTGGTCTCGCCCGACGTCGGCGGCGTGGTGCGCGCGCGCGCGCTGTCGAAGCGGCTCGACAACGCCCCGCTCGCGATCGTCGACAAGCGCCGCGAGCGCGCCGGCGAGTCCGAGGTGATGAACATCATCGGCGACGTCGAGGGGCGCTTCTGCGTGCTGATCGACGACATCGTCGACTCGGCCGGCACGCTCTGCAACGCCGCCGCCGCGCTGCGCGAGGCGGGCGCGGAGGGCGTGGTCGCCTATGTCAGCCATGGCGTGCTCTCGGGCGGCGCGGTGGCGCGGGTCGAGGGCTCGGCGCTGCATGAGCTGGTCATCACCGACTCGATCGGCAACCACGAGGCGATCGGTGGGGCGGCGAAGATCCGTCATCTCACCATCGCGCCGCTGCTCGCCGAGGCGATCCGCCGCATCGCCGACGAGTCGAGCGTCAGCAGCCTGTTCGACTGAGGCCGGCGACGGCGCACGGCGCTTAGACGTGCTGCTGCGCACGCACGAGCCCGGAGCCGCGAGCGTCCCGCTTCGTCACCCTCGGCGCCTGCGTTCGCGGGAGCACGGCTCGCCAACGGCTTACCGCTCCCCCGCGTCCCGGCGTCAGCTCACTCCCAGCCGCCGCTCCATTTCCTCGAGCGGGACGCCCTTGGTCTCGGGGAAGTAGAGCGCCACCACGACAAGCTGCAGCAGCATCATCGCGGCAAACACGTAGAAGGGCAGGCTCACCGACAGCGCCGCCACGGTCGGAAAGGCGGCGGCGATGATCGCGTCCAGCCCCCAGTGCGTCGAGGCGCCGACAGCGCTGCCGCGGCCGCGCACCGCGGTGGGGAAGACCTCGCTGATATAGACCCAGATCACCGCGCCCGTGCTCGGCGCGAAGAAGGCGATGAAGCCGATCAGCGCGGGCAGCACGATCCAGCCCGGCAGCGTCCCGCCGAGCGCCAGCCCCGCGACGGTGAGGCTCGCCGCCATCCCGGCCGAGCCGACCATCAGCAGCGTCTTGCGCCCGAGCCGGTCGATCAGCAGCATGCCGACCGCGGTGAAGACGCCGTTGACGATTCCGATGATGATCGCCTGCACATCGGCCGAAAGCGCGCCCCCCGCCGCCGCGAAGATGTCGTTAAGATAATAGAGCAAAGCGTTGATGCCCGAGAGCTGGTTGAAGCCCGCCACCAGCAGCGCCAGCATGATCGGCTTGCGGTGGCGCCGCCATGACAGTCTCTCGCCGCTCGGCTTGGCGGCGAAGCCGGCGTGGATCGCGGCCAGCTCCTTCTCGGCCTGCTCCTCTCCCATGCCGACGCGGGCGAGCGCGTCGCGCGCCGCGGCGACGCGACCCTTCGCCATCAACCAGCGCGGCGAGTGCGGGATGCGCAGCAGCAGCAGCAGGAAGACGATCGCGGGCGCGGCCGAGACGCCGAATTTCCAGCGCCAATCGTCCGCCCCCAGCGCCAGCGCGGCGATGATCGCGTTCGACACATAGGCCAGCAGGATGCCGAGAATGATGTTGAACTGGAACGCCGCGACCAGCCCGCCGCGGCGCGCCGGCGGGGCGATCTCGGCGATATAGACCGGCGCCAGCACCGACGAACCGCCCACCGCCAGTCCGGCGATGACGCGGAAGAAGACGAGCGACTCCCAGCTCCACGCCAGCCCGCAGCCGATCCCGCCGGCGACGTAGAACAGCGCGAGCACGCGCAGCGTGTTGCGGCTGCCGAAGCGATCACCCGGGATGCCCGCGAACAGCGCGCCGATCAGCGTCCCCCATAGAGCAGAGGAGACGGTGATGCCGAGCCAGAAGCTGTCGAGCCCGTAAGCGCGCGTCAGCGACACGGTGGTGCCCGAGATCACCGCGGTGTCGAAGCCGAACAGCAGCCCCGCCAGCGCGGCGGTGATGATGCAGGCGAGCAGCCCGGCGTTGAGTGGCGGCGCGCTGCCGCCCGATTGGTCCGGGCCCGTCGCCGTCACCGCCATTCGTCCTGTCCTTCCCTCAGCCCGCGAACCCGCTCAGCAGACTGGCGACATTGCCACCCAGCGCGTCGACCGCATAGCCGCCTTCCATCACGATCGCGCACGGCAGCCCGGTCGCGGCGATGTCGCCGGCCAGCACGGCATAATCCGCGGTGGTAAGGCGAAAGTGGCTGATCGGGTCGCCTTCCCAGGTGTCGGCGCCGAAGCTGAGCACGAGAAAGTCGGCGCGGAAGGCGGCGATCGCGTCGAGCGCACGCGCCTGCGCGGCGCGGAACCCGGGCAGCGCGGCGCCGCGCGGCAGCGGCAGGTTGAGCGTGGCACCCTCTCCTTCCCCCTCGCCGCGCTCGTCGGCATGGCCCCAGTAGAAGGGATAGTCGCTGGCCGGATCGGCATGCACCGAGACGTAGAAGACGTCGTCGCGCGCGTAGAAGATGTCCTGCGTGCCATTGCCGTGGTGATAGTCGATGTCGAGCACCGCGACTCGCCTCCGTCCCGCGTCGCGCGCTGCCTGCGCCGCCACCGCGGCGACGTTGACGTGGCAATAGCCCCCGCAATAGTCGCGCCCGGCATGGTGGCCGGGCGGCCGGCACAAGGCGAAAGCGGCGCGCTCGCCTTCCAGCACCGCGTGGGTCGCGGCGAGCGCGGCCTGCGCGCTCCAGTAAGCGGCGTCCCAGGTCTGGTCGGTAATCGGGGTGGTCGCGTCGAAGGCGTGCGCACCAAGCAGCGCGTCGACGCGCGACAGCGCCAGCGGGCGCCGGCCCACGATCGGGAAGGCATAGGGGATGGCGTCGCCCGCGCGCCCCGCGGCGCGCCACAGCGCGGGCGCGTCGCGGAGGAAGTCGAGATAGCCGGCATCGTGCACCGCCGCGATCGGCGCCCGCCCTCGATCCGGTGGCGCCTCCGCCCCGCCGATGGCGGCGAGGATCATCGCGGCGCGCTGCGGCACCTCGGCATAGGCGGTGAAGGCACCGTTGTGCAGCTCCAGCGCGGGCGCGTGCAGCGCCTGCTGCGGCGCGTAGAAGCGCTTCATCGCGGGCGTTCGTGGCTGACGGTCAATCGGACTCTCGCGCGACCTCTGGACGATCTCCATGCCGTGCCGCCGGCACCGCGTCCGCGTCAAGTCAGCGGGAAGATTGTCCCAGATCCGATCCACTTCCGTTACGATCTCGTTTGACGGCGGCGGGGGGCTCGGCGCGGTTCCGCCGCGGCCCGCGGGGGCGGGCCGAAACGGGGGTTCACATCATGATTTATCTGTACGCCGCGGCCGCGGCGCTCTTGCTCGTGGGCGGCGCCGCCGGCGCCCAGACCGGCGGCGCCGCCGGCGCCCAGACCGTCGCCGTGCCCGCGCAGCCCGCGGCCGTCGCGCCGATCGCCGCGCCGATGACCGGTCAGGCGGTGCTGCGCACCGGCACCGAGGTGCCACTCAAGCTCACCGAGGAGCTCACCACGAAGGGCAAGAAGCTCAAGATCGGCCAGCGCATCCACCTCGAGACCGCCGAGCCGCTGCTGGTGCAGGGCACCACCGTCGTGCCGGCGGGCACGCCCGCGGTCGGCGAGCTCACCGAGGTGCGCAACAAGGGCATGTGGGGCAAGTCGGGCCATTTCGCGGCGCGGCTGCTGTACCTCACCGTCAACGGTCGCCAGGTGCGGCTGTCGGGCGGCTTCGACGACAAGGGCACCGCCGGGGGCATCGGGGCCACGGCGGTGTCGGCGCTGGTGTTCCTGCCGGCGGGCTTCTTCATGACCGGCACCAGCGCGCATCTCGCGATCGGCACACCGGTGAAGGGCTTCGTCGACGAGGACGTGCCGGTCGCCGCCACGCCGATCGTCGCCGCCGCGGCGGCCGCACCGGTCGCCGCCGCCGTGCCCGTCGCCGCGGTGGCGCCCGCGAAGTGAGCCGCGCCCCGCGCCGCCCGGCCTGACCGGGTGGCGCGGGTCACCGCCGCGCTTTCCCGCGCCGTGAACGCGGCCTAAGGGTCGCGCCATGGACCAGCCGACCAGCGCCACCTCGCTCGCCGCGGCGCGCGCGCACCCGGAGACGGGCGCGGCGGCGTTCGTCGCGCTGGTGGTCGCCAATAGCGCGCTCGCCTTCGGGCCGCTGTTCGTCCGGCTCGCCGACGTCGGCCCGGTCGCCGCCGCCTTCTGGCGCATGGCGCTGGCGCTGCCGCTGCTCGGCGGTGCCGCGCTGGTGGCGGCGCGGCGCACGCGCGGGGTCGCTCCGGCGACGCCCGCATCGGCGCGGCACTGGTGGCTGCTCGCCCTCGCCGGGATCGCCTTCGCGGCCGATCTCGGCACCTGGCACGCCGGAATCCTGCAGACGACGATGGCCAATGCCACCCTGCTCGGCAACTCGGCGACCTTCCTGTTCCCGCTGTGGGGCTTCCTGGTGGCGCGCACCTGGCCGACGCGGTGGCAGGGGCTGGCGCTGCTGCTCGCCGCTGCCGGCGCGGCGCTGCTGATGGGCCGCTCCTATCAGCTCGACCCGCGCCAACTCGGCGGCGACCTGCTGTGCGTCTGCGCGGGCGTGCTCTACGCGATCTATTTCATCCTGATGTCCGACGTGCGCCGCGCGATGGCGCCGCTGCCCGCGCTGGCGCTCTCGTCGGCGGCGTCGCTGCTGCCGCTGCTGGTGATCGCGCTCGCGCTGGGCGAGCGGATCATGCCGGGGAACTGGAGCCCCTTGCTAGGCGTCGCACTGGTGAGCCAGGTGATCGGCCAGGGCTGCATGATCTACGCGCTGGGGCGCGCCTCGCCGCTGGTGATCGGGCTGGCGCTGCTGATCCAGCCGATCGTCGCCACCGCGGTGGGCTGGATCTGGTTCGGCGAGACGCTCGGCGCGCCCGATCTGGTCGGCGTGGCGATGATCGCGGCGGCGCTGGTGCTGGTGCGGCGCGAGCGCGAGAATGCTAGGCCGGCGGAGACGCCGGCGGGCAACCCGGTGACGGAGGAAGCGTGATGAGTGACGATGCCGCGGCGGTCGCGCCGCAGGACCTGACGCTCGACGAGGTGCGCGCGCTGCTCGCCCCCGCGATCGCCGCCAACGCCGCCTTCGACGGCTGGGGCGACGCCGCGCGCGACCTCGCCGCCGAGAGCCACGACATCGACGCCGACGTGGCGCGGCTCGCCTTCGCCGATGGGCCGATGGCGATGATCGACGCCTGGTTCGACCATGTCGACGCCGCAATGGCGCGCGCGCTGCCGCCCGAGCGGCTGGGCGCGATGAAGATCCGCGAGCGGATCACCGCCTTGGTCGAGGCACGGCTGGCGGTGCTGGCGCCCGAGCGCGAGGCGCTGCGGCGCGCGCGCGCGGTGCTGGCGCTGCCGCAGAACGTCGCGCGCGCGGCGCGACTCGGCTGGCGCGGGGTCGATCGCATGTGGCGGCTCGCGGGTGACCGCGCCACCGACTACAACCACTACACCAAGCGCGCGATGCTGTTGGCGGTCTATGCCGCGACCACCACCGTGTTCCTCGACGACACGAGCGAGGCGCATGCCGACACCAGCGCCTTCCTGGCGCGGCGGATCGACGGCATCATGCGCTTCGAGAAGAGCAAGGCGGCGTTCCAGCAGCGCGCCACGCGCCGCCCCAGCCTGAGCCGGTTCGTCGGACGCCTGCGTTACCCCGTCGTCTGACCCGGCGCGGCGATCGGGCGTCACAGCTTATTGATAATCAGTTGCATGCGCCCTATACCGAGTCGGTGACCGCGATCCGCTCCCCCCGCCACTCCGCCGCTCACCACGCGGCCGACTCGCTCACGCTCGAGACGCTGCCGCGTCGGCAGTCGGCGGTGGTCGGTACGATCGAGTGGGCGCGCCTCGCCTCGCCCGAGGCACGGCGGCTGCGCGAGCTCGGCTTCGACGAGGGTGTCGCGATCGAGGTGCTGCACCGCTCGCGACTGGGCGGCGGGCCTATCGCCTGCCGTATCGGGCGGATGACGGTGGCGCTGCGGCGCGCGGTCGCACGCGCGATCAGCGTCTCGCCCGATCCGCTGCCGGCGGAATGACCCGCCGCTCCTGATGGAACTCCCGCCGCTGGTCGCGATGGTCGGCAATCCCAATGCCGGCAAGAGCGCGCTGTTCAACGCGCTGACCGGGGCGCGGCAGAAGGTCGGCAACTATCCCGGCGTCACGGTGGAGCGGCATTCGGGCCGGCTTGCGCTCGATGATGGCCGCCCGGTCGAGCTGGTCGACCTGCCCGGGGCCTACAGCCTCGATCCCGCCTCGCCCGACGAGCGCGTGACGCGCGACGTCGTCACCGGCGCGCAGGCGGGCGAGCGGCTGCCCGACGCCTTGCTGGTCGTGATCGACGCCTCCAATCTCGACAACCATCTGCGCTTCGCGATGCAGCTGATCGCGCTGGGGCTGCCCGTGGTGGTGGCGCTCAACATGGTCGACCTCGCCGAGCGCGACGGGCTGGTGCTCGATCCCGCGGTGCTCGAGCGCGAGCTCGGCGTGCCGGTGGTGCCGACCGTCGCGGTGCGGCGGCGCGGCATCGATGTGCTACGCGGCCAGCTCACCGCGCTGGTCGGCGGCTCGACCGCGGCGGGGCTGCGCCGGCTGCGCGCCTCGGACGGCAGCGTCGCGGACGATATCGTCACGCTCCAGCGCCGCGCGCGTGTCGTCGCGGCCGCGGCGACGGTGAGCGAGACGCCCGTTCGGCGCTGGAACCACATGCTCGATTCGGTCGCGCTCCACCCCGTCTTCGGGCCGGTGCTGCTGGTGGCGCTGCTGTTCGTCATGTTCCAGGCGGTGTTCAGCTGGTCGGAGGCGCCGATCGCCTGGATCGAGGGCGCCTTCACCGCGGCGGAGGCCTGGCTAAAGGGCGTGCTGCCCGACGGTTTCGTGCGCTCGCTGTTGAGCGACGGCGTGATCGCCGGCGTCGGCGCGGTGGTGGTGTTCCTGCCACAGATCCTGATCCTGTTCCTCTTCATCCTGGTGCTGGAGGCGAGCGGCTACATGGTCCGCGCCGCCTTCCTGATGGACCGGCTGATGGCGCAGGTCGGGCTGTCCGGGCGCGCCTTCATCCCCTTGCTTTCCAGCTTCGCCTGCGCCGTGCCGGGGATCATGGCGACGCGCACGATCGAGGACGAGAAGGACCGGCTCACCACGATCCTGATCGCGCCGCTGATGACCTGCTCGGCGCGACTGCCGGTCTATACGATCATCATCGGCGCCTTCATCCCGGCGCGGCAGGTGCTGCCGTTCGTCGGGTTGCAGGGTTTGGTGCTGTTCGCGCTCTACCTGCTCGGCATCGTCGGCGCCTTCGTCGCCGCGCTTGTGCTGCGGCGTACCGTGACCAAGGGCGAGTCATCGGGCTTCATGATGGAGATGCCCAAATATCAGATGCCGCGGCTGCGCGACGTCGCGCTGGGGCTGTGGAGCCGCACCGAGATCTTCCTCAAGCGCGCCGGCACCACCATCGCGCTGACCACCGTGGTGCTGTGGGCGCTGCTCAGCTTCCCCCAGGCGCCCGCGGGGCAGAAGCAGGTCGAATATTCCATCGGCGGTCGCATCGCGAGCGGGCTGGAAGTGATCGTACGCCCGATCGGCTTCAATCACGATATCGCCCTGGCGCTGATCCCGACGATGGCGGCGCGCGAGATCGCGGTCGCGGCGATCGGCACGGCTTATGCGATCGACGATACCGAAGACGCCTCGGGCGCGAAGAGCCTCGTCGATCATCTGCGCGGGCGCTGGTCGCTGCCGACCGCGCTGGCGTTCCTGATGTGGTTCGTGTTCGCGCCACAATGCATCTCGACCATCGCGGTGACGCGGCGCGAGACCAACGGCTGGCGCTGGCCGCTGTTCATGATCGGCTATCTGTTCGCCGCGGCCTATGTGATGGCGGGGATCACTTATTGGCTGGCGGTGGCGGCGGGGCTGTGACTATCTAGGCCATCGGTCGCCGACCCGCTTCGGGTGGGGGCGCCGCGGGACGCCGGCGTGGGCCGGCACTCACCAGCAGGCGCCGGCGGTACCGGCGCGCAGAGGATTCGATGGCAGGCAGCGTCAACAAGGTCATTCTCGTCGGCAATCTCGGGCGCGACCCCGAGTCGCGCTCGTTCCAGAACGGCGGCAAGGTGGTGAACCTCCGCATCGCCACGTCCGAATCGTGGAAGGACCGCAACACCGGCGAACGCAAGGAGAAGACCGAGTGGCACTCGGTGGCGATCTTCAACGAGGGGCTCGCCAACGTCGCCGAGCGATTCCTGCGCAAGGGCAGCAAGGTCTACATCGAAGGCCAACTGCAGACGCGTAAGTGGCAGGACCAGCAGGGCAACGATAAATATTCCACCGAGGTGGTGCTGCAAGGCTTCAACTCGGTGCTGACCATGCTGGACGGCCCGCAGGGTAGCGGCGGCGGCGGCGGCGGTGGCCGCGACGATTTCGGCGGCGGTGACGACTTCGGCGGCGGCGGCGGCGGCGCACGCGGCGGGCCACGCGGCGGCGGCTCGGGCGGCGGTGCCGGCGCGGCCGGCGCGGCCGGCGGCAGCCGCGGCGGTGGCAACTTCGGGGGCGGCTTCGCGGACGATCTCGACGACGACGTGCCGTTCTAAGAAGAGATCGGCGACGAAGAACGCGCCCGCTCGAGTGCTGATACCCGTGCGACGACGAGATCGGCGGGGACGAGCCTGACCGCAGGTTCGTCTCGCCCGATCATCGGCGAGACGTCGATGCAGCCAGTGGGGCGCTCGTGCTTTCCGGTCGATCTAGTCCGCGGCTGTCGGCACATGGTCGCTTGAAGGTGCAGCGACAGGCCGCCACGTCTGGGCCAGCCCACCGCGACCCCGTTGCTCCCTTGCGCAGGACTCGGCCGTGCTCGACATCAGCGCGACCCTCGTCATGCCGAGGCTTGGACGGCCGGCGCTGATCGACCCGTCTACGTCCGATGACGTATCACGTCCGCCCCGCTTTTTCGTCATTATTGCCGGAGGTTGACGGCACGAGGACGAGATGCACGGGGTTCGAGTCGGCAAAAGGGTGATCGGCGCGCAGTCACCGGTAACGGTGGGATGGGAGAACATTCCCAAGGTGGAGGGCGGCCCGCTGCGCCTCTTCTTCTTCACCTGGTTCCAGCCGACGATGCTGCTCGCGCTGATCGCCCTTTGGTATTACGCGCCCAATTCGATCGCCAAGGCCTCCACCGCCGTCGGCATCGGGATCGGCTTCAAGATCCTGCTGCTCGGGCTCGAGTGGCTCGCCCCGCGGCACGAGAGCTGGCGGCTGACGTGGAAGGAGCTGACGGTCGATCTCTTCTACGTCAGCCTCGGCTATACCGTGCTGCGCCTGATCGAGGGCTTCATCGGCAGCGACGCGGTGATCGAGGCGGTGCAGGATTCGTTCGACTGGCACAAGCTTGCCTGGTTCATCGGCCTGCCGCTGCTGCTGCAGGCGTTCATCATCTCGTTCGTGTTCGACTTTGGCCAATATTGGATGCACCGCGGCATGCACAATTGGTACCCGCTATGGGTAACGCACGCGCCGCACCATTATATCACCCAGCTCAACGTCAATAAGGGCGCGGTCGGCAACCCGGTCGAACTCTTCCTCATCGGGCTGGGCATCGGCGGACTGTTCGACTTCCTGCCGCGGGCGGCGCTGCTCGCCGGCAGCCTCGGCCTGGCGGTCGGCACCTACCAGCATATCAACGTGCGCTTCAACTCGCCGCGCTGGTGGCGCTTCCTCTTCAACACCACCGAGCACCACAGCGTCCACCACTCGCGTGACTATGAGGCGAGCCGAAGCAATTACGCCAGCACCTGGGTCGTCATCGACCGCCTGTTCGGCACCTGCGTCGACGGCGAGGCCGAGCTGCTCGGCATGGAGGGCGGCCGCCCGATGTCGATCCGCGAGACCATGGTCTATCCCTTCGCGGACGGCTGGCGCACGCTGAAGGAGCGGCTCGGCCGCCGCTCGGCGATTCCGGCGGAGTGACGCTGCGCCCGCAGCCGCGATCAGAGGAACAGCGATGAACCACCGCCTGGTACAATGGATCTGGCACGTGAAGGGGAGCCTCGCGCTGCCTCCCGGCCAAACCAGCGACGAGGTCTTCGCCCGCCTCGACCCGCTGTTCCGCGAGACCGGCACGACACGCCAGCGCGACGGCAGCCGGCTCAGCTTCCGCAAGCGCGACCAGGCCGCGCAGGACCGCATGGCGGTGTTCGACGGCGGCGAGCTGCGGGTCGAGCGCGACGCCGAGGTGCCGGTGCTGCGCTACCATCTGACCAGCCGGGCGCTGCTGTTCTGCTTCCTTGCTCCGCTGCTGTTCCTCGGCGTCGCGCGGCTTACCGTGATGGTCGGCGAGTATAACAAGCCGACCCCCGCCGAGATCGCGGCCAAGGAGAAGCGCGAGGAGGCCAAGGCCAAGCTGCCGATGAGCCCGATCGACAAGTTCCTCGGCGCGCCCGCGCCCGAAAAGCCCAAGAAGAAGGACCCGAAGAGCAAAGACAACGACGACAAGCCGCGGCCGACCGCGGCCTATGTCTTCGCCGGCATCTTCGCGATGCTCTACCTGGTCGGGCGCGTCGGACAGGCGCGGCTCGTCAGACGACTCTTCGAGTCGCGGCTGTCCGCGCTCTAGCGCCTGGTTTGCCCTATTCGAAGCTTCAGCGTGCTCCGGCGAACGCCGGAGCCCAGGGCCACCCGCGTCACGGGGTGCGACTCTGGGCTACCGCGTGCGCGGGAGCACGCTTCGGCGCGAATGGACCGACCTCGAGTCCGCGTCACGTCGCCCGGGGCGGGCGTCGGGCAGCTTCTTCGCCGTGTCCTCGTTGCACCCGACTAGCCCGCCCGTAAGATAAAGCCGAGCGGGCGGACGGGAGCGGGCTATTGGTGGATCGTGGAGCGGTGCTCGACAAGCATTTCGCCAGCCGGGTCGATTGGAACCTGCTGCGCACCTTCGTCGAGATCGTCCGTGCCGGCGGCATCGGCGCCGCCGCGCGCAAGCTGCACAAGCAGCAGCCCAGCATCAGCGCGGCGCTCAAGCGGCTGGAGGAGCAGGTCGGCGTCCAGCTGCTCGAGCGTTCGCCGACGGGCATCAAGACCACTGCGGCGGGCAGCGCGCTGCTCGGCCTCTGCGAGGAGATGCTGGAGACCGCGCGCATGGTGCCGCACCAGGTCGCGCAGGCGACCCGGCGGGTCGAGGGCGCGGTGCGGATCCAGCTGATCTCCGCGGTCACCTCGCCCGAGTTCGACGAGTCGATCGCCAGCTTCCACCGCCGCAATCCGCACATCCACATCGAGCTGCGCGTGTCGCCGTGGCGCGCGGTGCTGGACGCGCTGGAGCAGGGCGAGGCCGAGATCGGCGTTGGCTATGACAGCAACGTGCGCGGCGGCCTGCTCTACGAGCCCCTCTTCGTGGAGCGGCAGCAGCTGTATTGCGCGCGCAGCCATCCGCTGTTCGGCCATCGCGTCGAGCGGCTCGGCGAGCTCAAGGACGAGGGCTTCGTCCTGACCGGCGAGGACGAGCTGGACACCGTTACGCGGCTACGCCGCCGCTACCGGCTCGGCGCGCGCGCGACCGGCCGCGCCGAGGACATCAACGAGGCCAAGCGCCTGATCACGCTGGGTGTCGGGATCGGCTTCCTGCCGGTGATGGCGGCGCGGCAGGCAGTCGAGCAACGCCAGCTCTGGCCTTTGCTCCACCCCGACATGGAGCCCTTCTACGACATCTTCCTTCTCGCCCGCGCCGAGGGGACGCGCGACACCCCGACCCAGCTGTTCCTCGACGAGGTGCTGCGGCGACGCCGCGCGCAGCATCGCTCATAGATCTGATTGATGGCTTACATCATCATTTTCGATCTTCATTGATGAGTAGCTCGCCGGCAACGTGCTCCTGACGATGCCGCCTTGGTCTCGCCGCCGCTTTTGGTCCCATTCTCCACGGGATCGGCGGGTCGGTGACGGCGGTAAGGCGATGACGGGGGTTCGCGGATGGCAGCACGACGATGGTTCAGCAGCGTAGCGGCGGCCGCGCTGGCGCTGGCGCTGACCGGTTGCGGCAGCGGGCCGGCAGGATCGGGCGGCGATGCGGCAGCGGCGGCGAAGAAGGACTTCACCATCGGCTGGTCGATCTACACCGGCTGGATGCCGTGGCCGTACGCGCAGCAGGCCGGCATCGTGAAGAAATGGGCCGACAAATACGGCATCAACATCCGCCTGGTGCAGGTCAACGACTACGTCGAGTCGGTGAACCAATATGCCGCGGGCAAGCTCGACGGCGTGGTCTCGACCACGATGGACGCGCTGACCATCCCGGCCGCCGGCGGCCGCGACACCACCGTGCTGCTGATCGGCGACTATTCGGACGGCAACGACGGCGTCGTGCTCAAGAACGCGCGCTCGATGGCCGACATCAAGGGCCGCTCGGTCAAGCTGGTCGAGCTGTCGGTGTCGCACTTCCTGCTCGCCCGCGGGCTCGAGCAGAGCGGGATGACGCTCGCCGACGTGAAGACGGTGAACACGGGCGACGCCGACATCGTCGGCGCCTTCGCCGCGCCGAGCGTCGACGCGGTCGCCACCTGGAACCCGCAGCTCGCCACGATCCGCGCGACCAAGGGCGCCACCGAGGTGTTCGACAGCTCCAAGATCCCCAACGAGATCCTCGACACGCTCAACGTCAGCACCGAGACGCTGCGCGCCAACCCGAACCTGGGCAAGGCACTGGCCGGCATCTGGTACGAGACGACGGCGATCATGACCCGCGACGACGCGGCGGGCCGCGCCGCGCGCGCGGCGATGGCCAAGGCCGCCGGCACCACGCCGCAGAGCTTCGACGACCAGCTCAAGACGACGCATCTCTACGCGCGCGCGCAGGACGCCGCGGCCTATGCCGCCAATCCTGACCTCGTCACCGTGACCGACCGCGTGCGCCAGTTCAGCTTCGCGCACGGGCTGTTCGGTCCGAGCGCGAAGTCCGTGGACGCGATCGGCATCAGCTTCGCCGGGGGCAAGTCGCTCGGTGATCCGAAGAACGTGAAGCTGCGCTTCGACCCCAGCTACATGAAGATGGCGGCGGACGGGAAGCTGTAGCCGCGCAGGCGGACGATCGAGCGACGGGCGCCGCACCGGCAGGTCGCGGCGATCGAGCAACCATGCCCGCTAACAGCGCGGGCAATGTCGGGAACGAGATGAGCGAGCGAGGCGAACACAGCGACGGATCAGGGCTCGAGCGGCAGACCACCGCGCCGAGGGCGGGCTGCGCGTGACCCGGCTCGTCGATCTGCGCCCGCGCCGCGGCGCCCGCCTGTTGCTCGGGGCGCTGCCGATCGTGGCGCTGCTGCTCGTTTACCTGGTCGCCTCGCAGGCGCGCCATGCCGCCAATCCCGCCGACAAGCTGCTGCCGACCTTCTCCGCCATGGCGGAGGCGATCCACGCGTTCAGCACCGATCGCGACCCCGCCAGCGACCGCATAGTGGTCGTCGCCGACACGCTGGCGAGCCTGTACCGGCTCGGCCTCGGGCTCGCCATCGCCACCGGCAGCGCGTTGGTGCTGGGGCTGCTGCTCGGCGTCGTGCCGCTCGCCCGCGCGCTGCTCGGCCCGGTGATCGCGATCATCGCGGTGATCCCGCCGGTGGCGGTGCTGCCGATCCTGTTCATCGTGCTGGGGCTCGACGAAGCGTCGAAGATCGCGCTGATCGCGATCGGCGTCGCCCCCTTCATGACGCGCGACCTCACCGGCTTCGTCACGGGGCTGCCGGCGGAACAGATCGCCAAGGCGCAGACGCTCGGCGCCAACAGCTGGCAGCTCGCGCTGCGCGTGGCGTTGCCGCAACTGATGCCGCGGCTGATCGAGGCGCTGCGGCTGTCGCTCGGGCCGGCGTGGGTGTTCCTGATCGCGGCCGAGGCGGTCGCCGCCGACGTCGGGCTCGGCTACCGCATCTTCCTGGTCCGGCGCTATTTCGCGATGGACATCATCCTTCCTTATGTCTCCTGGATCTCGCTGCTCGCGATCGCCGCGGACGCGCTGCTGCTGCTCGTGAGCCGCCGCGCCTTTCCCTGGGCGCACGGGGGCGGCCGATGAGCGCGCTGGTCGAGCTCCGCAACGTCTGGGTCGAATATGGCGACAAGATCGTGCTCGAGCGCGTCTCGCTCCAGCTCGTCGAGGGTGGCTTCGTCGCGGTGGTCGGCCCCTCGGGCGCGGGCAAGAGTACGTTCCTGCGCCTGATCCTCGGCCAGGAGGCGCCGACGCGCGGGCAGGTGCTGCTCGGCGGCACCCCGATGCGCGCCGAGTGCGGGCCGGACCGCGGCGTGGTGTTCCAGCGCTACTCGGTGTTCCCGCACCTCACCGCGCTGCAGAACGTGCTGTTCGGGATCGAGTGCGCCGGCGCGCCGCTGACCGCTCGGCTGTTCGGCGCGCGCCGCCGCGCCGCGCGCGACACCGCCGCCGCGATGCTCGCCGCGGTCGGGCTCGAGCACAGCCTGCACGTCTATCCCGCGCAGATGTCGGGCGGGATGCAGCAGCGGCTGGCGATCGCGCAGGCGCTGGTCAAGCACCCGCGCGTGCTGCTGCTCGACGAGCCGTTCGGCGCGCTCGATCCCGGCATCCGACTCGACATGCACGCGCTGATCACGCGGCTGTGGCAGGAGCACGGGCTGACCATCCTGATGGTCACGCACGACATCGGCGAGGCGTTCAAGCTCGGCACGCGCGTGCTCGCCTTCGACAAGCGCCGCCACGACCCGCACGCGCCGCACCGCTACGGCGCCACCGTCACCTACGACCTGTCGCTCGACCGCAAGACCCTGCCGCCGCCGGCGCTGGTCGAGGCGCTCGGCGGCGACGACCTTCCGCAGAGAGACTTGGCATGACGACCAGCACCGCCGATCCCGCCGGCGCCCGCGACCACGCCCGCGCCATGGCCGGCACCCGCGTAGAGGCCATGCCCACGCTCCCCGCCGCAGCTGATGACGCACCCGCGGGCGTGGTGTGGGAAGAGACGATCGCACCCGGCGGCTATGCGGCGCGGCGACTGGCGCGCGGCACGCGGCTGCGGCTGGTCGACGTCGCCGGCGACGCCTGCGCCGCGATGCTGCTGTTCAACGCCGACATGCCGACCGAGCGGCTCAACGTCGCCGACACGCTGAAGGTGCAGTGGAACGGCTATCTCGGCGCGGGACGGCTGCTGCTCTCCGACATGGGGCGCGTCATGATGACGATCCTGGAGGACGGGGCGGGCACGCACGACGCCTTCTGCGGCGCCTCCACCGCCGCCTCCAACGCGCGCGCTTATGGTGACGGCGCCAATTACGGGCCGCATCCGAACGCGCGCGACCGCTTCATGCTCGCGGTCGCCAAGCACGGCCTGGGCCGTAAGGACGTCCACCCCTGTGTCACCTGGTTCAAGGGCGTCCGCGTCGCGGCGGACGGCGCGACCGAGCCGCAGGTCGGGCCATTCGCGCCCGGGCGCACGCTGCTGCTGCGCGCCGAGATGGAGGTGATCGTCGTCCTCGCCAACTGCCCGCACGTGCTCGACCCCCGCCCCGACTACACCGTCACGCCGCTGCGCGCGACCGCGTGGCGCGGCGCGCCCGCCGCCGCGGACGATTCGATCCGCGTGGCGACGCCCGAGGGCGAGCGCGCCTTTCTCAACACCGACGATCTCTATGCGCGCTGAAGGGAGCGACATGAGCCTTGACCTTCCCCTCCCCGGCACGCTCCGCCACGACGAGGTGGTGCCCGCGCGCGCGCCGTGGATGCACCGCGTCCATGCCGGCGAGACGCTGCGTATCATCGACCTCGAGGGCAATCAGGCGGTCGACTTCCTGATGTACGCCGCGGACGATGACGCCGAGCGCTACAGCGCGCAGGATACGATCGCGGCGCAGCGCAACATCTTCCTGCGCGAGGGCGCGGTGCTGCTGTCCAACGAGGGGCGCGCGATGATGACGATCACCGCCACCAGCGTCGCCTATCACGACACGATCGGCGGCGCCTGCTCGTGCGAGTCGAACACGCTGCGCTACGGCCACCACACCAAGGCGCAGCACAGCTGCGTCGACAATTTCCTCGACGCCAACACCCGCGCGGGCCGCGGCAAGCGCGACATGGTGTCGAACATCAACTTCTTCATGAACGTGCCGGTCGAGGCCGACGGGACCCTCGGGATCGTCGACGGCATCTCCGCGCCGGGGCTCACGGTGGAGCTGCGCGCCGAGATGGACGTGATCGTCGTCGTCTCCAACTGCCCGCAGATCAACAATCCCTGCAACGGCTTCAATCCCACGCCCGTGCGCATGCAGGTGATCGGCTGATGTTCACCAAGGTCCTGATCGCCAATCGCGGCGCGATCGCCTGCCGCATCATCCGCACGCTCAGGGAGATGGGCGTCGGCTCGGTCGCGGTGTTCAGCGACGCGGACGCGGGCTCGGCGCATGTCGCGCAGGCCGACGAGGCGGTCCGCATCGGCCCCGCCCCCGCGGCCGAGAGCTACCTCGACGTCGAGGCGATCCTCGCCGCGGCGGAGGCGACCGGCGCCGAGGCGATCCACCCCGGCTACGGCTTCCTCTCGGAGAATACCGCCTTCGCCGAGGCCTGCGCGGCGCGCGGGATCGCCTTCATCGGGCCGACGCCCGACAATATCCGCGCCTTCGGGCTCAAGCACACCGCGCGCGACCTCGCCGCCGCGCACGGCGTGCCGCTCGCCCCCGGCACCGACCTGCTGCGCGACGAAGCCGCCGCGCTCGCCGCGGCGGAGCGGATCGGCTATCCGGTGATCCTCAAGGCGACCGCTGGGGGCGGCGGCATCGGCATGAAGGTCTGCGCCGACGCCGCCGACGTGCGCGACGGCTTCGCCACGGTGGCGCGGCTCGGCGCGGGCAATTTCGGCGACGGCGGCGTCTTCCTCGAGCGTTATGTCGCGCGCGCGCGACACATCGAGGTGCAGGTGTTCGGCGACGGCGCGGGCCATGTCGTCGCGCTCGGCGAGCGCGACTGCTCGCTCCAGCGGCGTAACCAGAAGGTGGTCGAGGAGACCCCCGCCCCGTTGCTCCCGCCCGCGACGCGACAGGCGCTGATCGACGCCGCGGTGCGGCTCACGGCGGCCGCGTCGTACCGCTCGGCCGGCACGGTCGAGTTCCTCTACGACGCCGAGCGCGACGACTTCTTCTTCCTTGAGGTCAACACCCGGCTCCAGGTCGAGCACGGCGTCACCGAGCAGGTCACCGGGGTCGACCTCGTCGAGTGGATGGTGCGTGGCGCCGCGGGTGACTTCGGCTTTCTCGACGGGTTCGTCGCCGCGCCGCGGGGCGCCTCGATCCAGGTGCGCCTCTACGCCGAGGATCCCGCGCAGGACTATCGCCCGAGCTCGGGCCGGCTCGTCGGCGTCAGCTTCCCGGAGGGGCCGCGCGTCGACACCTGGGTCGCGGCGGGGACCGAGGTCTCCGCCTGGTACGACCCGATGCTGGCCAAGCTGATCGTCACCGCGCCGACGCGCGACGCCGCCGTCGCCGCGATCCAGGACGCGCTCGACCGCACCGCCATCGCCGGGATCGAGACCAACCTCGACTGGCTGCGCACGGTGGTGCGCTCCGACGTCTTCACCAGCGGCGCGGTGTCGACGCGCGCGCTCGCCGACATCGCCTACATGCCGCGCACGATCCGCGTGCTGGCGGGGGGTGCCTCGACCACGGTGCAGGATCATCCCGGTCGGCTCCATCTGTGGCACGTCGGCGTGCCGCCCTCGGGGCCGATGGACCCGCTCGCCTTCCGGCTGGGCAACCGGCTGGTCGGCAACGCCGATGACGCCGCCGGGCTGGAGATCACCGCGGCCGGGCCGACCTTGCTGTTCAACGCCGCGGCGCGCGTCTGCCTGACGGGCGCCGACTTCGGCGCCACGCTCGATGGCGTGCCGCTCGGCTGCTACGCGCCGATCGACGTCGCCGCGGGGCAGACGCTCAAGATCGGGCGGGTCACCGGCGCGGGGATGCGCGGTTATATCCTGGTCGCGGGCGGGCTCGACGTGCCCTTGTTTCTCGGCAGCCGCAGTGCCTTCACCTTGGGCGAGTTCGGTGGCCATGCCGGGCGCGCGGTGATGATCGGCGACACGCTGCACCTCGCGCGCACCCCGGCCGCTCTGCCAGTCGGGGGGACGCTCGCTCCCGCCGACCGCCCCGCGATCACGCGCGAGTGGACGCTGCGCGTGCTCTACGGCCCGCACGGCGCGCCCGATTTCTTTACCCCCGGCGACATCGCGATGCTGCGCGAGACGGCGTGGAAGGTGCATTACAATTCCAACCGCACCGGCGTCCGCCTGCTCGGCCCCAAGCCAGAGTGGGCACGGACCGACGGCGGCGAGGCCGGGCTGCACCCGTCCAACATCCACGACAATGCCTATGCGATCGGCGCGGTGGACTTCACCGGCGACATGCCGATCATCCTCGGGCCGGACGGGCCGTCGCTCGGCGGCTTCGTCTGCCCCTTCGTCGTCGCGCAGGCGGACCTGTGGAAGGTCGGCCAGCTCGCCCCCGGCGACAGCGTCCGCTTCGCGCCGATTGACGAGGCCAGCGCCGCCGCCGCCGAGCGCGCGCAGGACCAACTGGTCGCCACGCTCACCGGCGCGCCGAAGGAGCCCTCGCCGCGCGACGACGCGCTCGGCTCGCCCGTGCTGCACCGGATCGCGGCGGAGGGCGTGCGCCCGGCGGTGACCTATCGCCAGCAAGGCGACCGCAACCTGCTGGTCGAATACGGCCCGATCGTGCTCGACCTCGAGCTGCGGCTGCGCGTCCACGCGTTGATGCTCGAGGTCGAGCGGACCGGCCTGCCCGGCATCATCGACGTGACGCCGGGGATCCGCTCGCTCCAGCTCCATTACGACAGCCGGCTGCTGTCGCAGGCGGCGCTGCTCGACGCGCTGGTCGCGGCGGAGGAGCGGCTGGGCGGGCTCGACGACTTCGAGATCCCCTCGCGCGTCGTCCACCTGCCGCTGTCGTGGCAGGACCCGGCGATCTACCAGACGATCGACAAGTACATGGAGTCGGTGCGCGACGACGCGCCCTGGTGTCCGGACAACATCGAGTTCATTCGCCGCGTCAACGGGCTGGACAGCCTCGACGCGGTCAAGCGGATCGTCTTCGACGCCGACTATCTCGTGATGGGGCTGGGCGACGTCTACCTCGGCGCGCCGGTGGCCACCCCGATCGACCCGCGCCACCGCCTCGTCACCACCAAATACAATCCGGCGCGGACCTGGACCCCGCCCAACGTGGTCGGCATCGGCGGCGCGTACATGTGCATTTACGGCATGGAGGGGCCGGGCGGCTATCAGCTGTTCGGCCGCACCATCCAGGTGTGGAACGCGTGGCGGCAGACCGATGCCTTTCGTGACGGCAAGCCCTGGCTGCTGCGCTTCTTCGACCGGGTCCGCTTCTTTCCAGTCAGCCACGACGAGCTGACCGAGTGGCGACGCGACTTCCCGCTCGGCCGGCGCGCGATCCGGATCGAGGAGGAGGTGTTCCGCCTCTCCGACTATCGCGCCTTCCTCGCCGAGAATGCCGAGACGATCGACGCCTTCCAGGCGCGGCGCCAGGCCGCCTTCGACGGGGAGCGCGCCGCCTGGGAGCGCGACGGCGAGTTCGACCGGGTCGCCGCGCTGACCGAAGAGGCCGACTCCGCCGCGACCGACACCGAGATCGTGCTGCCCGACGGATGTGAGATGGTGGAAGCGCCGTTCGGCGGCAGCCTGTGGAAACTGCTCGTCGCCGACGGCGCGCGCGTGAGCGCGGGCGACACGATCGCGATCATCGAGGCGATGAAGATGGAATCGGCGGTGATCAGCCCGGTCAGCGGGGTCGTGCGCGGCATCTACGTGCAGGAGAAACAGGCGCTCTCGCCCGGGCGCGCGATGCTGGCGGTGGAGGTGGCATGAGCGCGCCGCGCTGCCACGTCGCCCCGCTCGCCGCCGCGGTCAACGCCGGCGCGACCAGCGCGGTCGCGGTCGCGCGCGAAGCGCTGGCGCGGGTCGCCGCTTATGCCGAGGTGCAGCCCGCGGTGTGGATCACACGGCTCGACGAGGAAACGGTGCTGCGCGCCGCCGCCGCCGTCGACGCGCGCGTGGCGGCGGGGGAGACGCTGCCGCTCGCGGGCGTGCCCTTCGCGATCAAGGACAATATCGACCTCGCCGCGGTGCCGACCACCGCCGCCTGCCCCGACTTCGCCTATACACCCGCCGACTCCGCCGAGGTGGTCAAGCGCCTGGTCGCCGCGGGCGCGGTGCCGGTGGGCAAGGCCAACCTCGACCAGTTCGCCACCGGGCTCAACGGCACGCGCAGCCCCTATGGCGCGCCCGCCTGCGTGTTCAACCGCGCCTATGTCAGCGGCGGCTCCAGCTCGGGCTCGGCGGTGGCGGTCGCCGCCGGGCTGGTCGCCTTCGCGCTCGGCACCGACACCGCCGGATCGGGGCGCGTCCCCGCCGCGTTCAACGGGCTGATCGGGCTCAAGCCGACCAAAGGGCGGTGGAGCACGACGGGACTGGTGCCCGCCTGCCGCACACTCGACTGCATCACCGTGCTCACTCACACGATCGCGGACGCGCGGATCGTCGATGCTGTGGTCGCCGGCTTCGACCCGGCCGACGCCTATTCGCGCGACGGCGAGGAGCGCGCACTCGCGCCGCGCCGCGTCGGCGTGCCGCGACCCGACCAGCGGCTCTTCCTCGGCGATGCCGCGGCGGAGCGGCTGTACGAGCGCGCGCTGGCCATGTTCGCCGCGCAGGGCGCCGAGCTGGTCGAGCTCGACATGACGCCGCTGCGCGAGGCGGCGATGCTGCTGTACGGCGGCCCGTGGGTGGCGGAGCGGATCGCCGCGGCGCTGCCGCTGCTCGACGAGCGGCCCGAAGCGTTCGACCCAACCGTCCGCGCCATCCTGGAAGATGGGCGCGACACCAGCGGCGTGGACGTGTTCCGCGGCCAGTACCGCCTCGCCGAGCTGCAGCGCGCGGCGGACGCGATGTGGCAGCGCGTCGACCTGCTCGCGCTGCCGACCGCGCCGACGATCTACCGCATCGCCGAGATGCGTGCCGCGCCGATCGCGCTCAACAGCAACCTCGGCCTCTACACCAACTTCGTGAACCTGCTCGACATGGCCGCACTGGCCGTGCCGGCGGGCTGGCGCGACAATGGCACCGGCTTCGGCGTCACGCTGATCGCGCCGGCGTGGAGCGACGTCAGCCTGCTCGACGCCGGGCAGGCCTATCTCGACGCCGCCGCACTCTCCCCTCCCCCGCCACTTCACATTGAGGACAGAATGGACACAGTGAAGCTCGCCGTCGTCGGCGCCCATCTCGAGGGCATGCCGCTGCACTGGCAACTCACCTCGCGCGGGGCGCGGCTGGTCGCCGCCACCACCACCGCGCCCAGCTACCGGCTCTACGCGATGGCGAACAGCACGCCACCGAAGCCAGCGCTGATCCACGCCGCCGACGGCGCCGCGATCGCCGTCGAGGTGTACGAACTCGACGTCGCCGCGTTTGGCAGCTTCGTGGCGGAGGTGCCCGCGCCGCTGGCGATCGGTTCGGTGACGCTCGCAGATGGGGCGGTCGTGAAGGGCTTCGTGGCCGAGCCGCGCGCGATGGAGGGCGCCGAGGACATCACCGCGCTCGGCGGCTGGCGTGCCTATATCGACGGCCTGTCGCGCCCGGCCGGGGCGTGACCGCCGCGGCCGACCCTACCGACGGCGCGCCGCTCGACGCCGAGCCTGACGCGCACGCGCACGCGTTGGCCGAGCTGCGGCGCGCGCGGGAGTCGGCCGAGGCGGCCAACGAGGCCAAGACGCGCTACCTCGTCGCGGTGAGCCACGAGATCCGCTCGCCGCTCAACGTCATCTACGGATACGCACAGCTGCTCGAGCGCGACCACAGTCTCTCGGGCGCGGAGGCGGGCACGATCATCCGCCGCTCGGCCGAGCATGTCACGAATCTGGTCGAGGGGCTGCTCGAGATCTCGCGGATCGAGAGCGGGGTGCTGACGATCCGGCAGGACCTCGTCGACCTGCGCGCTTTGCTCCAGCACGTTGTCGACATGTTCCGCATGCAGGCGAGCGCCAAGGGGCTGACGCTGACGCTCGACGTGCGCGACCGGCTACCCGATCAGGTCAAGGCGGACGAGAAGCGACTGCGCCAGATCCTCATCAACCTCGTCTCCAATGCCATCAAATACACGCCCGCGGGTCAGGTCACGCTCGCGGTGGGTTATCGCAGCCAGGTCGCCGACATCGAGGTGATCGACACCGGCATCGGCATTCCTCCCGAGGACCTCGAGCGCGTGTTCGAGCCGTTCGATCGCGGCAGCCTCGCGGCGGCGCAGCGCCAGCCCGGGATCGGGCTCGGCCTTGCCATCACGCGCGTGCTCGCCCGCGTGCTGGGCGGCGACGTCGCGGTGAGCAGCACGCCGGGCGCGGGCAGCACGTTCCGCTTCCGCGCCATGCTGCCGTCGCCCGCGGTGCCGGCGCGGACGGGCGGCCGGCGCGGGCGGATCACCGGCTATGAGGGACCGCGTCGCACCGTGCTGGTGATCGACGACGACCCGGCGCAGCGCCACATTCTGCGCGCGCTGCTCGGCGGGCTCGGCTTCGTGGTGCACGCCGCCGCGGACGGTTCGGAAGGCATCGCGCTCGCCGCCGAGGTCACGCCCGATATCGTCCTGCTCGACATCCAGATGCCGGGGCTCAACGGCTGGCAGGTCGCCGAGCGGCTGCGCGCGGTGCACGGCGCGGCGCTGCGCATCGTGATGGTCTCGGCCGACGCGCACGCCTTCCGTGCCGGCGGCGACGGGCGCAGCAGCCACGACGCCTTCGTCACCAAGCCGGTCGAGCTGGACACGCTCGTGGCGCTGATCGGCACGCAGCTCGGGCTGCGCTGGGAGGAGGCTGAGCCGGTCGCGCCCGCCGCTTCGCTTGCCGTGCCCGAGACTGGCCTACCGCCCGACGCCGCGCCGCTGCTGGCGCGCGTGCGCGAACTCGTCGAGGTCGGCCATGTGCGCGGGGTCGAGCGCGCGATCGACGATCTCGCGAGTGCGATCCCTGCCGCCGGCGCGCTCGCCGCGGTGCTGCGGCGGCAGCTCGGCGATTTCGACCTGCGCGCGCTCCTCGGCACGATCGACGATGCGACGCGCTGACCCGACGGACTCGTCGCGACCCGTCGTCCTGGTGGTGGACGACACGCCCGACGCGCTGCGCTTCTTGACCAGCACGCTCGAGGACGCGGGCATGAACGTGCTGATCGCGATCAATGGCCGCGCCGCGCTCGATCTGCTCCAGCGCGTCACCCCCGACCTGATCCTGATGGACGCAGTGATGCCGCAGCTCGACGGCTTCGAGACGACGCGGCAGATCAAGGCCAACCCCGCCTTCCAGCACCTTCCGATCATCTTCATGACCGGGCTGACCGAGACCGAGCATGTCGTCCGTGCGCTCGACGCCGGCGGCATCGACTTTGTCAGCAAGCCGTTCGAGCTCGACGAGCTGCTCGCGCGCATCCGCGTCCATCTCGCCACCGCGCGCGTGGCGCACGGCAGCCAGCTCGCGCTCGACACCAGCGGGCGACCGGCGCTGGCGGTCGATCGCGCGGGCGAGCCGCAGTGGCTGACCCCGGTCGCCGGCGCGATGCTCGAGCGACTATTCCCCGGCTGGTCGGCGGCGTCGGGCACCTTGCCCGCGCCCTTCGCCGCCGCATTGCGCCAGCTCCAGGCGAGCGCACCGGCGCCGGGCGCGCGGATCAGCGTGTCCGCGGGCGAGCGCACGCTGGAGGCCGGGCTGCTGCGCTGCACGCCGGCGGCGCAATGGGTCTTCCGCCTGTCCGAGCGGCACGAGGGCGAGGAGAAGACGATCCTCGCCGCGCAGCACGGCCTGACCTCGCGCGAGGCCGAGGTGCTGCTCTGGATCAGCCGCGGCAAGCCGAACCGCGAGGTCAGCGAAATTCTCCAGATCAGCCCGCGTACGGTGAACAAGCATCTCGAGCAGATTTTCGAGAAAATGGGCGTGGAGAATCGCGCGTCGGCGACGGCGATCGCGGTCACCACGCTGACACGGTAGAAGGACGATGGATCGACCGCCCGACGCGACCGCCAACGCGATCCGCGGCGCGCTCGCGCGCGGCGAGGTCGCGACGGCGCTCGCCGCGGCCGACCGCTGGCGCCATGCCGCGCCCGACGCGGCCGAGCCCTTCTTCCTCGCCGGCGTGGCGAGCGCGATGCTCGGCCAGGTCAGCGCCGGGATCGCGCTGATCGAGCAGGCGATCGAGCGCGACGGACGCGGCGAATTTCATGCGCAGCTCGCGCGGCTGTACACGCTGGTGCGGCGCGACGATGCCGCCGCGCGCGCGCTGGCGGCGGCCGAGACCGCGCCGCCGGGAGACGCGCTGGGGCGCGACACGATGGGCTGCGTCTATGCGCGGCTGGGCGATCATGCCGCCTCGCTGCCGCACTTCGCCGCGGCGGTGCGGCTTGAGCCGGCAAACCCCGCGTTCCGCTACAATCACGCCGCCGCGCTGAGCTTCGTCGGGCGGCAGGCGGAGGCCGAGGACGCGCTGGAGGCGCTGATCGCGCGCGCGCCGGCGGACGCGCGCGCGCACCACCTGCTCGCCGGGCTGCGGCGCCAGACGCCCGAGCGTCACCATGTCGACCGCCTCGCCGCCGCGCGCGCCGCCGCCACGGTGCCGCGCGACCGGCTGCTGCTCGGCTACGCGCTCGCCAAGGAGCTGGACGACCTCGCCGACCCGCACGGCGCCTTCGCGATCCTGGCGCAGACCAATGCCGAGCACCGCGCCACCTTGCCCTACCGCTTCGCCGACGATGCGGCGATCTTCGACGCGATCGAGGCGTGCTGGGCGACTGCCGCGGCGCAACCGGCATCCGACACGCCGAGCGCGGCACCGATCCTCGTCGTCGGCATGCCGCGCACCGGCACCACGTTGGTCGACCGCATCCTGTCCTCGCACCCCGAGGTGGAGAGTGCGGGCGAGTTGCAGGCGCTGCCGCTGGCGGTCAAGGCGGCCGCCGGCACGCGCGAGCGCCGCGTGCTCGACCCCGACACGATCCGCGCCGCGGCGCGCGCCGACCCGGCTGCGATCGGGCGCGACTATCTCGCCCGGGCGGCACCGCACGTGGCGGGACGCCGACCCCGTTTCGTCGACAAATTCCCCGGCAACTTCCTGTACCTCGGCCTGATCGCGCGCGCGCTGCCGCAGGCCGCGATCGTGTGCCTGCGACGCGACGCGCTCGACACCGTCCTCGCCAACTTCCGCAACCTGTTCGCGGTCGGCTCGCGCTACTACAACTATAGCTACGACCTGCTCGACACTGCCGCTTATTACCAGCGCTTCGACCGGCTGATGGCGCTCTGGCGCGCGGCGCTGCCGGGCCGCGTGCTCGAGCTCGGCTACGAGGCGCTGGTCGAGGATCAGGCGGGGCAGACGCGCCGGCTGCTCGACCATTGCGGGCTGAGCTGGTCCGATGCCTGCCTCGACTTCCAGGCGAATGCCGCGCCCGTGTCCACCCCCAGCGCCGCGCAGGTGCGCCGTCCGCTGTACCGCGACGCCGTCGGACGCTGGCGCCGGCACGCCGAGGCGCTGGAACCGGCGCGCGCCTTCCTGCGAAGCCGCGGCATTGCGGTCGAGTGACGCGGCTACGTCATTCGCCCACCTGCGAGCGATGCAGCGCTTGCTTTAGCCTCCATGGCACGACTCTGATGTGTGCGAGCGGGTGACGATGAAGCAGGCGATGATGAGCTACGTGCAGCCGGTGATGGTCGCGGCCGTGCTGCTGTTCTGGGCGCTCGCGCCGGCGGCGTGGACGGGCAGCGCCTGGTCGATCGTGATCGCGACGCTGTCGACCACCGCGATGATCCAGGCGCTCGAGTGGGTCAACGAGCGACATGCCAGCTGGCGGCTCACCTGGCGCGAGTTCTTCACCGACGTCTTCTACGTGACGCTGAGCTACACCGTGATCGCCTGGGCGTCGAAGACGCTCGCCGACGAGCCGCTGACCGCGCTGAAGCACGGGCTCGGGATCACAACCCTTTGGGCGATGCACCTGCCGTTCGTGGCCCAGGTGGCGCTGGCCGTCTTCCTCGTCGAGTTCGGGCAATATTGGATGCACCGCCTGATGCACAATCAGGCGTTCTTCTGGTCGACCCACGCGCCGCACCACCATCTCACCCAGCTCAACGCAATGAAAGGGGCGGTCGGCAATCCGATCGAGTTGTTCCTGATCAGTCTCAGCGTGCTGGCGCTGTTCGACCTGCCGCAGGCCGCGATGTTCTGCGCGTTGAACGTGCTGGCGGTGGTCTCCACCTTCGCGCACGCCAACACGCGGTTCGATCCGCCGCGCTGGTACGCCTTCGTCTTCACCACCATCCGCCACCACAGCCTGCACCATTCGACCGGCTATGCAGAGACTCGGTGCAATTACGGCAACTCGCTGATCCTGCTGGATCGGATTTTCGGTACCTTCGGCGAGGGCGAGGCCGAGATCGTCGGCCAGGACGAGCGCCGGCGGCTATCGATCGGCGAGCAGTTCCTCTTCCCCGCGCGGCCGCTGATCGCGCGCTACAAGGCGCACGACGACCAGCACGAGCGCGACGGTGCGGAGGCCGCCGCTTGACGGCGCGGGCAGCGACGCGCGCGGCGACGATCGCGCTCGCCGCGGTGCTCGCGGGCGCGGCACCGACGCCGGGCTGGACGGCGACGCCGCGCGAGCAGGTGATCCAGGTCCCCGGCTTCGCGGATTTCCTCGCGGTGGACGGCGACTCGGTGTGGGCCACCAACAAGGGCCGGGTCGAGCGCTGGTCGCGCCGCGGCAAGCTCGCCGACGTGGCGATGGCGCATCCGTGCGGCGCGATGGCGATCGCTGCCGGTTCGCTCTGGGTGGCGGACTGCAGCACGCTCAGCGTCAACCGGATCGACCTGCGCACCGCCACGATCACCGCCACCATCCCGACCGGGATCGCCAATCCCAAGGGCGAGCTCAACGTGGGCGCCGGCGCCGGCTCGGTCTGGGTGGCGAGCGACGCCGCGGGTACCGTCGCGCGGATTGATCCCGCCACCGACCGCGTCGCCGCCTCGATCGCGGTGGATCCCGGCACCTTCTATCTGTCGTTCGGCATGGGCGCGCTATGGGCCGTCAGTGCGGCGGGGCAGAGCCTGCAGAAGATCGATCCGGCCAGCAACAAGGTCGTCCATCGCACCGCGCTGGGGCGCGAGCCCGGCTTCCTGGTCGCGGGCGAGGGTGCGGTGTGGGTGCAGGAGCAGGGCGACGGCACCGTCGCTCGGATCGATCCGGCGAGCGGCGACGTGACGGGACGGGTCAAGGTCGACGCGACGCTTCAGTACGGCGACATCGACGCGGGCGGCGGCAAGGTATGGCTGCGCACCACCGCCGGGCAGACCTTCGTGGTCATCGACCCGCTCTCGCTCGCAATCACCGCGCGCGTCGGCCGGGCGGCGGGCAGCGGAGCGCTGCGCTACACGCGCGCCGGGCTGTGGACCAGCGCGCATGACGCGCACACCTTGTCGTGGTGGAAGAAGCCCGGCCGGATCGGGGACTGACGGCTGATCCACTAAGCGCACATTCTCCGCTGCAAGGGGAGGTGGCGTCGCGCACAAAGACGGGAGTCTCGCCGCCCGCGCACGTGGCTGGATTTCACTAGCGGTGACTGCCCTCCGTCAGCCCGACGGACTGCCACCTCTTCCTACAGGGTGGATCGACCAGTCCCTCCGAGTGTCGATCAACCTAGGGCGCGCGCGGTGCGACCGGGTAGACGATGAAATCGGCATGTCGGTCGATCTCTGCCGGCGTAGACGCGCTGGCCACCGCCCGTTGGAGTTCGTCAATTGCGGCGGGCGGGAGCGCGAGCCCGTGCTCATCAGGGTGGGCGGGCGCGCGCATCGCATAGTCCTGGCTCGGCGTGCGGGTCATCTCGACATGCGCGCCGAGCAGCGCGCGAACAGGGTATTGCCGTGCGAACCGCGCCAGCCGATCGGCGCTGGCACGGAACACCGCGGTCTGGTCGCGCGGCACGTAGAGCCGGCCGGGATACAGCATGTCGCCGGAGAAGAGCAGCCGCGTCCGGGCGTCATAGACCATGATGTGCGCCGGCTCATGCCCCGGCGTCGGGACGATGCGCAGCACGCGCCCGCCGAGATCGTAGCGGCCGACCTGCTCGGGCCAGTCGCGGATGCCGAAGAAGGCCGCGACCGCGCCGGGCGACAGCCCGACCAGCTGCGTGTCGGGCCGATCGGCGAACTCGCCGTCGCCGGCGTGATGGTCGCCGTGGCCGTGCGAGTGCGCGACAATCAGTCGGACCGTCCGGTTGGCGTGCGCGCCGCGCCATGTCGCGATCAGCCGGTCGACGGTAGGTCGCACCCGCAGCCCGCCCGCCCCCGTGTCGATCAGCAGCGCGCGGTCGCGGCCGAACAGCAGGTAGAGGAAAGGCGCCTCGAAATTCGTCCGCACCGACTGGCGGATGACGAACGTGTCCGGATCGATCCGCTGCACCTGAGTCTCGGCCTCGTCGGCGGTGCCGTCGATCCAAGGAGCGAAGCGCGGGAACGGCGCCGGCGCCGCGCCGAGCAGGAGGGAGGCGACGAGCACGCGAGCGAACGGGCGCGGCCGGGTCAACACCCGGCGCTCGATGCGATACAGGAAGGAACGGGACATGAGCCGGAGCGTGCCCCGCCGGTTCACCCGTCACCATACGCCGTTTGACGAGGCGGCGCGAGCAATCGGCCGGCGACCACTCGCGTCCGCCGCTCAGCGCATCGCGAGCTGGGTCGCGCCGCCAAGGTCCCGCGCCGCGGTCGCCGCGGCGACTCGGCTGCGCATGTCGCTGAGCACATCGCTGCGGCACTCACGCGCCTGTGCGGCGAGCGCGAGATGGACACTGCTCATCCCCTGCCCGCAAACGGTATCGGCGACCCGATCCATGCGGATGGCGAGACGCTGCTGCCCCTCGACGCTGGTGAGATCGATGCCGCGCAGGTTGAGCACGCTGCTCTCGGCCGAGAGCGGGTCCGCGCCGGGCGCGGCGAGCGCGGGCGTGGCCATCAGGATTGCGGCACATGCGGCCAGACCGATCTTCATCCTCATCTCCTGCATCGCTGCCCATCGCTCTCCGGCGATCGGGTCGCAGCCATGTAGGATCGCGCCTGCGCCGGCACAAGCGCGGGGCGAAGAACGTAGCGTCCCGCGCGGGGTCAGCGCGCGCGGACGATCAGCGACGCCAGCTCCATACGCGCGCCGAGCGCGCCGGGCGGTACCGGCACCGCCAGCATGCGCTCCGCCCCGCTCGCGCGATCGACCAGCGTGATCGGCACCGCATAGCCGCGGATGAGCCGCCAGCTCCTCGCCTCGGCGAGCGGCACCGTCACCTGCCAGGAGCGCTCGCCGACGACGGGCAGGTCGCGGCCGTCCACCCGCACCGCGGTCGCCGCGCCGACACGCCGGCCCGAGAGCCGCAGGCAGGTCTCGCCGCCGCAATGGACCAGCCGCGCGGTGGGCGTGCGCTCCGCCGCCGCGGGCAGTCCGACGCAGAGGGCAGCGCAGCCGCTCAGCGCGAGAAGGAAGGATCGGACCATGCGATCGGCATAGCGCGCGGCCTGGCACAACCGACATGCGCCAATTGACGTAGGCGCCAGCGCCGGCGCGACCGCTTACGTCAAACACCCCATATCGATTTGCCGCGGGTGCCAACAATCTCGCACCGCAGCGATCGGCTCCGTGCGAGGGCCGACGCCGGCCGACAGTCGCGGAGGGGCGACTCGTTCAACGTACCGATTGGGGGCTTTGATGGCAGGACGTTTCTCCCGCGCAGGGTGGCTGTGCGCGACCGCGCTGATGGGCGTCGCCGGTGGACCGGCGCTGGCGCAGGAGGCCGCGACCGGTGCGGCACCGACCACCGCCGCACCCGACGACACCGCCGCCGCGATCGACGGCAACGAGATCGTCGTCACTGGCAGCCGGCGGCGCACGACGCTGCAGGACGCACCGATCAATATCAGCGCGGTCTCCGCCGAGACGATCGCGTCGCAGCGGCTCGATGACATCCGCTCGCTCGCGTCGTTCACGCCCGGCGTGACCGTCGCGGACACCGGCCCGGGCTCGACCGGCGGGATCATCCTGCGCGGCATCTCGTCGGGCGACACCAGCGTCGGCGGCGCCGACAGCGGCAATGCGGTGGGGGTCTATCTCGGCGAAGTGCCGCTCTACCTCGACTTCAAGCTGATCGACATCAACCGGGTCGAGGTGCTCCAGGGGCCGCAGGGCACGCTCTACGGTCTCGGCACGCTCGCCGGCGCGGTGCGTTACCTGCCCAACCGGCCCGAGACCGACCGCTTCAGCCTCGACGTCCACGGCCGCGGCTATGCGCAATCGTATTCCGACGATTTCGGCGCGGTTGGCGACGTCGCGCTCAACGTCCCGATCGTGCGCGATCACATCGCGTTCCGTACCGCCACCGGTTATTATGCCAACGCCGGCTTCATCGATTACAACTATCTGCTGCAAGAGCCCGGCGTCTCGGACCCGCAGCCCGGCCGCGCCACAGACACCTCGACCGGCTCGCTCGACACGGGCAATTACGGCAGCAACTTCAAGCGCAAGAAGGATGTGAACTATGAGCACACCTTCACCACGCGCAATCAGCTGCTGCTGGAGTATAATCCCAACATCAAGGCGTATCTCACCTACGCGCACCAGAACACCAAGACCGGTGGGCGCCAGGCCAATGCCGCCGGCGTGCTCGGTACCGGCCGCTACGAGGGACCGTGGCGCTATCTCGAGCCGGTCGAGCGCAACGCCGATCTGTTCGCGGCGGAGTTCGACATCAATCTCGGCGGCATCGCGCAGCTCGTCAGCACCACAGCCTATACCAAGCAGCACATCACCTCGGTGGACGACAACACCGACCTGCTGCTCGACCTCGACT
This sequence comes from Sphingomonas phyllosphaerae, assembly GCF_029623345.1. Taxonomy (GTDB): domain Bacteria; phylum Pseudomonadota; class Alphaproteobacteria; order Sphingomonadales; family Sphingomonadaceae; genus Sphingomonas; species Sphingomonas phyllosphaerae_C. The sequence goes on from NZ_JAPYKH010000004.1 coordinate 147,022, forward strand.
ATGGCTACGAAGCCTTCCCGCAATTCTCCTCCTATGCCGACAACGAGCAGCATTATAAGCAGTTCAACCAGGAGGTCCGGCTCGTCTCGACACACGGCGGCCCGTTCAACTGGGTGATCGGCGGCTTCTACAACCGGCTCAAGTTCGACAGCAACCGGCAGGAGTACACACCCGGTTTCGCCGAATATTTCGACATCCCGCGGCCGGACAACCTCGAATATATCTCGCAGGTCAACAGCAAGACAGTGGAGAAGGCGGCTTACGGCGAGGGCACGCTCCACCTCACCCAGGCGTGGCAGGTGACCGGGGGCCTGCGCTATTTCAAATATGACGCCGAGGTCAGCGGCGGGTCCGACTTGCCGCTGTTGAGCGGCGGGCTGGCCCGCATGCCCTACCCCTCCTTCACGATCGACCCGAGCCGGATCCGCACCGGTGACACTGCCAAGGACGGCCTCGTCTGGAAGGCGAACACCTCCTACAAGTTCGGCGAGGGGCTGCTCGCCTATTTCACCTACTCGACCGGCTATCGCGTGGGCGGTGTCAACCGGGTCGTCCCCTGCATCCAGCCGCTGCCCGCCGGGCAGAACCTCTGCGCGTTGCCCAACGAGCTGGTCTACGGCCCCGACCGCACCCGCAACAAGGAGATCGGCCTTCGCGCCAGCCTCTTCGACAAGCGCCTCCAGCTGACCGTCGACGGCTATGAGATCAACTGGAGTGGGGTCCAGGTGCCGAGCCAGACCGTCAACGGCGCGATCGGCATCACCGTGAACGGCGCCGACGCGGTCTCGCGCGGCTTCGACGTGCAGGCCACGCTGCGCCCCCTTCGCGAACTGACCGTGATCGGCACCTATTCCTACGTCGACGCGCATCTCACCCAGGACGTCACCGGGCTCGTCGTGAGCCAGGGCGTCCGCTACGACGCCTTCGAGGGAGACCGACTGCCGGGCTCGGCCAAGAACTCGGGCAGCGCGCAGGTGATCTACAGCCACGCGCTCGACCAGGACCGCAAGATCGAGGCGATCTGGGCGACGATCTATCGCGGCGAGATCTACTCGCGCGTCGGGCTGCGCGGCAACGGCGAGGCGATACCCGGCTATGTCACGCACAGCGCCTCGCTCAACTATGTCAGCAAGCAGTTCGAGATCGGCCTCTTCGCCGACAACCTCACCAACAAATATGCAGTGACCGCGATCAGCAACGATATCTCGTCGCTCAACCAGGTCCGCACCGATGTGGTGGAGCGCTATTATGCGCGCGGCGTGCTGACCCCGCGCCGCGTCGGGATCGACTTCCGCTTCCATTATTGATCGCTGCCGGCGCCTCGCTCCCGGCGGACGAGCGCGGCGCCCGGTCGCTCCTTCACACCCAGCAGGAACTACCCATGGCCTCTCTGATCGTGACCACCCGCGACGGCGCCACCCGGCCGCTCCCCGCCGATGCCGGCCTCTCGGTGATGGAGGTGATCCGCGACAACGGCATCGACGAGCTGCTGGCGGCGTGCGGCGGCTCGCTCTCCTGCGCGACCTGTCACGTCATCGTCGATCCCGCGCAGGCGCTCACCCTACCGCCACCCAGCGAGGCCGAGCGCGAGCTGCTCGACGGGCTCGACCATGTCGCGCCGACGTCGCGGCTGGGCTGCCAGATCGCGTTTGACGAGCGGCTCGACGGCCTCCGCGTGACGATCGCCCCGGAGTCGTGAGCGTGCGGCGGTGAGCGAGGCGGCGGTGAGCGACTATGACGTCGTGATCGTGGGAGCCGGCCAGGCCGGTGCCCAGACGGCGATCGCGCTGCGCCAGCTCCGCTACCAGGGCACGATCGCGCTGATCGGAGACGAGCACGAGCTGCCGTACGAGCGACCGCCGCTGACCAAGGCGTATCTCGCCGGTGAGAAGAGCTTCGAGCGTCTGCTGATCCGGCCGGCCGCCTTCTGGCAGGAAAAGACGGTCGACCTCAGGCCGGGCTGTCGCATCGTCGCGGTCGACCCCGCGGCGCGCCGCGTCACCGCGGCGGACGGCAGCAGCATCGGCTATCGTCGCCTCGTCTGGGCAACCGGCGGGGCGGCGCGCCGGCTCGACTGCCCGGGGGCCGCGCTCGCGCGGGTGCACTCGGTGCGCTCGCGCGCGGACGCCGATCTCCTGTCGAGCGAGCTTCCCGCGGCGCGCCGGGTCGTCGTGATCGGGGGCGGTTATATCGGGCTCGAGGCCGCGGCGGTGCTGGTCGGCGCCGGCAAGGAAGTGACGCTGATCGAGGCGCAGCAGCACGTCCTCGCACGCATGTCGGGGACGATGCTGGCGCGCTTCCTTGAGGCCGAGCATCGGTCGCGCGGGGTGACGCTGCGGCTCGGCACCACCGTCCACGGCATCGAGGAGCATGACGGCGCCGCCTGCGGGGTGCGCCTCACCTCGGGCGAGCTCGTCCCGGCAGACCTGGTGATCGTCGGCGTTGGCATCGTCCCGGCGGTGGCACCGCTCCTCGCCGCCGGCGCGCGCGGCGGCAACGGCGTGGAGGTCGATGCGCTGTGCCGGACCAGTCTGACCGACGTCTACGCGATCGGCGACTGTGCCACGCACGCCAACGCCTTCGCCGACGGCGCGCGGATCCGGCTGGAGTCGGTGCAGAACGCCAATGACATGGCGGGCACGGTCGCGCGTGCGATCGTCGGCGTCGCGCATCCTTATTACGCGGTGCCGTGGTTCTGGTCGAACCAATATGACCTGCGCCTGCAGACGGTCGGCCTCGCCGCGGGACACGATCTCGCGGTGCTGCGCGGCACCGTCGCCGCGCGTTCCTTCTCGGTGATCTACCTCCGCCAGGGCCGGGTCATCGCGCTCGACTGCGTCAACGCCACAAAGGACTATGTGCAGGGGCGCAAGCTGGTCGAGTCGGGCGTCGAGGTGCGGTCCGACCTGATCGTCGACACGGCTATTCCGCTTATCCAGGCGCTTCAGAGCGAGGGCATCGTTCCGATCCGTGCGGCCTAGGCGGGAGGCGGTCGGGCGGACACCGTTTCGCTCGTCTCATCATCGTCGAAGCGGCGCTGCGCGCCCCTGGCCCATCCCGGACAGGTACGTATCGCATTCGCGCTTCTCGGCTCGCTACGGCGCTATTCGGGGTGTTGCGGCGTTTTATCCCGCTGAGCGTTGAAGATAAGCGGTGTTGCCCGCAGAACGCTCGATAGGTCACCTACCGCGTGGTAGCGTGACCGGCACTTTCTCAGATTGCGACAAAGTCGATGTTTTATCCCTCTGATCTTACGGCGAATTTCGGCGACAACTCCGTTTTCTACCGCTGTTCGCCGGCCTGCGCGCGTGGGCGCGCTTAGCGTGGGCGCGTCGCCCGGCAGTGTGATCGAGCCCGGTAGGTCCGGGATCGCCGCGCGCGGTTGGCGGGTCGACGAGGCGCGGCGTCGTGCGACGATCGACTCGCTCAACCTCGCCACGCTGCGCCGCTCGGCCGCGTTGCGCCAGATCACCGACTTCGCCGCGCAGCTGTGCGCTGCGCCTATCGCGCTGATCACGCTGATCGAGGAGGCCGACCAGACCTTCCTCGCGGCGACCGGCACCGACATGGACGGCACCAAGCGCTCCGAATCCTTCTGCGCGCACGCGATGTGGGAGGAGGACGTCACCGTCTTCCCCGACCTGACCGCGGACGAGCGCTTTCTCGGCAACCCGCTGCTGCGTGACCCGGGCGTGCGTTTCTACGCCGGAATGCCGCTGGTGGCCGACGACGGCGTCCCGCTCGGCGCTTTGTGCGTGCTCGATATGGCGCCGCGCCCGGAGGGACTGACGGCGTTGCAGCGCGACGGGCTGCGCGTACTCGCCGCCGACGTGATGGCGCGGCTGCGCGGCTCGCGCGACGACGCGGCGTGGCGCGAGGCCGCGGGCGAAGCACGCCGCGCTGCCGCCGAGAGCGAAACGCGCTTCCGCACGCTGGCGGACACGATGCCGCAGATGGTGTGGTCAACGCTGCCCGACGGCTATCACGATTATTATAACGCGCGCTGGTACGAGTTCACCGGCATGCCCGAGGGCACGACCGACGGCGACGAGTGGAACGGCGTGTTCCACCCCGACGATCAGGCGCGCGCCTGGGCGGTGTGGCGCCACTCGCTCGAGACCGGCGAGGCCTATCAGATCGAGTATCGGCTGCGTCACGCCGACGGCACCTATCGCTGGGTGCTCGGCCGCGCGCTGCCGATCCGCGATCGCCACGGCGCGATCACGCGCTGGTTCGGTACCTGCACCGACATCCACGAGCAGAAATTGGCGCTTGAGGAGCGCGAGGTGGTCAGCCAGGAGCTGAGCCACCGCATCAAAAACATCTTCTCGGTGATCTCGGGGCTGATCCACTTCGCCGCGCGCGCGCATCCCGAGCTGGCGACCGTCGCCAACGACCTGCGCCAGCGTATCATCGCGCTGGGCCGCGCGCATGATTTCGTCCGGCCGCACAGCAACGAGTCCCGCCCAAACCGCGCGCAGGACAGCCTCCACGGCCTGCTCGGCGAGCTGTTCGCCCCGTATCAGCGCGTGGCGGGCGAGCGCATCACGATCAGTGGCGACGACGTCGCGGTCGACGATCGCGCCGCCACGCCGCTCGCGCTGCTGTTCCACGAGCTCGCCACCAACGCGAGCAAATATGGCGCGCTGTCGGCCGAGCACGGCTGGATCGACCTCGCGGTGGCGCGCGGCGACGGCACGGTACGCCTCGACTGGCGCGAGCGCGACGGTCCTCCCCTCGACTTACCCCCGCCGGGGGGCGGCTTCGGCAGCCAGCTGATCGAACTCAGCGCGGTGCGACAGCTCGGCGGCGCGGTGACGCGCACCTGGCATCCGGACGGGCTGGAGTTGGTGGTGACAGTGCCGCTGCCCGCGTTCAGCCGCGCCGCGGCCACCTGACGAACTCGGAAGGCGTCGCCGCATCGGCCGGCGCCATCTCGGTCGCGGTCAGCGCCGCACTGAGGATCGCCTCATCGTTGAACGGCTTGCGAATATAGCCGAGCGCACTGCCGGGGTCGGTGATCTGCCCGGGGTTGGCCGTGACGAACACCACCTTGACGCCATATTCGCGCGCAATCCGCTCGGCGATCACGGGCCCGGTTGCGCCGTCGCGCAAGTTGACGTCGACGAAGGCGAACTGACAGCCCGGCGCGGCGCGATAAGCGCTCTCCGCATCCGCCGCGATCGCGGCGACCACGAATCCCGCGTCCTCAAGGATCCGCTCGAGGTCGAGCGCGACGAAGATCTCGTCCTCAACGATGAGCGCGGTGTTGGGCATGACGTCGCTTCGATTACTCCGGTGGTTGGCTCGGATTAACCCCGATCAATCGGCAGGGTTCCGGCGCAGCAGGAAAACCGCATGCTCGGCGAGGAAGTTCGCCGCCGCACTGCCGGTGCGCTTGTCGCCCGACAGGAACCAGGCGTTTTCGGTCGCCACACCGCGCTCGGCGAGATGCGCGCGGAAATCGTCCACGGTGAGATGGTGGATATTGGGGGTGTCGTACCAGCGCTCGGGCAGCAGCCGCGTCACCGGCATCCGGCCGCCCCACAGCAGCGACAACCGCACCCGCCAGTGCGCGAAGTTGGGGAAGCTGACGAAGGCGTGGCGCCCGATCCGCAGCAATTCGTCGAGCACACGGTCGGGCGCGCGCGCGGTTTGCAGCGTCTGGCTCAGGATGGCGTAGTCGAAGCTCTGGTCGGGATAGCCGGCGAGGTCGGTGTCGGCGTCGCCCTGGATCACCGACAGTCCGCGCGACACCGCGGCGGCGACGTTGCGCGGGTCGAGCTCGAGCCCGCGCGCGTCGACGCTTTTGGTGTCGCGCAGCGCCTTCATCAGCTCGCCGTCGCCGCAGCCGACGTCGAGCACGCGCGCGCCCGGCGGCACGTGCGCGGCGATGATCGCGAGATCGGGGCGCAGGCTCACGCGCCGGTCCCGAGGAAGCCGCCGATCACGCGGTCGAGCTCGGCCGAATCCAGCAGGAAGGCGTCGTGGCCATAAGGGCTCGACAGCTCGACGAAGCTGGCGGGGGCTCTCGCCGCCACCAGTGCCTGGACGATCGCGCGCGACTCGGCGGTGGGGTACAGCCAGTCGGTGTCGAAGCTGACGAGGCAGAAGCGCGCGCGCGCGGCGCGGAAAGCGTTGGCGAGCAGCCCACCATGCTCCTCGGCGAGGTCGAAATAATCCATCGCGCGGGTGATGTAGAGATAGGAGTTGGCGTCGAACCGGTCGGTGAAGGCCAGGCCCTGGTGGCGCAGGTAGCTCTCCACCTGAAAATCGGCGTCGAAGCCGAACGACTTCTGCTCGCGCGCCTGGAGCCGTCGCCCGAACTTCTCGGTCAGCCCCGCTTCGGAGAGATAGGTGATGTGCGCCGCCATCCGCGCCACCGCCAGCCCCGCGGCGGGAGGCATGCCGTCGTAATAGTCACCACCCGCCCAATTCGGGTCGGCCATGATCGCCTGGCGCCCCACTTCGTGGAAGGCGATGTTCTGCGCGGTGTGGCGCGCGGTGGAGGCGATGACGAGACAGGCGTCGAGCCGCTCCGGGAAGGTCGCCGCCCAGCTCAGCGCCTGCATCCCGCCCATCGATCCGCCCACCACTGCGGCGAGCCTCGCCACGCCGAGATGGTCGAGCAGCAGCGCCTGCGCGCGCACCATGTCGCGGATCGTGATGACCGGGAACGCCATCGCGTACGGCCGCCCGGTCGCCGCATCGGCGCTCGCCGGCCCCGAGCTGCCCATGCAGCTACCGAGCACGTTGGCGCAGATCACGAAGAAGCGGTCGGTATCGATCGGGCGGCCTGGGCCGACCATGCGCTGCCACCAGCCCGGCTTGCCGGTTCGCGGATGTGCCGAGGCAACGTGATGGTCGCCGGTGAGCGCGTGACAGATCAGCAGCGCGTTGCCGCCGTCGGGCGCGAGCGTGCCATAGGTCTCATAGGCGATCTCGACCGGCGCGAGCAGGGCGCCGCCGTCGAGCCGCAACGGCCCCGGCAGCACGACGTGACGCGACAGGCCGAAGCGCTGGTCCAGCGAGGAGGGCGTGGTGAGCATCGGGCAGCCGCTTTACCCGCGCCGCCCCGCCCAAGTCGAGCCGGACCCGCGCACGGCTGCGCCGCGTTGGCGTAGCGCGTCACCCCGACGCGGGGAGCCCCTTCATGGCGGACGACGCCGCGGCGCGCGAGCGCGACATCGATCTCGATCCCGACGAGCGCGCCGCGGTGGAGCAGCGCCAGTCGGTCAGCCCGCGCGTGGTCCACGAGGTGATCCGCCGTGCCGGCGACGAGGAGCTGGAACGGCCGAGCTGGTCGCTGGTCTGGTCGGGACTCGCGGGCGGGGTCGCAATCAGCGCCTCGATCCTGGGCAAGTCGCTGATCGCGCGCGACCTGCCGGAGGCAGGCTGGACGCCGCTGGTGACCAGCGTCGGCTACACGCTCGGCTTCCTCGTGGTAATCCTCGGGCGACTTCAGCTTTTCACCGAGAGCACGCTGTCCGCGGTGATCCCGGTGGCGACCCATCCGAGCCTCGGCAATTTCGCGCGGCTGCTGCGGCTGTGGGCGCTGGTGTTCGGCACCAACCTGCTCGGCACGCTCCTGATCGCGGGACTGGTTCACTATCGCCTGATCGGCTCGCCCGAGGGCGGCGCGGCGATGCTGGAGACGTCGCGTGAGCTACTCGCGCATGATTTCTGGGCGACGCTGCGGCTCGGCATCCCCGCCGGCTTCCTGATCGCGGCGGTGCCCTGGGCGCTGCCCTCGTCGCGCGGGCAGGAATTCTGGGTAGTGTTCCTGCTCACCTATTTCATCGCTTTGGGCGGTTTCGCGCATGTCGTGGCGGGCTCGGGCGAGGCGTGGCTGCTCGCCCTCGCGGGCGAGGTGAGCTTCACGCACGCGCTCGTCGGGCTGATCTTGCCCGCGCTGATCGGCAACGTGATTGGCGGCACCGGGCTGTTCGCGCTGCTCGCGCACGCGCAGGTGCGCCAGGAGCTGTGACGCCCCGCCCTCTTCCCCCGCCGCCTCACACCGGCTACCCGATCGCGCATGAGTGACGCGCCCCGCCCCAAGTCCTGGATCATGGACATCGCCCCCTATGTTCCGGGGCGCTCCACCACTGACGACGGGCGCAAGGTCGCCAAGCTCAGCTCGAACGAGAACCCGCTCGGCACCTCGCCCGCGGCGCGCGCCGCCTTCGCCTCGGCGGCCGACTCGCTCGAACGCTATCCCGACGCGAGCGGAACGATCGTGCGCGAGGCGATCGCGGCGCGCTTCGGACTCGACCCGGCGCGGATCATCTACGGCAACGGCTCGGACGAGATCCTCCACCTCGCCGCGGGCGCCTTCGCCGGGCCGGGCGACGAGGTGATCTTCGTCCGCTACGGCTTCGCGGTGTACGAGATCGCGGCGCGGCGCGTCGGCGCCACCCCAGTGATCGCGCCCGATCGCGATTATGCCACCGACGTCGATGCGATCCTCGCCTGTGTCAGCGAGCGCACGCGCGTCGTCTACGTCGCCAACCCCAACAACCCGACCGGCACCTTCGCGCCGCGCGCCGAGATCGCGCGGCTCCACGCCGCGCTGCCGCCGACGGTGCTGCTGGTGCTCGACCAGGCCTATGCCGAATATCTCGCCGACGAGGACGACGATGGCGGGCTCGAGCTCGCCGCAACCGCATCCAACGTGCTGGTGACGCGCACCTTCTCCAAAATCCACGGGCTCGCCGCGGAGCGCATCGGCTGGGGCTATGCGCATGCCGACATCGTCCAGGCGCTGCACCGCATCCGGCTGCCGTTCAACATGACCATCGGTGGCCAGCGCGCCGCCGTCGCCGCGATCCAGGATCGCGCGTTCGTCGAGCACACGCGCGCGCACAACGCGGTCTGGCGCGCCTGGTTCGTCGACGAGATCGCCAAGCTGGGCAACGCCGGGCTGCGCTCGATCCCGAGCGAGGCAAATTTCGTGCTGGTCGTGTTCGACGGCGCGCTGACCGCGGAGACCGCCTACAAGGGGCTGATGGACGCGGGCTATATCGTCCGCTGGCTGCCCGGCCAAGGGCTCGCGCAGGGCCTGCGCATCACCATCGGCACCGAGGACGAGACGCGCGGCGTCGCCGCGGCGCTGCGCGCGCTGGTCGAGCGCGGCACCGCGCCGGTGCACGCAGAGGCGGCCGACGCCGGGATCGAGCGCGGCTGATGCTGCCGTTCAGCCGCGTCACCGTCATCGGGCTCGGGCTGATCGGCTCGTCGGTGGCGCGCGCGGTGCGCCAGTATCTGCCGACGGTGCGGCTCACCGGACATGACGCCAGCGCAGAGGTGCGCGAGACCGCGCGGCGGGTCGATCTGGTCGACGACGTCGCCGACAGCGCTGCCGCGGCGGTGACCGACGCCGATCTCGTCATCCTGTGCGTGCCGGTCGGCGCGATGGGCGCGGTCGCCGCCGAGATCGCCGAGGAGCTGCCCGCTGACGCGATCGTCAGCGACGTCGGCAGCTGCAAGACCGCGGTGGCGCAGGCGCTCGCCGCGGTGCTGCCGCCCGAGCGCGTCGTGCCCGCGCACCCGGTGGCAGGGACCGAGCAGAGCGGCCCCGAGGCGGGCTTCGCCTCCTTGTTCCGCGGCCGCTGGTGCATCGTCACCCCGCTGGCGGAGAGCGATCCGCTGGCGGTGGCGCGGGTCGAGGAATTCTGGCACCGCCTCGGCGCCGACGTCGAGCGGATGGCGCCCGACCACCATGATCGCGTGCTGGCGGTGACGAGCCACCTGCCGCACCTGATCGCCTATACGATCGTCGGCACCGCGGATGATCTCGGCCAGGTCACCGAATCGGAGGTGATCAAATTCTCCGCCGGCGGCTTTCGCGACTTCACCCGCATCGCCGCGTCCGACCCGGTGATGTGGCGCGACGTCTTCCTCGCCAACAAGGAGGCGGTGCTGGAGATGCTCCAGCGCTTCAGCGAGGATCTCAGCCAGCTGCAGCGCGCGATCCGCTGGGGTGACGGCGACGCGCTGTACGACCGTTTCGCGCGGACGCGCGCGATCCGCCGGTCGATCGTCGACCAGGGCCAGGACGACGCCGCCGCCGACTTCGGCCGCCGGCACGACTGAGGGCACCTCCTCCGACAGAGAGCCGTTCTGCTGAATCCGTTTCAGCCTCCACCGGCCCGCAAGCGCCACGGTGTCAGGATGTGCGGCGCGGTGTATCCTGAGACGAGCTCTGGAGGACGCCAACGGTCACAATCGACGTCTAGGCCGCACCGGTGCTCGCAGACCCCGTGTTCAGCGCATTGATCGCCGCATGCACGCGTGCCTCGATCTCGCGGCGCGGCAGACCGGGCGGGATCGGCTCACCGAGCAGGATCGTCACCTCGCCCGGTGTCACCGTGCCGCGCCGCAACCCGAGCCGTCCGCTATCGAGCGCGATCGGCACCACCGGATAGCCCAGCGCCTTGTACAGCCCGGCGAACCCCGAACGCAGCGGCGGCGCCTCGCCGTGCGGCACGCGGGTGCCCTCGGGATAGACGATCACCGAGCGCCGTGCCGCGCGCGCCACCTTCGCGTCGCGCACCATTTGGCGCAGCGCGCCGGCCGAGGCCTCGCGATCGACCGGAATGCCGCCATAGACCCGCGTCGCATAGCCCCAGAAAGGGATGCGCCACAGCTCGCGCTTGAGCACCACCGCCGGGCCGCGCAGCAGCGGCTGGAGCTCGACCGTCTCGTACATCGCCTCGTGCTTGACCGCGTAAAGCACCGGCCCGGCAGGCAGCTCGCCCACCAGCCGCGGACGGACGCGGAGAAAGGTCGCGGCCGCCCAGCGATGATAATAGGACCATACGTGCGCGTAAGGGATCATCGCGCGCTGGCCGAACAGCGCGACGATCGGCACGACCAGCACGATCGGTACCGAGCCGGCGTAGAACACCAGCCGGAAGAGCCAGGATCTCAGCGCGTTCACCGTCTCATCCGCTCCCACCCCAGCACCACCGCGCGCAGCAGCAGCTTGTTATACTCGTTGACCGCCTGCGCCAGTGTCGGCTCGCTCGGCACGCCTTCGACCGCGACGCTCACCGAGGTGCCGAGCGCGGCGGCGAGCTCCAGCGCGGCGCGGCGGGCGTGCCAGTCGGAGGTGACCAGCCGGATCGAGCGATAGCCATGCGCCTTGACCCAGACAGCGGTCTCCTCGGCGTTGCCGCGCGTGTCGACCGCCTCGGCACCGAGGTCGACGCAGCAGGCGAAGGTGCCGGCATGGCCGCTGATGCGCGCGAGATCGGCGCGCGTGACGCCCGGCGCGGTGCCGGTCACCAGCATGCGCCGCGCGCGATGCTGCTCCAGCAGGTCGAGACCGCGCGCGATCCGCCCCGCCGCCCCGGTCGGCACCACAATCGCGTCGGTGCGCAGCGCCGCGTCGGGGGTGCCCGGCAGCGCCAGCATGAACAATGCGAAGCCCAGCGCCCAGCCGAGCAGCGCCAGCGCGGCCAGCCGCTTGATCACAGCGTTCGTGCCAGCGCGTGGGTGACGGTGCGGCGTGCCACCAGCGCCGCGAAGCCGACGAAGGCGAAGGGCAGCGCCGCGAGCACGCCCCAGCCCTGCGCGCCGAGCGCGACGGCGTCGCCGAGCGCGCCGCTACCCGCGGCGAAAGGGCGCACCAGCAGTGCTGTAGCCGCGCCGGCGGATGCGGTCGCGACCAGCGCGGCGGTTGCGGCATCGCGTGCGACGCGGCGCTGGAACAGACCCGCAACCTGGATATCGGTCGCACCGAGCCCGTGGATCACCGCGATCGTCGCGCGGTGCGCCTCCAGCCCGGCCCGCGCGGCGAGTACCACCACCGCAGCGCTGGCAGCCACCATCAGCGCCGCGGCAGCGGCGGCGACCACCGCGGCGACGCGCAGCAGCCGCGCCAGCGGCGCCACCGCGGCGCCGTGCGAGTCGATCACGGCGCTTGGCGCGGCGCGGCGCAGCACCGCGCGCGCCGTCGCGAGCGCGTCGTCGCCGGGTGCGAGCTCGAGATCGATCAGTTCGGGCATCGGCAGGTCGGGATCGTCCGCCGCGCTGCCGAGCCAGGGCGCCACCAGCTTCTCCAGTTCGGCGCGCGGTACCGCGCGCGCGCTCGTCACCGCGGACGAGGAGCGCAGCGCCGCCAGCGCGCGCGCCGCCGCCGCCGTGCGCGCGACGGGATCGGCATCGGTGAGCTGCACCGTCGCGCGACCGCTCAGCCGCGCGCCCAGCGCCGCCGCGCCGCGTCCCGCGCCGATCCCCGCCGCCGCCGCGAGCAGCGTCATGAACAGCATGATGGCGAGCACGCCCACCATCGCGCGCCCGGCGCGCGTCGGGTCGAGCACGCGGGCGATCGCCGTGCTCATGCCATGCTCACCCGCGCCGGCGGGAAGCGCAGCGCGCCGGTCGGGTCGAGCAAACGCCCGTCGGCCAGCCGCATCAGCTGCGCGGCCTTCACCTGTCGCAGCAGCTGCGGGTCGTGCGTCGCCACCACCACCGTGGTGCCGAGACCGTTCAGCGAGGTGAACAATTGCATCAGCCGATCGGCCATCGCCTCGTCGACGTTGCCGGTGGGCTCATCGGCCAGCAGCAGCTCGGGCCGCCCCGCTACGGCGCGCGCAATCGCGACCCGTTGCTGCTCGCCGCCCGAGAGCGTCACGGGCCGGGCCGTGGCACGGTGTGACAGGCCGACCCAGGCGAGCATCTCGTGCACCGCCTCGGCGACGTCGGACTCGTCGGCCCCGGCGATGCGCAGCGGCAGCGCCACGTTGTCGGCGATGCTGAGGTGCGGCACGAGGCGGAAGTCCTGGTAGACCACGCCGATGCGGCGGCGGAACCCGGGCATGCGCGCGCGCGGCAGCGTCACCACATCCTCGCCGAACAGCCGGATGATGCCGCGGCTCGGGCGCTGCGCGAGGTAGAGCAGGCTCAGCAGCGAGGTCTTGCCCGCGCCGCTCGCGCCGGTGAGGAAATAGAATTCGCCGGGCGCGAGCGCGAAGCTGACGTCGCGCAGCACCTCCTCGCCCTGGCCGTAGCGCAGCCCGACATTCTCGAACTGGACGATCCCCGCCACCCGGCCGCTCACCACCTCTCGCCTGCGCATCGCTCCCCCGCCATCGCACGCGTGCCCGCGCGCATCAAGCAGGCGACGGGCCGCTTGCCTCAGGTGGCTCGCACGTGCTTAGAATCGCGATCAGTTCCTGCCGGTGGCCCGCCATGATCATCGAATGTCCCGAATGTCGCGCGCGCTATCAGGTGCCGGACGGCACGGTCGGTGCGACCGGCCGCACCGTGCGCTGCGCCAATTGCCGCCACAGCTGGTACCAGGAGCCGCAGGACGAGCTTCTCGTCGACGACTATGAGGAGGAAGAGGAGCTCGGGTCCCCTGGTGTCGCCGTTCCGGCCGCCTACCCGTCCGAGCCCGAGCCGGCTCCCGTCCCTGCCTCGCGCGTTGCCGAGCCGGTCGCCGTGCCGCCGCCGATCGCGGCACCGGCGCCGCTTTCAACCCCGCCCTCGCCGATCGCGCCCGCGCTGGTCGAGGCCGATCCCGAGCCCTCCGCGGTCGCCGCCGGCTACGACGCCTTCGCGCACCGCCCGCCGTTCCGGCCCGAGCGCAACACCGCGCGGATGCGCACCATCGCCAGCCTCGCCGCCGGGCTGCTGATGCTCGCCGCGGTCGCGGTGATCCTGTGGACCACCGCGCCCGGGTTGGCGCAGCAGGTCGGCCTCTCGATCGGGCCGGCCGAGCTGCCGTTGCGCATCGTCGATCACCCGATCGAGCGCCGCAAGATGGCCAATGGCTCGGAGCTGTTCGCGGTCAGCGGGCAGATCACCAACCCTTCGGCGACGCGCCAGCGCGTTCCGGACATCCGCGCCGACCTGCGCGATGCGCAGGGCAAGATCGTGTTCAGCTGGACGATCACCCCGCAGCAGCGCACCCTGCTGCCCAATGGCGAACTCGACTTCAACTCGGCGCAAGTCGACGTTCCCGCCACGTCGAAGCGGCTCGACCTCAGCTTCGTCGGCGAGGAAAGCTGAGCCGGGCGACGAAAGCGTGTTGCCAGCCCCCCAGGGCTTTGCTAGGGGCCCGCTCCTGCCAGCCGCCGGGCCTGCCCCGGCGGACATCACGTGCGGTCGTGGCGGAATTGGTAGACGCGCAACGTTGAGGTCGTTGTGTCCGAAAGGACGTGGAAGTTCGAGTCTTCTCGACCGCACCACCTTCCCGCCTAGGCGCGGGAACCGCGGACCGGCCGGTCCGCGCGGCTCGTCCCAAGCGGGAACAGCCGCTCGTCGGCGCCGAGCGCCGCTCCCGAGCGTTATGCCTCGCGTATGACTTGTACCGCGTACCTGCAAGCGATCGGCACCGCGACGCCGACGCACGACATCCACACCGACTTTGTCGACTGGGCACGCCATCGCCTGCCTGAGCGGCCCGCGCGGCTGTTCGAGCGGATGGCCGCGCGGGCGGGCATCGTGCATCGCTGGTCGGTGCTGCCCGAGAGCGCGGGTTCGCCGGTCGCCGCGGGGGGCTTCTATGCCGCCGAGACGCTGCCCGGCACCGGCGCCCGCATGGCGCTGTACGCCGCGGCGGCCCCGGTCCTCGCGCTCGCCGCAGTCGGCGCACTGGCCGAGCAGGTCGGGCTAGACGGCATCACGCATCTCGTCGTGGCAAGCTGCACCGGCTTCGTCGCGCCGGGGGTCGACCAGATCATCGCGCGACGGCTCGGGCTGGCGGCGACGGTGGAGCGAACGCTGATCGGCTTCATGGGCTGCTACGCCGCGGTGGTCGCGCTGCGCACCGCGCGCCACATCGTCCGCTCCGAACCGGCGGCGCGCGTCCTAGTGGTGACGGTGGAGCTGTCGACGCTCCACCTCCAGGCGAGCGACGAGCTGGAGCCGCTGCTCGCCATGCTCCAGTTCGGCGACGGCGCCGCCGCCGCGCTGGTCACCGCCGCACCGGGCGGGCTCGCGCTGGAGCGGCCGTTCAGCGCCGCGCTGGCGGAATCGGACTCGCTGATCCGCTGGGACATCACCGACCGCGGCTTCGCGATGCATCTCTCGGGGGAGGTGCCGGGGCGGCTCGGCGGCGCGCTGCGCGACCGCGCGCTGGTCGACGCGCTCACCGGCGGCGCGCCGGTGGACCGCTGGGCGGTGCATGCCGGCGGTCGCTCGATCCTCGATTCGGTCGAGCAGGCGCTGGCGCTGCCCCGCGAGGCGCTGGCCGAATCGCGCGCGGTGCTGCGCGACTGCGGCAACATGTCCTCGGCGACGTTGCTCTTCGTGCTCGCGCGCGTGCTCCGCGGTGCGGCGGTGCGACACGGCGTGGCGCTCGCCTTCGGTCCGGGCATGGCGGCGGAGGGGATCGCCTTCCGTACCGCGCCGTGAGCGCGTCCCCGCTCGCCGAGCGGCGAATCGCGGACGAGCTGATGGACGCGGACGATCTTGCGCCCGCGACCTATGCGGCGGTCGTGGCCGATCTCGCCCGGGTCAATGTCGTGACGCTCGCCGCGCGCCCCACGCTCGCTTTCCTGCGCCGCACCTGCCGGCCTGGCGGTCGCTATCGGCTGCTCGACGTCGGCTATGGCGACGGCGACATGCTGCGGCGGATCGCGCGCTGGGGGGCGCGACGCGGCGTCGCCCTCGAGCTCGTCGGCATCGACCAGAACGAGCGCAGCCGCGCCGCCGCGCTGGCGCACAGTCCGGCAGAATTCGGAATCGACTGGCGCGTCGGCGACTATCACGCGCTCGGCGACGAGCCGTGGGACCTGGTGATCTCGAGCTTGGTCGCGCACCATATGTCGCGCGACGAGCTGGTCGCTTTCCTCGCCTGGATGGAGCGGCACGCGCGCGTCGGCTGGCTGGTCAGCGACCTTCACCGACACGTCGTCGCCTACCGCGCCTGGCCGGTGCTGGCGCGCGGCTTCGGCTGGCACCCGATCGTGCGCCATGACGGCCATGTCTCGATCGCGCGCAGCTATCGGCCCGACGAGTGGAGTCCGCTGCTCGCCGCGGCGGGCGTGCGTGACGCCCGCGTCTATCGCGCCTTCCCGTTCCGGCTATGCGTCGAGCGCCGCTGATCCTTGGCGGCGGTCCCGCGGGTGCGGCCGCGGCGATCACGCTGGCGCAGCGCGGCACGCGTGCGCTGGTGATCGAGCGCACGCGCGACACCGGCGACGCCCTTTGCGGCGGTTTCCTTAGCTGGCGCACGCTGGCGGCGGTGGAGCGGCTCGGCATCGACCCGGACGCGCTCGGCGCCGCGGTGGTGCGACGCGTGCGCCTGTTCGCCGCGGGGCGCGTGGTCGAGGCGCCGCTGCCCGCGCCCGCGCGCGGCGTCTCGCGCCACCGGCTCGACTCGCTGCTGCTCGCGCACGCTGTGGCGACGGGCGCAGCGGTGGAGCGCGGCGTCGCGGCGCGGGCGGTCGAGGACGGCGCCGTGCGCACCGCCGACGGCGCGCTGTTGGCGAGCGACGCGCTGTTCCTTGCCAACGGCAAGCATGACGTGCGCGGCTCGGCGCGGCCGGCGCCTCAGCAAGACCCGGCTTTGGGACTGCGCACGCGCCGGGCCGACTCACCCGCACTGGCGCGGCTGGTCGGCGACGCGGTCGAGCTCCACCTGTTCCGCGGCGGCTATGCCGGCGTGGTGCGGCAGGAGGACGGCAGCACCAACATCTGCCTCGCGCTGCGCCGCTCGCGGCTGAGCGCGGCGGGAACGCCCGCGCGCCTGCTCGAGACGCTCGCCGCGGAGGCGCCGGCGCTGGGCGAGCGGCTCGGCGATGCGAGCGCGGGCGCGATCGAGGCGGTCGCGAACGTGCCTTATGGCTGGCGCGCGCGGTCGGGTGAAACCGGGTTGTTCCGGCTCGGCGACCAGGCCGCGGTGATCCCTTCGCTCGCCGGCGAGGGCATGGGAATCGCGCTGGCGAGCGGCATGAGCGCGGCGCGCGCGTGGCAGGACGGCGGCGGGATGGCGGCGGCATCATGGCAGGCGCGCTTCGCTCGCCGCGCGAGCACGCCGCTGGCGATCGCGGGGGCGGTGCGCGCGCTGGCGGAGCATCCGGTGCTCGCCGCGCCGCTGCTGGCGCCGCTCGCCCGCGCTGGAATGCTTGAGCGGCTGGCGCGCTGGACACGGATCGGGGGCGAGTAGTGCGCGGCTACGCTTCGAGAAGAGGCTTCGCCGAGCTCAGCCCCTGCGGGAATGGGGAAGCTCATCGGTAGCCAAGCGGCGCTGGACAACCCGGTTTCTCTCCCGTTTGTGCCGAGGAGGCGCTGCGTTCGTCGAAGCGCCGTCTCGAAGCACTCCGCGCCTAAACCGTCGTGTCGAGCGGCGACAACGCCGCCCCGCTTCGCAATCACCGCGGCGAGTTAATCGCGCGCCAATCCGCTTGTTAAGCTTGGCTCAAGCCACTATCCGCCAACGCCGACGCCATGGCCCGCGCCCCCTCCCGCACCTCCCGCTCGCGACAGGCGCGCTCCCCGTGGCGGCGACGGCTCAGCGTCGCGCTGAAGATGCTGCTGGCGCTCGCCCTACTCGCGATCGGCGCGCTCGTCGTGGCGGTCTATATCGCGCGCTCGCAGCTGCCGAGCTTCGAATCGCTAAAATCCTCGCCCAACGGCCAGATGGTGCGGGTCCACGCCGCCGATGGCAGCGTGCTGGTCTCGCTCGGGCCGAGCTACGGCCAGTGGCTGAGCTACGATCGCATTCCCGCCGTGATGTCCGACGCGACGATCGCGGTGGAGGACCGCCGCTTTCGCAGCCACGTCGGGGTCGATCCGATCGGCATCATCCGCTCGGTCGGGGTCCGCTACGAGCGCGGCCATTGGGTGCAGGGCGGCTCGACCATCACCCAGCAGCTCGCGCGTACGGTCTTCCTCAACAACCAGAAGAAGTTCGGCCGCAAGTTCCGCGAGGCGATCCTGGCGCTGGCGATCGAGCGCAAGTTCAGCAAGGACCAAATTCTCGAGCTGTACCTCAACAAGGTCTATTACGGCGGCGGCGCCTATGGCATCGACGCCGCGAGCCGGAAGTTCTTCGGCCATGGCGCGAGCCAGCTGAGCCTCACCGAGGCCGCGGTGATCGCCGGGCTGGTCAAGGCGCCGTCCAATTACTCCCCCACCGCCGACGCCGAAGCCGCGGTCGGCCGCGCCGGGGTGGTGATCCAGCAGATGGTGCGCAACGGCTTCATCACCTCGAGCCAGGCCGCCGCGGCCGATCCCAACGACGTCCGCCTCGCGCCCGCACCGCGGCAGAACAGCGTGCGCTATTTCACCGACTGGGCGCTGCCCCAGCTAGAGCTGTTGATCGACGAGACCGAGAAGCCGCTCGAAGTGTGGACCACGCTCGACCCGGCGATGCAGCGCGCTGCCGACGAGGCGGTGCGCGCCAATGCCCCTGCGGGCGCGCAGGGCGCGCTGGTCGCGCTCGACCGCGACGGCTCGGTGCGCGCGATGGTCGGCGGTACCGATTACGTCGGCTCCAACTACAATCGCGCCACCAAGGCGCAGCGCCAGCCCGGCTCGGCGTTCAAACTGTTCGTCTACCTGTCGGCGCTCGAGGCCGGGCGCACGCCCGAGGACCGCGAGATCGACGAGCCCGTGACGATCGACGGCTGGAGCCCGCGCAACGACTCGCGCCGCTTCTCGGGCGAGGTCACATTGCGCACCGCCTTCGCCTTCTCGCTCAACACCATCGCCGCCAAGCTCGGCTATGCGGTCGGCTTTCAGACAGTGGCCGACATGGCGCGGCGCTTCGGCATCACCACCGCGGTCAACACGCATCCCTCGATGGTGCTCGGCACCTCCGAGGTGCGCGTGATCGACATGACGCGCGCCTTCGCCAGCGTCGGCAACAAGGGCGTGGCGGTGACGCCGTTCGGGATCACGCGCGTGACCGCCGAGGGCGAGGAGATCTACCGCCACGAGGTCGATCGCAGCCACGTGCTGGTGGCGCCCAACGTCGCGGCGCAGATGATCGACCTGCTCCAGACCACGGTCAACACCGGTACCGGCCGCGCCGCGCAGATCGGCCGTCCGGTGGCGGGCAAGACCGGTACCACCACCAGCAGCAAGGACGGCTGGTTCCTCGGCTTCTCCTCGGGGCTGACCACCGGCGTGTGGATGGGGCGCGACGATGCCAAGCCGGTCGGCGGGCTGCACGGCGGCACTGCGCCCGCGCGCGCCTTCGCGCAATTCATGCGCCAGGCGGTGGCCAATCGGCCGATCGAGCCGTTCGACACGCAGGTGACGCTGCCCGAGGCGCAGCTCGAGCCCGACGTCGAGAGCTATTACGGCGCACCCGACAACAGCAGCTTCGTCGGCGACGACGGCCTCGCGATCGACCCAGGCGCTGCGGCCGAGCCGCAGGCGCCGGTGTTCGGCCCCGAGCGACCGGTGGTGCAGCCGGTGCCGCGCGCGCGCGACGACGATGCCGCGCCCGACGACGGCACCGACGCGCGCGCCACCCCGCCGCCGGCCCCGGCGCAGCGACTCGACCAGGACTGGCTCGATCGAGTCACCGGCCGGCCCCAGCGCGATCAGGGCCGCGATCAGGGCCGCGACCGCGCCGCACCGCGCGGTCAGCCGTCGCGCGCGCCCTCCGGAGACCCATCGGGCGATCGCCCGTACCAGTGAAGTGCGGCGCCGTTGGCGCGTAGCCAGGCGCGCTCAGACGCAGGATCACGGCCGTAGAGCTTGGCCACCAGCGCGTGGAAGCGCAGCGAATGGTCCATATGGACCCGATGCGCCACCTCGTGCGCGGCGGTGGCGCGACGCACTGCGCGCGGCGCCAGCACCAGCCGCCAGCTGTAGCGGATCGCGCCATGGTGCGCACAGCTGCCCCAGCGCCCGCGCGGGTCGCCGACGCTCACCGCGCTGACCGTCACGCCGGCGAGCGCGGCGTAATACGCGGTATCCTCCTCCAGCATCGCCAACGCCGTGCGTCGCAGCCATGCCGCAACACGCCGCTCGACCATCTCCGCCGGGCCGCCGACGACGAGCCGATCGCCCTCGACCCGCGGCAGCCGCGGTGCGCCCGCCCGCCACGTGATCGTCAGCGCCGCGTCGTCGATCGCCAGCGTCGCGCCGGGGACGAACGGCCGCGGCTGCGGCAGCAAAGCGCGCTGGGCGTCGAGCCAGGCGCGCTGCCCGACCGCCCAGGCCAGCGCCTTGGCAGCGGAGGCGCGCGGCGGCAGCGTCAGCCGCACGCGTCCACTGGTCGGATCGAACGAAAGCCGGGCCCGCCGCGCGCGCGGGTTGCGGACCAGCTCGATCGAGTCCGCGGGGATCGTCGCGCCGGTCACGGCCGGATCAGAGATCGCGATCGACGATATGATGTTCCAGGTCGCCCGCGTCGTCCTCGCTGATCGTCCAGCCGCGCACCGACTGGCCCGCGCGATGCACCGCCTCGCGGTCACCGCTGACCAGATAATGCCAGTCGGGCAGCGGCTCGCCATTCGCGCGCAGGCGATAGGCGCAGGTGGAGGGCAGCCAGTCGATCGAGTCGACGTTGCTCGTCGTCAGCCGCACGCACTCGCTCACATAAGCGCGGCGGTGGCGGTAGTTGGAACATTGCCCGCTGCGGCGATCGAGCAGGCGGCAAGCGACGTTGGTGGCGACCAGCTCGCCGGTGTCCTCGTCCTCCAGCTTGTGCAGGCAGCATTTGCCGCAGCCGTCGCACAGCGCCTCCCACTGCGCGCGGTCGAGCCGGTCGAGCGGCACGTCCTCCCAGAAGCGGCCGGTCAATGCGCCCATTTCGTCACCTCGTCGGCGATCGCCTGCGGCGGCCCCTCGGGCAACAGCGCGAGCGGCTTACCCTGCGGATCGAACAGATAGATCTGGCGGCTGTGGTCCATCAGATAGCCATCGGCGTTGCCCTTGCCGCGCGCGTAATAAATGCCGAACGTCTTGGCTGCGGCGGCGATCTGCGGCGGCAAGCCGGTCAACCCGACCAGCCGCGGGTGGAAGGCCGAGACGAAGCGCTTGAGCGCGGCGGGCGTGTCGCGCGCCGGGTCGACCGTGACGAAGATCGGTGTGATTCGCGCCGCCAGCGCGGCATTGCTCCGCTCGATCAGCCGCAGCCCCGCGGCGATGTTCTGCACGTCGGTGGGGCAGACGTCGGGGCAGAAGGTATAGCCGAAATAGACGATGCGATACTGCCCGGCGAAGTCGCGCTCGGTGCGCGCGCGCCCTTCCTGGTCGGTCAGCGCAAAGGCGCCGCCGATGCGTGCGCCGGCGAGCGGCGGGGTGGCGGCCGGCTCGCTCGAGCAGGCCGCCACCGTTCCGGCCAGCGCGAGCGACAGCGCGGCGGCGATGGGACGACGCATGTTCATGGTGGCGGCAGATGTGATGCGTTATAGCCCATCCCGCAACCCTTTCCGCTCCGCCGACGCGAGACCGCCCGAACCATGATCCGCCGCCTGCTTCCTGCCGCCGCGCTGCTGCTCCCGCTCGGCACACTCCCCCTCCCCGCCACGGCGCAGCAGCAGTCGCAGAGCTACAAGTTCCTCGAGTCGATTCGGAAGGGCGACGGCAACGCGGTGATCGCGACGCTCGATCAGCCCGGCCAGACGATCATCAACACGCGCGACGTCACCACCGGCGAGGGCGCGCTCCACATCGTCGTCAAACGCGGCGACTCGGCCTATCTGCGCTACCTGCTCGCCAAGGGCGCCGACCCCAATCTGCGCGACCGCGAGGGCGAGACGCCGATGATGCTCGCGGTCCAGGCCGGCCAGCCCGAGATGGTGCAGATCCTCGCCAACGCCAAGGCCAATGCCAATCTCGCCGACGGCAGCGGCGAGACCCCGCTGATCCGCGCGGTGCAGCGCCGCGACCTGACGCTGGTCCGCGCGGTGTTGGCGGCAGGGGGAAATCCCGACCAGCCCGACAACGTCGCGGGCATGTCCGCGCGCGACTATGCCAAACGCGACACGCGCTCGACCGCGATCGCCAAGGTGCTCGACGAGACGCCGGCGAAGACCCAGCGCGCGGTGGCCGGCCCGCGGATGTGAGCGGCCGGCGCGCGCTGTGGCGGGCCCGCTCAGAAGCCCTGCACCGCCTCGGGATCGTGCACCGCGATCAGGCGGCGCGCGGCGCGGCGCGCGAAGGCGAGCGTGCAGCGCTTTCGTACGTGTGCGGCGAGCGGCTCGGTGCGCGCCTCGCGCACGATCGCGGCGTCGTAGCGATCGGCGACGATCAGCCCGGTGCGCTCGGGCAGGAAGGCGGCACCGTCAATCGGCGCGGCGTCGAACCCGGCCGGCACCGCCCAGTAGAAGCGGTCGCAGTGCGCGAGATAGTCCTGCCACTTGGCGTCGCCGAGCAGGTCGGCGCGCGACACCTTGATCTCGACGATCACCAACTGGCCACGCTGGTCGAGCGCCATGAGGTCGGCACGCCGCCCGCCGTCGAGCGGCACCTCGGCGATCGCGGTGAGCTCGTGGCGCAACAGCATCCGCGTTACGCCGCGTGCGACATCGGCCGCGCACATCGGGCCGGGTGAGTCGACGCACGATTCGGGTGTGGTGAGCATCGCAGCGCGATAGAACATCCCGCGAACGCTGGCAAAGCCCTGAAGAGTCGGCAGGCGCACGCAAGTGGTTGAACGCGCCCGCCGCCTCGGGCATGGACGGTGGGATGGTTCCCGTTCCGTTCGCCGCCCTCGCCTTCGCCGGCCACGACTGGTGTGCGCTGCCGCAGGGCGCGCTCTACTGGCCGGCGCGACGCGCGCTGCTGGTAGCCGACCTGCACCTTGAAAAGGCGAGCTGGTACGCACGCGGCGGGCAGATGCTGCCGCCTTATGACTCGATCGGGACGCTGACCGGTCTCGCCGCGCTGGTCGATTCACTCGCGCCGGAGGAAGCGTGGTGCCTGGGCGACAGCTTCCACGACGTCGAGGGATGCGACCGCCTACCCGCCGACGCGCGCGCCCTGCTCACCCGGCTGACCGCCGCGACGCGCTGGACCTGGATCACGGGCAACCACGACCGCGTCTATGTCGACCGCTGCGGCGGCGAGGCGGTCGACGAGGCGCTGGTGGACGGAGTCGTGCTGCGCCACGAGGCGGCGCGCGGCGAGATGCGGCCCGAGCTGTCGGGCCATTTTCATCCGAAGTTGCGCGTGCGCGTGCGCGGCAAGCTGGTGGCACGGCGTTGCTTCATCGCCGGCCCGCGCAAGTTGATCCTCCCCGCCTTCGGCGCGCTCACCGGCGGGCTGGACGCGACCCATCCCGAGATCGTTCGCGCCGCGGGCGGACCCGCCGAGGCGCTGGTCGCTCTACCCGACCGGCTGCTGCGCTTTCCGCTCGCCGCCTGAGCGCAGCCGGGTCAGCAGCGCGGCGACCTCGTCATAGTCGCGCGCGATGGCGTCGACGCCGATCGCGCGCAGCCGCTCGGCGTGACCCGGCCCGCAATGCGACGCAGCGACCAGCCCGATGACATAGGCCCCGCTCGCCACCGCTCCGGTCGCGCCGACCGGCGAATCCTCGATCACCACGCAGCGCTCGATCGGCACGCCCAGCCGTTCCGCGCCGTACCAATAGAGATCGGGCGCGGGCTTGCCGCGCTCGACATGCTCCGCGCCCGAATAAAGATGGTCGCCGAACGACGTCAGCAGCCCGAGGTGCTGGAGGTGCGTGCGGATCCAGCGCACGCGGCTCGACGACACCACCGCACGCGGCAGGTCGTCGGGCAGCGAGCGCACGAAGGCCGCCGCCCCCTCCACTTCGGCGATCCCCTCGACCAGGCAGCGCTCGTCCTCGGCCTGCCGTGCGGCGCGAAAGTCGTCGGGCAGCGGGCGCCCGATCCAGCGCTCCACCGCGCCGGTGAAGTCGGTGCCCGATAGACCCATGAACTGCGCCATCGCCTGATCAGCGGAGGTGGGATGGCCCGCGGCGGTGAGATAATCGGCGAGATGGCGGTTGCCGCTGGCCTCGCTTTCGATCAGCACGCCGTCGAAATCGAAGAGCAGCGCCTGGATCGGCATCGCAGCGCTCATCGCCGTGCGCCGAACAGCGCCGAACCGACGCGCACGTAAGTGGCGCCGAGCGTTACCGCGGTCTCGAAATCGTCGGACATTCCCATGCTCAATCCCTTCAGGTCGTGGTCGCGCGCCAGCTTGGCGCAGAGCGCGAGATAGGGCGCGGGCTCGAGCTCGGCGGGCGGAATGCACATCAGCCCGGCGACCGGGAGGCCGGCGTCACGCGCCTGGCGCAGCAGCGCCGGCAGCTCCGCGATCGCGCAGCCGCCCTTCTGCGGCTCGGCGCCGATGTTGACCTGGAGGAAACAGTCGGGCGCGCGCCGCTGCGACGCGATCGCGCGCGCCAGCGCCTCGACGAGCGAGGGCCGGTCGACCGAGTGGATCGCATCCGCCAGCGCGACCGCATCGCCGGCCTTGTTCGACTGCAGCTGACCGATCAGGTGGAGCCGCGCGTCGGGATAGTCCTCGCGCAGCGCCGGCCATTTCGCCTGCGCCTCCTGCACGCGATTCTCGCCGAAGTCGCGCACCCCGGCGGCGAGCAGCGGGCGGATCGCCGCGGCGTCATGCGTCTTCGATACCGCGATCAGCGCCACGTCGGCGGGCGCGCGTTTCGCCACGCGAGCGGCGCGGGCGATACGGTCGCGCACCGCGGCGAGCCGCGCCTCGGCATCGCGGGAGAGGTCGTCCTGGATCATGCCCGGCGCTATAGGTGGCGCGATGCTTGCCCGCCACCCCGACCGCTGGCTGATGACCGACGAGCGCCAGGGTGAGGCATTATGGCGCGCGCTGGAGCGACTGCCGCGCGGCGGCGGAATCGTCTTTCGCCACCACGCCACGCCCGCTCGGGAGCGGGCGCGGCTGTTCGCGCGTGTCGCGGCGGTGGCGCGTCGGCGCGGGCTGGTGCTGGTGCGTGCCGGCGCGCCCCCCTTGCGCGGCGAGAGCGGCCGCCACGCGCGGCGCGGTAGTGGTCTGGTGACTTGGCCCGCGCACTCGCGTCCCGAGGCGATCGCCGCGGTGCGCGCGGGGGCGGCCGTCGTCTTCGTCTCCCCCGTGTTTGCGACCCGCTCGCATCCCGGCGCGCGTGCGCTCGGGCCACTGCGCGCCGCCGCGATCGCGCGCGGGCTGCCGGTTGCGGCGGTCGCGCTCGGCGGGGTTGACGAGCGCCGCTACCGTCGACGGCTGCGCGCGCTCGGCTTCGCGGGCTATGCCGCGATCGACGCCTGGGCCGGCCCCGGCGACTGAACCCGTCTCAGCCGATGTGCTCGGCGAAGAACGCCGCGGTGCGCTCGTCCGCCAACTCGGCCGCCACGTCCGAGCGGCGCCGCCCGAACTCGGTGGCGAAGCCGTGATCCTCCCCGGGATAATCGTAGAGTGTCACGCGCGGATGATCGTCGAGGCCCTCGTGCATCGCCTGCTGGGTCGCCGCGTCGACGAAGCCGTCTGCGCCGGCGATGTGGAGCAGCAGCGGGCGCGCGATCGCATGTTTCTCGCCGAGCAGCCCGTCAATCCCCACGGCGTAATAGCCGACACTCGCGTCGACGTCGGTCCGCGCCGCGGTCATGTAGGCGAGACGGCCACCCAGGCAGTAGCCGACCGCGCCGACCTTCTTCCCGCTCTCGGCGCGCGCGTAGCGGATCGCCGCCTCGATATCGCGGACGCCGCCATCCTGATCGAACTCGCCGATCAGCGCCAGCGCACGCTCCATCTCGGGCGCGATATCGGGATCAAGCTCGATCCCCGGCGTGATCCGCCAGAAAAGGTCGGGCGCGATCGCCAGATAGCCTGCCTCGGCCAGCGTGTCGCACTTGCGGCGAATGCCCGCGTTGATGCCGAAGATCTCTTGGATCACGACGATAGCGCCGCGTGGCGTGCCGGCGGGATCAGCGCGATACGCGGGCATGTCACCGCCGTCGAGCGCGGTGATGGTAGCGAGGGCGGTCATGCAGGGGTCTCTCTCCTGGCGCCCGGCGCGCTGCCCCGCGGACATTGCGGAGCCGCGACGATCACGGGCATAAGCGGCGCCACGCTATCGCGCCCTCAGGGCGCGCTCAAGGAGCCGCGACGATGAAGGTGACGATCGAGCTCGACTGTACGCCCGAAGAGGCGCGCCGGATGATGGGCCTGCCCGATCTCACGCCGCTGCACGATTTGTATCTCTCGCGGATGCGCGAGGCGCTTGACGGCCGCGTCGCGCCCGAGACCGTCGCTGCGATGATGCGCAGTTGGACTCCCGTGGGCGATGCCGGGATGGACTTCTGGCGCCAGCTGTTCACCGCTAGCGCCGGCAAGTCTGGCTGAGTGGACACGGAAACGATCTATGCGCTGTCGAGCGGCGCACCGCCCGCAGCGATTGCGGTGATGCGCATCAGCGGTCCCGATGCGCAAGCGGCGGCTGCGGCGCTGGCGGGGCGGCTGCCCCCGCCCCGCCGAGCCGGCGTGCGGACACTCCGCAGCGGCGACAGCACAGCGCTGGATCGCGCGTTGGTGCTGGTATTTCCCGGCCCGAACAGCGCAACGGGGGAGGACCTCGTCGAACTGCATCTTCATGGCGGGCGGGCGGTGGTCGCGGCCGTCGCCGCCGCGCTCGCCGTCCAGCCGCGAGTGCGCCGCGCCATGCCCGGTGAGTTCACGCGGCGCGCCCTGATGAACGGCCGGATCGACTTGGACCAGGCCGAGGGTCTCGCCGACCTGCTCGAAGCCGAGACGGAGGATCAACGTCGCGCCGCGCTGGCCAGGAGCGATGGCGTAGTTGGAAAGACGCTGACCGGCTGGATGGGCGCGCTCAGTGACGCCGCAGCCATGATCGAGGCGGTGATCGATTATGATGAGGAGGCGGACGTAGCCGCGGATCATGCCGATACGTGGCGTGCAATGATCAATGGCACGCATAGTGAGATGGTCGCACTGCTGGCGCAGCCATCGGTGGAGCGGCTGCGCGACGGGATGCTGGTTGTTCTCGCCGGTCCGCCGAACGCCGGAAAATCGTCGTTGTTCAACGCGCTGCTCGGCCGCGATGCAGCGATTGTAACCCCCCTCGCCGGGACGACGCGCGACGTGATCGAGGCGCAGATCGTTCGCGGCGGCATACCTTACCGACTCTGTGACACGGCGGGTCTCACCGACGATACCGCAGACGTGGTAGAGCAGATCGGCGTTGACCGTGCTCGAGCACTGAGCGACCGCGCGGATGTGATCTTGTGGCTCGGTGACCCGCAAGCGGCGCCGCCAGGGGCAGTGCGCGTAGCGGCCAAGGCTGACGTCGCGGTAAATGGCGTCGCAGACATCGTCGTCTCGACGCGATCGATCGAGACCATCGAACGCCTGTGGGGGCTACTTGCTGATAAAGCTCGCGAGCTACTGTCATTCACGTCCGACGTCGCCATTGCGGAAGCGCAGCGCACCGTGATCAAGGAGGTCTCCGATCTACTAGGCGCTGCGCTGCGTGAGACAGATGCGCTTATCAGCGCGGAGGATTTGCGCATTGCGCGACGGCGGCTCGGCAGTCTAGTGGGCGAAGATCCGACCGAAGCGATGCTGGACGCTCTTTTCGGACGCTTCTGCCTCGGCAAGTGAGTTGTTCCACGTGAAACACTATGACGTTGTGGTAGTCGGTGGCGGTCATGCCGGGACCGAGGCAGCGGCAGCGGCTGCGAGGCGCGGCGCGACGGTGCTGTTGGTGACACAGCGCGTCGACCAGATCGGCGCAATGTCGTGCAACCCATCGATCGGCGGCGTTGGCAAGGGCCATCTCGTGCGCGAGGTCGATGCGCTCGACGGCCTGATGGGCATCGCGGCCGATGATGCAACGATCCACCGTCGCATGCTTAACCGCTCCAAGGGTTTGGCAGTGCAAGGCCCGCGCATCCAGGCCGACCGACGGATCTATCGAACGTCGATCCAAACGCAGCTGCGCACCTATGCTTCTCTGACGATCATCCAAGACGAAGCAGTGGCGCTGGAAACAACGGGAGGTTCGATCTCAGGCATTCGCCTCGAAAGCGGCTCGGTCGTGCGGACGCGAGCAATGGTGATCGCAGCCGGCACATTCCTCGGTGGGCGACTTTTTAGAGGACACGAGCGACTCGACGGCGGCCGGATCGATGAACGTCCAAGCCAGCGAATGAGCCAGCAGCTGCGCGCGCTTGATCTACCTATAACGCGTCTGAAAACGGGGACTCCGCCTCGTCTCGATGGTAGAACCATCGACTGGTCGCGACTTGAACGACAAGCGAGTGACGCAGACAGGTGGCGCATGTCCTTTCTACCCCGCGCGCACCTATCCCTGCCTCAGCTCTCCTGTGCGATCACGCGGACCGACGCGCGCGGGCATGATGTCATTCGAGCCGGCTTGTCCGATTCTCCGCTTTTCGCGGGAGCGATTGAAGGAAGCGGTCCGCGTTACTGCCCCTCGATCGAAGACAAGGTACATCGTTTCGGTGATCGTGACGGGCACCAGATCTTCCTCGAACCAGAGGGGTTGGATGATCATACGATCTATCCCAACGGGATCTCGACCTCGCTCTCACGCGAGACGCAGGATCAGCTGATCGCGACCATCGCCGGGCTGGAGCGAGCGCGCATCACGACCTATGGCTATGCGGTAGAATATGATCATCTCGACCCGCGGTCGTTGGATCACCGTCTTGCTCTTCATGTCCTTCCAGGCCTGTTTTGCGCTGGCCAGATCAATGGAAGTACAGGGTACGAAGAGGCGGCCGCTCAAGGGCTGATCGCAGGGCTCAACGCCGCGGGGCACGCGCTTTCTCTCGATGGCTTCATCTGTGACCGCGCAAGCGGCTATATGGGAGTCATGATAGATGATCTGGTGCTGCAGGGAGTAAGTGAGCCGTACCGGATGCTCACCGCGCGCGCCGAATATCGGCTCGCGCTAAGGGCCGATAATGCAGAGACGCGGCTCACGGGCCTTGGCATTGCAGCCGGCGCGGTGCGGGAACAACGCCGCGCATCGTTCGATCGCCGTCAGATCATGCGCGAGCAAGCGCGAGCCGGTGAGAACGTAGATGTCGATGCTGACGTGCGTCGCGAGATCGATGAGGATACTCGCTATGCGCCTTACCTCGAACGGCAGGCGGTGGAGATCGCACGCATGCGCGCGGATCGTGACATCGCGGTTCCCGCTCCCGATACGCTGGGCGGCGTTCCCGGCTTGTCTACCGAGATGATCGAGCGTCTACGCATTGCTCGTCCGACCACGTTGGATGAGGCTTCGCGCATTCGCGGCATCACGCCGGCGGCGCTGTCTGCCTTATGGCTGCATGTGCGGAAAAAAGCGTGACCGAGGAAGACGCGCGCGATTGGGTCGTTACTCACTTCGGTGAGCCAGCGGCGCGTCGGCTGGAGCAATTCGGCGCGCTGGTTGTATCGGAAAACAGCAGGCAGAACTTAATCGCGCCGGCCTCAGTCGCGCAGATATGGTCGCGCCATCTGCTCGACTCGGCGCAGCTTCTCGCCCTTAGTGAGGGTCCGGGCGACTGGCTGGATATCGGCAGCGGCGCCGGCTTTCCCGGCATGGTCATCGCTTTGTTGAGTGATCATAGCGTCACTTTGGTGGAGCCCCGTGCGCGACGAGCAAACTTCCTCAGCGCTGCTGCCGACGAACTTGGCCTTGCGCACGTCAGAGTTGTCAAGAGTCGGGCGGAAAGCCTACCTGCTCACACCTTTGCGGTCATCTCGGCACGTGCAGTGGCGGCGCTTGAGGATCTTCTTGCTATGACACGGCACCTGCGCGACGTGCGCACGCGGCTTGTTCTACCACGCGGTCGGGGGGCTGGAGCCGAGATTGATCTCGCGCGGTCACGATGGCAGGGTATGTTCCACGTGGAACACAGCCTCACCGACCCTGAATCGCTCATCGTCATCGCCGACGGAGTATCTGTCTGATGTTCTGCATAGCTATCGCCAACCAGAAAGGCGGAGTCGGCAAGACGACGAGCGCGATCAATGTCGCGACAGCCCTTGCCGCCTCGGGGCATCGGGTGCTGCTGATTGACCTCGACCCGCAGGGTAATGCTTCCACTGGTCTCGGCATCGCGCAGGCCCAACGCGAGCGATCGACGTACGACGTGCTGCTAGATGATGCCGGGCTCGCGGATGCGGCAGTGCCGAGCGGCATCCCCCATCTCGATGTTATTCCCGCGACCGTCGATCTCTCAGGCGCAGAGATCGAGCTTGTCGAGTCGAGCGACCGCACCCACCGTCTTCGGCGCGCACTTGATCGAGCGGACCCCAACTGGGACGTGATCCTCATCGACTGCCCGCCCTCTCTCGGCCTGCTTACGATCAACGCCATGGTGGCGGCTGATGCGCTCCTCGTTCCGCTCCAATGCGAGTTCTTCGCGCTTGAAGGGCTGAGCCAGCTGCTCAACACGGTGGAACGCATCCGTTCGCGCTTCAATCCGTCACTCTCGATTCTGGGTGTCGCGCTGACGATGTACGATCGGCGCAACCGGCTCACCGAGCAGGTCTCGGCAGACGTCCGTGCTGTGCTCGGAAAGGTCGTGTTCGATACGGTGATCCCACGTAACGTTCGCCTGTCGGAAGCGCCGAGCCATGGCCTGCCGGCGCTGATCTATGACCATCGCTGCAGTGGTTCCGAGGCTTATATTGCGCTGGCACGCGAGCTGATCCAGCGCTTGCCCCGAGTGGAGAATGTAGCAGCATGAGTGATGCAGGAGCGCGGCGAACGCGCAATGGTCTCGGGCGTGGGTTAAACGCGCTGCTGGGTGACGTGGCGCAGGACGAGCGCGAGGCGGGCGAGGCTCCGGCGCGCGGCGCGGTGCGGATGATTCCGGTGTCGGCGATCGCGCCGCATCCCGACCAGCCGCGCCGCCATTTCGACGAGGCAGCGCTCGACGAACTCGCCGCCTCCATCGCCGAGCGCGGCGTGATACAGCCGATCATCGTCCGCCCGCATGGTCATGACTATCAGATCGTCGCGGGTGAGCGCCGCTGGCGCGCGGCGCAGCGCGCTCGGCTCCACGAGGTGCCGGTCGTCGTTCGCGAGTATAGCGACAGCGAGACGCTCCAGATCGCCCTGCTGGAAAATATCCAGCGCGAGGACCTTAACGCGATCGAAGAGGCCCGTGCTTACCAGCGGCTGATCGACGAATTCGGCCATACTCAGGACGCCCTCGCCCGCGCAGTGCACAAGTCGCGCAGCCACGTCGCCAATTTGCTGCGCCTGCTCGACCTTCCCGACGAGGTCCAGTCGCAGGTGGTGAGCGGCACGCTGACGATGGGGCATGCGCGCGCGATGGTCAGCGCCGATGATCCCGTCGCCCTCGCCGACCAGGTGGTGACGCAGGGTCTCTCGGTCCGCCAGACCGAGAAGCTCGCCAGCAGCGACAAGCGCGGCGGTAGCGCGGCGCCCCGCTCGGCCACCAGCGGCGCCCGGGCGATGGCGCCGGCGAGCGGCGGCAGCGCCGACCTCGCCGCGCTGGAGAACCAGCTCGCCGACCTGCTCGGGCTCAAGGTACATATCGCGTTCAACGAGGACGGACGCGGCTCGATCACGCTCGATTACAGCTCACTCGAGCAGCTCGATATGGTGTGCCAGCGTCTAAGTGGCGAGCGGATCTGATCCACTGTCTGATCCGCTTCATTAGCACCCCCAGCCTGCTCCGGCGCATGCCGGAGGCCTAGGCGACGAACGTCGCGGTTCCGTCGCCTTAGACAACGGCGCGGGCGGAAGCAGGGTGCGGCTTAGATCGCTAAGCCGCCGACCCTGCCACCCTCTACCCTCGGCCGCTGCATCGGCCCACGCCTCCGCTATCGCGCGACGCGTTGCGCCAGCCGCAGCAGGAACGTCTCCATGATGACGCGTCCTGCCGGACCGGCGGCAATCACCTCGCGCTCGGTGCGCCGCGCCGCCGCGAGCGCCGCGGCGAGCGCCGGCGCGCGCCAGCGCCGCAGCGCAGCCGCGGTGCTCGCCTCCTCGCGCCAGAAGACACGGTGACGCTTCATCACCTGGTCCACACCCTCGCCCGAATCGATCGCGGCGCGCATGTCGGCGAGTGACAGCAGCCGCCGCCCAAGCGCACGCAGCAGCGGTATCGGAGAGCTGTCCGCCCCTGCCATCCGCCGCAGCGCCTCGACCAGCGCGGGCACGTCCCCGCCCGCGGCAGCGAGCACCACGTCGCCAATCTCCCCTTCAGCGATATCGGCACCGATCGCATCGAGCGCCTCCTCGTCGGCGTCAGCCGGACGATCCGGCGCAGCGTCAAGGTAAAGCGCCAGCTTTTCGATCTCGCGCGCCATCACCGCGCGGTCACCGTCGCTCGCTCGGACGATGCGCTGCACGGCGGTGGGCGCGATCCGCAAGCCCTCGGCCCGGCCCAGCTCGGCCACGACCGCGGCGGCGTCGCGCGCGTTGGGAGGATAACAGGCGAAGGCGAGCGCGCGATCCGAGTCGACCGCTGCCTTGACCAGCTTGCCGGTGGCTTTGACCGACGGTGCGATCACCACGACGGGGTTGCCCGCCCGCGCTAAATCGAGCAACGCTATGACCGCCTCCAGCGCCTCCTCGCCCGCGCTGGTGACGCGGATGTAGCGGCTCTCGCCGAACAACGAGATCGCCGCCGCCTCGTCGCTGAGGCGCGCCGGATCGCTACGCAGCGTTGCTCCGTCGAGATCGACGCGCTCAACGGCCTGCCCCAACGCGCGCCCGAGCCGCGCCGCATGCGCCTGCGCGGTCGCTTCGTCGGGGCCGTGGAGTAGATAGAGGCGGAGGTCCGCCGGCGGCCGGTCGAGCGCGGCGATGAGCCGCGCCTCGCTCGCCTTCATGGTGGCGAGGGCTGCGTCCGCCGCGCGTAGAGCGCCAGCCGCGCCACGATCTGATCCGCCACCGTCTCGGACAGCCGCTCCAGCGCAGTGTTCTCGGCCGCGATCGTGGCATATTCCGAACCGACCACGTCGATCCCCGCGTCCGACCCCGCCGTCGCGTCGACCACCACCGTGCCCTGCGCAGCGTCGATCAGCTGATAGCGCGCGCGCAAGGTCCGTCGCTCGCGCGCGATCGAGTCGTCGGTCCGCGTGCCGAGACCGACGATATCGTCGTCGAGACGCACGGTGAGCCGGTATTTTGCGGCGCCGCCCCCCTGCCCCATCGCCCCGAGCCGGTCGCGCAGCGCGTTGGCCATGAGCCAGCCCGATCTGCCTTGGATCGGCGCGACGTCGACGCTGCCCAATGTCGCGGCGACCGCGCCGCCGGTGCCGCCGGCGTAAAGCGGCTTGAGCCCGCAACCCGAGACCGCGAGCGCCAGCGGCACCAGCACGGCGGCCAGGGAGCGACGAGACAGCGCGGGCGTCATGCGACGATGTTGACCAGCCGGTCGGGCACCACGATCACCTTGCGCGGCGAGCGGCCCTCGAGCTGCCGCACGACCTTCTCGTTGGCGAGCGCGGCCGCCTCGACCGCGTCGCGCGCCAGCCCCTTGGGCAGCGTCAGCGTGTCGCGCAGCTTGCCGTTGATCTGGATCGCCACGGTTACCTCGTCCTCGACCAGCAACCCTTCGTCGACCGCGGGCCACGGCGCGTCGGCGACCAGCCCGGTACCTCCGAGCATTGCCCAAGCCTCCTCGGCGATATGCGGCACCATCGGGGAGACCAGTGAAACCAGGGTGCGCACCGCAGCGTCACGCGAAGCCGACGGCGGTGCCTTCTCTACCGCGTTGACCAACTCGTACAGCTTGGCCACCGCCTTGTTGAACGACAGCGCCTCGACATCCGCAGCGACGCCCGCGATCGTCTGGTGGAGCTTGCGGTCGAGCGCAGCGTCCGCGCCCTCGCCGGGCGCCTCGCCCGCGCCGAGCGCGTCGAACAGCCGCCACAGCCGCTGGACGAAACGCCACGCGCCCTCGATGCCGTTCTCGCTCCACTCCAGGTCGCGCTCGGGCGGCGAGTCGGAGAGCATGAACCAGCGCACCGCGTCCGCGCCATATTGATCCACGATCGGCGCCGGATCGACCGTGTTCTTCTTCGACTTGGACATCTTCTCGACGCGGCCGACCGTCACCGGCGTGCCCGTGGCGAGCTCCACGCCGCCGCCGATCTCCTCGGGCGCGAGCCAGCGGCCGTCCGCGGCCTTGTAGGTCTCGTGCGTCACCATGCCCTGAGTGAACAGGCCGGTGAACGGCTCGGCCAGGTCGATCAGCCCGACATGGCGCAACGCGCGCGTCCAGAAGCGCGCGTAGAGCAGGTGGAGGATCGCATGCTCCACCCCGCCGATATATTGCCCCACCGGCAGCCAGCGCTCGGCCTGCTCGCGGTCGAACGGACGATCCTCGGGCTGGCTGGCGAAACGGATGAAATACCAGGACGAGTCCGCGAAGGTATCGAGCGTGTCGGTGTCGCGCAGCGCCTCGCCGCCGCATTGCGGACAAGCGACGTGCTTCCACGTCGGGTGACGCTCAAGCGGATTGCCGGGCACGTCGAAGCTGACGTCTTCGGGCAGCGCCACCGGCAATTGCTCGCGCGGCACCGCCACTTCGCCGCAGGCGGCACAGTGGATGATCGGGATCGGCGTGCCCCAGTAGCGCTGGCGGCTGACGCCCCAGTCGCGCAGGCGGTAAACGGTGGAGCCCTGGCCCCAGCCCTCCCGCTCGGCACGCTCGATCACGACGCGCTTGGCCTCCTCGACCGCGAGCCCGTCAAGGAAGTGCGAGTTCACCAAATTACCCGGCCCGGTATAGGCCTCGGTACCGTCGAAGGCGGGGTCGGTGCGCTCGCCATCGGCGACGACGCGGCGGATCGGCAGCGCATATTTGCTGGCGAACTCGAAGTCGCGCTGGTCGTGCGCGGGGACGCCGAACACCGCGCCGGTGCCGTAGTCCATCAGCACGAAATTGGCGATGTACACCGGCAGGTCGCCCGCGCCGAGCGGGTGCGCCGCGGTGAGTCCGGTGTCGTAGCCGAGCTTCTCCTGCGTCTCGAGCTCGGCCGCGGTGGTGCCGCCCTGCTTGCAGCGCTCGATGAAGGCCGCCGCTGCCGGATCACGCGCGGCGAGCGCCTGCGCGATCGGATGGTCCGCCGCGACCGCGACGAAACTGGCGCCGAAGATCGTGTCGGGGCGCGTGGTG
Source organism: Sphingomonas phyllosphaerae (assembly GCF_029623345.1). Classification (GTDB taxonomy): domain Bacteria; phylum Pseudomonadota; class Alphaproteobacteria; order Sphingomonadales; family Sphingomonadaceae; genus Sphingomonas; species Sphingomonas phyllosphaerae_C. The sequence continues at coordinate 182,061 of NZ_JAPYKH010000004.1, forward strand.
AATACCTCGACGCTGTCGCCGTCGCTAAGCGCGAAGCGGAACTGCAGCCCCTGGCTCTTGCCGATCCAATTCTCCTGCATCAGCCGGACCTTGTCGGGCCAATGCTCGAGCGAACCGAGGCCCTCGAGCAGCTCGTCGGCGAAGCGCGTGATGCGCAGGAACCATTGCGACAGCTTGCGCTTCTCGACCAGCGCACCCGAGCGCCAGCCGCGCCCGTCGATCACCTGCTCGTTGGCAAGCACGGTCATGTCGACCGGGTCCCAGTTGACCGCCGATTCCTTGCGATAGACCAGTCCGGCGCGGTAGAAGTCGAGGAACAGCGCCTGTTCGTGGCCGTAATAGCTCGGGTCGCAGGTGGCGAGTTCGCGCGACCAGTCCAGCGCGAAGCCGAGCCGCTTGAGCTGCGCCTTCATCGCCGCGATGTTCTGGCGGGTCCACTCGCCGGGATGGACCTTCTTCTCCATCGCCGCATTCTCGGCGGGCATGCCGAACGCGTCCCACCCCATCGGGTGAAGCACCTCATGCCCGGTCATCCGCCGGAAGCGCGCGAGCACGTCGCCCATCGTATAGTTGCGGACGTGCCCCATGTGGATCTTCCCCGAGGGATAGGGGAACATCTCGAGCACGTAGCTGCGCGGCTTGGGGCTGTCGTCGCGCGCCGCGAAGGTCTGCGACTCGTCCCACACCTGCTGCCAGTGGGTGTCGGCCTTGAGCGCGTTGAAGCGTGACGCCATCGGCTGGGTGCGCCTCAGCCGGTGATCGCGCCGCGGCGCAGGTCACGCGCGCGGGTGAGGATGATGTCCTCGAGCTTCTGCGTCGTCGCGGCCTCGACCGGCGCGGCGATCCACTGCCCGCCGCGGCTGATCTCGCGCAGCGCGGCGACGCGGACGGCGTCGGCGCGCAGGTCCTGGTCGAGGATCGAGACGGTTACCTTCATCCGCTCGGTCGGCACCTGCGGATTGACGTACCAGTCGGTGACGATGACGCCGCCATTGGAATCGGTCTGCAGCAGCGGCATGAAGCTGAGCGTGTCGAGCGAAGCGCGCCACAGATAGCTGTTGACGCCGATCGTGGTGACCTTGGAGGCGGCGAGGTCACCCTCGGGGCGCGCCGCCTTGCCGCCGCAGGCGGACAGGGCAAAAGCGGCGAACAGGCCAACCGCGAGGCGCGAGGGGCGGAGCATCGGCAAGGTCCTTCAGGGCGAAAACGGGGTGTCGCGCCTGCTCTACCCGCCGCCCTGTCGCCGGGCAAGCGCGCCTCATTGTGGACATAGTGCAACAGAGTTTCCGAAAAGAGCCAGCGCCCCGATGGACAAGGAACGGATTCCTGTTACGCCCGCTCCAGAGGCCGGCGTGCAGACTCGCCGGGCATAAGGGGGACGGACAAGATCGTGGCCGCAGGTCGCCACATCGCAGCATGTGTCTCGGGGGCCACATTGGTCGCCGCGGTCCTGGCTGTCCCCGCGCTGGGCGCGCCCGACGCGGCGCCCAGGTCGGCGCGTCGCGACGCCGGGCTGCCGCGACTCGCGGGATCGTTCACACCTTCGGCCGCCGATCCCAAGCTGGCGGCGCTGTTCGCACGCGGCGGGCTCGACGCGAGCGGCTTCCGCTTCACCCCGTCCGAGTCGCGCAGCGGCAATCGCGCGGTCACCGTGGCGGTGCGCGCGCGCTCGTCGGCGACAGCGCGCGACGAGGCGCGGCTGGCCTCGGCCACGCCCACGACGGTCGGCGTCGCGCCGATCGCGTACAATCTGGGTGTCGCGGTCGGCTGGAAGCGCTTCGCCGTCTCTGGTGACCTCGCCAAGGTCGATCTCGGCGCGTTGCCGGGTGGACGCGAGGCCGCCGACGTGGCGCTCAGCTATTCGGCGAGCAAGTGGACCGGCCGCGTCAGCGCGAGCAGCGATCGCGCGCTACCGGGTGTCGCGCGTGCCGTGGCCGAGCCGCAGTCCTATTCGCTCGACGTCGGCGGCAGCTATTCGCTTACCCGCAACCTCGACCTGACCGCGGGCATGCGGCTGAAGAGCGAGCGCGACCGGCTGACCCGGATCGACGACGAGCGCCGCGACAGCCAGGCGGTGTACGTAGGGACGGCGTTCCGGTTCTGAGGACGAAGGTGTTCGTCGTCACTGTAGCGTCGATTATCGTGGATCTCGTCAGACCTCACAGTCGCTGACGAGATACGAGGAACGCGAGTGACGGCTGACCGGCGCCCCGCTGCTCACAGCAAGCATGGACGATGCTGATCAGGCGCATAGACTCAAGCGCTGGGCGCGCGATCCGCCCCGCGCTGCCGGCGCCGCATGACGCGGACGCCGGCACCGGTCTCAATGGCTCGTCTTGACCACCGTCTTGTGATCGCCGTTCGAGCTCACCGCGGTCTCCCGCACGACCTTGGTGGTCTCCGTCTTGTGGCCGACCTTCACACCCAAAATCTTCTTCGGCCGGTGCGTCTTGCGCTTGCTCGTCTCGGTGACCCGGGTGGTAGTGGTGGCGGTGCCGTCATGGACGCGCGTGTCGTGGTCGACCTTCGTCTCATGCGTGGTCTGAGCGACCACCGGCGCGGCGACGAGGAGCGTGGCGGCACTCAACGCGGCGGCGACATGCTTGATCTTCATGACGATCCTTCCTTCCCCGCGGCGCGGCGCCCGACGCGCCTCCGCGGCCGCCTGATAACTCGCGCAGCCGGGCGGTGGTTCATCGATCGGCGCTGGAATGGCGCGTCCACGCGATCCGGCCGCGGCGCCGCGGTGTCCGGACTTCGAACGTCGGCATGGAGGAAGCTGGATGCCCCGCGTGGATTCGAACCACGATTGACGGAGTCAGAGTCCGTAGTCTTGCCGTTAGACGACGGGGCAACAGGGGGGCGCAACTAGAAGGCGTGGGGACCCCTGTCAATGGCCGCCTTGCCGCTCATCGCCACAGCGTGTAGCGTTACCACCAAGCACCGGGTGATCGCGCGTCGCGCGCGGGTCGCGTCCGGAAGAAATGAGAAAGTCTGACGGCAATGGTGGACTTCCCCGCCCAATTGCCGCGCCGGCAGGAAGACGACCCTGCCCGTTCGGCCCGACCCCAGCCGCGCCCCGCGCGCGGCGGCGCGCGGCATTATGCCGCGCTCGATCTCGGCACCAACAATTGCCGGCTGCTGATCGCGCGGCCGCACGGCGACGGCTTCGCGGTCGTCGACGCCTTCTCGCGCATCGTCCGGCTCGGCGAGGGGCTGGCACATAACGGTGCGCTGTCCGACGCCGCGATCGAGCGCACCATCGCGGCGCTGCGCGTCTGCGCCGACAAATTGCGTCGCCGCAACGTCACGCTGGCGCGCTCGGTCGCGACCGAGGCGTGCCGCCGCGCCAGCAACGGCACCGATTTCATCGCCCGCGTCCGCGCCGAGACCGGCATCCACCTCGACATCATCTCGGCGGAGGAGGAGGCGCGACTCGCGGTGCTCGGCTGCCACGCCCTGCTCGAGCCCGGCACCGGCCCGGCTTTGGTGTTCGACATCGGCGGCGGCTCGACCGAGCTGGTATTGATCGACGCCGACACCACCGTGCCGGTGGTGCGCGACTGGCATTCCGCGCCCTGGGGCGTCGTCTCGCTCACCGAGAGCGCAGGCGGCGGCGCCACCGCGGAGGAGCGCGAGCGGGCCTATAAACGGATGCGCGCGCTGGTGGCGGAGAGCTTCGCGCCCTTCGCCGCACGGCTGCCGCGACCGGCGACGCCGCCGCGGCTGCTCGGCACCTCGGGCACGGTGACGACGCTGGCGAGCGTGCATCTCGGGCTCGAGCGCTACGACCGCTCGCAGGTCGACGGGTTGATCGCACCCGCCGCGGCGATGCGCCAGATCAGCCAGGAGCTGGCGGCGATGTCGCTCGGCGAGCGCGCGCAGCTGCCCTGTATCGGCCGCGAGCGCGCCGACCTCGTGGTGGCAGGCTGCGCCATCCTGGAGGGTATCCTCGACCTGTGGCCGGCGGAGCGGCTCGGCGTCGCTGACCGCGGCATCCGCGAGGGCATCCTGCGCCGACTGATGGAGACCGAGGCGTGACTCACGTGACGGGACCTAGCGACGCGTGAGGGGGACCGGGGCGGGACGCCAACGCGTCAAGACCGCGCGCAACCGCAGCGCGCAATCCACTCGCTGGCTCGAGCGCCAGCTCAACGACCCTTATGTCCGCCGCGCCAAGGCCGAGGGGTATCGCAGCCGCGCGGCGTACAAGCTGATCGAGCTGGACGAGCGCTTCGGGCTGCTCAAGGGTGTCAAGCGTGTGGTCGATCTCGGGATCGCGCCGGGCGGGTGGAGCCAGGTGGTACGGCGCCAGGCGCCGGGCGCCGCGGTGGTCGGGATCGACCTGCTGCCGGTCGACCCGATCGACGGCGTCACCATCTTCGAGATGGACTTCATGGACGACGCCGCGCCGGGTGAGCTGATGGCGGCGCTGGGCGGCGCGCCCGACCTGGTGCTGTCCGACATGGCGGCCAACACCGTGGGGCATCCGCAGACCGATGCGCTGCGCACCATGGCGCTGGTGGAGACCGCCCTCGCCTTCGCGGTCGACGTGCTGCGCCCGGGCGGTACCTTCGTCGCCAAGGTGTTCGCGGGCGGTGCCGACTCGGCGTTGGTGGCGGAAATGAAGCGCAACTTCACCGCGGTGAAACACGCCAAGCCGCCCGCGAGCCGCAAGGGCTCGGTGGAGTGGTTCGTGGTGGCGCAGGGTTTCAAAGGGCGCGGCGAGCCGGCGGAGGGGTGAGGTGACGGGTGGGTTCGCCCACCCCGCGCGAGACGGACCGTGTCGCCGCCTCGAGTCGCGCTCCGTACCGGCGCGTCAGGTGCTTCGAGACGTGGCTTCGACGAGCTCAGCGGCCCCTCAGCACGAACGGAGAAGCATGATCGGACCTTCTCAGCTGTGGTGGCTGCGGCCCCTGAGCGTCTGCGCTGAGGAGAGGCTGAAACCGTCCAAGCCTCGTCGCGAAGCGCCGGCACGCCGCCTTGCCATTGATCTACCCTGCCGCCCCTGTCCCACATCGCCCCGCTTTGCTATCGGCACGTCGGCGAGGGGAGCTCGCCCCACCGCCCGCCCCAACCTCGTCGCACCATTGCCACTGGCTCAACGTTCGCAACATTCGCGCCTCCGCAGCGCGCAATCCACGACCGACACCGTCCACCGACTCAACATTCGCAACATTCGCGCCGCGCGCGCCTGACCCGGACCCCCGCATGACCTCCCCTCGCCGCACCTTCGCGATCATCTCCCACCCGGACGCGGGCAAGACCACGCTCACCGAAAAGTTGCTGTATTTCGGCGGTGCGATCCATCTCGCCGGCGAGGTCAAGGCGCGTGGGGCGAACCGGCGCGCGCGTTCGGACTGGATGAAGATCGAGCAGCAGCGCGGCATCTCGGTCACCTCCTCGGTGATGACGTTCGAGCATGACGGCATCACCTTCAACCTGCTCGACACGCCGGGCCACGAGGACTTCTCTGAGGATACCTATCGCACGCTGACGGCGGTCGATTCCGCGGTGATGGTGATCGATGCCGCCAAGGGGATCGAGCCGCAGACGCGCAAATTGTTCGAGGTCTGCCGGCTGCGCTCGGTGCCGATCATCACCTTCGTCAACAAGGTCGACCGGGAGGGCCGGCCGGTGTTCGAGCTGCTCGACGAGATCGCCGACATGCTCGCGCTCGACGTCGCGCCGATGAGCTGGCCGATCGGGATGGGGGGCGAGTTCGAGGGCGTGCTCGACCTTACCACCAACCGGATCAGCCGCCCCGAGGGCGACAGCCGCGCCTTCCTCGGCACGGTCGAGGACTCGCCGGCCTTGTCCGAGCGCTGGCAGGAGGAGATCGAGCTGGCGCAGATCGGTTATCCCGCCTTCGACCCCGAGGCGTATCGCCACGGGGACCTGACGCCGGTTTATTTCGGCTCCGCGCTCAAGGACTTCGGCGTGGCGCAGCTGATCGCGGCGCTGGCCGAGCACGCGCCGCCGCCGCGCCCGCAGCCGGCCGAGCCCGCGCCGGTCGCCCCCGATAACGACGAGGTCACCGGCTTCGTGTTCAAGGTCCAGGCCAACATGGACCCCAATCACCGCGACCGGATCGCGTTCATGCGGCTGTGCTCGGGCACGTTCAAGCGCGGCATGAAGCTGACCCCGACCGGTCACGGCAAGCCGATCGCGGTCCACTCGCCGATCCTGTTCTTCGCGCAGAACCGCGAGGTGGCGGACGAGGCGTTCCCCGGCGACATCATCGGCATCCCCAATCACGGTACGTTGCGCGTGGGCGACACGCTGAGCGAGCGCGCCGACGTGCGCTTCACCGGCCTGCCGAATTTCGCCCCCGAGATCCTGCGCCGCGTCCAGCTCAAGGACCCGACCAAGACCAAGCAGCTGCGCAAGGCGCTCGACGACATGGCCGAGGAGGGCGTGACCCAGGTCTTCTACCCGGAGATCGGGTCGAACTGGATCATCGGCGTGGTGGGTCAGCTCCAGCTGGAGGTGCTGCTATCGCGGCTCGAGGTGGAATATAAGGTCGCGGCGGGGCTGGAGCCGGCACCCTATGACACCGCGCGCTGGGTCTCGGCGGAGGACCCCGCCGCGCTCAAGGACTTCATGGACCTCAACCGCGGCGCGATGGCGAAGGATCGCGACGGTAACCCGGTGTTTCTGGCGAAGAGCGCCTGGGAGGTCGGCTATATCGCCGATCGGTATTCCACGGTGCGCTTCGCCGCGACGCGGGAGCGGTGAACGCGGGTTGTTCCACGTGAAGCCAACGTCGGCGTGTGGGGCAGTCACCCGCTCCCCTCCTACCGGCGTCATCCTGAAACGAGTTCAGGAAGATACCGGTGGGAGGGCGGCAGTCGGTCCGCCCGCCCGCGTCAGTCCTTCCAGCCCCAGTAGAGCTGCGCCGGGGGTACGTTCCACCATTCCATGTCATGGTCGATGCGCGGAAAGTGCGGCGCGATGAAGTCGCGGACCTTGGGGCTGAACTGGTAGACCAGGAAGGCGCCGCCGGTGCGGATCACGCGCTGCGTCGCCGCTGCGATTGCAGGCCCGACGCCGTCGGGCAGTGTCGAGAAGGGCAGGCCGGAGAGGACATAGTCGGCCGCCTCATGGCCGTGCTCGGCGACGATCGCCTCGACGTCGGCGGCCGAGCCATGCACCGCGACGAAGCGCGAATCGGTGATCGTGTGGTTGAGGTAGCGGATGAAATCGGGGTTGGTGTCGATCGCGATCAGCGTCGCGTCGGGCGCCATCTTCTCGAGGATCGGGCGGCAGAAGGTGCCGACGCCGGGGCCATATTCGACGAAGAGCTTGCAGTTCGCCCAGTCGACCGGGCCGAGCATCTTGGCAATGAGCCGGTCCGACGAAGGAATGATCGACCCGACCATCACGGGGTGCTTGAGGAACCCGGAAAAGAACATCTGCCAGGGACCGGGCACGCCGGCGGCTCTGCTGCGGCTGCGCCGCATGGCGTTGGTCGAACTAGGCATGTGGAAAGATGTCGCTCCCGAACCCTGAAGGTGACAGCCGCGTGTCACCACGATGACGAACGCCTTGCAAGCGCGGCGGTTGCCATAGCGGGGTTGCAGCCCGCCCCCAAGCGCCTATTCGCCCGGCCGTTGGCGCGGTGGGAGCGGACGCATGCGGACCGACGGCGAACGGGTCGGACAAGTAGTGGTTACCTTCGTCTCGCGCCGCAACGGCCGCGACGAGGCGGGCTATGCCGCGGCGGCGGCGCGGATGGACGCGCTCGCCGCGGCACAGCCGGGCTATCGCGGGGTCGACAGTGTCCGCGCCGCGGACGGGCTGGGAATCACGCTCAGCTACTGGGCCGACGAGGCGAGCGCGATCGCCTGGCGCGACCATCCCGAGCATGCCGAGACGCGTGAGCGAGGGCGCGAGCGCTGGTACGACGATTACGCGGTCACGGTGGCGACGGTGATGCGTAATTATCGCTGGGCGGCCGTGAGCGAGTAAGATCCTCCCGGCTTGGCGGGGAGGGGGGATCGCCAGGCGCTGCGGTGCGTGGAGAGCCCCTTCCACCGCTCGTTTCGCGAGCGGGCAGGCTTTGGCGCGCCGCCGGCACGCCAAGATCATGTCCGGGGACACGATCTCGCCCGCACGCCCCCCGTGCCGGGGAGGATCACAGGCGCTTAGTCCGTTCCCTTCGGCCCGCGCGGGGTGAGCTGGCCCGGCGAGATAAAGCCGATCGGCTGGATCGCGTTGGCGTCCTGCTTCAGTCGCGACGCCATCTGCTCGTAGTCACGCTCCACCTCCGGTGTGACGCTGGCGCGGCTTTCCTCCAGCGCGCGGTCGAAATGCGCCGCGGTCACCTGCCGCGAGTCCAGCGATTCACGCAGCGCGATCAGGCCGGCGCGACGCACCACGTCCTCCAGGTCGGCGCCGGTGAAGCGCTCGGTGCGGCGCGCCACCGCGTCGAGATCGACGTCGCCGGCGAGCGGCATCTTCTGCGTCTGGATCGACAGGATGCGCCGCCGCCCGGCCTGGTCGGGCACGCCGACGTAGATCAGCTCGTCGAACCGCCCCGGGCGGAGCAGCGCCGGGTCGATCAGGTTGGGCCGGTTGGTCGCGCCGATCACCACCACCGACTGCAGCTCCTCGAGCCCGTCCATCTCGGCGAGGATGGTGTTGACCACGCGCTCGGTCACCTGCGGCTCGCCCAGCCCGCCGCCGCGCGCGGGAACGAGGCTGTCGAGCTCGTCGATGAAGATCACGCATGGCGCCACCTGACGCGCGCGCTGGAACAGCCGCGCGATCTGCTGTTCGCTCTCGCCGTACCATTTGCTCAGCAGGTCGCTCGACTTGGTGGCGATGAAGTTCGCCTCCGCCTCGCGCGCCACCGCCTTGGCGAGCAGGGTCTTGCCGGTGCCGGGCGGGCCGTAGAGCAGGAAGCCCTTGGCCGGGCGAATGCCGAGCCGGCGGAACGCGTCCGGATCCTTGAGCGGGAGCTCGACGCCCTCCTTGAGCCGCATCTGCGCGTCGTCGAGCCCGCCGACGTCGCTCCACTGCGTCGTCGGTGCCTGCACCATCACCTCGCGCATCGCCGAGGGCTGGACGCGCTTGATCGCGCCCATGAAGTCCTCGCGCGTCACCGCCAACGTGTCGAGCACCTCGGGCGGGATGCTGCGATCCTCGAGGTTGAGCCGGGGCATGATCCGCCGCACCGCCTCGATCGCGGCCTCGCGGGTCAGCGCGGCGAGATCGGCGCCGACGAAGCCGAAGGTGGTGCGCGCCAGCTCGTCGAGGTCGACCTTGTCGCCCAGCGGCATGCCGCGCGTGTGGATGCCCAGGATCTCGCGCCGGCCACGCTCGTCGGGGACGCCGACGATGATCTCGCGGTCGAACCGGCCGGGACGGCGCAGCGCCTCGTCGATCGCCTCGGGCCGGTTGGTCGCGGCGATGATGACGACGTTGGCGCGCGCCTCCAGCCCGTCCATCAGCGTCAGCAGCTGTGCGACGACGCGCTTCTCCGCCTCGCCCGAGACCTGGCCGCGCTTGGGTGCGATCGAGTCGATCTCGTCGATGAAGACGATCGAGGGCGCGGCCTTGGTCGCCTCCTCGAACACGCTGCGCAGCCGCTGCTCCGACTCGCCATAGGCCGAACCCATGATCTCGGGACCGTTGATCAGGAAGAATTGCGCGTCCGACTCGTTCGCCACCGCGCGCGCCAGCCGCGTCTTGCCGGTGCCGGGCGGGCCGTGGAGCAGCACGCCCTTGGGCGGATCGACGCCGAGACGCTGGAACAGCTCGGGATAGCGCAGCGGCAGCTCGACCATCTCGCGCAGCTGGTCGATCGTCGCCGCCATGCCGCCGATGTCGTCATAGGTGACGTCGGCACGACGCGCCGCCTCGGGCTCCTCATATTCGGGGCGGAGCTCGATCTCGGTATTCTCGTCGATATGCACCACGCCCTTGGGGTTGGCGGAGACGACGGAAAGGCGGATCTCCTGCAGGGCGTAAGCGGGCGCGTTGATATAGCGCTCCATGCCCGGCGGCATGTTCGAAACGCGCTGGTGACCGGCGGTGGCGACGACGTCGCCGGCGCACAAAGGGCGGCCGAAGAAGGTGCGCTTGAGCGCGGTGGTCGAGCCCTGGAGCCGCAGGTTCTGCTGCGCCGGGGCGAAGACCACTCGAGTCGCCGCCTTGCTATCGACTCGGCGCAGTTCGACGAAGTCACCCGAGCCGACGCCGGCGTTGGCGCGCTGGAGACCGTCGATGCGGATGATTTCGAGTCCCTCGTCCTCGGCATAGGGGCCGACGGCTCGGGCCGGGGTGGTCTTTTTGCCGACGATCTCGACCACGTCGCCGTCGGCGAGGCCAAGGGCGGAGAGCACCGAGCGCGGCAGATGTGCGATGCCGCGGCCGCTGTCTTCGGGGCGTGCGTTCGCCACCTGCAATTTGATCACTCGGGGTTCGGCGTCCGCCATCCTGCTCCCTTTCCTCGCTCGCGCGGTCGAGCGCAGGAGATAGGGCCAGCGTTCCGGATTGCGAGGGCGGCACCCGCCGCTACGGGTTCGACGTGAGTGAAAAAAAAGGCCGCTCAACGAGGAGCGGCCCATGAAAGTTTTTAGGAGAGGATGCCTGAAAGGCACGCCATAAATGCGGAGCTGCGAACCATTGTGCAAGTGCGAATGATAGCGCTATACTTGCAAAAGTTGCATTCGACCTCGTTCGTACGGTCGCGCCGATCCGTGCGAGTTGCATCATCCGGCGCGGGACCGATGTTGAAAGAACCATGCGCCGCCTGCCGCCCCTGACCGCGATCGAGGCCTTTGTCGCCGTTGCCCGCCTCGGCTCGATCAAGGCCGCGGCGCAGGAGCTGGCGCTGTCACCCCCCGCGCTCAGCCGGCGCATCCAGACGCTCGAACGTTTCCTCACGCGTCCGCTGTTCGACCGCCGCCACCAGGCGATGGTGCCTAATGCCGATGGCGAACGGCTGCTCTCTGCGATCGCGCCCGTGCTCGACGGCCTATCCGACGCGATCGAGGCGATGACCAGTGGCAGCGAGGTGCTGCGGCTGCGACTCGGCGTGCTGCCGCTCTACGCGTCGCAGCGGCTGTTCCCCCGCCTGGGCGAACTGCGTACCGCGCATCCCGAGCTTCACCTCGACATCGATACCGGCGGTAACGCGCTGGGGCGGCTAGGCGAGGGGCTCGACGCGGTGATCGTGGTGGCGCGCGACGTAGACCCGCTGCTCTACTCGGAGCGACTTGACCGCAACATGGTCTATCCGATCGGTGCGCGCTCGCTGCTGGAGGGGTCGAACCCGCTGCGCTCGCCCGAGCAGCTGGAGGGGCATACGATCCTGCTCCACCGCGACATGCCCGACACCTATGCCGCCTGGGCGCAGGCCGCCGGGGTGCCGGCGGTCGAGTCGGTCGCGATCGACTATTTCGACTCGGGCGCGCTGATCCTCGAGGCGGCGGCGCAGGGGCTCGGCATCGCCTTCATGCACGAGAACCACTTTCAGGACGCCAATGATCCGCGGCTGGTGCGTCTCTTCGACATCGATGTCACCAGCCCGTACAGCTATTGGTTCGCCTGCCGCCCACGCGCGCTGCAGACCAAGCCGGTGCGGCTGTTCCGCGACTGGCTCATCCGCACGCTGCGAGAGGAGTGAGGGGGCGCCGGCCTACGCACTATCACGGCCGTCTTCAGCCGCCCATCGCGGTCCTTCCTGCAAAGGCAGGAATCCAGACGCGCTATCGTTGCGACTTGAGCCGCGAGTGTAATCGTCTGGATCCCTGCGTTCACGGGGATGACGACGGTGGGCAGAGGAACGACGCCGCCCGTAACGACGGGGAGCGCGGGGGGCGTGCCACAGCCCACCACGCCCACGTTGACGACCTGCTGTCCTTACGCCGCCTTCATCGACACGATCTTGCCCGGGTTGGCCGGCGGCTCACCCTTGGGCAGCGCGTCGATCAGCTCCATGCCCTCGGTCACCTCGCCCCAGACGGTGTACTGGCCGTCGAGGAAGCGCGCGTCGTCGAAGCAGATGAAGAACTGCGAGTTGGCCGAGTTGGGGTCCATCGTCCGCGCCATCGAGCAGGTGCCGCGCACGTGCGCCTCCTTGCTGAATTCCTGCTTGAGATTGGGCTTGTCCGAACCGTGCATACCGGTGCCGGTCGGATCGCCGCCCTGCGCCATGAAGCCCGGGATCACGCGGTGGAACACCACACCGTCGTAGAAGCCGTCGTTGGCCAGCTCGGCGATGCGCGCGACATGCTCGGGCGCGAGGTCGGGGCGCAGCCGGATGGTGACGTCACCGCCCTCGAGCGTCATCGTCAGCGTGGAGTAAGTATCGGCCATGGAAGATCCTTTCGGTACGATGCGGGCGCGTTAGTGGCTGGGCGCGCGGCTGGCAAATGGTGCGAACGCGCGGTAGGGCGGTGCGGTCCGGCACGAACAGGAGGCGGCAGCGCATGAGCGAGAGCGAGCTGGCCGATCCGATCGAGGCCGCCGACGACCGGATGGACGAGGACGACCGGCTCAAGCCCGAGTTCGTCCGCGCCGTGATCGACGCGGTGCAGGCCGGCGACGTCGCCGCCGCGCACGCGCTGGTCGAGCCGCTCCACCCCGCCGACATCGCCGACCTCTTCGAGCTCACGCCCGAGAATTGCCGCCGCGACCTCGCCGCCGCGATCGCCGACCTGGTCGACGCCGACGTGTTCGCGGAGATGAACGATTACGTCCGCGAAAGCCTGATCGACGCGCTCGACGCGCGCCAGGTGGCGGACATCGCCAGCGAGCTCGACACCGACGACGCGGTCGCGATCATCGAGGACATGGAACCGGAGGACCAGCGCGAGGTCCTCCGCGCGATGGAGCCGGACGATCGCGCCGCGATCGAGGAGGCGTTGTCCTACCCCGAGGAATCCGCCGGCCGGCTGATGCAGCGCGACCTGATCGCGGTGCCGGAACATTGGACGGTGGGCGACGCGCTCGACTATCTGCGCCGCGACGACGGTCTCACCACCGATTTTTGGGAAATCTACGTGGTCGACCCGGCGCATCGCCCGGTCGGCACCTGCATGCTGAGCTGGGTGCTGCGCGCGCCGCGTTCGGTCGCCATCGCCGACGTGATGCAGCGCGAGCAGACGCTGATCCCCGTCGACATGGACCAGGAGGAGGTCGCGCTCCGCTTCCAGAAATACGCGCTGATCTCGGCCGCGGTGGTCGACGGCGCGGGGCGGCTGGTCGGCATGATCACCGTCGACGACGTCGTCCACATCATCCAGCAGGAGGCCGGCGAGGACACGCTGCTGCTCTCCGGCGCGGGCGAAGGCGACATCAACGAGCCGATCCGGCTCACCGTGAAGACGCGGCTGACCTGGCTGGTGGTCAACCTCGCCACCGCCATGCTCGCGGCCTCGGTGGTAGGGCTCTTCCAGGGTGCGATCGCGCGCTACGCGGTGCTGGCGGTGCTGATGCCGATCGTCTCGGGCATGGGGGGCAACGCCGGGACGCAAACGCTGGCGGTGGTGGTGCGCGCGATCGCGACCAACCAGCTGACCGACACCAATACGGCGCGGATGATCGTGCGCGAGCTGCGCATCGCCGCGGTCAACGGCCTGACCTTGGGCTGCCTGGTCGGGCTCGGCAGCTACATCGTCTATGGCGACGAGCAGCTGTCGCTGGTCATGGCGCTCGCGATGGTGATCAACAACCTGCTCGCGGGACTGGGCGGGGTGCTGGTGCCGGTAACGCTCGACCGTTTCCGCGTCGATCCGGCGGTGTCCTCGGCGGTGTTCGTGACGACGCTGACCGACACGGGCGGCTTCCTCTCCTTCCTCGGCCTTGCCACCTTGTGGGGCCTGGGGGGCTGACCCACATCGGCGAGAGCATGCCGCTCCATCTCACCAAGGTCGCGTTCGGCGCGGCGAGCGTCGACCTGCTCGCCGAGCGGCTCCGTGCGCGCGCCGCCGCCGGCCCCGTGTTCCTGACGACGCGCTACCTGCCCAAGCGCCACGAGGAGGTGGCGGGGCAGGGCTCGCTCTACTGGATCATCAAGCACCAGCTGGTGGCGCGCTCGCCGATCCTGCGCTTCGGCGAGGCGGAAGGCGGGCGTGTGGCGATCCATATCGATCCCGAGCTGCGGCTCGTCCTGGCGTTGCCGCGCCGCGCGCACCAGGGCTGGCGCTACCTCGAGGCGAGCGACGCGCCGGTCGATGTCGGCGGGGCCGCGGGCGAAGGTATTGCGGCGCTGCCGCCCGCGCTCGCGGCCGAGCTGAGCATGCTCGCGCTGCTGTGACTCAGCGGCGCCGCTGGGCGAACAGCAGGTTGAGATAGGCGGCAAGCCGCACCCCGCCTTTCTCCAGCTGGAGTTCCATCCGCGGCGTGTTCTCGTAGACATAGGCGTAGGACAGCGCGTCCTGCCCCGCCGCGGGGTAGATCCGGTCGCGCAGCGCCGCGCTCTCGGCGATCCAGACGCGCGGATCGGTCGCCGCCCAGTCTCGTGCCTCTGCCCGCGTGATTCGCGCGCCGAGCCAGGTCGACAGCTCGGTGAAGGAGAGCTGCTCGTCGTCGACCAACCCCGAATCCCACACCGTGTGGAGGTTGGTGGCGCGGCCGAAGAAGGTGACCTTGCGATCGTTGCCGCCGCGGTCGCTGCCGTTGCCGGTGTGGAGCGGCTGATGCAGGTCGCCGACGAGATGGACGACGAAGCGCAGCGCCGCCTGCCGCTCGGCGAGCGGCGCGCGCGGGTCGCGCAGCGTGGCGCTGAAGCGGGTGAGCGCGGTGACCGCATCGCCCTCCGGCGGGGCACCGACATCGGCGTAGATCTTGCCGATCGGCACGGTGACATAATGCCATGGCGACGCCTGGCGCTGCCAGAAAGGCGATGGGTCCGACTTCATCGTATCGGGCCAGTTCGCCGCCTCCGCCAGCGTCTCGACCCCGAGGATCGCCTTCACCGCCCGGCGCGCGCGCGGGGTGAGCCGCGCGTCGGCGACCTGCGCGACGACGCGATGTCCGGTCTTGCCCCAGGCGAGCGCGGGCGCGGGGAGGATGGCCGCGAGCGCGGCGAGAAGCGCGAGGAGAACGCGCGAGGGGAGGGCGGGCATGAGCCGCCTCTGCCCATGGTTAAGCGCTTAGTAAATGCGCCTTCGCGTGGACGGACAGGAGGTTAGCTGGCGCTCGCCGAAACTCCTGTCCTCCTCGACGGCAGTGGGACGGGAGGGAACGACGCCCACTCAGTTGGGCGACGACCCCGGCCCTTCCGCCGTCGAGACCGACCCGCGCGCCGGGGGCACGTCCGAGCGCGCCACCGCGAGCGCGCGGTCATACCAACCCGACAGGTCGCGCTTCATCGCCGTCAGCGCCTCGGGATTGAGATAGGCCATGTGCCCGGAGGGGTAATAAGTGAAGCGCAGGTTCCCGCGCTGGCTCGGCTCGAGCATCATGTGGCCGAGGTCGTTCTCGGTACCGAAGAAAGGCGTCGCCATGTCGTACCAGCCGTTCATCGACAGTACCTGGAGATAGGGGTTGGCGCGCATCGCCGCGGCGAGGTCGACCGCGGTGTTGGGATTGTTCTGCGGCCCCGCCCCGCGCAGCGGCGACTCGTGCTTCCAGTTCCACGTCCAGCCCGCCGCGTCGCGTGCGGAGAGGCGGTAGGGCATGTCGGTCTTGTAGCCGAGCTGGTGGGTCACATAGTCGGTGAAGGTGGCGATGAACGCGCCAGAGATCGCATCGGAGGAGACGTCGGTTTCGGGGCGCTCGCCCGCGGCGTCACTGTCGGTGCCCATATAGCGTGAGTCGAAACGGCCGATCGTCTGGCGCGTGCCGCGCAGCAGCTCCTTCTGGAAGCGCGGCAGGTCGATCCGCAGGTTGGCGCGGCGGATGAAGTCGGGCGAGAGGCCGATCAGCTCGCTCATCCGCTGCGCGACCTGATCGCGCTCGGCGTCCGAGATGTTCTGCCCTTTGGCGAGGGCCGACATATAGGGCCCGACCGCGAAGTCGCGCGCCTGCTGGACGATCGTGGCGACGTCGGCGGGTCGGTTCGCCAGCCGGTTGTGGTACCAAGCGGTGGCGGCGTAGCTCGGCAGATAGTTTAGATACACCTGGTCGAGCCCGGGCTGGCGATAGCCATAGTTCATGATCGAGCTGAGCAGCACCACGCCGTTGAGCGCCATGCCGCGGTCCTGCAGCTGATAGGCCAGGGCGCCCGACCGCAGCGTGCCGTAGCTCTCGCCGAAAATGAACTTCGGCGAGTTCCACCGGCCGTATTTGGTGGCGTAACGCAGGATCGCCTTGGCGAACGCGTCGGCGTCTTCGTCGACGCCGTAGAAAGCGCCCGGTTTCATGTCGCCGAGCGGGCGCGAATAGCCGGCACCGATCGCGTCGAGGAAGACCATGTCGGTCTTGTCGAGCAAGGTGTATGGATTGGGGCCGAAGTCATAGGGCGCGGGCCGGATGAACTCGGGGTTGCCCGTCTGCAGCCGCACCGGCGCGAACGAGCCCATGTGGAGCCAGAAGGTCGGGCTGCCCGGCCCGCCGTTGTAGAAGAAGGTGATCGGCCGCTTCGTGCCCGGCTTCGTCCCGTCGAGCGTGTAGGCGGTGTAGAACATCGAGGCGGTCGGCTTGCCCTCGAGGTCGCGCAGCGTCAGCGTACCGGCGGTGGCGGTATAGCCGAGCTTGCGGCCGCCGACCGTCACCGCACCCTTCGACCGCTCCTCACGCTCGTCGACCGGCGCGTTGGCATAGGCGCCTTCGACCGCCGCCTTCTGCGCCTCGGCATTGGTCTTGGCTGGCTGCTTGGAGGCCGCCGCATCTTTCTCCTGCGCGGCGGCGGGCAGGGCGACGGCAGCGAGCAAGGCGGTGGCGAGACCGAGGCGCATGATGTTCCCCCAATTTTTACGTGAGTGTCGCTGTCTAATCGCCTGACGAGGGCAGGGGCAAGCGCGTGCGGTCATCGGGCGCAACCTAGCGCCTGAACAAACTAGCGCCTCAACAAAGGCGAACGCCGCCACCCCCTCTTCAGTCGTCCTCGTCCTCGAACCCCGACAGCGCCAGCGCGCGCGCGCGGATCTGGCGTGTCATGCACCAGTGGACCAGCGCCTCCTCGCGCCCGTGAGTCACCCACACCTCCTTGGGCGCGATCTCGGTCAGCGTCGCGGTCAGCTCGTCCCAGTCGGCGTGGTCGGAGAGGATCAGCGGCAGCTCGACGTTCTTCTGCCGCGCGCGTTGGCGCACCCGCATCCAGCCGCTCGCCATCGCGGTGATCGGATCGGGCAGGCGGCGCGCCCAGCGGTCGTTGAGCGCCGAGGGCGGGCACATCACGACGTGCCCGGCCATGTCCGCCTTGGCCGCCCCGGTGGCGGGGCGCAGCTCGCCGAGTCGC
The DNA here is from genome assembly GCF_029623345.1 of Sphingomonas phyllosphaerae. GTDB lineage: Bacteria > Pseudomonadota > Alphaproteobacteria > Sphingomonadales > Sphingomonadaceae > Sphingomonas > Sphingomonas phyllosphaerae_C. The sequence goes on from NZ_JAPYKH010000004.1 coordinate 199,417, forward strand.
ACGCCGAGCTCCTCGTACAAGTCGCACAGCCGCTGGAGCGCGCCGTGGAGATAGATCGGCGCCGCATGCCCGCGCGCGCGCAGCTCGGCGATCACGCGCTGCGCCTTGCCGAGCGCGTAGGCACCGACGACGACGCAGCGTTCGGGATTGGCGTGGAGCCGCTCGAGCAATTTGTCGATCTCGTCGCCGGTGTCGGGATGACGGAAGACCGGCAGACCGAAGGTCGCCTCGGTGACGAAGACGTCGCACGCCACCGGCTCGAACGCCGCGCAGGTCGGGTCGGCGCGGCGCTTGTAATCGCCCGAGACGACGACGCGCTCGCCGCGGTGGTCGAGCACGATCTGCGCCGAGCCCAGCACATGGCCCGCGGGAACGAAGCCGATCTCGACCTCGCCGAGCCGGATCGTCTCGCCGTAGGCGACCGGGCGCCCGGTCTGCTCGCCGTAGCGCGCGGCCATGATCGCGAGCGTCTCGGGGGTCGCCCAAACCTCGCCGTGACCGCCGCGCGCGTGGTCGGCGTGGCCGTGGGTGACGAGCGCGCGCGGCTCGGGCGTGGAGGGATCGATCCAGGCGTCCGCCGGGCGCACGTAGATGCCGTTGGGGTACGGCTCGAGCCAGTCGCCGAGTGCCGGTGCGCGGGTCGCCATGGCGGGAACAACCGCGGCGGCGGATCGAAGTTCACCGCGGGGACGTTAGCGGGGCAAGAAACAGCGGACGGAGAGTGACATGGCGGGCGATGGCCTGTGGAGCTTCGTGGTAATCGCCGGGCCGATCATCCTGGTCGCGGCGCTGCTGTTCGCGATCCTGCGCAATCGCCGTAGCCGCCACGACGAGGCGCGCACCGAGGAGGCGACGCGGGCGCTCTACAAGGAGCAGTCGGCCGAGGATCGCGCGCGCACGCCCTGACGCGGGCGAGGAGGCCTGGAACTAGGGGCGTGTTGGCGCACCTTGCCGCGAGCGGTCGCGTCGCTACATCTCGTTGACCTTGGCCGCGCTTCCCCCGCTCCTCTCCGACTGGTTCGCGCGACGCGGGTGGCAGCCACGTCGCCACCAGCTCGACATGCTCGACGAGGCGCGCGCGGGCCGCCACGCGCTGCTCATCGCCGCGACCGGCGCCGGCAAGACACTGGCTGGTTTCCTGCCGACGCTCGCCGAGCTGATCGAGACGCCCAGCGAGGGCCTCCACACGCTCTACGTATCGCCGCTCAAGGCGCTGGCGGTCGACATCCAGCGCAACCTTGTCACTCCCATCGACGAGATGGGCGCCGACATCCGCGTCGAGACGCGCACCGGCGACACGCCCTCCGACCGCAAGGCGCGCCAGCGCATCCGCCCGCCGCAGATCCTGCTGACCACGCCTGAGTCGCTGTCGCTGCTGCTGAGCTATCCCGACAGCTTCTCCATGTTCGCGGGGCTGCGCACGATCGTGGTCGACGAGGTCCACGCCTTCGCCACCGGCAAACGCGGTGATCTGCTGTCGCTGTGCATGGCGCGACTTCAGACGATCGCGCCGGCGTGCCGTCGCGTCGCGCTCTCCGCCACCGTCGCCGATCCCGACGGCTATCGCGCCTGGCTCGCCCCTGACGGCGACATCGACCAGGTCGCTTTGGTCGAGGGCGAGCCCGGCCCCGACCCCGACATCGCCATCCTGCTTCCCGAGGACCGCGTCCCCTGGGCGGGCCATTCCGGCCGCTACGCCGCCGAGCAGGTGATGGCCGAGATCGAGACCCACCGCACCTCGATCGTCTTCTGCAACACCCGCAGCCTCGCCGAGCTGATCTTCCAGGACCTGTGGAAGGCCAACGCGATGCAGCTGCCGATCGGCATCCACCACGGCAGCCTCGAGAAGGAGGCGCGCCGCAAGGTCGAGGGAGCGATGGCGGCGGGGCGGCTGCGCGCTTTGGTGGCGACCGCCAGCCTCGACCTCGGCGTCGACTGGGGCGACGTCGACTGCGTGATCCAGATGGGCGCGCCCAAGGGTTCGTCGCGGCTGCTGCAGCGGATCGGGCGCAGCAACCACCGGCTCGATGTGCCTAGCGAGGCGATCGTCGTGCCCGGCAACCGCTTCGAATATCTCGAGGCGCGCGCCGCGCTCGACGCGGTGGAGGCGGGCGAGCTCGACGCCGATGTCTTCCGCATGGGCGCGCTCGACGTGCTGGCGCAGCATGTGATGGCGTGCGCCTGCGCCGCGCCCTTCGCCGAGGCGGCGATGCTGGCGGAGGTGCGCTCGGCGCTGCCGTATTCCGCGCTGAGCGACGAGCTGTTCGAGCGCGTGCTCGGGTTCATCCGCGACGGCGGCTATTCGCTCAAGGTGTACGACCGGTTCAAGCGATTGACGCAGGATTTAGACGGGACGTGGCGCGTCAGCCACCCGCGCTTCGTCGCGCAGCATCGCCTCAACGCCGGGATCATCGTCGAGGCGACGATGCTCAAGGTCCGCTTCCGCAACGGGCGCGCGCTCGGCAAGGTGGAGGAGGGGTTCGCCGCGACGCTGAGCCACGGCGACACCTTCTTCTTCGCCGGGCTGAGCCTCGAGGTTGAGAAGATCGACACCGAGGACCTGATCGTCCGCGCCACCAGCCGGCCGGCGCGGATCCCGACCTACGGCGGCAGCCGCATGCCGCTATCGACCAACCTCGCCTCGCGCGTGCGGCGTTTCCTCGCCGAGCCGGGCGAGTGGCACCGCTTCCCCGCCGACGTGCGCGACTGGCTCGAGATCCAGTCGCGCCGCTCGACGCTGCCCGCGCCCGAGCAATTGCTGGTGGAAACCTTCCCGCGCGAGGGGCGCCACTACATGGTCGCCTACAGCTTCGAGGGCTGGAACGCGCACCAGTCGCTCGGCATGCTGGTGACCAAGCGGATGGAGACGCTCGGGCTCAGGCCGCTCGGCTTCGTCGCCAACGATTATGCGATCGCCTGCTACGGTTTGGAGAAGGTGACCGATCCGGCGGCGTTGTTCTCCGCCGACATCCTCGAGCATGAGTTCGTCGAATGGGTCGAGCGCTCGCACCTGCTCAAGCGCGCCTTCCGCGAGGTGGCGGTGATCGGCGGGCTGGTCGAGCGCCAACATCCCGGCAAGCGCAAGACCGGGCGGCAGGTGACCTTCTCGACCGACCTGATCTACGACGTGCTGCGCCAATATGAGCCCGGCCACGTGCTGCTCCAGGCGGCGTGGGCCGACGCGCGCGCGCGCATGACCGACGTCGGACGACTTGCGCATCTGCTCGACCGCGCCGCCGACACGATGGTGCACGTCGACCTGCCGCGCGTCACGCCGCTGGCGGTGCCGGTGCTGACGCTGATCGGGCGCGAGAAGGTGGCGACGGGCAGCGCCGATGACTCGCTGCTGATCGAGGCCGAGGCGCTGGCGGCGGAGGCGATGCGGGTGGATTGAGGGGATGGTCCGCCCTCCCTTCCTACCGTCCAAAGGGAGAGGGCAGCGTTCCTCCGATGCGGCGGAACCTTAGCGCTGTAGGTGCACCAACGTAGCCGCTGCGCAGCCATCCTCCTCACCTCACACCTGGTTTCCATCCGTGTCGCGCAGCACTTCGCGCCGTCCGACATGGTCCGGCCGGCTCACCACGCCCTCCTTCTCCATTCGCTCGATCAGCCGCGCCGCCGAATTATAACCGATGCGCAGCTGGCGCTGGAGCCACGAGGTCGACGCCTTCTGGCTGCCGCATACGATCGCCACTGCGGCGCGATACTGCTGGTCCTCGGCCGTATCCTCGCCGGTCGGCGCGCCTTCCAGCGCGAAGCTCTCGGCCGGCTCCTCGGTGACCGACTCGATGTAATCGGGCTGGCCCTGCGCGCGCCAATGATCGGTCACCGCGCGCACCTCGTCGTCGCTGACGAACGGGCCATGGACGCGGACGATGCCCTTGCCGCCGGGCATGTAGAGCATGTCGCCGCGCCCGAGCAGCTGCTCGGCGCCCTGCTCGCCCAGGATCGTGCGAGAATCGATCTTGCTGGTCACGTGGAAGGAGATGCGCGTCGGCAGATTGGCCTTGATCACGCCGGTGATGACGTCGACCGAGGGGCGCTGCGTCGCCATGATCAGGTGGATGCCCGCGGCGCGCGCCTTCTGCGCCAGTCGCTGGATCAGGAACTCGACTTCCTTGCCCGCGGTCATCATCAGGTCGGCGAGCTCGTCGACGATAACGACGATCTGCGGCAGCACGTCGTAATCGAGCTGCTCTTCCTCGTAGACCGGTTGGCCGTTCTCGCCATAGCCGGTCTGCACGCGGCGGCCGAGCGGCGCGCCCTTGACGCGCGCCGCTCGGACCTTCTCGTTGAACGAGGCGAGGCTGCGCACGCCCACCGACGACATCTGGCGGTAGCGGTCCTCCATCGTCTCGACCGCCCATTTGAGCGCGCGCACCGCCTTGGCGGGGTCGGTGACGACGGGCGAGAGCAGGTGCGGGATGTCGTCGTACATGCTCAGCTCGAGCATCTTCGGATCGATCATGATCATCCGGCACTGGTCCGGCGTCAGCCGGTACAGCAGCGACAGGATCATGCCGTTGAGCCCGACCGACTTGCCCGAGCCGGTGGTGCCGGCGACGAGCAGGTGCGGCATCGGCGCGAGATCGGCGATGACGGGATCACCGGCGATGTTCTTGCCCAGGATGACCGGCAGCTGCGCCGACTGGTCCTCGAACGCCTGGCTTGCCACCAATTCGTGGAGCGAGACCATCTCGCGCCTGGCATTGGGCAGCTCGATGCCGATCACGGTGCGTCCCGGGATAGTCGCCACGCGCGCCGAGATCGCCGACATGTTGCGCGCAATGTCATCGGCGAGCGAGATCACGCGCGTGGCCTTGATCCCCGGCGCGGGCTCGAGCTCGTACATCGTCACCACCGGGCCGGGACGGACCTCGGTGATGTTGCCCTTAACGTTGAAGTCGTCGAGCACGGTCTCGAGCAGGCGCGCGTTACGCTCCAGCGCGGCCTTGTCGATCGGGTTGCTCTGGTTGGCGGGCGAGGGGGTGAGCAGGTCGAGCCCCGGCAGCGTGTAGCTGTCGCGGAGGTCGAGCCGCTGCTGCGGCTTGGGCGCCGCCGCCGAGGGTGCGAGCGTGCGGTCGCTGATGACGGGAGCGGGGCGGTCGTTGGGCTCGGCGACCGCCCGGGGTGCCGGGCGGCGCGCCAGCACGGGCGCGTCGTCGCGCTCGAGCGGCGCGTCCGCATCGTCGTACGCCTCGTCCGTGTCGCCGCGGGCACGGCGGAGCCCACCGCGCGGCGCGAGCCGAGCGAAGTCGATCTCCAAGCTGCGGCCCCACAGGAAGGCGCCGCCAATGCCGCTCACCACGCCGAGCGCGACCACGCCCCACCAGCGCACCGACGCGTCGCCGATCAAGCCCAGCGCCCAGCGCGTCCCCGCGACCACGCCGAGCCCGACCGCACCGCCCCAGCCGAACGGCAGCGCAGGCACCGCGCCGGGCGCGACGCAGCCGAGCGCCACCGCCATCAGCGCCACCGCCAGAACGGTGCCGCGCAGCATCCGCGGCCACTCGCCGGCGGGCTGCTCACGCCACAGCCGCACCGCCACCAGCGGCGCCACCGGCAGCAGCAGCGCCACCGCCGGTCCGAACAGCGTGAGCGCGAGATCCGCAAACCAGGCGCCGGGCGCCCCCAGCAGATTGCCCCCCGCGCCCCCCGCCGCGGTGTTGAACGCCGCGTCGCTCGGATGATAGCTCGCCAGCGCCACCGCCATCGCCAGCGTCAGCGCGAACAGCGCCACCGCGACGATCAGCGCGCCGCTGCGCAGCGCCCCCGCCTTCACCGTCTCGCGCCACAGCGGCGCGTCGGCCCTGGTCGCCATGCTCTCGTCCTCAGCGATGTCTGAAATGCCCGGTGCACATTGTCCGCCGAGTGCGAGTCCGCGTCAAGAGAGCCGCCCTTTCGCGCCTGCGCGCGACCCTGTAGGGCAGGGGCCATGGACCATGCAGACGTGCTTATCCTTGGCGGCGGGCTGGTCGGCAGCGCGCTCGCGGTCGCGCTCGACCGCCACGGCCTCTCCGCGATCGTCGTCGACCCGGCCGATCCCGCGGTGATGCTCGCGCCGGCGTTCGACGGGCGCGCCTCCGCGGTGGCGAGCGCGAGCCACCGCATGCTCGACGCCATCGGCGTGGGCGAGGCGTTGCGCGGCCAAGGCTGCCCGATCCGCCATATTCGCGTCAGCGACGGCCTCGCTCCGGGCAAGCTCGACTTCGTCCCCGCCGCCGACGATGCCGCGCTTGGCACGATGTACGAGAACCGGCTGCTCCGCCGCGCGCTGTACGATGCCGTCACCGCCGCGCCGCTGGTCGATCTGCGCATGGGCACGCACGCCACGACGGTGCAGCGCGATCAGGACGGGGTGCGCGTGACGCTGTCGGACGGGCGCATGGTCACGTCGGACCTGCTCGTCGGCGCCGAGGGGCGCCAGTCGCCGACGCGCGAGGCGGCGGGGATCGCGGTGGCGCGCTGGCAGTATCACCATGCCGCGATCGTCGGCGCGTTCCACCACGAGCGCAGCCACGAGAACGTCGCCTACGAAATCTTCTACCCCGCGGGGCCGTTCGCGCTGCTGCCGCTGCCGGACGACGCCGTCGGGCACCGCTCGGCGATCGTGTGGACGGTCGCGGCGGATCAGGCGGCAGGCATGCTCAAGCTCGGCGACCGCGGCTTCCTTGCCGAGGCGGAGAAAAGCATGGGCGGCTTCCTCGGCGCGCTGTCGCACGCCAGCCCGCGCGCGAGCTACCCGCTCGGCTTCCATCACGCCGCGCGTGTGACCGATACGCGGCTGGTGCTGGTGGGCGACGCGGCGCACGGCATCCATCCGATCGCGGGGCAGGGGGTGAACCTCGGCTATCGCGACGTCGCGGCGCTGGTCGAGGTGCTGGTCGAGGGGCGGCGGCTGGGGCTCGACGCCGGCGACGCGCAGCTGCTCCGCCGCTACGAGGCATGGCGCGGGCTCGACACCTTCATGGTGGCGGCAGCGACCGACACGCTGACCCGTTTGTTTGCAATCCCCGGCAGGGCGGCGAGCGCGGTGCGCCGCTTCGGCATCAGCGCGGTCGATCGCATCCCGCCGCTCAAGGACCGCTTCATGAGCGAGGCACGCGGCGAGAGCGGCGACCTGCCCAAGCTGCTGTTGGGCGCGACGGTGTAGGGGAAGGCGTCGGCTCGAAGAATTGACCCTTTCTCCGCCTAGCCGGCCGCGCCCGGCGGACCCTTCCCTCTCCCAACGGAGAGGGTCGCGCGAAGCGTCGGAAGGCTGAGAAGGATCCCCACAGCCTTGCGTGCCGGTCGCTCAGAACTGGTGCCCGGTCCGGTCGCGCTTGGTCGCGAGATAGCGCGCGTTGTGCGGGTTGGCCGGCAGTGCATGTGGCACGCGCTCGACGACGCTCACCCCCGCCGCCTCAAGCCCGGCGACCTTGGCGGGATTGTTGGTCAGCAGCCGCACGCGCTCCTGCCCGAGCAGCACCAGCATCCGCGCCGCCACGCCGAAGTCGCGTGCGTCCACCGCGAAGCCCAAGCGGGTGTTAGCGTCGACCGTGTCATGGCCCTGGTCCTGTAGCGCATAGGCACGCAGCTTGTTGACCAGCCCGATGCCGCGCCCCTCCTGGCGCAGGTAGAGCAGAATGCCCCAGCCGGCGTTGCGGATGCGGTGGATCGCGGCATCGAGCTGCGGGCCGCAGTCGCACTTGAGGCTGCCGAGCACATCGCCGGTCAGGCACTCGCTGTGCAGCCGCACCAGCGGCGGCGCGCCGGTCGGCTGGCCGATCAGCAGCGCGACATGCTCGTCGGCGCTCTCGGGCGAGCGGAAGGCGACGATCTCGGCGTTCTCCGCCTGCGCCACCGGCAGCCGCGCGCGCACCGCGATCGAGAGCCGGGTGGCATCCTCATGCGCGTCGATCGCGACCACGTCGATCGCCACCGCTGGCTCGATTCCGCCGGTGAAGAAGGCGGGGAGCAGCCCGGCCACCCGCGCCAGCCGCAACGCCGCGGCGCCCGCGACCGGGCTCGCCAGCGCGGCGGTGCGAAACGGGCCCTTGAGCGGGGTGGCGAGATCGAGCTGCGGGTCGGCCAGCGCGGTGGCAAGCGCCATGTCGAACCACGGGGCGCGCTCGATCAGCACCGGCAAATCCGGCGCGGCGGCGGCACGCTGGTTGGTGAGCGTCAGCGTCTCGGCCCGCCCGGCCGAGATCAGCACCGCATAGGCGTCCCCGGGAGCGAAGGCGGCGAGGCGGGCGGCGTCGGCGGTCTCGATCGCGAGCAGCACCAGCGGCGGCTCGCCCGGCGCGTGCAGCGCGATCGGCCAGCCGCGCCGCATCGCGTCGATGGCGCGCGCGGCGTCGCGCGGGTCGGCGCTCGTCTCGTTCACCACGCAAACTCGGTCATGATCGGGACGTGGTCGCTCGGCTTGAGCCAGCTGCGGCAGGGTTCGAAGACGGTGTGTGCCGTCGCGGTGCGCGCGACGTCGGCGGTGGCCCACATATGGTCGAGCCGTCGCCCGCGGTCGTTCTTGGTCCAGTCGGGCGAGCGATAGCTCCACCAGGTGTGGAGCCGCGCCGGCGCGGGGTGGAAGTGGCGACCGAGGTCGACCCAGTCGTTCGACGCGCGCAATCGCTCCAGCGCGTCGACCTCGACGGGCGTGTGGCTCACCACCTTGAGCAGCGCCTTGTGGCTCCACACGTCACTCGGCAACGGCGCGATGTTGAAGTCGCCGGTGAGGATGGTGGGCACCTCGAGCGTCGCGGACCAGCGCGTCATCCGCTCGACGAAGTCAAGCTTCTGGCCGAACTTCGGATTGACCTCGCGGTCGGGCACGTCGCCGCCGGCGGGGACGTAGACATTCTCCAGCCGCACGCCGCCGGGCAGCCGCACGCCGAGGTGACGCGCCTCGCGATTCGCCTGCCAGTCGAGCCGCTCGTCCGCCTCGATCGGCACGCGGCTGATGATCGCGACGCCGTGGTGCATGCGCTGCCCGTTGAGCAGGACATGCTCGTAGCCGAGCGCGCGGAAGCCCGCGATCGGGAAGTCGGCGTCGATCACCTTGGTCTCCTGCAGGCACAGGATGTCGGGGGCGGCCTCGCGCAGGAAGCGCTCGACGATGTCGAGGCGGAAGCGGACCGAGTTGATGTTCCAGGAGACGATCTTCACGCCGCGCGACATAGGCGGTCGCTCGCGTCGCGCAAACACCCCCGCCGTCAAACGTGAAAGGCCCCCGCTCCGGGGGCATGGAGCGAGGGCCGACACAGCGTTCATCACGCAAGCGGGGGAGAAGGGCTCAGGGCAACAGGGGGAAAATCCCCGAGGCGTCCGCCCCCACGGCTCTTATTTAGGACAATTAAGCTGTCAGTCAGATGAACGGATTGTAGAAATTCGTCACCCGCTGCGGCCCTGCCGGCGCGGGTCGGTCCAGCGGAACGCGGCGTCGCTCACCGGCGCGTTGAACTTCTGCCCGCTCAGCCGGATCGTCGTGCGGTTGCCCTGGCTGTCGAGCGCGACCCAACCCTGCAGCATCAGCCCCGCCGGCGCCGCGGCATCACGCGCGAACACCATGGTGATTCGACCGAATTCGGGATGTTTCGGATCGTTCGCCTCGACCGACAGCACGTCTGGGTTGGGCGAGGGAACGACCCTGGCGTAGCGCGAAATGTCGCGGCTCGGATCGATCAGCACGCCGAGCGGCGAGTTGCCGATCGGCCAGCGCTGCACCTGCTTGACCGAATAGTCGATGAAGGTGAACGCCTTGCCATCGCTGACGATGAGCAGCGGCACGCCCTTCTCATATTGGAAGCGGATCTTGCCCGGCTTCTTGAGCGTCAGCACGCCCGTCAGCACGCGACCGTTGCGGTCGGTCTGGCTGAAATTGGCCGTCATCGTCTCGGCGACGGTGAGGAACCGTTGCACCGTGGCGAGGTCGCCGCTCTGCGCGCTCGCCGGCGCGGCGACCACCGCGATCGCCGCCAGCGGCAGGAGGAAAGTTCGCATCGTCACTCCGTGATCTTCGCGGCTTGTGCTGCCGCGGCGGCGTTGAACGCGCCGTGAACCCGACGCGATCCCCTCAGCCGAACAGCGTCGCCAGCCCCGGCGTGTTCTCGGCGCCGACCCAGCCCTCATGGATCATCTTGCCCGCGACGAAGAGGATCACGGCGAGGCCGACATAGGCGATCCAACGATAGCGATCGATGATCCGCGCGATGAAGTTCGCCGCCAGCCCCATCAGCGCGACCGACAGCAGCAGGCCGACGACGAGGATGCCAGGATGCTCGCGCGCCGCGCCCGCGACGGCGAGCACGTTGTCGAGGCTCATCGACACGTCCGCCACCGCCACCGCCCAGGCGGCGCCGACAAAGCTGCGTGCGGGTGCCACCGCGGCGTCCCCGTTGCCTTCAGCGTCGGGCTGATGGCCGCCGGCGCGGATCTCGCGCCAGAACTTCCAGCTCACCCACAGCAGCAGCAGGCCGCCGGCGAAGATCAGCCCGACGATTCCCATCAGCCAGGTCACGATCAGCGCGAAGAAGATGCGCAGCACCAGCGCGGCGCCGATGCCGATCAGGATCACCTTCTTGCGTTGATCCGAGGGCAGGCCCGCCGCGAGTGCGCCGACGACGATCGCGTTGTCGCCGGCCAGCACGAGGTCGATCATCAGCACCGAGCCGAAGGCGGCCAGCGCGGCGGGATCGCCGAGATTGGAGAAGTCGGCGACGATATGCTGCCAGATGTCGCCGAGCGACCCGGGTCCCTGGGGCGCGACGGCTGCCCCCGCGGCGACCAGCATGGCGATCAGGCTCACGACATCACTCCCCTGAAGATACGAGCGGGCGGCACGTCGAACCAACGCACCGCCCGCGAAAAGTAGCCGCCTGCTACGCCGGGTGAGCTTTCACCCGCCTGTCACGCACGCCCCCGACGACCGCGGGCGCGCGCGCGGCTCACTGGTTCATCGAGTCGAAGAAGTCGTCGTTCGTCTTGGAATCCTTCATCTTTCCAAGCAGGAACTCCATCGCGTCGACGGTGCCCATCTGCATCAGGATGCGGCGCAGCACCCACATCTTGCTGAGCTTGTCCTTCTCGACCAGCAGTTCCTCCTTGCGCGTGCCGGACTTGCCGACATCGATCGCGGGGAAGATGCGCTTGTCGGCGACCTTGCGGTCCAGCACGATCTCGGCGTTGCCGGTGCCCTTGAATTCCTCGAAAATCACCTCGTCCATGCGGCTGCCGGTGTCGATCAGCGAGGTCGAGATGATGGTGAGGCTGCCGCCCTCCTCGATGTTGCGCGCCGCGCCGAAGAAGCGCTTGGGGCGTTGCAGCGCGTTGGCGTCGACGCCGCCGGTCAGCACCTTGCCCGATGAGGGCACCACGGTGTTGTAGGCGCGGCCGAGGCGGGTGATGTTGTCGAGCAGGATCACCACGTCCTTCTTGTGCTCGACCAGGCGCTTGGCCTTCTCGATCACCATCTCGGCGACTTGCACGTGGCGCGTCGCGGGCTCGTCGAAGGTGGAGGAGACCACTTCGCCGATCACCGTGCGCGACATGTCGGTGACTTCCTCGGGGCGCTCGTCGATGAGCAGCACGAGCAGGAACACCTCGGGATGGTTGTGGCTGATCGCGCGCGCGATGTTCTGCATCATGATCGTCTTGCCGACGCGTGGCGGCGCGACGATGAGGCAGCGCTGGCCCTTGCCGATCGGCACCACGACGTCGAGCACACGGCCCGACTTGTCCTTTATCGTCGGGTCCTCGATCTCCATCTTGAGTCGCTCGTCAGGGTAGAGCGGCGTGAGATTGTCGAAGTTGACGCGGTGTCGGACGCGGTCCGGATCCTCGAAATTGACCTGCGTGATCTTCACCAGCGCGAAATAGCGTTCGCCGTCCTTGGGCCCGCGGATCTCGCCCTCGACCGTGTCGCCGGTGCGCAGCCCGTGCTTCCGCACCTGATTGGGGCTGACGTAGATGTCATCCGGCCCGGCGAGATAATTGGCCTGCGCCGAACGGAGGAAGCCGAAGCCGTCGGGCAGCACCTCAATCGTGCCCTCGCCCATGATCTGCTCGCCGTTCTCGGCCTGGACCTTGAGAATGGCGAACATCAGATCCTGCTTGCGCAGCGTCGACGCGCCCTCGACCCCGAGTTCCTCGGCGAGCTGCACGAGGTCGGCCGGGGCCTTCTTCTTCAAATCCTTGAGATGCATGTAGACGTGTCCGATGTGCTCGGGAGTGGGGGGAAGCTCGGCCGGCGAAGAATACGCTCGAGATACGAAGCTGTAGAGGAGGCGGGAGACCGGGACCGGTCGCGCCGTGACCGCGAGGTAAGAGTCGTGCGCGGCTTAGTCAAGCCGGCGCACGCGGCTCAGAACGGCTTCACGATCACCAAGATGACGATCAGCACCGCGGCGATCGCCGGCACCTCGTTGACCAGCCGCAGCGCGCGGTTGGAAAGCGTGGCGCGGCCGGCGCCAAGCTTGCGCGCATAACCCACCGCCCAGCCGTGATAGCCCGACAGCAGCACGACCAGCGCGATCTTGGCGTGGAGCCAGCCGAGGCCGGGCGTGCCATCGGCGATGCCGGCGTTGAGCGCGAGCGCAATACCCAGGATCCACACCAGGATCATCGCCGGGGTGAGGATGATCGCGCGCAGCTTGCCCTCGCGCTCGACCCAGCGCGCCGCCTCAGCGGGGTCGGCGAGACCCTCCTGATGATAGACGAGGTAGCGCGGCAGCATGAACATGCCCGCCATCCAGAAGATCACGAAGATGAGGTGCGCCGCCTTCACCCAATCATAGGTCGCGCCGAGGAAACCCGCCATGTTCATGTCCCGCCCTTACGCGCCGCGGACGCGCGCGACCAGATGCTCGACGTGCGCCACCGGCGTGTGCTGGCCGATGCCGTGGCCCAGGTTGAACACGTGCGGCCGCTCCGGGAAGGCAGCGAGCACGCGGTCGATTCCGCGGTCCAGCGCGGCGCCGCCGATCCGGAGTGCGAGCGGGTCGAGATTGCCCTGCACCGGCAGCCCGGGCGGCAGCACGCGGTCGGCCCAGCCGGGATCGACGGTCTCGTCGAGTCCGATCGCGTCGACGGCGGTGCCCGCGGCATAAGCGGCGAGCTTGCCGCCCGCGCCCTTCGGGAAGCCGATGATCGTGACGCCCGGGCGCCGCGCGCGCAGGCCGTCGACGATCGCGCGGTTGGGCGTGATCACCCAGCGCTCGAACTGCTCGGGCGAGAGGCTGCCCGCCCAGCTGTCGAACAGCTGCACCGCCTCGACCCCGGCGTCGAGCTGCGCGGCGAGATAGTCGATCGTGAGCGCGACCACCGCGTCGATGATCGTGGCGAAGGCGGCGGGATCGCGATAGGCGAACAGCCGCGTCTCCTCCTGGTCGCGGCTGCCCTGGCCTGCGACCATATAGGTCGCCACCGTCCAGGGAGATCCGGCGAATCCGAGAAAGGTCGTTGTCGGCGGCAGCGCGGCGGCGACGCGCCGCACCGTGGCATAAACCGGATCGAGCCGCGCGGGCGCCGGCTCGAGCGACGCCAGCGCGGCGTCGACCAGCGCGGGCGCGAGCCGCGGCCCCTCGCCGGCGCCGAAGCTGAGCTCCTGCCCGAGCGCCCACGGTACCATCAGGATGTCGGAGAAGAGGATCGCGCCATCGAAGCCGAAGCGGCGGATCGGCTGGAGCGTCACCTCGGCCGCGGCTTCGGGATCGGTCGCGAGCGCGAGAAAGCCGCCCTTCTCGGCCCGCAGCGCGCGATATTCCGGCAGATAGCGCCCGGCCTGGCGCATCAGCCACAGCGGCGGTCGCTCCTGCCGCTCGCCGCGAAGCGTGCGCAACAGCGATTTGGTGGTCTGGTCCGAGGCAGTAAGCACGGGTGAGATCGTCCTCGCCCCCTTCAGATAAGAGAATCTTGAAGAAGGTTGTTGATGCGGATGGCGCGTGGGTTGCGGTGGCTTAATCCGCCGTCACCGGAAATGCCAACAGCTTGACCGCGCGGGTCCGACGAGGAGTCGGGGATTCGCGACCCCTCGTCCCCGCTATCCACAGGCTGTGGAGGAACATCGCGGCTGCGGACGAGATTGTGGATGGAATCGGATTCATCCACCGCGGAGACGCTCGCTTGGCGGCGGGGGTGAGTTGCGCTAGCGCGCGTCCCCATGTTGTCCACAGTTCGATCCCCAGGCGGCTGAGGATGGTGCGCCTCCACCTCCATCTGCTCTCCGATTCCACCGGCGAGACGCTGGAGAACATCGCAAAGGCGGCGCTGGCGCAATATGACGACGTCGAGACGGTGCGGCATTTCTGGCCGATGGTGCGCACCGAGATGCACCTCGATCGCATCCTGCAGGAGATCGCGCAGAATCCCGGGCTCGTCGTGTTCACGCTCGTGAACCCGGTCACCCGCGCCGCGCTGGAGAGCCGCTGCCGCGCGCTCGGCCTGCCGACGGTGGCGCCGCTCGACCCGGTCAACGACGCGCTGTCGATGCTGCTCGGCCAGCAGGCCAAGGCGCGCCCCGGCCGCCAGCACGTGCTCGACGCGGCCTATTTCGCGCGCGTCGATGCGATCCAGTTCACCATCGCGCACGACGACGGGATCGCGCACGAGGACTGGGAGGAGGCCGACATCGTTCTCGCCGGGGTGAGCCGATCGTCCAAGACGCCGACCTCGATCTATCTCGCCAACCGCGGCTACAAGACCGCCAACATCCCGATCGTGGTCGAGAGCCCGCCGCCGGCCTCGCTGTTCGCGCTCGACTATCCGCTGGTGGTGGGGCTGACGACCAGTGCCGACCGGCTGATCCAGGTGCGGCGCAACCGATTGCTCTCGCTCAACCAGGCGCCCGAGACCGATTACGTCGACCAGGACGCGGTGGCGCGCGAGATCGCCTTCGCGCGCCGCATCTTCGCCGACAATGGCTGGCCCGTGATCGACGTCACGCGGCGCTCGATCGAGGAGACCGCCGCGGCGATCATCGCCTTGGTCAACGAGCGCCGCGGCACCGCCACCCGCGCCACGGACTGACCGCCATGCTGATCCTCGCCTCGCAGAGCGCCTCGCGCACCGCCATGCTGTCCGCCGCGGGTGTGCCCTTCACCGCCGAGCCGGCGTACGCCGACGAGGCCGCGCTCAAGGCGGCGATGGCGGGCGCGCGCCCGCGCGACCTCGCCGACGCGCTCGCCGAGCTCAAGGCGCTCAAGGTCTCGGCGCGCCACCCGGGGGCGCTGGTGCTTGGCTCGGACAGCCTCGCGGTGCTCGACGACGGCAGCGTGCTCGACAAGCCGGAGTCTCGCGACGAGGCGCGCGATCACCTCCGCCGCATGTCGGGGCGTCACCACGATCTCGTCAGCGCGGCGGTGATCGCCGAGGGCGGACGGCCGGTGTGGCGCGTGGTCGATGCCGCGCGGATCGTCGTCCGCCCGCTGTCCGACTTGTTCATCGAGACCTATCTGGACGCCGAATGGCCGGCGATCGCGGGCTGCGTCGGCTGCTACCGCATCGAAGGCCCCGGCGTGCAGCTCTTCGCCAAGGTGTCGGGCAGCCAGTTTACCGTGCTCGGCATGCCGCTGCTGCCGGTGCTCGACTATCTCCGCACGCGTGAGGTGCTGCCGACGTGACGACCCCTTATGCCGAAGTGATCGGCGACCCGATCGCCCATTCCAAGTCGCCGCTGATCCACCGCTTCTGGCTCGAGCGGCTCGGGATCGCCGGCGACTATCGCGCCGAGCGTGTGGTCGCGGACGATCTCGGCCGCTTCTTCACGGAGCGCGCGCGCGATCCCGACTGGCGCGGCTGCAACGTCACCGTGCCCCATAAGGTCGCGGCGCTCGACCATGTCCCCGATCCCGGCGGGGTGCGCGCGTCGATCGGTGCCGCCAACACCGTCTTCCGCGACGAGTCGGGCAAGCTCGCCGCGACCAATACCGATGCCGCCGGCTTCCTCTCGCCGATCGCCGACCTCGACCTCTCCGGCGCGCCGGTCACGGTGGTCGGCGCGGGCGGCGCGGCGCGCGCGGTGCTGTTCGCGCTGTCGAGGGTGGGGGTGGGGCGGATCACCCTGCTCAACCGCACGCCGCTCAAGGGCGCCGCGCTGCTCGCCGGCTTTGGGCTCAAGGGCGACGCGCTCTCGCTCGAGGCGCGGCTGCGCCCCGATACGGCGCTGCTCGTCAACACCAGCGCGCTCGGCATGGCGGGACAGCCGCCGCTGGCGCTCGACCTCGACCCGCTGCCCGAGGACGCGATCGTCTATGACATCGTCTATGCCCCGCTCGAGACCTCGCTGCTCGCCGCTGCGCGCGCGCGCGGGCTCGACACCGTCGACGGGCTGGAGATGCTGATCGGTCAGGCCGCGCTCGCATTCGAGCTGTTCTTCGGTGCTGCGCCGCCGCGTGAGCGCGACGACGACCTGCGCGCGCTGCTGCTGGCGTGAGCGCGCGATGATCGTACTCGGGCTCACCGGCTCGATCGGCATGGGCAAGACCACGGTGGCGCGGATGTTCGCGGAGGCGGGCGTGCCCGTGTTCGACGCGGACGCGGTGGTCCACCGGCTGCAGGGGCCGGGCGGTGCGCTGGTCGCGGCGATCGCGGCGCGCTTTCCCGGTACCACCGGCACCTCGGGGGTCGACCGCGCCGCACTCGGCGCCGCCGTGCTGGGGGACAAAGTCGCGCTGCGCGACTTGGAGGCGATCGTTCACCCCGCGGTCGCGGCCGAGCGCGCCGCCTTTCTCGCGCGTCACGCCGCCGAAGCGTTGGTGGTGCTCGACGTGCCGCTGTTGTTCGAGACCGGGGGCGACGCCGCGGTCGACCAGGTCGCGGTGGTGTCCGCCGCGCCGGCAGTGCAGCGCGAACGGACACTGGCGCGGCCGGGCATGACCGCGGCCAAGCTCGACTCCATCCTGGCGCGCCAGCTGCCCGACGCCGAGAAGCGCGCGCGCGCCGACGCGGTGATCGCCACCGACGTGCCGCTCGCCGAGACGCGCGCGGCGGTGTTGCGCCTGATCGCTTGCGCCCACGCCGCGGCGGGCCGATAACGCTGCGCATGCGCGAGATCGTCTTCGATACCGAGACCACGGGGCTGAGCTTCGTCGGCGGCGACCGGATGGTGGAGATCGGCTGCGTCGAGCTGGTCAACCGCTGCGAGACGGGGCGTACCTTCCACGCGTACTTCCACCCCGAGCGCGACATGCCCGAAGAGGCCGCGCGGATCCACGGCCTGCGCATCGACTTCCTCTCCAAGCATCCGGTATTTGCGCTCGCGGTCGAGGCCTTGCTCGAGTTCATCGGCGACGCGCCGCTGATCGCGCACAACGCCGGTTTCGACTTTTCCTTCCTTAATGGCGAGCTCGAGCGCTGCGGCCGCACCGCGGTGTGCCGCTCGCGCATGGTCGACACGCTCCAGCTCGCGCGAACCCGCCACCCCGGCGCCAAGCACACGCTCGATGCGCTCTGTAATCGCTACGGCATCGATCGCTCCCACCGCGTGCTGCACGGTGCGCTGCTCGACGCGCAGCTGCTCGCGCAGGTGTATGTCGAGCTCCAGGGCGGTCGGCAGATCGGGCTCGGCCTCGTGAGCGAGCCGATCATGGTGAGCGCGGCGACCGCCAGCGGCGCGCCGACTCAGGCCCGCGCGCGTCCGCCGCGGCTCTTTTCGGCGAACGCGGCGGAACTGGCTGCGCACGCCGCGTTTCTGAAGGGGGTCAAAGAACCCCTATGGGGGGCCGACGCGTCCGGATGACGCGCTTAGCACCAGCCGGGCGGGGGCTCGACCGGCAACGATGGAGAAGAAGTGATGGATATCCGGGTATCAGGTCACCAGGTGGCGATCGGCGAGGCGCTGAAGGCCCATGTGCAGGACCGGCTCCAGGGTATCGCTGACAAATATTTCGCGCGTGCCATCTCGGCCGAGACCACCTTCGGCAAGGGGCCGCATGACAATGGCTTCACCTGCGATATCGTCGCGCACGTGACGCGCGGGCTGGTGCTGAAGGGCCGCCACGATGCGCATGACGCGCATCTCGCTTTCGACGGTGCCGCCGAGAAGATCGACAAGCAGCTGCGTCGCTACGTCCGCCGACTCAAGGATCGCACGCCTGCCCACGCCGCGGTCGAGGCAGAGCAGGAGCGCAACGGTTACGACAACGCCGGCTATACGCTCTTCGCCGAGTCGGCCGACGAGGAGGAAGCGGGCGACGCACCGCTGGTGATCGCCGAGACCCGCGTCGACGTGCCCGAGGCGAGCGTCTCCGACGCGGTGATGATGCTCGACCTGCGCAACACCCAGGCGCTGCTGTTCCGCAACGCCGGCACGGGTTCGTACAACATGGTCTATCGCCGCGGCGACGGCACAATCGGATGGGTCGAACCACAGCGCGCTGGCTGAGGCGCGCGCGACCACCTACGTGGCGTCGATCATGGCGACTGACCTGAGCGACCTGCTCGTGCCTGAGCTCGTCGTCGTGGGATTGCCCGCGGCGTCGAAGAAGGCTCTCTTCACCCAGCTCGGCGCGCTCGCGGCGCCCTGGGTGGGGCTGGACGCGCGCGCGATCGCCGAGGGGCTGTCCGCGCGCGAGAAGGAGGGGTCGACCGGCTTCGGTGGCGGCGTCGCGATCCCGCACGCGCGGCTCGCGGGCATGCAGCGGGTGGCGCTGATCGTGGCGCGGCTGGCGCAGCCGCTCGGCTTCGCCGCGGTGGACGACGTCGCGGTCGACGTGGTGGTGGCGATGCTGTCGCCGCCCCATGCCGGCGGGGAGCATCTCAAGGCGCTGGCCCGCGTGGCACGGCGCTTCCGTGACCGTACCTTGGTCGCCAAGCTGCGCGGCGCGGGCTCGCCCGACGCAATCTACGCGCTGCTCACCGCGGACGATACGCGTGACGCCGCCTGAGGGGGCCGTGGCGCATCACCGCGCGCTCGAGTCGCTGTACGCCGCGGCGCCGATCAACCGTCTGTTCGAGTCGCGGCTCGAGATCGTGGAGCCCGGCGTGGCGCGGATCCGCTTCCGCGTTGACCAGCGCCACTTCCACGCCG
Organism: Sphingomonas phyllosphaerae; assembly: GCF_029623345.1. GTDB lineage: Bacteria > Pseudomonadota > Alphaproteobacteria > Sphingomonadales > Sphingomonadaceae > Sphingomonas > Sphingomonas phyllosphaerae_C. The sequence goes on from NZ_JAPYKH010000004.1 coordinate 218,420, forward strand.
CCGGCGCGGCGCACGGCACCAGCTATTTCAAGATGCTCGACGATGCCGCCTTCTACGCGTGCAACAGCCTGGTGACCGACCGCTTCCTGCTCACCACCCAATTCAGCCTGCTGCTCACGCGCCCGCTTGGCGAGGGCGAGGTGGTGGCGGAGGGCCGCTGGATCAGTGGGCAGCGGCGCGTCTTCGTCGCCGAGGCACGGCTGGTCGCCGCCGACGGCGAGGAGGTGGCGCGCGGCACCGGCACCTTCATGCGCTCGCGGATCGCGCTCGCCAGCCTGCCCGGCTATGCGGCGGCCGCGGCGTGAGCGCGCGGCTGCCCACCCACCTCGCGGTCGGCGCGCTGCTCAGGCGAGTCAACGACAGTGGCGGCATGGCGGTGGTGCGCGCCTCGGGTGAGGCGCAGTCAGGCGCGGTGCTGGTGCTGCTGTGCGAGGGTCGCTCGCTGCGCGCGGTGGAGCGGATGCGCGGGATCGACGACCGCGACGTGCTGATCGCGGCCGGCCCGGGTGACGGCGACTCGGCCGCGATCGAGGATTATTGGCGTTTACGACGACGTCGTGACCCCGACCTGTGGGTGATCGAACTGGACGTCCCGGACGCCGAACGGTTCGTCGCTGAAACGATGCTGGTCGATTGACGCTGTTAACCCCTCGCCCGTAGCGAGGTGAGATCGACAACAGGCGTTGTGCCGATCCGGGGTGCGATCCCGAACGGTGACGCAGTCGGGGGGGCACCCGGTCGGTCTTTTGAGCAGCTAACGCTGATTCAGCGACCGTTTCCGCGTACCCACCGCACAAACAAGACGTGGAATGCCTTTAGGTTCCCGCGCTGCCGCTTTCGCAGCGTTCACTGCCTCGATCGTCTCGCTAGCCCTGCAGAGCGCGCCCGGCCTCGCCGCCGAAGTGCCGACGCTCCCGGGGGTCACCGCGAGCCAGCTCGCCGTCACCGACGCGGTTCCCGCGACGGCGGCGCCAGCGCCTGACAGCGCTGACCAGATCCTCGATCAGGCCGCTGCCGAGCAGGCGGACGATCAGGTCGCTTATCCCACCCTCGCCGCCGCGGTCGCGGACCAGTCGATCCCCTCGAACACCGACGAGGACATGCGCTGCCTCGCCGGCGCGATCTATTTCGAGTCGCGCGGTGAACCGCTGAGCGGGCAGCTCGCAGTCGCCGAGGTGATCCTCAACCGCACCAAGTCGCGCCGCTTCGGCGGCAGCGTGTGCGACGTCATCACCCAGAAAGGTCAGTTCTCCTTCGTGCGCGGCGGCGTGATGCCGGCGGCGCCGTCGAACGACGACTGGCGCACCGCAATGGCGGTGGCCAAGGTCGCGATGAAGGACGCGTGGGAGACCGACGCGTCGAACGCGCTCTACTTCCACCACCGCAGCACCGGCCGCGCCGCCGGCCAGCGCGTCGCCTCGATCGGCAACCACGTCTTCTTCCGCTGAGCGTCGTCGCGTTCGCGAGTAATGGGATGAGCGTCACCGCGCCTCGCTGATCGGGCCCTTACAGGCTCCGACACGATCGTCATTCCGGCGAAAGCCGGGGTCCAGCTACGGAACGGTTGTGGGTCTCACTACTGCCTTCCCACCTGGAGCCCGGCCTTCGCGGGGGTGCCGATGTTGTGCGAGAAGGGGCGTGCTCTTCGCGCCCTCAGCCCGCATACGCCTTGGCGAGATCGTACAGATAGTCGCGCGCGGCATAGAGCGACTCCACCCGGATCCGCTCGTCCAACCCGTGCACGCCGTTGAAATCGGGATCGAGGAAGGTCCCCGGCACGCCGTAGACCGGGATACCAATCGCCTCGAGGAACACCCCGTCGGTCGCCCCTGTCGACATCGTCGGCAGCAGCGGCACGCCGGGAAAATGCTTCTTCGCCAATGCCTCCATCGGGCCGATGATCTTCGGGTCGAGCGTCGGCGGCACCGCGGTGGGGCGGATCGGCTGGTTGGCAGTGACCGTCACCTTGCTACCCGCCAGCGCGCGCAGCCTGGCGAGCGTGCCGTCGACCGTCTCGCCCGGAAAGATGCGGCAGTTGACGTTGGCGGTGGCGCGCTGCGGCAGCGCGTTCTCGGCATGGCCCCCATTCAGCAGCGTCGTCACGCAGGTGGTGCGCAGCGTCGAGTGCATCACCTTGTCGCGGCTGACGATCGCGTCGGCGGCGCGGTCCTGCGGGTTGGCGAGCAGCCGCGTGATCGCCACCGCCTGCTCGCCGCCGACGCGCTGTGCGGTGGCGGTGAAATAGGCGCGCGTCGTGTCGGTGAACCGCACCGGGAACTCGTAATTCTGCACCGCCTTGATCGCGTCGGCGAGCTCGTAGATCGCGTTCTCCGGGACGGGCGTGGAGCTGTGCCCGCCCGGGTTGGTCGCCAGGAAGGTGAAGTTCTGCGCCGCCTTCTCGCCGACCTGCACCGCCAGCAGCTGGCGCTTGCCCTGCGCGTCGAGCCGCCCGCCGCCGCCCTCGTTGAGCGCGAACTCGGCCGCGACCAGCTCGGGGCGGTGCTGCGCCAGCCATTGCGCGCCGTTGAAGGCGAAGGTGGTCTCCTCGCCGCAGGTCAGCGCCAGCTTGATCGTGCGCTTCGGTCGATAGCTCTGCTGGCGGAACCGTACCATCGCGTCGGCCCAGATCGCCGCCATCGCCTTGTCGTCGACGGCGCCGCGCGCGTAATAATAGCCGCCCTCCTCGACGAGCTTGAACGGGTCGCGCTGCCAGTCGGCACGCTTGGCCTCGACCACGTCGAGGTGGCCGAGCAGCAGCATCGGCTTGAGCGCCGCGTCGCTGCCGCGCAGCACCGCGACGACGCCGCCGTCCTTCGGGTGCTCCGGGGTAGAAAAGAGCGTCACGTCGGAGTCGGCATAGCCGGCGCGCTTGAGTCGGGTCGCGACCTGCTCGGCCGCCTGGGTGCAACTGCCGACGTTGACCACCGTGTTGGTCTCGACCATTTCGCGATATAGATCGAAGAAGGCTTTCTCGTCCGGCCGTGCCTGCGCCGCCGCGCCGCTCCCCGCCGTCGTCCCCGCCAACAGCCCGGCGAGCACCGCCGCCATCCCGATCCCGCGCATCGATCCTCCCTCGTTCGTCCGCCGCCAGCCTCGCAGCGAAGCGGGCGGCGCGCAACGGGGCTCAGCCGCTGCGGCGCAGGTCGCGCGGCAGGAGGAGGCGCAGCTCGCGATTGGCGAAATCGATGTGGACGCGGCGGAACAGTCGGAGCGCGTCCATGCCAAGCATCAGCGCCGGCTTGTCGTCGATGCCGAAGACGCGAAAGGGCGCGGCATCGGCGAAGGCGATCGGGAGCGCGCGGATCTTCGCCGGTCCCAGCGTCATCTCAGGCAGCATCGCATAATCGGCGGCAATCTGTACCCCGAGCACGCTGGTCAGCACCGTGGTCTCGCCGCGCCGGCCGGAGAGCAGACGGCGGAGCGCGAGATTGCCGAGGCTGACGCTGGTGCCGGTATCGAGCACGACGCGCACGCGACGGCCCGCGACCGTCGCGTTGGTGACGACGAGCTGGCCGAACAGGCTGCGCGCCTGGATCACGATCTCGCCGGGCTCGCGCTTGAGCCGCTCGCGCTTGCTCGACGGCGTGACCTGCATCCGCTGCGCGTCGAAGTCGATCGTCAGCGCCTGTCCCTGCAACGTGTCGATGCCGAGCATGCCCGGCGCGCCGAGGTGGCGCGCCTCGAACATCGGCGCCTCGATGCGCTCGCCGCCGACTCGCGCGACCGGCTTCGGACTCACCGAAATCGAGGGAAGGATGGCGGTATCGACGTCGCTCGTCCCAGCCATCGCGACGACGCGCACGCGGCGCCCCGCGGCGAGGCCGAGATGCGCGGCGAGCTGGCGCGAGATCACGCTGCGCTGCGCGCCGGTGTCAATGATGAAGGGGAAGGGCCCCGCGCCGGCGATCTCGACCGGCACGGTCATTCGATCCTCGGCGGTGAGGAAGTCGAGCGCGTCGCCGGCGTCGGCAGGCAGGTCGTCGGGCAGGGTTACGGGGACGACCCCGAGCGCGGCTGTCGGCGCAGGCGAGGGCGCCCCCGCCTGCGCCGACGCGGGCAGGGCGATGCTGGCCAGCATGAGCGCGAGCCATCTCTCCATGGCGACGGTGGTACGCCCGATCCGGACGCCGCACCAGCGGAGATCCCCGCCGGTGAGATGACGCGGCTGTCCCCGCCCCGACGCTTACCGCCCCTGGCCGCGCCAGCGCTGGATCGTGCGCGTGACGATCTGCTCCTCGCCACCGCCCTCGCGCCACAGCTCCGAGAAGATCGGATCGTCGGAGGCGGGCCGCTTGCCCTCTTCGAGCGTGTCGAAGGCGACCCGGATCGGGATCGCCACGCCCTCGCCGCACACGATCGCCTCGCGATTGCGCAGCGCGGGCAACGCGTCGAGGAATCCGCGCGCACCCTCCGGCATGGCGGCGCGGACGAACGCCTGATCGCGTTCGTTGTTGAGCCGCATCGAGATGATCGTGCCGCATTGCGAGAGCACGCCTTCCGCGAGGTCGGACGGACGCTGCGTCACCAGCCCCAGCGAGACGCCGTACTTGCGCCCCTCCTTGGCGATACGGCCGAGGATGCGACCGACGGCGGTGCGCTCCTCGCGCCCGGCGGGGACGTAGCGATGCGCCTCCTCACAGACCAGGAGGATCGGGCGCTGCGGCTCGGCTCTCGACCAGATCGCGAAGTCGAACACCATGCGGCTGAGCACCGCCACCACCACCGCGGTGATCTCGCTCGGCACGCCCGAGACGTCGATGATCGAGATCGGCTTGCCGTCGCCGCAGAAGCGGAAGATGCGCTGGACGAATGCCGCCATCGTGTCTGCCACCAATAGTCCTGAGAACATGAAGCCGTAGCGCGGGTCGGCCTTGAGCTCGTCGAGCTTGTTCTTGAGCCGCAGATAGGGCGAGGTGTCGCCGGCGCGGTCCATCTTGCCCATTTCCTGCTGCAGGATCTGGGCGAGGTCGCTGAGCAGATAGGGGATCGGCGCATCGACGGTGAGACGAGCGATCTCCTGACCCAGCCGACTCTTGCCGCGCGCCGCGAGCAGGCATTTGGCGAGGATGTCGGCGTCGACCTGACGCTCCGGACCGGCGCTGGTCAGCAGCACCTCGCAATGCTCCTCGAAGTTCATCAGCCAATAAGGCATCTGCAGGTTGGAGACGTCGAACAGCGCGCCCTCGTCCGCGAAGGCGGCGCCGTACTCACCATGGGGATCGATCATCACCACATGCGCCTGCGGTGCGAGCTGACACAGGCGGTGAAGGATCAGCGCCGCGGCGGTCGACTTGCCGGTGCCGGTCGAGCCGAGCAGCGCGAAATGTTTGCCGAGCAGCGCGTCGACGTAGAGCGAGGCGCGCACATCGCGGGTCGGGTGGACGGTGCCGATCGCGATCGCGGCGCGGCCCGAGGCGGCGTGGACCTGCTCGAGGTCGGCCCCGGTCACCGCGAACACCTCGGCGCCCGGCAGCGGGAAGGCGGTGACGCCGCGGCGGAAATGGTGGAGGTGGCCGGTCAGCCGCTCGATCTCGCCCTCGCCGATGAAGTCGATCGCGGCGATCACCTGGTCGGCCTGGCCGCGTCCCAGCCGCACCGTCCGCACGGTCGCCACCAGCCACATTGCGCCGGCGCGCACCTTGAGCTGGCCGCCGACCTGACCGGCGCTGGCGACCAGCGGATCGGGATGGCCTGCGAGCGCGGCGAGCGAGGGCGAGTCGAGCACCAGCTCGCCCTGCCCGCCCGCGATCTCGAGCACATAGCCGAGCGGTGCCGGACCGGCGGGCGCCGGCGCCGCCAGCGGCGCGTCCGGGAAGGCGGCGGCGAGCGCCGCGCGAAACTCGCCCTGGCCGACGATATCGTTCATACGAAGCTGCTTTTCCCTGCGATTCCGCGGAGGTCAGCGTTACGGCGGCTTCGTAAAGATAGGATGGAGGCGCGCCTCAGCCGCGCTGCGCGAAGCGCCCCGCGGCCCAGCCGAGCAGCACCGACAGCGCCACCGCCGCCAGGCCGTAGAGAATCTCGTGACGCTGCGCCGCCGCGGCGACGAAGCGCTCGAAGCCCGACTTACGAATATCGATGTCGCGCACCGCGGCGGCGAGCACGCGGCCATCGCGGATCAGAAAGGTCTCGGCGGTGAAGCGCCCCACTGGCACGCGCGCCGGAATCGCGACTCGCGCGCGGTAGAGCACGCCGTCGGTGATCTCGACCGCGCCCGGCGCCTCGTAGAACAGACCGGCGCGACGGCGCTGCTCCACCAGACCGCGGGTGAAGCGGTCCTGCACCTCGGTCGGCGCGGCGGAGGCGGGCGAGAGCTGGAGGCTGTCGAGCCCGAGCTCGTAGATCGCGCGGGTGCGCGCGTCGACCAGCCGGCCGAGCGGGCGCGACGACGCCAGCGCGTAGAAGGACGGCGCCGAGCGGTAGCGCAGCCGCCCCGCGTTGACCCAGATGCCCGCAACTTTCTCCTTTTCGCGAATGGTGATCGACTGGGTCGGCCCTTTCACCACGATGACGATGTCGGCGGGGCGCTCGCCCGCGGGCACGCGGCCCCCGGGGTAGAGGATCGCGCCGAACAGCAGCAGCTCGGCGCCGGTGAAGCTGTACGCGATCTCGATGTCGCGTTGCGACACGTCGGGGACGAGCACCGGCTTGCTCTGCGCGGTGAGCAGCGGGGCGGCGAGCACCAGCGCCCAGGCGGCGCGCCTCACGACAGCTCCACCGCGTAGATCTCGTCGGGGCGCCAGCCGAGCCCGAGCGCGATCCGTCCCGCCACCAGCAGCACCATCACCGCCAGCGCGAGGCGCAGATATTCGGGCCGGGCGCGCGCGGCGAACCGCGCGCCGACTTGCGCGCCGACCACCGAGCCGACCAGCAGCAAGGCGGCGAGAACGATGTCGACCGCGCGAGTCGTGGTGGCGTGGACCATCGTCGCCGCCGCGGTGACGAACAGGATCTGGAACAGGCTGGTGCCGACCACCACTGAGGTCGCCATGCCGAGCAGGTAGATCATCGCCGGCACCAGTACGAAGCCGCCGCCGACTCCGAGCAGGATCGTCAGGATGCCGGTGAAGAAGCCGAGCAGCAGCGGCGCCAGTGGGGAGATGTACAGCCCCGAGGCGTAGAAGCGCATGCGGAAGGGCAGCGCCGCGACCAGCGGATGGTGACGCCGGCGGCGCGGCGGCGCGGCGCGGCGCCCGCGCGCCACCAGGATCGCGCTCACCGCCTCGCGCAGCATCAGCAGCCCGATCGAGCCGAGCAGCAGCACATAGGTGATCGCGATCGTCGTATCGATCTGTCCCCAGCGCTGGAGCAGCCGGAACAGCCAGGCGCCGAACAGCGAGCCGAGGACGCCGCCGATCACCAGCACCGTGCCCATGCGCGTGTCGACGCCGTTGCGGCGAAAGTGCGCGAACACCCCCGAGACGCTCGCGCCGGTCACCTGCGTCGCGGCGGAGGCGGCGGCGACCGTGGGCGGGATGCCGTAGACGATCAGCAGCGGGGTAGTGAGAAAGCCCCCGCCGACGCCGAACATGCCCGAGAGCAACCCGACGCCCGCGCCGAGCGCGACCATCACGAGCGCGTTCACCGACAGATTCGCGATCGGCAGGTAGATGTCCATGACGCTCCCAGCCGCTAGCCGGTTCGACGCGCCGATGCCACCGCGCGATCCGCTGACTTCAATGATCGATGCCGATCGTCAGCGCCGCGCCCGAGCCCGGCCGCGCGTCACCGGCGATCCGAGCGCGCCACGCCAGCGTCGCGCGAGCGCGCCCGAGCCGCAGCGTTGCGGTCGGGCCGACGTCGAGCCGCTCGGCACCGCGCTGCGCCGCGCCCCAAGCACCGATGCCCAGCCGCAGCGTGGCGCCGCCGCGCTTCGTCACGGAATGCTCGACACTTACCGCGCCGTCGGCGTAGCCGCCGCGCCGCTCGATCACGCCGGCTTGGAGATAGCCGTCGAGCCGCGCCCCGTGGCTCAGCGCCCGGTCGCTGACCCCGCTGCTGGCGCCGAGACCCCAGCCGCCGCGCAGCCCCGCCACGCCGACGCGGCGCTCGGCCAGCAGGCGGAGCGGCACCGCCGGCGGGTGCCACTCGACCGCCGCGACCGCCTCGCGCTCGCGCGCCTGGAGCGCCGACACCAGCCGCAGCGAGACCGCGAGTCGCCCCTTGTCATCGAGCGCCCGGGCGACTCGAACGCCCAGCTGTGCGCCGCCGAGTTGGGGCGCGGCGGTGCTCGTCGTCGCACCGCTGCGGAGCAGCAGCCAACCGGTCTGCGACCAGCGCGGGGACGGTCCGGCGGAGGCGTGGAGCGCGACGTCCCCGATCTGCTGCATGATCGGCTCGGCCGAAGCCGGCTGCTCTGCGACGACAGCGCCGGAGAGCGGGGCCGGCACTTGTTCCGCCGCACTCGCCACCGCGGCGATCAGCACCGGTGGATGCACGGGTCGGTGCAAGGCGAGCGGCCGCAACGGAGAGACATGGTCGGACCGATTGCCGGAGGCGGGCATCGACCGCCGGGGCTCTACGCGAGCGGTCGCGGCTGCTCGCCGGTAGGAGAGGGATGATGCGACGTGCGGACGGCCGGCGGTCGATGTCACCGTCACCGCCGAGGGCCGCCACAACACGCTCTCGCGCCACAGCCACGCCCCGCGCGCGCCCATCCATAGTGCGAGCAGCAGCCCCCAGCAACGCAGCGCGCCGCCCCGTGTCATGGCAGGTCCGGGAAGCGGTGCGCGGTCTTGTCCCACCGCAGTGGCGTGCCGCACAGGGCGGCGACGTGGAGCCGCAGCGCGCGCCACGTCGACAGCATCAGCACCGTATTGGCGACCACGATCCGCGGCAGCGCGCGCAGTCCCTCGCGCCAACCATAAGCCGCGGTCGTATGTCGAGCGCGTGCGATCAGCCGCCAGCCGAGCAGGATCCCGTTGACCGCGACGAGCGTACGAAGGCCGTGGCCTGTCGCCGGCGGCGACTCGCCGCGCCAGTGGTGGCCGAGCATGCTGATCGTCGCGAGCACCGCCGCGGCATAAGCCGTCGCCACCGCGGCGGCGGCGAGCGGCGCGCGGCGGTCGCGCCAGCGCATCCAGCGTTCGGCCAGGCGCGACGCGCCCCATCCGGTACGGTCCCAGCCGGTGAGCGCGATCCCGCCGATCCAGCGCGCCTTCTGCCGCACCGCATGCGTCAGCGTGTCGGGAAAGTAGGCGCGCGTCGCGATCAGTCCACCGTCCGCGTCACGCTGGCGCACGAAGCGCACCGCCATGCCGAGCGAGGCTGCGCGGAGCCCCAGCTCATAGTCTTCGGTCAGGCTGTCCGCCGCGAACGGCAGGCCGGTGGCGCCGGCGAGCCGCTCCAAAGCGTCGTAGCGGATCGCACAACCCACCCCGGCGAGCGGCAGCGAGGCACCGAGCGCGGCGCGCGCCACGAGGTCGCGCGCGTGCGTCTCGGCGAACTCGTCGGCGTAGTGGCCGGTAACCCAGCGCTGCGCCGGATCGATCAGCGGCAGCACCGGCAGCTGAATGAGCCCCGCGCCACGCAGCGCCTGCTCGGCCGTGCGCAGCTCGAGCGGGTGGACCATGTCCTCGGCGTCGTGCAGCACCACCGCGTCGGGCCGCGACGCAGGCTCGGCGGTGAGGGCCTGCCACAGCTGGTTGAGGCAGTCGGCCTTGGTAGTGGGGCCATCATGGTCGCCCACTACCAGCCGGACTCGCGGATCGTCGACCGCGCGCACGGCCGCGGCGGTGGCGGGATCGTTCGGATAGCAGCCGACGTAGAGGCGATAGGCGGAATGGTCGTAGCGTTCGAGCGTCGCGCGGAGCATCGCGCCGATCACCTGCTCCTCGCGCCAGGCGGGAATGAACACCGCGAAGCGGAGGCGCGGCGACGACAAGCCGGTTCGGATCTCCGAGTCGGCGCGTCGTGTCACCGCCGCGATCAGATCGAGTATCAGGTCGTCCAAGCCTAGGACGAAGAGCACGACCGCGGCGAACAGCGTCGCCTCAATGCCGCCACGGTCGAGCAGATCGAGCCCGGTCACGGCCGCCGTCCCGTCGCTGACACATGATCTACGTCAGATTTTTCTGCTGACCTGTGGCCAATCGGCAACGCTCGCGAGAAAGCGTTAACCGTCGCGAACAAAGCGCCAGCGCGCGCGTTAGCCGCCGCGGTCCCTTTCCCCCTTTCGGGACCGGTGCCGACCCCAAGCCGGTACTGGCCGCGTCGCGGCGTTAGTAGCGACGCGGCCGAACCGCGGGTGAGGAGTGACAGGCTCGTAGGCTCGCTAGACACCCGAGTCTTGTAGGTGGGTCAATCGACCGTCGCGGCGCAGGATTACATGAGCGCAGCCCGCGACGGCGAGATCACGGTCCTGTGCTGCCGCCCCCCGGGCCACCGCCACCGCCCGCGCCCGCCGCGCCGACCGTGCCGATGTTGCCGAACAGGTCCTGGAAGAAGCCGCGCTTGCGGCCCAGCGTCGGGGTCGTCTTGCCGTCCGGCTTGAGCGAGACGACCTGGTCGATCCCCGACTTGCGCACCGTGGTGACGTTGCCGGCTTGGTCGAAGCTGATCTGCATCGTCAGCTGGTCGCGCGGTTTGGGCGGAGTGAACGCCAGGTTGCGGCTGTCGCGCGACACATAATACCAGTCGCCTTGGTTAAACTGGCTCGCGAAGCTGGGCGTACCGAGCGTGGCCAGCACCGACTGGCGATTGTCGACCCCGGGCTGGATCGAGTTCACCAGATCGGCGTCGACGATATAGCCCTGGTGCGAGCGCAGCGGCGTGCACCCGGCGGCGAGGACGCCGGCAGCCAAAGCGAGAGGAAGAAGGGGGCGCATCGATACTCCGCGGAAACGTAGCTGCTTGCCCGCGCGGCACGCGCGCGTGGACATTGCGGCCTCGCGCCTCAATATGCCGCCGCGCGGGGCGAGACAAGCGCCGCGCCGATCGGTCGAGAGGAAGAGCTACAGGTGGGTTGGTTGAGTGGGTGGCTGCGCGGGCGCGGACCGCGCAACGAGGCGTTGCCGCTGTACGACGCGGTGGTGGCGCGCGCGCGCCGGCCGCACTGGTATCTCGACGGCGCGGTGCCAGACACGCTCGACGGTCGCTTCGACATGGTCGCCGCGGTGCTGGCGATGGTGCTGCTGCGGCTCGAGCAGACGCCCGACGGTACCGACGCTTCGGTGCGGCTCACCGAGCGGTTCGTCGACGACATGGACGCGCAGGTGCGCCAGATCGGCTTCGGCGACATGGTCGTGGGCAAGCATGTCGGTAAGATGATGGGCATGCTGGGCGGACGACTCGGCGTCTATCGCGAGGGACTGGCCGCTCCGGACGACCTCGTGCTCGACGCCGCGCTGGTGCGCAACCTCTATCGCGGCGCGACGCCCGACGCCGCCGCGCTGGCGCACGTGCGCGCCGAGCTCAAGGCACTGCGCCGTGACCTCGACCCGCTGAGCGTGAGTGAATTGATGGAAGGACGATGGGTGTGACGACGGAATTCTCCCGCGTGGAGCGGCTCGACACGATCGGCGGCGAGGATCGCGCGGTGACGATCGCGGCCGACGCCGACGAGCGCGCCGCGCTGGCGCGTCGCTTCGACCTGGTCGCGGTCGAGCGGCTCGCCGGCGCGTTCGCGGTGCGGCGCGATCCCGCTGGTGTGCTGGTGAGCGGCACCGTGCGCGCGGACGTGGTGCAGGCCTGTTCGGTCACGGGTGACCCGCTGCCCGCGACGATCGACGAGCCCGTCGCGCTGCGCTTCGTCGCGCCGAGCGCCGGTGGCGACGACGAGATCGAGCTCGGCGGCGACTCGATCGATACGGTCGAGCTCGAGGGCGGGGGCGTGGACCTTGGCGAGGTCGCGGCGGAGACGATGGCGCTCGCGCTCGATCCGTTCCCGCGCAGCCCGCGCGCCGAGGCGGTGCTGCGCGTGGCGGGCGTGCTGAGCGAGGAGGAGGCCGGACCCTTCGGCGCGCTCGCCGGGCTCAAGGCCAAGCTTGCCGCGCCGAAGGACTGAGCCGCCCCGAGGATCAGAACAGGCCGGGCTGGTCGCGCTGCGCTGCGTTCGGGTGCGGTACGGTCAGCGGCCGGTTGGCCGGCGCGAACAGCTGCGTCGAGCGGCTCGCACTCGCGCTCGTGCCGATCGGGGTGCAGCTCCGCCCGGCGATATAGTCGAGCGCGGTGCGCAGCGAGAGTTCGGCGGGGTCGCCGAGCGCGTGGGAAACGTCGTCATCCGCCTGGCAGCTCGCTTCGACCTTGGTGGCGAGGCCGTTGAAATAGTCGCCCTGCCGAGCCGAATTCTGCAGCGCGAGCGAAACCGCGAGCAGCCGGTCGTCGGTGCATGACGGATTGTCGAACGGAATCTGGCCGACCGGCTTGCCATAGGTGTTGCTGCCGATGAGCGCGACATTGGCGTGGAGGTAGGGGATCAGCGCGTTGATGACATATTCGCTCGCCGAGGCGGTCGCACCGGTGCCGATGAAGGCGATGCGCGTGGGCGCGATCGCCTGCGCCTCCTGCCGAAAGTAGCGGATGCGGTCCTGGCTGGATTTTGACAGGCGATAGCTGGTGTACGCCTGCACGTCCGAGGTCGAACGGCCTCCACCGAGCAGGTCGGTGAAGGTCTCGGCGGTGGCGAGCAGTCCGCCGCCATTGTAGCGCAGGTCGATCACCAGATCGGCCACCCCCTGCGCGCGGAAGGTGGCGAAGGCGCTGCGCAGCTCGTCGTCGGCGCTGGAGATGAAGGTGCGCAGGTTGATGTAGCCGACCTTGCGACCACCCGAGTCGAGCACCTTGACGCCGTAGCGCGACGATACCGGAGCCAGCGAGTAATTGGCGGTCGTAAGCGTCACCACCCGTGTTCCGGCGGCGTCGCTGACGCGCAACACGCGCGCGCTGCCAGGCGTCGTGTCATCGAACGGCGCGTTGAGCGCGTCATAATCGTTCTTGGCGATGATGTCGCTGACGTCGCGCAGGTTGGCGGTCGAGGTCCCGACCGCGAGGATCTCGGTGCCGCGATCGATGCCGGCGGCAAACGCGGGCGTGTTCTCGAACGCCTCGCGAACGAACAGCCGGTTGCTCGCGGTCAGCGCGAGCCGAACGCCGATCCCGGCGGTCTTGCCCGAGGCATAATAGGCCGCGTCGGCCGACGCCGAAGTGACATAGGTGAAATGGCGATCGCGATTCTGCGCGCGCGCCGGGGCGGTGAGCGCGTCGACATAGTCGTCGAGCGTGCTGTAGCTGGCCGGGTTGACGTTGCCCGCGAGCAGCTCGGGATAGCGGTACCATTCGTTGAGGATCGAGAACGCCCAGTCCTGCCGTGCGCGCAGCGTGCAGCCGCCGGTGCTTCCGGTACTGCCGGTGCCGCCGCCCACCGCAGCCGATCCGCCGCCCGTGACGCCCCCGCTGGCACGATCATCGCCGCCGCCGCACCCCGCCAGCATCCCTGCCAGCGCGAGCGCGCCCACCCACCGCGGTGTACGCATCACTTACTCCTACGAACCCACCTCATTGGTATCGTGACCTCAGCTACTTGTATATGGCGCCGCCAGGCGGCCGCGGCGGAGAACGCCCCAGACTGGCGCCATCGCGCCGCGATCTGCTAGCGTGCCGCCATGACCCCGCGCCCGCTCTTCCCGCTCGCCCTCCCCGTCCTGCTCGCGCTCGCCGGCTGCGGTGGCGGCGAGACCGCCAACCAGGCCGCCGCGGCGACGCCGCGCGGCGACTATGTCGCGAAGATGCAGGCGCTCAACGAGAAGGAACGCAACGTTGCGCTGTTCCGCGCGATCCGTGACGCGGGCCGCTCGTGCCAGCAGGTCGACCGTTCGGTGCCGACCGACCCGGTCGCGGGCAAGGCCGCCTGGGTCGCCACCTGCGACGACCAGTCCGCCTGGCTGATCACGCTGGACGATACCGGCACCGCCACCGTCACCGACGCGCGCGCGATCGCGGGGCGCAGCGCGACCGGCTGAGCTCGTCTATCCGATCAGCCGCGCGATCTTGGCACGCAACGCGCGGATCGTTTCGGCAGGCAGCGTCTGCACGCTCGACAGCGACAAGGTGCGCGGGTTGACCGGCTGGCCGTTCTTCCAGACTTCCCAGTGCAGGTGCGGCCCGGTCGAGATGCCGGTCGAGCCGACATAGCCGATCACCTGTCCGCGCCGCACCCGCGCCCCCTGGCCGACGCCGAAGCGGCTCATATGGCCGTAGCCGGTCACGAGGCCGGCGCCGTGCGCCAGCTTGATGAAATTGCCGTAGCCGCCGGCGCGCCCGGCGAACTGCACCACCCCGTCCATCGCAGCGTAGATCGGACTGCCGTAGGGCGCGCCGATGTCGGTGCCCTTGTGCATCCGCATGAAGCCGAGCAGCGGGTGCATCCGCATCCCGAAGGTGGAGGTGATCCGCCCCGCCACCGGCATCCCCATCGCGCCGCGGTGCTCGATCGTGCCCGAGGGGTCCAGCATCTGTCCGCCCTCGCCGTCCTTGTCGCCCCAGCGCACCAGCCGCAGCTGCCGGCGGCCGTGTGCCAGGCCGGCATATTGCAGCTGGCCGATCTCGACCTCGCCGGTGGCGGCGCGCGCTTGGTCGGCGACGATGTCGAAGCGGTCGTCACTGCCGAGCTGGCCGATCGGCAGCTGCGCCGCGATCGCCTTGATATAGGTCTCGACCACGCGCGCGGGAACGCCCGCGGCGCGCGCCGAGCGGTAGAGTCCGGCGCCCACCGTGCCAGTGACGTGGAGCGGGGTGCGATCGATCGCGATCGACTGGCGATCGAGCACCAGCCCCTCGCCGGCGCGCTGCACCACCAGCTTGAGGTCGAAGGCGGCGCGGAAGGCGAGCCGCTCGAGCGGGCGCGGCTGGAACTTGGTCGGGCGGCGGCCGAGCGTCAGCGCCAGCACCGTGCCCGGCTTGAGCGAGTCGAGCGCCACCGCGTCGCCGACCAGCCCCGCGATCCGTCCCGCCTCGCCGCCGCCGATGCCGGCGCGCTGCAAGGCGGTGCGCAGCGTGTCGCCGTCGGCGAGCGCGGCGCTGAGCTCGATCTGCGGGCGCTCGGGCGTCTCGGCGAGCGGGCGCACCAGCGCGGTCGCCGCCATGCGCCGCCCGGTGGTGGCACCGAGCGCGAGCGGCGCGACCCCCTGGGTACGCGCCTCCTCGAGGCTGGCGCGGTCGCCCGGCGCGGCGACGTCACCGGTGATCGCGGGGAGTCCGGGGTTGAGCTGCCACGCCCCCCAGCACAGCGCCGCGCAGGTGGCGAGGCCGCGCCACCAGGTGCGGCTGCCGATGTCTTGGCCGAGGTCGGGGACCCAGTCGGCGCGGGCCAGCGCGACTCGGGCGCGATCGAGCGCGCCGCGCTCGGCGAGCGGCACCAGCTGGCGTCCGAACGCGCGACCGCTGCCGCGCCCGCCGGCGCCCGCCAGCTCCATCCCCTGATCGTCGCGCAAGAACACGTCGGCCGCCGCCTTCCGTCACGCGCCGAACCTACCCCCCGGCGCTTGGGTGCGAGCGTTGTGGAGAAGAGGTGCTAAAGTCAAATTAACCGCACCCCGCCGCGGCGATCGCTGCGGCGGGCCGGTGGTGTCCGGCGGCGGGCCGCGCCGGAGACTGAGCGCGATTGCATCCGGTCAACACAGACCCGATGTAGTCTGGGTCATGTCGCTCATCCCTCGCCCGCACGACGGCTCGCGCGTGATCGCGGTGCTGGGTCCGACCAACACCGGCAAGACGCATCTCGCGATCGAGCGGATGTGTGCGCATGCCAGCGGCATGATCGGCTTCCCGCTGCGGCTGCTGGCGCGGGAGGTCTACGACCGCGTGGTCGCGATCAAGGGGCCGGAGCGGGTCGCGCTGATCACCGGCGAGGAGCGGATCGTCCCCAAGGACGCGCGCTGGTTCCTGTGCACCGCGGAGAGCCTGCCGCTGGAGCGCGAGGTCGCCTTCGTCGCGCTCGACGAGGCGCAGCTCGGCGCCGACCGCGAGCGCGGCCATGTCTTCACCGATCGCCTGCTGCGCGCGCGCGGGCGCGAGGAGACGATGATCCTCGGCTCGGAGGCGCTCCGCCCGGTGCTGCGCGCTTTGGTGCCCGAGGCCGAGATCGTCGAGCGGCCGCGCTTCTCGACGCTGAGCTACGCCGGCGCGAAGAAGCTGTCGCGGCTGCCGCGGCGCTCCGCGATCGTCACCTTCTCCGCCGAGGAGGTCTATGCCACCGCCGAGATGCTGCGGCGGCTGCGCGGTGGCGCCGCGGTGGTGATGGGGGCGCTCAGCCCCCGCACGCGCAACGCGCAGGTGGCGATGTTCCAGGCGGGCGAGGTCGACTATCTCGTCGCGACCGACGCGATCGGCATGGGGCTCAACCTCGACGTCGGCCACGTCGCCTTCGCCGGCCTGTCCAAGTTCGACGGTCAGCAGCGCCGCCGCCTCACCGTCGCCGAGATGGCGCAGATCGCCGGCCGCGCCGGGCGCCACCAGCGCGACGGCACATTCGGCGGGCTGACCGAGGAAGGGCCGGAGGCGTTCGAGCCCGAGGAAGTGGCGGCGATCGAGGCGCATCGCTTCCCGCGGCTCGACTGGCTCTACTGGCGCGACGGCACGCCCGACCTCGCCTCGATCGACGCCCTGCTCGCCTCGCTCGCGCGCCGCCCCGAGCACGAGCGGCTGCGCGCCGCGCCCGAGGCGACCGACCTGCGCGTGCTCAAGCGGCTCGCCGACGAGGTCGGGGTGCGCGACCGCGCGCGCGGCAATGTCGCGCGGCTGTGGGCGGCGTGCGGCATCCCCGATTTCGCCAAGCTGGGCATCGACCCGCACGCGCGCTTCGTCGGGCGCGTGTTCGGCTATCTCGCGCAAGGCTACGTGCCGCACCAATGGTTCGCCGACGAGGTGGCTAGGCTCGACCGCATCGAGGGCGATGTCGAGACGATCGCGGGGCGGATCGCAGCGATCCGCAGCTGGGCCTATATCGCGCAGCGGCCCGATTGGCTGGCTGACCCGCAGCACTGGGCGGCGCGGACGCTGGCGGTGGAGGAGCGGCTGTCCGATGCGCTCCACGAAAAGCTGACGCAGCGCTTCGTCGACAAGCGCACCACGGCCCTGGCGAAGAAGATCGGCAGCGGCGTCGGCGCGCTGCCGGTGGAGATCGACGCCGAGGGCGAGGTGACGATCGACACGCACGCGATCGGGCGGCTCGAGGGCTTTCGCTTCGTCGTCGCGCCCGACGCCACCGCTTCGGACAAGCGCCTGCTGCTCGCCACCGCGGAGAAGCGGCTTGGCGCCGAGCGCCGTCGACGCGCCGACGCGCTGGTGGCGCGCGACGACGCCGGCTTCGCGCTCGACGACGACTGCGTGATCCTGGCGGACGGGCTGGCGGTGGCGCGGCTCAAGCGCGGCGCATCGCTGGCGCGGCCGCAGCTCGCGCTCGACGCGGCGCTCGATTGCCTCGATCCCGCCGTGCGCGACTCGATCATGGCGCGGTTGCGCGCGTGGCTGACGGCGGCGATCGGCCGGGTGTTGCGCAGCGTCGCGGCGGCGGCGGAGGCGGCGCGGGCGCCCGCGGCGAGCCCGGCACTGCGCAGCGTCGCGGCGGCGCTGGAGAGCGGCGCGGGGTTCACCGAGCGGCTGCCGCTGCGTGCCGCGATCGATTCGCTCAGCGCGGGCGATCGCCACTGGCTGCGACGCCAGGGCGTGACGATCGGCGCGCTCGACCTGTTCGACGCGCGGCTGCTCAAGCCTGGCGCACAGGCGTGGCGCCGCGCGCTGCTCGCCGCGGCGGGGACGTCGCCCCCCCCGCTGCCGCGCGTCGGCGCGACGACGCTGCCGCGCGGCAGCACGGGCGCGGTGCCGCTGATGGGCTATCGCCCGCTCGGCGCGCAGGCGGTGCGGATCGACCTGGTCGAGCGAGTGGCGCGCGCCGCGCACGACGCGCGCGCCGCGGACGGCCGCGCGCCGTTCGCGCCCGATCCGGCCCTGGCGGTGTCGATCGGGCTCGAGTCGGCGACGATCGCGCGGTTGATGGCTGAGCTTGGCTTCCGCCCCGCGTCTGTCAGCGCCGAGGGGCCACCGCTGTACGTCTGGCGCGGCCGTGCCCGCGCGCGCGAATCGCGGCCCACGCCCGACAACGCCTTCGCCGCACTTGCCGAGCTGGTGCGGCGGTGAGCGGCGCCGAGGCGATGCGGCTCGACCGCTATTTGTGGTTCACCCGCCTCGCCAAGACGCGCGACGTCGCGCAGGCGCTGGCGTGCGACGGCCGGCTGCGCATCGACGGGCGCGCGATCGACCGCGCGCACGCCCCTGTGCGGGTCGGCAATATCCTCACCTTCTTCCACGCCGGCAGGGTGCGCGTGCTGCGCGTCGAAGCACTGCCGGGGCGGCGCGGACCCGCGCCCGAGGCGCAGGCTTGCTACCAGGAACTGGTCACCGGCGGCGGCGAGAACGGCTCGCAACCCGCGCTGGAGCGTTGACGCGGGCGTGATGCGGCGCAAAAGCGGCGCGCGAGAAGCGAGGAAATCCCGATCATGACCTACGTCGTCACCGACGCGTGCATCCGCTGCAAGTACATGGACTGCGTGGAAGTCTGCCCGGTCGACTGTTTCTACGAGGGCGAGAACATGCTCGTCATCAACCCGTCCGAGTGTATCGACTGTGGCGTCTGCGAGCCGGAATGCCCGGCCGAGGCGATCCTGCCCGACACCGAGAGCGGGCTGGAGCAGTGGCTCGAGCTCAACAACACCTTCTCGGCGCAGTGGCCCAACGTCACGCGCAAGCTCGACCAGACCCCACCCGACGCCGATTCGTTCAAGGGTCAGGACGGCAAGTTCGACAAATTCTTCTCGCCCGAGCCCGGCAAGGGCGACTGAGCGAGACTTTAGCACGCTTTCCCTCGTGGCCCCGCGCGCGTGGTGGCCCGAAGGCGCCCACGTCGGCCGGACTTCTGCGATGCCACCTCGTTATCCCGGTCCTTAGCCTGGATTCACCGCGCCGCATACGCCTCGGCCATTGTTCGCCGCGGCATCATGGATCCCGGCTCAGGGGCCGGGATGACGGCCTTAGACCAGCTACGCGAAAGTCTTGCGAGCGCGGAGAACAGCCGAATTTCGCGCGGTACCGAACGCGCTGCAAAGGTTCCTCTGCTCGGGCGAGGTGACGTAAGGCGCACGCGCGGTTGCTCGCCGCGAGGCGCGCGCGTACCGCTGCGGCCATGACCCGCCGGCCCGTCCCCGCGCTCCTGGCGCTGCTCCTCCCGCTCGCCGCTCCGGCGCCGGCCGCGCCCCAGGCGGCACCCGTCGCCACCGACGCCCGACCGCCGGTGGTGGTCCCGACCGTCGTCGCGCGCTTCCCGCATGACCGCGACGCCTTCACCGAGGGACTGATCTGGCATGGCGCCGCGCTTTACGAGAGCGTCGGGCTCGAAGGCCGTTCCGACGTCCGCCGTGTCGAGCTTGCCACCGGCAAGGCGGTGACGCGCGCCGTCATCCCGCCGGCGCAGTTCGGCGAGGGATTGGCGGCGTGGAAGGACCAGCTCGTCAGCCTCACCTGGCACGACGGGATCGCGCACCGCTGGGCGGCGGCGACGCTGCGGCCGCTCGGCACCGCGCGCTACAGCGGCGAGGGCTGGGGGCTGACGAGCGATCGCACCGCGCTGATCCGCTCCGACGGCAGCGCCAATCTGACCTTCCACGATCCGGTCACGCTGGCGGTCAAGCGGACGCTCAAGGTGACCTACATGGGTCAGCCGGTCGACCAACTCAACGAGCTCGAGTGGGTCGACGGCACGATCCTCGCCAACGTCTGGCACCAGCCGATGATCGTGCGGATCGATCCGGCGAGCGGGCGCATCACCCAAGTGATCGACCTCCGCGCGATCGTCGCCGAGGTCGGCGCGCGCGACCCCGAGGCGGTCGCCAACGGCATCGCCTGGGACGCCGCCAAGCGCCGCCTGTTCGTCACCGGCAAGCGCTGGCCGACGCTGTTCGAGATCCGGCTGGCGCGCTGAGGATCGCGCGCGTCGCCGCGGGGTGCGTGGGCGCGGCTCAGGCCAGCAGCCGCACGCCCACGATCAGCAACACCACCGCGAGCAGCGGCGTGACGACACGCTCGGGCAGCCGGTCGGTCAGCCGCGCGCCCAGGATTACGCCGGGGATCGAGCCGAGCAGCAACGCGCCGAGCAGGTGCAGGTCGATGTTGCCGATCAGCGCGTGGCCGATCCCGCCGAGCAGCGCGACCGGGACGGCGTGGAGGATGTCCGTCCCCACCAGCCTCTTGGCGGTCAGCCGGAAGGGATAGAGCAGCAGCAGCAGCGTCGCCCCGAGTGCACCCGCGCCCACCGAGGTCAGCGTGATCAGCGTGCCCAGAAGCGCCCCGGCCGCTACCGTCAGCGCCGGCTGGAAGCGCAGCAGCGCCTCGGTCCGCGCGCCCTCGCGCCGCGCGAAGCGGCGTGCCAGCGCGGCGCGAAAGGGCGTGAGCAGCGCCGAGATCACCAAGGTCGCGCCGAGCACGCGCACGATCAGACCGCCGCTCTCGGCGCGCTCGTGGTGGCTCCACAGCCACCACAGGGTGAGCGCCACCGCCGGCAGGCTGCCGAGGCAGAGCCGGCGCACCACTGTCCAGTCGGCATTGTCGCGGCGGTGATGCACCGCGCCGCCGACCAGCTTGGTGATCGCGGCGAACCACAGGTCGGTGCCGACCGCGGTGGCGGGCGCCACCCCGAACAGCAGGATCAGCACCGGCGACATCAGCGATCCGCCGCCCACGCCGGTCAATCCGACGATCGCGCCCACCAGGAAGCCCGCGAGCGTGCTCAGCCAGTCCACGTCGCGCGTACCCCCATCGCATGTCCCGGCGTCATCGCGTTCGATGTGCGACGCCGGGGGGGCGCGCGGCAAGCGCAGAAATGCTTGGGGCGGCCGTGGCGGCGGGCGCATCGGGGTTAGTCGCGGGGGTGGTCCGCGTGCAGCCGCGCGAGGATCGCCGCGATACGCTCGCCGGCGCAGCCGTCGCCATAGGGGTTGCGCGCGCGCGCCATCGCCGCGTGCGCGACCGGGTGATCGAGCAGCCGCGTCGCCGCCGCGACGATGCGCGCCGGGTCGGTCCCGACGAGGCTGGCGCAACCCGAGGCGATCCCCTCGGGCCGCTCGGTCGTGTCGCGCAGCACCAGCACGGGCAGGTCGAGCGCGGGCGCCTCTTCCTGCAGCCCGCCCGAGTCGGTGAGCAGCAGGTGGCTCATGCCGAGCAGTCGTACCATCGCCGGATAGTCGAGCGACGGCAGCACCGTCACTCTTGGCTCGCGCGCCAGCTGTCGCGCCAGCGCGAGCGCCTGCGGCGCCGGATGCGTGGGCAGGGCCACCGCGACATCATCGCGCCGCGCGAGGACGCATACCGCCTGCGCCACCCTCGCCATCGCGGCCCGGTCCTTTTCGCGGCGATGCACCGTCACGGTGACGATCCGGCGCGCGTCCGCCGCGGCGGCGAACGATGCCACCGCCGCCCCGAGCGACGGCACGGCGGCGACGCGGGCGGCCATGGCGAGAAGCGAGTCGATCCCGCTGTTGCCGGTGACGTGGATCGCGTCCGGCGGCACGTTCTCGGCGGCGAGCGCGGCGGCGGCCGTGGCGGTGGGCGCGAAGTGACAGTCCGCCACCGCGGTGATCGCCCTGCGCCAGCCCTCCTCCGGGCGCGGCGCGGCGAGGTCGCCGCTGCGCAGCCCCGCCTCGACATGCGCGACGGGCACGCCGCACAGGTTGGCCGCCATCGCTCCCGCCCAGGCGCTCGAGGTGTCGCCCTGCACCACCAGCCGCACCGGTCGCTCCGCCTCGAGCAGCGCCGCAACCGAGTCGATCAGCCCGCCGAGCAGCGCGCGATGCGGCTGCCCCGCACGCATCAGGTCGAGATCCACGTCGGGCACCAGCTCCAGCGCGGCGAGCGCCTGATCGAGCAGTGCGCGGTGCTGGCCGGTCACCGCGACCCGCACGGTCAACGCCGGATGACGGCGCAGGGCCGCGACCACCGGTGCCATCTTGATTGCCTCGGGTCGGGTGCCGAATAGGAGCAGGATGCGGGGTGCCGCACGCATGTCCTCTTATTCTAGCGGGAGGAGGACATGCTGCGGCGCGGAACCTAGCGGCCGTGCCGCGCGATTCAGCGGCGAGCGAGGAGGGTAGCAGAATGCGACTGGTGATGATCGGCCTCGGCCGAATGGGCGGCAACATGGCGCGTCGCCTGATGCAGGCGGGGCATGAGATCGTCGCCTATGACCGCGACACGGACGCGGTCGCCAAGCTCGCCGAGGCAGGCGCGATCGCCGTCGGCTCGCTCGACGAGGCGCGCGCGCGCTGCCAGGAAAGCGGCGCCGCCGCGATCTGGTGGGTGATGTTGCCGCACGGCGCGATCACCGATGGCGTGATCGAGCAGATCGCGGGCAGCGCAAGCGCGGGCGAGGTCGTGATCGACGGCGGCAACAGCTTCTACAAGGATGATATCCGCCGCGCCAAGGCACTCGCCGAGAAGAATGTCCATTACGTCGACGTCGGCACCTCGGGCGGCGTCTGGGGGCTGGAGCGCGGCTATTGCATGATGATCGGCGGCCCCGACCAGGTCGTGCGCGACCTCGACCCCGTCTTCTCCGCACTCGCGCCGGGCGCGGGCACGATCGAGCGCACGCGTGGCCGCGCCGAGGGGATCGATGACCGCGCCGAGCACGGCTACATCCATGCCGGCCCAGCGGGCGCGGGGCATTTCGTCAAGATGATCCACAATGGCATCGAGTACGGCCTGATGCAGGCCTATGCCGAGGGCTTCGACGTGCTCAAGGGCAAGGCCTCGGAGAAGCTGGCAGAGGACGAGCGCTACGACCTCAACCTCGCGGACATCGCCGAGGTGTGGCGGCGCGGCAGCGTGATCTCGTCCTGGCTGCTCGACCTCACCGCGCAGGCGCTCGCGAGCGACCCGCACCTCGAGAAGTTCAGCGGCAACGTCGCCGACTCCGGCGAGGGCCAGTGGACGATCGAGGCGGCGATGGAGGAAGCGGTGCCGGTGAACGTCCTCACCACCGCCTTGTTCGCGCGCTATCGAAGCCGGGTCGAGCATACGTTCGGCGAGAAGGCGCTGTCGGCGATGCGCTTCGGCTTCGGCGGCCACGTCGAGATGCCGCAGTAATGCCGATCCGACTGCTGGTGTCCGACGTCGACGGTACGCTCGTCGACAAGGAGAAGCAGCTCACCGCGGCGACGATCGCCGCGGTGAAGCATCTGCAGGACGAGGGCGTCGCCTTCACGCTGATCAGCGCGCGGCCGATGTCGGGCATTCGTCCGTTGCTCGACCAGCTCGGCTTCGACGGCGACGTCGCCGCGTTTAACGGCGGCATCGTCTTTCGTCGCGACGGCACGATCGTTCACCACGAAACGCTTCCCGTCGATGTGGCGCGGGAGGCGTTGATGATCGCCGCCGAGTTCGAGGTCGACACCTGGCTGTTCGCCGACGACCGCTGGTACGCCACCGATCCCGACGGTGCGCACACGACCAGCGAGCGGCGCAGCTCGGCACAGGAGCCCGTGGTGGCGGAGGATCTCGGCGCGTTGCTCGACCGCGCCGACAAGCTCACGTTCGTCAGCGACGATGAGGCGATGCTCCACGCGCTCTACGCGCGCGTCCACACCGCGATCGGCGATCGTGCCACGGTGGCGCAGTCGCAGGTCTATTATCTCGACGTCACCGCCAAGGGCGCCAACAAGGGCGACGGTATTGCTGCGCTCAGCCAGGCGCTTGGCATCGCGCTGGAGGATACCGCCGCGATCGGCGACCAGGCCAACGACCTGCCGATGCTGCGGCGTGCCGGCCTGCCGATCGCGATGGGCAACGCACCCGAGGCGGTGAAACAGGCGGCGCACGAGGTGACTCGCGCGAACGACCAGGATGGCGTAGCGCACGCCATCGAAACGATTGTTCTGCCGCGGAGACACTGAATGAAGAAGCTCGTCGCCTTCGATCTCGACGGCACCCTCGCGCTCAGCAAACAGGCGCTCAAGGACGACATGGGCGAGACGTTGGCGGACTTGCTGACGGTGGCCGACGTCGCGGTGATCTCGGGGGGCGACTGGCCGCAGTTCGAGAAGCAGGTGGCGAGCCGCCTGCCCGACCGCGCCGACCGCGACCGGCTGTGGCTGATGCCGACCACCGGCACCAAGCTGTACGTCCACCGCGACGGCGAATGGAAGACGGTTTACGCCGAGCTGTTCGACGACGCCGAGAAGCAGAAGATCATCGACGCGTTCGGCCAGTCGCTCGAGGCGACCGGCTTCGTCCCCGAGCAGACCTGGGGCGAGCGCATCGAGGATCGCGGCAGCCAGATCACCTTCTCCGCGCTCGGCCAGCAGGCCCCGCTCGAGGCGAAAGAGACCTGGGATCCCGATTTTGCCAAGCGCAAGGTGATCCAGGCCGACCTGCGTCAGCGGTTGCCGGGGCTGGCGATCAACATGGGCGGCGCCACCTCGATCGATATTACCCGCGAAGGCGTCGACAAGGGGTATGGCCTGCGCAAGCTGGCGGCGGAGAGCGGCATCCAGCTCGGCGAGATGCTGTTTATCGGCGACGCGATTTTCCCGGGCGGCAACGATTATCCGGCGCATGAGGCGGGTGTGGACTGCGTCCGCGTGCGCGACCCGCAGGAGACGATCAGCGTCGTGACCGCGATCGTCGCATGCCAGAAGCAGGGCTGAGCACGGCCTCCGACGGACGCGCGCGATGATCGACGTACCCGCGCTGTACGCGCGCGTCATCCACTGGATCGGTGACGGCACCGGCACCACCGACACGGTGCTGCACATCCACGCCGGGATGGCGGTGCTGATGCTGGCGCGACTGGTGACGCGGCGCTCGCTCGGCACCTTCGTGCCGCTGTCGGTGGTGGCGCTGGCGGAGCTCGGCAACGAGGTCCTCGACCGGCTCCACTATCACTCGTGGCGCTGGTGGGACACGATCCCCGACGTGATCAACACCCTGTTCTGGCCGACCGTGATCTGCGCGGCGGTGCGCTGGCGCCCGATGCACCGCCGCGACCAGCGGCGATGAACGAGGGAGAGGCGCGACTCTCCGCCCCCTTACCTTCATCCCGGACTTGGTCCCGGATCTACGGCACCCCTAGATCAACATGGCCTGAGTGAGCGGCGCGGTGGATCCCCGACCAGGTGCCGGATGACGGTCATAAGGGAGAAATCCAAGCATCGTTGACCACCCAACGCCGCTATCCGATCACCGCCCGCGCGCGCCCGGCGAGATGCTTCACCGAAGCGGCGTGGATGCCCGGCGCGGTCACCAGCACGCCATAGGCGCGCGGGTCGGGCTTGTTGAACAGGATCGGCGCGCCGAGCGCGTCGCTCACCGTCGCGCCGGCCTCGCTCGCCACCAGCACCGCCGCGGCGATGTCCCACTCATTGCCCCAGCGCAGCGTCGCGACGAGATCGGCCCGGTCGCTCGCCACCATCGCGATCCGCAGCGCAATCGAGTTCGGCTTCTCCACCGCGACCAAGGTGCGATCGGTCTTGGGCAGCGCGTCCACCGGCACGCGCGCACCCTCGAAGTCATGCCGGTCACCTGCCGCGAGATCGAAGCGTTTGCCGTCCTCGCGCGCCACGGTTGCGCCAGCGCCGGCGCGCGCGCGCCAGACCTCGCCGCGCGCGGGCGCGTCGAGCACGCCGATCACCGGTCGACCGTGCTCGATCAGCGCGACCGAGACGCACCAGCCGGCGCGCCCGCGGATATAGTCCCGCGTGCCGTCGATCGGGTCGACCACCCAGACGCGCTCGCGCGCGAGCCGGTCCGGGCGGTCGGCGGTCTCCTCGGAAAGCCATCCGGCGTCGGGCAGCAGCGCGCTCAGCCGCGCGTGGAGCATGCGGTCGACATCGATGTCGACCTCGCACACCGGGCTGCCGGGCGCCTTCTCCCAGCGCGCGAAGTCGGTGCGCCAGCGCGCGAACGCCATCTGCCCTGCCTCGCGCGCGATCGCCGCCACCGCGTCGGCCAGCGCGGCGTCAGCCACCCGCCACCGTCATGCCCTCGATGCGCAGCGTCGGCACGTTGACGCCGTGACGGAAGACGAGATCGTTCGCCGGCGTCAGCGCGCGCAACATGTCCTTCAGGTTGCCCGCGATGGTGAACTCAATCACGGGCCGGGTGAGCTCGCCGCGCTCGATCAGGAAGCCCGCGGCGCCGCGGCTGTAGTCGCCGGTCACCGGATTGACGCCCTGGCCGATCAGCTCGGTGACGTAGATCCCCTCGACGATGTCCTCGATCAGCGTCTCCACCGGCACGTGGCCCGCCTCCATGTAGAGGTTGCTCGTCGTGACTCCGGGCGCGCCGGCGATGCCGCGCGAGGCGTGGCCGGTCGGCTCGAGCCCGAGCTGGCGTGCCGAGGCACTGTCGAGCAGCCAGGTCTCGAGCATCCCGTCGCTGACGATGGCCACGGGCGAGACCGGCAGCCCCTCCCCGTCGAACGGGCGCGAACGCAATCCGTGGGGGCGGTGCGGGTCGTCGATCACGTTGATGCCCGCCGGCAGGATCGCGGTGCCGAGCGAGTCGAGCAGGAAGCTGGTGCGCCGCGTCACCGCGCTGCCCGAGATGGCGCCGCTGAGATGGCTGAGCAGGCTGGCGCCGACGCGCGGGTCGAACACCAGCGGCATCGCGCCGCTCGGCGCGCGCCCGGCGCCGACCCGCGCCGTGGCGCGCTCGCCCGCGAGCGTGCCGATCGCCTCGGGCGCGTCGAGATGCGCGTGGTGGCGGGTGGCGTGGAAGCCATAGTCGCGCTGCATCGCGCCGCCGGTTCCCGCGATCACGCTGGCGGAGAGCGTGTGGCTGGTCGCCTCATACGCGCCGGCGAAGCCGTGGCTGGTCGCAAGCGCCCAGACGCTCCGGCCCCAGGCCGCCCCCGCGCCCTCGCTGTTGGTGACCCCGTCGACCGCGCGCGCCGCCGCTTCCGCGCGCGCGGCGGCGTCGCGCAGCGCGGCGGGATCGGGTTCGTCGCGATCGGCGAGGTCGAGCAGCGGCGCGGCGCCGTGCAGGAGCCGCGACTCGGGCGCAAGCCCGGCCCAGCGGTCCTCGGGCGCCTCGCGCGCCATCGCCACCGCGCGCTCGACCATCATGTCGAGCGACTCGGGCGAAACGTCGGAGGTGGAGACGCTCGCCGAGCGTTGCCCGACGAAGACGCGCAGGCCGAGGTCAGCACCCTCCGAGCGGCCGACGTCCTCGAGCGCGCCGAGTCGCACCGACACCTCGCTCGAGGCGTTGGCGGCGAACACCGCATCGGCGGCGTCGGCTCCGGCCGCGCGGGCGCGACGGACGATATCAGTAGCGCGCTCCTGCGCCTGGTCGGGGGTGAGCATGAGAATGATGTAGGTCCGAGATCCGCACGATGGCTAGTCCTCGGCCAACGCCTTGTGCCGCGGAATGGATGCGAGCCCGGTGCCTGGCGCGTGACGAACTGGTCGATCCCACCATCGTCGCGGCACCTGTCCCGTCTCGGCTCACCGCGCGGTTTACCGTCTATTAACGTTTCGTTCAGGCGCCGGAACGTTCTCCTGCCCCGCGCATTCGCGCTATCTGTCCATTTTGGTACGAGAGGTAAGTAGATGCGTTCCAACCTTCCCCGCGTCACGGCCCTGACGCTGATCGCGGTCGGCGCCGTCGGGCTCGGCGGCTGCGCCTCCAAGGGCTTCGTCCGTGACCAGATCGCCACCGTGAACCAGCGTATCGACGGGCTCGACGGTCGTCTGCGCACGGTCGAGGGCACCTCGGGCCAGGCGCTCACCCAGGCACAGGCCGCCGCCGCCCAGGCGCAGCAGAACAGCCAGCGGATCGACCAGCTCGGCACCCGTGTCGACGCGTCGGAGCAGCAGATGCAGCAGCTCCAGCAGCAGCGCGCGCGTCGCCCGCGCGGCTGAGCCACGACGACACGATGCACGCGCGTCGCGGGGCGGCACGGCCGGCCATCATCGATATGGCCGGCCGTCCGTCTCGCGGCGCGGGTCGCGTGATCGTCGCGATGGCGGCGGCGCTGGCGCTGTCGGGCGCGGCGATCGCCGCGCCGCAGGCTTCGTCGCCGCGCAAACCCACGATCGCCAAGGCCGGCGCCGCCAAGGCGGCGGTGAAGCCGGCCCGCAAAGCCACTAAGTCGGCCAAGGCCGTCGTGGAGCGGGTAGAGCCGGCGCCGGTCGTGCCGCGATCGGAGAATGCCGAGCGGATGATCGCCTGGGTCGCTGCCTCGCATGACAACGGCAAACTGCCCTATGCGGTGATCGATAAGCCCGCCGCGACGCTGTATCTCTTCGCCGCCAACGGCGACTTTCTCGGCGAGACGCCGGTGCTGCTCGGCGTCGGCATCGGCGACGACTCCACGCCGGGCGTTGGCGCCAAGAACCTCGACGATATCGGGCCGGCCGAGCGCACCACCCCCGCCGGCCGCTTCGTCACCAAATTCGGCCGCGCTTTCGGACGCCAGCGCGTGCTGTGGGTCGACTACGCCAATGCAGTGGCGATGCACGTCGTCACCAGCCTCCACAAGAACGAGCACCGTGTCGAGCGGCTGCTGTCACCCTCGCCCGAGGACAATCGCATCTCCTTTGGCTGCATCAACGTCGGCGCGCGCTTCTACAACGGCAAGTTGCGTCCGCAGTTCGAGAAGCGCGGCGGCATCGTCTACGTCACGCCCGACGTGAAGCCGCTGGACGAGGTGTTTCCACGCGTGCGGCTGCTGCCCTATCTCGCCGCTGCTGGCGCCACGAACGGGTCGGGCGCGGCGCGATGAGCGCGCTATTGCTTGCGGCGCTGCTCGCGGCGGCGGACCGGCCGGTGGTGGTCAGCTCGCTGACGACGCCCCAGCTGGTCGAGCTGTGCCGCGGCAAGGACGACGATCCCACCGCCGACTTCTGCACCGGCTACATGCTCGCTGCCTTCGACGCGCTGTCGAGCGCGCGCCAGATCTGCCCCGCGCCGGATCGCAGCTCCAATGTCGCGGTCACCGCGGCAGCGCGGAAATACCTGCGCAAACAGGGCAAGAAGTCGAGCGCGGCGCCCGCCTTCGTGGTGCGGCAGGGGCTGAAGGAAACCTTCCCGTGCAAGGCCGCGCCGAAACCCCAGCCCAAGCCCAAGCCGGTCCGCAAGCGGCGGTAACAGCGCTCGCCGGTCGGGTCCGACTCAGTGTCGCTCGTCGGCGGCAGGTGTATCGGCACGGCGGTTCGCGGGCGCGTCGCGATCGCGCAGCCGCTCGCCCGCATCACTGAGCGCGTCTCCGGCGCGATCGCGCACCCGGTCGGCGTGGTGGCGCACGCCGCTCTCGAGCCGGCGCGAGGCATCGTCGATTCGGTCGGCGGCGCGGTCGAGCGAGCGCGCCGCGGCGCCGTCGACCTGATTGCCGATCGTGTCGGTCACCGACTCGACGCTGGCGGCGACATTGTCGGCGGCCGCGCCGATCTCGCCCGCGATGGCGTTGCCGGTCCGGTCGGCATGTTCCTCTACCCGGTCGCCGCAAGCGGCCAGGGCCAGGGCAGCGAAGGGGGCGGTCAGGGCGAGTTTCGTCATCGGGTCGGGGCTCCTCTCACCTCGATCAATGACTCGCGCGCGCGTTGGTTTCGGGTGACGCCTGACCGCCCGCTCGCTTGTGCTCCAGCGCCCGCAGGAGCGGCTTGGGAGGATGTTTGTGGTACCCGGGCTCCGCCGTGCGCCGGAGCACGGCTCAGCGCGACGGCAGAGGCGATGACCGCGGCCGCGTCCACAGTCGCGGGTCGCGCGGCATGTCGGCGATCCCTTGTCGCCGTGCCGCCTGCCACGCGGCACGCGCGATCCAGGTGAGCTTCTCGCGCTTGCCCGTGGTGACGCGATGGTCCCAGGCATGCGCCCCACGCGCCGCGACGCGCCGCGCGATGTCGCCGTAGATCCCCGCCGCCGCCAGCACCGCCCAGGCCGAACGGTAGGACAGTGCCTTGGTGCCCACCCGCGCGCTCGCCTCGTGCAGCTCGGCGCGCGCCGCCAGCCGCCGCGCCAGCACCACCAGTCGGTCGCGGAACGGCGGCTTCATGTGCTGGCCCGGCGGCACGTCCATCTCGGCGAGCCATTCGTCGGGGAGGTAGCAGCGCGCCGCCCGGTCGTCCTCCTCGATGTCGCGCGCGATATTGGCGAGCTGGAAGGCGAGGCCGAGGTCGCAGGCCCGGTCGAGCGTCGCCTCGTCCTCGGGCGGCACCCCCATCACGACCGCCATCATGCAGCCGACCGCGCCGGCGACATGGTAGCAATAGCGGTACAGATCCGCCTCGGAACGCGGACGCCAGTCATCGGCATCGAGCTGGAAGCCGTCGATCAGGTCGGTGACGAAGCCGTGCGGCAGCCGCGTCTCGCGCGCGACCACGCCGAGCGCGTCGAACGCGGGATCGCCGGTCGGCTCGCCCGCCAGGGCGGCAGCACTGAGCCGGCGCACCTCGGCAACCCGCGCGGGGGCGTCGGTGACGGCGCGGCGGTCATGGCCGTGATCCTGCCCGTCGACGAGATCATCGCAGCGGCGGCACCAGGCGTAGAGCAGCCAGGCGCGCTCGCGCACGTCCGGCGCGAACAGCTGCGACGCCGCGGCGAAGCTCTTCGAGCCGCGCGCGATCGACTCGCGCGCCGTCGCCACCAACGCGGCGCGCGAGTCGGTCACGCCGCCCTCCTCATAGAAGCGCGCTCACAGGTCGCTGGCGGCCATGCGGACGATCGGCTGCGTCGGCGCGTGCGCCGCCATCGCGCCGAGCAGCGTGTCGAGTGTGTCGCCGACGATCAGCAGGTCGCGGTGCTGCGCGCGCAGGAAGCCGACCTCGCCCATCTTGGCCCAGAAGGCGACGAGCTCGTCATAGTAACCGCGTGCGTTGAGCAGGCCGACCGGATCGGCGTGATAGCCGAGCTGCGCCCAGCTCAGCGCCTCCCACAATTCGTCCATCGTGCCCGTGCCGCCGGGCAGGGTGACGAAGCCGTCGGCGAGGTCGGTGAAGAGCTGCTTGCGCTGGTGCATGCCGGGGACGACGTGCAGCTCGGTGAGCCCGCGGTGCGCCACCTCGGCGTCGACCAGCGCCTGCGGAATGACGCCGATCACCTCGCCCCCCATGGCCAGCGCCGAGTCGGCGATCGCGCCCATCAGCCCGAGCCGCCCGCCGCCGTAGACCAATCCGATGCCGCGCTCGGCGAGGGTGCGGCCGACCTCGCGCGCGAGCTCGAGGTAGAAGGGATCGGCAGGGGTGGCGGAGCCGCAGTAGATGGCGAGGCGCTTCATGGCCGCGAGCGCTACGGGAAGCGCGTGCCGGGGGCAATGGCGCGCGCGGCCGCTCGCGCGCTCAGCGGCGCGACGTTGCGGCCGCGAGGGGCGCAGGGCAGCGGTCACCCGCGCGCGACACGTAGCGCGGCGGGCGACCGGCGGCGGCGACGGGCACCAGCGAGACGCTGTCCCACCGCGCGGCGATGCCGCCCGATTCGTAGCGGACGATCCAGACGTCCCCCCGTTGGTCGGCCTGGACGAAGCGATGGCGCGGCACGCCGGGGTGGCGGACGTCGATCGCGTCATGGCGCTGCCCCGCGTCGGCGATACCGCCGGTCGCGAGAAAGCGCGTCAGCTCGAGCCGCGCCGCCGCCGGCAGCGCGCGCATCGTCTCGACCGCGACACCGCGCGGGCCGCAGCGGGGCGGTGGTGGTACCGTGGCGGTGGCCAGCAGGGCGGCGATCAGCAGCGTGGCGGGCCTCTCGATCTATCTCCGCACGCAGCGAAGCAGATGCGGTGGCGATCGTCACCCGACGTCGCCAGATCGGGGCAGTCGATCTATGCTCGCCCGTAGGAGAGATGCGTCATGAGGGACTGGGACGATGTCGTCGCGACCGGGCTCACGCTGCCCGGGGTGGTGCTCGGCACCAGCTACGGCAAGCCGGCACTGCTGCTGCGCGGCAAGATGCTCGCCGCCACGACCGCGCCCGATCGCGCCAGCTTCGTGCTCCATGTCGCGCCGATCGAGAAGGAGCTGCTGATCGAGACCGATCCCGCCACCTTCTGGGAGACCGACCATTATCGCGGCTGGCCGGCGGTACTGGTGCGCTACGACACCGACGCCGACGCACGGGTCGCGCTGCTGCTCGAGCGTGCCTGGTGGGATCGCGCGTCGGTCACGCAACGCAAGGAGCGCGGCGAGCGGCCCTGAGCGCTGTCCTACGCAGCGGTGGCGGCGTTACATTGCCGGGCGATGCCTCGGGCGATACACGATCTACCTGCTCCCACGCGGCAGCTGGGAGCCCCGGTCGCGGGCCTGGCTGGGCCGGGGCAGGCGACTCAACATTCGGCCGTGGCGGGCTCCCAGAGACTCAACTTTCTCAACATTCGCGTGCGGCCGCGCGACGGGTCGAACCGCCGCGCGGCGCTCCGCGCCATCGCGCTGCCGCCCTACTCGTCTGCGAAAGCGTCTTCTTCGCTGGGCGATCCGCTACCGCCCCAGCATCAGCGCCGCGGTCGCCTTGGCGCTACCGACCACGCCCGGAATGCCCGCGCCCGGGTGCGTGCCCGCGCCGACGAAATACAGATTGGGGATCGCGTCGTCGCGGTTGTGGACGCGGAAATAGGCGCTCTGGGTGAGGATCGGCTCAAGCGAGAAGGCGCTGCCGAGATGCGCGTTGAGGTCCGCCGCGAAGTCGGTCGGCGCGTAGCTGAACTTCGTCACGATTCGATCGTGGATGTCGGGGATCAGCCGGCGCCCGACCTCGTCAAGGATGCGCTGCTCCAGGATCGGGCGCACCGTCTCCCAGTCGCCGGTGTATTTGCCCATGTGCGGCACCGGCGCCAGCGCGTAGAAGGTCGAGCAACCCTCGGGCGCGAGGCTGGGGTCGGTCACGGTCGGGTGGTGGAGGTAGAGCGAGAAGTCTTCGCTGACCACGCCATGTTTGTAGATATCGTCGAGCAGCCCCTTATAGCGCGGGCCGAACAGGATCATGTGGTGCGGGATGCCGGGCCACGTGCCCTTGATCCCGAAGTGCACCACGAACAGCGAGGGCGAGTAGCGCTTGCGCTCGAGCTTCGTCGCGGTCCGCTTGGCCGCGCCCGAGCCGGGCAGCAGGTCGCGGTAGACGTGGAGGATGTCGGCGTTGGCGGCGAGCATGTCGGTGGGCGTGTTCCAGCCACTGGCGGTCTCCACCGCGGTGACGCGGTCGCCCAACGTCTCGATCCGCGTCACCGCGTCGTTCAGCCGCAGCGTGCCGCCGAGCCGCTCGAACAGCGTCACCATGCCCGCGATCAGCCGGTTGGTGCCGCCGCGCGCGAACCACACGCCGCCGTCGCGCTCCAGCTTGTGGATCAGCGCGTAGATCGCGCTGGTCGTCATCGGGTTGCCGCCCACCAGCAAGGTGTGAAACGAGAGCGCCTGGCGCAGCCGCTCGTCCTGCACGTATTTCGACACGATCGAATAGACCGAGCGCCACGCCTGGTATTTCGCCAGCGCCGGCGCCGCCTTGATCATCGACGCGAAGTCGAGGAAGGCGACATGGCCGAGCTTCTCATAGCCTTCGCGGTAGACCCCGGCGGAATAGTCGAGGAAGCGCGCGTAACCGGCCACGTCGGCGGGGTTGAGCTTGGCGATCTCGGCGCGCAGCACCGTGTCGTCGTTGGTATAGTCGAAATTGGTCCCGTCGGGCCAGTTGAGCCGGTAGAAGGGCTGCACCGCCTCGAGCGCGACGTCGCTCGCCATCGTTTGGCCGGACAGCGCCCAGAGCTCCTCAAGGCAGGCCGGGTCGGTGATCACGGTCGGCCCGGCGTCGAAGGTGAAGCCGTCGCGCTGCCACACGTACGCGCGCCCGCCGGGCTTGTCGCGTGACTCGAGCACGATCGTCTCGACCCCCGCCGATTGCAGCCGGATCGCCAGCGCCAGGCCGCCGAAGCCGGCGCCGACTACCACCGCGCGCGTCATGCCGCGCCCCGCAGCGCAGCGATGGCGCGGCCGAGCGGCACCGGCGGCCGCCCGCTCAGCACGCGCGCCTTGTCGAACGCGGTCGAGCGCGCCGCATAGAAGCGCGCCACCAGCGGCGCGGGCAGGCGGTAAAAGCGTTCCAGCACGCGGTAGCGCTGGTCGGGGTCGGCGGCCTTGAAGAGCATGAGATCCAGCATCCGGTAGAAGCGCCGCGCCGCCCACAGCCGCGCCGCATAGGAGTAAGTAAGGTCGTGGAGCGCCGCACCCGAGAAGTCGTGCTGCGCCGCGACCAGCTGCGCCAGCCTCACCGCGTCGGGCAGCGAATAGCCCGTGGTGGGATGGAACAGTCCCGCCCGAACGCCCGCCTTGGCCAGCTTGCTCCCGCCGCTGCGCCAATAAGCCTCGAAATCGCCGCCATAGACCACCGGCAGGACGCCCTGTTCGCGGTGGATCGTCTCGGTGACGCTCCACCCCTGGTCCGCGGCATAGCGGTCGACCCGCGCTGCCACCGCGGCGACGTCGAGCGTGGGCGCGTCGCTGTAATAGGTGTCCTCCACCAGCAGCCGGTCGGCGGCGAAGGGCAGCAGGTAGACGAAGCGATAGCCGTCGAGCTGCGGCACGGTCGAGTCCATCACCACCGGTCGCGCCACGCCGTGCGCCCCGGCGACGCGCAGCTCGTGGCCGACGAACTTCTGCCAGCCGCAGTCGAGCGCGGTGAGATCGCCCGCGCCGCGCGAGTCGATCACCCCGGCGGCGGTGAGCCGGTCGCCGTTGGCGAAGACCACGGCGGTGGGGCTGCACGCCAGCACGCGCCGCCCGGTCATCAGCGCGCGGCGCGGCAGCGTGGCGCGGACGTGCGAGTCGAGCCCGGTCGAGCGAACGGAGTAATAGGCTTGCGCGAGGTGGCGCGCGTGTGCGGGGAAGCGCACGTCGTAGCTCGGCCAGGCATGCGCCACCAATGGCGCGATCAGGTGGCGGTCGGCGCGCGCGACGTCGCCGCCGAAGAAGGACCAGAGATGGTTGCCCCCGATCGCCTCGCCCGCCTCGATCAGCCGGACATCGAGCAGCGGATGGCGCGCGTGGACCGCGAGCGCGATCAGCGCACCGGCGAGACCGCCGCCGACGATCGCCAGGTCGCATCTGTGGGTCGCGGGCATGGTCCGGCGCTAACCTATCGCAGCCGCGCGGGGAAGCCCGGCGCGGCAGTGGACGGCGCGAGACCGGGGCGGGCGGGCGCCACGGCCATGCGAAATGGAAAGCCTCGCCTTTTCCTGTCCTAACGTCGATTAGCGCGCTACAAGACGCGCCTTCCTCTGCTGGAGCCGTTCGCCATGCGCCGCGCCGTCATCACCGCCGTCACCGCCGCCCTCACCGCCGCGCTCGCCGTGCCGGCCGCGGCGACGCTCAAGCCCGGTGCCGCCGCGCCCGATTTCTCCACCCGCGGCGCGATCGCGGGCAAGGTGGTGCCGATCAGCCTGCACGAGCAGCTGCGTCGCGGGCCGGTGGTGCTCTATTTCTTCCCCGCCGCGTTCACCTCTGGCTGCAACGCCGAGGCACGCGCTTTCGCCGAGAAGGTCGACGCCTTCCGTGCCGCGGGCGCGACCGTGATCGGCATGTCCGCCGACAACGTCGAGGATCTGCAGCGTTTCTCGTCGAGCGAGTGCGCGGGCAAGTTCGCGGTCGCCAGCGCCGGCCCCAAGGTGGTGGCGGGCTATGACGTCGCGCTCGGCCGCGCGGTGAAGGGCAAGAGCGTCACCAGCCGCACCAGCTATGTCATCGGCCGCGACGGCAAGGTCGTCTTCGTCCACGACGACATGAACCCCGCCGAGCATGTCGCGATGACGCTGGCCGCGGTGCAGAAGCTCAAGCAAGGCTGAACGACGTGATCCGGCGCAGTCAACGCCGGGTCACCATATCTTAGCGAGTCGGGCGCTAACGTCCTGGTCTGGCGGGTCGCGCGGGCGGCGCGCCGTCGGTGCGTGGGGGCGCGCCGGCCGGGACGAGGCGAGGCTCGACAGGAGCCGATCGGGGGCGAGCGGGTGGCGAGCAGGGCGGTCGACGGGCGGCAGGGGACGGCGGGCGACCGCCTGTTCACCCGCGTCGGCGCGTTCCTGTCGGCGCACCGGCTGAGCCCCGATCCGGCGCATTATGCCTTCGCTTATGCCGTGGTCGCGCAGCCCGACGGACTGGTCGCGCGTCGGGTCGCCGAGCTGACCGACGGCGGCGTGCGGTTGACCGCACGCGACATCGAGCAGCTCGGCGGCACCGTGCTGGGCGGCGCGCCCGCCGTCCCCGCCGACGACTCCGAGATGACCGCCGACGCGGCGACTCAGGAGGCGATGATCGAGCGCGTGCTTCACCAGCTCGACGGCTTCGGCGACACGGTGCGGATCGCGCACGCCGAGGCCAACGACTTCGGTCGCGACCTCGCGCGATCGGCGGCCGAGATGCGGGACGTGGGCGCCGGCGCCGGGGTGGAGGAGATCAGCCGCCTCACCGCGGCGATGATCGAGCGCGTCCAGCACGCCGAGGCCAAGCTGGAGAGCACGCGGCGTGAGACCGAGGAACTGCGCACCGCGCTGGACGAGGCGCGCGGCTCGGCGCGCACCGACCCGCTGACCGAGCTGCCCAACCGGCGCGCCTTCGACGAGGCCTTCGCGGCGCTCGCGCCGGGCGCGCGGGTGACGGTCGCGATGTGCGACATCGACCATTTCAAGCGGATCAACGACAGCTTCGGCCATCCGGTGGGCGACCGCGTGATCCGCACCGTGGCGCGCACGCTGGCGGACGAGGGCGGCTGCCTGGTCGCGCGTTACGGCGGCGAGGAGTTCGCGATGCTGTTCGAGGGGGTGACACCCGGCGAGGCGGCGGCGCGGATCGATCGCGTGCGCGTCCACATCGGCGAACGCCGGCTGCGCGTGCGCGAGACCGGCGAGCCGATCGGCACCGTTTCCTTCTCGGCGGGGGTCACGGAAGGGGCGGCGAGCGAGGGCCGCGCCGCGTTAGTGGCGCGCGCCGACGCCGCGCTGTATCGGGCAAAGGAGCAGGGGCGCGCGCGGACGATCGTGGCTTAGCGAGCGCTCAGCCCCGCGACTCGACGCTGCCGACTTCCCGGTCTCAGCCTCAGACTCGCTGAGGCTGACGGACACGTTGGCGGGGCAGAGAAGGAGGGGCGGGCGCGCCGCGCGCGCCCCCCGACTATTGTCACCGATCGCGTCGGCCGAGCAGGCGCAGCCGCAGCGCGTTGAGCTTGATGAAACCTGCCGCGTCGCGCTGGTCATAGGCGCCCTGGTCGTCCTCGAAGGTCACCACCTTCTCCGAGTAGAGCGAGTGCGGCGAGCGACGCCCGGTGACGACCGCCTGCCCCTTGTACAGCTTGAGCCGCACCGTGCCCGTCACCTTGGCCTGCGAATGATCGACCGCGGCCTGGAGCATCTCGCGCTCGGGTGAGAACCAGAAGCCGTTGTACACCAGCTCGGCGTAGCGTGGCGCCAGCTCGTCCTTGAGATGCGCGGCACCGCGATCGAGCGTGATCTGCTCGATCCCGCGATGCGCCAGCGCGTAGATCGTGCCGCCCGGCGTCTCGTACATGCCGCGGCTCTTCATGCCGACGAAGCGATTCTCCACCAGATCGAGCCGGCCGATGCCGTGCTTGCGCCCGAGCTCGTTGAGCGTGGCCAGCAGCGTCGCGGGCGAGCACGCCTCGCCGTTCACCGCGACGCCGTCGCCGCGCTCGAAGTCGATCGTGATCGTCTCGGGCTGATCGGGCGCGTCCTCGGGATTGACGGTGCGCGAATAGACGTAGTCGGGCACCTCGTCCCACGGATCCTCCAGCACCTTGCCCTCGGACGAGGTGTGGAGCAGGTTCGCGTCGGTGGAGAAAGGCGCCTCGCCGCGCTTGTCCTTGCTCACCGGGATCTGGTGCGCCTCGGCGAACTCGATCAGCTTCGAGCGGCTGGTCAGGTCCCACTCGCGCCACGGCGCGATCACCTTGATGTCGGGGTTGAGCGCATAATAGCCGAGCTCGAAGCGGACCTGGTCGTTGCCCTTGCCGGTGGCGCCGTGGCTTACCGCGTCGGCGCCGACCTGTGCCGCGATCTCGATCTGGCGCTTGGCGATGAGCGGGCGCGCGATCGAGGTGCCGAGCAGGTACAGCCCTTCGTACAATGCGTTGGCGCGCATCATCGGGAAGACGTAGTCGCTTACGAACTCCTCGCGCAGGTCGTCGATGAAGATATGCTCGCGCTTGATCCCCATCAGCTCGGCCTTGGCGCGCGCAGGCTCCAGCTCCTCGCCCTGGCCCAGATCGGCGGTGAAGGTGACGACCTCGCACTGATATTCGGTCTGGAGCCATTTCAGGATCACGCTGGTGTCGAGTCCTCCGGAATAAGCGAGGACGACGCGCTTGATCTGGTCGGTCATGGGGCAGGCTCCTTTCGCGCGCGGGCGCTACGCGAGCGCGCCGCGCGAGGCAACCGTACCGGCGCGGCGCGCGTCCGTTCACCGCGCGTACAAGCGCCCGTCGCCAAGCCGCCGCCCATGCTGAGGACGCACACCACGCTCGCCGCCGCGCTTGTCGCGCTGCTCGCCACGCCGGCGCTGACGGTCGCCGCCATGGCGCAGGAGACGCGCGCCACCGCCACCGCCAAGCTCGATTCCGAGTTCGCCGCCTCGGACACCAACAAGGACGGCTATCTCTCGCTCGCCGAGCTAGAGGGGCGGATGGCCAAGATGAAGATCCGCGGCAAGGCGCTGGACGCGGTTCATGCCAAGCGAGTCGCCGCTTTGGTGATGGCGCGCGGCGATCTCGACAAGGACGGCAGGCTGAGCCGCGCCGAATCGGACCAGCTGATGGGAGCGGTCTTCTCCGCCTATGACCTCAACCATGACGGGAAGGTCGACGCCGCCGAGGCCGCGCGCGCCCGCGCCATGGCGGACGGGGTGGCGAAGGGCGGGGCGGCGCCGAAGAAGTGACGCCGTCTCGTGCTCCGGCGGCCGCAGGAGCTTAGGGCCACGGAAGGATATGCTTGCGGTCCTGGGCTCCTGCTCACGCAGGAGCACGACGGATCGGACCCGGCGACCGTTCTTACGCGCCCCGCAGCCGCCGCTCCTCCTCGATCATGTAATCGCGCGTCAGCGGCAGGCCGAGCCGATCGCGGCTGAACTGGATCTGGTAGTTCACCAGCGGCCCATTGGTGAAGGAGACGATCGCGCCCGCCAGGTAGAAGGTCCACATGCGGAAGAAGCGCTCGTCGTACAGCGCGACGATCGCGTCGCGTTCGGCGACCGTGCGCTCGTACCAGGCGCGCAGCGTCATGGCATAATGCAGCCGCAGCACCTCGACGTCGGTGACGAACCAGCGGATGAACTCGTTGGCGTGCAGCACCTCCGACAGCGCCGGGATATAGCCGCCGGGGAAGATGTACTTGTCGGTGAACTTGTCGGTGAAGTTGGGCCCGTCGGCGCGCCCGATCGTGTGAAGCAGCATGACACCGTCGGGGCTCAGCAGGTCGCGGCACTTGCTGAGATAGGTGCGGAAATTGCGCAAGCCCACGTGCTCGAACATGCCGACCGAGACGATCCGGTCGAACGGGCCCTCCAGCGCGCGATAGTCGATCAGCTCGAACTTCACTCTGTCGGCGACGCCCGCCTCCTCGGCGCGGCGGCGTGCGACCTTGAGCTGCTCCTCGGAGAGCGTGATGCCTAGCACCTCGGCGCCGGTCTTGGCGTGAATGTACAGCGCCATGCCGCCCCAGCCGCAGCCGATGTCGAGCACGCGCATCCCCGGCGCGAGCGCCAGCTTGGCGACGATATGCGCCTTCTTGTCGGCCTGCGCCTGCTCGAGCGAGTGGGTCGGATCGGTGTAATAGGCGCAGCTGTACTGTTTGTCGGCGTCGAGGAAGAGATCGTACAGCCGGTCCGACAGATCGTAGTGGTGCGCGACGTTGCGCTTCGATGCCTTGGCCTGGTTGCCGGTGAGGCGGTGGCGGATCTGCCCCTTGAGCGTGCGCCAGCGATTGGCGGCGAGGCGGTTGACGCCATTCTCCCAGCGGCTGTTCGCGGTGGCGAGCAGCAGCAGGTCAAGGATGTCGCCCTGCTCGACGATCAGCGTGCCGTCCATGAACGACTCACCCGCCCCCAGCGCCGGGTCGGCGGCGAGGGCGCGATACACCGAGCGATCGGTGATGCGGATCGCGACGGGCTTGAGCGCGGGGTCGTCGCTGCCGAAGCTGGCGGTGCTGCCGTCGGGCTTGGTGAGGGTGAGGCGCCCGCGCTTGATCGCGCGGCTGAGGAAGACGTCGATGAGTGCCATCCGCCTCTGCTAATAAGGTTGCATCGCGCAATCCATAGCCTCGATACGTCGGTGAGCGTTGCGCACGCGCGCCTCGCGCTCTAGGCGAACTGCCCCATGCGTTACGTCAGTACCCGCGGCACCGCCCCCATGCTCGACTTCGCGGGCGCGACGCTCGCCGGCCTCGCCGCCGACGGTGGGCTCTACGTCCCCGAGGCCTGGCCGACGCTGTCCGAGGAGCAGATCGCCGCGCTGGCGGGCAAAAGCTATGCCGAGACTGCAGCGGCGGTGATGGCGCCGTTCGTCGCCGGGTCGCTGACCGAAGACGAGCTGCGCGCGCTGTGCGACACTGCTTATGGTCGCTTCGCGCACGACGCGGTCACCCCGGTCGTCCAGCTCGACCACGATCAGTGGCTGCTCGAGCTGTTTCACGGGCCGACGTTGGCGTTCAAGGACGTCGCGCTCCAGCTGCTCGGGCTGCTGTTCGAGCGCTTCCTGACCGGCACGACCGAGCATCTCACGATCATCGGCGCCACCAGCGGCGACACCGGCTCGGCCGCGATCGACGCGGTGGCGGGACGGGCGGGGATCGACATCTTCATGCTCCACCCCGAGGGACGGGTGAGCGACGTGCAGCGCCGCCAGATGACTACCGTTGGCGCGCCCAACGTCCACAATATCGCGATCCGCGGCGACTTCGACACCGCGCAGGCGCTGGTGAAGGCGATGTTCAACGACGCCGCCTTCGCCGGGCGCTTCCGCCTCTCCGCGGTGAACTCGATCAACTGGGCGCGGCTGATGGCGCAGGTGGTCTATTATTTCTACGCCGCGGTACGGCTCGGTGCGCCCGCGCGCGCGGTCGCGTTCAGCGTGCCCACGGGCAATTTCGGCGACGTCTTCGCCGGCTATGTCGCGGCGCGGATGGGGCTGCCGGTGGCGAAGCTGGTGGTCGCCACCAACGTCAACGACATTCTCGCGCGCGCGCTCAGCACGGGGGACTATTCCAGCCGCGAGGTGGTGCCCACCGCGACGCCCTCGATGGACATCCAGGTCTCGAGCAACTTCGAGCGGCTGCTGTACGATCTCGGCGGGCGCGACGGCACCGCGCTGGCGACGCAGATGCGCGGCTTCGAGGCCGAGCGCGCGATGCGGCTGAGCAATGCGCAGCGCGAGGGCGCGGCCGGGCTTTTCGTCGGCGAGCGCGTCGACCCCGACGGCATGGCGCTGGCGATGCGCCATGCCTGCGAGCGCGCCGGCCAAGTGATCGACCCGCACACCGCGATCGCGCTGGCGGCGGCGCGGCGCCATCTCACCCCCGACGTGCCGATGGTGACGCTGGCCACCGCGCATCCCGCCAAGTTCGGCGACGCGGTCGAGCGCGCCACCGGGGTGCGTCCGTCGCTGCCGGCGCGCGTCGGCGACCTGTTCGAGCGCGAGGAGCGCTGCGTCACGCTCGACGCCACCTATGCCGCGGTGAGCGCGCACGTCGCCGCGCACGCGGTCCCGCGCGGCTGAGGCGCGCGTGGACCTCGTCACGCTCACTGGCGAGCCCTGGGCCGATTACGGGCTGATCGACTCAGGGAACGGGCGCAAGCTGGAGCGCTACGGCCGTTTCCGCTTCATCCGTCCCGAGCCGCAGGCGCTCTGGGCGCCTGCGCGCGACGACTGGCGCGCGCACGGCGCGTTCGTGCCGGGGAGCGACGAGGACGGTGGCGGTCGCTGGGACTTCAGCGAGCCGGTCCCGCGCGACGGCTGGCCGCTGGCGTGGAACAAGGTCCGCTTCACCGCGCAGACCACGCCCTTTCGCCACCTCGGCTTCTTCCCGGACATGGCGCCGGTGTGGGCGTGGATGCGCGAGCGGCTTGCCGGCGTCGAGTCGCCCGAGTGCCTCAACCTGTTCGGCTATACCGGCGTGGGCACGCTGGCGCTGGCGAGCGAGGGCGCGCGGATGGTGCACGTCGACGCCTCGAAGAAGTCGGTCGAGGCGGCGCGCGGCAATGCCGCGCTGTCGGGGCTGAGCGACGCGCCGGTGCGCTGGATGATCGACGACGCCGCCAAGTTCGTCGCGCGCGAAGTGCGGCGCGGACGGCGCTATGACGGGATCCTGCTCGATCCGCCCAAATACGGCCGCGGGCCGACCGGCGAGGTGTGGCGGCTGGAGGAGGACCTTCCGGGTCTGATCGCGGACTGCCGCCGGTTGCTCGACGCCGAGTCGCGCTACCTCTTCCTCACCGTCTACGCGGTGCGCATGTCCGCGCTGGCGATCGGCGAGATGCTGCGGCAAGCCTTTGCCGACCTGCCCGGCACGATCGAGGCGGGCGAACTGGCGGTGCGCGAGGAAGCGCGCGGGCTGGCGCTGCCGACCGCAATCTGGGCACGCTGGTCGCGGTAGCGGGACGGGCCTGCCCCCTGGCTTCTCCGCGGGGAAGCGGTGCGGCTGCCGCGGTGAGGCGCTGACGCCTTATTCCCCTGTCATCCCCACGCAGGCGGGGATCCAGAGACGCTGACGTCTTGGCTCCGTCCCGGGTACCGCGCGTCTGGATCCCCGCCCGTGCGTGGAGGACGGACTGAGGAGCAGCGCGCGGCGAGCAGAGGTCCCGCCGGTTGCTGCCAACCATTGGCCGATCCCGCCGTATCACGCCGGTGAAATCCGCCACCCCACTGACCGCATCATCAAGAAACCGCGCATTTCCGCGAGTTTCTCAACTTGGCACGCCCCCTGCAAAGTGGCGGGCATCGACCGGATGGTCCGGCCGACACCCACCACGGAGCTCCATCATGACCGCTCGTTTCGCCGATCTCGCCCGCCCGCTCGCCACCGTCGTCGCCGCTTTCACCGTCGCCGCGATGATGGTCGGCGCCGCCGTCCCCGTCCTGCCGATCGCCTGAGCGGAGCCGTGACGATGACCCGCCTGCCCTCGCTGCCGCACGCGCTGCTGCTCACCGCCGCCAGCTTCGCCACCACCGCGCTGCTGATCTACGTCGACCTCGCGAGTGCCGTGATCGCCTGATCACGGCACCGCGCCGCGCGGCACGCGTTGCCCGCGGCATGACCCAGGGTGATCTCGACCGCTTCGTCGCCGCGCAGGCGACCAGTTATGCCAATGCGCTCGCCGAGCTGCGCGCGGGTGCCAAGCGCAGCCACTGGATGTGGTACATCTTTCCCCAGATCGCCGGCCTCGGCCACAGCGACATGGCGCGACGTTACGCGATCCGCGACCTGGCCGAGGCGGGCGCCTATCTCGCGCACCCGCTGCTCGGCGCCCGCTATGTCGAGAGCGCCACGGCGCTGCTGGCGCACCGCGGCAGCGACCCCGCCGCGATCATGGGCGGGATCGACTCGATCAAGCTGCGCTCGTCGCTGACGCTGTTCGACCGAGCGGGCGCGCCCGCCACGGTACGCGACACGCTCGACGCCTTCTTCGACTCACCCGATCCGGCGACGCTGCGGCTGCTGGAGCGCTGACCTCGCCTCACGCCGCGCTCCAGCGCCCCCCCAAGGCGCGGAACAGGTCCA
The DNA here is from genome assembly GCF_029623345.1 of Sphingomonas phyllosphaerae. Lineage (GTDB taxonomy): Bacteria > Pseudomonadota > Alphaproteobacteria > Sphingomonadales > Sphingomonadaceae > Sphingomonas > Sphingomonas phyllosphaerae_C. The sequence goes on from NZ_JAPYKH010000004.1 coordinate 262,149, forward strand.
CCTGCGCGTCCGCCACCAGCTGGTCCTGCAGCGCCAGCGCCGCTTGGGCGTCGGCGAGCGTGCGCTCGGCGTCGAGCTGCGACAGGCTGTCGATCTGCCCCTCGCGGCGCTGCGCGCGCGTGATCCGCGCGGCGCGATCGGCTTGGCCCAGCGCCTGCTGGAGCGCGGCGCGGCGCTCCAGCGAGCGCGCATAATTGGAGAGCGCGGTCTCGGTCTCGCCCAAAGCCGTCAGCACCGTGCCGTCGAAGGTGGCGAGCGCGGCGCGCGTGTCCGCCTCGGCGCCGGCGACCCGCGCGCGCGCCTTGCCCGGGTTGACTGCCCAGTTGAGCAGCGGCCCGAGCAGGAAGTTGAGCGGCCCCGCGCCGAAGAGGTTGCCGAAGCCGGTGCTGGTCTGCCCAACCGACCCGCCCAAGGTGATGCGCGGGTAGAGGTCGGCAGTGGCGACCCCGATCCGCGCGGTGGCGGCGGCGAGGCGGCGCTCGGCGGCGCGCACGTCGGGGCGGCGCGCGAGCAGCACCGCGCCGTCGCCGACCGGGATGGCCTGCTCGATCCGCAGCGCGGTGGCGCGCTCGCCCGCCACGGGGGGCAGCTCCTGCGGAGTGCGCCCGGTCAGCGTCGCGAGCCGAAACAAAGCCGCCTGGCGCTCGGCGACGAGCGAGGGGATGTCGGCGCGGCGCTGGTCGCGCAACGCGGCGATGCGTGCGGTATCGAGCGGGGTGGTCAGACCCGCCTCGGTGCGGCGCTCGGTGGTGCCGACCTGGCGGTCGAGCAGGGCGACGATCCGCTCCGCCACCGCGATCCGCGCCGCCGCAGCGGCGGCGTCGGCATAGGCGCGGGTGGTGTCGGCGACCACCGCAACCCTCACCGCGTCCGCGTCGGCGGCGGCCGCCGCGACGTCGCCGCGCGCTGCCTCGACCCCGCGCGAGACGCGCCCGAACAGGTCGACCTCGTAGGAGACGTCGAGCCCGCCGTCGATCAGCCAGGTCTCGCCGCTCACGCCCGGCGGGCGCTGCGCCTGCGAGAAGCGGTTGTAGGTGCCGCTGGCGCCGAGCGTCGCCTGCGGGGTGCGGTCGTTGTGGACCTCCCGCAGCGAGGCGCGCGCGCGCTCAAGCCGTGCGGTGGCGACGCGGACGTCGGTGTTGGCGGCTAGGGCCGACTCGACCAGCCCGTTCAGCACGGGATCGTCGTACAGCCGCCACCAGTGATCGTCGGGGGCGGCGGCGAGCGTTGTCCCACCGGTGCCGAGGAAGGGAGCGGCCGCGCCCGCGGCGGTGGCGGGGGCACGATAGTCGGGGCCGGCGGCGCAGGCGGCGAGCGCCAGCGTGGCGGTGGCGGCGAGCCAATGCTTGATCATCGTGTCTCTCGATTCCGTAACAGGAGTCACTCGGCGGGCTGGAGCGCGGCGTCGTCCGGACGCGTGGGCCGGCGGCGGGCGAGCCGCACGCCGAGCCCGCGGCACACCACATAGAAGGTCGGCGTGAAGATCAGCCCGAAGCCGGTCACCCCGATCATCCCAAAGAACACGGCGGTGCCCAAGGCCTGGCGCAGCTCGGCGCCCGCGCCGGTGGCGATCAGCAGCGGCACGGTGCCGAGAATGAAGGCGAAGCTGGTCATCAGGATCGGCCGCAGCCGCACCTGCGCTGCCTGCACGGCGGCCTCGACCGGAGTGAGGCCGTCGCGCTCCTCCGCCTGCTTGGCGAACTCGACCACCAGGATCGCGTTCTTGGCCGCGAGCGCGATCAGCACGACCAGCCCGATCTGCGTCAGCACATTATTGTCCATGCCCCGCAGGTTCACCCCCGCCATCGCGGCGAGCAGGCACATCGGCACGATCAGCACGATCGAGAGCGGCAGCAGCAGGCTCTCGTACTGTGCGGCGAGCACCAGGAAGACGAAGACCACCGCCAGCGCGAAGACGATGCCGGCGGTATTGCCCGCCGCCTTCTGCTGGAAGGCGATGCCGGTCCACTCGGCGCCATAGCCCGAGGGGAGCGTGTCGTGCGCCAGCTTCTCCATCGTCACCAGCGAGCGGCCCGAGGAATAGCCCGGCGCGGTGTCGCCGTCGACCTCGACCGCGGGGTAGAGGTTGTAGCGCGTCACGCGGTACGGGCCGGTGCGGTCCTGGAAGGTCGCGACCGAGCCGATCGGCACCATCGCGCCCGAGGCCGAGCGGGTCTTGAGGTTGGCGATGTCCGCCGGGGTCGATCGGAACGGCGCGTCGGCCTGGGCGGTGACGCGGTAGGTGCGACCGATCAGGTTGAAGTCGTTCACGAACGCGCTGCCGAGATAGACCTGGAGCGCCTCGAACACGCGCGCCGGGGGAACGCCGAGCAGGTCCGACTTGGCGCGATCGACGTCGGCGAAGATGCGCGGCGTGGCGGTGTTGAAGAAGGTGTAGACCTGCGCCAGCCCCTCGGTCTGGTTGGCGGCGCCGATCAGCTTGCCCGCCTCCGCGCCGAGCGCCTGGTAGCCCGCGCCCTGGCGGTCCTGCACCATCAGGCGATAGCCGCCCGCGGAGCCGATGCCCTGGATCAGCGGCGGGGGCACGACGAGGATGCGCGCCTCGTCGATGTCGCCGGTGACCTCGCGCGTCTTCTGCATGATGCCGGCGAAGGTGACGCCCAGTCTCTCGCGCTCGGCGAAGGACTGGAGCGGGACGTAGGCCGCGGCGGTGTTGGGCGCGAGCGTCTGCGACGGGCCATCGAAGCCCGCGAGCATGACGACGCCCTTGACGCCGGCGAGCGGCAGGATGCGCTTGGCGACCTTCTGCACCACCGCGTCGGTGCGCTCGACCGAGGCGCCCGCGGGCAGCTGCACCACGGTGAGGAAATAGCCCTGGTCCTGCGCCGGGATGAAGCCGGTCGGCGTCGCCCAGAACAGCGCCACGGTCGCGGCGATGAGCCCGGCGTAGACCGCCATCATCCGCCTGGGCGCGCGCACCAGCCTGGCGGTGAGGTTGGCATAGCCGAGGCTCAGCCGCTCGAACGCGCGGTTGAACGAATCGCCGGCCGAGCGCAGCGCGCGGGTGACGCGATTGCCCGAGCCGTGCGCTTCATGCGGGCGCAGCAGCAACGCGGCGAGCGCGGGCGACAGCGTCAGCGACACCACCAGCGAGATCACCGTGGCGGTGGCGATCGTCACCGCGAACTGCTGGTAGAAGGCACCCGACAGGCCGGTGAGGAACAATGTCGGCACGAACACCGCGCACAGCACCAGCACGATCGCGACCAGCGCGCCCGACACCTCGTCCATCGACACCTTGGCCGCCTCGAGCGGGGAGAGCCCCTGCTCGAGGTTGCGCTCGACATTCTCGACGACGACGATCGCGTCGTCGACGACGATGCCGATCGCCAGCACCAGCCCGAACAGCGAGAGCGTGTTAAGCGAATAGCCCACCGCGGCGAGCACCGCGAAGGTGCCGACCAGCGAGACCGGGATGGCGACGATCGGGATGATCGCGGCGCGCCACTTTTGGAGGAACACCAGGATGACGAGCACGACGAGCACCATCGCCTCGAACAGGGTGTGGATCACCGCATCGACCGACTGGGCGATGAACTCGGTGGGGTTGTAGATCACGCGATACTCCAGGCCCTTGGGGAAGGACTTGGACATCGCCTCCATCTCGGCGGTCACTTTCTCCGCGGCGGCGAGCGCGTTCGAGCCGGGGCGCTGGAACACCGCCGCGATGACGGTCGGCTGACCCGAGAGATAGGTGTTCGAATTATAGTCCTGCGCGCCGAGCTCGACGCGCGCGACGTCGCGCACGCGCACCTGGCGGCCGCTGCCGTCGGTGCGGATCACCACGTCGGCGAACTGGTTGGGATCGACCAGCCGGCCCTGCGTCTCGACGTTAAGCTGGAAGGCGTTGCCATTGCCGTAGGGCGGCTGCCCGAGCGAGCCCGCCGCAACCTGAACGTTCTGCGCGCGCAGCGCCGCGACGATGTCGCCAGCGGTGAGGTCGAGCGCGGCGGCGCGGCCGGGATCGATCCACACCCGCATCGCATAGTCGCGGCTGCCGAACAGGCGGACATCGCCGACGCCGTCGATGCGCGCGAGGCGGTCGCGCACCTGCGTCAGCGCGTAGTTGGAGATGTAACCGCGATCGAGCGACTTGTCGGGCGAGATCAGGTTGACGACCATGAGGAAGTCGGGGCTGGTCTTGCGCGTCACCACGCCGAGCCGCTGCACCTCCTCGGGCAGCCGCGGCACCGCCACCGCGACTCGGTTCTGGACGAGCACCTGCGCCGCATCGAGGTTGGTGCCAATCTTGAAGGTGACGGTGATCGTCAGGTTGCCGTCGCCGGTCGACTGGCTCGACTGGTACAGCATGTTGTCGACGCCGTTGATCTCCTGCTCGATCGGCGCGGCGACGGTCTCCGCCACCGTCTCGGCCGAGGCGCCGGGGTAGTTGGCGCTGACCGTCACCGTGGGCGGCACGATGTCGGGATATTGCGCGACGGGGAGGCCCCAGTAAGCGATCGCGCCGACGATGGTGATGATCACCGCGATGACGCCGGCGAAGATCGGGCGGGTGATGAAGAAGCGCGAGAGGCGCATGGCAGGCTCCCCGGATGCGAGGATGGATGGGGGCCGCTGGGGAGCGGCGGATCGGAGGCGGCGTCGACGCCGCCGTGATCAGGAGGTGAAGGTGGCCTCGCCGGTGATCGGGGCGGCGCCCGGCGGGGCGTCGCCGCCGCTCACCGGCGCGATCGTGCCCGCGCGGATCTGCACCTTGGTGCCCGGCATCGCCATCTGCGTGCCGCTGATCACCACGCGATCGTTCGGCGAGAGCCCGCTGCGCACGATCCGCAGGCCGGCGAGCACCGGGCCGAGCGTCACCGGCTTGACCGCGACCGTACCGTCCGGAGCGACGGTCAGCAGCGTCTTGCGCGCCTGGTCGGTCTGCACTGCCGCATCCGGCACCAGCAGCGCGCGCCTCGTCGCGCCCGAGGCGAGCCGCATGTTGCCGAACATCCCCGGCGTCAGGAACTGGTCCGGGTTGCGCAGCACCGCGCGGCTGCGGATCGTGCCCGAGCGCGAGTCGAGGCCGTTGTCGGTGAAGTCGAGCCGGCCGTGCCAGCGGTAATCACTCTCGTCCTGCAACCGCACATCGACGTCGGGCGCCGAGACGCCCGCGGCGCGCGCGCGCTTGTTCTTGAGGAACAGCGCTTCCGAGCCGTCGAAGGCGAAATAGATCGGGTCGAGCGCGTTGATCGTGGTCAGCAAGGTGCCGCTGGTGTCCCCGCCGGCGACGAGGTTCCCCGGATCGATCCGCCGGTCGGAGACGCGGCCCGCGATCGGCGCGCGCACCTGGGTGAACTCCATGTCGAGCGAGCGCGCGCGGACGCGTGCCTCGGCGGCGGCGAGCTGCGCGCTGGCGGCGCGGACGCGCGCGTTGAGCTGGTCGAGCTCGCCCTTGGACACCGCGTCCTCGGCCACGAGCCGGCCGGCGCGGTCGAGGTTGGCGCGCGCGAGCAGCAGGTCGCTGCGCGCGGTGGCGACGCCCGCCTGCGCCTCGGCGAGCGCCGCGGCGAAGGGGCGCTGGTCGATGGTGAAGAGCAGCTGTCCGGCGCGCACGGTGGCACCATCGGTGAAATGCACCGCACTGATCGCGCCCGAGACGCGCGGGCGCACCTCGACCGAGCGGCTCGGCTCGAAGCGGCCGACATAATCATCCCACTCGGCGACGGTGCGCTGGAGCGGCGGCGCGACGGTGACGGTGGGAGCCGGCGGCGCGGCGACCGCGGGCTGCTCGCGGTGGAGCAGCGTCGCCGCGCCGATTACCGCGACGAGCGGGACGCCGATCCAGGCGGCGCGCTTGGCGGTGCTGGGACGCGACGCTGGGGCGGCCTCGACCGAGTCGGTGGGGTCGATGATGGTGTGCATGTTCATGCGCGCGTCTCCTCGACGGCGGAAAGCTGGATCAGGCAGGCGCGATCGGCCATGAAGATAAATCCTGTGCGATGGTCGGCCGGCCACGGTCCGGCGCGCGGATATGCGACGCGTCGGGCGAGGGCGGACGTATCCGGTCGCGCGGGCTGACACCCGGCGAACGGCATGGGAAAATTCGTTACGCGACGCCGGACCTGATCAGGTTGCGGCACACTCGAAGATGGAAAGAGGATCCATGGCGGCTCCGTCGATCGCACGGCGGCACGCAGCCGCCGTCGTTTCGATACCGTCTGGTATAGAAAGCGACCTGACGTGGGTCAACCGGCTTTTTTGTACCGCTTGGTAGTTTTCTTTGTCGAGACCTAATGTGCGACTTGTGAGCGCGATCGTTTGCGCCGGATCGTGCATCAGGGACGTGTCGACATTCCCCTTATCTCCCCCTGCGGGGGAGGATCCCTTCGTCACACCTGACGGTCGACATGACCCAGCTCCGCGCCGGTCGAGCGCCGCACCCCGGCGCGGCCGCGGCGCTTGAGTTCCGCCTTGAGCGACTCGGGCCTGGGGGCGACGAGGAAGCCGAAGCTGACCGTGCCCTGCTTGGTCTCGACCACATGGTGAAGCCGGTGCGCCTGGATGATCCGCTTCATGTACGCCGATTTCGGCAGGTAGCGCGTCGGCAACCTCTTGTGCACGATGACGTCGTGGAAACCGAAATAGATCGCGCCATACGCGGCGATCCCCGCGCCGATCCAGGTGAAGCCCGGCCACCAGCCGAGCTGGACCCCGCCCAGGATCATCACGAACGACGGCACCGCGAAGATCGCGGCGTAAAGGTCGTTGAGCTCCCAGTTGCCGGGGCGCGCGCGATGGTGGCTGGCATGCAGGAACCAGCCCGGCCCATGCATCACCCAGCGGTGCATCACGTAGGCGAATCCCTCCATTAGCGCGACGGTGACGAGGAACAGCAGAAGGGCGGCCCACCAGGACATGCGCGACGATATAGCCATCGCGCGCGCGTCTCGCTACGTCGCAGCGCACCATGACCGACGATCTTCGCCCAGACGAGCTTACGTCCGCCGCCCTCGAATCCAAGGCCTGGCCGTACGAGGAGGCGCGCAAGCTGCTCAAGCGCTGGCCCGACGGCAAGCCGGGCGGCGAGGCTATCCTGTTCGAGACCGGCTACGGCCCCTCGGGGTTGCCGCATATCGGTACCTTCAACGAGGTGCTGCGCACGACGATGGTGCGCAACGCCTTCCATGCTCTGTCCGACCAGAGGACGCGGCTGATCGCGTTCAGCGACGACATGGACGGGCTGCGCAAGGTACCCGACAACGTGCCCAACGGCGCGATGCTGGCCGAGCATCTCGGCAAGCCGCTGACGCGCATCCCCGATCCATTCGGCAAGTTCGACAGCTTCGCCGCGCACAACAACGCGATGCTGCGGCAATTTCTCGACCGCTTCGGGTTCGAGTATGAGTTCGTCTCCTCGACCGAATATTACGCTCGCGGGCGCTTCGACGAGGCGCTCAAGGGCGTGCTGCGCCACTATCAGGGCATCATGGACGTGATGCTGCCGACGCTGCGGGCCGAGCGCCGCGCCACTTACTCGCCGGTGCTGCCGGTCAGCCCCGCCACCGGCGTGGTGCTGCAAGTGCCGGTCGAGGTGGTCGACGCCGACGCCGGGACGATCGCCTTCACCGACTCGAGCGGCGAGCGCATCGTCCAGTCGGTGCTGGGCGGTCAGGCCAAGCTGCAATGGAAGGTCGATTGGGCGATGCGCTGGGTCGCGCTCGGGGTCGATTACGAGATGGCGGGCAAGGACCTGATCGACTCGGTCGTGCAATCATCGAAGATCGCGCGCGTGCTCGGTGGGCGCCCGCCCGAGGGCTTCAACTATGAGATGTTCCTCGACGAGAGGGGTGAGAAGATCTCCAAGTCGAAGGGCAATGGCCTCAGCCTCGACCAGTGGCTCACCTACGGCCCGGAGGAGAGTCTCGCCTTCTTCGCCTATCGCGAGCCCAAGAAGGCCAAGGCGCTGCACTTCGGCGTGATCCCGCGCGCGGTCGACGATTATTGGCAGTTTCGCGGCAATTACCCGACCCAGCCGATCGCGCAGCGGCTCGGCAACCCGGTGCACCACATCCACGACGGCAAGGTGCCCGAGGAGTCGCTGCCGATCACCTTCGGGCTGCTGCTCAACCTCGTCGGCGTGATGGGGGGCGACGCGACGCGCGAGCAGGTGTGGGGCTATCTCGCCAATTACGTGCCCGACGCTTCGCCCGCGACCTATCCCGCGCTCGACCGGCTGATCGGCCATGCTTTGGCCTATGCGCGCGACTTCGTGGCGCCGACGCTTCATCGCCGCGCACCGATCGGAGTCGAGGTGCCTGCGCTCGAGCGGCTGGATGCCGAACTCGCCGCGCTGCCGGCGGGGGCGAGTGCCGAGGATATCCAGAACATCGTCTACGAGATCGGCAAGGCCTCGTTCGGCGAGGCGGGCGGCTTCGCCGAGCTGCGCGACTGGTTCAAGGCGCTGTACGAGACGTTGCTCGGCACCAGCCAGGGGCCGCGCATGGGCAGCTTCATCGCGCTGTACGGCGTGGAGAACAGCCGGCGGCTGATCGCCGAGGCACTGGCGCGGGGGTGAGGCTGGCGGGCGACGCCCTTCCCTGATTATCCTCATCCTCGACCGCATCACGACTTCGGCGCGCGCAGGAGCACCGTTCGTCGCCTCAGGGTGCTCCCGCGCGCGCAGGAGCTCCCTGAGGCGGTTAGCTGGGTAGACCTTGCGCGAGCGGCCGCTAGCTTACTGTTCCGCCGGCGCCGCCTCCGCCCGCGCCGCGCCCGCTGCCGCGGTGGCCGCGCCCGTGATCGCCGCCGACTCAAGCGTGTCGAGCGCGGCGCGCGCCTCGACGTAGCGCCGCGCCGCCGCGATCCAGTTGCTCGCCTCGCCTGCGCCGGGCAGCCGTTCGACCTCGGCCAGCGCGGTCTCTACGTTGCCCGTGCCGAGCTGGCGCCGCGCGCGTGCCAGCCGGTCGGAGGGCAGCGGCGAGGGCGTGCCGGCGCGGTGGACCACCACCAGACTGCGCAGCTCGCTGCCGATCCCGGCCCACCAGTCGCTTTTCTGCGCCAGCAGCGTCGGCGCCGCGGCGGTGAGCCCCTCGCGCAGATCCTCCAGCGTCACGGGTGCGCGCGAGTCGCGGATCACGCCGTCGACCTCGCGCGGGAACGCCGTACCGAAGCGACGGCGCAGCTCGCCCTCGAGATAGCCGAGCCCGACACCGCGATCGAGCGCGCGCCGTGCCGCGAAGGTGATCAGGATCGCTTCGGCGCGCCCGGCATTGCTTTCCGCCTGCGCGCTCTCGCCGTCGATCCGCGCCGCGCGCGCCTCAAGGTTGGCGAGCTGCGCCGCGAGCGCGGCCTCGCGTAGCGCCAGCGTCGCGACATCGGGAATGATCGGCGCCGCGGTCGGCGCGACAGTCGGTGCGGCGGCGGGCGCGGTGGCGCGGCCGAACAGGCCGGGTGCGTTGCGCGAGGCATAGGCCATCAGCGCCAGCCCGATCGCAAAGCCGATCACCGCGATCACCAGCACCGGCCCCATCCGCGATCGCTGTGCGCCCTGCGCCGTGTCCATCCCGTCGCTCACTCGCGCATCCTCGCCGCCGAACATCCTTATCCCCGCGCACGCCTCACGGGTCAATCGCGAGCCCGGCGGCGCATTCCACCAGCGCGAGGTCGGTCGGCGCGCGTGCGGCCGCGCGCGCCTGCCAACCACCGCCCGCCGCGGCGAGCACCGCCTCGCTCAGCGCAGCGAGCCGGACCCGCTCGCGCGGCAGCCCGGCGGCGAGCGCGGCGAAGCGTGCCGCCGCGCGCGGCGAGTGGAGCAGCACCACCGCGTCGAGCGCGGCGGCCAGCGCCTCGGCCGGCGGCGTCACCGCCACGCTGGCGTAGACTGTCACGGCGGGCAGCGCGAGCTTGCCGGCGCGGTCGCGCCCGGCGAGGTGGAGCAGCCGCGGATAGCCCCGTGCCTGCGCCACCGCGCCGGTCGCGTCGCCGCTGCCGACCAGCGCCACCGTCAGCCCCGCGGCGCGGGCTGCGCGGGCGGTCGCCGCGCCCACCGCCACCACCGGCAGCGCGGCGAGCCGCGCCAGTCCGGCGCCGGCGTGGCGCACCGCATTGGCGCTGGTGATCAGCAGCGCGTCATAGTCGCGCGCGTCGGGCACCGCCCAGGCGCGCGGCTCGACCTGGAACAGCGGCAGCGCGCGCGCCTCGATCCCCGCCGCGGCGAGCGCGGCGCGGGTGTGCGCATTGCCCGGCTCGGGGCGGAGCACCAGCGCGGCGCGCGGCATCGCGGCTCAGCCGAACAGCGCGCGGATCGCGGGCGGCGCGCGCTCGAGCAGCTCGGCGGCGAGCCGCGCGCCCAGCGCCACCGGATCGTCGCCGCGCGCCTCGCCCGACACATGCTCGGCACCGTCGGGGCTGAGCAGCTCGGCGCGCAGCCGCAGCGTGTCGCTGTCATACACCGCCAGCGCGGCGACGGGCGAGTGGCAGTCGGCCGCGAGTGCGGCGAGCAGCGCGCGCTCGGCGTCGACCGCGCGGTGCGTCGGGCCGTCGTCGATCGCCACGACCGCGTCATGGGCGGACCCCTCGGCACGGGTCTCGACGCCGACAGCGCCTTGGGCAGGGGCGGGCAGCATCTGGTCGAGCGGGATCGCAACGCCGGTGTCGTGGCGCCCGAGCCGCTCGAGCCCGGCCGCCGCCAGCAACGTGGCGTCGACCTCTCCCGCGGCGAGCTTGCCCAGCCTTGTGTCGACGTTGCCGCGAAACAGCACCGGGCGGAGATCGGGGCGGAGGCGGCGCAGCTGCGCGGCGCGGCGCGGGCTGCTGGTGCCCACCGACGCGCCCTCGCGCAGCGTCGCCACGCTGGCGCCGCCGATCAGCCGGTCGCGCACGTCCGCGCGCGGCAGCATCGCCGCGACCGCGATCGCGGCGGGGCGCAACGTCTCCACGTCCTTCATCGAGTGGACGCAGGCGTCGACCTCGCCCGCCAGCAACGCGCGATCGAGCTCGCGCGTCCACAGCGCCTTGCCGCCGATCTCGGCGAGCGCGCGGTCCTGCACGCGGTCGCCGGTAGTGCGGATCACGACGATCTCGATCGAGTCCCAGCCGTGCGCCGCGTGCAACGCGTCGCGCACCATCCCCGCCTGGGTGAGCGCCAGCGGCGAGCCGCGCGTGCCGAGCTTGAAGACATGGGACAAGGGAGCGATGATCCGGGCGGCAGCTTCGAAGAAGCGGTCGTTAGAGGAACCCGGCCCGGCTTCACAAGCGGATCGCGACGAGCCGCGGCATGCGCTGCCTGCGACAACCCACCTTCGACAAGCGCGCGCGCAGGCGTTAGAGCCCGCACATGCTGATCCTCGGGCTCGAATCCTCGTGCGACGAGACCGCCGCCGCGCTCGTCACCGGCGACCGCCGGGTGCTGGCGCATCGCCTCGCCGGGCAGGAGGCGGCGCACCGCCCGTTCGGCGGCGTGGTCCCCGAGATCGCGGCGCGCGCGCACGTCGAGGCGCTCGAACCGCTGGTCGCCGCCGCGCTCGCCGACGCGGGCGTGACGCTGGCCGACGTCGACGCGGTCGCGGCCACGGCGGGACCGGGGCTGATCGGCGGCGTGATGGTCGGGCTCGTCACCGGCAAGGCGCTGGCGCATGCCGCGGGCAAGCCGCTGGTCGCGGTCAACCATCTCGAGGGCCACGCGCTGAGCCCGCGGCTCGCCGACGCCGATCTCGCCTTCCCCTATCTGCTGCTGCTCGTCTCGGGCGGTCACTGCCAGCTGCTGCTGGTCGAGGGCGTCGCGCGCTATCGCCGACTGGCCACCACGATCGACGACGCCGCGGGCGAGGCGTTCGACAAGACCGCCAAGATCCTCGGGCTCGGCTTCCCGGGAGGTCCCGCGGTGGAGGCGGCGGCGCGGACCGGTGACCCGCGGGCGGTCCCGCTGCCGCGACCGCTCAGGGGCTCGGCCGAGCCGCATTTCTCCTTCGCCGGGCTGAAGGCGGCGGTGGCGCGGATGGCGCCGCTCCACCCCGCGGCGGACGTGGCGGCGAGCTTCCAGGCGGCGGTGGTCGACTGCCTCGTCGATCGCACGCGCCGCGCGATCGGCCGCGCCGCGGACGCCACCGCTCTGGTGGTGGCGGGCGGGGTCGCCGCCAACGGTGCGGTGCGCGCGGCGCTGGAGGATCTCGCCGGCGAGCGCGGGATGCGCTTCGTCGCGCCGCCGGCGTGGCTGTGCACCGACAATGCCGCGATGATCGCCTGGGCGGGCGCCGAGCGCCTGGCCGCCGGGCTGACCGATCCGCTCGACGTCGCCGCGCGCGCGCGCTGGCCGCTCGATCCCGACGCCGAGAAGGTGCGCGGCGCGGGGGTGAAGGCGTGAGCGCGATCGGCGTGATCGGCGCGGGTGCCTGGGGCACCGCGCTGGCGCAGGTGGCGGCGAGCAACGGCCATGACGTGCGACTGTGGGCGCGCGACGCCGCGCTGGTCGCGGCGATCAACGCTGGCCATGAGAACGCCGGCTACCTGCCCGGCGCGGCGCTGTCGCCACTCATCCGCGCGACCACCGATCTCGCCTGGGTCGCCGAGGCGGAGGTCAATCTGATGGTCACGCCGGCGCAGGCGATGCGCACGGTGCTCGCGGCGCTGCCGGCGAACGCGCAGCCGCTGGTGGTCTGTTCGAAGGGGATCGAGGCGGGCAGCCACCTGCTGATGAGCGAGGTCGCCGCGGCCGAGCACCCGCGCTCGCCGGTGCTGGTGCTGTCGGGCCCGACCTTCGCGCACGAGGTCGCGCGCGGCCTGCCCACCGCGGTGACGCTGGCGTCCGTGGACGCCGGCGTGCGCGCGCGAATCGCCGAGCTGATCGCCGCGCCGCACTTCCGCCCCTATGCCAGCGCCGACGTGATCGGTGCCGAGATCGGCGGCGCGGTGAAGAACGTGCTCGCGATCGCCTGCGGCGTCGTCGAGGGCGCGGGGCTGGGGCAGAACGCGCGCGCGGCGCTGATCGCGCGCGGCTTCGCCGAGATGACGCGCTTCGGCCTGGCCAAGGGCGCGCGCGCCGAGACGCTGGCGGGCCTGTCGGGGCTGGGCGACCTCGTGCTGACCTGCTCCTCGACCGCCTCGCGCAACTTCTCGCTCGGCGCGGGGATCGGCCGCGGCGAGGCGGCGGGGGCGCTGCTGGCCGAGCGCCGCACCGTCGCGGAGGGCGCCTATACCGCGCCGGTGCTGCGCGAGGCGGCGGCAGCCGCGGGCGTGGAGATGCCGATCACCGCGGCGGTGTGTGCGCTGCTCGACGGCGCGCCGGTGCGCGCGGTGATCGACGCGCTGCTGGCGCGGCCGCTGCGCGACGAGGGGTGAGGGGCGCGCGGTAACTTCTTCCGAATAGCGAGGGTGCGGCGACGTCGCCGATCGATCCTCCGCTGCGAGGGAGGTGGCAGGCCGCAGGCCTGACGGAGGGGTGATCCGGCCGACGAGTGTCGCTGGACTCACGACCGGCGGTACCCCCCCGTCGCGCTGCGCGCGCCAGTGCGGGCGAGATGGTGTCCCCCGGACACCATCTTGGCTTGCCGGGGACAAGCCAAAGCCCAGTGCGGGCGAGATGGTGTCCCCCGGACACCATCTTGGCTTGCCGGGGACAAGCCAAAGCCCGCACTCCTCTCAGGGGAGGATTATTGGAAGGGCGCTCCACCCTGGCCCGTGCACGCCGCTCTAGTGGTCGTGCCCGTGCTCGTGCCCATGCCCCTGCACCCCATGCAGCGCCTCGAGCACGTCGTCGGCGCGGGCGGGGTCGCCGATCGCGAGCACGTGGCCCGCGCTGGCGCTCGTGAGCGGGTCGCCGTTCCAGTCGCACATCCGCCCGCCCGCGCCCTCGACCACCGGCACCAGCGCGGCGAAGTCGTACAGCTGCAGCCCCGACTCGCACACCACGTCGAGGTGTCCGCTCGCCAGCAGCCCGTAGTTGTAACAGTCGCCGCCATAAATCGGCCCCTGCCGCGGTGCGCCGCCGCTCGCCGCCGCGACCAGCGCCATGTAATGCGGCACATCGCCCTCGGCGAAGAGGTGCGGGCTGGTGGTGGCGACGATCGCACCCTCCAGCGCCGCGCAGGCGCGCGTGCGTGCCGGCGCGCCGTTGAGCAGCGTCGGCCGGCCGGTGACGCCGATCCAGCGCTCGCGCTGCACCGGCTGGTCGATGATGCCGAGGATCGGCCAGCCGTCCTCGACCAGCGCGATCAGCGTGCCGAAGATCGCGCGCCCCGCGGTGAAGCTGCGCGTGCCGTCGATCGGGTCGAGCACCCACTGCCGCCCGGTGACGCCCTCCTTGGTGCCGTGTTCCTCGCCGACGATGCCGTCGCCCGAACGCTCGGCGTCGAGCAGGCGGCGCATCGCTTCCTCGGCCTCGCGGTCGGCGCGGGTGACGGGCGAGCGGTCGGCCTTGAGCTCCAGCCCGGCCGGCTGGCGAAAATAGGGCCGGATCACCGCGCCGGCGGCGTCGGCGAGGCGATGGGCGAGCGCGATATCATCGGGGCGGACGGGCATGGCCCTGCCTATCGCGCGCGGCGGCGCTAGGCTAGAAGCCACTGCATGGACGTGATCGTGGCTATCTCACTGTCGGCGCTGGCGATGACGCTCATCGTCGGGGTGCGCTACCTGCTCGCCAGCGGCGGCTTCGCGCTGGCGACTCGGTGGCGCCACCGCGACCTCTACGCCGGGCTCGACCCGCAGATCCGCCGCGAGATCGGCTGGAGCCTCGCCTCCGCCGCGATCTACGGCGTGCCCGCGGGCGTGCTCGCTTGGGGCTGGCAGGCGCACGGCTGGACGCGGATCTACGAGGACGTCCACGCCTATCCGCTGTGGTACCTGCCGGTCTCGGTGCTGCTGTACCTCGTTGCGCACGACGCCTGGTTCTACTGGACGCACCGTTGGATGCACCGGCCGCGCGTGTTCAAGCTGGCGCATGCGGTCCACCACGCCAGCCGCCCGCCGACCGCCTGGGCGGCGATGGCGTTCCACCCGATCGAGGCGGTGAGCGGGGCTGTTGCCATTCCGCTACTGGTTCTCGCAATTCCGATCCATGTCGGCGCGCTCGGACTGGTGCTGACGATCATGACGATTATGGGAGTAACCAACCATATGGGCTGGGAAATCTTCCCGAAGTTCATGTGGGGGGGGCGCCTTGGCGGCTGGCTCATCACGGCCAGCCATCATCAGCGGCATCATGAGCGGTACGGGTGCAATTATGGTCTCTACTTCCGCTTCTGGGACCGTCTCTGCGGGACGGACGACGGGCTCGGTGATTTCACGCGTTCGCACCAGCAGGCGCGCGCGCGCGCTGCTCGTGGCGCTGGTGGCGGCGCCGCTGGTGAGCGCGGCGCCGGTGGGCTCGCTCGACGTGTCGATCGCGCAGATGCGCTCGGCCAAGGGCATGATCCGCGTGTGCCTCACCGCTGACCCGGCGAACTTTCCGCGCTGCGTCGACGACCGCGACGCGGTGACCCGTTCGATCCCCGCCGGGCAGCACAGCCTGCGCTTCGCCGCGCTGCCGCGTGGCGACTATGCGGTGGCGGTGATCCATGACGAGAACGGCAACGCCAAGCTCGACACCTTTGCGGGCATCCCCAAGGAAGGCTTCGGCTTCTCGAACAACCCCGCGATCCGGTTCGGGCCGCCGCGCTTCAAGGCGGCACGCTTCACGCTGGCGAGTGATGCAGAAGCGCAACAGGTGAAGATGCACTACATCCTCTGACGATCCGGTGCGGGAGCGAATCTGATTCCAATCAGTTACGCGCCCGACATCAGAACATCAGGGGTTTCACATCGTGCGCGTCCTCTCTTACGCGGCCCTCGCCGCGGTGCTCGCCGGCGGCGGGCTGCTCGCCGCGCCGGCGGCGCTTGCCCAGGCGCAGAGCGTCCCGGCCGAGCCCAACCCGACCCCCGACCCGGGCGTGGTCGGCGACACGGTCACGGTGGCGGTCGCGGGTGCCTATCTGCCGGACTATGAGGGATCGAACGACTATCGTCTCGTGCCGGGCCCGGCGGCGATCGGCTCGTTCCACAATTTTTCCTTCTCCCTGCTGGGCAACCGCGCCTCGGTCGACCTCATCCCCAATCCGAGCGGGCCGAGCTGGGACATCCAGGCCGGGCCGATCGGCGTGGTCAACTTTAACCGCAGCAACGACAAGTCGATCGACGACGCGCGGATCCGCGCGCTCGGCGAGCGTGACACCGCGATCGAGCTCGGCGGCTATGTCGGGCTGGGCAAGACCGGCGTGCTCACCAGCCCGTACGACAAGCTCTCGGCCTCGCTGAGCTACCGCCACGATGTCAGCGGCGTGCACGACAGCGGCATCTGGAGCCCGTCGGTCAATTATTTCACCCCGCTCAGCCTCAAGGCCGGTGTCGGCCTGTTCGCCTCAGCCGAGAAGGTCGAGCGCGGCTTCGCGCGGACCTATTTCGACGTCGACGCGGCGCAGTCGGTGGTGAGCGGCCTGCCGCAATATCGCACCCGCGGCGGGTGGAAGCATTATACCGTCGGGATCGCGGGCACCTACTCGCTCACGGGCAACCTGCTGCGCGGCTGGAAGGCGATCGGCGGCGTGACCTACAAGCGCATGCTCAACGACTTCGGCGACACGCCGGTGGTGTCGGTGGCGGGCTCGCGCAACCAGTGGCTCGCCGCGCTGGGGATCGGCTACACCTTCTGAGAAGCGCTGGGCTCCTGCGGACGCTGGAGCCCAGCGCCACGAGCGTCAACCCTCGTGGCCCCGGGGCTCCAGCGTTCGCGAGAGCACGCGGTAAACAGGATCCGCCGGCTCAGGCGATATGCACCGCTTTGGTGACGAGGTGCGCGGCAATTCCCTCGGGCCCGTCCTCCGAGCCGAAGCCGCTGTCCTTGACGCCGCCGAACGGTGCATCGCCCCAGCTCAGCCGGACGGTGTTGATCGCGACCATGCCGGCCTCGATCTCGTCGCCGAGCCGGTTCTGCAGGCGGCCGTTCTCGGTGAAGCAATAGGCACCGAGACCATAGGGCAGGCGGTTGGCCTCGGCGATCGCGTCGTCGACGCCGGCGAACGAGCCGATCAGCGCCACCGGTCCGAACGGCTCCTCGTTCATTGCACTGCTCGACAGCGGCACGTCGGCCAGCACCGTTGGGGTGAAGAAGAAGCCCTCGCCCTCGCCGCGCGCACCGCCGGTCATCAGCCTGGCGCCGGCGCCGACCGCCTGCTCGACCAGCCCGGCGATCGCCTCGGGACGGCGCGGGTTGGCCATCGGGCCCATCTGCGTGGACTTGTCGAGCCCGTCGCCGAGTTTCAGCTTTTTCGTCCGCTCGGCGAAGCCCTGCGCGAACCGCTCGTAGATGCCCTGCTGGACGTGGAAGCGGGTCGGCGCCACGCAGACCTGGCCGGCGTTGCGGAACTTGTGCGCCACCAGCGTGTCGAGCGTGCGCTCCAGGTCGCAATCGTCGAACACCAGCACCGGGCCGTGCCCGCCCAGCTCCATCGTGCTCTTCATCACCGTGTCGGCGGCGAGCTTGAGCAGGTGCTTGCCCACCGGCACCGAGCCGGTGAAGCTCAGCTTGCGCGTCACCGGCGAGGCGAGCAGGTGGCGTGACACCGCGTCGGGCACGCCGAAGACGAGCTGCGCGACGTCGCCGGGCAGCCCCGCGTCCTGGAAGCAGCGCAGGATCGCCACCGCCGCGCCGGGGGTCTCTTCGCTCGGCTTGAGGATCACCGAGCAGCCCGCCGCGATCGCGGGCGACAGCTTGCGCACCGGGTTCATCACCGGGAAGTTCCACGCGCAGAAGGCCGCGACCGGGCCGACCGGCTGGTGCAGCACCAGCGAGCGCGTGCCGCTCGGGCGCGGCAGCACGCGGCCGTAGACGCGCACCGCCTCGCCGGCGTGGAAGTCGAGCAGCGCGGCGGTGGCGAGCACCTCGCCCTTGGCCTCGGCGAAGGGCTTGCCCTCCTCCAATGTGGCGAGCCGCGCGAGCGAGTCGGCACGCTCGCGCACCAAGGCGGCGGTGCGCGCCAGCACCGCGGCGCGCTCCTGCGGCGCGGTGGCACGCCACGCGCGGAAGCCGCGCTCGGCCGCCTCGAGCGCACGGTCGAGGTCGGCCGCGGTGGCGAGCGGGACGTGGCCGACCGCCTGGCCGTCCGCGGGGTTGAGCACCTCCTGCGTGTCGCGCCCGGCAGTGATCCACTCGCCCGCGATATAGAGGCCTAGCGGGGTATCGTAGGGGGAGTCGGTCATGGTCGCTTCCGTCCGCGTGAGGGGAGGCGCGCGGTATAGCGCCGCGGCGCGCGCGGGTCAGGCCGACTCGTCGGGGTCGCGGCTCGGCCCGACGCCTCCCGCTCAGGCCTCCGCCAGCGCGCCCGCGGCCACCACCGGCCCGGTCGGCGCCGGATCCGGCGACCCGCCGGGCGGCTCGATCGACACCGCCAGCGTGGTGCCGGCGCGGAGCAGCGCGCGCCGCGTCTGCGCGACCACCAGTCGGGTCGGGCGACCCGCCTCGAGCAGCCCGAGCGCGACGGGTGCGCCGCCCTCGGCGATCGCCCAGAGCTCGGCGCTGCGCCCGCGCGGCACGGTCGCGGCGGCGATCCGCACCTCGCCGCTGGTGCGATCGACCGCGGCGGCGA
>NZ_JAPYKH010000040.1 GCF_029623345.1 Sphingomonas phyllosphaerae
CGTGGCATCCCGGCCGGCCACCCGCCACGGCTGATCTTCAGTCGCCGGTCACCTCGCCCTCATCGTCCCTCAGCTTGGCCTTGACCCAGCGGCGCCGCGCGTCGGTGATAAGCTGGCTGATCTCGTCGAGCAGCCAAACGCCCTCCTTGGTCTTCCCGTTCGTCATATCGGGATCGCTTAGAAACAGTGCCTTGGCTCGCGCAGAAAGTTCGACCGCTTTAGCGTAGCTCTCAGCGCCCAGCTTCGGCTTCACTCGGCTCAGCGCGGTGTCGAGCTGATGGAAGCGCGAATCGATCGTCTGGTCGGGCAAGAAGCCTAGCCGATCGACAAAGGTCGGGGCCTCGAGCATCATCGATGCGAGCTGATCATCCAGCTCTCCCAAGTTAGCAGGGATGAAGGGCGCGCCGCTTGCCAGCGGACTTCTGAATACATAGTCGTTCATAAGGCTGCCCTCTATCGCCGAAGAATGTAGCTTGTGCTTCTACCCAGCTCGCTGGGCCGGATGATGACAACCATAGACGGCTTGAAGTTAGCGTTGAAGAAACCCCGTATCTGCGCCTGCCCTCTAGTTTTTGCCGAGAGCGAGACATCGAAGGCAACGTCACCGACCCTGATATCGGGGCGACGAAATCGCCCGTTCTCGCCGACAGCCTCGTTCCGATTGAGCCTGACCGGCCCAGCGCCGGAACAATCAACTCCAGCCAAGAAGAACCGCTGCCGCAACTGCTCGCGAACGCGTTGGTCAACGAAATTTCCAAGTGCCTCTCGTTCACTCAGTCGGATCGGAAGCATTGTCAGCTTAAGACGCCTCAAACCTTCTTGGTAGGCGTCATTCGTGGCTCCTTGCGCGAACCGGTAAGTCTCAAGCTGCAGCGGCTCAAGATCGCCCTTCACCCGCATGGTCAAAACCGCGCGGTCGAAGCGGAGTCCGTCGATGAGCCGCCGCTGCCCATCTTCGCTATAAGGAAATTGAAAGGACTGAAAGACATAAGTCGGATCTAGTTGATGGATGTCGCTGAGGATCTTCTCCGCCTGCACCCGCATCAGCGCGGTTCGGACTTCTGCCCCCGGCCCAGTTATATCGAAGATCTGGTCTGCCAGCCTGAGCGGTGGCCCGAGCGCTGAATGCTCGTCGACCTGCCACTCATCCAGCGTCATCGGATCCTCGAAGGCGCGCATGTTGCCGCCGCGCGTCTCGGGCGGTTCCGGCGCGCCGATCGGGATCAGCGTCGGGCCCGGCTCGCCCGGCCGGTAGACGCCGTCCGAGCGGACGACACCGCCCTCTCCTACGCCACCGCCCTCACCTCCTCGCTCCGGCGGTCCGTCGCGCGCCGCCGCCTCGCCGCCCGGACCGGACGTGAAGCGACCGTCGCGCGGGTCGTGCCAGGGGTTGAACTTCAGTTCGACGCCGTCGTCGCGGCGAGTCGGGATCCGCCCCGTCCGGATCCAGATCGAGAATAAGCGCCGTCGTTCGGCGGGGCTCACCCCCGCCGGTATCCATGCCCGCTCCATGTTCATCGTGTCGCCCCGCCCTGCCGACGCGGCGAGAACATCTGAGCAACATTCTCCAACAAGGCAATTGCGGATGACGCGTGATCGCCGTGGTGGGTCAGCGTGGGGAAGGGGACGGCGCGATCGGTGTGTCGAAAGGCGTTTGCCCCCACGCTGTCGCGGCGGGGAAGGCCGGGGCCCAGTCGGGTAGGCCGTGGTGGGACTTACCAACGTCCCCCAACTGGACCCCGGCTTTCGCCGGGGTGACGGTCAGTGTTGGGCGAAAGGGAGCATCCTAGCGGTCAAGATGACAGCCCGCTGGCCCCTCCCCCGCCCCCTACGCCTCCTGCGGGTGGTGCGGCGTGAGGATCAGCGTGCGCCCCTCGACCCGCCACGAGCTCAGCCGCGACAGGAAGTTCATCCCCACCACGTCGACGTCGCCGAAGGCGGGCGACACCACCACCGCGAGGTCGCGCGCCACCACGTTGCCGAAGCGCAGCTCGGCCAGCGCCCCCGTGTCGGCGCGGATCGTGCCGTTGGCGGTCTTGAGCAGCAGCGGGAAGGTCGCGGGCCGCACCTCGACCCCCGCCGCCGCCGCGGTGGCGGGCGACAAAGCGGTGATCGTCGCGCCGCTGTCGACCAGCAGCCGCCGCTCCACCGTCGCCCCCGGCGGACCGAGCCGCGCGCGCACGTAGAAATGGCCGTCGGGGCTCATCGTCACGCGCGTCTCGCTGCCGGAGACCTGCTGGCTCTCCACGTCCAGCGCGGCGGCGACGCGACCGAGCCAGGGGTCGAAGCGCTCGCGCTCCACCAGCAAGGTGTACAGCAGCACCGCCAGCCCGCCCCACACCGCCAGGCTCACCAAGGTGCGCAGCAGCGGCACGCGCCGCGCCACAATCGCGGCCACCAGCAGGGCGCCGAGCAGCAGGTAGAAATGCGGGTTGGCCGAGACGTCGACGGGCATGCAGAGGATATAGGGAGGCGACCGCCGCGGATAAGCCTACGCTGGCGCCGCGGCACTCGCGCGGTTATATCGGCGCCACCATGCGCACGGCCCGGCTCACTACTAGCATCCCGGCGCGGCCCACGGCCGGCGCGCGCGTCACCCGCTGACGCGCCCCGCCGCCCGCGCCACGCCGGGCAGGCTCCCTCTTTTCGTCGCTTCACGCGCGCCTTAGGGCGTGCTCCACGGTTCTCGCAGGAAGATTCTCCATGGACATGCTCTCGATCACGCTGCCCGACGGTTCGGTCCGCGAGGTGGAGCCGGGCACCACGCCCGCGGCGATCGCCGCCGCGATCGGCCCCGGGCTGGCCAAGGCCGCGATCGCCGCGCGCGTCGACGGCGAGCTGCGCGACCTCTCGCGCCCGCTGACGCAGGATTCGACGTTGGCGCTGGTGACGCAGCGCGACGAGGCCGAGGCGCTCGAGCTGGCGCGGCACGATCTCGCGCATGTGTTGGCCGAGGCGGTGCAGCATCTCTTCCCGGGCACGCAGATCACCTTCGGCCCCGCGACCGACGACGGCTTCTATTACGACTTTGCGCCGAAGGAGCGTCCTTTCACCGACGAGGACCTGCCCGCGATCGAGGAGGAGATGCGCCGCATCATCGCGCGCAACGAGCCCTTCACGCGCGAGGTATGGACGCGCGAGCAGCTGATCGAGACGTGGCAGCGGCAGGGCGAGACCTTCAAGGCGGAATGGGCCGCCGAACTGCCCGATCACGAGGAGCTGACGATCTATCGCCAGGGGCAATGGCTCGACATGTGCCGCGGTCCGCACATGCCGACGACGGGTCGGCTCGATCCGCAGGCCTTCAAGCTGACGCGCGTCTCGGGCGCTTATTGGCGCGGCGACCAGAAGAACGCGATGCTCAGCCGCATCTACGGCACCGGCTGGCTCAACAAGAAGCAGCTCGATGCGCACCTCCACATGCTGGAGGAAGCGGCGAAGCGCGACCATCGCCGCATCGGCCAGGACATGGACCTGTTCCACCTCCAGGCCGAGGCGCAGGGCTCGGTGTTCTGGCACGCCAAGGGCTTCGTGCTTTGGCGCCAGCTCGAGGCCTATATGCGCCGCCGGCTCGATGCCGCCGATTACGCCGAGGTGAAGACGCCGCAGCTGATGGACGCGCGCCAGTGGGAGCAGTCGGGCCACTGGGGCAAGTATCGCGAGAACATGTTCGTCGTCCCCGACGAGATCCCCAACACCGCGGACGAGGGCGCGATCTTCACCGGCGAGGGCGACCTGATGGCGCTCAAGCCGATGAACTGCCCCGCGCACGTGCTGATCTTCAAGCAGGGCATCAAGAGCTATCGCGACCTGCCGATCCGCATGGCCGAATTCGGCTGCTGCCACCGTAACGAACCGCACGGCGCGCTCCATGGCATCATGCGCGTCCGACAGTTCACCCAGGACGACGCGCATATCTTCGTGCGCGAGGACCAGCTCGTCGAGGAGGTGCGGAAGTTCTGCGAATTGCTCGACAGCGTCTACCGCGACCTCGGCTTCGAGGATTATGCGGTGAAGCTGGCGCTGCGCCCGGACAAGCGCTTCGGCGACGACGCGATGTGGGACAAGTCCGAGCAGGAGCTGCGCGACGCCGTGCACGCCTCGGGGCTGTCGGACGCGATCAAGGCGAAGTTCGAGGAGCTGCCCGGCGAAGGCGCCTTCTACGCGCCCAAGCTGGAGTTCCACCTCACCGACGCGATCGGGCGGACCTGGCAGGTCGGCACGATCCAGTCGGACCGCGTGCTGCCCGAGCGGCTCGACGCCAGCTATGTCGGCGAGGACGGCCAGCGCCACCGCCCGGTGATGCTCCACCGCGCCATCCTGGGCACGTTCGAGCGCTTCATCGGCATCCTGATCGAGCATCACGCCGGGCGCTTCCCGCTGTGGCTCGCGCCGGTGCAGGCGGTGGTGGCGACGATCGTCTCCGACGCGGACGACTACGCCGCCGAGGTGGCGGCGGCGCTGCGTGCGGCGGGGATCCGGGTGGAGACCGACACGCGCAACGAGAAGATCAACTACAAGGTACGCGAGCATTCGGTCGCCAAGGTGCCGGTGCTGCTGGTGGTCGGCAAGCGCGAGGCGGAGGAGCGCAAGGTCGCGGTGCGCCGGCTCGGCAGCCAGGCGCAGGAGGCGTTGACGCTCGACCAGGCGGTGGCGATGCTGCGCGGCGAGGCGACTTCGCCCGATGTGCGCTGATCCGCGTTCCCGCGCTGGCGCGGGGCGTCAGCGCGCGTGGGCGAAGCGTTGGCGGCTCTAGGCTCCTTCCCGCACAGGAGCACAGGTAGGAGGCGGCGATGACGATCTGGCAGGAAATCAGGGCCGGCACGATCCCGTCACGGCTCACGGTGGCGGACGTCTACGCACTGACCGACGCCGGGATGCTCGCCGAGAACGAGCATTTCGACCTGATCGACGGAGAGATCGTGCCGATGGCGGCAGCGAAGTCGAGCGACCACGAGCGCGTGAAGCAGCGCCTCGGGCGCGTCCTCAACCTCGCGCTGCCGCACGAGCAGGGCGTGTTCGTCGAGGCGGAGATCGCGTTCGGACCGTCGGACCTGCACGAGCCCGATCTTGCCGTCTGGCCTGCCGAGATCGGCTCGCAGGACGTTCGCGGGCCGGACCTGCTGCTGCTGATCGAAGTCGCCGTGTCGTCGATCGGGTACGACTTGCGCGTCAAGGCGCCACGCTACGCCAGCTTCGGCGTGCGCGACTATTGGGTGGTCGACGCAATCCGCAAGACGATCCGCGTCCATCGCGCGCCGGTTCAAGGTGCTTATACCCAGGTCGAGGAATATGAGGCGCATGACCGAGTCGGTGCCTTGCTCCTTCCCAGCGTGAGCGTCTGCCTGGCGGAGATCGACGGACCCGCGGTGCGGCGGTGGTGAGTCGGCGGGCGAGTATGCGACTGAGCGCTCACCCGCCACCCCGGCCCAACGCATCGACGGCGCGCACCAACTAGCGCCCGTCCCCCCATCCCGCTGCCGCACGCAGCCTCCTTGCGGCGCCCACGCGATCTTCCGCGCGGCGGTGATGTAGCGCCCCTTCTAAAAGCGCGCATTCTCCCTTATATTGCTCGGCAGAACAGCCAACGGAGATTTACCTATACCTCCCCCCACGATGCGCCGGCCGATGCAGGCGCCGCCGATGAACGGGCCCCGCTTCAACGAGTGGATCCAGAGCCCCAAGGTCCGCGTGATCGATCACGAGGGCGAGAATCTCGGCGTGATGTACACGCGCGAGGCGATGGAGCAGGCGCGCGAGCTCGGACTCGACCTGGTCGAAGTGTCGCCCAACGCCGATCCGCCCGTCGCCAAGTTCCTCGATGTCGGCAAGTTCAAGTACGAGGCGCAGAAAAAGGCGAACCTCGCACGTAAGTCGCAGAAGACGCAGGAGATCAAGGAGATCAAGATGCGTCCGAACATCGACGACCACGATTACGACACCAAGATGAAGAAGGTGGCGGAATTTATCGGCGAGGGCGACAAGGTCAAGGTGACGATGCGCTTTCGTGGCCGCGAGCTGAGCCACGGCCAGCTCGGCATGAACGTGCTCCAGCGCGTCGCGGAGCAGGTGGCCGAGGTCGCCAAGGTCGAGGCCTATCCGCGCATGGAGGGCCGTCAGATGCTGATGGTGCTCGCGCCCAAGTGAGCCGATCGGGCCGCGGCTAGGCGCCGCGGCCCGCTTGCTTTCCGTAGCGTCGTGCCGCCGCGGCGTTGCACGCGCTCCACACCCGATCTTGAAAATCACCGTGTCGGGCACGAAAGCGCTAGACGCGCCCTCGGTGTGCGCTAATCTCTCCCCAATACCGAACCTTCGAAAACGAGGGTCGGGATAACAGGACCTTGGGAGAGGGACCGCCATGCGACTGAGCACTATCCTCTTGTCGTCGGCCGCGATGATCGTCGCGGCGCCCGCGCTGGCACAGCAGGCCAGCCCGGTGACCAGCAATGCCGCAGTCGACGGCCAGAGCGACACCACATCGGACCAGGCCGGCGACACGCGCGAGCTCAACGCCAACGACATCGTCGTCACCGCCACCCGCCGCTCGGAGCGGCTCGCCGACGTGCCGATCTCGATCAACGCAGTGAGCCAGCAGGCGCTGCAGAATTCGGGCGCGACCGACATCCGCCAGATGGCGCAGCTCGCCCCCTCGCTCAACGTCTCCTCGACCGGCTCGGAGGCCAATGCCTCGGCGCGCGTCCGCGGCGTCGGCACGGTCGGCGACAATCCCGGCCTGGAGAGCTCGGTCGCGGTATTCATCGACGGCGTCTATCGCAGCCGCACCGGCTCGGGCCTCAACGATCTCGGCGAGGTCGACCGGATCGAGGTGCTGCGCGGGCCGCAGGGCACCTTGTCGGGGCGCAACTCCTCGGCGGGCGCGATCAACATCTACACCAAGGCGCCGTCGTTTGACTTCGGCGGCTATGCCGAGGGCACCTACGGCAATTACGACTTCTATCGTGCCGCGGGGGCGCTGACGGGGCCGATCATCAAGGACGTGCTCGCCTTCCGCGTCGACGGCGTGTGGCAGAAGCGCGACGGCTTCTACCAGGACGTCGCCAACGACACCGACTTCAACAATCGCGACCGCTATCTCGTCCGCGGCCAGCTGCTGCTCGAGCCGTCGTCCAATTTCTCGCTGCGGCTGATCGGCGACTATACCCGCCGCGACGAGAAATGCTGCGGCGCGGTCTATGTCGACACGCGCGAGAAGATCGATCCCACGCCCGGCGTCCCCGGCGACTATGCGATCAATCCCGCGGGCAACCGCATCGTCAGCGTGATGACGTCGCTGGCCGCGCTGCGCGGCTACCCCGCCGGCTCGGTCTTCCCGGGCGGCAGCGACCCGTACAGCCGCCGCATCGCCAACACCCCGGGCCGCGACTATTCGAACGTGACCAAGGATTACGGCGGGTCGGGTCAGATCGACTGGAACCTGGGCGGCGCCTCGCTCACCTCGATCACCGCCTATCGCGAGTATAAGTCGGACGGCGCGAGCGACATCGATTATAACGTGCTCGACATCGGCTATCGTCCGAACGACGGCAACAACTACCGCCAGTTCCACACCTTCACCCAGGAGCTGCGGCTCAACGGCGAGGCCTTCGGCGACCGGCTCAACTGGCTGATCGGCGGCTTCTACAGCAAGGAAGACCTGCAGGTCGTCGACAACCTCAAGTTCGGTCGCGACTATGGCGCCTTCGCCGCGTGCCGCATCGTCGCGACGATCAACGCCAACGCCGCTTTGCGCAACCCCGCCAACCCCGGCTGCCTCAGCGCGACCGGCAGCGCGGTCCTCTCAGGCCAGGTGCCCGGCACGACTCCCGCGTTCGGCGCGGCGACGCCGCTGCTGCTCGCCAACATCCGGCTACTCGGGACGCTCAACGACCTCGGCACCACGCGCGACGAATATAACCAGGACAGCCAGAGCTTCGCGCTCTTCACGCACAACATCTTCAAGCTGAGCGACACGCTGTCGCTCACCGGCGGGCTGCGCTGGACGCACGAGCGCAAGAAGTTCGACGCCAGTTTCGGCAACAACAACACCGTGTGTCCGCAGATCCAGACGCTGCTCGGGGCGGGGCCGGCCGGCAACCTCTTCAACAACGCGCAGCTCGCCGCGCTCACCCGCGGCATCGCCACGCTCGCCTGCACCGGCAACAGCTCGGCCGCGCTCAACGGCCGCCAGATCGCGGACGATTTCAGCGAAAGCCAATTCACCGGCACCGCGGTGCTGAGCTGGAAACCGAGCGACCGGCTGATGACCTATGCCAGCTACTCGCGCGGCTACAAGGCGGGCGGCTACAACCTCGACCGCTCCGATCTGGGCGACGCCTATAATCCCGCGACGATCGCCAACATCGACGCGGGCCGGCTGCGCTTCGATCCCGAGACGGTCAACGCCTATGAGATCGGCTTCAAATATTCGAGCCGCTCCTTCACCTTCAACGCCGCGGCGTTCCGCTCGGAGTTCAAGAATTTCCAACTCAACACCTTCAACGGCACCAATTATGTCGTCGAGAATATCGGCTCCTGCTCGGACAGCCTGAACGGCGCCGACCGCGACGCCAGCGCGACGACGGGCGTCTGCACCGGCGACGTCAAGTACGGCGTGCGCAGCCAGGGCATCGAGCTGGAGGCCGGGATCTACCCGGTCGAGCACCTCGCCTTCGCGATGGGCTATACGCTGGCCGAGACCAAATATCGCCGCAACCTGGTCGGCTCGGACGCCGGTGCCGCGCTGGACCCGGCGCTGTTCCTGCTCTCGGGCGCGCAGATCTCGAACGCGCCGCGCAACGTGATCACGACCTCGCTGAGCTGGACGCCGGCGATCGGAGACGGCGGGATGAGCGCTTTGTTCTACGTCGATCAGCGCACGTCGTCGGATTATAACACCGGCTCGGATCTGTTCGCCGAGAAGATCCAGGATGGCTTCACACTGGTCAACGCGCGCGTCGGCCTGCGCGGGCGCGACGAGCGCTGGGCGGTCGAGGTCTGGGCACAGAATCTGCTCAACACCGATTATCAGCAGGTCGCGTTCAACACGCCGTTCCAGGGCGCGGGTAGCCTTGAGCAGGTGCGCAGCTTCGGCGGCGTCGGCAATCAACTATTCTCATCGTTCCTCGCCGAGCCGCGCACCTATGGGGTGACGCTGCGCACCCGCTTCTGATCGACCCTCGACTTGGCGCCACCGCCCCGCGCGGTGGCGTCCGCGGCTCGATCCGTCGCTCGACTCACTCATCCCATGGCGTTCTTGTCGATTTTATTAACCTTATCTTCGTCAAATTGGGTTAATGATCTGCCGTCAACATCGGCGAATCGGTTCTGACTAGGGGCTTCTTGCGATAGAATAAATTAGCAAGATCGCCCGAGCGCCCGTGGGGGTGAAATGATGAACGTGGATGTTCTCGGCCCATCGATGGCCGAGCAACTCGAACAGATCCTCTGGACCGCGCGCAGCGCGGGCAGCAGCCTCATCGTCTCGCGGAGTCAGCACCCCGATACGATCGGGATCATGATGCGCGAGGGGCTCGTACGCGAACGCCTCGGCCACCTCGTGCTCACCCCCAAGGGCCAAGCCCGCCGCCGCGAGTGCGCGCCCTACTGAACGCGACGCTCGGGAGCCGGAACGCCCATCACCTTCAGGCGTGGCTTGGCCGTTCTTGCGACGTCACATCCGCTCAGCGCGAGGCACCGGCGGGCGATCTCACCCGAACCCGTGCAACACTCCTTCCTTCGGTGACATAGCGGTCCCGACAGGATGTCCTACGTCGCGCCGCTCGCTCCGTGCTCCTGCGCACGCAGGAGCCCACAGCCAAGAGCAGTGATTGCCGTTAGTCTGACCTCGGATATCGGCGGGGTGATCTTCACATGGATCCCCTGTCAGCGTGAAAAGAGCGCGCGCGTTCGAGGCCGCAGCGCCGCTTAGGACCATTATGGCAGGGGACGAGCGGGCGACGACGGACCAATATCACCGACAGGCCGCCGCTCTCATTGGCAGATCCCGTTTGCGCGCGCTGACGCGCTGCAATGCACGCACGCACCCCGCAGCCCGGTCCACGCGGTGCTCCAGCAGCACGCAGCGCAGCGCCGCTCGGCCATCGGCGCTTCGGCAGGCTGAGCGCCCGAGCGCGCGACCAAAGCGTCGCCAGGTGATCACAAAAAGAAAGGGAGGCCGGCTCGCGCCGACCTCCCCATCTCGTTCGCCGTAGCGATCGACCTTACTGGCCCGCACCCGGACCGTAGGTGATCTCCACGCGGCGGTTCTGCACCTCGCGGACACCGTCGGCGGTGTCGACGCGCGGGCGGCTCTCGCCGAACGCCTCGGTGCTGATCACGTTCTCCGGGATCGCCTTCGAGGTCAGGTACGCCTTGACCGAGTCCGCGCGGCGCTGCGACAGCCCCACGTTGTACTTGGCCGAACCCGAGCGGTCGGCGTGACCCGCCAGCATGACCTGCGCATTCTGGCAGTTCTGATACTGGGTGACGGCGTTGTCGAGGATCGACGCGGCCTCCGGGGTGACGTCCGA
>NZ_JAPYKH010000041.1 GCF_029623345.1 Sphingomonas phyllosphaerae
CCACAACACCGTGTCGATGTTCATCGGGACCATCCCGATGGGCCTGGCGACGATCATCAACGGATGTCTCGCCTTCGGGATCGCGCGATTCGGTAACGGCATCGTGCCGGTCGCACACGTCCTGTGGTGGATCGACGTCGCCATGTCGCTCGCCTGCGGCGTGTTGATCCCCTACCTGATGTTTACCCGCCACGAGCACAGCCTGGACGGCATGACCGCGGTATGGCTGCTGCCGGTCGTCGCAGCGGAAGTGGCGGGTGCCAGCGGCGGGCTGCTCGCGCCGCATCTGACCGATCCCCATGCGCAGATCGTGACGCTCGCGACCTCGTATGTGCTGTGGGCCTATTCGGTGCCGGTCGCGTTTGGCATCCTCGCTATTCTGATCCTGCGCATGGCGCTCCACAAGCTCCCGCACGAGAGCATGGCGGCATCCTCCTGGCTCGCGCTGGGGCCGATCGGCACCGGGGCGCTGGGTATGCTGGTGCTTGGGGCGGATGCGCCGGCGATCCTCGCGGCGCACGGGCTGGTCGGTGTCGGTACCGTCGCGCAAGGGATCGGCGTCGTCGCCGGGCTCTGCCTGTGGGGTTTCGGCCTGTGGTGGCTGGCGCTCGCGACGCTCATCACCATCCGCTACTGGCGCGCCGGCGTCCCATTCAACCTTGGCTGGTGGGGCTATACCTTCCCGCTCGGCGTCTACACCGTCGCCACCTTCCGCCTCGGTACGACGCTGAACCTCGGCTTCTTCGGTATCGTCGGCACGGTGCTGACGATCGCGCTCGCGGCGATGTGGCTGCTGGTCGGTGCCAAGACGCTCGCCGGAGCATGGCGCGGCAACCTGTTCGTCTCGCCCTGCATTGCTACCCCGAACTGATCCACCCTGATGATCGGATCAGTCGGTCCGATCACTTGCAGAACGCCCCTTCGATCCGCCAGCGTGGCTGGCCACAGGAGAGCCTTGTCATGGACAATTTTGACGCCGCGCTGGCGAGTGAAACCAGCCGTCGCCGCTTTCTCAGGCGTACGGCGCTCGGCACCGCCGGCCTTGCCGCAGCACCTGCGCTGGCGCAGCAGCTCGTCGACCTGAAGCTGCCTGGCGGCAATGCCGAGCGGCCGATGACCAGCGCCTTTCCTGGCAAGGGCAGCATGATCCTCCAACGCATCCATCCTCCGCTGTTGGAGACGCCGATGGACGTGTTCGACAAGTCGGTGTTCACGCCCAACGACCAGTTCTTCGTCCGCTGGCACTGGGCCGACATCCCGACCTCGATCGACGTCGAGAGCTTTCGCCTCAAGGTCTTCGGCCACGTCAACAGACCGCTGTCGATCAGCCTTGCCCAACTGCTGCGCCTGCCGCGCGTCGAGATGGCAGCGGTCAATCAGTGCTCGGGCAACAGCCGTGGGTTGTTCCAGCCGCGTGTCGCCGGCGCGCAATGGGGCAACGGCGCGATGGGCAATGCCAAATGGCTCGGTGTGCGCCTGCGCGACGTGCTTGATCTCGCCGGGGTCAAAGCAGGCGCGGTACAGGTACGCTTCGGCGCTCTCGATCAGCCGGTCGTCGCTGGCGCCCCCGACTTCGAGAAGGCGCTTGGGCTCGACCATGCCCGCGACGGCGAGGTGATGATCGCCTTCGGCATGAACGGCGAGCAGCTGCCGCTCCTCAACGGCTTCCCTTGCCGGTTGATCGTGCCGGGCTGGTACTCGACCTATTGGGTCAAGATGCTGAACGCGATCGAGGTGCTGCCCGGCCCTGACGACCAATATTGGATGGCCAAGGCTTACAAGATCCCGGCGACGCCGGGCGCCAACGTGATGCCGGGACAGAAAGACTTCCCGACCGTCCCGATTAACCGCATGATCCCGCGTAGCTGGATGACCAGCCTGCCGGATGGCCAGGTGATCGCCTATGAAGCGTCCATCCCGGTTGGCGGGATCGCGATGGGCGGCGACTGCGGCGTCGCCAAGGTCGATGTCTCATCCGATGGTGGCCGCACTTGGTACAGGACGACGCTCGGACCGGATGAGGGCAAGTATAGCTTCCGGCGCTGGGATGGTCGCGTGCCGCTTAGGCGCGGTCCCAACCCCATCATGGTGCGCTGCTGGAACGCCAACGGTGTCGCTCAGCCGATGAAGCCGATCTGGAACCCCGGCGGGTTCATGCGCGGCAACATCGAAACCACCACCATCATTGCGGCCTGAGGAGCGAGTAGCATGAAGACCCCGTCTCCCGGCATCATGGCCGCTGGCCTGATCGGCCTGACCGGCATTATCCTCGTCTCGATCGGGGCGCCGAGCAGCCGCAAGGCGCCTGCCCCGATCTCCGAGACATCCGAGCCGGCACCGCCCACCAGCGTCTCAGCCCGCGGCTTTTCGCTCGCCTCGACCAGCGTCGACCTGCCGGTCGACGACGCGACCTATCCCGATGGTCTGCACGCCGACGTCGTCAACGCCAACTGCACTTCGTGCCACTCGGCCAGCATGGCGCTGACCCAGCCTGCGCTATCGGCGGATCAGTGGAAGGCGACCGTCACCAAGATGCGCGAGGTCTACAAGGCGCCGGTGGCCGAGAAGGATGTCGACGAAATTGTCGCCTATCTCACCGCCATGCCGCATCAGAAGGCGGCACCCGCAACCGGCAAGGCGCAAGACCCCGACCCCAAGGTGGCTCCCGATGTTTCAGGTGGCACCGGCTAACCGAGCCATAATCCCAAAATACCATTTCAATCGGGAAAGTTGTCATAACCGGTCGAGGCTGTTGAAAAAGTCGCTTTGGCTTGGAAGGGGCGCTGGTTCGAGGAATATTATTTTCGTATAGCCCCGACTGTCACAACATCTTGTGTAAAAGAGACCAACTGCAAGCAATCATATTACACGTGAGGTGGCCGCACTGCCTGCTCGCCGAGTTTTTCAACAGTCTCGGTTGGTTTCGACACTTCTTTCTTACCACCGTTAGCGCCTCGCTTCGCAAATTGGGCGAATTGGCGAGGATCAAGCGGATGTGGAGGCGGGCGTGAACGGCTAGGCCGGGTCAGACATCCTGCGGCTATGTAGATGCTCCAACGGCGATAAGAGCAGCGGCAGGAGCTGATCGACAACGCGCGTGACGTTAGGATGGACGGCATGCGAGGCCAGCGAGGCGTCCGAAGCCCAACCGTCGAGAAGCACGAACGTGTCGGGGCGGTCCCGCTCCTGATAGAGATCATAGTAGAGGCAGCCGGCTTCCTCTCGCGCCGGTTCGACAAGCTCCAGGAGCAGTTCGCCGACGCGATCACGATGCTGGGGCTGGGCGTGTACCGTGCAGACGATGTGAATCTCGTCCTGTTTACTCGTCGTCATTGATCGACCTTTCGCTGCTGATTCAGACATCAGGCCTTGCCCGCGTAGACGCGGGTCATGCCGCCATCGACCACGAGATCGATGCCGCGCACATACTTGCTGGCGTCGGATGCCAGGAAGACCAGGGCGTCACCCATTTCGCGAGAGGTGCCAACCCGGCCGGCCGGGATCTCCTTCGACACGCGCTCGACATACGCATCGACGTCCGCCTGGGTCATGCCCTGCTCGTCGCTATATCCTTCGGTGGGCACGACGCCGGGGCTGATCGTGTTGACCCTGATGTCGCGGTCCTTGAGGTCCGTTGTCCAGCTCCGCGCCAGCGAGCGGACCGCGGCCTTGGTGGCGGCGTAAACCCCGAAGCCGGGCAGACCCATGTCGGCGGTGATCGAGGCATTGAGGATCACCGACGCGCCGTGGCTCAGCACGCCGAGCATCGACTGGACGGTCAGGATTACGCCCTTGAAATTTACGCCGAATTCCTTGTCGATCTGCGCCTCGGTCAGGTCGGGAAACGGCGTGGCATGGCCGAGGCCGGCGTTAGCGAACAGGATGTCGAGCTTGCCGTGCTGCTGCTTGATCCGTTCGGCGACTGCGGTCATGTCGGCCTTGCTAGAGGCGTCCGCCTCGATCCCAACGGCCGAGCTGCCGAGCCGGGCTACGGCTGCGTCTAGCGCGTCCTTGCCGCGGCCAGTGATGTAGACGAACGCGCCTTCCTCGATCAGGCGCTGGGCCGAGCCGAAGCCGATGCCCTTCGATCCGCCGGTGACGAGCGCGATCCGGCCCTCCAATACGGGGGTGTTCATGATGCAATGTCCTTGTGAGACGTTTGGGAAGCGGGCGGCGCGAGGCGCGCCGCCCGGATGCGCTTAGCGGTCGATCGTCGCCTGCATGGCGGGCGTGTAGCGGTCGCCCGTCACCGGGACCTGCGCCAGCAGATCGCCCAGGGACTTCAGATCGTCCGCGGTCAGATCGACGTCCGCACCGCCCGCATTCTCTTCCATGCGGTGCTTCTTCGTGGTGCCGGGGATCGGCACGATCCAGGGCTTCTGCGCAAGGAGCCAGCCGAGCGCGACCTGCGCTGGCGTCGCGGCTTTCGCATCGGCAATCTCGCCGATGCGCTTGACCAGGTTGGCGTTGGCCTCCCGAGCTTCGTCCTGGAAGCGGGGCAGGTTGTTGCGGATGTCGCCCTCCGCGAACTTGGTCGCGGTGTCGATCTTGCCGGTCAGGAAGCCCTTGCCGAGCGGGCTGAAAGGCACGAGGCCGATGCCCAGCTCGTCGAGAACCGGGAAGAACTCATCCTCCAGCTCACGGCTGAACATCGAATACTCGCTTTGCAGCGCCGCGACCGGCTGCACTGCATGGGCGCGGCGGATGTTGGCGATGCCGGCTTCGGACAAGCCGAAGTGCCGGACCTTACCCTCGGCGATGAGGTCCTTCACCGTACCGGCGACATCCTCCATCGGCACGTTCGGATCGACGCGGTGCTGATAGAACAGGTCGATCACGTCCGTCTTGAGGCGCTTGAGCGACTGCTCGGCGACAAGGCGAATGCGGGCCGGACTGCTATCGAGGCCGGCAGCCGAACTTCCGTCCTTGAAGCCGAACTTCGTTGCAATCACCACCTTGTCGCGGAACGGCTGCACCGCTTCGCCGACCATCTCCTCGTTGGCGGTACCATAGGCCTCCGCGCTGTCGAAAAAGGTGATGCCGCGGTCATAGGCGGCGCGGATCAACGCTACCGCGTCCGACGTATCGGTCGCCGGGCCGTAGCCGAAGGTCAGGCCCATACAACCCAGACCGATCGCCGAGACTTCGGGTCCGTTGCTTCCAAGAATGCGGGTTTTCATCATGATCGCTTTCCGGCCCGTGACGGGCTCATCCATGCTGTTCGATGGATATGAAGTAGCCTTTCGGACCTATCAGGATTAGACATGAAAGCACGCAAGAGGATATGAGCATTGCTCATGAAACTCGTGCTATCACACATCAGGCCTCCCGATACGCGGCCCGTTTATGGCGCGTGAAAACCTGAACGATCTGGTCGCGTTCGTTGCGGTCGCACGGGAGCGCAGTTTCACGCGGGCGGCTGCTCAACTCGGCGTTTCACAATCCGCACTAAGCCATACCCTCCGGGCGCTTGAAGAGCGTATCGGCGTTCGCCTGCTGACGCGCACCACAAGGAGCGTGGTGCCGACAGAAGCCGGTGATCGGCTGCTTGCCACGGTGGGAAACCATCTGGATGGGATCGAGGCGGGATTGGCGGAGCTGGGCGAGCTGCGCGATAAGCCGGCCGGCCATTTCCGCATAACGTCCACCGAGCATGCAGCGGAAACCCTTTTGTGGCCCGCGATGGAGAAGATCGCCAACTCATATCCCGACATCACACTGGAGATCGTGATCGACGTCGGCCTGTCGAATATCGTGACCGAGCGGTACGATGCCGGCGTGCGGATCGGCGAAGCGATCGAGAAGGATATGATCGCAGTTCGCATCGGCCCTGATCTTGAGATGGCCGTCGTCGGAACGCCCGCCTATCTCGAAGCACGCGGCTTGCCCGAAAGCCCTCAGGACCTTGTTGGTCACAACTGCATCAACCTGCGCCTGGTTTCCGCAGGAGCCCTCTACGCGTGGGAGTTCGAGAAGGATGGACGACAGATCAACGTGCGTGTTGATGGCCAGTTCACGTTCAATACCTCAGGCCTGATCCGCAAGGCCGCCCTTGCCGGTCACGGTCTGGCGTCCATTCCCGTTGACCAGGTTCAGGATGATCTTGCCTCCGGCAGGCTGGTGCGCGTGCTGGCTGACTGGTGTCCGCCGTTCTCGGGCTATCACCTGTATTATCCGAGCCGACGACAAAACTCCTTGGCGTTCCGTTTGCTGGTCGATGCGCTGCGCCTCAGGAGTTAGTCTGCGACTGAATTTCGCTCAAAGATCGAGAGTTTTCACAGTGCGTATCAGGACGGCTTGGTTGAGGGCGATGGCGTGCAACATTAACCGCCAACGGTGTCAGAACCGGTCGGTTTTGAAGCTGCAGACGCAACCACGGTTTCCAGGGATTTGCGTGTGCCAGAACCCCGGTTCAGAACGTCAGCTTCCAAGACCGGCAACTTGCCACCGCTACGTCTGCCTTTGGGTCGGAAGCCGACCGGCTGGTCATGGCCCCGGCTGACGGACTTCTCATGGGGACTTTCCTGCCAGTCAGCTTTCAGGATCGGAACGGTTGAATGCCGCCGGGCCGCGATTGCTGAAGCCGTAATGCATGTTCTGCGCGACGGCGTTGATGATGCCGTCCGCCTTCGCGGTGCGGATCAGCTCGCGATAGAAAGGTCGCACCCCAGAAGCGACGTGGGCCGACCTTGTCAGACGGCTTCAAATAGATGCGCAGCATTCCAACCTCGCGGTGCTGGACGGTGAAACGATCAGGCATAACGGGCCTTTCGATAGGAAGCAGGATCAGACGCGCGAGCGTCGGCGGGAAGCACGGTGCGTGCGGGCATCACGCAGGGTCGCACCGGGTGTGAGGTGCGCAGCAGGCACCTTGGGGACTGCGACGCGCTGCGACAGATAAATGCCGTTATGACCCGAGCAAAGGTAGGCGACGAAGCATGCGACCGCGATCGGCACAGCATAGGCCGCCCCGAACAATTCGATCCCCATGAACGTGCAGGCAAGCGGCGTGTTGGCAGCACCCGCGAACAGCGCAACGAAGCCGATCGCCGCGAAGACCCCCGTCGGCACTCCGAACATGGGCGCGAGCGCATTGCCGAGCGCCGCGCCAATGAAGAACAGCGGCGTCACCTCTCCGCCCTTGAAGCCAGCGCTCAGGGTCACGACGGTAAAGAGCAGCTTCAGCGCCCAGCTCCGTGGATGGGTGTCGGGACCAAAGAAGCTGGCGATGGTCAGGCCGTCCGATGTCGCGGCGAGCGTGCCAAGGCCGAGATAGTCGCGCGTTCCGAACAGCCAGACCAGTGCGATCACGGCCACGCCACCGATGACGGGTCGTAGTGGGCCATAAGGCACCATGAGCGTCAGCCATCCGCCAA
The DNA here is from genome assembly GCF_029623345.1 of Sphingomonas phyllosphaerae. Taxonomy (GTDB): domain Bacteria; phylum Pseudomonadota; class Alphaproteobacteria; order Sphingomonadales; family Sphingomonadaceae; genus Sphingomonas; species Sphingomonas phyllosphaerae_C. The sequence goes on from NZ_JAPYKH010000041.1 coordinate 7,377, forward strand.
ACGCATGATTGGCCTCCGCAAAAGCTAGTCCGACCAACCCGAATACGACGCCCGCGACGCCAGCCTTGATGACGATTAGAGCGTCGACCGGCACTGTCGCATCGACCTGGTAGATACCGTGGTGAATGCCCCAGGCAAGACAGGTCCAGTCGCCGACCAGTGCCGCGACCAGGCACGGCACCAGCGCGCGATACTCGACCCGGCCAATCGCCAGCACCTCCAGCGCGAAGACCGCTCCCGCAATCGGCGTCCCGAACACTGCGCCGAACCCTGCCGCGATCCCGGTCATCAGCAGGATGCGCGTTGCTTGCGTATCCAGCTTGAGGGCGCGCCCGAACCCGCCGGAAAGACTGCCGCCCAATTGCACGGCGGTGCCTTCGCGCCCCGCCGATCCACCAAACAGATGTGTCACGACGGTGCCGAAGAAAATGAGCGGGGCCATGCGCAGCGGCACGCCGCCCCCCGGTTCGTGGATCTGCTCGACGATAAGATTGTTGCCACCTTCGACCGAGCGCCCTGTCAGATGGTAGAGCAGTCCGACCACGAACCCGCCGATCGGCAGCAGGTAGAGCAGCCAGGGAAAGGCGAAGCGAATCCGGGTTACGGCATCGAGGCTCCACAGGAAGGCTGCGCAGAGCGTTCCCACCGTTGCGGCCATCGGGACCAGGATCAAAGCCCACCGCAGCACCGACATGGCATGGGTGCGGCGATCGCGAATGAACGCTGCCATGTTGAACTGGTCGTAGAGATTGCGAAATGTCGCGCGCACGATTCCTCCTTGCTGCCTTACGGCGCCTGGTAGGAATCATCGGCCCTTGCGAGGGCGGTTCGGCCGAATGGCCCGGCGGAAATCCATCGCCGTGCCCGAGCATATGCTGTCCGACGGCGACCTGGTCAACCAACGGCAGGGTCACGATGAGACGATTGTTTTGCTGAGGATCAATAATTGGCTCACCCATGGAATAAACCCCGACGGGCGTCGTCTACCCTTTCGAGACTGATCCGCAGGAGGCTTATGCGTAGACGAAATTGGATGCTGGGTCTGACTGCTTCGGCCATGCTCACCGGCGCAGTCGCGGCCGCCCCCGCCGATGGCTACGCCAGCATGGTATCTGCCGCGATGGACCGGATGATGGCGGGCATGATGGTCAAGCCGTCCGGCGACGTCGACCGCGATTTCGTCGCGATGATGCTTCCGCATCACCAGGGCGCCATTGATATGGCGGTGGCAGAGCTGCGCTACGGCCATAACGAGCAGCTCAAGCGCATCGCGCAGGAGATCATCATCGATCAGCAGCAGGAGATCGCCGCCATGAAGTTGGCGATCGGTCAGCCGCTACCCCCTTCGACGCCAGCCCCGACGCAGGGCGGCGACCACCACAGCCATATGGAGCACTGACATGATCCGGACCTTCCTGCTCTCGGCCGCCTTGCTGATGAGCGCCGCACCGGGCATTGCCATGGCTCAGCAGGCGCCGTGGAACGCCAAGGACGTGCCTGTCAGCCACCGCGACCGCGTCTATGCATCCGAACAATTCTCCAACACGGTGTCGGTAACGGACCCGGCCGACAACAGGTTGCTCGGCGTCATCAAGCTCGGCGATCCGCAGCCGATGAATTTTTCCCCGCTCTACAAGGGGCAGGTGCTGGTTCACGGCCTCGGCTTCTCGCCGGACGGGAAAACACTGGCGGTCGTGTCGATCGGATCCAACGCCGTGTCGTGGATCGACACCGCCACCAACACCGTCAAGCACACGACCTATGTCGGGCGCAGTCCGCATGAGGCGTTCTTCACGCCGGACGGCAAGGAGGTGTGGGTCACGGTACGCGGCGAGGATTACATCGCCGTGCTCGACCCCACGACGTACAAGGAGACCGGTCGCATCAAGACGCCCGGTGGTCCGGGGATGACGATCTTCTCTCCCGATGGCCGATACGGCTATGTCTGTTCCTCATTCAATCCGGTGCTGGCCGTGTTCGATGTCTCGACCCACGCGCAGGTCGGACAGGTGGCGCAGCCGAGTCCGTTCTGTCCCAACATCGCCGCGACGCCGGACGGCAAGCAGGTTTGGTTCACGCTGAAGGACATCGGCAAGACGGTCGCATTCGATGCCAAGCCGCCTTTCGCGATCCTCAAGGTGCTGGATACCGGACCGATCACCAATCACGTCAACTTCGCCCGCACGGTCAAGGGACAGTTCGCCTATGTCACGGTGGGCGGGGAAAACGCGGTGAAGGTGTTCCGCACGTCCGACTTCGCGCTTGTCGCCACCATCCCGGTCGGCAAGATGCCGCACGGCGTCTGGCCATCGGGCGACGGCCGGCGCATCTATGTCGGGCTGGAGAATGCCGATGAACTTGCCGCGATCGACACCGCCGGCAACAAGGTCGTTGCCACCGTGCCGGTCGGACAGGCACCGCAGGCGATCGCCTATGTGCCGAACGCTGTTCCGACAGGCCCCGGCACCGACAATCTCCAACCGCTCGGTACGGCAGGCAAGGCGGTGCATCTGAA
>NZ_JAPYKH010000042.1 GCF_029623345.1 Sphingomonas phyllosphaerae
GTCTGTATCGCCGGGGTGCTCGGCAACAAGCAGGTGTCGCTCGGGCCGATCTCACGGCTTGGTCCGGCGCTCGGCCTGCCGCCGCTCGCGGTGGAGGCGGGGATCTTCGCCTTCCTGCTGCTCGTCGTCACCTCCAGCGCGATCGCCGAGCTGCACGGGCAGAAGGTCGCCGGCAAGCTCGTGCTGCTGGGCTTCGTGCCGCTGCTCGTCTCGATGGGGCTGACGCTGGTGGTGCTCGAGCTGCCCGCCGCGCCCGAGATGGACCGCGCGCATCTCGCCGCGTTCGAGCAGATGATGGGCGCGACGCCGTGGATCTGGGCGGGCGGGATCGTCGCCTACGGCGTCTCGCAATCGCTCAACGTCACGATCTTCTCGTGGCTCAAGGGGCGCGAGGGCGGGCGGCTTTTGTGGTTCCGCGCCGCGACCGCCAGCGCGCTGAGCCAGATCGTCGATTCGGTGCTGTTCATCTCGATCGCCTTCGGGCTCTCGGCGGTGGGCTGGCTGATGGCGGGGCAGATGCTCGCCAAGGTGGTGCTGTCGATCGTGCTGGTGCCGCCGCTGATCTACCTGATGGTCGCGCTGGGCCGCCGGCTCGACGGCTGACCTTTCGTCCCCGCGCCGGCGCGGCTATGGCGCCGCGGATGACCGATCCGACCCCCGCCGCCGCGCTCCCCCCGTCGCTCAAGGCCGAGACATTGGTCGAGGCGCTGCCGTACCTCCAGCGCTACGCCGGCAAGACCTTCGTGGTGAAATACGGCGGCCACGCAATGGGCGAGCCCGAGGCGCAGGCCGATTTCGCCGAGGACGTGGTGCTGCTCAAGGCGGTCGGCATCAACCCGGTGGTGGTGCACGGCGGCGGGCCGCAGATCGGCAGCATGCTCAAGCGGCTGGGGGTCGAATCGCGGTTCGTCGACGGCTTGCGCGTGACCGACGCGGAAACCGCACAGATCGCCGAGATGGTCCTGGCGGGATCGATCAACAAGGAGATCGTCGGCTGGATCGGCCGCGCCGGCGGGCGCGCGGTCGGCATCTCGGGCAAGGACGCCGGGCTGGTCCTGGCCGAGAAGGTGGGCGGGCGCGATCCCGACCCGTTGCAGGGGATCGAGCGCAAGGTCGACCTCGGCTTCGTCGGCGAGCCGGTCGCGGTCGACCGCCGCATCATCGATTCGCTCAGCCGCGACGGCATCATCCCGGTGATCGCGCCGATCGGCATCGGCGCCGACGGCCATACCTACAACATCAACGCCGACACGATGGCGGGCGCGATCGCCGCGGCGCTGGGCGCGGCGCGCTTCTTCCTGCTGACCGACGTCGCGGGCGTGCTCGACCGCGACGGCGAGCTGCTCACCGACCTCGACCCGGCGGCGATCAGGCGGCTGCGCGAGGAGGGCACGATCAAGGGCGGGATGATTCCCAAGCTGGAGACCTGCGTCGCCGCGGTCGAGGCCGGGGTCGACGCCGCGGTGGTGCTCGACGGCCGCGTGCCGCACGCGATGCTGCTCGAGATCTTCACGCGGCGCGGCGCGGGCACGCTGATCCGGCGGTGAGGGCGATTTAACTCCTCCCTGCGAGCGGGGAGGATCTGCCTCGGCGGCGACGTAGCCCACCTCCACACCCCGCTGGCACAGGCGGCGTCAGTGCCCTATATGACCGATACACCATCACGGAGACGCCGCGCGTGCTGACGCTCACCATCATCCAGATCCTGCAGGTGCTGATCTCGTTCGTGCGCTGGATCATCATCATCCAGTTCATCCTGTCGCTGCTGATTGTGTTCAACATCATCAACACTTCCAGCCCGTTCATCCGCGGGCTGCACGATGGGCTCGACCGGTTGACGGAGCCGCTCTACCGCCCGATCCGCCGCATGCTGCCCGCCACCGGCGGGATCGACTTCGCGCCGATGGTGGTGCTGCTCGGTCTGGTGATCCTCAACATCATCCTCAACAACATCGCCGCGAGCGTGCTGGTGGGCGGCACCGTCTGAGCGCCTGGCGCGCGACCGGCGACGGGATCGCGCTGACGGTGCGCGTGACGCCGCGCGGCGGTCGCGACTCGCTGGCGGCCGGTACGGACGACCATCTCGCCGCGCGCCTCGCCGCCGCGCCGGTCGACGGCGCCGCCAACGACGCGCTGGTCGCGCTGGTGGCGCGCCATTTCGGCGTGGCGAAGCGCGACGTGGCCCTGGTCGCGGGCCAGACCGCGCGGCTCAAGCGGCTGACGATCAAAGGCGATCCCGCGACGCTGGCACAGCGCGCGGGTTCGCTCTATGCGGCCGAGTTATGACCGCCCGCCTCATCGACGGAAAAGCCTTCGCCGCCGCGCTGCGCGACCGTGTCGCCACCGCCGCCGCCACCTTCACGGACGCCGCCGGGCGCCAGCCGGGACTCGCGGTGGTGCTGGTCGGTGAGGACGCAGCCTCATCGGTCTATGTCCGCTCCAAGGGCAAGGCGACGCTGGCCGCGGGCATGGCGAGCTTCGAGCACCGCCTCCCCGCCGAGACGACGCAGGACACGCTGATCGACCTCGTCGACCGACTCAACGCCGACCCGGCGGTGGACGGCATTCTCGTCCAGCTGCCGCTGCCGCGCCACATCGACGAGCGCGCGGTGATCGCGCGGATCGACCCCGACAAGGACGTCGACGGCTTCCACCCGCTCAACGCCGGGCGGCTCGCCACCGGGCTGGACGCGTTGGTGCCGTGCACGCCGCTCGGCTGCCTGATGCTGCTGCGCGACGTCCACCCGCATCTCGCCGGGCTGGAGGCGGTGGTGATCGGCCGCTCGAACATCGTCGGCAAACCGATGGCGGCGCTGCTGCTCCAGGAGAGCTGCACGGTGACGACGGTGCACAGCCGCACCCGCGACGTGATGGCGCATGTGCGCATGGCCGATATCGTCGTCGCCGCGGTCGGCATCCCCGGCTTCGTCCAGCCCGAGTGGATCAAGCCCGGCGCGACCGTGATCGACGTCGGCATCAACCGCGTCGAGGGCGGGCTGGTCGGTGACGTCGACCCGCGCGTCGCCGAGGTGGCGGGGGCAATCACCCCGGTGCCGGGCGGGGTCGGGCCGATGACGATCGCGGTGCTGCTGCGCAACACCGTCGTCGCGGCGTCGCGCCGCGCCGGGCTGGCGGTGGACCCGTCGCTCTGAGATGGTCGAGCTGTTCGTCTCGTCCTTCGTCACGCTGTTCCTGATCATCGATCCGCCCGGCTGCGCGCCGATCTTCGCCGGGCTGACCGCGGGCGCGACCCCGGCGCACCGCCGCGCCATGGCGATCCGCGCGGTGGTGGTGGCGGCGGGAATCCTGCTGCTGTTCGCGCTGGCGGGCGAGCCGCTGCTCCACGCGCTCGGGATCGAGCTCGCCTCGTTCCGCATCGCGGGCGGGCTGATGCTGTTCCTGATCGCGCTCGAGATGGTGTTCGAGAAGCGCACCCAGCGCCGCGAGGACCGCGCCGCCAAGGTGACCGCGGAGGAGGCCGACGACGTCTCGATCTTCCCGATGGCGATGCCGATGATCGCGGGGCCGGGCTCGATCGCGACGGTGATGCTGCTGATGGCGCGCAGCAACGGCTTCGAGCGCTCGGCGGTGGTGATGGCGGCGCTGGGGGCGAACCTGCTGCTGATGCTGGGCTCGCTGCTGGCGGCGGGGCCGATCATGCGCATTCTCGGCGCCAAGATCGAGGCGGTGATCACGCGGCTGCTCGGCGTGCTGCTGGCGGCGCTGGCGGTGCAGTTCGTGATCGACGGGGTGGTCGAGCAGCTGCGGTGAGGGGGGGCTGTAAGGCAAACCGTTGCGCCCGCGGCGACGCCCCACCCCGGCCCTCTCCTGCAGGGGAGGGTGAACAGGTGCGGTGAGGTGCTCCCCTCCCCTTCAGGGGAGAAGTTGGGGGTGGGGCGTCTCCGCAGACGCGGCGCCGGTAGGCTGTCTGCCAAGCCGCCTCCAACGCACGCCCGTTGTGCTCCCGCGCCCGCGGGGGCCCAGACGCCAGGGACGTCACACGCCGTTGTTCTGCATGACCTTGGCCCCCCCGCGTTCGCCGGAAAACGGGGGGCAATGACGGGACGCCCGCTTACTCGATCCGGAACGCCCGGAACGGCGAGCCTTTCTTCAGCGGCACCGGCACCAGCCAGTCGAACCGCTCGCCGCGCGCCAGCCGTGCGTAGAAGCCGCCCGGCGCCTTGGCGCGATAATTGGTCGATTCCGCCATGTCGGGGCACACCAGCAGCAAGGTCGCGGCGTGGCGCTTCATGATCGCGTGCGCCAGCTCGGGCGTGCCCTTGAAGGCGTGATGGACGTCGAGGATCGCGTCGCCGTTGCGATGGTACGGCCCCGCGATGGCGTCGTGGTGGGTCAGCGTGATCAGCCGCGGGCCGATGTCGACGAAGGTGAAGATCACCTGGCGCGGCAGCCGGTTGAGCGGCGCCATCGCGGGGATCGTCATGCACCGCCCGGTGGCCTTGTTGACGCGGCGGACATAGGCGCTGGGGCGGTCGATCTGGAACCAGTCGATCGCCAGCTGGGTGAAGCTCCCCGACACCAGCACGAACACCGCCACCGCCGCGAACGCCTTGGCCGGCCAGAAGCGCGGCGCGAGCAGCCAGGGCAGCGTCGCCCACGCCAGCGCCGCCGCGCCCGGGATCGCGAGCAGCTGCGCCGCCGGCCCCGCGCGCGCCTGCCACAGCAGCATCAGCGCGGCGAAGGCGCCGAACAAGGCGACACAGGCCCAGCCGCGCAGCGCGGGCGTGCGCCGCGCGCGCCACGTCGCCAGCAGCGCGCCGATCAGCCCGATCAGCGGCAAGGTCACGATCGGCAGCGCGATGCGCAGCGGATGGCGGTAGATCGGCTTGGCCTCGCGCACGTTGGCGAGCCAGGTGGTGTAGAGCTCGTCCGACACCTGCTCGGGGCGGCCGAGGCATTGCGGGAAGGCGAGCGCGAAGAAGGCCGCCACCGCCGCCCCCGCCGCCAGCGCCAGCACAAGCCGCACCGCCGGCCGCTTCGGGTCGACCAGCGCGAGCAGCAGCAGCAGCCCGCCCGCCAGCACCACCACCGACAGCCACACCGGGGTGAGCGCGTCGCAACGGAGCACGCGGTTGGCGTAGGAGGCGAACCCCGCGTAGCCCGCCGCGCTCCCGCCCGCGAGCGTCAGCGCGTAGACCGCGAGCCGGTCGCGCTCGCCGCGGTCGATCACCCAGGCGAGCGCGATGATCGCGCCCGACATGGCGGCATAGGGCAGCATCTCCAGCCCGATCGTCAGCGACACCGCGGTGGCGATCCCCACCAGCGCGCCGCCACGCGCGCCGCGCGGGTCGCACAGCCCCGCCACCGTCACCGCCAGCATCGCCAGCTGCCAGCCGTGATGGTCGATCCGGTCGGGCAGGAACATGCCGAGCGTCACGTTGGTGGCAAGGAACAAAGCGGGCGCCAGCCCCCAGGCGAGCGGGTGGATCAGCCGCCGCAGCGTCGCGCCCAGCGCCACCAAGGTCACCGCCGCGGGCAGCAGCGGCGCGATGCCGCACGCCAGCCGCTCCGCCTCCGCGTAGCCGACCAGCGGCCGCAGCAGCAGGATCAGCCCCGCGATCGGCAGGTCGACCAGCCGCGACCAGTGGATGTCGAACCCGGCCGGCGGGTTGAGCCGATAGTCGCGCAGGTCGTACCAGCCCTGGCCGTTCAGCAGCGCGCGCACCTGCATCAGCCGCATATTGTCGTCGGTATCGCCCAGCGACAGCCAGTGGATCGCGGCCCAGCGCTGCCACACGAACCAGGCGGCGATCGCCACCCAGACGAGCAGCGACAGCCGCAGCCAGTCGCGATCGATCACGCGCGCCGCTCGCTCGAGCCGGTCGCGCATCGTGTCGCGCTCACCCGGCCCGGCGTCCCGCCCCTGCATATCCAAAACGCTTCCTTCCGGCCGCCGCGCGCGATAGAGCCGCAGCCGCGTCTAGCCCCGGCGGCGCAAAGGGCAAGGTTTTGGCAGCGTCTCACTCATCCCCGTCGTCCCCGCCGCCGCCGGCGTCCTCCTCACAGCGCGAGATGGTCTGGCAGCTGGTGCGCTTCGGCGTGACGGGCGGGGTGATGACCGCGCTCTACGCCCTGGTCTACTGGCCGCTCGCCACCTATGTGATGAACCCGAACCTGGCGGTGGTGGTCGCCTTCCTCAGCGTGACCTTCATCGGCCGCTTCGCGCATGGCGCGGTGAGCTTTCGCGGCCATGGCACGCGCAGCGCGCGCACCGCGCGGCGCTTCTTCCTGGTGCAATTGTTCGGCTTCTTTCTCCAGCAGGGGTTCACCTGGGTGCTGGTGACCGGCCCCTTCTTCCACGGGCCGACGTGGTGGCCGCTGGTGCCCGCGGTGTCGGTGGTGCCGCTGCTGACCTTTTGGCTCCAGCGCAACTGGGTGTTCGCGTAAACATGAAGGCTGATCGCTGATGGACCGCCGCGTCTACGACCGCATGGCGGAGCACGATTCGACCCACTGGTGGTATCGCGCGCGCCGCGACGTGCTCGCCGATTTCCTCACGCGCGAGGCGCGGCTCCCCGCCGACGCGCGCATCCTCGAGATCGGCTGCGGCACCGGGCACAACCTGCCGATGCTGGCGCAGTTCGGCACGGTCGACGCGATCGAGATCGACCCCGCCGCGCGCGCGATCGCGAGCGATCGGCTCGGCCGCGCGGTCGGCGCCGCGCCGCTGCCCGAGCTGCCCGGCGTCGAGCGCGGCGCCTATGACCTGGTCGCGGTGCTCGACGTGGTCGAGCATATCGAGGACGACGTCGCCGCGCTGGCGGCGATGCGCGCGTGTCTCAGGCCCGGCGGCAAGATCCTGATCGCGGTGCCCGCGCACCAGTGGATGTGGAGCGCGCACGACGTGGTGAACCACCACCACCGCCGCTATTCCAAGCCCAGCCTGGTGCGCGCGATCCGCGCCGCCGGGCTGAAGGAGCGCGGGCTGACCTATTTCAACTCCTTGCTGTTCCCGCTGGCGGCCGCGGCGCGCGTCGCGGGGCGGCTGACCGGGCGCGACGACAGCGACGATTCGCCCCCGGCGGCGCCGCTCAACGCATTGTTCGAGCGCGTCTTTCGCGTCGAGCGCCACCTGGTGGGGCGGGTGCCGATGCCGATCGGCGTGTCGATCCTGACGCTGGCCGAGCCGGCGTAGCAGGGCAAGGCGAGCGCACGTCGAACGCTCCCGGCCGCCTCACCCCATGTGCCGCAGCGCCTCGGCCGCGCCGGCCAGCTCGCCGTCGTCGAGCGCGGCATAGACCCGCGGCACGGTCGCCAGCAGCCGCGCATATTTGCCGCTCCCCGCGAACAGCGGCGCCATTTCCGCCAGTCGCAGCAGCGGGCGCAGCGCCGCCGCCAGCCCGCCGGTGACGATCACCCCGTCCCACGCGCCGTAGATGATCGCGAGCTGGCCGGCGTAGCTCCAGAAGGCACGGCACAGCCAGGTGCAGGCCTCGCGCGCGAGCGGGTCCGAGGCCATGGCGCGCGTGATGTCCTCGGCGCTGGTCCAGCGCGGCGCGGTGTGGCGGCGGCGCGCCAGCGTCTCGTACAGGCGCACCAGCCCCGGCGCGGAGAGCAGGTCCTCGGCCACCACCGGGTAGCGGCCCGGGAAGATCTCGGCGGCGAGCCGCGCCAGCTCCTCGCTCACCGCGATGAACCCGCCATGCCCCGCCTCGGTGGCGAGCACGCGCACCGCGCCCGCGTCGTCGCGGCTCAGCACCGAGACGCCCAGCCCCGAGGTCATGCCGAGCACGCAATAGCTGCCGGCGCGGCGCAGCGAGAGCTCGTCGCCCGCGAACCGCTCCTCGGCGCGGACGTCGGCGCCGTGGAAGGCCCAGGCCTCGGCCTCGAAGTCGTTGAGGATCAGCGGCGCATGCCCGAGCATGCCGCGCAGTCCCGAGCGCGACACGTACCAGCGCCCGCGCGTGATCGACACGGTCTCGCCGCGCGGCAGCCCCGCCACCGCGAAGGCCGAGCGGCGCGGCGGTGCGTCGGGCCGGGCGTCGCGGAGGAAGTCCATGATCGCGCCGGAGATGCTGACGGTGGTGTCGGCGGTGAAGCTGCGCACGCTGTCGCGGCGCACCTGCCCGGCCGCGTCGGTGAGCGCGAAGCGCATCCGCTTGCGCCCGACATGTCCGACCAACGCCGTCCCCGCCTCCGCCATGCGGCGCCCTCCCTTGTTATCATTCTGGGTGATATCGCTATCAGCGCAGTACTAACAGGGGGTTAGCTGTAAGTTGGGGAGCGGGTGTAGATCCTCTCCGCTCGCGGGGAGGAGTGAGAGCCTCACTCCCCGATGACGTGGAGCGCGACGCGGCGGCGATGCGGTGCGGCGCGGTGCTCGGCGAGGTAGACGCCCTGCCACGTCCCCAGCACCATCCGCCCGCGCGCCACCGGGATCGACAGCGACACGCCGGTGAGCACGCTGCGCAGATGCGCCGGCATGTCGTCGGGCCCCTCGTCGTCATGCTCATAGTCGCGCGCTTCGGGCGCGACCTTGGCGAGCCAGCGCTCGAGGTCGCGGCGCACCGCGGGCGCGGCATTCTCGTTGATCAGCAGCGACGCCGAGGTGTGGCGGCAGAAGACGGTGAGCAGCCCGGTCTCGATCGCCGCGCCGTCGAGCCACGCCGCCACCTCGCGCGTGATCTCGACCAGCCCGGCGCCGCGTGTGACGACCTCGATCTCACCGACCGCCTGGCGCATCAGAACAGCCGCCCGCCGTCGGGCACGCGCTCGCTCGGCGCCACCAGCACCACCTTGCCGTCGGCGTCGGGGAAACCGAGCGTCAGCACTTCGGAGAGGAACTTGCCGATCTGGCGCGGCGGGAAGTTGACCACCGCGGCGACCTGGCGCCCGACCAGCTCGTCGGCCGCATAATGTTCGGTGATTTGCGCCGAGGAGCGCTTGCGCCCGATCGCCGCGCCGAAGTCGATCACCAATTTGTAGGCGGGCTTGCGTGCCTCGGGATAGGGTTCGGCCGAGACGATCGTGCCGACGCGCACGTCCACCTTGAGAAAGTCGTCGAACGCGATCTCGGGCGCTGAGGCCGCGGCGGGGTCGTGCGTGACGTGCATCAGAAGTCCGGGTTCTCGTAATAGCTCGGCGGCTCGATCCCGGTGATGCGCTCGGCCAGCAGCGGGCGGAAGCTGCGCCGGCTCTTGAACGCCGAATACCACGCCTTGGTGTGCGCGTGCCCGGTCCAGTCGATCCCGCCGAGATAGTCCGCGACCGAGATCTGCGCCGCCGCGGCGAGGTCGGCGAGGCTGATCGTCGCGCCCGCGATCCATTTGCGGTGGTCGAGCAGGAAATCGATATAGTCGAGGTGGCCGACCGAGGATTTCATCGCCTCACGCAGCCGCGACGCGTCGGGCGTGGTGCGGTGGACGATGCGCTTGATCATGCGCTCGTCGAGCAACGGCTGGGTGACGTCGCGATAGAAATGCGTGTCGAACCAGGCGACCAGCCGGCGGATCTCGGCGCGGTTGGCGGCGGTGCCGTTGATCATCGCGACGCGCTCGACGGTCTCCTCGAAATATTCGCAGATCGCCATCGAATCGACGAGCACGACGCCGCGCTCATTGTCGGTCATCACCGGGGTCTGACCGGCGGGGTTCATGTCGATGAAGGCGTCGCGCCGCTCCCACGGGTTCTCGCGCATCAGCTGGTAGCCGACGTCCTTCTCGTTGAGGAGCGTGCGGACCTTGCGCGTGAACGGACACAGAGGGAACTGATAGAGCTGCCACATGCCCGCCCGCTTAGGCCGAAAGCGCGGCGCG
>NZ_JAPYKH010000043.1 GCF_029623345.1 Sphingomonas phyllosphaerae
AGGCCACGCTAGCCATCAACGGCGCCGTCCCGCCGCGGCCTAGCCCGTTGTGCCGTCGCGGCTTCCCCGTCGCACCCCGCTGACCCGGCGTGGCGACCCTCGCCTCGCCGGTGCGCCGCCGGCTCAGCCCGCCTCGGCGTAGCTCCGGTCGAGTCGCGCCAGCTCGCCGCTCTCGCGCCCGCGGCGGCCGTAGAAGAGCTCGAACAGCGGGCTCGCCATCATCGTCGTCACGATCGCCATCAGCACCAGCATCGAGAACAGCGTCGGGCCGATGATCCCCTTCTGCAGCCCGATGTTGATGATGATCAGCTCCATCAGCCCGCGCGAGTTCATCAGCGCGCCGATCCCCAAAGCGGTGCGATTGTCCTCTCCCGACAGGCGCGCGGCGAGATAGCAGGCGCCGCCCTTGGCGAGCACCGAAGCCGCCAGCACGCCCAGCGCGATCAGCAGCAGCTCGGCGGAGTTCACCATGTCCATCCGCGTGTTCAGCCCCGAATAGGTGAAGAACATCGGCAGCAGCAGCACCACCGTCAGCGGCTCGAGCTTGCGCTTGATCTCGGCGGTGAGCAGCCCGCGCGGCATCACCGCGCCAAGGATGAAGCCGCCGAAGATCGCGTGGATGCCGATCACGTCCATCAGGAAGGCGGAGAAGCAGAAGGCGATCATCACGATCGCGAAGCTGGTGAGGCTCAGCTCGCCCTCGCGCTCGACCTTGCGCGCCAGTGGGGCGAGCAGCTTCGGCCCGGCGAGCACCACGATCAGCGCCCAGAGCAGCCCGCCGCCGATCGCCAGGATCGCCACGCCCGCGCCGCCCCCGAAGGTGGCGAGCACCACCGCCAGCACGCACCAGGAGCAGGCGTCGTCGAACGCGCCCGCGGTGAGCGACAGCGTGCCGAGCGCGCTATCCGCCAGCCCGCGCTCGTTGATGATCCGCGCCAGCATCGGGAAAGCGGTGAGCGCGATGCAGGCGCCGAGGAACAAGGTGGCGTTGGCCTGGCTGATCCCCCGCGCGAACAGTCCGGGCACGCCGAGCAGCAAGGGGGTGATCAGCACCGCGATCAGAAACGGTGCGGCGATCCCTGCCATCGACACGAAGGAGGCGCTGCGCGCCTTGGTGCGGAAATGGTCGAGCCGCAGCGTGGTGCCGACCAGGAACATGTAGAGCCCCACGCCCAGCTGCGCGCCGGCGTAGAGCACGTTCTTGGTCTCCTTTGGGAAGATTGCGCCCTGCAGGCCGGGGAAGAGCAGCCCGAGCAGCGAGGGCCCGAGCACCACGCCGGCGATCATCTCGCCCACCACCTGCGGTTGGCCGAGCAGCTTCCGGCCGAGCCAGCCGACCACCCGGCACGCCACCAGGATCACCGCGAGCTGTAGGAAGAAGTGGATCGAGAAGTCGCCCGGCGCGTAGCTGTGCGCGGCCGCCGAGGTGGCGGGTCCATGCGGTTCGAGCACGTTCGCCACCGTCGTCCCGAGGCTCGCCCACCAGTCGCTCATCTGTCCTCCCCCGGCGGGCACGCGCCCGCTCTCGCTGTGCGGAGAAGAGGCCGGCATGGCCGCACACGCAAGGCGAAGCGCGAGACGTCAGCGCGATTTGTCGGCAACAGGCCAGAAACGTTGCGGCGTGGCCACGATGTAGTAACGTACCTACACCGTGAGGCGCCATCGAACCGCCCTGCGGCGTGGAGAAGATTCGCTCATGCGCACGCTTTCCAGTCGCGCGTTCAACCAGGACGTCAGCCAGGCCAAGCGATTCGCCGCGCAGGAGCCGGTGCTGATCACGGACCGCGGCCGGCCCACCCACGTGCTGCTCAGCTTCGAGTCGTTCCGCCAGCTCGCCGGCCAAGGGGACACGCTCGCCGACCAGCTCGCCGCGCCCGAGCCGGTGATGGTCGAGCCCGACTGGCGCGCGATCACGCGCTGGTCGCGCTGATGCACCTGCTCGACACCGAGCTGGTCTGGGTTCTGCGCGGCGCCAAGGCCGGGAGGTGCGACCCGGCGGTCGCGGCCTGGGCGGCGGCGCAGGCGCGCACCGCTCTGTTCGTCTCGGCGCTGACGCTCGGCGAGCTGGTCGCCGCGGCGGTGCAGATCGAGCGCGTCGACAGGCCCGCCGCGACCGCCGCGCGTGCCTGGGCCGAGGAGATCGTACCGCGTGCCTTCGACGGTCGCGTGCTGGCGGTGGACGCCGCCGTGGCGTGCCGCGCCGCCGCGTTGGGCTATGCCGAGCCGCGCGACGCCCTGCTCGCCGCGACCGCGCTGGAGCACCGGCTCGCGATCGCCACCCCGCATCCGGCGCGTTATCGGGCGGGGAAGGTGCGCACCGTCGACCCGTGGCGCTACGTACCGGGCGCGGGCGAGGAGGCGCTCGACTGGCGCGAGGCCGCGCGCGGCGGCCCGCTGTGGCTCAGGAGCCTGTTCGCACGGGGCTGAGCGCGGTGCCGGCGAGTTGCTCGATCAGGGCGCGGTGCGGCGGCAGTTCGCGCGCGGCGCGCTCGCCATAAGCGCGCACCCGCGCGAACAGCCGCTCCGCCCGCAGGGCTGAGTCGGGATCCGCCGTGCCCACTTCGGTGGCGAAGCCCATGCCGTAGAGGATGTACTGATAGTTGAAATGGGCGAAGGTCTCGCTATCGAGCTGGAAGTCGAAACGGCTGGGCGGGCGGTGCCGCCACTGCTCGAGCCAGGCGGCGAGCCGCGGCGGCAGCGTCGCGGGATCGGCATTGTCGCGCCAGAACGGCTCGGGGCGGCGGCTGAGACAATAATGCAGCTTCAGGAAGGCGGCGATGTTCTCGTAGCGGTCGGCCATCAGCGCGTTGAAGCGCGTCGCGCCGCGATCGACCGGCCCGCGCGGCGGCAGCAGCTCGGCAATCATCGCGGCGGCGGCCTCGATCAGCACCACGCCGGTCGACTCGAGCGGCTCGAGGAACCCGCCCGCCAGCCCGACCGCGACGCAATTGCCGATCCAGCCGCGCTCCTGCCAGCCCGGCGCGAAGGCGATGCGGCGCGGGGCGAGTTCGGCGGGGTCGCGGCCCAGATAGCGCGCGAGGATCGCCTCGGCGCCCGCGTCGTCGAGGTAGCGGCTGGCGTAGACGCAGCCGATCCCGCGCGCGCCGGCGAGCCCGATGTCCCACACCCAACCGGCGGCGTGCGCAGTGGCGACGGTGGCGCTCTCGATCGGCGCGTCGGGCATGGCATAGGGCAGCTTGCAGGTCAGCGCGCGATCGGTGAACAGCCGGTCGGCGACCGAGTGGAAGCGCGCGCCGGGCAGGCGCCCGATCAGCTCGGCGCGGAATCCGGTACAGTCGACGTAGAGGTCGGCGGTCAGCGTGCCGGCGTCGCTCTCGACCTGGGCGATCGTGCCATCCTCGGCGAGCACCAGCTCATGAAGCCGGCCGGTCAGGTGCCTGACGCCGAGGGTGCGCGCCCGATCCGCCAGCAGCGCGGCCAGACGCACTGCGTCGAAGTGGAAGGCATAAGTGAGCGGCCCGGCGAAGTCGCCCTCGCCAGGCTGCTTGGGCGCGCGGCGCGCCGCGGCGACCCGATGCTGGATCGTCACCGCCTCGGCGAACGGCGCGCGTACCGTCTCGTCCTGCCGCAGCCAGTCGGTGACGAGGCCGGGTTCGGGCTGAAACGGCGCGTCGAAGGGATGGAAGTAGCTGTGCGGCGCGCCGTCGTGGTCGGGCTGCCAGCCGGCGAAGCGCACGCCCTGTTTGAAGGTCGCACCGGCCGCGCGGACGAAGGCGGCCTCGTCGATGCCGAGAAAGCGCAGCGTTTCGCGGATCGTCGGAAAGGTGCCCTCGCCGACGCCGATCGTGCCGATCTCGGGCGACTCCAGCAGCGTCACCGCGACGCCCGCACCGAGCGCGCGCGCCAGATAGGCGGCGGTGAGCCAGCCGGCGGTACCGCCGCCGACGATCAACACGTGGCGCTGGTGCGACATGACATGGGCTTAGCGCAGCCGGGGGGTGGGTGTCATTCGCGGTGATGGGCTTCGGTGAGCGCGTTTGAGTCCCGAACGCGCGCGCGCTCTCACCATCATCCCGCCGCAGGGATGACGGGCGCGAAAGCTGAGGCGGAGGCCACAGGCGCGAAGGTCGTCGCGCCACTGGACTCCGGCATCGTCCCGGCATAGCTTCCCGTGTTAACGATAACATGGGAGAGAGACATGCACCTTCTAATTAGGTCGCGCCTCGGCCGCCGTATGTGCCTGAGCGCCGCGACGATCCTCGCTTTTGCCCTGGGAGCGCCCGTCGCCGCGCAGGACGACGCGATGACGCCGATCGCCACGCCGGCGCAGCCGGGAGCGCTACCGCTCGGCACCGGCGCGCTGCCAGGCGGCAGCATCAAAGAGTCCTGGTTCCGCCAGTATGGCAGCACCTTCACCCGCAACGTCACCGAGGCGACGCTCACGCCCTTCCTGCCCGATCCGGCGCGCGCCAGCGGGGCGGCGGTGATCGTGGCGCCCGGCGGCGGCTTCCGCACGCTGTCGATGGACAATGAAGGCTATGACGTGGCGCGTGCGCTCGCCGCGCGCGGTGTCGCCGCTTTCGTGCTCAAGTACCGGCTCAACCAGACTCCGGCCGAGATGAACGCTTTCGCCGAATCGATGCGCGCGATGTTCTCGGGCACCGCGGCGCGCCCACCCCGCCCCGACGCGGCGACGATGGCGACCCAGCTGGCGCCGCAGCTCGCCGACTCGCGCGCCGCGTTCGCGCTGGTGCGACGCCGTGCCGCCGAGTGGCACGTCGACCCGAGCAAGATCGGCATGGTAGGGTTCTCGGCGGGGGCGATGCTCACGCTGGCGACGACGCTGACGCCGAGCGACGCCAAGCCCGCCTTCATCGGCACGATCTACGGCCCGCTCACCGGCGTGACGGTGCCGGCGGAGGCGCCGCCGCTGTTCGTCGCCTTGGCGGCGGACGATCCCTTTTTCGCCAACGGCGGCTTCGGGCTGATCGAGCGCTGGCGCGAGGCCAAGCGGCCGGTCGAGTTCCACCTCTACGAGCAGGGCGGCCACGGCTTCGGCATGTACCCGAAGACAACGACCAGCACCGGCTGGTTCGACGCCTTCGCGCGTTGGCTGACGATGCACGGCATGATGAAGGCGGTTGGCTAGGGTCTGATCCAGCTCATCTGAAGCGCCACGGGCTCCGGCGAACGCGGTCACTGACGCTTCGGGCCGCCACTCTGGGTTCCCGCGTGTGCAGGAACACGGGTCGGCCTGGCTGAATCAGCCGCTGGGAGCGTCCTGGTCAGGGGTCGAGCGGGTCGAGCGGATCGACACGGAGCGACGCGCGCGCTGGGCGAAATTCGATGTCGGTCGGCGAGCGCCGCGGACCGATCGTGCCGGGCAGATAGCCCAGCTCGCGCCGGTTGCGCTCGGCGAAGGCGGCGCCCTCGATGTAGCGGCTCTGCTCGGGGTTGCAGACGATCAGCGCGGGGCGGTCGAGCGGGGCGCCGAGCGCGGCGAGCTCTCGCGTCGCGTTGCGCAGGTTGGTGGTGGTATGGCGCGCGAAGGGCTCGAGCACGATCGCCTCGGCCGGCACGCCGTAGCGCTCGATCAGCGCCCGGCGCATCTCCACCGCCTCGGTGAAGCGGGTCGCGCGGGGATGCGCGCGCCCGCCGCTGACGATGATCAGCGCGGCGTCGCCGGCGGCATAGCGCTCGGCGGCGAGGCGGACGTGGTACTGGCCGCCGGGGCTCAGCGGCATGTCGGGTACCTCCGGCCCGACCCCGGTGACGACCAAAGCAGTGTAGCGGTAGCGTGACCAGTCGAGCGTATGGGCGCGGCGGCGTGCGGGCGCGACGAGGGCGGCGACGTCGCCGACCGCGTCGGTGCGATCGTTGGTCTGGAGCAGCGCCAGCGCGAGCTCGACGCTGGGGGCGAGCGCACCCGCGCGCGGGGTGGTGGCGAGCGCGACGGCGGCGCGGCGCCGCGTCTTCGCCTCGACGCTGTCGGGGGCAACGTCGGGTCCGTCGATCGCGGGGTAGCGCGGCGCGGCGCCGAGCGCGTACGTGTCGAGGATCGCAGTGACGCCGCGCAGCTCGCGGCCGAGCTGCGCTGCGGCGCCATCGTCGGGCACGCCCGACATGCCGGTGGCGCGCGGGGCGGCCGCGGCGGCGAGCGAGTCGATCTCCGCCGCCTCCCAGCGCGACGCGCGTGCGACGCAGGCGGCATCGTCGCCGCAGCTGATCACCCGCCCGGCACGTGCCCGACGCAGCGGCTCGGGCATTGCGTCCGCGCCGAGTCGCGCGAGGAGCGGGAACAGCCGCGCCGCGAGCGCCTCGCTCGTGTGATCGCGCACCGGCGCCGCGGAGGCGCGGGCCGGCGCACCCGCGGCGAGCGGTACCGCCGCCCCGAGCAGCAGCGCGACCGCGCGGCGGCTCACCACGAGCGGGTCACCACCAGCCGCACGTTGCGCCCGAAGATCGGGCGTCCGTAGATCGCGTCGGCGGTGCCCTGGCCGCTCAGATTGTCGGTGCGCGTATTGCCCTCCGTCAGCCCCTTGGCGTTGGTGAGATTGTCGCCGACCACCTGCACCTGCCAGTCACCCCGCGTCGCGGTCACGCCCGCGCCGAAGGTCGAGTAGGACGGTAGCGCGGTATTGTTGTAGAGGTCGACGTAGCGCTTCCCCATGTAGTTCCACCGGCCGTACAGGTCGACGTCGGTGTCGCCGGCGGCGACACGGAAGGTCGGGCGCAGATTGCCGTACACCTTGGGCTCGCGCACGATCTGCTTGCGCTCGACGGCCTGCGGATCGGCGCCGGTGCTGCTGCGGAAGTTGCGATATTCGGGGCTGCTCACCGTCAGCGCGGCGTTGAGCTGGAACCAGTTCGTCGCCTTGAGCAGGCCGTCGAGCTCGATCCCCTTGATCTGCGCCTCGCCGATGAAGGGAACGTTGACGTCGTTGCGCCCGGTGGTCGGGTCGAAGGCGAGGAACGAGGCGTTGAGCGGGTCGAAGTTGGTGTAGAAGCCGGTGGCGTAGAGGTAGGAGCCGCCCGACTGCAGCTTCACGCCGACCTCATACTGGTCCGCCTTGGTGGTGATGATCGTCGGGTTGATCGTATAGGTCACCTGCATCGACGGCGGCGTCTCGAGGTGCGAGGCGCGCGCGTAGAGACCGAAGTGGCGCGTGAAGTCGTAGTTCACGCCCGCGGTCCAGTTGGTGATGTTGGGCTTGAGCGAGCGGTTGGTGATCGTGCCGGTGAAGCCGCGCGTGGCATTGTCCGCCAGCGTCGTCGCGTCGCCGAGATTGTATTGCGCGGTGTTGGCGGCATAGCCGGCATAATCGTAGCGCTCGTGACGGATACCCGCGTCGACGCGCAGCCCGCGCACGATTTCCCAGGTGTCGTTCGCATAGAGCGCGACCATCTTGGCGTCGGCGTCGCCCTTGGTCAGCGTCGCGGCATAGTTGAGCGCGCCATTGTCGGTGACGCGGCCGAGGACGGCGCCCGTCGCGGAGTAAGCCACAAGGTCGAGCGTGCGCGGCTTGCCTGCCACTTCGATCAGATAGTTCTGGTAGATCGACTCGGCGCTGGCGCCATAGGCGCTGGCGTAGACGCCAACCTTGAGATCGTGCCGCCCGATCGCGGTGTCGAACGCGCGCGCGACGCTGAGGTCGCCCTGCGCCGAGTAGAAGCGCGAGTGGATGTCGCGGTACTGGCCCTGCACCACCAGCCCCGAGGCGGCATAGGGATCATAGGCCGTGCTGGTGCCGGCGAGCACATAGCCCATCGACGCGACCGGCCCGAAGGCGGTGCGCGAGGCGGCGAGATAGGAATTGGCGAAGGCGTTGCCGTCGCTCGGGTTGGTGGTCGAGTAGAAAGCGGTGAAGTCGAGCCGCCCCTTGGTGAAGCCCGCCTTCGCCGAGACCAGCCAGTCGCCGAGGTCGGCGTCATATTGCACGCCGGCGTTGAACATCTGCATGTGGCGCCCGGTAGCGAGGTCGCTCGAGCGGCCCTGGATCACGCCGGCGCCGTCGCGATACTTCAGGTTCACGTCGCGCAGCGCCGGCGAGTTCATCGTGCCACTGAAATAATCGATGTAGCGATCGAGCGAGCGGCTCGGGTCGCGCGGATCCGCGGTCGGGATCGGCAGGTAGAAGACGTTGTGGTCGTTGACATAGTTGGCGCTGACCTTGAGCGTGCCGGTGCCCGTGTCATGGGTCAGGTTGGCGCGCAGCTGCCCGCCGCGATCGTTGGGGAAGCCGTTGTCGCGATAGCCGTCGTGGTAGCGCAGGAAGCCGCCGATCGCATAATGGGTGCTGTCGTCGAGCTTGCCCGACTGGACCGCGTCGAGCCGGTACAGCCCGGTGTCGCCGAGCGTCACGCGTGCCTCGCCGCGCGGCTCGTCGCGACCGGTGACGGTCACCGCATTGACGATCGCGCCCGAGTAGCTGGCGTAGACCGGGGCAGGGCCGCCGCGCACCACCTCGAGTCGCTCGGTCATCAGGTCGGGGCGGATCAGCGCGTCGCCACGGAAGAAGAAGCCGTCATTCTCGTGGAACAGCGGCAGGCCGTCCTGCTGGAAGCTGACGAAGCCGCCGTCGTTGGGGAGGCCGCGGATACGATAGATGTTCTGCACCTCGCCGCCGGTCGATTCGGTCTGGAAACCAGGCAGCTGGCCGATCAGGTCAGCGGTGTTGAGCGGCGCGATGCGCTGGATCTCGTCCTGTGAGACCGAGTTGATCGCGTACGAGACGTCGAACCGACGTTCGGCGCGGGTCGAGCCGGTGACGATGATGTCGTCCGCCGCGGTATCGGCTCCCTGTGGCGCTGCAGCCTCCTGCGCCAGCGCGGCGGGCGCCGCCAGACAGATGGCCATAGCGGCCGTGCAAGCGAGCACGTGCTTTGTCACGATGTATCCCCAATATGTCGTTGGTACGGCGTTAGGCCGTTGCGGCGGGGGCTAGGTGCGGCTGGTGACGGTTCGGTGACAATCAGGTATCTTCTCAGAGACATGCGATCAGTTCCGCGGTTTGCGCACTTTTTTGCATTTTGTCGTTGACGGCGTGTTGGACCGCTCATATAAGCCGACTTCTCGACGGGGCGGCCCACTCGCTGGAATGCCTCTTCGATCAGCGCTAGATCAGGTGCCAGCGTCGCTCCGGTAAAAGGGAGTTTGACGGGGCGCCGGTTTTTC
>NZ_JAPYKH010000044.1 GCF_029623345.1 Sphingomonas phyllosphaerae
GCCGTGGCGCTGCCGCCATCGCCCCCACCACCGCAGCCGCCGAGCAGCAGCGAGAGCGACGACACGCCGAGGATCCAGGACGACCGGAAGTTACGCATACCGCCCCTTATCCCCTTGCCGCTTAACAAATTGGCCAGCGTCGGGTTGCTCAAAGCGGTGGCAGTCGGCGCGCCTCTGCACGTTTTTCAGGCAGGCGCGCCGGCAACCCGGCCGGTCGCCGCACTGGGTTGCCCTGAGCGTCCGCGGCTGGCACGGTCGGTGCAAGGTACCTCGCGGGGTATCGGTCTTTCATCCGAGGTGGGGCGTCAATCGCGTGAAGAAGATCGAGGCGATCATCAAGCCGTTCAAGCTGGATGAGGTGAAGGAGGCGCTGCACGAGATCGGCGTCAGCGGCATCACCGTGACCGAGGCCAAGGGCTTCGGCCGGCAGAAGGGCCATACCGAGCTATATCGCGGCGCCGAATACGTCGTCGACTTCCTGCCCAAGGTGAAGCTCGAGGTCGTCGTCGAGGACGGGCTGGCCGAGCGCGTGGTCGAGGCGATCGCCGCCGCCGCGCAGACCGGGCGGATCGGTGACGGCAAGATCTTCGTGATCCCGGTGGAGACGGCGCTGCGCATCCGCACCGGCGAGCGCGACCACGACGCGATCTGACATTTCCACCGCCCCGGCCGCGCGCCGGGTGGTCCCAGTTACCGCGCGCCCCGGCAACGTTCGGGGAACGCTCCTGCGAGAGAGAGAAGCATCATGGCGAACACGGCCGCAGACGTTGTGCAGAAGATCAAGGACGAGGAGATCGAGTGGGTCGATCTGCGTTTCACCGATCCCAAGGGCAAGTGGCAGCACCTCACCATGGTCGCCTCGCTGATGGGCGAGGACGAGTGGACCGACGGCCTGATGTTCGACGGCTCCTCGATCGCGGGCTGGAAGGCGATCAACGAGTCGGACATGATCCTCAAGCCCGACCTCGACGCGGTCTACACCGACCCGTTCTCGGCGACGGCGATGCTGATCGTGTTCTGCGACATCGTCGAGCCGTCGACCGGGGAGGGCTATAGCCGCGACCCGCGCACCACCGCCAAGCGCGCCGAGGCCTATGTCGCCACCACCGGGATCGGCGACACCGTCTACGTCGGCCCCGAGGCCGAGTTCTTCATGTTCGACGACGTCCGCTTCGAGAACGGCTACAACACCAGCTATTTCAAGGTCGACGATATCGAACTGCCGACCAATACCGGCCGCGAGTATGAGGGCGGCAACCTCGCGCACCGCCCGCGCGCCAAGGGCGGTTACTTCCCGGTCGCGCCGGTCGACTCGGCGGTCGACATCCGTGGCGAGATGGTCTCGACCATGATCGAGATGGGCCTGCCGTGCGACAAGCACCACCACGAGGTGGCCGCGGCGCAGCACGAACTGGGGCTGACCTTCGGCACGCTGACCACCACCGCCGATCGCATGCAGATCTACAAGTATGTCGTGCACCAGGTCGCGCATGCCTATGGCAAGTCGGCCACCTTCATGCCCAAGCCGATCAAGGAAGATAACGGCTCGGGGATGCACACGCACTTCTCGATCTGGAACGGCAAGGAGCCGCTGTTTGCGGGCAACGGCTATGCCGGCCTGTCCGACACCTGCCTGTATTTCATCGGCGGGATCATCAAGCACGCCAAGGCGATCAACGCCTTCACCAACCCGACCACCAACAGCTACAAGCGCCTGGTGCCGGGCTACGAGGCGCCGGTGCTGCTCGCTTACTCCGCGCGCAACCGCTCGGCGTCGTGCCGCATCCCCTACGGCACCGGTCCGAAGAGCAAGCGCGTCGAGGTCCGCTTCCCCGACGCGATGGCCAACCCGTATCTGGCCTATGCCGCGCTGCTGATGGCGGGCCTGGACGGGATCCAGAACAAGATCCATCCCGGCGAGGCGATGGACAAGAACCTGTACGATCTGCCGCCGGCCGAGCTGGCACAGGTGCCGACCGTCTGCGCGTCGCTGCGCGAGGCGCTCGACTCGCTGATGGCGGACCACGACTTCCTGCTGAAGGGCGACGTGTTCACCAAGGACCAGATCGAGGCGTATGTCGAGCTGCAGTGGCAGGACGTGGCGCGCTGGGAGATGACCCCGAGCCCGGTCGAGTACGACATGTACTACAGCGCGTAAGTCGCGCTGAGCGGCTGACGCGAGAAGGGCGCCCGGTCGTTCGGACCGGGCGCCCTTTTTCTTGTCAAATCCTCCCCGCTCGCGGGGAGGTGGCAGTGCATCGCGCTGACGGGGGGCTCTCCGCACATGCACTGCTCCGGGTGAGGTGGCCCCCCTCCACCACCGGCCTGCGGCTGGCGGTCTCCCCCGTGCCGGGGAGGAGTGTCAGCTTACGCTGGCGAGCTCTCCGCGGTGGTCGCGACCTTGGCGTGGCTGCCCGACTCGCTCGGCTTGATCGTGCCGCCGAACAGCATCTTCACGCGACCCGAAAGCGAGATGTCCGTCTCCCACAGCTCGGCGCTGTCGATGTCGACGCGCAGCAGCGCGAGGTTGGGATCCTCGCGCCCGCCCGGAAACCAGGCCTCGGCCTGCGTGTTCCAGAGCTTGTCGATCTGCGCGGCGTCGTTGTCGATGCGGGCCTGGCCGTCCATGCAGGCGAAGAAATCATGCGCCTTGGACACATATTGCGCCATCACGCGCCCGCCGCCGGCGAGCCGGTTGTCCTTGCCGACGAAGAAGAACAACGTGTCGACCTGGTCCTTGTCGAGCTGCGCGGTGAGCGGTTCGCTGTGCGCCGAGCCGTCCGCCGGGCCGACCATGACGAACGGGCTGTCCGCCATCTTCTGCCACAGGTCGTGCTTGAGCTTGGTTGGGTCGGTGTTGGCGTCCGCCATCTTGGGTCTCCTATCGATGTGGACGGAGAACGAGAGCGGGTCGGGTTGGTTGCGGGAGGAGCGCGGCGCTACGCCCCGGAGCCCACCCCAACGAAAAAACCCCGGCCCAGGGCCGGGGTTCTCGGGGGAGGGCTCGCCCTCCCGAGCCGCCCCGGCGAAACCGGGGCGACAGATTGGTCAGGTCAGCGCGAGTAGAACTCGACGACCAGGTTCGGCTCCATCTTTACCGGATAGGGCACCTCGTCCAGCGTCGGCACGCGGATGAAGGAGACCTTCGCGGCGCCGTCGGGCGCGACATACTCGGGCACTTCGCGCTCGGCGAGCTGCTGCGCCTCGAGCACCAGCGCCATTTCCTGCGCCTTGGTGCCGAGCGAGATCTCGTCGCCCACGTCGCAGCGGCGCGACGCGATATTGCACTTCACGCCGTTGACGCGGACGTGGCCGTGGCTGACCAGCTGGCGCGCGGCCCAGATCGTCGGCGCGAACTTGGCGCGATACACGATCGCGTCGAGGCGGCGCTCGAGCAGGCCGATCAGGTTCTGCGAGGTGTCGCCCTTCATGCGCGACGCCTCCTCATAGGCGTGGCGGAACTGCTTCTCGGTGACGTCGCCGTAATAGCCCTTGAGCTTCTGCTTGGCGCGCAGCTGGATGCCGAAGTCCGACATCTTGCCCTTGCGGCGCTGGCCGTGCTGGCCCGGGCCGTACTCGCGCTTGTTGACCGGGCTCTTCGGCCGGCCCCAGATGTTCTCGCCGAGACGACGGTCGAGCTTATACTTGGCGCTGCTGCGCTTCGACATCAGATATTCCTAAGCAATGGCGTACAACGTTGGTCCCGGTCATCGCGCTGCGTGATCCACGAGGTGGACACGCGCAGGCCCGCCGCTTCACCGGGGTGCGGGGGCGATTGCGAAGCGGCGCGGTTAGCGGGGCAGGGCCGCGGAGTCAAGTTCGGCGGCCGGCCGCACGCCGTCACGCGTTGCGCGTGACGCTCTCCTTCATCCGTGCCAGCTGCTCGGGTGTCGCCTCCTGCTGGTGGCGATCCTTCCACTCGGCATAGGGCATGCCGTAGATCGCCTCGCGCGCGGCGTCCTTGGGCAGCCCGCCGGCCTCGCCGACCCAGTCCGACAGGCAGTTGCGGCAGAAGCCCGCCAGCCCCATCAGGTCGACGTTCTGTGCGTCGGTGCGGTGGCGCAGGTGCCGCACCAGGCGGCGGAAGGCCGCCGCGGCGGTCGCATCGTCGAGCGTGTCGAGGGGGTCGCGCTGATCCATCTGCATCTCCGGATTTGATCCCGGCGCGTTAGTCGCTAAGGCGTCCGCGGCAAAGCAGGAAGGCGCATGTGACCGAGACCTCCGATACGATCGCCCCGCGTTCGCGCAAGGTTCGCGTGCTCGCCACCCTAGGCCCGGCGAGCGACACGCCCGAGATGATCGCGACGCTGTTCCAGGCGGGTGCGGACGCGTTCCGCATCAACATGAGCCACGGCGATCAGGCCTCCAAGGCGCAGATCATCCGATCGATCCGCGCGCTGGAGGAGAAGTTCAACCGCCCCTCGACGATCCTCGCGGATCTCCAGGGGCCGAAGCTGCGCGTCGGCAAGTTCGCCGGCGGTCGCGTGATGCTGGAGCACGGCAGCACCTTCACGCTCGACCATGACCCGACGCCGGGCGACGCGACGCGCGTGCGGCTGCCGCACCGCGAGATCTTCGCCGCGATCGAGCCCGGCGCGCGCCTGCTGCTCGACGACGGCAAGCTGGTGCTGCGCGTCACCGATCACGACGAGAATCGCATCGTCACCAATGTCGAGGTCGGCGGCGCGCTGAGCGACAACAAGGGGCTCAACGTCCCCGACGTGGTGGTGCCGATGGCGGCGCTGACCGAGAAGGACCGCTCCGACCTGTCGTTCGCGCTGGAGCAGGGGGTCGACTGGATCGCTTTGTCGTTCGTCCAGCGGCCCGAGGATCTCGCCGAGGCGCGCAAGCTGATCCAGGGCGAGGCCGCTTTGCTCGCCAAGATCGAGAAGCCCGCGGCGATCGAGCGGCTCGAGGAGATCGTCGAGATGTGCGACGGCGTGATGGTCGCGCGCGGCGACCTCGGCGTCGAGCTGCCGCCGCAGTCGGTGCCGCCGCTGCAGAAGCGCATCGTCGAGACCGCGCGCCGGATGGGCCGCCCGGTGGTGGTCGCGACGCAGATGCTCGAGTCGATGATCCAGAGCCCGTCGCCGACGCGCGCCGAGGTGTCCGACGTCGCCACCGCGATCTACGACGGCGCCGACGCGATCATGCTCTCGGCCGAGAGCGCCGCCGGTCAATGGCCGGTCGAATCGGTCGCGATGATGAACGCGATCGGCGACGCGGTGGAGCGCGACCCGATGCACGGCGACCGCATCCACTTCACCGTGACGCGGCCCGATCCCACCACCGCCGACGCGCTGGCGGAATCGGCCAAGAACATCGCGGCGACGGTGTCGGCGGCGGCGATCATCTGCTTCACCAGCTCGGGTTCGACCGCACGCCGGATCGCGCGCGAGCGTCCCTCGGTGCCGATCCTGGTGCTCACCCCCAACCGCGAGACCGCGCGGCGGCTCGGGCTGCTGTGGGGCACGCACAATGTGGTGACGCGCGACGTCGAGTCGTTCGAGGAGATGGTGGCCAAGGCGAAGCGGATCGCGCTGCGCCAGGGCATCGCGCAGGCGGGCGACCGCGTGATCGTGATGGCGGGCGTGCCGTTCCGCACGCCCGGCTCGACCAACGTGCTCCACGTCGTGCGCATCATCGGCGACGAGCTGAAGGACTATCGCGCGCGGGGCGAGTGAAGCGCGCGGCGGCGGTAGTTTCGTCCGATCGCTCCCCGGCTCGGTCGCGCATGAAGCGCGCGAACGGGGCCGGGGAAGCAAGGATGTTACGCGAGGCGACGCACGAGCTCGTGCGCACCGAATTGTCGCGCGCGCGCCGCACCGCCGTGATGGTGACCGATCCGGTCTCCGCCGGCTCGCTGCGGCGCTACATCGGTGAGCTGGAAGGGGAGCTGCACCGTCGCGCGGCGCGGTGAGGAAAACGTCCTCCCCGCGGGCGGGGAGGATCTCAGGCCTCACAATCCGTCGATCATCTCCGCGACCACCTCGAGGCACGACACGCCCAGCTCGCGGCTGCGCTCGGGGCTCCAGCCGAATGCGGCGTCGGGGTTGGGATCGTGGTCCTTGAACGGCATCTCCAGCGTCACTGACACCGCGCCGAAGCGCTCGGCGAGCTGGTTGGTCGACATCGACAGATTGGCCTTGCCCGGCGCCGAGCGCTCATAGCCCAGCTCGGTCTGGAAATCGCGGCTGTGCGCCGCCAGCCGCCGGCCGAAGTCGTAGAATTTGGCGCCGTGCGCGTCGGTCCAGGAGGGGATCCCCTCGAACCCGGCGATGAAGTTCGCCGGGATCGCCTCGTCGCCATGGACGTCCATCGCGAAGGTGACGCCGGTGCGATCCATCTCGCGCAGCACGCACAGCACCTCGGGGCTGCGCTCGGGCGATGGCGCATGCCACTCGCGGTTGAGGTTCACCCCCGCGGCGTTGGTGCGCAGATGGCCACGGCGCGTGCCGTCGGGGTTCATGTTGGGCACGACATGGACCGTCGCCGCCGCGAGCAGCGGTGCCGCGGCGTCGCTGGTGAGCCAGTCGAGCGCGCCCTCCATCCAGAATTCGGTCATCGACTCGCCGGGGTGCTGGCGGCCGTACAGCCAGACCTGCTTGGCGCCGCTGCCGAGGCGGAGATAATCGATCGCCTGGCCGTCGAGCGTCTGCCCCAGCTCACGATGCGTCACGCCGGGACACGCCGCGATCCGCGCCACCAGCCGCGCGTGCATCTCCATCGTGAACGGGGCGAAATAGGCGAACCAGGCGAGGTCGCCGGTGCCGGTCCAGTCGAACTGGAGCACGCCGCCGTCATAGCGCGTGTCGATCATCCGCCACGCCGCCAGGTCGGTCGACGCGCGCGTGCGATAGCCCGGCCAGCCGAACGGATAGGCCGACTGCCCGGCGTTGACGATGCGGAACGTCACCCGCTTGCCGCGCAGACCGGCGGCGCGGAAATAGAACCATTGGTAGAAGTCGGACTGATGGTCGCGCACGATCTCGAGATCGCACGTCCAGTCGTCCCCCTCGCCGCTCAGCTCGACCAGGCGGATATTGCCGCCATCGAAGGCGGCGTTGATCTGTAGCGTCATTTCACCTCGACCGTGCGCCCGGACTCGCCGGGGAAATCCTTGAACAGAGCGGTGGCGAGCCGCGCCGCGACCGCATTGGCGTCGGCGTCGGGCGCGCTGGTATCGGTGAGCGACTGCGCCTGCCCCTCCCAGATCGCATTGGGGCCGCGCCGCAGCCGCACTGCGAGTTCGGTCACCACGCCGATGCGCTCGCGCGGCTGGCCCAGCGGGAAGCTGATG
>NZ_JAPYKH010000045.1 GCF_029623345.1 Sphingomonas phyllosphaerae
CCGTCCCCTGCGCGCCGAGCCGGTCGGTGACGAACTCGAACGCGGTGTGGCGATAATAATCGAGCCCACGCACCAGCCGCGCGTCGCGCTCCCAGCGCACCCCGGCGGCGTCGAGCCCCGCGGTCACCGCGTCGAAGAAGGCGCGCGCCTCCTCCGTCAGATATGCGTCAATATCGGGCGCGCTGTCGGCGATCGGGCGGTCGCGCGGGTCCTTCGAGTCGAGGATGCGCAGCGGGTTCTTCTCGAGCCGCGTCAGGCTGTCCTCGCTCAGCTCGCCGCGATGCGCCTCGAAATGCGCCACCAGCGCGGCGCGCCACGCCTCGCGTGTCGCTGCGTCGCCGAGCGTATTGAGCTTGAGCGTCACCCCCTCCGCGATGCCGAGCTCGTGGAGCAATTGGTCGGCCAGCGTCAGCAGCTCGACATCAGCGGCGGGCTCGGGCGCGCCAAGGATCTCGGCGTCGATCTGGTGAAACTGGCGGTAGCGGCCCTTCTGCGGCCGCTCGTAGCGGAACACCGCCCCCGAGGTGACCAGCTTGAGCGGCGCATATTGCTGCCAGCCGTTGCTGATATAGGCGCGGGCGATCCCCGCGGTGAACTCGGGACGCAGCGTCAGCATGTCGCCGCCCTTGTCGGGGAAGGAGTACATCTCCTTGGAAACGACGTCGGTGGTCTCGCCGATCGAGCGCGCGAACACCTGAGTGTCCTCGAACACGGGGACCTCGACCCGCTCGAAGCAGTAGAGGCGGCGCACGCGGTCAAAGGCGTCGAGCACGCGCGCGAAGCGGCGCTGCTCGCCGCGGAAGATGTCCTGGGTGCCGCGGACACGGGCGGGTGGCTGGATACGGCTCATGATGGGTCGGCGTATCTAGGCGAGCGGCCGCGCGAGCGCTAGCCAATCGTCGCATGACCGACGACCCATCCAGCGATTCCGCCGCCCGCTCGCTCCCGCCGCGCTGGTGGGGCATCGGCCGCCGCCTCGCGCCGCCGCGCTTCGTGCTTTTCGTGCTGGTGTTCGCGGGCGCGCTGGCGCTCGCGATCCCGCATCTGGGCAAGGGCCGCGGGGTGATGGCGGCGTTCGACATCGCCGCCTTCACCTTCCTGGTCTCGCTGGTGCCGCTGTTTCGCCACGACACGCCCGCGCAGATGCGGCGCTCGTCCCGCAGCAACGACGCCAACCGCGCACTGCTGCTCGCGGTGACGGGCGCGGTGACGCTCGCGATCCTCGTCGCGGTCGAGTCCGAGCTGAAGGGCAATGAGAGCGGTGCGGGCAAGCTGCTGGTGATCGGCACGCTCGTGCTGGCGTGGCTGTTCTCGAACATGGTCTACGCGCTGCACTACGCGCATCTGTTCTACATGCCGGCCCAGGCGGGCGGCGACTCGAAGGGGATCGACTTTCCCGGGACGAGCGCGCCCGATTACTGGGACTTCCTCTATTTCAGCTACACGCTGGGGATGACCTTCCAGACCTCGGACGTGACGATCGCCGCAGCCCCGGTGCGCCGCGTGGTGCTGGGACAGTGCCTCGCCGGCTTCGTCTTCAACCTCGGCGTGATCGCTTTCAGCATCAACGTGTTGGGCTCCAGCTGAGCGGCACCGCGCGACGCGTGGTACCGCTACCGTTATCGCATTGACGGCGACGCCCTGACGTGGAAACATCACCTCAACAACCTGATGGGGTGGGAGAGGATATGCGCGTCACTTACGGACGCCGCGCGCCTGGAGCGCGCGCATGATCGATCGTCGCCAGGCACTTGCCGGCGTGGTCGCGGTTTTCGGCGCGAACCTGTTCGCCCCGCTCGCCCGTGCCACCGCCTACCAACCCAACCCGGTGATCAACACCGGCCCGCCCGCGCCGGTCTTCACCGCCGCGCAGCGCGCCACGGTCGCGGCGCTCAGCGAGCGCGTGCTGCCCACCACCGACACGCCCGGCGCGATCGCCGCGGGCGTCCCTGAATATATCGAGCATATGATGGGGGACTGGGCGGTCGACGACGATCGCGCCACGATCCTCGGCGGCCTCGCCGCGATCGACGCGCGCAGCATGGCGGATTATAAGGTCCTCGCCGCCAAGGCGACCGCGGCGCAGCAGGACGCGCTGCTGACGCTGGCGATGAACGACCAGCTGACCGGCGGCCTGCCCTTCTTCACCGCGTTCCGGCAGCTCGTTATCTCGGGCTATTACACCTCCGAGGTCGGGATCACGCAGGAGCGGCATTACCTGCCGGTCCCCGGCGACTATGACGGCGCTTATCCCTACGCGAAGGTCAAACGCATCTTCTCGTCCTGAGCCGCGCGGCGTCCAGCGCCGCCCCGGCCCATCCGACCCTCGATATCGCGGACTTGAACATCATGGCAGCAACAGATCGCTTCGACGCCATCGTCATCGGCTCCGGCGTCAGCGGCGGCTGGGCCGCCAAGGAGCTCACCGAGAAGGGACTGCGCGTCCTGATGGTCGACCGCGGCCGCATGGTCGAGCACGGCGAGGACTACCCGTTCGAGGGCAAGCCCGCTTATGAGGTGCCGGCGCGCGACAAGATGCCCGCCGCGCTCGCCAAGCGCGACTATTTCGCGCTCAACGGCTGGGTCTCGCCCGCCACCCAGCCCTTCTTCATCAACGACCGCCTCAACCCCTACGATTATGACGCGCCCAACAAGTTCAACTGGGTGCGCCCCTCCGTCGTCGGCGGCAAGTCGCTGACCTGGGGGCGCTGGAGCTTCCGCTGGAGCGACGCCGACTTTTCCGCCAACAAGCGCGAGGGCGTCGGCGTCGACTGGCCGATCCGCTACGAGGACGTCGCCCCCTGGTACGAATATGTCGAGAAATACATCGGCGTCTCGGGCGGTAAGGAGAATCTGCCCTACCTGCCCGACAGCGAGTTCATGCCGCCGTTCCCGATGAACGTCGCCGAGACGTGGTTGAAGGAGCGGCTGGAGCGCGAGTTCCCCGGACGCAAGCTGATCAACGCGCGGCTCAGCAACATCACCGAGGACAAGCCCGAGCAGAACCGCTCGCGCTGCCAGAAGCGCGCGCAGTGCAGCCACGGCTGCAGCTACGGCGCCTATTTCTCGACTCAGGCGGTGACCCTCCCCGCCGCGCGCGCGACAGGGCGGCTGACGCTGCGCTCGGACACCTGGGCGACCAACCTCGAATATGACCCGCAGCGCAAGCGAGTCACCGGCGTGCGGCTGGTCGACGCCAACACCGGCCGCGCCGAGGTGGTCAACGCACGGATGGTGTTCCTCTGCGCGTCGGCGATGAGTTCGATGCACGTGCTGCTCAACTCGCGCGCCGCGGACAGCGAGCGTAGCTGGTTCCACTCGAACGGCGCGCTCGGCAGCGGCGTGATGGACCATATCTTCCGCGTCGGGGTCTCGGGCGAGATCCCGGGCATGACCGACCTGATCGAATATGGCCGGCGGCCCGGCGGCGTCTATGTCCCGCGCTTCCGCAACCTCGTCGCCGAGGAGCTGCCGTTCAAGCGCGGCTACGGCTATCAGGGGCAGGCGTTCCGCCAGGCCGCCGCGCCCGAGGGCTTCGGCGCGGGGATGAAGCACGGCATGCGCGAATACGGGCCGTGGCGCTTCTCGATGGGCGCATTCGGCGAATGCCTGCCGTACGACGACAATCGCGTGATGCTCAACTTCGCCAAGAAGGATCGCTTCGGCACCCCGCTGCTGCGCTTCGACGTTACGTTCCGCGACAATGAGATCAAGATGATGGACGACGCGCTCGAGCAGGGTCAGCTGATGCTGCGCCAGGCCGGGCTGACCAACGTCACCGGCGGGCGCGGCAAGCACGTTCCCGGCGAAGCGATCCACGAGATGGGCGGCGCGCGCATGGGGCGCGATCCGGGTACGTCGGTGCTCAACGGCTTCAACCAGGCGCATGACGCGCCCAACCTGTTCGTCACCGACGGATCGCAGATGGCATCGGTGTCGTGCGTCAACCCGTCGCTCACCTTCATGGCGATGACCGCGCGCGCCGCGGACCATGCGGTCAAGCAGATGAAGGCGGGCATGATCTGATCGAGCAGGGGCGGCGCAGGTGCCGCCCCGCCTAGGGGCAAACGGTCACCCTGACTGACCTTTTTACGCGTCGGGGCTGGACGAGCGCGGCGCACGCTGGTTACGCCGGATGTGACAAAAAGCACATCAGGGGCGCCCGCCATGATCCGACGTTTCGCCGCAGCCGCGCTGCTGGCCTCCACCATCCTCGCCCCGCTCGGCGCCGCCGCGCAGGTGCCCGCGGGCAACAGCGCGCCGCAGCCGGTTCCGTTCGAGGACACGATCCCGGCGCCGCGCGACACGCCTTATGCCGGCACGATCCGTCTCAGCGTCGACGCCACCGACACGCAGCGCGGCATCATCAACGTCACCGAGACAATCCCAGTGGCGAAGGCAGGCCATCTCGTGCTGCTCTTTCCCAAATGGCTGCCCGGCGCGCACAGCCCTCGCGGCGAGATCGAGAAGCTCGCGGGCCTGATCGTCACCGCGAACGGCAAGCGGATCGAGTGGACGCGCGACCCGGTCGACGTCTTCGCCTTCCACCTCGACGTCCCCGCCGGGGCGCGCAGCGTCGAAGCGAAGTTCCAGTTCATCTCCGCCACCGCCGCCAACCAGGGCCGCATCGCGGTGACGCCGACGATGATTTCGCTCCAGCCCAACTCGGTGAGCCTCTATCCCGCGGGCTGGTTCACGCGGCAGATCCCGATCCAAATGACGGTCAAATACCCGGACGGCTGGACTGCGGCCGGGGCGCTCAAGGCCAAGGTGACCGGCTCGACCTATGCGTACGAGACCACGAACTACGAGGTGCTGGTCGACAGCCCGATCCTGGCCGGCCGCTACGGCAAGACCTGGCCGCTCTCGTCCAAGGTTAACCTCAACGTCTTTGCCGACGATCCCGCCGAGCTCGCCGCCACGCCCGAGCAGATCGCGGGGCACCAGCGGCTGGTCGACCAGGCGGTGAAGACCTTCGGCGCGCAGCATTACGATCACTACGAGTTCCTGCTCTCGATCACCGACCAGCTCGGCGGCATCGGGCTGGAGCATCATCGCTCGAGCGAGAACGGCGTGACGCCAGGCTATTTCACGAAGTGGGACGACGGTCCCGGCCGACGCAACCTGCTGCCGCACGAGTTCACGCACAGCTGGGACGGCAAGTTCCGCCGCGGCGCGGACCTGTGGACGCCCGACTTCCGCACCCCGATGCGCGACTCCTTGCTGTGGGTGTATGAGGGCCAGACGCAATTCTGGGGCTACGTCCTCCAGGCGCGCTCGGGGCTGGTGAGCAAGCAGGACACGCTCGACCAATATGCCGCGATCATGGCGCTGTATGACAGCCAGCCGGCGCGGCAGTGGCGCGACCTGGTCGACACCACCAACGATCCGATCATCTCGTCGCGCCGGCCGAAAGGCTGGACCAGCTGGCAGCGCAGCGAAGACTATTACAACGAGGGATTGCTCGTCTGGATGGACGTCGACTCGCTGCTGCGCGAGAAATCGGGCGGCGCCAAGTCGATCGACGATTTCGCGCGCGCCTTCTTCGGCGTGCGCGACGGCGACTGGGGCGAGCTCACCTACACCTTTGACGACGTCGCCAGGACGCTCAACGGCATCGTGCCGTGGGACTGGGCCGGCTACCTCCAGCGCCGCCTCACCGAGCATGCCGCGGGCGCGCCGATCGAGGGATTCGCACGCAACGGCTATCGTCTGACCTATAGTGAGACACCGACCGCCTCCTTCAAGGCGGCCGAGACGAGCGCGCGCAGCACCAACCTGACCTACTCGGGCGGGTTGTCGCTCGATGCGACGGGCAATCTCACCGGCGTCACCTGGGGCAGCGCCGCCTTCGACGCGGGGCTCACCGTGGGCGACCAGATCGTTGCGGTGAACGGCGATGCCTACTCGGCGGACAAGCTGAAGGCCGCGACCACTGCCGCCAAGACCAGCAAGGCGCCGATCCAGCTGATGGTTAAGGCCTCGGATAGATTCCGCAGTGCAGCGCTCGACTATCATGGCGGCCTGCGCTACCCGCGGTTGCAGAAGATCGGCACCGGCGACGGTGGCCTCGATCGTCTCCTGACGCCCCGCTGACCCGCGGGGCGTTGCCGCAAGTAAGGGGAAGCGCATGCGTATCGATCTCATTCCCGTCGGCAAGGATCCGCCCGACGATCTCAACGTCGTAATCGAGGTGCCCACCGGCGGCGAGCCGGTGAAGTATGAGTTCGACAAGGCGTCGGGCGCGCTGTTCGTCGATCGCATCCTCCACACGCCGATGCGCTACCCGGCCAATTACGGCTTCGTGCCGCACACGCTGTCACCCGACGGTGATCCGCTCGACGCGCTGGTCGTGGCGCGCTCGCCGTTCATTCCGGGCTGCGTCGTGCGCGCGCGCCCGATCGCGGTGCTTAACCTTGAGGACGAGGCCGGCGGCGACGAGAAACTGGTCTGCGTGCCGGTAGACTCGACCTTCCCTTACTACGCCAACGTCGGCGAGAAGGACGATCTGCCCGAGATCGTCTTCCAGCAGATCGAGCACTTCTTCACCCACTACAAGGATTTGGAGAAGTTGAAGTGGGTGCGCATCGGCACCTGGGGTGGCCGCGAGGAAGCGCGCCGCATCACGCTCGAGGCGATCGCGCGCTACAATGAGGCGAAGGCCGAGGGCGAGGAGCCGCACGACCACGACGTGCCCGGTCGGGGCTGAGCCGACGCGTCTTGCTAGGGAGCGGGCGTG
>NZ_JAPYKH010000046.1 GCF_029623345.1 Sphingomonas phyllosphaerae
GGAAGCCGACAAGCTGCTTGGTGCCTGCCCTTCTCTGACGATTTCAAGGAATTTTTAGCGAACCATCAGATCCAAGACGAACAAGCCTTTTTTACACTTGAGTTTCTATTCCCAAGCCAGGCAGCGGCCGATCTATGTCTTAATCTGGCCGAGGAAAATCATGATTGCGTCGATTCAAGCTGGTGGAATACTATTAACGGACAGTACTTTGGACCACTAAAGCAGGAAATCTTTTTGAAGCTGCGCGACGCAGAGCGGGGAACGCCTGCATGGCTTTTTGGCCGAGGCGTTCCTGAAGGGATCAAAGGGCGATTCCTTAAGAAGGCAACTCAAAATCTGTCGACTTCGGCAATCGATGAGGTCACCAAAAAGGTGATTGAGACTTTGCAAAGCCTCTGAGTACAAGCTAATCAGGAGCTCAGAAGCTTTACCCCCGCCCCTTCAATCCCCCGAAGAACGCCGTCGCGACCCGCGTCACCGCGTAGCCGATCTCCTGCTCGCGCGTGCGCTGGCCGCCGCCGGCGCCCGCCGCCGCAGCGCCCGCGCCCGCCCCCTGCGCCTCGGCTGCGCCGCCCGCCGGCGCCGCGCTCTTCGCGGCCTTCTCCGCCGCCTTGGCCGCGACCGCGCTCGCGGCGACGCCCGCCACCGCGGTCAGCGCGCTCGCGATCGCCTGCTGGCCCGCGGGCGACTGGGCGCGCTCGATCCACGCCTCGCCCTGGCGGCGCAGCTCCTTGGGCAGCTTCACGCCGAACAGCTCCTTGGGCAGCTTCGCCGACCGGCCCGCGCTTTTGCCCGCGTCCTTGCCCGCGCCCCCGCCCGAACCCTTGCCGTCCGCACCCTTCTTCTTGCCCATGCGCACCTCCTGTGTGCCACAGAGGTAAGACACGCGCGCGGGCGATCAACCCTCGGCGCGCGCGGCCTCGCGGCGCTGGCGCACATAGGTGCGATAGGCGGGATCGTCCTGCCACGCGCCGGGCAGCTCCCATTTGATCACCTGCGTGACGTGGCTCGTCATCGGCCGGCCGTCGCGCCCCATCGCCGGGGTGAAGCGCGCGCGCAGCCGCGCCGCGTCGCAGCCGGCCGTGTCGAGCGCCGCGCTGCCGCTCGGGATCACGGTGCGGCACTCGCTGACGCGCCCGTCGGTGGCGATCGTCCACAGTTGCGCCGAGGTGCCGAGCTCGCCGCGCGCCACCGCCGCCTTGGCATAGTCGTCGGGGCCGACGAAGCGCGTCGGGTCGCCGCGCGGCTGCGCCTCGGTCGCGATCGCCTCGCGCTCGCCCGGCGCGATGCCCCAGGTGCGCGCGATATCGTCGTTGCAGCGCGCCAGCGCGGCGAGCGCGCGCGCGGTGCCGACCAGCGCCACCGAGAAGGCCGGCTCGCTCGAGGGGGTGAGCGTCAGCACCGCGCGCTCGGGCAGGTCGGCGAACAGCGCCGGGCTGGTCCAGCCGCGCAGCGTGCGCAATTTGTCGCCGGTGCCGTTGAACGCCTCGTAGACGGTCTCGTCGCCGCGCCCCTCCACCGCGATCGTGAGCACGCCGCGGCGCAGCCCGCGCTGGCCGAGGCGGCGCTGCACGCTCAGCTCGACGCGGTTGCTGAACGGCAGCGAGCGCCACGCCACGATCACGGGCGCGCTCGCCGGGCCGAAGGCGCGCGCCATCGCGCAGCCGCGCTCGCCGTAATTGACCACCCATTTGCCCTCCGGCGCGAGCGGAGTCGGCGCGTCGGGTGCGGGCGGCGCCGCGGCGGCGAGCGCGAGCGCGCTCCCCAGCAACGCCGCGCTCGCCGCCGCCGTCACCCCGCGCGGGTGCGCGCGTCTGTCCGCTCGCCCGCGCTCACGCCCGCTCCGCCGCATCGCTCGCTCCCGTGCCGGCGCGTGCCCGGGCGCGCCTTGTCGCCCGCAGCCTAGCGTCCCACATCGCGCGGGCAAGCGCCCCGCGCTGGACCTGCCCGAACAAATCTGGAACAAACAACCGCATGGCCCTTACCACCCTCTCCGTCCGCGGCGCGCGCGAGCACAATCTCAAGGACGTGTCGGTCGACATCCCGCGCGACACGCTCACCGTGATCACGGGCCTGTCGGGCTCGGGCAAGTCGAGCCTCGCGTTCGACACGATCTATGCCGAGGGCCAGCGCCGCTACGTCGAGTCGCTCTCGGCCTATGCGCGCCAGTTCCTCGAGCTGATGCAGAAGCCCGACGTCGACCATATCGAGGGCCTCTCCCCCGCGATCTCGATCGAGCAGAAGACCACCAGCCGCAACCCGCGCTCGACCGTCGCCACCGTCACCGAGATCTACGACTACATGCGGCTGCTGTGGGCGCGCGTCGGCGTGCCCTATTCGCCCGCCACCGGGCTGCCGATCGCGGCGCAGACGGTCAGCCAGATGGTCGATCGCGTGATGGCGCTGCCCGAGGGGACGCGGCTGTTCCTGCTCGCGCCGGTCGTGCGCGGGCGCAAGGGCGAGTATCGCAAGGAGCTGGCCGAGTGGCAGAAGGCCGGCTTCACGCGCGTCCGCATCGACGGCGAGGTGCATGAGATCGACGAGGCCCCCGCGCTCGACAAGAAGTACAAGCACGACATCGAGGTGGTGGTCGATCGCCTGGTGGTGCGCGAGGACGTCGCGACGCGCCTCGCCGACAGTTTCGAGACCGCGCTCAAGCTCGCCGACGGGCTCGCTTATGTCGACCCGGCCGATCCGGTCGAGCCGCGCACGCCCGAGAGCGTCGTGCTGGGCGATCACGCACCGCCGGGGCGGATCGTCTTCTCGGAGAAGTTCGCCTGCCCGGTCAGCGGCTTCACCATCGCCGAGATCGAGCCGCGGCTGTTCTCGTTCAACGCGCCGCAGGGCGCCTGCCCGGCGTGCGACGGGCTCGGCGAGAAACTCGTGTTCGACGAGGACCTGATCGTCCCCAACCACCTGCTCAGCATCAAGAAGGGCGCGGTGGTACCCTGGGCCAAGAGCAACCCGCCCTCGCCTTATTACATGCAGGTGATGGCGAGCCTGGCGCGCGAGCTCGGCTTCTCGCTCGACACGCCCTGGGGCGAGCTCCACCCCGAGGTGGCGGACAAGATCCTCTACGGCACCGAAGGGCAGCCGGTGACGCTGACCTTCATCGACGGCAAGAAGAGCTACGACGTCAGGAAGCCGTTCGAGGGCGTGATCGGCAACCTCAACCGCCGCATGCTCTCCACCGAGAGCGCGTGGATCAAGGAGGAGCTGGGCAAATACCAGTCGTCGCAGCCGTGCGAGACCTGCCACGGCGCGCGGCTCAAGCCCGAGGCGCTCGCGGTCAAGATCGCGAACGAGGACATCAGCCACGCCACGCGGCTGAGCGTGGTCGACGCGCTCGCCTTCTTCACCGACCTGCCCGACCATCTCGGCGACCAGCAGCGCGCGATCGCCGAGCGCATCCTCAAGGAGATCATCGAGCGGCTCGGCTTCCTCAACAACGTCGGGCTCGACTATCTCAACCTCGACCGCACCTCGGGCACGCTCTCGGGCGGCGAGAGCCAGCGCATCCGGTTGGCGTCGCAGATCGGCAGCGGGCTGTCGGGCGTGCTGTACGTGCTCGACGAGCCCTCGATCGGGCTGCACCAGCGCGACAACGACATGCTGCTCGCCACGCTGCGCCGGCTGCGCGATCTCGGCAACACCGTGCTGGTGGTCGAGCATGACGAGGACGCGATCCGCACCGCCGATTACGTCATTGACATGGGCCCGGGCGCGGGCGTGCGCGGCGGCCAGGTGGTGGCGCAGGGCACCCTGCCCGAGCTGCTCGCCAGCACCGGCTCGGTCACCGCCGACTATCTCAACGGCGTGCGTGCGGTGCCGCTGCCGGCCAAACGCCGCAAGGGATCGGGCAAGAAGCTGACGGTGCACAATGCGCGCGCCAACAACCTTACCGGCGTGACCGCGTCGATCCCGCTCGGCACCTTCACCTGCGTGACCGGCGTGTCGGGCTCGGGCAAGTCGAGCTTCACCATCGACACGCTGTTCGCGGGGGCGGCACGCCAGCTCAACGGCGCGCGCGTGCTGGCGGGCAAGCACGACAAGATCACCGGGCTGCAGCACCTCGACAAGGTGATCGACATCGACCAGTCGCCGATCGGCCGCACCCCGCGCTCGAACCCCGCGACCTACACCGGCGCCTTCACCCAGATCCGCGACTGGTTCGCCGGGCTGCCGGAGTCACTGGCACGCGGCTACAAGCCGGGGCGGTTCAGCTTCAACGTCAAGGGCGGGCGCTGCGAGGCGTGCCAGGGCGACGGCGTGCTCAAGATCGAGATGCACTTCCTCCCCGACGTCTATGTCACCTGCGACGTCTGCCACGGCGCGCGCTACAATCGCGAGACGCTGGAGGTGAAGTTCAAGGGCCATTCGATCGCCGACGTGCTCGACATGACGGTGGAGGACGCCGCCGGCTTCTTCGCCGCGGTGCCGCCGATCCGCGACAAGATGGCGATGCTGGTCGAGGTCGGGCTCGGCTACGTCAAGGTCGGCCAGCAGGCGACGACGCTCTCGGGCGGCGAGGCGCAGCGCGTCAAGCTGGCCAAGGAACTGTCGCGCCGCGCGACGGGGAACACGCTGTACATCCTCGACGAGCCGACCACCGGGCTGCATTTCGAGGACGTGCGCAAGTTGCTCGAGGTGCTCCACGCCTTGGTGGAGCAGGGCAATACGGTGGTGGTGATCGAGCACAACCTCGACGTGATCAAGACCGCCGACTGGATCATCGACCTGGGTCCAGAGGGCGGCGTCAAGGGCGGCGAGATCGTCGCGGAAGGCACGCCCGAGCAGGTGGTGAAGGAGAAGCGGAGCTTCACCGGGCGGTATCTGGCGCCGCTGCTGGTGAAGCGGGGGCCGGGCGTGAAGGCGGAGGCTGAGGCGGCGGAGTGATGCCACACCGCTCCGAACTGCTGCGTGTGCTGGTACTGCTCGCGGTCGAAGAGCGTATCCGCCGCGAAGCTGGAAACGATCATGGCGTCGGCGGCCTCGAAGACTGACATCGCCGCCGACTGGCAGGGTCGCGTGATCGAGCACGGCGATCTCGTGTCTCGCCTTGCTGCTCGACGGGAAAAGACCGGGAAGCCGGAGGTGCCGCGAAACGCCGGCAACCGACGCTCGGCGAGCAAACGAGCGCTCCTTGAGGCGCTGGATCAGCACGGGGCGGACTGGTAGGTCGGGTCATCACGCTGGTCGAGCCGCAGGGTCGCCTGCTGCTTGGCGCGCAGCGCGCGGGACAGTCGTGGCGAGTGTGCGTTCCGCTCGCCGAGCGAGTCGCTGAGGCCTCGCCAATCTGAGGCAACGCGGGGGAGGCAAGACGAAGAGCGCGCTTCCGCCCCAAGCCGCCGTCTTTTATGATGCAGGAATGGCGGAGCTACCAACCGACACGCCCACCGCGTCGTCGCGCGACGAGGCCGGCGCCTATGATGCGTGGTTGCGCGCCAAGGTCGAGAAGGCGATCGCCTCTACCGAACCGGGCATCCCGCACGAGCAGGTGATGGCTGAAGTTCGAGACATCATCGAGCGCGCACGCTCCCGTTGACGAGGACGCTCATCTGGCGGCCGGCCGCTCGACGCGACGTGACCGTCCTCATCAGATACATCGCCGATCGTCATGCCGCGGCAGCCGCGGACTTGGCCCAACGGTTTGAAGACACCGCTAGGCGCCTGCTGGCTTTTCCCTTCCTCCACCGCCCCGGACGCGCGCCGGGTACGCGCGAGGCAGTGGTTCACCGCAATTACCTCCTGATCTACAGCGTCTCTCGCACGACTATCGACGTACTCGCCGTCGTCCACGCGCGACGACGCTATCCCTGAAGCCCCACTGCCTTGCGCAGCGCCGCGTTGATCCGCCCCTGCCATCCCGGCCCGTCGGCGCGGAAGCGCTCGACCACGTCGGGGTCGAGCCGCAGCGTCACCTGCTGCTTGGCGCGCACGCGCAAGCTGATCTCCGCCCCACATTATGTAACTACATATCCACTGACCAGTCCCCCGTGCGCCCTTCGACGACCCATCACCGCGCCCCTGTCCTACACCCTCCAACACCGCGCACCCTCGCCGCCTCCTCCAGCCGTAGCGAGCCGCGCCCATGACC
>NZ_JAPYKH010000047.1 GCF_029623345.1 Sphingomonas phyllosphaerae
CGGCGTGTCGATCGCGGCGAGCACGCGCGCTTCCAGCTCGGGCGGCGGCACCGACTCGGGGAAGGCCAGCGCGAGCGGCGCGAGCCATTCTTCCCAGCGCGCCACCTCGGCGGCGAAGGCGCGGTCACCGGCGAGCCGGGCGCGCGCCGCGACCAGCTCGGCGCCGTCGAGCACCCCGAGCGCCAGCTCGGCGGCGAGGGCCTGATCGTCAGGCGTCATCGGACAGGCACTCGCGGAGCCGCAGCAGCGCGCGGCGGATCAGGCTCTTCATCGTACCCAGCGGCGTGCCGTCGCGCGCCGCCAGCTCGGCATAGGTGACGCCGTCGTAGAAAGCGGCGCGCACCGCGTCGCGCGGCCTCGGCTCGAGCGTCTCGAGACAGTCGGCGATCCGCCCGCGCTCCTCCTCCGCGAGCAGCTCGGTGTCGGCGCGCGGCGCCGGATCGATCGGCTCGGCCATGCTGCCCGCTTCGGCCAGCGGCGCGGTGACGTGCTGGCGGCGCCGCCAGTCGATCGCGCGGTGACGCGCGATCGTCGCCAGCCAGGTGATCGGGCTCGCCCGTCCCGGCTCATAGCCGCCCGCGCGGCGCCACACTTGCACGTACACGTCCTGCAACACGTCCTCCGCGGCCTGCCGCTCGCCGCAGATACGCAGGCAGATGCCGAACAGCTTCGCCGAGGTGAGTCGATACAGCCGCTGGAAGGCGTCGCGGTCCTCCGTGGCCACGGCGAGCAGCACGCGCACCAGCTCGGCGCGTCGCGCGGCCGCGTCTGAGGGCGCCGCGGTCACGGCTTGGCAGCGCCCGAATATTCCGCCACTCGCTGCATCCTTCGTGTCGCTCCGTCGTATGTGTCGTAACCTGACGTCGGTTAGGAAGTGTGGCAAGCACGGCGCGTCGGGACAACTAGGAAAGGGCCTGTCATGCCGGATCGCCAGCCGTTGATGGAGACGCTTGAGGCGCGCGCGCGCCGCCGCGACTCGCGCCGCGACTTCTTCACCCAGGTCGCCGGTGCCGCCGCGATCGGGGCCACCGCTTTGGCCGCTTCGGCGCAGGCGCAGACCTCGCCCAGTCCGACGCCCACCGCCACCTTCACCGAGGCGGACGTGCTCAACTTCGCGCTAAACCTCGAATATCTCGAGGCGAACTTCTACTCCTTCGCCGCCACCGGCGCGGCGCTCGCCGCGGCCGACACCAGCGGCAACGTCGGCACGGCGGGTGCGGCAACGGGCGGCCGCGCGGTAGGATTCAAGGACGCGCTCGTCGGGCAATATGCGCGCGAGATCGCGGCGGACGAGCTGGCGCACGTGCGCTTCCTGCGCAGCCAGTTCAGCGACACCACGCGCGCCGCGCAGCCCGCGATCGACCTCAGCGTCAGCGCCACCAGCGCGTTCAGCGTGGCCGCGCGCGCGGCGGGGCTGATCCAGGCGGGCCAGAGCTTCGATCCCTACGCCTCAGACGAGAACTTCCTGCTCGGCGCGTTCATCTTCGAGGACGTCGGCGTCACCGCCTACAAGGGCGCGGCGCCGCTGATCAGCAACAAGGTCTTCGTCGAGGCCGCCGCGGGGATCCTCGCGGTGGAGGCCTATCACGCCGCGATCATTCGCTCGGTGCTGTACCGCAAGGGGTTGGCGACGCCGTCGCTGCAGCTGATCGAGGCGACCACGGCGATCTCCGACGCGCGCGACACGCTCGACGGCAAAACCGCGACGACGGATGCGGTGCGCGGCATCGCGGCCGAGGACGACCAGGGCATCGCCTCCACCACGACGAGCGACGGCACGGTCTCGAACATCGTGCCGCTCAACGAGAATGGCATCGCCTACAGCCGCTCGGCCGGGCAGGTGCTCAACATCGTCTACCTCAACGCCGCGGCGGTGAGCAGCGGCGGCTTCTTCCCCGCCGGCGTCAACGGCAACATCAAGACGAGCGCGGCATCGGCCTGAGGCGTGTGACCGCCCCCGATCGCCTTTCCCGTATCGCCCTGACTGAGGGACCGTCATCATGATCAAGGATTCCGTCTTCGCCGCGCTCGAGCTCGCCAATGAGCGACGCGCCGAACGCCGCCGCTTCCTCAAGCTCGCCAGCGCCGGTGCCGCCGCGGCAGGGGGCTTGGGCCTGCTTTCCGCCTGCGGCAGCGACAACAACGACAATACGCCGACCCCGACGCCGTCGCCGACGCCGACTTCCACCGCCAGCGGGGTGTCGACCGATGTCGGCATCCTCCAGCTCGCGCTCAACCTCGAGTATCTCGAGGCGCAATTCTACTCGATCGCGGCGTTCGGCCGGCGGCTGCCTGATGCGAGCCTGACGGGTGCGGTGGGCACGCGCGGCGACGTCACCGGCGGGCGCAAGGTCGAGTTCGCCGATCCGGTGATCGCCTCCTACGCGCGCGAGATCGCGGGCGACGAGATCGCGCACGTCACCGCGCTACGCGCGGTGCTGACCGCGGCGGGATCGACACTGGTGATCGCGCAGCCCGCGATCAACATCGACGGCGGCGCGACGGGGGCGTTCACCGCCGCGGCGCAGGCGGCCGGCGTGGTCGCGTCGGGGCAGACCTTCGATCCCTATGCGAGCGACGAGAATTTCCTGCTCGCCGCCTTCCTGTTCGAGGATCTCGGCGTCACCGCCTACAAGGGTGCGTCGCCGCTGATCACCAGCGCAACCTATCTCGAAGCGGCGGCGGGAATCCTCGCCGCCGAGGCTTATCATGCCGGGCTGATCCGCACCGAGTTGTTCAACCTCGGGCTCGACGCACGCGCCAAGGCCAACAAGCTGTCCGCCGCACGCGACCTGCTCGACGGCACCGGCACGCGCGACGGACCCCTGGCCACGGCGGACGCCAACGGCGCGCTCACGGTCGCCGACCTGGTGCCCGCCGACTCCAATTCGATCGCCTACAGCCGCTCCTCCGCGCAGGTGCACAACATCGCCTATCTCACCACCTCCGCGAAGGTGGGCGGCGGGTTCTTCCCGGCCGGCACCAACAACTCGATTGAGGCGCTGCGCACGTCGGGCGCCACCGCCTGATCGGGCCGGCGCCGCTCGTCGCGGAGCCGGAGCAAGCGGCCCTTTGCTTGTCCGCTCGATCCGGCTATGACGGTGGCTTCCCCGGGGGACCGCCGATGCCGCGGTTGAGAGGAGGGCGGCAGCCCTCGACCCGCCGA
The DNA here is from genome assembly GCF_029623345.1 of Sphingomonas phyllosphaerae. Lineage (GTDB taxonomy): Bacteria > Pseudomonadota > Alphaproteobacteria > Sphingomonadales > Sphingomonadaceae > Sphingomonas > Sphingomonas phyllosphaerae_C. Next base: position 3,167 of record NZ_JAPYKH010000047.1, read on the forward strand.
ACCTGATCCGGTTGACACCGGCGTAGGGAGTGGAGCGGCGTCCCCCGGGCGAACCGTCTTCTCCCGCGAGCACGAGGAGAAGACGCATGGCCGACGTCCCCGCCCGCACCGAGATCGGTGTCACCACTGGCCCGATCCGCGGTTCGCGCAAGATCCATGTCGGTCCGCTCGGCGTGGCGATGCGGCAGATCCAGCTCGATCCCGGCTGCGGCGAACCGCCGCTCAACGTCTACGACACCAGCGGCCCCTATACCGATTCGGCCGCGGCGATCGACATCATGGCGGGCCTGCCCGCGCGCCGCACCGCCTGGATCGAAGCGCGCGGCGACGTCGAGCGCTACGACGCGCGCGCGTTGCGCCCCGAGGACAACGGCCAGCTCGGGCCGGATCGCTCGGGCGGTGTGCAGCCCTTCCCCAACGTCAACAAGCGGCCGCTGCGCGCCAAGGCCGGCGCCAACGTCAGCCAGATGCACTACGCGCGGCGCGGCATCATCACGCCCGAGATGGAATATGTCGCCACGCGCGAGAATCTCGGGCGCGCGATGCTCGCCGAATATGTCCGCGATGGCGAGGACTTCGGCGCCGCCATCCCCGATTACGTCACCCCCGAATTCGTCCGCGACGAGGTGGCGCGCGGGCGCGCGATCATCCCCTCGAACATCAACCACTCCGAGAGCGAGCCGATGGCGATCGGGCGCAACTTCCTGGTCAAGATCAACGCCAACATCGGCAACAGCGCAGTGGCGTCGAACGTCGCCAGCGAGGTCGACAAGCTCGTCTGGTCGATCCGCTGGGGCGCGGACACGGTGATGGACCTCTCCACCGGGCGCAACATCCACGACACGCGCGAGTGGATCATCCGCAACTCGCCGGTGCCGATCGGCACGGTGCCGATCTACCAGGCGCTGGAGAAGGTCGGCGGGATCGCCGAGGAGCTGACCTGGGAGATCTTCCGCGACACGCTGATCGAGCAGGCCGAGCAGGGCGTCGACTATTTCACCATCCACGCCGGCGTGCGGCTGCCGTACATCCCGATGACCGCCAAGCGCGTCACCGGGATCGTCTCGCGCGGCGGCTCGATCATGGCGAAATGGTGCCTGTCGCATCACAAGGAATCGTTCCTGTACGAGCGGTTCGACGAGATCACCGAGATCATGAAGGCGTACGACATCGCCTATTCGCTCGGCGACGGCCTGCGCCCCGGCAGCATCGCCGACGCCAACGACGAGGCGCAATTCGCCGAGCTCTACACGTTGGGCGAGCTGACCAAGCGCGCCTGGGCACAGGACGTGCAGGTGATGATCGAGGGCCCCGGCCATGTGCCGATGCACAAGATCAAGCAGAACATGGAAAAGCAGCTCGAGGCGTGCGGCGAGGCGCCCTTCTATACGCTCGGGCCGCTCACCACCGACATCGCGCCGGGCTACGACCACATCACGTCGGGCATCGGCGCGGCGATGATCGGTTGGTACGGCACCGCGATGCTCTGCTACGTCACGCCCAAGGAGCATCTCGGCCTGCCCGACCGCGACGACGTCAAGGTCGGCGTCGTGACGTACAAGCTGGCCGCGCATGCGGCGGATCTGGCGAAGGGGCACCCGGCGGCGAAGCTGCGTGACGACGCGCTGTCGCGGGCCCGCTTCGAGTTCCGCTGGCGCGACCAGTTCAACCTGTCGCTCGATCCCGACACCGCCGAGTCGTACCACGATCAGACGCTGCCCGCCGAGGGCGCGAAGACCGCGCATTTCTGCTCGATGTGCGGGCCCAAGTTCTGCTCGATGAAGATCACGCAGGAGGTGCGGGACTTCGCCGCCAAGCAGAACGCGCCGGTGGCGAGCTTCGTCGCGGCGGAGGATGCCGAGGCAGGCATGGCGGCGATGAGCGAGCGGTTCAAGGAGACGGGTGGGGAGGTGTATCTGCCGGCGGAGAACTGATCGGTGCTCGGGATGGCTCCTTGAGCGTCCGGGCTCGAGCGGTTGCGGTGCCATCGCGCCGACCTAATCCGGGTCGGCGCTGTTGCCTCAATAATGATAGCGGCAATGTGCCACTTGCAGCACCTGATCGACACCAATGCCGAGAACTCGATCGACGAGTCGATGCTCCTGCGTGATGCGGCGCGACCACCAGCCTGATAGATTGCCGCCGAGCGGCTCAGGCTTGCCGATGCCGCTGAACGGATGTCACCGACATTCTTCGATCAGCGCGTTGAGCTTGGTGAACAGCTTGGCGTCCTGCGCATGCAGGTCGAGATACTCGGACCATGAGCGCGCCGAGATTTGGACCTTCACGGACGCAAAAGCTCGTGCTCCTCACGACCCCCGGTCTCCGGTTCGGCGATGCTCGCTAGCAGTCGCTTGGCATTGGCGGCGGAGCGAAGCAGATGGAGTGTCTCCTCGATCGAGGCCCGTTCGCCGCGGAGATCAGGACGGCGCCCTCGCCGCGCTCTCGCGTGATCGCGAGCGGGGCTCGATCGGCCACGACCTTCTCGATCATCGCGTCGAGGTTCTCCCGCGCTTCGAAGCGGGAGACGGCCTGCATGATCGAGAGATGGATAATCTTCGCGGTGGCGTCACCGAGCGCCGGGGTGCCCGCGACCCATTCAGGTGCTCCACGC